>NZ_KB899658.1 GCF_000378405.1 Succinimonas amylolytica DSM 2873 | reverse complement strand
TTAAGCCTCAACCTCGGCAACAACGCCAGCGCCAACGGTATGACCGCCTTCACGAATAGCGAAACGGAGGCCCTTGGACATAGCAACCGGGTGAATCAGAGTTACATTCATGGTTACGTTATCACCAGGCATTACCATTTCAGTGCCTTCCGGCAGAGCAATAGTTCCGGTAACGTCAGTGGTTCTGAAGTAGAACTGCGGACGATAGCCGTTAAGGAATGCAGTGTGTCTACCACCTTCTTCCTTGGTAAGTACGTAAACCTCTGCCTTGAACTTGGTATGCGGAGTGATAGAACCAGGCTGAGCAAGAACCTGACCACGCTCAACTTCTTCACGCTTAGTACCACGAAGCAGTACACCAACGTTTTCACCAGCACGGCCTTCGTCAAGGGTCTTGCGGAACATTTCAACGCCAGTACAAACAGTAGTGGCAGTAGGTCTGATACCAACGATTTCTACAGTGTCACCTACCTTGATGATACCACGCTCAACACGACCGGTAACTACGGTACCACGGCCAGAGATAGAGAATACATCTTCAATAGGCAGCAGGAACGGATGATCAACATCACGTACCGGCTCAGGAATATAGCTGTCCATAGTGGCTGCCAGCTCATAAACCTTTTCAACCCATTTCTCTTCGCCGTTCAGAGCACCAAGAGCGGAACCACGGATTACAGGGGTATCGTCTCCCGGGAACTTGTATTCGTTAAGAAGTTCGCGAACTTCCATTTCAACCAGCTCAAGGAGTTCATCATCATCAACCATGTCACACTTGTTCAGGAATACGATGATATAAGGAACACCTACCTGACGGGCAAGCAGAATGTGCTCGCGGGTCTGAGGCATAGGGCCATCGGTGGCAGCTACTACGAGTACAGCACCGTCCATCTGGGCAGCACCGGTAATCATGTTCTTAACATAGTCAGCATGGCCCGGGCAGTCAACGTGAGCATAGTGACGCTTATCGGTATCGTATTCAACGTGAGCAGAATTGATGGTAATACCGCGAGCCTTTTCCTCAGGAGCATTGTCGATCTGATCGTAGGACATTGCTGCACCGCCGCCGAACTTCTTGTTCAGGAGAGTGGTGAGAGCAGCGGTAAGGGTGGTCTTACCATGGTCAACGTGACCGATAGTGCCTACGTTAACGTGAGGCAGATTACGAAC
>NZ_KB899657.1 GCF_000378405.1 Succinimonas amylolytica DSM 2873 | reverse complement strand
AGCCGACTCTTTGTCTGACAGCGTACTTATCTTTATTTACTCCGTAAACAATAACAACAGTATTTTTAGGTCTTTCTACATCAAGAATATCTCTAGGTATTGGCATATCAAACTCCGCAAACATATAGTCTAATTATAAGCTATAATTAGACTATACTCAAGAAAAATTTCACAATTTTGTCGATATTTTTTAATTTTTTTAGAGAGAAAACGGGATTTATGTCTACCTGAAAACTGAGGTAGTTATGTTGTTGATTGGTATATTGAGTAAATAATGAGATATTGAGACAAGATGTGCTCAATATTTGCACATCTTATATAGTATTACTAATTGGGAAATTTCTACTAAACACAAGCTTTCAGTTCAGATTGATTATTCTGTAGTACAGTATGCACTCGCTTCTGTTCATCTTCCACAGGAATGTACACTAATTGTGGCTGGAGATTTTATTTTTAATAGAGAATAGATTTCCTTCATCATTTTTGGCGGCACGGATGTTAACAGATATTTATGAAATATGTGAACTCTGATATTATAGCACTAAAAATATATATTTGAATTGTATCCTGTATTCAATAACCAATACATTAATACTTTTAATATTTCCGAAGTTATAAACGTAATCAGCAAATAGCCTCTAAAGCTTTCTTCAGATTATACAAAAACTGGAAGCATTTTCTCCATCTTTACCAATTTTAAAAATTTCTTCAATCTGATTACTTGCGAAATACCAGCCTAAAAGATTTTGTTTTCTGACTTTCGTGTGCCTGCCAGTATAAATACCCCTACCGCCTGCATGGAAGCAGATAATTTACATTATCCATATCTTCACCAGTAACTCCGTATTGAGCCAAAATATTAAACAAAACCTTGCTCAATTATATCTTTCAGAGGTTGCAAGTAATTACTATTCCAATCAAAAGCACCAGCTCTGGAAGCCTCACCTATTTTTAACGAAATTAAATTCTCATTGACAGAAAAGAAAGCATGAAGTTTACTCTTATGTTCATGAGCTGAAATTCTGTGATATTTTTCTTTCATGCGCGACACAAATGAAGTGACATCACTACGCATCTCATATCGAGGATCGTTTGCCAGAATATTCCAGCAAAGATCTTCCAAAGCTCCGGTTGTCGGATTCGAACTGCACATGGGCATTAATGTAAAAGCCACCTTTATATTATTATCTTCATCTCTTTTCCATAGATTACAGGTGTCCGGAACCGGTAATTGCGATTTTTTCAAGGCGCTTTTTACTGAAGATACCGCTTTATCAACATCTGTTTCCGCGTCTCTCACAATTAATATAGCCTAAGATTTTACAAAAAGTAACACTACAACTCACACGATCATATCCACCATTGAGTCTCCACTCTGACAGTAATAGATTATGATCG
>NZ_KB899656.1 GCF_000378405.1 Succinimonas amylolytica DSM 2873 | reverse complement strand
CGAATCGGCAATCATTTCTTCACCAATCGGCAATTTTGACTGAGAATCGGCAATCATTTCTTCACCAATCGGCAATTTTGACTGCGAATCGGCAAATTCGTTTCTACCGAACTTTGAGCGAAATGAAGCTCCCATCACAGTTGTTTTGAGGATAAAGGAATTGTTGTCAAATATCGGACAAGGAAGTCCTATATTCTCCAATTCCTTGCACATTCGATCAACACCTTCACCATACTCTTTCACATAGCCGTAATCTTTTAGGAAAGATGCTATTTTTGGATTTCTTGAGTAGTGAGTATAGCGAATGTTCTCTTTCTTCACCATTCCGGCAAAAACACCAGGACTATCAACTTCAAGTCTGTTATCAAACATCTTTATCTGGATATCAGTTCCTTTTATTCCATAGTCTCTATGCGCAACAGCATTTACAACAAGTTCTGTACGAACAAACTTACCATACTCCTCCTCTGTAACAAAAACTCCGTCATTGCCGAGGTAAGTCTTTTCCTTCATTTGGTTCTGTATAAAAGAAACAGCCTTTTCTACCTGGTCAAGAATTCGACCTTCAAAAATTACATCTTTGACAACGTTCATATCTTTTCCTACCAAAGACTCATTTCCCTCATAACGGATAAAACGAATGAATGCTCTCGGAAAAAAGAGTTGAGGATTCTTCCCAAAAAGTAAAATCGCAGCAACTGAAATCTGATCTTTGCCATCCTTGATAGTTACGAATTTCTTATTTTCACGGACATACTGTTCAGGAGTTTTTCCATATCCTATTTTCGCACAATACTGAGAAATAAAATCCATATCAAGATCCTTGATGGAGGCATCGGCAACCGGTTCATCCTCATAATAACGAACCCCTTTGGCGTACATTAGTGTCAAACGATCATTAAAATCCAGTTTTTTACTTTTATCCCCCACCCGGATAAATACTTCATCTGCTTGATTTGCGTGAAAAAGAGGGCTAGCCTCTATATGCATCAATAAAACGTGATCCTTCTTTCCTTCAGAATTAATACACTCAACAAATTCAACACTGACAGGAACGGATGGATTACAAAAGGCAATTGGTGTTCTCAAAATTTCATTTAACTGCTCTGTATGATAATCAACACCTTCTATTCGTTTATGTTTATCTGAAATTCCTATTGCTACTGTTCCCCCATCAGCGTTGGCAAAAGCACAGATAGTAGCAGATAAATCAGATGGCTTTATTTGAATACTCTTACGATCAAAGATCTGTTTCTCGTCCATAGCAAGTATTTGTTCTATAGTCATCATTATTTTTGCCCTTTTGATTCCAAAAATTCAATTCGGAACGCACTGCGTTCCACATCGTAAAACAAGAATTACCCTGTGAGGCGAAAAACTATATGCAGAAATGTTTCAATCGGTAAGCCACGCCAAATTGGAACTTGCAAGTTCCAATTTGGCACCCGTATGTGCCAAATTAAAAAATTTCTTTGAAATTCAATAAAACCTATGTTACTCGTTTTTTGGGAGTAAATACTATTTTGTGTAAACTGTGATTTAACTCTTAAAAACCAACTTCTCCATTCTCTCTTTTGTAAGTGGTAGTTGAAGAAATTC
>NZ_KB899655.1 GCF_000378405.1 Succinimonas amylolytica DSM 2873 | reverse complement strand
GATTCAGTTGGAGGCTATATCCCAGTTCTTTCAACAGGTAACCAATTTTTCTGTATTTGAGATTAAATCCTTTGCGGTTCATTTCCTGTTCAAGATTTCTCAGACTCTTCGTAGTCCACTTCAGCAGGCTTTGCGGATCACCAAAGGAGCTTTCACTTATGATTGATTCCAAGGCTTCCTTTACCCCAGGCTGCGTTTCCTCGACACGCTTCCTCCCGCCGCCTTCATTTCTTACTCGCTCTTTTTGGAGGCTGATTTGCAATTGTTCAGATGTTTCTCTATCAAGGGAATTGAGTTCTTTTATTCCCGAGCTTATGGTCACTCTGGAAACTCCAGTTTCCTTGCTGATTTTCGAAACACCGCCATAACCCAAAATTTCTGCTTCTGAAGCAAGATATATCCGCTTTTGGAATTCATTCAGGAATGGAAGCATCTTTTTAATTTTTGTTGCTATTGCAACCTCGTCAAGCTCTACCATATCAGCCTCATTGACATCAACGTTACAGTTGATTGTCATGATAGCATAATAGGGCTAGACTTATAAAAAGTTGTAAAGGTTATTTATGCACAACTCCTAAAGGACGTGCGTTTTAACGGTGGCAGCGTGTTTTCTCCAAACAGTAAAAGCATGGCAGATGAACTGGCAGCTATGGCTAACTCGTGCTGCGGTGTGTTCGTCCTGGGGGTTGATGACAAGTCAAAAATGATTGTCGGTATACCTGAGGACAAGCTGGATATTGTGGAGACCTGGATCCGAAATATCTGTCATGATTTAATTGAGCCGCAGCTTTACTGTCAGATTGCCAAGGTTCATCTTTTTGATAACAACGGTGATGAAAAGGTTGTTATCAGAGTAGATGTTGACAGAAGTCTCTTTGTGCATAAAGGACCAGACGGGTATTTTCAGAGAATTGGAAGTTCTAAGCGCGAGATGTCTCCGGAATTTCTGGCCAGGCTTTTTCAGCAGAGAAGTCAGACCAGAATGATATATTTTGATGAGCAGGCGGTGGTTGGCTCCTCCCTGGACTGTCTTGATAAAAAATTGTGGGATAAATTCAGATCTTCCCTTTCTCCCGACGATGACCATGAATTTCTGGTTAAAATGAGTTTCATAACTGAATATGAAACCGGAGTTTTTGTTCCTACGGTTTCTGGTATCCTGATGGTTTCTGATGCGCCTCAGGAATACTTAAGAAGTGCCTACATTCAGGCTGTGGCCTACAGCGGCACAGTGAGGGATTCCGCCGACCAGCTTGATGCTCAGGATATAACAGGCCCCTTGGATGTTCAAATCCGCGATGCCTGTTTGTTTGTACGACGAAACATGAAGGTACGGGGCGAGAAGAACGAATGGGGAAGAGAGGATCACCCGCAGTATTCCATGCGGGCAATTTTTGAAGCAGTAGTCAATGCTGTAGCTCATCGTGATTACTCCATCAGTGGTTCAAAAATTCGTCTTCACATGTTTGCCGATCGGGTTGAGATATTTTCGCCTGGTGCCATACCAAATTCTCTTTCTGTTGAAACCTTGCCATTCAGGCAAATTTCGCGGAACGGCTTAATCAGCAGTTTGCTGGCAAGATGTGCCGTGCCTCTGGATATTCCGGACAACAAGCGAACCTTTATAATGGACCGCCGCGGGGAAGGGGTGCCCGTTATCATAAAGGACAGTATTGCTTTATCCGGGATTGCTCCGGTGTATAAGACATTTGATAATAATGCGGAACTTCTGCTGACGATTTATGCGGCAACATAAGATTTTAAACAGAGATTGTTGCTGTTAATATTAAATGTCTCAAGTTTATTATGAAAGAAAGCTCCCCGGCGGACAAACGAAAGCGACGGCCCTTAAGCCGCATTCGGAACGCTGCATGCCCTGGCATGGAGTGGCGGCCCGGATCTCTTCGGTAAGATCCGTTCCGGCCCCCGTTAAGTTGGCTGGGTCATGCTGACGCTGGCACAGATCACTTTGCCCTGATTGCTGGTTTCGCTCTGCACACACAG
>NZ_KB899654.1 GCF_000378405.1 Succinimonas amylolytica DSM 2873 | reverse complement strand
CCAATGGTTACATAACTGACAGACATTCCTTTTCCTATGTGTAAATGGCGGTGGGGTCAAGTAGTTTCTTCGGCCTTTGTTGATAGTGCTGCCAAAACCAAAACTTTGCTGACCATCCCTATGTGCTGAGTAGGCAGCTCAAGGGTTTGCCTCTCAAGAATGTATTTCGAATGCAGCCTTTTTTCAGGGTGCAAAAAACTAAGGGGGCTGCCCCCCAGTTTTCGGGCTCTCAATTATGACGCTGCGGTTCAGCAAAATCTTAGATCGTCGGCATAACCACCTCCGATTAGGCTTGCCCTGATGGTGGTACATTTCCTTGAACGGCCTATGAGGCGAGGGAAAAAAACGTCCTGTCCACCAGAGCAAACTCGTTGCTGTCATACTGAACAGCAGAAACAAAGGCATCAGTACTCGCTAACTTCTATGTTCTGTTTCTAAAAGAGCCTTGGCAAATTGCCTGTCCGGCTCCACAATTTTGATCTAAAGGTCTTTAAGGTATTCTCCCGCCAAATTCTATATCTATGCATCAAACTGCAATGGAGGTCAGACGTTTTGGAGAAAACCGTCTCTGCTAACCTGCAGAGACAAAGTTCTTTGATCCTGCTGTTATCTCAGTATGTCAAAATCCCTTATTCATTAATTCCTTTCTGTTAATCATTTATTGCTTAATCCTGATTATGCTGCTTTGGCAGATGCTTTGGCAGCTGCCTGGGCCTTTGCCTGAGCCTTTGCTGCTTTCTGCTGTTCTATCTGCTCAGGGCTTTTCATCAATACGGAAACCAGCGAGGTTTTCGTCCGATCGTATCTGCCGTTTTCCGTTGCGGCTACTGCCCAGGCAATGCGGCACATTTTGTTGGCAATGGCGCAGATTGCCACTTTGCGGGGTTTTCTGCACACCAGATTTAATATCCAGTCAGACTGGTAATAATGGCAGGTTTTCGATTCTATGCCTGTTTTAACCCTGTTATAGAGACCGCTGGCCCCCTCATACAGCGATCGTTTCAGAACAGGGTTTCCCTTTCTGGCAATGCCCAGAATGGTTACCTTTCCTCCGCTTCCGGTATGGTAAGGAGTTTCGCCGCAGTAGTCGGCAAACTGTCTTCCGTTCTTAAATAACGCAGGATCTGCCATCACATTGGCAAAAGCCAGAGATGTTATCGGACCTACATACGGTATTGTCATAAGTCTCTGAACAAGGTCATTGTTTTTTGCAGTCTCCTCAATCTTCTCATGGAGTTTTTTCTCTGATTCATGGATTGCTTCTCTTACTTTGTTAAGCGCGTCCACAGATGCTTTCAATGTAGACGCCCATGGCTTGTTTTCCTGAAAAGATTTATCCAGGAAGGCCTGTGCCACTGCCTTTGTTTTTTCATAGTCTGTGGTGTTGCACACGCACCCGTATTCGGACAGAAGAGCTTTGAGATTATTATTTGTCTCGGTATCAATCTTGAGTACAAAATCCCGGGTTTTAAGCAAATATCCTTCGGCCTGATTCTCCTCAGACCTTACATTTATCGTCTTTATGGCAGGCAGAAACGAAGCCTGCCAGATTGCGTGAGCATCATTTTTGTCATCCTTGCTTCCAATGTTGATGCTGTTGGTTATCTCAGCCGGAATAATCATCGGTAAATGACCGTATTTCCTGCATTCGCGTCCCCAGTAGTGGCAAGTGCTGCAGGCTTCCATGACGACCTTGAACTTAATCTTGCTGTCCTTAAGAAATTTCTCGAACTTGGTTCTGTTCATCTGCTGGTTGACCAAGGTGTTAGTACGCGGTTCCATATAAGCAACCTGAAAAACATTCTTGGCAAGATCGACGCCAACATGAACAAATGATTGATTTTCTAAAACATTTGTGATATCCATATAACCGCCTATTTTTGTTTAGAAACTGGTGTTGCTGTTTATCCTACATCAGTTTCTTTTTTTGAAGTTTCAAAACCTGATCTTGCTGCCAGCCCGCAATTTCTCCTTTTCTTCTGCCGTTTCATCATCTAACCGAGGATTTCGTCAAGTCCCGAGCTTTTCTGCGAGCCGCCATTTACACCACATTCCTTGAGTGAAGCCTCAATATTACGAAGACTTTTGGTGGTCCAGCACAATGGATTCTCAGGATTTCCTACTGTACTGTTTTCCAGTAAAAGGTTT
>NZ_KB899653.1 GCF_000378405.1 Succinimonas amylolytica DSM 2873 | reverse complement strand
TTACCCGGGGCTATTCAGTAATGTATTGCAGCATGAACGAATTCTGCATGATTCTGGAGTCAATGAGTTCCGCAGATTACGTAAAGTTCCTGCAGAAGATGAAATCCGCAAAGCTTTGCATTCTGGACGACTGGGGTATGGCAAATCTGAGCGACAGCATTATTTTAAGGCTTGCGGAGATAGCGGAGGCGAGGTACGGAACATGTTCTACCATCTTTACCACGCAGCTTCAGCGGCATGCCCTCGGAAACATTGCGAAAAAGGAATCTCTGGCTCTTTCGTCGCTGAAGGACCGGCTGTTCCGGCCTTCAGATATTTACGTAACCCTGTCCGGCTCTTCTCTGAGAGGAACCGCCGGCGAAATCAGAGGAGAACGGCAATGACAGAAAACATCGGATACCTGACACCAGAGCAGATCAGGAGTTTGTTTGACAAGGTTCTTAAAAACCGGGGAGACCTGACCCCGGAGACAGTCTCCGAACTGGCGGCTTATTACGAATGGGATACCTACACCGCTCTGAAATGCCTGTGCTGTTATATCAACTGCTGTCAGGCCCTGATAAACCGCAAGGATCTGCAAGCCATCTGCGAGGCCACGATCACGGCTGACAATCTCAGGGAACGGATGAAACAGATGGAGGACGATTTCCGGCAGAAATGCCATGAATACAGCGAACTCTCCGTGAAGTACAGCAAAAGCGAGGAGAATCTTGCGAGAGTCAGATCCGAGCGCTCAAATCTGAAGGACTCTCTTAGGTCTTTAAAAAACAGGATCAGCGTTGAGCAAATGCTGTCATCGGTTAACTGACCTCTCGCTGAACTTTTATCAGGAGCTTGTTCCCAGAATGTCAGAGCGATTTCCCAAGGTGTCAAAGTAACTTCCCAAACTGTCAGAAAAAAGTGCCTGAAAAAGGAAAGAGTTTACCGGTTAAGCCTTGTCGTATAAAGCCTGAAACCAAATGGTACGGAATGGTACCGTACCAGAAGTACCATATTACCGGCTAAGCCTTGTCGCATAAAGCCAGAAGCAAAATGGTACGGAATGGTACCGTACCAAAAGTACCAATATTGCCGTTTAAGACTTATCTCACAAGCTCTGACAGCAAAGCTATCAATTTGGAAATACTGCATACAGCCATTTCCTGCAACCGGCTGGAAATAAATCGATCAATCTTCAACATGAGGAAATCAGCATGACTGATACCATAAAATTATCCGACGGCAGGGAAATTTCCTGTTCCAAAACCGTCATGGCTCTGCTTAAGACCTGTTATGAAATTGCTTCGCGGGGAATGGAGGTAACCGCCGCCACCCTTAGCATTATTGCTCCCTCTCACTCAAAACGGGACTACACCGCTGCCTGCGAAATTTACCGCGATGAAGTCAGAGTTCGTCAGGAGTGCTCCGTTCCAATGCCGGTCAATGTTCAGGAGATGTGCAATAACAGCATCCGGCTTATCTGGGGAACCCTCTGCCGCCACTGGGAATCGCAGATTGACAGTCTGAAGGTATCGCATCAGAAAGAACTGGAAACTTCCAGAAAGAATCATGAATTTGCCCTTGACGTAAATGGCAAGCTCGAACAGCAGGTAAAAAAACTGGAGGATGAAATTACCCGCATGGAAGGCGAGCATCAGAAGTTCAGGAATGAGAGTCAGGCTGAGACCGCCAGTCTCAAAAATGAATGCCAGGAACTGAAACAGGAGAGGAAGCGTCTCTCAGCTGATTATCAGGACTTCAGGAAAAGCAGGGATTCCGAAACAGATCGGCTTAAAAGCGATTATCAGAAACTTAAGGAGAACTCTGATTCCGAAATAGCCCGTCTTAAGGGGGAGATCAAATCTCGCGAAGAGGCAGAGAGTCAGCTTTACCAGAAATATAAGAAACTTGCCGGAGAATATGATGCTTATAAAGAGGAATCCTGTGTCGCCAATGATAACCTGCGGGATAAGATTACAGCCCAGGAAAAAGAGATCAGCGAACTGAATGATAATGCTGAATCTCTTGAAGAAGAATGCGGCATATGCCACGGCAAAATATCTGATCTTGAATACTTGATTGCCGCTCTGCGGACTCAGGTAAGTCAGTACAGCGATCTGTACAGTAAAATGCATCAGCTATTGACGCCTTTTGCCATATACTGCTGTCAAAACTCCGAAAAGGACCGGCCGGAAATTGATCGGCTTATTTCTGACTTCAAGGGTTCTCTGACAAAAATTCTTGCTGAGACAGGAACTCTGATTCAAGGCCTGTCGGAATACAACGATCCGAATAAGCAGATTTCGAACAATGATCCTGTTCAGCCCGAAATAATTATTGCTGCCGAGAAACAGCCGTCAGCCGAATAAATCTGAAATATCATTGCCGATATTGCGGGCCAGCACCCGCAATTCTTTCTTTCCTCTCTTTAAACAAATCCGGCCGCCGGTGATTAAAGTGTAAACCCCGGGCAGGAGATTCCTCCAGAACATCATCATACTCAGAAACAGTCATCCCAAAGCGGGAGTCTAATCACTACATTTATACCCCTGCATGGATCAAGATTCATCGGAAAAAGCAATCAGGAATTTCCAGAAAGCTTCTCCAGGAACGGACGTAATCATCGATCAAG
The DNA here is from genome assembly GCF_000378405.1 of Succinimonas amylolytica DSM 2873. Lineage (GTDB taxonomy): Bacteria > Pseudomonadota > Gammaproteobacteria > Enterobacterales > Succinivibrionaceae > Succinimonas > Succinimonas amylolytica. Next base: position 63 of record NZ_KB899653.1, on the reverse strand, counting down.
ATTCACCGGAAAAGGGAGTCATGAATTACCTCAAAAGCTGGTCACGACCTCACTAAATTTCCA
>NZ_KB899652.1 GCF_000378405.1 Succinimonas amylolytica DSM 2873 | reverse complement strand
GGGAACTCCCGGTTTCGCTGCGGACTCCGGGATAACCGGCAGCGAGGGAGTGCTCAGTTCGGATTTCAGGATCAGAATGATGGACGCCCGTCAGAAAATTAAAGGGGAGGCGAAGGCTATGCCCCAATCCCCGAAAGCTCAGCCGAGAGGAATCTTTCGCTATCTTTGCGACAGGCTCTTTCTTATCGGACAATATCCTGCAGAGCTGCTGAAATGCCTGATGCCGGCAACCGACAGCGAAAAATGCTTTTACTCTCCGGGCTCCTTCCTGAGATGGCTTGCAGAGACTGCTCAGGCTGCCGAAACCGTTGCGGCCAGAACAGTTCTCTCCTGATTTATTATTGCAACACCGGTCGCAGATTTAACAATTAAGGGACAGCCTTCCGGGCAGTTCCGGATGGTAAGTCTTTCCCTGAAACGTCCGGCATGATGAGGTAAGGATCTTGCAAAAGCTGAAAACATAAGGCTTAGACACTGTTAAGGCATAGAAATACCGCTCTTTCTGACAATGTCCTGCCGTCTCCGGAAATTCTCCAAAAAATATTTCCTGCCGCCGCCCCTTGTATTAAAGCCGTTCCCGGTAGTTTTTATTCTAAAAATCCTCTCCGGATTCCCTCGAAAACCACCTTTCCGGAAGTAGTTAAGCCATTATATTACAAAGCCTGGATGGAAAGATTTATCGATAAAGTATGACGGCAGCTATATTCATGACGAAAAACACCGGTTAAGACGGTTTATCAAAAGGCCTGACTGTAAAAAAATGCCGTATAAGTATTACAAATAAAGGGCCGGTAAAGATACCAACAAAACTTTACGGGGGGGTTTTTATGACCGGCTATTCTGAACACGTGATGTGAGTACCAGCACGTCAGTCCCAGCAATCAGAAAGAGGTCAGTATGAGTCAGAAACAGGATTTTGACAAACGGCATCTGGAGCCGGAAACGATCCGGCAGATCTTAAGGTATCACCGAATATCTCACGGCAGGCAGACCATCGCCAATGTTCTCGGCATTTCCGTAAATTCGGTCAGGCTGGTAATTTCCAGACTTGAGGTTCTGCATGGAGAGGCCTCCCGGGACTGCAGCGGTCCTTCCGAGGAAAAGGAGTCGCCTGTATCTCCCGCGGAGTATGCTGAAAGCATCATCAAACAGAGCGACGAGCTTATCGACGCCATGTTCTATCCGAAGGCTCCCCTGAAGACAGTCCGGGCCGACACCGTCATTGACGGCAGGTACTATCCCGATTTCAAGGCCCTTGCAGCCATTGCTGTTATTGAAAAGCGGCTGTCCGTAGGTCAGGTCTATAAGTCATATCTTGACACCTGCCGGGAACAGAGTGCCAATCCTCTGTCGCAGTCGTACTTCTACGAGTCCGTGAAGAAGGAAGTCGACAGTATCAACCGGAGGAACGAAGACTATTACTTCATTCAGGATTTCAAGTACGGAGAGTACGTTGAACTGGATTTCTCGGGAGACCGGTACCGGGTGCAAACCTTCAGCATGATTGAGGACTGCTGGATTATGGTATTTACCTTCCCGGCCAGCTATTACACTTTTGCCACCTTCGTCAGTGCACAGTCCACCGTTGAAAGCTGCCGGGGTATTGCCGAGTTTGTCAGGTATCTGGGGAACCGCATGCCGCTCTTCCTGAAGTGCGACAACTTCAAGGCCGCCATAACCAGCCACCGGGGCTCGAGCATCGTGCTGAACCCGAGTTTCCAGAATTTTATGAGAGAGCTGGGACTGGCCATTGAGGCCGCTCCGGTCCGAAGGCCGCAGCGCAAAAGCAGCGTTGAAGCCGCGGTCGGTCTTATACAGACAAGATGCGGCAAGGACCCGGACTTTTTAAACGAGCTTCAGACAATCAAAACCTTCTCAGAACACTGCCGTTTCCTGCAGGAGCAGGTGGAACTCAGAATCAACCGCGTCCCCTTCAGAAAAGACACCCAGAGAACCCGGGAATATCTCTTCAATACCTATGAGAGACCGCGCCTTATGCCCGTTCTGAAAATTCCGGAATATGCCGAAATTCTGAATGCGGTGAAAGTGCTCTCCAATTATCACGTAACGGTGAACAACCATCTGTATTCCGTTCCCTATACCTGCATCGGAAGCTATGTGATACCGCGGATCACCCACGATGCCGTGATTTTTTACCTCTCCGGAATCGAAGTTGCCAGGCATGACCGCAAAGACGGAAAGCCAGATGAAAATATCAATTTCAGCCGATCCACAAAACCGGAACACTGTCCGCCGGATCATCAGGCAATCATGAGGGAAAATGCGCGGTTCTGTTCAGCGGAGGCGGTGTTAAAAATCGCCCGGGAACTGGACAGGGATCCGGGCGGACTTTACATGTTCTGCAAAAGGAAGTTCGAGTACCAGAAGAACGATCCGAGCATGAGCCTCCGGAACACCATCACCAGCTGCGCCGCCGTTATCAGGCTTTATGAAGGCAGCTCGTACCCCGGTCTGGTGTCCCGGGCCTGTCTGGTCACGCTGTCGCAGTCGCTGCCGAGAGCGTGGAACAAGGTCACGGTGGAACAGCATCTCAGGGAGCTTACGTCCCAGAAATCCGACGGGGAATCCGGAACCGGGGGCCTCTCTGTAAATTATCCATCCGGTGAGGACGCATTTTTTAACACAGGAAAACCGGTATGAGCAGCATCAGCAATGAAATCAGAGACTATCTGGAGCCGCACATCCATGAGATGACGAATCAGCAGAGGAGTCTTGTGGAA
>NZ_KB899651.1 GCF_000378405.1 Succinimonas amylolytica DSM 2873 | reverse complement strand
CTAAAAATCAGTCAGTTTTTTCAAGTTTTTCCGTTATTTTTCTAAAAAGTCGATTTCTGTTATTTACTTGAGTTTATATTAGACGACTTTTTGGACCTAATACGAAAAAAGAAATAACTCCCTGGAACAGGGACAATTAAAAAGGCCGGACAAAGCCGACCTTTTAGATATCATTTCTTCACTGTGAGGAAAGAAAACAACCTTACAGCAAAATACGAGCCTTCAGAGTTCCCGGAATCTTCTTAAACTCCTGGAGGATTTCCTCGGCATCATCGGTAACTACATCCATTACCACATAACCGATATCCGGCAGAGTCTGGAGGTACTGGGAAGCCACGCCGATATTCCTCTCAGCCATGATCTGGTTAATCTGCTTGAGAATTCCCGGAACATTCTTGTGAACATGCAGAAGACGGCTGACATTGCCCTGAACCGGCAGCGAAACCTGCGGGAAGTTAACAGCAGACAGCGTGGAACCGTTATCGGAGTACGTGGCCAGCTTGTTGGCAACTTCAATACCGATGTTGGTCTGAGCCTCCTTGGTGGAACCGCCGATATGCGGGGTCAGAATAACATTGTCAAACTGGGTCAGCGGAGACTCGAAAGGATCCCCGTTCTTTGCCGGCTCCTTCGGGTATACATCAATAGCAGCGCCACCAACCTTGCCGCTCTTAAGAGCAGCAACGAGAGCATCAATATCAACAACAGCGCCTCTGGCGGCATTGATGAAGATCACCCCGTCCTTCATCTTGCTGAAGGATTCTGCATTGATCATGTTTCTGGTGGTAGGATTGTCAGGTACATGGAGAGTAATGATATCAGCATGGGCATAAAGCTCATCCAGGGTTTCAACCTGACGCACGTTACCAAAATCAAGCTTGTTTTCAATATCGTAGAACTCAACCTTGAGACCCAAAGCCTCGGCAATAATGCCCACCTGTGTTCCAATATGACCGTAGCCAATTATGCCCAGAGTCTTGCCGCGAACCTCATAAGACCCCTTGGCACTCTTGTCCCAGCCGCCTCTGTGAAGAATAGCATTCTTCTCAGGGATGGTACGCATTAAGGTCAGGTACTCACCGGTAACCATTTCGGCAACGGAACGGGTATTGGAGAACGGCGCGTTGAAAACAGGAATACCGTGAGCCCGGGCAGCATCCAGATCCACCTGATTGGTACCGATGCAGAAGCAGCCTACGGCACAGAGCTTGTGTGCTGCCTCAAACACGTCCTCAGTAAGGTGAGTCCGGGAACGGATTCCTATAAAATGCACGTCTTTGATTTTCTCTATAAGCTCGTCATGCCCAGAGCACCCTTCAGGTACTCCACATTGGTGTATCCGGCCTTTTCGAATACCTCAAGAGCACTTTCGGAAACTCCCTCAAGAAGAAGAATCTTAATCTTGTTTTTATCAAGTGAATATCGAGCCATTTTTACTCTCCTGATGACCAGCGTAGTTTTCACATGAACAGGGGAACACTGTCTCGGCTCCCCTTCCGGGTTCAATTATTTGGCATTTGCTGCACGACGTGCATCAACAGCCTTTGAAAGCTGTTCCAAAGCCACAGCGGTGTCGTCCCAGCCGATGCAGGCATCTGTAATGCTCTGACCGTAAACCAGGCTGTCTGAGCAGCCTTCCTTCAGATCCTGACGGCCTTCTACCAGATGGCTCTCGATCATCACGCCGAAAATGCCATTCTGACCGCCGGCAAGCTGACCGCAGACATCAGCACAAACCTCCATCTGGCGCTTAAACTCCTTATGGCTGTTGGCATGGCTGAAGTCAATCATTACCTTGGCAGGTAGTCCGGCCTTGGCAAGCCCCTCTACAGCGCTCTGAACGCTGGCAGCATCATAGTTAGGACCTCTGCTGCCGCCACGGAGAATGATGTGACAGTCTTCATTGCCGAGAGTCTTCACAATAGCACTGTGTCCGAACTTGGTTACCGAAAGAAAGGTATGCTGGGAAGCTGCAGACTTGAGAGCGTCAATGGCAATCTTCACAGTACCATCAGTGCCGTTCTTGAATCCCACAGGAGAAGAAACGCCGGAGGCCAGCTCCCGATGTACCTGAGACTCTGTGGTACGGGCACCAATGGCAACCCAGGAAATCAGCTCATCCAGATACTGGGGAGTAAGAACGTCAAGATATTCTGTGGCACACGGAATGCCCATATCATTAATGTCAAGAAGCAACTTTCTGCCAATCTTGAGACCCATGTTGATATCGAAGCTGTTATCCATGTACGGATCATTGATAAGGCCCTTCCAGCCAACTGTGGTACGGGGCTTTTCAAAATACACGCGCATCAGGATTTCCAGATTGTCCTTGTACTGGTCACGGAGAACGGCAAGCCTCTCCGCATACTCAATGGCGGCCTTGGTATCATGAATTGAGCAGGGGCCGGTAATGACAACCAGACGGTCATCCTTTCCTGTCATAATGTCGTGAATGGCAGATCTGGCATTCAGAACGGTGTTCGCGGATTTATCGGTACAGGGATACTTCTCAATAAGAGCTACAGGAGGGATAAGATCGGTAATTTCCTTAATTCTGGTGTCGTAAATTTTATTAGTCATGATATCAAAAATCTATTATCTGGCGGGGATACCGCATTAAACCGTACGGGTGCTGTTCCTTTTACACGAAGACAGATGTCTGAGCCGTTTCCAAAAAAAAACAGCCCTCAGAAACAATTTTCCGCCTTCTCGAAACGCTACACATTTTATAAGTCACTCCCGCTTAAGTCAAATTGAGTACCAGTATTCGGCATGTATTTATCGCCTTTGCGGGGTAAGTAACGGATTTTATGCAATTTTTTCCCATTTAAAAGACCGGCCATTCCGGAAACATCTCCTCATTCCGGGCATTGATTCAGGGAATGTGGTGTAAATGGCGGCTCGCAGAAAAGCTCGGGACTTGACGAAATCCTCGGTTAGATGATGAAACGGCAGAAGAAAAGGAGAAATTGCG
>NZ_KB899650.1 GCF_000378405.1 Succinimonas amylolytica DSM 2873 | reverse complement strand
GGAGTTCTTTATCACAATGGTCAAGGCGTAAAGCAGGACTTCCTGCAGGCAAAGACATACTATGAGAAAGCCTGCAACCTGAATAATGGCTTAGGGTGCGGCAATCTCGGAGTTCTTTACCATAGTGGTAAAGGCGTAAGACAGGACTACCAGCAGGCGAAAACATACTATGAGAAAGCCTGCAACCTGAATGAGGGATTAGGGTGCAACAATATCGGAGTTCTTTACTACAACGGTCAAGGCGTAAGACAGAATTTTCAGACAGCAAAAGAATACTTTGGCAAGGCTTGTGATTTAGGAAACCAAAAAGGTTGTGATTACTTTCGGAAGTTAAACGAGAAGGGATATTAAGGCTTGGTGATTTTTAAGTGTCATTATGACACTTAAAATAGGAAGCTAACTAATTTCATAAACGGGACTTAAATGCGCCGTTTTTAACGAATATGAGATAATAAACATGAAAAAAACACTAAGATTTATCATCATTGCTATACTAGCAGCTTTTTCTTTTAACAGTGAAGCAAAGAATTTGTCTCAATATATATCTTTGTTGCGGCCTAATGATATTTCAAATATTGATAAAACTGTAATTGAGAATGACGATCTTGAGAAAAGAAAAGCTTTTATTAAAAAAATGGTTACCTTTGTTTTAGAGGATGATTACAATATGCTTCTAAATAATGGTGATGTCTTATTATCGGAATATATTAAAGATACTACCAATGCACAACAAGTTACAGTGGAAACAGTATATAATACTTACAAGAAAAATCAGATTAAAGGTGATAGGGAATATTTAAATAAACCCTTACTACTGATAGGCGTAATTGAAAAAATTAAAAGTTCTGTTGGAAACACCCCCGTTCTTTATTTAAAGACTGGAAAGAAATTTACATTTGATTCTGCTCATGTTTTTTTTAAATCTCCGGACGATGATATAGATTCAATTGTAGAACTTGAAAAAGGACAGAAAGTTGCATTTCTTTGTATAGGGGGCGGCGTTGTAATTGATTCACTTGTTTTTAATCAATGCGAATTCGCTAACGTCTATAAAGATAAACTTCAAGAACGGTTGTTGTTAGATGTTGATTCTTACTTTAATGATTTTAAAATTTCAAAACTTATGTTTTTTCTTACTACAGCCTTTTATGCAACGTCTGTTAATTACCCAAAATATTACAATCAATGCAATATTGATAAATGTAAATTTGAAAATAAATATTTAGCAGGTTCTATGGATTATGTAAAAAACATTTTTGAAACTGAAAGATATGAAAAGTTAAGTGAAAAAGAGAAAACAAAACTTGAGAAATTGAAGGTGGATTTGTGGAGATTGCTGATCACAAATAAAATAGTAGATTCAAATTCTGGTAAGTTATTAATTGATGACTATGAAATGAAAAACGATCCGTGGTAATTGTCTTTTGATGTAAATTATTTTGCAAGATGAATGAGATTCTTTAATAATTTGATTTTAAATACGATTACAGCGTTAATGTTATTTGCCATCTGTAAAGGTGCGATATTCAAATATAATTGTGTTAAGTAAAGACAATGAAAACAGCAAGAATATATCAAAGAGTAAGCACAGAAAATCAAGAACTAGAAAGGCAGGATTCTCTGGTAGCACTTGCAAAGGATCAGGGCTTCTATATCGCAGGCGTTTATCGTGAAAAAGCCTCTGGAGTAGATCAAAATCGTCCTGAACTGGAGAAACTAATAAATGACTTGCAGGAAGGAGATTACCTGATTGCGGAGAAGATAGATCGTATCAGTCGATTGCCTCTTGCTCATGCCGAAAAGCTTATTGAGAGGATAAAGTCAAAAGGTGCCAAGCTTCTCATACCTGGAATCATAGATTTTTCGGATGTTAAGCCTGATAATCCCGATAAGATATTGGAGATTGTTCTTGATACAATGCAGACTATGCTTATGAAAATTGCCTTGCAAATGGCCAGAGATGATTATGAAACGAGGCGAAAACGTCAGAAAGAAGGGATTGAATTAGCAAAAAAGAAAGGTATGTATAAAGGCAGGAAACCGATAATAGATGAAAATCTGATTTATGAGATGCTAGATAAAGGCTTCAATATAGCAAGAACGGCAGAAATTGCAAAATGTTCGAGAGTGATAAAATTTTTGTGTAAACAAGGTAATACTGTGGCATAATTATGGGCCCAGTTATGTCGCAGTTAGTTTTCACAAATGAAAAGGAATGAACAATGGCAAGACAAAAACATAGTCAAGCTGCTCAGGATGTATTTCAGGCAATTGCCAATGGATGTGCCAATGGCTCAATTACTGATGTACAGGAGACCATGCGTGAAGCACTGGGAATAGCTGTTGAACAGATGCTTAAGGGAGAACTGGATAGCCATTTGGGATACAACCGATCCTTCCAGGGGGCAAAGCAGACAACAGATCGTCGTAATGGGTACAGCAGCAAGACTGTTAAAAGCAATCTTGGAGAGATTGTTATCGATGTGCCGAGAGATCGTGACGGTAGCTTTGAGCCTAGTCTTTTAGGAACCTACAAGACTGATTTATGCGGAATTGATGACAAGATCTATTCCCTGTATGGCATGGGAATGAGTCAGTCCGATATCGCCAAAACCATCTCAGAAATCTACCACTGCGAAATCAGCCAGGCCATGGTTTCATGTATTATTGCAAGGCTTACCCCAGTGATTCAGGAATGGCGGTCACGCCGGCTGGAGTCAGTATATGCGGTAGTGTATGTTGACTGCATCTATGTCAGCATGAACAGTCAGGAGGCAAGTCAGCCAGCCTCAAAACATGCGGTGTACGTAATTATGGGTATCAACATGGAGGGCAAAAAGGATATTCTTGGGCTGTGGATTGATCCGACAGAATCAAAATCCAAATGGCTGAATATACTGGACAGCCTTAAGGAACGCGGAGTAGAAGATATTTTCTTTATGTGCATGGACGGTGTATCAGGACTGGCGGAAGGCGTTAAAACCATTTTCCCTGATACGGTGGTACAGCGTTGCATAGTGCACCTTATGAGAAACGCACTAGAATTCGTTCCATGCAAGGCGTATAAGGCTTTCTGCGATTCTATAAAGGCTGTATATAATGCCGTTGATAAAGAAACAGCATTGCAGAACTTCAGCAGGTTTAGGGAGCTCTGGGGCAAGAAATATCCTGGTGCCGTAAAATGCTGGGAACGTAATCTTGACACTGTACTGCAGCTGTTTGATTACCCATCGGCCATCAGAAAGCTTATATACACGACCAATGCGATAGAGAGTACAAACTCCAGCCTGAGAAAGGTAACTAAAAAGGGAACTTTCGAATCGCCGGATGCTGTTTACCGGGCTATGTATCTGAGGATACTTACGCTAAAAGAAAAGTGGGACAAGAGTCGCGTACAGAACTGGACCACAATTAAAAATGAATTTCTTCAACTACCACTTACAAAAGAGAGAATGGAGAAGTTGGTTTTTAAGAGTTAAATCACAGTTTACACAAAATAGTATTTACTCCCAAA
>NZ_KB899649.1 GCF_000378405.1 Succinimonas amylolytica DSM 2873 | reverse complement strand
TTTATAATTACTCTCCTTGATAAGCTCTCCGTCAGTCCGGATTTTTTCGTGAAGGATATCTATTTCCTTGCAGAGCTCTTCCCTGTTTTCGGTAAAAGATGCAATCTCTGAATTTAGCTCCTTAATTTTCTTTTCATAGACTTTTTTTACTTCATTCCGGGCAAGTTCCCATAATTCCTGGACAGCCCTTGAAGCCGCCTCGGCCAGTACCGCTGACACTTCCGGCTCCTCAGTATCCGTGGCGGGGGCCGATTCCTTTTGGATTTCACTGAACCATTTGGAAATGGTTGTATAACTTCCCTTGCCTATTGTCTTGCGAATTCTCGCAATAGTCGGTTTCTTGTTCTGCTGCCTGAGAGAATTTACGGCCTCCCTCACCATATCTTTAGAGACGTAATTTGACTTCGTCGTCTGGTTAACCTCTGACGGGGGATTTTCAGTCTGCTGATCCATATCTATACTCCTTTATTGAGAGAGGACGAAGCATACGCCGCATCCTTTCATTTATTACTCAGGCTATAACAAAACGCATTTTGGCAGTTCGTTGTTTATGGCATTTACCACGATTTCTCTGGTAACAAGCTCTTCACCCCGGGAAGCCGCATACAGCAAAGCATGGGTGCAGATCTTGTTGATCAGACGCGGTATGCCCTGGGATCTTTTGCTTATCTCTTCTATTGATTCCGCGGAGAAGATTCGTTCAGTGGCTCCGGAATATTTCAAATGAGAGGCTATATATATGCCGACCTGTTCGTCAGTCAGTGCTGTCATTTTGCATATCATGTCGATACGCTGAGCAATTGCCATATTCTCTTCTCGTTCCAGTACCCGCCAGAGTTCGTTCTGTCCGGCAAGAATGAGGCACAGAGGATTCCCCGCATCAAACTTGCAATTCAGCAGGAATCTGATTTCCTGCAGGGTCTGATGATTTATCAGATGAGCTTCATCAACAATCAGCACAACGTTTTTGTGCTTAATTGCTGTCAGGGAGAACAAGGCCTCATGGAACTGCTTCTTGGCATCGTTCGTGTAAAACCTGGGATCTATTCCCAGCTGATTCAGCGGAATTGAATAAAGCCATCGCGGTGACAGGTTGCTCTGAGATACATAGAGAACTTCAAAGGATTCCGGAGACAGGCTGCTGCTGAAAGCCCTGAGCACAGTGCTTTTACCTACACCAACAATTCCTGTGAGCACCGCAAACATTTGATTCCCGGCAACATAGTTCAGGCGATTCATAACATCAATGAACTGTTCGGGCCTGCTGAGGTATTCCAGTCCTATATTTGAAGTAAAGGGGACTCTGATCATGCCAAATTTCTGTAAAAAACCTATATTGTCCTGCATACAAGCCTCCCTAGCTGTTTTCCAGGTTATTATCCAGATTTAGAAATGGAGACTGGTTATTACCAAGTCCGCGTTCTACTTTCCCGTTTCCGGTCTTAACACCAGTCGCCGGACGTTTTTCTGTTTCTGCAGAATTTTGGGGAACGCTGGTTTTTGCCGACGTTTCCTGCGTAGTATCCTTTGCAGTGATTTCTGCCGGATTTTTGTTTTTGCGGCCAGAAGTGCCAAACAGGAAATCATTCATTTCCTTAATAAAGGAGGCCTCATCCTTAAAACGGTTTTTGGCTCTGGCATTATTTCTCAGCAGTGCATACAAAAAGGAAATATCCTTGTCGGTATTTTGGGTTCCCTGCTTCTTTTCTGCAGAAGCGTGTTCCGGATACTCAAACACCTCAAGCTTTTCAGTTTTGTAATCAGCCAGAACCTGTTCGAAGGTACCATCAGGATTTGCCAGAAGTTCAACAACTGATCCGGCAGGCGCATCGTCTATATTTACTTTGTATTTGGCGGAACCAATGCTGATAAGACCGTCCTTGCCTACTTTTCTGGACATTGACTCCTTAAAAACATATGCTGCGGTCTCATCATCTATGGTTTCATGTTTCGTAAAATGTCTGCTCCAGTACTCCGCCGGAGAAAGATACTTGCCGCCTTCTTTCAAAATGCTGTGTGCCGTCCGGTTATAGTTGTCAACCCAAATATCAACCAGCTTCTTAAATCCCTCATAGTTCATTCCGGGGACTGCCAGCAACTGATTTTCCAGTTCATTAAGCTTGCCGTTAAATCTTTCAATAACTCCTTTTTGGTATCCGGCAAAAGGAGTGCATTTGATTATCCTGATGTTTAATATTTTGCATGCTCTGTTAAAAATCCGCGATCTATAAATTGCACCATTATCAACATGAAGATGTTTGGGTATCCCAATTTCAGAAACAACCTGCTTCAGACAATCGTTTACTATATGCCCCCGCTGATCCGTTCCCACTTTGTAGGAAACGATTTTTCTGGAACAGTTATCTATGCATGCCTGAATATAGCCTGAACATGGAGCACCATACGCATCTATAAGAGTCCCCTTGGGAAATTCCTTCACATCAAGCTGCAGAGTATGAAGAATCTCCTTTCGTCTGTATCTCTGGAAGCATTTTCTGCCATCCATTTTTTCCTGAGTCAGCAATTCGTGCTTGCCATAATGACGTTCCTGCAAATACCTCTGCAGGGTAGACCGCTTGATTATTCCCTTGTAGTCAGGGTTTTCACTCTCGTAAGCGAAGATTATGTTCTTCACAGAAATATGCGGGTCTGTTCTTCGCATTGACATGGCCTTGGTCAGAACGTCATCAAATCTGATGCCGGTCTTCTTGATAGTTGAACTGCCTTTATAGTTCGGAATCAGACCTTTAATCCTTTGCTTCCTGTAAGCGTTAACCCAGCGTCTGATAGTCTTTACGGAAAGATCGGCGTTCTTTGCAATTTGAGCATAGCTCACCTCTCCTTTTCTGGAATTTATCAGCGGTATGATAATTTCCAGTCTTTTCAGAGCTGTTTCCCTGTTTTTGTCACCTTTTGCCACGTGAATCTCCTGTAAATTTTGAGGATTCTGGGTACTCCTGTAAGCCGGTGACTACATCTTACAGAACCCGCGATAGCGGTAACCCAGATAGTATGTTGGGAATCTCGGGACAAACCTGGAGAGCAAAAGACGGTTCATGAAGTGCAGGTGGGTAATTCTGGCTATGAATTCCAGGGTTTTTCGGAATTTGCTCAGATCCTGAAAGCCGTTTACAACAGTGATTTTTTGAATGCGTCTCAGAAAATTACGTAAGAAGCTGTCTTTCTCTGATTGCAGCTTCTTCATGGCATTCTGAACCAGCTTTTCAAATTTTTTCCCGGGAAACTCATTTACAAAGGAATCGTTGGAATCTGTAAAAACAAAGGTATCAATGAGCCATTGCCAGAAAGCACTGCCTTCATTTCTGCCTGGTAACTGGTTACGGACTTTTTTGGCTGATTGGCCCTGAGGATCTTTTTTTCTTTGGTTCGGAGTAACTGGCTTGTATAGTTAATAAAGGAAGAAATACAGAATTCCTTAAGATTTACAACCCTTTCGTCTGTTTCCAGGCTAGCCTGAGAGGCTCCAGGAAGAAAATCCTTTGCTCTGATGATTCTCAGCAGCGCAATAATTTCGATAACGAATGACGGATACCGTTCAAACGGCACTAGGGTATCCGGGAATACAACGTGGGTAACGTTGTTGCCGGTATATTCTTCATAAATTCCAGTTTCTTCGTATCTGGATTTGGTCTTTGCCTCGTCTCTCTTTATGCGGCATACGCAATTGCTATTGGTACACTGGCACCTCGGTAAAAAGAATAGATCCAGCCTGTCATCTTCAGGAGAAACAATGATTTTATAAGCGTAACCGTAATGAGTGCACGGAGCCCCGCAGTATGGGCATTTGAGAGACACAGAATTCTTTAATCTGTAGCGATAAACTGTACCCAGAAGGTTATTTCTCTTCAGGAATGCTATTAACTTTCCAACAGCACTAATGGAATTTATTACACAATTTGCTTCCACCAGGAACCGTTTATTTGATAGAATGATCATGCTTATATGCAGGAGAACCATTCGTTTGTCGCTAAACATTGGGAGTGGTTCTCTTAAGTCCTTATTTCATTTCTTTTACTTCATTGTTCTTCTGTGTTGCCACCATCGTCTAACACTCTGTGTTTCAGAGGCAACTCATTTCTGGCTAATGTAAGAACCGATCGGAATCTAATTGATTGGCCGACTGGTAGCACCACAAACGAGCAGCGCCCCTGACAAAAATTCGGCTACCACAACTTTACATCTTCCAGACTTTAAAAAACAATATTACACCATTGCTGTAAAGTATGTTACAGAAGCTGAGACAAAGCCAGTGAGCAATATTGTATCTCCGAAGTTCAGATATTGGGACAAACCGATTGAGCAAAAGAGGGACATATTATCTGGTCATCGACACAA
>NZ_KB899648.1 GCF_000378405.1 Succinimonas amylolytica DSM 2873 | reverse complement strand
GTGCCTGCGGCACCGCCTCTGTTCCTGTGTTATCTTAAATCACCCTCAATATAGCATATGAAAGCTTTTTCCGGGTATTTCGGAGGGGCTTTTATGACAGGTCAGAAGGAATTTTCGGGAATCATGCGAATAAGCATAAGCAAGATCTGCATTATACGGCCCGTAATCATCTGACATTATTTATGCTGATCTGACAATAGAGTTGCGGGAATGTTGCTTTTACATACGGAGGACTGCACAGGTATACCAAAACAGGACTGCAGGAATACAGGTCGGTATCTCCCGCTTCTCAAAAAAACTCTCGCCGCTGAAAATTCCTGCACCAGCGGACATCACGGATGAGCTTTTCATTCTCTGGAAAAGACTGATATTGAAACCTTACTACAGAGCGGAGTACCGGATCAGAAACGGAAAAGCCGGAAAATTTCAGGAGGGCTCTAAGAGCCCACACAAAATCCCCGGCCGTACCAGATTCCTGAGAATGATGATTAGCGGCTGGCACCACCGCCACGGAATCCGCCGCCGCCACCGTGATGACTGCTTCCTGAGGAACTGCTCCGGCTGCTGTATCCGGATCTCCGGGAGTGCCTGTAGCTGCTTCCTGAAACAGTATCGCTCCCGGAATAACTGCCACCGCCGGCAAAGAGGTTTCTGAAAAAGCGGTATACGAGATAAAAAGGGAGAAACAGCATCATAAGGCCCAGAAAACCGCAGAACCCGTTAAGAAGCCGTGTCGGAAAATCCTCATCCGCAGTAACAGCCCGGCCCTCAGGAAGCTTCATATCGCCAAAGGTGCTGCCCTGCTGCCCCTCCGGGATATCCCTGACAAAATGCAGAGACTCCGGCGTCTCCTTTCCGCTGTCCTTATAGACTGCTTCAGCTACAGCCGTGAAGGTGTTCATAGCTGCCTCGTTCCAGCGGCGGTTATTTTTGGCATCCACGGCATAATCATCCAGAATACGTCCGGCCCTGGCATCTGGTATGGTCCCTTCCAGCCCCATACCCACCTCCATGCGAACATGAGGAAAATCGGTAGTAAACAGAATCAGAATACCGTTGTTTTTCTCCTTCGAGCCGATTCCCAGCGTATTGGCCGTCCTGAGACTGTAGCCTTCCAGAGTTTCCGACCCTGTTCCGGGAACGCTCATGACCACAACCTGGGCCGTAGTGGCCTGATTCAGCCTTACCGCTTCATTAAATATGTATTTCTCAGCATCTTCAGACCAGACTCCGCTGTAGTCCTGAATATAAAAGTACTTTGAGGATCCCGGTTCCGGATAGACCGTCTCGGTCATGCCCTCCCGCATTGCCATGCAGGCTACAGTCCCCAGAACCGTGACCAGGGCTGCTATAATAATCCGGCGCCGCCAGGGAGAACCTGATGAAACTGCCGGTGCGGAAGAAGGAGCTCTGTCTGGAAGCGGCTGCTCTCCGGAATTACGATTGCGATTATCGGACATCGGATACTCCCGGATAATCATGAAAACAGTTCGTCATGTTTTTCCTCCATAAATGCTTTCCTGCCATAGAAATATTCTGAATATGACAGTTTCTTTAACATCACACAACCATTGCGGACCCGGCCGCAGCTTAAAATTTCTGCACGCTTTCAGATCCCGGGACACCAAACAGGTTCCGGAAACTGATTACCGGCCTCGGCCAGTCTGACAGGCCTGCGCACAAGTCCAGGACTGCAGACAAATAAAGTCTTCCTGAAAAATCCTGAGCCTCTCCTTGACAAAGTGCCCTTCCGCCGCCGGAATAATATCATTTCCGAACAGAATTATAAAATCAGACTGGGATAAGGATTTAACCTTCCGCTAAACAGCTTTATGGTATATAACTAAAAGCTGGAATACCCCGGTCTGGTCACCCTGAACACGGATACGAATACCGGGAAAACCCTCAGGAATTCCGGCGCCGCCCTTCAGCCAGTTCTCCGATAAAAAAGCACAGCTCTGCCACTGCCATGGCATTCACGGCAGCGATTCCCCAGGGGATTAAATTGGCAGATACGCCCCCGATGACTATACCGCCGGCATTGTACCAGTTCACCGGTACAGGCTTATAGGAAGCTGCATACCTGCCGCGGTTTCTGAAATAGTCCAGAATGACAATAATGCCTACGGGAGGCAGCGCACATTTCAGAATTGCCAGCCAGCCGACAAAATTCCAGTACAGCCAGATTGCCAGAGCAGTTCCGGCAATCCAGGCAGTAACCTTCATGCGGATCCCGAAAATGTTGGAAAGCGCCAGACCTCCGGTATAGAGAGCATTGTTGTTTGTCGTCCAGATATTTGCCCCGAGCACGATAATTGCCGGAACTGCCAGCCCCTGAGCAATCATCACGTAGAAAATATCGTCCTTTCCGACATAGGCGCCGCCCACCGCTCCAAAGCAGAACATCAGCGTAATTCCCCAGAAAGAAGGCAATTGCCGTCGTCCACACCGCCGCATTTCCGCCCCCTGGCAAACCTGGTAAAATTCGGTGTCGCCGTCCCCCCGGAAATAAAAGAACCAATTACGTATCCGATACCGGTAAACAGCGTAATCTGACCGGCCGACTGACTGAATACAGCAGAAAGGCCCCCCTTCGGTCGCTGCCAGAGCCTTGGAATATACCCCCAGTACCATAATCAGCGGGACGGACACTGTACTGACGATTTCCAGAGCCTTCATTCCAGTGGCCGCTGTTGCCGTCATCAGCAACCCGGCAGCAATCGTAAGCCACCATGCATTGATTCCCAGAAGTTCCGCCGTGGGAATAGTGAACATGGCAACCACCACCCCAAACCAGCCGATCTGCGTAAACCCCAGAACAAAGGAAGACAGATATGCTCCTCTGGTTCCCAAAGCCCGGCGGCACAGAAGATCCATATTAAGACCGGTACCGGATCCGATATGCGCCAGAATTCAGCAGTATACCGACAGAATGATTCCGCCGGCCAGACATGCCAGCACAAACCCCGAAAGATCCAGTCCGTTTCCCAGCTTGGCGCCGACACTCATACTGGCTGAGAAAAACGTGAATCCCAGCATCACAAAAAACATGCTGCGAAAGCTCCGGCGTGCCGATTCGGGCACCGGTGCCAGAGAATAATCCGGATCTGCCGGAGAGCTACCGGGAGATGTATTGTCAATGCTCATTTTCATGTGGCCTGTTTCTGTAATTACGGTTCCGGAAATCAGTCTCCCGAAAGCACCGTCCCAGGCTCTCCTTCGAAAAAAGAGTGCATCAGTTCAAAACCCGGGAAATGTGAAAAAATCCCCCCTGCGGAAAAACAGCGTCTTTTACAGCGCTATAAATCCGCATTCTCCGGCCCCTGATCACTTTCAGACTCCGGGGCGGGCCAGACTTTACGGAACGGCAGGAAAGCAGATCTGCAAACATGACAGCAGCCTTCAGGGAACTGTAATCGGTGGCAGGTCATTCAGAAAAAGCAAAACAAAATATTCAAAGAGCTTATGTTCATTCCTGATACGGCCAGGATTACTTTGTCCAGGCGATGATCACCATCCGGTACCATATCTTGTATCCTTCCGGCATGCGATCTTCATGCATTCTTTATCAATCCAGACATATCAGTAACAAAATAACGGCTCCATAGCAAAACCTCTCTGGAAGACGGTGCCGGTCTACTATTTTCTGGTCTTCATAAAGGCATCATAGTCCTTAGCGGTTTTCTCCATCGCAGCCCTGATGCCAGGCAATGTCTCCTCGCGATAGGTCTTAAGATGCTGTTCCGCACTGCTAAAGTCCCATTCATAGCCGGCGGAAAGGCTTATATAACGAAAATCTCCTGCAGGATGACCATTAATGGCAATAACGGCAATCTCGGAATAAACGTCGGAATTGCCAAGAGCCTTGCGGCACTCCGGGGAACAGGAAACCGTTTCTGTTCTTTCATCACCGGGGATAAGCTCCCGGGAAAAAACATGCGGGAGCCTGTCAATTTTAAGAAGCGGTTCGGTGCGGCCTTTTACCATAAGCTTTATCTGCAGAACCACCTCCTGAACTGCGATATTCCCGGTATTATTGGCAAAGGTCAGAACCAGGTCCCCTGGCTTTCCGGAATTCCCGGCCGGAGATACCTTGAAGGAGTCCAGCTTGCTCTGGACATACTTTCTGAGAATCACATCCTCCGGAACCTCCCGGGCAGTCATAGCCGCGGTACGCTGAATCGCTTCTGAAAGCTTCTGGTAGTCATCCATAACTCTGCGGGTCGCCTCTGCGGCGGCAATCTTTCTGTCCAGGGCTGGCCGAAACCGGGCAACTCTTTCATCATGAGCCTTTCTTAAAGACAGAATCAGCCCCGGGGCAGTGGTATACCGGAGGGCCTCATGAAATGCTTCGGAAACACAGGTCTGGGATTTATAGTAGTGCTTCTTAAGGTCAGGATTTCCGGACAGCGCGACGGCTACCAGTCTCAGAATGTAAAAGCTCTCAAATTTGCTGAGGCCGGCAGCCGGGGTCATGGCATAAATCGCCGACTCCAGACGTACGGCATCATCAAGCTCCTTCACATCCCTGAAGGAAAAGTCGTTATCGGCATGTACCGGTGAAATCCCGGTCAGGACAGCAAATCCGAAAGCTGCCAGAGATCCGGAAAAACGTTTCAGGGCTAACATACTCATTTTGACTTCTCCCCCTGCTCTGCAGGATATGCCGAAATATAGGACTTCACAGCATCCCCGGTACGGACTCTGACATTCCGGCTCATGTCGCAGAGTTCCCGAACGGCCTCCGCCCGGTTATAGCTGCCGTTTATTTCCTCCAGTGCAGCCTTGCGGAATTCCTCATAGTCATCCAGTTCCCCTGGGGTAACCGCATTTCCCGGAGCGTAGTAGTCAAGATGAAAATTCTTATGGTTCTCCTGATCCAGAAACTCCATGTAAACGGGAACACATTCATTGTTTCCGGCAATGCTGCGAGCCAAAGCGGCATTGCGGAAAGTAAGCTCGGTAATCTGTCCCGGAGAAATTCCCCCGGGAACCGAAAATTCCACAAAAGCCTCCGCCGCCCTGACAGCACCTCTGCTGAACGGCATTTCAGACTGATTGCCGAGGGTAACAAGCACCTCATCCTTCCGGGTTCCGGAAAGGCGGCAGGCAACATGGAAGTTTCGGTACACACGTTTTGCCCTTTCGGCCCAGGCTTTATTCCGGTCTCCGGAATCGGAAGTCTGCTGCACCGGGAGGATCCCGTTGTCGCAGAGATCCTGAAGCTCCTTCATCCCGAATACCGGAACCTTTTCGCTATCAGCCCAGCGGTAGATCTCCCGGTCTCCGACCACCTCCGCAGCATAAAGCTTTTTCCACTCCTCATTGACGATTTTCAGGACCTCGGAGGCTTTTTTACCGTTAATCATTTCAAGTCCGCTGGCCGTATCTGCGGCCAGCCACCCCATAATCATTACCCGATCCGGCTCCGGGTAATGCTTCAGGAATTCTGCGAGTTTCACGGCATTTTCCTGTTCCGAGCCCGAAAGATTCAGCACCGGATCCCCGCAGCCCGATAAAATCAGAGCTCCGGTTGCAATAGTAATCAGAGACAGTTTCCTGAATAAGCCTGCTGCCATGAAAAAACCTCCGGCACAGTTAAAAAAACAGAAGGAATTGTAAATAAAACTCCGGACAGAAACGGAGTCATAAAAGCCGTTCTGTCAAAATAAAACAGGACTCCTCCCGGAATCCCAGGCTTTTACGCAAGCTATAGCTCAGCGTACTGGTCTTAGCCGTCCTCTCCCCAGCAAGTATCTCCCTAAAAATTCCCGACAGCTTTTAGCTCCTGAATGCCGTCAGCGGCGAGAATTTCATCCGGATAATCATCTTCCGTAATGGTAATCACAAACGAAAAATCCGCACCGTAGTCGAAAGGATTGGGGAAGAGCAAACCTGCCAATAGCACACTTCATGTCACTGGAATTTTTCTCTATGAAGGAAGCCGGGCCATAAAGCTGTTTTCCCAAAACAAACCGGTAAATGTGAGACCAGTAATCCAGATCAAAGGCACACTCGAAATACCGGCCTAAATCCTCAAATGTTGCTTTTTGAGGATCATCTGCAATACCCCGGGGAAACCTTCCTGCCCTTTCCTGCAGGATAAATCTTCATCTGAAGTCCCGGCATATCAATCTCCTGAAAAAATCCCATTATCATTTCCATCGAAGAATGCAATTCATGATATCCGACTTTAGAAGATCAGGGGGACAATAATCTGCAAATATTGCTGAGTTCGCAACATTTGGTAATGAAGTAAAACAAACGATAGGAACTATTTGGCAGAAGACCGGGCGCGCAGTTCCCCTAATTCGGTACGGTTATAAATATCAGCCCCCTTAGGTCAAGAACGCTGACCGCTCGCGCCCCATCAGAATTTAACATCACAGGAAAAAAGGTATTAGGTCTAAAGTCAGCACTTTAGGCCTTCTTAAATTTCCACGGCATTGCCTGCTCAAGAATAGTATTTCTTCTTTCATCAGACAGCGATTCATCTTTCAGTTCGTCTCTGTGAATACCCATATATCTGAACAGAAATTCAAGGTAATCTTCCAGGTCAACTCCATGGATTTTGCAGGTTTCGTGAAATGATGAAAACACAGCCGTAGACTTAGCTCCCTCAATAGAGCCAAATCCGCTGGGCATTGAATGTCTCAGCACTGCAAAGTCACGAATAGCTCTCTCGGCGGCCGAGTTATCCAGAGGAATAGAGCCGTCCTC
>NZ_KB899647.1 GCF_000378405.1 Succinimonas amylolytica DSM 2873 | reverse complement strand
CACATCCCGATTTTTGTGTGCGATATGGTACGGATTCACCAGCACTTTTGTCAAGAATCCCTGAAGCCTTAAAAAGACGTTTTAAGACCTAATACAAAAAATTCATACACAGCGTGTAAAATACTGATTTATACTTAATTCCGGAATAACAAAGCCCATAAACGGCCATCCCCTTTTGAAAAATTATGCAGTTCTGAAACATTTCAGCAAAACACTGACGGCACACTGCTCATATTATGATATAAAGAATCCGGAATGGTCCCGGTCATTTACTCCGGAAAGGATTCTGAATACCGGATCGGCATACTGGCAGTGTGAATTTAGCAAGGCAAGAACATGAAAAACACAAAAGTACCGGATCCTGGCGTGGTTCATCCGGTTGCCGGATATGACAGAGAAATCTATGTAAAGCCGACAATCACCAGTCCGAACATCATCGTCGGAGAGTTTACCTACATTGCCGATTCGGATTTTGAAAGTCACGTTACCCATCACTATGAGTGGCTTGGAGACCGGCTCATCATCGGGAAATTCTGTCAGATAGCAGCCGGTACCGAGTTTGTGATGAACGGCGCCAATCATCAGATGAATGCGGTTTCCACCTTTCCGTTCTATACCCTGGAAGGCTGGAACATGACCCCGCCCGAGCATGCTGATCTTCCCATTAAAGGAGATACGGTGATTGGAAACGATGTCTGGATCGGGCAGAACGCAGTCATTCTTCCCGGGGTAAAAATCGGTGACGGGGCAATCATCGGGGCAAACAGCGTTGTGGGGCATGATATTTCTCCCTACACTATTGCGGCCGGAAATCCGGCAAGGGTTATCCGGAAACGTTTTGATGAAGAACTTACTGACCTTTTGCTCAGATTTAGGTGGTGGGATAAAAGCATTGAGGAAATTGACCGTCTGATTCCCCTCCTCACCTGCAGCGATCTGGAAAAGGTCAAAAAAGAGCTGAAGGCCCGGCTATGATCATCCTGATTACGGGGGCCTCTCACACCGGAAAAACGCTTCTGGCGCAGAAGATGCTCGAAAAATACCATTATCCGTACCTGTCTGCCGATCATCTTAAAATGGGCCTTATCCGCAGCGGCCATACGGATCTGGCACCCGAAGATGATGAAGCTCTTAAGGAATACCTGTGGCCAGTCATACGGGAAATCATAAAGACGGCCATTGAGAACCGGCAGAATCTGATTGTAGAAGGATGCTGCATCCCGTTTCGCTGGAGACATGATTTTGACGGGCGGTATCTCGCGGCGATCCGCTTTATCTGCCTCGCCATGAGCGAAAGATATATCGAAAACCATTATGGTGAGATTGCCGGATATGAGTCGGCAATTGAAACCCGGCTGGTCACGGAAGACTGTTCAGTAGACAGCCTGAAGGCAGACAGCAGGAGCATTATCGCCGGCTTTCGGCAGGCCGGGGAACCGGTTGTACTTATCGATTCTGACTATGAAAAAACAATACAGTCCCTTCTGGACTGACAATCAGTATTTGACAGGAATAACAGAAAAATGAATATCACACAGACATTTTATGACAGTATGGCAGCTCAGTACGACAGGCTGTTTCTGGACTGGCAGGCTGCCACCAGAGAACAGGCGGAAATACTGGACAGGATCTTTTCCGGTTTCGGGTTTGGCCGCGATGCCACCCTTCTCGACTGCGCCTGCGGCATCGGAACACAGGCCATCGGACTGGCAGCGCTGGGGTACCGGGTAACCGCATCGGATATCAGTGCCGGAGAGCTTGCCGAGGCTGCCGGACGAGCTGAGAAAAACGGTGTAGGGATCCGTTTTGAACAGGCGGATTTCTGCACTTTGTCTGATACCTTCTCAGAAGAGTTTGCTATTGTGATTGCGATGGATAACGCCCTGCCGCATATGCTCACAAAAAAAGACCTGGAATCAGCAGTAAGGAGCATCACCGGCCGGATCAGGCCGGACGGTATCTTTGTGGCCAGCATCCGTGATTATGACAGTCTTCTGGTAAACAGGCCTCCATATTCACCGCCATACATCCATAAGACAGCCAGGGGCCGGCGCGTTTCCTTCCAGACCTGGGACTGGACCGGCGACAACTACCATCTGACGCAGTACATCATTGATGACGAGGGCGAACCTCAGGTCAGCAAGTTTGAATGCGAATACAGAGCTACCCGAAGAGAAGAGCTGACGAACCTGCTTCTGGCCAGCGGCTGCAGGGAAGCTGTCTGGAAGTTTCCGGAAGAAACAGGCTTTTATCAGCCGATTGTGGTAGCAAGAAAATAGCCTCCCTCTTCAGCTGTGCGCTATGCTGCACCAGCTTCCGGACACCTCCCTCTGCGAATCCGGTCATTGAAGAGGACATTTTCCATGCGGTGCGTTTCTTCCGGCCGACTATCCTCATTTGGGTTACAGATGCGGCCTTTCCGGCGCAAATCTGCGCGGAGGCATATGAAAGGATAACAGAAAAGCGCCACCGGAGGAGAGCCCCGCCGTCCCGGAAGAGGCGCCTTCATGGAAATCAGAAGGGTACCCTGTCCGGGTCGAGACCGGATCCGCCGAAATTGTCCAGAAGATCAATGCTCTTCATGTCCGACTCGCTGATTTCAAAGTCGAAAACACTGATGTTTTCCTGAATTCTTGCCGGCGTCACGGATTTCGGGAGCGGAAGAGCTTCATGCTGAATACACCAGCGGATGCAAAGCTGTGCCACTGATTTTCCATAATGCCGGGCGATTTCCTGAAGCACTGGATTTGACAGCATTCTTCCGGTACCCAGGGGCGACCACGCTTCCACCAGGATGCCGTTTTCCCGGCAGCAGCGGACGGTATCCGGCTGAAGGAGTCCCGGGTGAAATTCAATCTGGTTTACCTGCGGTATTACCTCCGTTTTCAGGAGAGCTGCCAGGTGATGCGGCCTGAAGTTGGAGACCCCGATTGCCCGGATCCGTCCTGCCCTGTAAAGCTCTGTCATTGCCTGCCAGGTTGCCAGATTGATTTCCTCCCAGTTCCTGAATCTATGAGCGGTCGCCGGCCAGTGAATAAGATACAGGTCCAGATAGTCCAGTCCGAGATCGGAAAGTGTTTTTTCAAAGGCAGCCAGAGTCTGGTCATAGCCGCGATCCGCATTCCATACCTTGCTGGTGATGAAAAGCTTCTCCCGGGGAATACCGCAGGCGGCAATGCCTTTTCCCACGCTGACTTCATTTCCATAAACAGCCGCCGTGTCAATATGACGGTAGCCGCAGGAAACAGCCGCCTTTACGCCCGCCACAGTAATCTCGCTGTCCGGAGCCTGCCAGGTGCCATAACCAACAGCCGGTATGGTGTTTCCATTGCTAAGGTTCATTGTCTGCATATCAGTAATCCTCGTGTGAATTTTCAGGTTATGTGCCAGACGGGCCGTAAGCCCCCTGAGCTTCAGGAATAAAAACTGACGGGTACCAGGCGGGGGGAGCTGACCGCTTCAGCGTCCCCGGGGATATCCGTAAACCGTAAGATGCATTCTCTCATTGAGACTGCTGACATCAAGCTCGCAGACGCTTCTGAAGCTTACCTGGTAGTGCCTGTCAGGCTCCTCACTGAGAGGTTCCCGGTAAAAGCCTGACACCGCAAGCTCCAGAGGCTCCATTGCGGGATCATCGGGATCTTCTTCTCTTGCTGTATATCCGGAGCCGTAATCCCAGTTAGCGTAAATGTTTTTAACCAGTAATTCTGTACCGGACTGCGACACGGCGGAGATCTCCAGGAGGTGATTGACATCGAACACGGCCTTTTTCCGTTCCTCAGAGCCTTCCTCGGAGAGAACGGCCCTGCTGCAGGAGTCTATAAGTCCTTCAGGGAGATAGCTAAGCCCGGAAACATCAAAGGTTATGGCATCCGCTGCAAGAACCGTATCCCCCAGACTGTCATCGCCTTCGTCTGCAGAGCGGAAATCTGAAAAGGAGCAGGTGACATTTCTTTTGGTGGTGTCAGTATAGGCACAGGGACTGGTGTTGGAGGACACATACTTTTCAGGGAAGGTCTTAAGTGCGGAACATTCGGGATCGCTGTCGCAGGCAAGAGCTCCCTTAACGAGAGCGTGCGCATCTATGACACCGAAGCCGTAGTAATCTGAAAAGCGGAAGCCTGCGGCATTGTCCTTCCAGCCCTGAGACAGGAAGAAGCTTTCCCCGTAATCATCATCCTGCACCTCCTCTGGCGTCTGGGCCAGCGTAGGCATAACCGTGTCATTCCGGGATGTTTTAGCGAGAAGATAGCGGATCTGGGAAACCGTGATATCCGGCTTTGCCTGATACACCAGAGCCAGAGCTCCGGTTACCGAAGGAGCTGCGGATGAGGTACCGTTCATGGTATTGGTGTAGTAAATGTTATCCTGACTTCTCCAGGGGGATTTGGCATCGGGATCACTGAAGTCCTTGGGATCGTAGCTGCTCAGAGTGGTTACTATGGCGGCGCTGGATTTGCTTCCGGGAATGTCTGTTATGTCCCCGCCGTATTCGCCGCCAAAGCCGGTAACCCAGATATTGGAACCGGCAGAGCTGTAGGAGGCTTTTACCCCCAGGGAGTTCAGAGCCCCGACATTAATATTGAAGGGATAACGGGCAAGATTGTTGGTCTGAGTGAATTCGCAGTTGGCGTCAATCACAAAGCACCGGCTGGAGGAATAGGGCTTCTGCTCGCTTTGCCCCTCATCAAAGCCGTTTCCGTTGGCATGAACCACGGCGATACTGTTTTCGTAAAGAGCCTCGTAAAGATCAGCCGCCGCCTGCGAGTCAAAGGTGTGGAGTTCAGAGCCTATGCTGGCATTGACCAGGTTCATGCGCTTTGTCTTAAGTATCAGGGGCAGGCTTATGGCTTCGAGCTGCTCGCTGAAGGATGTCAGCCGGGCATTAAAGGCAATCCCCCGCCCGCCCAGCCTGTTCATGGCTGAGGCTCCGATGATTCCCGCCACAGAGGTGCCGTGAGAAGCCTGGCTGGGGTACTCCTTGAGGAGCTCCAGGGAAAGCCCGGTGTTGATCCCCTCGCCGGTAATTTCGGGATAATAGATATTGTCCTTTAGGTCCTCATGATTAATATCCACCGGAGAATCAAACACTGCCACATAGACTCCGGTTCCGTCCAGCTGCTGCTTCTCTTCCGGGAGAATAATGCGCCAGGCAGGGATCACGTTAAGGTCGGTTTTCTTAAGAGGCGGCTCAGTGACTCCGTAGGGATTCTGTCCGATATTCCAGAGATGCCACTGGTCCGGCAGCAGGGGATCGTTAACCGAGAAAGTCTGCCTTACCTTCCGGATTCTGCCGTCGGCAAGAGTGGCGCGGAAGTTTTCGGTAAAGTCCTTCAGGCTGGAATTTTCACCGTCATTAGCATCATTAGTGACAGCATTGTCAGCTTTAGTGTCATCAGCTAAGGCTGGTTCATATGCAGAAAAATTTTCCTCTGAGAACACATAGAACCATTCGTTGGTTCCGGCATTCTCTCCGGTTACAGGATTTACCGTGGATACGTCCCCATGCTCAGCCCGGAGATCCAGGAGGTGGCGGTCCGCCCTGAGCCTGTAGGGCTTTCCGGTGGCCAGATCGCCCTCTTCCACAATAGTCAGCTTTACCCCGTCATTGAGCCAGTTTTTGGAACCCTTGCAGCCGGAAAGCAGCGTTCCGGCCAGCAGCATAGCTGACACAATAGCGGCGGTTCTGGCAATACGAAGTCCTTTTCTGCAGCTGCCTGATTTCATAGCGAAACTCTCCCCATCCTATCTCTGTTCATGCTTAATGCCGTAGAAAAACGCCGGCGATACCCTGATAACACCCGGAATCTCCTTAAGCTCCCTGACCCGGGTATTCCAGGAATCATAGTCGGAAACCGTTACCTCCCAGAGCCGGTCCGAGAGCCTGACAGCGCCCGGATCCTCTGAAAGCCGGCAGGGAGTTTTCCGGGAGCACTTCACAAATATTCTGTCCAGAATAACATAGCTCCGGCCGTTGTTTTTCTTCACAAAGGCAAGATGATGGGGATTCCTTTTACCGGGAATAACATCATAGTCATTAAGAGATCCCAGGTTTTCCCGGAGAGACTGGGAATAGTCCTGAGAATGCGCCTTTTCCGCCAGGGCGAAATTATCGGTATAGATAACGGAATGCGGTTTCCGGATCACTCCGGCATCCCCGAAAGAAACACCAGGCAGCAGCATGACCGCCGTCAGAAACAGGAAAAGTTCAAATTTCTTCAGGGAGGTTAAAGACAATGTCATAAACGCATCTCCATTGGCAAAGAAGCAGAGGCATTTTTCGGAAAATCCGTACTGGAAGAAAATACCGGCCGGTGATAACGTAATTGTAATGCGTTACCGGACAGGATCATAAGTCCTGTCCGGGCCGGTGATTGCTATTTGTGATTACTGTCCCCCCCGGCACGGTCCGCCCCCGAATCTCCCAAAAACCTGACCGGATTCCAGAACGTCAGACGGGGCTGCTTCCTGCGCCGCATGGTCCTTGCAAACAATAAGCGATCCTCCTGAAAATCATGGTCTCAATTGCACATGGGCTAATCACGACGGGGAAAACGCCTCTGAAAGCTGTTCCGGAATGCTACATATTGTCCAGGTAATCTCTGATCACCTCTGCCTTGCACTTCGGACAAAGGTAGTGATGCAGAGCGATATCCCAGTAATCCCTGAAGAGCCCATAGTCGTTGAAGTATTCAATCTCCCCGTAAACACCATTAGCAAGGTCATCATCATTATCGAACACAGAGGTCAGATCCTTACACTTCCTGAAGCAAAGACCGCAGTATCCGGCCTCCACAATGCTTGCAGTAGCCTCTTGCGGATTGCCGTCGTGACGATTAACAACCTCTATGCCTGCGCGGATAAGGCTGATGGCAGCCTTCTTGCTGATCTTTCCGGCTTCATAAAGTTCGATAATACTGCTGCCTAATTCCGAAAAGGCGTATCCAACATCATGATTGCTCACCTGATAATCTCCCTAAGTTAGGAGCTGTGCATAAATAACCTTTACAACCTTTCATAAGTCTAGCCCTATTATGCTATCATGACAATCAACTGTAACGTTGAT
>NZ_KB899646.1 GCF_000378405.1 Succinimonas amylolytica DSM 2873 | reverse complement strand
CCAAAAAGTCGTCTAATATAAACTCAAGTAAATAACAGAAATCGACTTTTTAGAAAAATAACGGAAAAACTTGAAAAAACTGACTGATTTTTAGAAAAAAATCAGTCTTTTTTATTGCTTTTTAATTGTGTGTATATTATAATACAATATACACACAATTAAAGGAGAGAGTTATGCCATCAATTCCTTCAGGAGAAATTAAAACTGTTATAGTTCATGTCCGTCAGAAGAACGGAGATATCTACGTTCTGGAAAGAAAAATCAAATATGATCCGGAGAAAAAGTACAACAAAATACTAAGTGCAAAACTACTCTCTAAAATTCCCAAGGGCTCTGAAATTCCTGTGCCAACACGTGCAAAAAGAAAGAAATCAGATGCAAATGAGGCTGATAGTAAAATTGTAACTGCCGAAAGAACCCGTATCGGAATGATGGATATCATAGAACACGTCGGACAGGTTTCCGGCATAGATGATGCAGTCTATGGTTCGACTGATTATGGGACAGCACAGAAGATTATTTCACTTGCAAGGTATCTTCTTGCCTCCAATGGACAGACTCTTCCTGGAATACGAACCTGGCAGTACAATCATCCGTTACCGTATGAGGATGGAATAACAGAGGATGTTTACCATAATCTGTTTAAACAGATAGGTATGGACGAATCACTTCAGCAGGAATTTTTTACCAGACGTTGTGAATCTCTGTCAGAAAATGATGCTCTTGCATATGATTCATCCACCATATCGACCTACTCAAATAATCAGAGTGATGCAAGGTTTGGTTTTAACAAGGCTCATGACGGTTTAAAAACAATAAAACTGCTGACACTGTATTCCATTAACAGCAGGCAGCCCGTAGCTTTTACCAAACAGCCGGGAAATCTTCCCGATGTTACTTCGGTGGTTAACGCATTAAAACAGCTGACAGCACTGGGAATAAAGACCAGAGAAATAATAACAGATAACGGATACTATTCGGAAAGTAATATTTCAGAGATGCTTCAGGCCGGTTTTGATTTTATTACACTCGCAAAGACCAGTATCAAATGGATAAGACCTGAGATAGACAAAAACACCGATGCTCTGCATCAGTTCAGTAGCGTATGCCCGTTTGATCCGTCAATAAACGGAATAGTGGTTCCTGTTAAACACGATTTTGTAAAGGTACATAAATATGCCAGTCAAAAGAAAGGACTGAAGAAGGGAGATACTGAGAGCTTTACCAAGAAGATTTACATTCACATATATTTCAGTCAGACCAGACACAATCAGGCCAATGTCGATTTTAACGAAGAACTGCTTGAATTGAAAAGGACACTGGAAGAAGGAACACCTATCGAGGAACTGTCACCATCAGCTCAGGAAAAAGCCACAAAATACTTTAAGATAAAAAAATGGGGCAGCAAGCTGACTGTTATTCCCGATAATGAGGCTATCAGTGAAGCTAATAAGTATCAGGGATACTTTGTACTTATATCCAACCGGGAGAAAAATCCCTTTGAATGTTTAAGTAAATACCGCAAACGCGAGACTATAGAGTCGTTCTTCCGGGCAGAAAAACAGCAGGCGGACGGTTCAAGAGCTCGTGTATGGGGTTCGGATACTCTGCGCGGAAGAATGTTTGTGCAGTTTGTAGCACTGTGTTATTACGAATATTATTGCGAGCTTATCCGAAAGTTAAAACTGGAACTTGATAAAGATATTCATGAAGGTCAGTTAAGTAGTAATGAGCTTGCTGTTACCAAACGCCTGAAATCATGGGTAAATAATACCCCGATATACCTGCAGCTACAGTGGTTTGATACAGTAGAAAGTGTCAAAATTTCAACCAAACTTAGGACATACAGGTGGAGTACAGAAGTCACAGCATGTGACTCACTGTATCTCAAAAAAATTGGAGTCAGAAATGACTAGAATTGTTGAGTGTATGTTATACGACTTTTAGGATAGCAATTCCACTCCCGCGGAACAGACCCGGCTTTTAGACGGAGGTTTTGGTGCAAGGGTAGAGTGTGAATGGAATGGTGTATCCCCGGCTTTTAACGTGACTGTTGATTCCAATGCGCCTGCGGGACAATACAACGTTAAGGTGGTTAATACGCTAAGTCCTACCACAATTTTTAAATATAATCATTATTTTGACGAGACTGTTGTCGATAATGAAGGAAGCACCGTTACTATTCCTGGAGATGAAAGAACCTTCGGAGCGGGGACTATTACCTTTTCATATGGTTCCGGAGCAACTGCCGGGTCATGTACCATTCAGGTAGATAATGGTGATACATTACAGGATATTAGGTATAAATGTGCAGAGTTAAGACGTTCAGAAAACTCCCCAATTATGTGGATCTCAACAAAATCAGCAATAGATGGGGCGTTTTTTCAGTATATTTATAGCACACTGAGAGGAGATGCCAACCGTCCGCTTTCGATCAGTACTTCCGGTGATGAATCCCTTAAGCTTTTTGAATTTAGCGTAACAGCAGATTCTCAAGTTTATTCTTATGATAACGACTGGTTAATAAGCGGGATTGGTAAAGACGCAGTCTTTGAAATCGACGGGGAAGTCTTTTCTAATGACAGCACCAATTCAGTTGATGATCCGGTGAGGGGGCTCCATATTACCGCAAGCCGTACTTATAACAGAGACGTCCGTGTCAGGGTGGGGCCGGCTACTCCCTTCCCGGTGTCGACGATATCGGAAGCCCAAAACACCCTTGCTATTGTGGACAGATTTATCGCTGCCGTTGACAGCAAAAGAGCGGAACTGGGAGCGGTTCAGAACCGTCTGGAGTCCGCCATCAGAAATCAGGCCAGTGTTTCCGAAAACGTCGCGGCCGCCAGAAGCAGGATCCGCGATGCCGACTTTGCCACTGAAAGTGCTGCCATGGTCCGGCAGAATATTCTCCAAAAGGCTGCTCAGAGCATTTTAAGCCAGGCCAATCAGCGCCCGGGGATTGCACTGGCGCTCCTCCAGAAGTAGCCGCAGCACTGCCGGGTAGCTAACTCCGCCCCTGCTTTCTTTGCTATGTTCACCCGCCCCGGAGCGCAGCCCCCTTCCGAAATAGCTTTATTTTGCACCGGCATTTGAGTACCATGAAGGGCGCAATCATCTTACGGCCGCCGGCCGGACAGCAGGGGACACTCATGGCCTTTGACAGCGCATCCTTTCTGGAACAGGTGCCGCATAGGAGCGGCGTGTACCGGATGTTTAACAGCGAGAACGTTATTATCTACATCGGAAAGGCCCGGGATCTTAAAAAGCGCCTTTCCTCCTATTTCCGGAAGGATGTGGACAGCCTGAAGACCCGGAAGCTGGTGGCAGCCATTGATCATATTGAATATACCGTCACCTTTTCCGAAACCGAAGCCCTGATTCTGGAATGCAATCTTATTAAGGAATATCAGCCCCGCTATAACATTCTTCTCCGCGATGACAAGTCCTACCCCTATATTTTTGTATCCGGGGGACGGCATCCCCGGATTGCCAGTGTCCGGGGCCAGAAATCCGAAAAGGGGCATTACTATGGCCCCTTTCCGAGTCCCGGCGCTGTGCGGGAGGCGTTGCATCTTATGGAAAGAATTTTTCCGGTAAGGCAGTGCGAGGACAGCGTCTACCGCAGCCGTTCCCGCCCCTGTCTCAGCTGGCAGATCAAAAGATGCCTGGCCCCCTGCGTTCCCGGACACTGCACCGATGAGGAGTATCAGGAGCAGGTCAGACTGGCCCGGATGTTCCTGGAGGGAAAGTGTCCGGAAATCATTAACACTCTGGTTTCAGAAATGCAGGAGCTGAGTGACCGGCTGGAGTTTGAAAAGGCGGCCCGGGTGCGGGATCAGATGCTGGCCCTGCGCCGGGTGCAGGAGCAGCAGAGCGTCAGCGGCGATATTGACCGGAATATGGATGTAATAGGGTCTGCGGCCGGAGACGGCATGTCCTGCATTCATGTGTTTTTTATCAGGGGCGGCAGGATTCTTGGCAGCCGGAACTATTTTCCGGGAAATACCGGAGAAACGGACCGGTCAGAGATTCTCCGGGCTTTTATGCTGCAGTTTTATCTCGGTTCCAAAAATGCGCGCACCCTGCCGGAGGAGATTGTTACCGAGTTTTCCGGCGAGGAGAATCAGGAGTTTGAAAAGGCCATCTCCGGTGTGGCCGGTTTTGCTGTCCGGATTACAGCAGCCCCCGGCGGAGAAAGGGGACGCTATCTTAAGCTGGCGGTAGCCAATGCCGAGTCCGCCCTGAAGTCCCGGTCCGGACATGAGGAAACCCTCAGGAAACGTACCCTGGCTCTGGAGGAGCTTCTGGGAGTGACCGGAATTACCCGTATGGAATGCTACGATATCTCCCATACCATGGGAGAGGCGGAGGTAGCCTCATGTGTGGTATTTGGAAGAGAAGGCCCCGAAAATTCTGAATATCGCCGCTACAACATTGCCGGAATTACTCCCGGGGATGATTTTGCCGCCATGCACCAGGTGCTCTCCAGGCGCTTCAGCCGTCTTGAACCCGGAAAAATCCCGGATATTGTCTTTATCGACGGCGGCGCAGGGCAGCTCAGTCAGGCCGAGGAGGTGATTTCGGAAGCGTTTGCCGGAAATGACGCGTTCCGGGTTCCCCTGATAATCGGTGTTGCCAAGGGCGAGGGCAGAAAGCCCGGCCTCGAAACCCTGATTCGCGGCTTTTCCCGGGAGGAGTATCATCTGACGCTGGACAGCCCGGCGCTGCAGCTGGTGCTCCATATCCGCGACGAATCCCACCGCTTTGCCATTACCGGACATCGCCGGAAACGGGAGAAGGCCCGCAGTGTTTCCCGGCTTGAGGAGATCCCCGGTATCGGAGAAAAGCGCCGGCAGAGCCTTCTGACCCATCTTGGCGGCATGCGGGAGGTTTTCCGGGCCAGTGCTGAGGAAATCAGCAAGGTTCCGGGAATTTCCCTGAAAATGGCCCGGGAGATCTACGCCTTTCTTCATGACTAGCCGGGAATTTTTCCCGCAATGCCGCGGGATTCCGGACGGATCCCCTTCATTTCAGGGCGGATCTCCAGTTTTTGCAAAATTTTAGAAATGCCCCGGCATTTGGCATAAAATAGCACCTGAGTTATCATGTGCGGAATTCCGGGAGGGGCGGCCTTTCCGGAAACGGGATAATGTGAAAGCCGGAGGTGAAAATGCGGAAAGACGATTATGATTTTTTGCCTGAAAATGATAATGGCGATGATGATGACGGTGAAATCCGGAAATATGATCCCCGGGATCCGGATCGGGAGCTTTATGACGAGAACGGCAACATCAGTCAGGAAACCTTCTATTCCAGTGACGAAAACGGCTCCTGGGCGGGTAATGTGGTGTTTAACGCTGACGGAAGAGCGGTGGATGCCGACGGCCGGGTAATCGGCAATGACGATGATTTTGCGATGTTTGCGACCCGGGAGGCCGACTTTGAGGACGATGACGAGGATGATGACCTCTATAACGCTCTGGCAGACGGTCTGGATGATGACGACGATGATGAGAATGATGAATTCGAACGCTGATCTTTGCGGAAGATACCGGTATTCTTTAGGCTCCGGTTTGGTGCGGGGACAGAATTCCGGAAAGGTTTCAGGATATAAATCATGATAGAACTGGCCGGTGACAGGGGATGCTTTCAGGACCGTATTCTGAAGCTGATTGCCGCAAGCAGAATTATTCCCATTGTGGATGCCGTGAAGCCGGACCAGCTGGAACGGCTGGTGGAGCTTTATTACGGAGCCGGTTTCCGGACTCTGGAAATTAAAATGGATTCCCGGTTCATGGAGGCTTTTGTCAGTACTGTGCACCGGGATTATCCGGATGTCAGTCTTCTGGCAGGAACCTGCCGTTCTACTATGGATATTCGCCGGGCCTCGTTTCTGGGGATGGATATCATGATTTCTCCGGTGTTTGATCCCGCTCTTGTAGAATATGCCTGTCTCCATAATATCCCGTACATCCCGGCAGTGCGCAATGCCGCCATGCTGGCACAGGTGATGACGCTGGGATACTCGGTAATCAAGTTCTACCCCGCGGAGCAGGAGGGCGGCGCGCCCCTTATAGGCGGTTTCTATCCGGAATATGATGTCAGGTTTATGGCTTCAGGGGGGATTACCCTGGACAGAATTCCGGAGTACCTGGCTCTTGATAACGTGGCAGCAGTCTGCACATCGCATATTGTAAGTCCCAGACTGATGCTGGATGATAACTGGACTGAAATTGAAAAAAGAGTAAAACAGGCTGAAAAGCTGTTGAAGGAAAGTAAAAATGTCTGAAAAGAAACTTATTCCGCTGCAGATCCTGACCGGATTTTTGGGAAGCGGCAAAACTTCTCTTTTAAACGAGGTGGTAGCCAGTCCCGATATGAAGGGCACCGTGCTCATCATCAATGAAGTGGGCGAGGTCGGCATTGATGACAAGCTGATTGAAAACGATCGGCCGGCAATTCTGCTCCAGAACGGCTGTATCTGCTGCTCCCTTCAGGACGGTCTGGTAAACGTGCTTCACTATCTTATCGAGGTGCGTGATAACGGCGAACTGGATGTGAACCGGGTAATTATTGAAAC
Organism: Succinimonas amylolytica DSM 2873; assembly: GCF_000378405.1. Lineage (GTDB taxonomy): Bacteria > Pseudomonadota > Gammaproteobacteria > Enterobacterales > Succinivibrionaceae > Succinimonas > Succinimonas amylolytica. The sequence continues at coordinate 3,590 of NZ_KB899646.1, read as the reverse complement.
CACCGGCATTGCTGATCCGGCCCCGATTATCAATCTGCTGTTCAACTACATTGACATTGAATACAACTATGCCTTTGCCGGAACCATTACCATTCTTGACGGCGTGAACGGCAAGAACGAGCTGGCAAAGAACTACGAATCCGTAAAGCAGATTGCGCTGGCAGACAAGATCATTATCAGCAAGTGCGACCGGATTTCTCCCGAGGATATCGAGGCGCTCCGGGTTACCGCCCACGACCTGAATCCTGACGCTCTGGTATTCGAATCAGCTCCGGGCAAGGCTCCCATGGATGCCTTTGTGGCCTTTGAAATTTTTGATACACCGAAGGATCTGGGAACCATTATGAAATGGGTAAATTCCCGGAGAAAGGACTACAAGCTGGCCGCCGGCATGACCCCGGTGAAGCAGACCGGTGTTATGACAAAGGCTTTGCCCACGCACTCCAGCTACGAGACGGTAACTCTTGAATATGACCGGCCGCTGAACCGCATCAGCGTGATGAATACCTTCTCCATGCTGTGCCGGCAGTTTGGCGAGGCAGTGCTGCGTCTTAAGGGCATTTTTGATTTCGGGGACGGCTATCCCTTTGTGATTCACGGAGTTCAGGGGGAGTGCTATCCGGTGACCAATAAGGCTTCCTGGGAGGGCAAGGATCCATTTTCGATTATCGTGGTTATTGTGTCTCCCCGTATTGCCGGTGATGTGGAGGAAATGCTGAAGCACTTCATTACCTATGCCGAGCCCGAGGAGCAGCTGTAGCTGAAAGCTGTAGGCCGGAACAGGCCCGGATCTTTCCTGAAAGCCGCGGAAACGCCGGAAGAGGCCGGAATTTCCGCGGTTACTGTTTAGGAGCTGGCGGGATCGCAGGTCATTGAACTGCTGCCGTTCGAATTAATGCTATTTATGCATTAAGATCCCCAAAACCCATGGCACAGGGATTGCGCGGCTTTCCCAGAAATCTCTTAAATGGCAGTTTTCAGGGGAGCTGATGGTGAAGCGGTCACGGTTTTGTGCGCTCTTCAGAGATGAAAGGCTCTCTTCCTGGAAATTGATAGAATTCCCCGGAAAGAGACCTCTGAACGTGAGCATGAAATCATTTCTGAAGACAGAGATGCCTATAGCTGATTCTGGCCAGCCCCCGTCATGATATATATGACTGCGAAGGCAGCAGGATTTCAGTCTGGCAGACAGGCTTCCGGAAAAGATTTAGATATTAAAAGCTGTCCCATGGTGGCGGTATAGGGAAGCGGAACAGTTTTTTGAGCACAATGGGAGGACTTGCATGCAGTTCAAGCAGGGACTAGGCTGGAAGGCCTGTTATGATGAGGAAAAAGGCATTTATACCGCCAGAGTTTCATGGCGTGGTGATGCAGCCTACTATGAGATTGATGCCGGGGTGTTTAATCGCCTGGGTACCCCGGAGATGGGTAATGACTATCCTGATGATCTGATAAGAACTGGGCGTCTTCTTTACCAGAAATGGGATGGCTCTTCAGGCCCTGCTACAGAAACTGTCTATGATGACCGCTTTGCGGAGATGTGCTCCTGGGCTGAGATCCGCCGCTGCGATAATACCTCCAGCAAGGAGATGACAGATTTATTTGCTGATCTATGGGGAAACGAGAAAACCAGAGAATACCGGAAAGAGCAGAAGGAAAATGAAGAGGCCCATCACGATGACGAGCCTTAGGGGATAGGCTTAGCAGCCGGAGGTGAAAGACTTAATGGCTACTTCACCGGTTGTTTTATCTTGTTCGTAGTAGGCTGCACAGGTATCACTAGGGAGTAAGTAATCGTTAGAGCACTGTTCTTTACCAGGAACCCGGATAAAAAACCAGGCAGAGTATTTGTTACTATCTATCTCCTCTTTCATTGTTTTTCCGTCAAAGAGTCCCCAGTTCCAAGAACAGGCTATCCACTCATTATCAAAATCAGCATCCAGCACAAGGTCTGTATATTCGGTGTATTTAAACCATTTCGGGTGAGTATGCCCTTTGGTTATCGGCCAGCTTCCCTCGCCGATTGTTATGTATGCACTTTTCTGTGTTTCCTTTCCTTCCAGCACCGCTTTTGAGTAGACCATCTGATCCATAGATCTCAAAGCGGCTTCCATGCCTTTAATGGTGCTGGCTTTAGCATCACTTTGCAGATCCATAAACTTCGGTGCGGCTACAGCGGCAAGAATGCCGAGAATAACGATAACGACGATAAGTTCAATAAGGGTAAAACCCCGGGAGGATTTGATTTTCATGAAGAGATTCTGTCTTAAAAAATAGATACTTTATCCCCCTAAGTATATATATACAGAAACGGACGCAAGTTTTCTTTAATGGCTTTTTAGCCGGAAAACTATTCCCGCTTTTCTCCGGTCTCCACCGTGTCCCCGGTCCTGAACTCAATGGTCAGCCTGTCGGAATGCACGGTTATTTTCCGGATCCGGTGCCTAACCAGAGTCTCATCAAACTCCGAGAGCTCCGCGTTCTCCTCTCTGATGAATTCTCTGAGTTCCATGATGCGGCTTACTGTTACGTTACGGCGGTTCCGGCTGTTCTCCAGTTCAGTCTGCTGCTCCCGTACCTTCTGAAGCGCTGAAACCGCAGAGCTGTAATTCTTCCGTGCTTCAGCCAGACTGATGATCTCCTGTGGCAGATCCTGCAGGGTTCTCAGGAAGCTTTATCCGCATACGCAAAAAGATAATCCGGAAAAAAGGCCTGATGGCCGCGAGGCCGCATTTTTCTGGCGTTCGTGGAAATTATTCCGGATTTTTTCCAAAGCCGTTCCTATACCGAAGGCAGATCATGATGACTGATTCCTGCATTTCAGGCATTTTTTAGCAAAATATGGATAAAGTGCACTTGTAACAGACGGATTATTAGCAAAACAGGGCATTTTTGAAAGTTTTTGATGATTAATTCCGGTGCGGAGGCGATATTAAGGTACTTCTCATCAGAAGTATGAGGTGATGTTTAAGTGAAATCATATACTGTTATAATAACTGATGTTGCTATTCAGGTACTGAATATATGGTATCTGATGATGTTCGTAACTGTCGAGATTAAAGATCCTGGAAACGTAACCGGATCAAAGATGCTGCAGGGACGCTATATTATGAATATTTTGCAAAGTTTTCAGGTCAAAACCCCCAGTGTGAAGCGGTTTTGGCAAGCGGAAATAATGGTTTTAGCAATAGTTAAAAATATAGATTGTAAAAATAATATATGAAACGATTGACAAAATATTTGTGGTAAGAGTATATTTGAAGTTGCTTGCCGAAAAATCAGTCAGGCTATCAGTCCGGGACTGTGCCAGTATATGCTGCTGATAATGCCCTGCAGTACCAGTCAGGTTTTAGAGAAGGGCGGGCAGGATTTTTCGGAAAGAATGAGAATGCCGGAGTAATCAGAAAGAGCTGTCAGTTCATAATGTCCTTTTGCGCCCTGACGGGCCGGACGGCTGAGCGGCTTTATATTACGGCCTCCGGTAATGGAGCAGATACTAAGGAACTGTGCATAAATAAACTTTACAAATTCGGGCTGATTGTGTAGTTCCAATCAGGGTGAAACTCATCACCAACTATGTTCAAAGATTT
>NZ_KB899645.1 GCF_000378405.1 Succinimonas amylolytica DSM 2873 | reverse complement strand
ACATAGGGATGGTCAGCAAAGTTTTGGTTTTGGCAGCACTATCAACAAAGGCCGAAGAAACTACTTGACCCCACCGCCATTTACACATAGGAATAAAGACATCAGAATAAGACAACAAGAAGATCGAAAAGGGGCGGAGAGACCTTCCCGGGAAATGTGCTATGGATATAGGAAAATATAGAAAGGGAAATGCCACAAAAGCACTGGGTACTTTTACGAAAAAGCAACGGAGCTGATTCCCGAACAGAATAGAACACAATCAGGGAAAAGGCGCAAAACCGCCCTTTGCATTCTCTTTTCACTATCTCCAGTCTTCTATCCCACCATCAGCTTGCTGGTGGTCTTCAGGAACTTCGGAGGCACTGGTTCTTCGAGTCTCCAAATTACGTTCATGGGACGGCTTCCTGTATGTGAAGCGTAGTGTGCTTTACCTAAAAATGTATAGTTTTCGGTAAATGTAGTCGCCACTCTGCTGGATTTGGCATTCCTGACAAACAGGAGCACGGTATTGCCCTGCTTCTCTTGATTGATATATCTCTGTCCCGTCGCAGATTCAGCTGATGTCGTGCTCTGACTCTGCCAATGAAAAAGGTTCTCGTTAATTGAATAATCCTGATACCTGGTTGACGGGGAATATTCCTTTTCTGATTTATTTAATGTTATCAGAAAAACATCAGTCTTAAACTTTGAAAAATACTTTACTCCTTCTCGCATGTTATGAGGAGCAAAATCATCCATAGCAACTAAAATCTGATCTCTGGAGTAGGAGCAATGTAAATCCAAAGGAATATTATAATCAAGAACTGACTTATCAACAAAATCTATACGATTGAGATTATACCGTAACAATTCATTAATTTCACTCAATACAATATCATTATTTACCAGCTCTAAAATTTTATTTTTGACATTCCCTTTAGTAAAATCATCCTGTTTTAAATCCCACAATGTATAACAGAACATTCTGAACATTCTGTTTTCAGAAAGACTCATACTATCTAACAAACTTAAATCCGAAGACAATCCAGAAAACAGCTTCAGCAAAAAATAAATCCATCTTCTTGAATTTATTCCCGCAATCTTAAACCAGCATTTACCTTCCAGTAATTGATTAGAAAACTCCTGTTTCTGTGCTAAAGCCGCCAATCGTGAAAACGACTCTTTTTGCTTATAGAAAAGCTTGGGACTCATATGATAATAGTCAAGGAAATTTGTAAGGGTAAGCTTCTGACCGGAATCCATCTCAAAACTGGCAATTCTTGAAACCATCCCTTTAGCACTGCTGTATGATTGTCTAATATTGTTAAGCACATACTCCGCAGCAACCTTTTCAAGCTTGATATAACATCCCTTGGGAACTGAGGAAAAACCATTCTTAAGCTCAGCGCTAATTCCATTTCTGGTTCTGGTAAGCAGCGCCAGAAACTTATCTTCAAAGTTATATCTCTGATTAGCCTGACCAATAAAATCAAGAACTGTCAAACAGTCCTTATTCTCGGCAAGACGTAGGCCGCGCCCCAGCTGTTGTAAAAAAACTGTCAGAGATTCTGTCGGTCGCAAAAACATAATGGTATTAACTTCCGGTATATCAACACCTTCGTTATAGATATCAACTACAAAAATAAATGTTATTTTTCCACTCTGTAATAAACATTTTGCATTAGTTCTGGTATCTGTTTCACTATTACCGGTTAAACACAGGGACGGAATTCCGTGCTGGGAAAAAAAATCTGCCATAAATTGAGCATGCTGCACAGAAACACAAAACCCCAACCCCTTAACTCGGGGCAAATCTTCGGCATAATATTTAAGGCTACTTAAAATAGATTCGGCCCGGCGATTGGCAATTTCAGTGTTTAAGGAAAAAACATTTGATAGTTCTTGTTTATCATAGCCACCGGAAGTCCATTTTATTTTACTCAAATCTACATCATCGGTTACTCCGAAATACTGAAAAGGACAAAGCAAGCCCTTTGCGATAGCTTCAGGAAGTCTAATTTCAGCGGCAATCCGATTATTGAAATATTTCAAAATATCACCGCCATCCATACGTTCTGGAGTGGCTGTCAGACCAAGCAAAATATGCGGGGTAAAATAATTTAGCATTTTCTGATATGACGGTGCCGCAGCATGATGAAATTCGTCAACCACAATATAATCGTAGTAGTCAGCGGTGATATATTCGGTCAGTTTTTTAGAATTCAAACTTTGAATTGAAACAAAAAGGTGGTCCAGAGACTCTGGTAGACTCGGTCCCACTAAAAGCCCACCAAAATTCGCATCTCTCAATACGGCTCTGAAGGTCCCCATACTCTGGCGAAGGATCTCCTCTCGATGTGCTATAAAGAGAAGCCTCGGCCGCCCAACAGTCCCCCTTTTCCGACAATAATTCCGGTAATCCAATGCGGATATCACTGTTTTTCCGGTACCTGTCGCAGCCACCACAAGATTCCGATAAAACCCCCGCACTTCTCTTTCCGCTTCCAGCTTATCCAGAATTTCCTGCTGATAGTAATAGGGTTTGACATCAAAGCTGTAGATAGCTTCCGAAAGCTTGTCATTACTGGAGGAACGCTCAGCTCTGAGAGCCTGGCTCAGCTTTTCCGTATCACCGTTTGAATAGGTTTCAAAAATTTCCGAGTTCCAGTAAATCTCAAAGGTTTCCTGAATCTTGGCAAAAGTTTCCGGAAGCTCCTTCAGGGTAATCTTTAAATTCCATTCCAATCCGCTGGTGACTGCCTTTGAGGTCAGATTTGAGGAACCAACATAGGCGGTGGAGAATCCGCTATTACGGTAAAAGATGTACGACTTCGCATGGAGCCCGATATTTCTGGTTTCATAACAGATCTTTATTTCAGTGTTGGACAAAGCGACCAGAGCTTCTATAGCTTTTGTCTCGGTAACACCCATGTAGGAGGTAGTGATGATTCTGAGCTTTCCGCCCTTTTCCGTGAAAGAGCGGAGTTGTTCAATTATTAAACGGATTCCGGTCCATTTGATAAAGGAGACTATCATGTCTATTCTGTCTGAGGATCCGATTTCCTTCTGGAGTTCGGTAAACATCTGCGGTTCATTGGCAGCACCGGTGAAAAGGCTGGATTCCACTAGTGAAGTTAGAGGTCTTACCTCCTCAATATCATTGATGGCCGCAACATTATTTTCTTTATCCCGGACTGAAAGAAGCTGCTCTGCTTTAGGGATTTCTGCATCCTCACTGTTATCTTTACCCACATAATAGTCATCAATGACAGGATTCTCAGTCTCTTTTCGGATTTCCTGAATTATACTGTTCGTAAGATGAATTCTATCCTTTAATCCGCCTTTACAGTTTCTAAATCCCAGCTCCGCAACCTGAGCTACATACCGGGACAGAATCCTCGAAGAATCCTCTTCATCAATCTCTTTTGTTTTGACGATCTGCCGGCCATTATCCAGTTCTTTTTCAATAAGGTGGTTAATAAGCTCTTCATATAAACCATTTTCCAGCATATTTTTTAAGACCTCTGACCGTAAAACAAGCAGAAACAGGAATGAAACCGGCAGTGATAGCGCTAAAAAAGGGGAGCCCCGGACTTAGCTAATCCTCCCCCCCCCGAATTGTACAGACAGTGCACGCAGAAACCCCGCAGTATCAGGAAATCTTCCCCAAAACATCCCGGAGATTCTTTACTTCTTCCTCAGTCAGAGTCCCCCCCTTTCCCATCTTTTCATGCTCCGGAGCCCAATCTCTGATGTCATATTTCGGAGCGGCATCATTCCAGGAGATGAGGTTTACCTCCTTGCGCCAGCCCTTCTTGTTTTCTGAAAGTACACCAATATGCTCCTTTATCTCGTATTTGATATCAGCCATAAAAACTCCCTGCAAAAATCAGCTTTCCCGAAAAAAAAAAACTGTCTCCGAAACTCCTTCTGCCGGAAAAAATTCCGAATTCAGAGTGCCATATCAGGATAAACACCCCGTGAAAATATCCCATAACAAAGACTCTGTAAAGAATATCCGTTTCAATAACACGAAAACAAAGTGCTCTGTCACAAAATATTTAATAATACAAATACTTTTAAACACCAGCTAACAGACACCGCCCCTGGCCCCCTTCAGTCTGATATTGCGTCACCCAATTTTCCGCTGCATTCCAGGCCCTTTTTCCGTCGAACCGGATCTGATCTGAAAAAACGCTATTGAAGACAATACCGGGAATTAATGTCGGGAATAAATACCAGAAATAAATGCCAGAAAAGCGGCTCCTGTTTTACATGGTAATGGCATGCTGAATAATCCCCTGCATCTTCAATGGAAACGCACAGCCCCTCTAAAAACTATCCTTTCAGAAACAGGGCAATATTTCATTTTCTGACGGATTCCCATATGAGAACACCATCCCTCTCAGAAAATTGCAGTCCTGGGCATTTACATCGATTTCGACTTTTAAAGACGGATTTTTCTCAGAAAGTCCCGTTGCTATCCTGGTTCTGCGTGCTTCGGTTACGGCTTTCCCGGAAAATCAGCAGTTCCCGGTATAAACATAATCAAGATTCTTCCGGGCAACTTCCGCCAGCCGGTAAACAGCTGCCACCTCCGTGGCCTTTCTGTCTATCATCCGGAAGCGCGGAAAAAACCTGGTAACATGGAGGGGAATGCTTTTCCCGATAACCTGGCCGGAGGCATCCCTGAGACCGGACACCCATGCCGAGAGCTCCTCCATTTCTGTCTCGGAATCATTCTCGCCGGGTATTATCAGCGTGGTGAGCTCCACATGGCAGACGGTTACTGCCCGGGAAATAAAATCCCTGACCATTGCCAGGTCTCCGCCCATGAGCCGGCGGTAGCAGCGGGCATCAAAGCTTTTGAGATCAATGTTCATCGCGTCAATGTAGGGCAGAAGCTCATCCAGAACCTCCAGGGATGCCGTGCCATTGGTCACCATCACATTCAGCATGCCGGCTTCATGCACCAGCTTTGCCGTATCTCTGACATACTCATAGCCCACCAGGGGTTCGTTGTAGGTATAGGCAACTCCGATATTCCCCCTGGCACGCAGCTTTTCTGCCGCAATTACCAGCTCCTCGGGAGGAACGATTCTGGAAAAATTTCCGCTTAGAGCCTCCTCCGACCAGGAAATCTCAAAGTTCTGGCAGAAGGGACAGCGGAGATTGCAGCCATAGCTTCCTGCCGAAAGAATCATGCTGCCGGGATGAAAGCGATGAAGCGGCTTCTTTTCAATCGGATCCAGAGCTAATCCGGTGATTCTGCCATAGGACAGGGAGACAGACCTTCCATCCCTGAAAGTCCGGACTCCGCAGACTCCGGTTTTTCCTTCTTCAAGGTCGCAGTGCCTGAAGCAAACCCCGCATCTCATCCTGATACTCCTCTCCAGAAGCCCTTTCTCCGGGCAAATCTCCCCAAAAAATTATACCGGAAGAGAAACCGCCTCTTTCTTGCCGCTTCCAAATATGGAAGCCATCCCTCAAAAATTGCACTGCGGCAGCAGGATATCCCGAACCTTACAATAACCCCCGGACAGAATAGTCCTCTCCGGTTTAATGTCCGGGGCGGAGAGACTTTTGACGCATTCCGGATATTCGCGCGGAAACGGCATACGCAAAGTCTGAAATCAGGTAAAATCATCGTGTCCCGACAAACACAGGAAGCAAAGCATGATCAGAAGACACCGCGGCATAATTACCCGCAAGGCCGTACCGGGAAATCCCGGAACCATTTTTGACGGACACGCGGCCTCCTTCTACCGGGATTCCCCGCAGGTGCAAAACTTCATGGAAGGAGATCTCTGCGACTATACGGTTGACATCACCGCTGAAGGCCGGGAGGCGGTGCATATTCTGCCTCCCGCAGGAAGAGGCCCCAACAGTCCGGAGGCCCGGGCCTTCGCCGGACTTCCGCCGCTTCCCGGTGAAGGCGAACCGGAAACCGCCGCCCCTAAAGGCAGCACCGCCGCAGCCTCCTCTGATGCGGCCTCCGGATCCCAAGAATCCTCCGGCATGCATCCTGTATTCCGGGAATTCCGCAGCATCCTTATTTCCCGGGATACTGACATCCGGGAGTTCGAGAACCAGTTTTCAGGAAACCGCCGGCTGTTCCTCAGTATTCCGTACCACTTTTCCTGCTCACCCATGATGCCCTGTTCCCGCAGCATGGTGGAACGGCACCTCCTGTCCCTGGCGGAAAGCATGGGCTTCAATGCGGTGCTGTCAAACGGCTTTTCCGGGCCGGGGCACCATAACCGGAAGCCGCTGCCCACCCTTCCGGAAATGTACGGTGCCCCAGAATCTGACAGCATTGCCGCAGAACTGGAATGGATTCCGGAGGAGGAGGGAGAAGGAGAAAATGCCGGCGACGACGATGACAGCGTCTCAAAAATCCGGGTATATCACATAGATGCGGTTCTGGCATATTTTGCAGAAATTGCGGAATACACGGACGATGCTGTTCTGGCCCAGGAAAGAAACAGCAGGTTCTTCCGGAAAAGAAATCTGATTCTGGAGGCCTTTAATAAGCACCGGGCAGTAAAGGCCACCGGCCAGAAAGCAGTTCTGGTCATTGCCATCATCGGGATCACTCTCGTAATCCTCTTCCTGTGGCAGCTCTGGAAAGGCGGGAACTATCTCATGTATCAGCTATTCGGATAGCTTCCGGAGCAATTTTTCCGGAGGGGCAAATGGGGCATAAAATCCATAAGCAGCATGAACAGCCTGCCCGGATTTCACCCCCTGATCATATCTCCGGATATCACTTCTCAGTCCTCAAATCCGGATACCTGAAGATAATCAGCCTGCTTTTTGGTCTCCTCGGCAACAAAACCGGCGGAATTAATCTGATCAATACTGCCCAGATTGACCTGATACAGGTATTCCGCCATCAGATCCCGATATTTGATCCAGGCTCTCTCGGCCTCCCTGAGTTTCTTCTTGCAAAGATCCACGCCGCTGCTTCCCGTGATCTCTCTCCGGGTCTCGCAGTTTTTCATAGCGGCCTTGTAGTTGGCATTCAGCTTGCGGTCGTAATGCCTTCTGGCCAGGTCTGTACAGTCAATGATATCGGTATTGGATTCGGCCATATCCATGCATTTTTTGTATCCGACAACCTCCTGCCTGAAAGCAGTATCGGAATCCGCCAGAGCGGAAGAACAAAAAAGAACTGCTGACAGCAGCACGGCAATTCCGGAAAATTTCATAGGAACCTCTTGATACTTATGATAGGACAGGAAAAAACATGAACCGCCCGAAAAAACACCGGTCGCATCTGAATGACAGGCAGTATTTCAGGAACACCGCCCGCGCGAGACCTGTTAAGCCCTGGCGGAATCCTGCCCTTTAGGATTATACACCGGCCGGAGCAATCAGAATACCGGTTCCGCCTCCGCCCCGGTCTCCAAAGTGACACTAGCAAGAAGCCAGCATCCTGCTAACCAGAGAAACGGCTCTGTCGAACCTGCTGTTATAGTCTCCGCTTATCACTTCAAAATTAAAACCGCGTGCGGAGTAAAGCTCCTTTATCATGTCACTGTACTTCCTGCGGTCGGCGGCAATAACCTCGCTGCGATCTCCGTCCTGCACCCACTCCACATCCGGCTCCAGAAAAAGAATCAGGTCATAGCTGTTCAGAACGGCGATGGCATCTGCCAGAAGGCGGTTTCCGGCTGCTGTTCCCGCAGTTTCTGTACCGCCAGCCCCGGAAGCTGCTCCGGCAATGTCTCCGGATCTTTCCTCATCGCCCAGAAAATCCATGAAAAAGCGGGTTATCAGACAGTCTGTATCAATAAACAGCACCTTATTGGCCTGTTCCGCCAGCAGAAGCTCCCGGTTCTTGTGCTCCAGAAGAATCCGGGTAAAATCCTCCGGCAGCATCCAGACATCGGTGCCGGACAGTTCCGAAAGTTCCCGCCCCACCTCCTCGAGATAAACCGTCCGGTAATAGTGAGCAAGATTGATGGTCAGGGTGGATTTTCCGGAGCTTTCCCCGCCGATTATCAGCACCTTTTTCACATACCAGGCTCTTACCGCCTGCGGCATCCAGTCCCAGTGGCCGAAAACATCACTCCTGATAGCGGTGGAGTTATAGCGGTTCCGCGGAAACACCACAAAATCTGCTTCCTCGTAGCAGGTATTCCAGAAGCTGGTCTCATCATAATCACTGCCGCAGAACACCGCATCCAGAGGCTTTCCGATCTGCTTCCTGATTTTCCGGGCATCCTCCAGCCAGAGATCCTCCGTGTAGTCCTCCTTTCGGGTCAGCCGGTCCTCCAGGGGGATAATTTTCACATTTCCAAGATGACGGGTAAGGCTGTGCACCCATCTTATCTTCACTCTGAGCGGCACATCGGATTCATGATTTCTCCAGGAAATGACAATAAAAAGCTCCCGGCAGAGTCCCGCCGCCCTGATAATGCATTCCAGATGCCCGAGATGCAGGGGGTTAAAGCAGCCGCCGTACATCCCGGTGCCGTACTTTTTTCCGTTTGTCATTTAAAGGCCCTCCTGATGCTCCTCTGCCGTGTCAGATCCGCTCTTCTCCAGGAAGCCGGATCTCCTGCCGGAATCACGGGAACCGGGCTCCGGCCGCACTGAATTCCGGTACCAGCAGACAAACATAATGACCGCATTTGCCAGAAAAACACACCACATCAGAAGAACCGCGATGCTGGCTCCTGCCCCGGAAAGCGCGGAAACCCACATGATTACGGACACGATATCAACAAAAATCCAGATCGCCCACTGTTCCGCGAATCTCTTTATCATAAGAATCTGGGCGATCACCGACAGTACCGTGGTCATACTGTCCGCAAAAGGCAGGCTGCCGCCAATAAGATCCAGAAACCAGCCATATCCGGCCACGGCAAGAATGCAGACAAGAAGAAGCCAGAGAGACTGCCGGAGAGTCATTCTTTTCATAATGACGGCACCGGCGGCGGTGTTCATGTTGCGGCTCCAGAGAATCCAGCCCAGAATATTGGTGGGAAAATAGTAAAGCAGATTCAGCATGACATCGCCGTAATACCCAGCCAGCCAGGCCATATACGCATAGAGGATAGTGTTCACGGTTCCGAACAGGTAGCTTGACAGCTTTCCCATGCCGCAGAGAATCACACAGATTACTCCGGAAACCGCTGCGATAATGCCTGCGGGAGAATCCCCCTGATACAGGGAAACTCCCAGAATGACCACAACGGAAAACACCATCCACAGAGCCTGCCAGGCCTTCCATCCGGAAAACTCTCTCTTCAGCGCGGCACCTATATCCATCAAATTACTCCCTCCGGACTAAATACACCGGCATGCGCCGAAGCCCCATTCGCATACCTGTCTTTTCTGCATATCAGAGAGAGAACGGCACATAGACAGCCGGGGCCATAACAAATCCCTGTTTCGGCTGTTTTACAGGGAAATGGGCTCACCTGTATTTAGCATAAAATCTGCTGCTTTAGGGCAATCCGTCTGTGCACATCGGCCCAGGGCGCAAGCTCAGCGTAATTTTCATCCCTGATTTCAATATACGGACAGGTATAGTAGTCGTCGTCGCATTCAGCCAGCTGGCGGCCTTTACGGATCAGGCTGATCGGAGTCTCATCACCAGGCAGTTCAGTTCCGAGCCGGTCATAGGTATCCCTGTCAATCTGACGCAGTTCATAAAAACCTCTCCAGCTGCGCTCAGCCGTATAGATTTTTCTTCCTTCATCCCGGCACGCTTTCCACCCGGTTCCCTTCTTGAAGTAGATACCGGCCTTTTTACCGCCGGAACCCAAAGACCGTCTGCCATTTTTCATGCAGAACCGCCCGGCCATCCTGACAAACTGATCCAGCCACTGAAACACGATCTGATCCTCAGGCTTGCCTGAAATTTTCCATAGTGCCGGATCCCGGGCTCTCTTAAGGAGCTGCTGAAGCCAGGCGGCATCATTCTGCATGCATGACGCATCCCACGGCATTTCATCAATATCGAAGGAAACTGTCCCCGGCGCATATCCGTTCACATATTTCCTTTCCTCAAAAAATTCTGTCAGAGCCAGCTGCGATGCCGTCATTTCCTCTGCAAGGGCACAGTCAATAAGAAGCTGCAAAAAGGAGTCCGTTCCCTGGTTTGACATAGAGAGACTATCTCCGGCAGTACCATCGTCTTTCATTCCTATTATATTAGCCATGGCATTCCTTCCCCGGACAGGGGGGGGCAGAAACAGCCTTTAAACAGCCGTCTGTACCGCCTGCGGGGAAAAGTGCCCCATCCCCTCACCGTCAGTTTGCAGGAAAACCCCGCAGGCAGCCGGAACCCTCCCATAAAGACCACACAGGGATTATGCCAGTTTTTAAGGAAACACACAATTTACATGTGCACACGATGCATATGGCGGCAGAATAGCATGGGAAGCATCCTATTTTCTGATGACATAAGTGAAGTTTTTTCCCCTGTAAAACATTTTACTCATATCGGTAACCCGAGAGGTATTCCAGTTCCCAATAGGCTGGTTGAAGCTTTCTGCTTCAGCAAACATGGCATGCATATCGGTAACCTGAGAGGTATCCCAGTTT
>NZ_KB899644.1:5845-16428 GCF_000378405.1 Succinimonas amylolytica DSM 2873 | reverse complement strand
CGCAGGAACAACGGTGTTTTTATAACTTCTCCGACACTTGCAGATCAATGCATCACATTCTGGGGAGAAAACTGGCTTGCTCAAAACTTCAGCCAGATACTCAGCAGTTCCACCATTCAGCTTGGGAATTACTGGCTGAAGTACCTGATTCTCATAAAAGCCCTGGACAAAGATCCCTCTCTGTCATTCGATAGGTACATCTCTCAAATAACATCCAAATGTTAATTGAACAAAATAGACAAATGTAAATTGAATTATTAGCATTTTTTAGACAAAGCTTAATTTGCTAACACACTTATGTATTCATTGTCATTTTGACATCTGGTAAACTCATAATTTATAGTCAGAGAATTAATATCGTTATCTATAATTCTAGATATGAGTACCTGAGTAATATCCGATGGAGAATCAAGAACAGGATCAGGATCCGTATAATCTTTATACAGTTCGTAGCCGCCATATCCGGCTAAAGCAGCAGTGCCAACAACAGCTAATGTTTTAATTTTACGCATCATTTATCCCTAAAAAATTCACCCGGTAATAACACTAAAAATCATCAAACCAATATGGCATGCCAACGTTAATATCCTATTCAGCACCTTTGGGGTTAGGGTAAGAATAGGCGTTAGCGTCATTGAACATTCCTTTCATATTTACAACTTTCGTATTAGGTCTAAAGTCAGCACTTTAGACCTAATACCAATTCTAAAATAACGTATATAACGCGGATTGCTGTTACGCTTACGGATGAAACATCTTTGAACATAGAAAAACACCGCCGCATAGGCGAGGTCGTTCAGGTTCTGGCTATCGCTGTTTCTGTCTTTGTCGATGAATTTCGATCAGGTCGTCAATCGCCACATCCGGATCAAACGTGTGAAAAGCCATATAATTGCGCTTCATGGTCTTTGCCGGTGCCTGGCGGTAGATTCTCTTGCTCTGCTCGCCTCGTGTACAGGCCCAGTAGCGATACAGATAACCAATCCAGTACAAAACTTCCGGAGAATATTTTTCTCCATCTGTACCCAGCGTCTTTTCATCCTTCAGTTCATCAATCAGATATTCTTCTCCCATCCACTGCAGCTTATTGTAGGGAGAATCCAAATGCTCAGCTACCTCTGAATTCATGAAATCACGGATGAAGCCTTCACTAGCGTAGGCGGTAGAACGCTCAAACATACGACCTTGGATATCACAAAGTTTTAATTGAATGCTATCCATGATCCTTACCTCCTGGCTTCCTTCAGAATTTCATCGAAGAATTGGCCTTCTCTGCGATAATCTCTACAGATTTCATTGGCAAGATTAACGCCTTTCACGCGATTTGATTCACTCAGAACCCGGAGAAAATTACGCTCCAGATGAGATAACTCAATCTCCGTTTCAATTTTCACATGCTCACAAGCCTTCTCGGTAATCGCAACAAACTGCTCTCCCAGCTGCAAGGCAGACAGGCTCATGACAAGTGCTTTGTCCGTAATGTTTCCCAGGAAGAAGTTATCCAATACATAGAACATTCTGTCATTGGCGATGCTGCCTACAACCACATCATAACCTTTTGACATTGCAGCATAGTGCTCGTAAAGAGATGTCCCTCTCGCTTCGTCCATCTTGCCCCGGTTATAAGCCACAAGCATCGCCCATTCCAGATCAGGGTTTACATTCAACACACGCAACCCAGTCATATCCAAGCTGATAACATAGAACTTCGACTCCTCAAAATCACTGATCAACGTCAATGGCTGATAGGGCTCCGTCCCCATATAGAACCCTTTGCCAAAATCACAGCGTTCTCTGCTTATCGGAGCAATGGGACCTTTAATGCCAGATTTGGAACTATGATACAATAAGACTTTTTCGGAGCTGCTGCTTACATTCACAACACTTTTCTCAATCTTCTTTTGAATAATATCTTCCAAATCGATGTTTCTTTCCTTACAGATATCGTACAAGCGAAGTTGAGCTGCCTTGTTCGGCTGAGAATGTCCGTTTTCCCACCGGTTCACGGTTGCATAGGAGATGCCGATCATCCTAGCCAAATCTTCCTGACTTGCATTCAACCGGTTTCTGATTTCAAGAATAAGATTCTTCACGCCCAGCCTCCGACATAACATTTGCTACGTCAATATTATGGTGTTTGCCACATCGAAAATCAATTCAAATCTGAAAACTTCCTGCGAACAATCAGCTCTTTCTTCAATGCCATGAGGTCTTCAAATTTTACTGCTGTCCCGAAGGCATTATTGTAAAAGAAGCTGTGCAACAGGAAATAGAAGATTCCATTGTGCACTGGTCGAGCTCTGTGCTGACATCTGCAGACGTAACGGCAAGCGGAAGCTGGTATGGATTGCTGACCGAGAAAAAGCCCTTGCGTACGCTATTAAGGATGACGAAATGCTCCTGACCGTTCATCGCTTGGTTTGCCAAGAAATCCTGTCCGGGAAACTGGCTATTTGAAAGAATGGGCAGTTTGGCGACGAGGTTAACGGCAAACTAGGGGGTGTAGGAATGAGAATAGCCGGCAGTTCGTGTGGCTGTCGGTTAGAATAGTGATTTAGGCGGTAAAATTAAAGTAACCTAAGTAAAACTTTCACAAACCTCAGGACTATAGAAAGCTTCTTGTTCTGAGGTCTTTTCTTTTCAAATCATATCAAAAATTCATCTGTTTCCCCTGTTTTTTGGAAATAATCTGCCTTTTTAACTCCTGTTTTATCGTAAGAGTTAGTGATTTCTTTGCAAAATTATCATTTTTTATGTCTTTATTAGTCCGTTTATGATATAATACGGACTATATATAAGAGGTGTTTTTATGAAGGTTCCTGAAGAAATCAGAAAGGTTAAAAGACCGGTTAATACTATTGTTGAAGACTCTGGCAGAGATGGTCCTAAAAGGTATTCTGTACGTGAGCGGAGTGCGGTTAAATACGTACCGGGAAAAAATCCTCAGCCGCATAATGGGAAAGTTGTCGGACATATCATCAATTTTAAGTTTGTTCCAGTTGATAACAAAGCTTCGACAGAGGCAAAACCTAAGATGCTATCCTACGGTTCTGTAGCTTTGGCAAAATCTGTATGTGACGACATAACAGATGATTTACTCGCGGTATATGATGCTGGAAAAGTATATTCCATCATGTCGCTGGCAATCATAAGAGTAATAAGACCGTCTACACCTTTAAGCCGTGTATCAGCTCACTACCGGCGAACCTTTACCAGTGTCTTTTTTCCGGGAGCTGCTGTTTCACAGAACTCTCTTGGCAATCTGATTGACTATCTTGGAGTTGATGAAGACAGAAGAAAAGCGTTCTTTTTGAAACGAATCAGTTCAGTGATGGCAGAACATCATATTGCGATTGATGGGACACTCAAGCAGGATAACAGCACGGTCAATGATTTGTCAGCATTCTCTTACAAAGCCAGAGTAAAAAACACAAAAGACATCTCTGTTATATACGCATACGATATTGAAAAAATGGAACCGGTCTGCGCACAGGTATTTCCGGGTAACTGTATTGATGCCAGTGCTTACTCGACATTCATAAGAAACAACAATATCGATAAAGGTATCATCGTTGCTGACAAAGGTTTTCCTCCAAGCAAAATTAAAAATGAGCTCAACAGCAGACCGAACCTGCATTTCCTTACTCCTATAAAACGGAATGACGTACGAATAAAGGATAATGACATGTTGTCATTCCAGGGGGTTCTTTCTGGAATTGCAACCAATGTTCTTTACTGTAAAAAACAAATCAAGGGCGGAAGGTATCTGTATGCATTCCTTGATCAGTCAAAGTCATCTCTTGAAGCTAAAACCTTTCTAACTAAAGCTAAGCAGGATTCAGGGTTTGATTATGAGAAATACTGTGACAAAAAAGATAAATTCGGTCTGATTGTTTTAGAATCAGATCAGGATCTGCCTCCTGTTGTTGCTTATACGTGCTATGAAGAACGATGGAAACTCGAGATGGTGTTTAAGTATTACAAGATGGATGAAGATTTGGACAGAACAAGGGTTCAGGGAGATTTTGCTGTAATAGGAAGTGAATTCGTGAACTTCATTTCTACTTTGATAACCTGCAGGATTATCAATAAGGCTCAGAAGTCTGGAGTTCTAAAAGAAATGTCATACGGCGAAATGATGGATGATCTGTCATCCGCATGGAGAATGACTGATGCGCCTTTAAATGTACCGGCATCATCAGATGACGAATACTGGGTTCATACCCTCAATACAGTAATGGAAACATTAGAAAAGTTGGGACTTTCAGTTCCTGCAGCAAAACCTGAACCAAAGAAAAGAGGAAGAAAGCCCAAGGTAAAAGAACAGTCCGAAACAACACCTCGTAGACCGAGGGGGAGACCAAGAAAGGTTACAGTTTCACAAAACACTGAAAATTAGAGGTTATAGTCCGTAGAATTGTGAAACTTTTATTGGATCTCGATCTGATTTATACTGTTCCACGGCATTATTAATGTTCTGCTTGGTAAACTGGTTTTTAAGTTCAAAAGTTATAACTGGTAGACCGTTTATAAACACACATAAATCCAAAGTCAGTTTTGACGAATCATTGGAGTAGCGTAGCTGCCGAGTTACGCTGAAAATATTCTTTTCAAAATTCTCTTTTGCCTTTTCATTATTTTCAGAAGGAGCAAGGTAGAACATTATAAGGCTTGCCGGGTACACGTTGATGCCGTTTCGCAAAAAACATCTATGATGCCTCGCTTGGCTATTTCTCCCTGCAAACGATTTAAAAATTGTCTTTTTTTCTGCTCTGAATGGAATACTCCGAGTTTTTCCATCTGCTCATACTGAGATTCATTTAAAAAACGAAAGAGTCTTGTTTCATCAATTGCATAATCTTTGTTGTAATCAGCATTATTACCTTCTTCGTAACCATTGTGCTCAACAAGCCATTTAACAATTAATGTTTCAAAACCACTCTCTCTGGTATCAGTAAATTTTGGCATAATCACTTCTCCTTCGTTTTTTTCTTAGCAGTTTTTGCTACTTCCTTTATGGTTTGCAGGTACGCCTCTTCAACCGGAGAAAGGTTCTGCACAAGAAAACGTTGGTATTCCCGATTTGCTTTATCCATTGCCTGCTTATGACTGATTTTTCCAGCACCAACAAGTATCTGTTCACCAGTAGTCGAGAGGATGCGGTCTAAATGCTCCACATAATCACTCATATGCATCGGATTGTGGCGCATTGCCTGAACTTCTGCGAAATCAAAATAACCGGAAACAATTCCGTTCAGAATTTTCAGCTCTTCTTCCGAAAGATAATTTTTGGCAATCCCTATATCTTTAGATGTCGGAAAATCTCCGGAAAAAGAAGTCAGCCCCATAAAAGGCTTGTCTGCATCAGCACGTTCGTAAATGACCTCTGCGGCTGTGTGTCCATGGGCAGCGTAATGCAGTTTATTTTGAACCATCTTGAAAAAAGCAACAGATTCTCTGCTTTTAGGATCATAATCAAGACTGGTAGCGTACAAATCAAGAACCTGACGATACATAACCTTTTCGGATGAACGGATATCACGGATGCGCTCAAGAAGTTCCTTCCAGTAATTGCCACCGCCAAGGTTCTTCAGGCGGTCATCATCCATCGTGAATCCTTTGATAAGGTATTCCTTTAAGCGCTCAGTTGCCCATCTGCGAAAGTGAGTGGCGATAATAGATTTAACCCTGTATCCAAGGGAAATAATCATATCTAAATTATAAAAAGGCAACTCCCGTGAAACGGTTCTGCTTCCTTCCTGACGAACCTGTCGGAATTTCCGACAGGTTGAAATTTCATCAAGTTCTCCTTCTTCATATATATGAGCAATATGCTCAACAATATTTGTTCTAGAGGTTTTAAACAATTCCACCATTTGCTGCTGTGATAACCATACAGTTTCATCAACAAAGCGGACATCGATCTTTGTTTTACCATCTTCAGCTTGGTAAATGATTACATCACCTTGGTTGTCATTAGGAATAAGTTCTTGCTTACCAGCCATGGTTACCTATTACTCCGTTTCTAATTCGTTTTCTGAATCCGTCACAATATTATCTGTTTCTTCTTCCACAAATTCATATTCAGGAATTTTAATATTACGAACATCAATTTTGCCGGTTACAGTATCTGCAACAAGACGCATTTGCAATTCCTTTATCTCCGTTTCTTTAATTCAAAGTATTAAGTTTTTCACATTCCTCATCTAAAACTTACTATTGAATTATGTACCTGATTATCCATTATTCGACATTTCCCAATCAATCATTAAATTGCTTCAATGCAGGACTTCTGCTCAGACATCAATCCTGCTCTAATTATAAATTCAAAGACAAGACATTATTTATCTGCCATGTTTCAGATTCTCGGAATGATACCACAACCCACACATTACATTCCGAGCAGAATTTCGCAAAATCAATAAAACTCAGGCATTTCGGGTGCTTTTTGGCCATTTCTATTCTGATCGATAAAATTCATTTCGTATACAACTTGCTATACCTTCCCCTTAGAGGGATATATATGTACCGACCACAGAACATAAATAAGGAAGGTACATATATGCAGACAAACATTAAATTCAACCTACAACCAAAGCAGAGGCCTAAGCTGGCAGACGAGATTGCGGCAGCATTGCACACGCTGCCCTGTTATCAGAAGGTTCCAAGCCTGTCATACAAAATCGGTGACTGCACACTGGAACGGGACGGAACACTCAGAATCCCTGACACAGTTGATTCTGAGACCGTTGACCGACTGCTTAATCATCTGCAGGAAAAAGGCTTTACCGGTGAAATAGAGCAGACTGAAGACAGACTGATAATCACGGTGCCTAATAATACCTTTACGGAGCAGGCATTAGCCAATCTGATCGTTAATGGTGAATCGCTCTACAACTGGTCTCATGATTACAGGCCTGCGGTCGATAACCCAGTAGTAGCTGAAATCACCAAAGGCCACCGGCTTCTTCTCGGATCCCGCACACGGCATGAACTCAGATATCACGACAGGGTTTCCGAGAATGGTATCGCTGTTGTGGTTCCACAGATAGTTGCCGTTTTCATCCTTGAGCTTGCGGAGTGTCATAGCCCGTCTCGTCATTCATGAGCCATATACCTTTCTTCGGTATTCCGCTTCCACGGAGAAATACAGACTGATTAGATCGTCATAGGTTATACTCTCTGTAGTAAAAGCAACTTCGGCTCCTCCGACATCATTCAGAATACCGGTAGGCATTTCCTCTCCGGTACCGTTGATAAACGCATCAGTTTCTGCTCTGGCAAATGCTTTGCCAAAACGCTTATCAAGGCACTTCTCGATATCGAAAGTCGCATCATGAATAAAATCCGCTTCGCACTTGATGAATGCAGCCAGCTTCCAACTGTCCACCGGCATTTTTCTGAAATCATCAGCACCTTCATAAATAGGAATTTCACCACGTTCAGGAACGAACATCGCCATGTCATTTGAATCAACAGCAAATATACGATTCCCGGTGCGATAGGCTCTGATGCAGGTTCCAATCTGACGGAATACACTTTCATCAGCAATGGCTTTGATGATCCTGTCTGCTGATTTGGCAGGAAGACGGAATGTACCGGTGCCAATGTGACGGCCACCGTTAAGTTTGTCGAGCAGAACGTAAGTTTCCCAGATATACGGTCTGATAAAACCACTTTGTTTTAGGTACCATTGTAGCCATCGGATAAATTATCAGGAGGTTCCGATGGTTAGTTCTTCAAATAAGGCGATAGTCGAGAAGTATGCCAAAATGCTTACCGACTGCGCCGCCAGTAATCTTTCAGTTCGTCAGTATGCCTTCAGTCATGGCATCAGTAATTCCATGCTTTACAAGTGGATCAAAATATTCAAAGAGAGGATCTCCCGAGGTGAATCATTTCCCGGTCTTGTTCTTCCCGTTATTTCCTGTCCTGCGAGTCCGCAGCATAATCCGGATCTCGTTGAGATCACTGATTCTCCCGTTTCCTGTCAGCCCCGGTAATCAGCAAGAACGCTATTTCTTGTGAGTGTAACCATTTTTTCAATTTTCAGTTTCCTTAACTCCATGATCATTTGCTGTATATCCAAGGTGCGAATCCATTTCACCCTGAAGCATAGCCTCGAACATCGGTCCGAATATATCCTTAAGGGCATTCTGCATTTCTGCTACGGTTTTAGGCTGATAATTTTCCAAAATTGATTTGGCAATAGCCTGACTAAACTCATTGCGTTTCTTTGTAGGGTGCCATAAGTGCGTCACTCATAAATCTAATAATCCTTATTAAAATGTATCGCACTTTCTCAAAATAATAAAATGCGTAAGTTGTGATGAACATAACTTACACACTTAATATTACACCCTCGGTTCACACGCCCTGTTTCAGCAAATCCAATAACGTATATTGGCCTTTAGATTGATGTTTTTGATGATACAACTTAATTGCATTCACTAATTTTTCCGGCGTGTTGAAATATGCCTTTACGGTTTCATACTTCTTATCATACTTTAATTTTGGTAAATTCTGTTTACAATAATCGCTAGGACTCATCTTTGACTTTACCTTGCTATACTCATCATACTTATCTTCACTACAAATAATGAGCATCTCTATCTCCGGAGATGTAACAATATTAACTACGTCAATCTTGTCTTTGTAAGGCTTACTGATTTTAAAATTTTCCTTCTCTCTATCCAAAATACGAATGACAGAAATTTGATCATCAAATTTCTTTCTCAAATATCTTGATTCGAATTCTTTTGCATCCCTGCATCTAATAATATCATCATTAATAAGTTCATTTTTTGCAAAAATTAACAAATCGTTGTCTAACAGAATATCCAATATGGCTCTCTCTGCAGCTCCTTCACATATACAAGCCTTAAATTTTGACAGTTTCATCACTATATTAATTCCCATTACTCATTAATTGGAATAATGGAAGATTCAAATTTTCTCTTCAACTCAATATATGCATTATACGAAGGCGCTGTACCTGTTAGGATTCCGCTTTGATAAACATCACTCTTTTTTAAATCGTTTCTTTTCAAAAGATCACGTAAATTTTTAACAGTTATACCACCTTGATTGTTAGTTATAAATATATTATCATTTCTGTCATTTTCATCCAGAAGTTCAGGATAATGTGTTGAGTATACTAAAGTTCCTCCGTTTTTATTTAATTTATAACTTTTAAAAAATCTAATGATTGTACAAACAATCTCTTTATTGAAATGATTTTCAAGCTCATCAACCAGAATATAGCCACCTTTCTGAAGAATATCCAAAGCCAAAGTAAATATAAATATTCCTCTAATAGTGCCTGACGATAGATATTTATTCAACTCTATAGGATTAAATAGAACTATTTCATTTTCCCCTTTAAACTTTAAATGAATAGAATGCCTTTCATCATTTTCAAAAATTAAATACTCAATTGAAGGATCAAGATATGCAATTATTTCGATCGGAATTTTTCCTTTGAATGGTAATACGTTAATGTTTGTAAAATTCAAAAGACTTATAACTTCAGGCGTATCGTTGACTTCTTTGTTTTTTGCAATAACGATACTTATATCTTCGGCCAAAAATTTTTCTTGATTATTTCTTTCAATCAACAGTTCTGCATCACCAAAATCTAGCAGATGTGTACGAGCAGTAATTTTGGTCGCCTTTTTACCCCATAATCTTTCTGATACGATCCTATAAATTGGGCCTTCGCTACCCATTTTCTTGAATGCGATATTTGTCTCTAATTTACAAATCTCTGCTGTACTTTCTAAATAATAAAATAGATTAAACGTGACATTATCAGACTGTCCCAATATATCTTTTTCACGTATATCATTAATTGGCCTATTTAAAAGTAGTTGCAAAGACAAAAGAATTACCTTTAAGGTAGATGTTTTACCAGACGCATTAATTCCAGCAAAAACATTTGTTGTATTTAGAAAAACCGTTGAAAAAAGTGGATATAGATAATCTCTCTGCTCTTCAGATACCCTTTGTTGTGCAAAAAAGCATATATCAATTTTTTCTTTAAAAAGAGGCAAGCCGTCAACTACTATCTTTAAGAGTTTCATTAGATTTTCCTTTATCATTAAAAACAGATAATTCGTACTTAGTATTGGTATATAACAAAGAATACCACTTCAGGACGCAATTATCAACGCAAATCGCGTTTATAACCAAAATCGTCTACTTTCAACCAAAAATTCTACTCCTATCTGAGGCGCACTCCTGCAAGCACACTTCTTAACCACTCAACAAATTTTGTATTAGGTCTTAAACCGTCTTTTTAAGGCTTCAGGGATTCTTGACAAAAGTGCTGGTGAATCCGTACCATACCGCACACAAAAATCGGGATTGCTGAAGGAATTTGCAATGGAAGCGAAGATCACAAATAACAATCTTCCTGCTAATCAGCACGATACTGATACTTCCAAACTGGACAACCTTTACTCGTTAATCGAAAAACTTACATCAACCATTCAAGAACAGACCTCAACCATTCAAGAGCAGACCTCAACCATTCAGAAGCAGACTGAAGCCTTTCAAAATCAAGCCAAAAAAGTTGAAGAACA
>NZ_KB899644.1:0-5135 GCF_000378405.1 Succinimonas amylolytica DSM 2873 | reverse complement strand
ATAATCTCCACTGATGGATGGTACGACGTGGAATGGCTGAAGAATCCGGACGGCACATATAAGGCAAAGCTGGTTGGCTGTCTGGTTCATCTTCGACGATACAATATGAACAGCTGGAAAGTCTTGAAACACAGAGATCACATTACGATGAGTACATCAGAGCACATAAGGACTGGGAGCTGGTGAACGTCTACTACGATGAAGGCATCTCCGGCACCAGAGCCGACACACGACCGGGACTACAGAGGCTGATGGCGGACTGCCGCCTGCGCCGGATAGACATGGTGCTTACCAAGTCAATAAGCCGTTTTGCCAGAAACACCGCCGACTGTCTTGCCCTGGTGCGTGAGCTTATATCGCTTAACATTCCCATCCATTTTGAGAAAGAAGGCATCGACACCTCTGCCATGGAGAGCGAACTGCTGCTATCGGTGATGAGTTCTCTTGCAGAGAGCGAATCGAGATCAATTTCAGAGAACACCAAATGGAGCTTCGGGAAACAGTTCCGTAACGGCACTTTCAAGGTACGCACACCGCCCTACGGCTACAGACGGGTAGACGGAGATCTTCAGATTGACCCCGAAGAGGCGCAGATTGTGAAACGCATATTCCGTGAAGCAGTGTCAGGCAAAGGTGCAAGTGTCATAGCGTCCGGTCTTAACCGTGACGGCATTATGTCAAGACAGCGCAAAGGCTGGGTTCACAGTACCATTTTCCGCATTCTCCGGAACGAGGTTTATACCGGGGATGCCCTCTACCAGAAGACCTTCACGGATGATGAGTACCGACGGCACTGGAACACAAAAGGCGAACATGCACAGTTCCTGGCAACGGAGCATCATGATGCCATTATCTCCCGGGAGGATGACATAGAGTTCGCCTTCTGCGTCATGATGAACAAGCTCATCTTTGCCGGAAAACAACTTCTGCGCCCCTACCTTGATGAGTTCAAAAAGAATTCCTCCGATGCGGAGCTGAAGCGGATTGCCAAACTGGAAAAAGAGCTAGAGAAGAATACCGAAAAGACCTACTCCGTCCGAAGGCTTATGGCAGGCAACTACATACCGCCCGACATCTGCAATCGGGAGCTTAATACCCTGAAGGCACATGCGTCAAAACTCAAGGCGGAGATTGCCGCTCTTGAAAAAAGCGCCGAAGGTTCCGGCTCTGTCATTTCCGCAATAAGGGAACTTATCGCCTTTACCGGGGAAAACCGCATGCTGACAGAATTTGACGGAGAGCTGTTCAAAAGGTTTGTTAACCGAATAACCGTTATGGACAGGAACCACATCAGCTTTGAGCTTAAATGCGGACTTGCCTTGCAGGAGAAACTGGAATGACAAGACAAATACCCATTGGCTACCGGATTGAAAACGGCAAGGCTGTCATTGACGAAAATGAGGCTGAACTTATCCGCAGTGTGTTCAGATATTACCTTGAGGGCATGTCTCTTAATGGCATTTCAGAAAAGACCGGCATCGGCAATTCCCACGGCGGCATTAGCGCAATTCTGACAAAACGGTGTTATCTCGGAGACAGATTCTACCCCGCTATCGTAGATGCCGAAACCTTCAGCAGAGCCACAGAGGAAAAGGAGCGCCGGGCGAAAAAACTCAACCGCTTAAATCTGTTTAAGCCCCGTCCCCATAGAGCCGTTCCCGCAGAGTTCTTTTTTACGAATGATGTTGACGGAACTGCAACTGAAGAAGACACCCCGGCTCGCAGAGCGGAACGGCTCTACGGCAGAATACAGATCAAGAATATTAAGGAGAACACTCATGGCCAGCGTTAAGATTATCCCGGCAAAGCCTCATGCGGGCAAAACCGGCTCATCCGTCAGGGATAAACCGCGACTCAGGGTTGCCGCCTACTGCCGCGTATCCACTGATACCGAAGAACAGGCCTCCAGCTACGAAACCCAGGTGGAACACTACACCGAATACATCAGCAAAAATCCGGAATGGGCGCTGGCGGGCATCTACGCCGATGACGGCATTTCCGGCACCAATACCAAAAACCGTCCCGAGTTCAACCGCATGATGGACGACTGCGGAGCCGGCAGAATCGACATGATTATCACCAAGTCCATCAGCCGTTTTGCCAGAAACACCCTGGACTGCCTCAAGCACATAAGAGCACTCAAGGCACAGAACATCCCGGTCTACTTCGAGAAGGAATCAATCAACACACTTGATGCCAAGGGCGAGGTACTCCTGACCATAATGGCCTCTCTGGCACAGCAGGAATCCCAGTCTCTATCCCAGAACGTAAAGCTGGGGCTTCAGTACCGCTACCAGCAGGGAAAGGTGCAGGTTAACCACAGCCGTTTTCTGGGCTACACCAAGGATGCGGAAGGAAATCTCATCATTGATCCGGAACAGGCTGAAATCGTAAGACGCATCTACCGGGAATACCTGGAGGGCTACAGCATGGACAGAATCAAGGCCGGACTTGAGCGTGACGGCATTCCCACCGGAAGCGGCTCAAAAATCTGGTACACCAGCACCATCAATAAAATTCTCCGTAATGAAAAGTACATCGGTGACGCCCTGCTCCAGAAAACCTATACCACTGACTTTCTCAACAAGACCAGAGTCAAGAACAACGGCATCATGCCTCAGTATTATGTGGAGGGTAACCATGAGGCCATTATTCCGAAGCACCTTTTTCTCAAGGTGCAGGATGAACTGGTGCGCCGGATCACCTGCGTAACTGCGAACGGAAGGAAATGCGGCTTCAGCAGTCATCACGCCTTTTCCCAGATTGTATTCTGCTGCGAATGCGGAGAGAACTTCCGCAGAACCCAATGGAACAACCGCGGAAAGAAATCCGTGGTATGGCGCTGTCTGACTCGGCTTTATCCGAAAAAGACCAAACTCACCTGCCATGCCAGAACAGTAAAAGAGGACGAGCTCAAGACGGCATGCCTCTCTGCCTTTAACGGATTCTGGAAGGAGCGGGATGGTTTTCAGGAACAGATGGAGCGTAACATCGAAAGACTGCTTGCGGAAAACAATCCCGGCGAAGAGGAAAGGCTCCGCAAAAAAGAAGAGTCACTGCAGCAGGAGCTCATAAACCTGGCTGAATCTAGGAAGAATTACAGCCATGTGGTTTCAGAGCTTCAGAAGGTACGGGAACAGCGGGCTGAGCTGGACAACTGCCGGAACCGCCGTAATGAAACCGTAAGCCGCATCAGAGAACTCAGAGAATTCATAAGAAGTCAGAGCTCGGAGCTCACGGAGTTTGATGAGACTCTGGTTAGGCACTGGATCAGGAAAATAACCGTGCATCCCGATTGGCTGACCATCGAATTCAAGACCGGTGACATTGTAGAGGTTGGCAAAGAGCAGGAGTAGTTTTCGATCATCAAAGAGATCTTTTCATATGGCTCGTCTTCATGATGAGCCTTTCTTTTTCCTGAGCTATCGAACCTTCTTTGATTGTGAAATATACTGCAAATTCACTACAAAATAATTGCAATTCACATACAACATACATACAATTTACTTAGAAACCACAAAAAAGGAGATTACCATGACTTCATCAACAGTGAATTACAGTTTTAGGGTTGACCGCGAAATCAAACGCCAGTGCGAAGCGATGTACAATGAACTCGGTATAAATTTGGCAACCGCCTTCAATGTTTTTATGCGTCAATCTCTGAGAGCAGGAGGCTTCCCATTTAATGTCCGACTTGAGGAACCAAACAGGGAAACAATAATGGCCATGATTGAGGCAGAAAACATAGCCAAAGATCCTGACGCAAAGCGCTACTCTGACGTTGAAGAAGCTTTGAAGGACTTAAAGGAAGAATGAGTAAATACGATGTTGCATGGACCGGTCAATTTAAAAAAGACTACAAATTAGCCAGGAAAAGAAATCTGAAAATAGAACTTCTTGATGAGATAATTCGAAAGCTGTCCAGAGGCGAAGCTCTTCCACAAGAAAATAGAGATCATGCGTTGTCAGGAAACTGGTCAGGATATCGTGAATGTCATGTTCAACCAGACTGGCTTCTAATCTACCGCATTGAAGAAGGTCTGCTGATACTGACTCTTACCAGAACTGGCACACACAGTGACCTGTTTGGCAAGTAAGCCTATATTCAATAACATAGGGCTCGTCTTCATGATGAGTCTTTTTCTTTTTCCTAGCTATCGAAACTTCCTTGACTTACCGCTGTTCTGCCCTTCATCCCGCTCAAAAAAACAGCCGATTTTGACATATCAACCGAAGTCACAACCCCAAAGTTGTGTTGGGAACACGTCATAATCACCACAGCCTTAATTGTCTTAACCTCGAGTGTTCGGATTGCACATCGGTAAATTTTGATTACATTTTAGCCAAAAGTGTCTCTGTTGATATGTTCCCCTATACGTGTATGTTGTAACGGGATACAGACATAAGGTCTTTTAAACACCCTGTAAATTTCTCGCAAAGCCTTATAAATCAAGGGGTTGCAAAGGGTGTTACTTTCGTGACATGAGCACTACCGTCTCGACGTGCAACGACCAGTGCATAGCGGTGTCTGATCATCTACTATGGTTTATACAACAGGTGTAAAAGAACATATCCACACCATGGATAATAACAGTTATAGGAAACATATTATCTTTTGTCTTCAAAACTCTCCTTTTCATATTGCAATTAATTTGAAAGCAAAGCAATAATGCAAGGCAGTATTAGAGACACACAAAAAAAAAGCCGGAACTAAGTCCGGCAACCATAATCTATCCCTGAACTTCTACCCCCACCCCGGATTTGAACTCCACAGTAAAGTGATCATCATGGACAGTGTGTCGATGCTCTCTGAGTCTGTCCCTTTTTTGCTTGCTAGGTTTGTCCGGCACTAACTTTCATTCTGCTCAGTGATTTTGACCCTCCAGATCATTTCGTTACACCTGTAAATTACGGGTTACAGGTGTAACAGATTTTTTACACCAGATACAGTAATCCTAAATCTGGAGTGATTACACCGGAATAAAGAATGAGATAAATAGATATTGCTAAGTTACCAGAGAGGAAGAAGCAAATTTGCTTTTCCGAAACGTGAGAAGTATTTTTAGGAAGATCTATTGATTTTGGGGGAAGCCGTAGGATATGTCTTCCCAATGTTCATCGAAGTAGCTTTCAGG
>NZ_KB899643.1:45459-46742 GCF_000378405.1 Succinimonas amylolytica DSM 2873 | reverse complement strand
TAACGAAGTAAATTTCGGGGGCAGAATAAGCGCTTCTCCCATGACGTTATCTCTGATCGGAGTAAGCGGCATTGGCAAAAGCTATGCTCTTGAACGGCTGATGAGAAGCATGTACCCTCAGCTTATACATCACAACGCCCCTGAGATGGGAGCAGTCTTTGATCAGGTGGTGTATCTTAAAACTGAAGTTCCATCCGGCGGTTCGGTAAAAGCCATGTGCGTCAGTCTGCTCAGCGAGCTCAGCAGGGTAACCGGAAACAGCTATGCTGACGGAATCCGGAAAAATACCACTCTGGAGTGTTTGCGGGTACGCCTTGAATCTCTGTTCGATGCCCATTGCGTAGGACTTATCATACTGGACGAAGTGCAGAATTTGCTGGCATCCAGGAGCAGCAAGACAGAGCTCTTTAACTTTATCGTTGAATTATCAAACACCATCAATGTGCCCATAATATTTGTGGGAACGCCAAAGATTCTTGAAATACGCCAGCAGGGGATGAGAGTATCCCGCAGACTCGGAACCGCGGGATGCCTGCAATGGGATAGAATGCATTATCGCAAAAGGGACTGGAATACATTTATAGAGGAATTGTGGAAGTATAACGTTCTGCCGTCTGAGGTGCCAGTGATACCGGATGAGATAGAACAGACGCTGTACGACCTTTCTCAGGGGATTCCGGATCTTCTGATAAAGCTGTTCATTCTGACTCAGCAGCGAACGCTGGCATGCGCTGCCAGTCTGATTAGTCAGGGCAAGCCGATTCTCATGTACAAGGATACTATAATGGCCGTGTATGATGACTACTTCGGCCATGTAAAGCCAATGATAGAAATCCTGAGATCCAATGACAAAGAACGCATCGCAGAAATCGAAGATTTGTCATTGGATTATGGCGCTTTCGACGATGCCATGAGGCTGGAAACAGCCAAAATCAATGAAAACAGCGATAATTTCCAATGTGAAGAACCAGACCCGAAATCATTGCTTGCCGGCATGGCTGAACAGTATCTGCGGTCAATGAAAGTCGATATTACCGATGAAATACGCAGTTTTATAAAACAATACCTGGATGAAAATGAGGATGCTGGTATCAGTGAAACGGTTTTGGCTGCGCTTAACTACATACACCCTCAATCCGAAAACCCTAAAACTGAAAACGAGCAAAACAAAAGCGAATCCAGAAAAAAATCGAAAGACGGGGCTTCGGCAGAACCAAAGGAAAAGAAGACACTGACAAGCGACAGCATCCCGAATATCGGTTCCATAGAGTAGCGTTTTATGG
>NZ_KB899643.1:26519-40259 GCF_000378405.1 Succinimonas amylolytica DSM 2873 | reverse complement strand
GAGAAACAGCTCTTTAATTGTTTCTCTGTTGATCTTCAGATAGTTATTAAAACTGTCCTGCACACGTACCTTTGGTTTTTGAATACCATTCATGTATTTACGAACAGATTGCCTTGAAATTCCCAATTTTCTGGCTATATCCCTGATAGACTTTCCTTGTTTAGAAAGTTCATGGATCTGATTTTGAAATATTGAATCAAACATTCTGGAATACCCATTTTCTTTTATACGATATTCCGATATTTTATGTTTTTTAGATCTTTTCATGACCACTCCATTATCTATTTGTTTCATAATTTATAGGTGGTCAACTTTTATTCGTTTAGGTGGTCAACTTTTGCGATCGTTTAACACGCCAATCAATGTCGCGTCGTGGGAATTGTTGGGATAATGCTCCACAGGAGAGTTTTCATGGGCACATGAAGGATCATATAGGGGACAACATAAAGGGCTGTAAGGAGTTTTCTGAGGTCAAAGAAATTGTCGATAACTACATGGGTTACTACAATAACAGCCGTTATCAATGGGAACTTGCAAAGCTCTCACCTAACGAATTCTACCAGTTCTATACCACAGGAATATATCCATTGGATATTTCTAATAAGCCAGTCCCTCCTAAGCCGGTAAAGACAGCCTCGGAACTGGGAACAGAACAAGTAGAAACAGACATCAGCAACGTAACTCAGACATGAGGATTCCCTAATTAGGGAGTGATATAGATTCCCTCGGTACTCTCAGCATGCTACTTTCGCTAATGGGTAACTGAGGACAAGTACGGGGGTATCCCGTAGTAAATACAGAGAGTACCTATCTCATAATTTAAAGGTATGTCCAATAGAATGGGCACTTAATTTATGCCATGTCTAATGAATGGGGTAACTTGAATTTTAGTTGTCCGAAATTATGGATAACTAAAATTTTAAATGTCCTTGACAAAGGGTACAGTTCAGAAAACTCACTGACAAAATAACAATGCGGTACGTGTTCCAGATATTCAGCACCGTTCTCACTGTCATTCTGGAAAATAGGGAAAGGCTGTTCTTTCACATTAGCGATCAGGCCTGCCAAATACTGGAATTACTGGGGAACAAATACCAGAAAACCTATGGTGGATAATTTTTAAAAAATTATCATTTTTGAGGCAATAGGAAATTAACCAGCTTCAACTGCGAAATGTAAGATATAAACCATAAATCTGAAAAGTTACCGTTTTTCTGGAAATTAACATTAATTTATGGGCGGTTCCTTGGTATTTACGCACCACACAAATATGTATTTTTAATATATTGAATTACCTTATTACCAACATTTCCATCACAGCTCCCAACACTTTCATCCATATACTTTAGATACTGCATAGAAGTTACATTTTTGATACTTAAAAAATACCCCTCAATTATTTTACTAGGATCTGGGACACCAACAAATGGAACAGGTATATCATCTGGATACGAAATTTCAAACCCATTTTTTCCCTTCATGTAGTCATTCACATCGATAGCATAAAGAAATATGGGTTTTTTAATTGCTAAAGCATAATACAATCCAGATGAGTAATCTGTAAGAAATGAATCACAAGCACAAACAAGTTCCGAAAAATTAAAAAAATCATCAACAATAAAATGACCGTTATTCGAATTCTTTACTCCTGATGTATCAATTCCTCTATCAGCCAAAATACTTGAAAATACATGATGCCTTTTTGTAATAAGATATAAATTCGATTTTTCTAACTCTTCAGCAAAAAAATCAATATCCATACCAAAATTGTAATATGATAAACCATCAAAATCACTTAATCTAAAAGTCGGCGCAAAGAAAATCAATCCAGCATTCAGCGGAATATTGTATTTCTGACGAATTTTTAAACGATTTGATGTTCGATACTCCTCATCAAACAAGTAATCAGTTTGAACACTACCCAAACCAATAGAATCTGATGCATAAAAATGCTCTTTATACAGCGGAGCGCATGTAACGGAAGAACAAACAATGTTTCCAACAGTAAATTTATCAGGTTTTACTACTGTCTTCTTCAACCATCCCAAGCCATGCCACAAAGTTAAATGCCGGTCTCCACCGGATAACATATTTCTATTTAAACTACCAGAACTAATAGTTAATTTTGCAGCCTTAGAATGCATCTTAATGATTAAATTATTAAAATCATAATAATCAAAATTAGAACGTTTAAGCAAATAATCAATAGTAAACTCTTCTTTTGCGAGTTGATAGAACTTAGAGTCTTTGATATCGCTCATTCCAAAATTCTCAACTATAAACAGATCTATATTTGAGCTTGATTTATCAATGAACATATCTACAAAATCATTTAATAGTTTTGAAATAGCTGTTTGCTTTAGAATAAGTCCAAAATCAAAAACTTGATTAAAACGCTCTTTCCAATCCTCCATTTTTATATGATTAAGTTCACATTGATAAATAATATACGCAGAGACTGCAATTAAGGTAGCTTTTTTTACATAATTTAATTTAAAATTAATATATATATCCTTTATCGATAATAATAATTTATCTAAACACACGTTTACTTTTGACAATTCATATTGATTTTCACTCAATTCAAAAATAATCTCTCTACCAATAACTGCAATATCCGTAACAGTGATATCTATTGGATCCCTGTGAGAAAACAATGAAGACATATCAGAGACAACAATACTATCGGATGGCAATAGTGAAAATAACTTTAAGGGAAACCAAGCGTCATTTTCATTTTTCATTGACGTAAGTAATGGCAACATTTTCTGAGTATTGACAATCACACCTGATATATACGACAGATCCCACAAACTCAGTAATAATTTTTCGTTGAATTTTGATATGATACGAGAATGAATACTACCGTTGTTAAATTCTTGTACAATATCAAACATCTCATCAAAAAATGTATTATTTTCAAAATACCAAGAACTCAACACTGAAATTGGTAAAAAAAACAATTTTTGGTCTTGAGAATTAATCAATGACAATGAATTATTTTCAAAAGAGCGAGGATTTAGAATGTCGTACGCAGTAAAAATTTCTACAAATTCTGTTTTAAGTAATTTAAATGCGGATATCAATAGAGTTACCAAATGTACAGAGCGTTTGGCTTGAATCACTGAAACATTCGACCATTGTTCAATTGATTTAATTTCACTCAAAAAATTATCATCGTATGTACTTTTATAATTAATGACAAGAACTATAGGCAATCCAGATTTAGCATATTTTTTCAGAGCTGAAAAAATATTTATTGATCTGTAACGCCCGTAACAAAATACCACAATACCAAATCGTTTGACATCTTCTTCAGAGCAACATAAATTAAAAATTCTTTTTAAAACGTTATTAGACGATGAAAATACATACTCATCAGACGAATCATTTTCTGTTGATGCAGAATCTGTAAAATTCATGTACTTAACTATTGTGCTAATGGCTTTTACCTCTGCTTTCTTCTTTGCTTCTGCATCCGCTTTATTCTTCACTTCTTCCTTTGATTTGTTCTTAACATCAAAACTGGAAAATAAGTTAAACATTAATTCCTCCCACAATATTATTAAGTAATAATCATATAGAGCGACTTGAATATCACCTTATGACACTACGAATGATTTAATAAATTTAACCAATCTAGATGTAGAATTTCCATCACATGCTGACATATAATTTTTAAAAATATTTGTAGAATCTGTAAATGTATTTCCTTTTATAGCCTTTACTAGTGCTTCAGTATCATAAAAAACATTATTCTCCCCCGCTAATTCATCAGGTCTAATATATAGACCTCGCTCATATTCCTCATAAATCTTAAAATCTGGAACATACAAAATGATAGGCTTTCCTGTTATACAAAAATCAAAAAGGATCGATGAATAATCAGTTATTAATATATCGGCAACCGAAATCATAAGCGAATTGGGGAATTCCGTATCGCTTATCCAACCCTGAGGTTCGTATCCATCTTGGACTGTTGGGTGTTTTCTTAAAATAAGAAAGAATTCATTTCCTAATTCACGAGCCATTAACTCAAAATCTAATAAATAATTATGATATTTACCAATAACTTGATGAGTTTTACAACATTGATAATTATATTGTAGTTGATTTGTTTTATCGGTGCAACAACGTCTCATATCAACATAACTTCTAAAAGTTGGGGTAAAAACTAAAATTTTCTTCCCTCTAGCACTCGGATATCTTTCATAAAAATTCGTTCTATCACTTATAACATCACGTTTATAAATAATATCAGTTCTAGGAATTCCATAGGGAATAATTTTACTCTTCGATATCCGAAAAATTGATGAATATTTATCAGTAAGCTTTTCATCTGATATTACAAAATAATCTATATTTCTATGAATTCTTCTTACTCGTATCTCTTCCTTTTCCTTACTATACCCATGTCGATATGCATCGAATCCAACTTTTTTATACAACCCCCCTCCGTGCCATGCTTGTATGCATTTTGTATTTTTTCCGATCTTTAGCACACTTAAAACCCTATTAGTCTGATCTAGAACCACCACCTTTGAACAAGCTAAATAATAACACACCTTTAGAAGATTTGTATCATTATATATATGAAAAATTTTTATACGATTATAATGATACCATAATTTTATTTCAGATGAGCTATTGATAGTATAATAACAATCATTTTCATTAAGCTCTTCAATTTGACATAATGATTTTTTTAAAAAAAATTCTATAATAGCTAAATTTTCATATCTTTTTGATGATGGTGCGTATATCATACACACATGATGTTGAGGAAGTATAAAATATAATAGCCTGTATATCATTATTTTTAAACATGTATTAAATATTTTAAAAACTTTCCCAAAAAAGGTTTTATATTTCATAACAAAATTTATTGAATAATCGTTGTTTTTAACATCAAATTTTATTTATATACACAACAAATACCACATTAGTCAATGTGATTACTATGATGCACCACACCATAATTGCTAAAGATTGTACTGAAGAATTGTACTATTTCCATGGAGGAGGCGGACAATATCCGGGACAGTTATCGCTAACTCTGGTTTAAGTCTGTATTTAACAAGACTCAATCCGCCTAATGTATTTTTGATTCTAACGTTGTTATACCATTGAATATATCTATCCAAGTACATCTTTAACTCATCAAGTGAAAGATCTCCCAAGGGAATGGTTATAAAAGCACTCTGTTTTCATTATTCCATAGAATCCTTCACAAGCAGAATTATCAGGACTACAGCCCTTTCTTGACATTGATCGTACAAGACCTCCATTTTTTGTAATTTGTATCCATCCGGGCTATCTGTAATGCATCCCCTGTCGCTATGAATAACCGGCTTAATTCCTGAAGATTTCAGCCTTTTGATGGCTTTCAGATAATGTATCGTTAGCAAGAGCTGCTGTAGGCTTATTTCCAATTTTATAAACTTTGATTTCACCGTTGTTATAGCAGTCCCTGATTACTGACAGGTATAGTTTACCTTTACTTGTAACAAATTCTGAAATATCTGTAAGCTTTTTTTTGTTTGGAGATGAAGCTGATAAGTTACGATTCACGATATTCTCAAAAGCAGGAGATAGTTCCCCAAGGTATGAAGAATAACGCTTCTTTTTGCATCTAACTACTTCTATTCCATCTTCCTTCATAAGCCTTCGAACGACTTTTTCAGAAATATAGTGCCCCGCTTTTCTTTAATTCTGTATGAAGTCTTCTGTAGCCACTCATAGTTATTGCTAAAAATATTTTTTAGCAAGCCCCTAACATCCTTGTACTTATCCTCTCTTTTTGATTTACTTTTTCAATGTAGTAATAACTAACTTTTTGACATCGATAAATGCCTAAGCAGTGATAGGATTGAGTACTTCTTCAAGGCACTGATAATGAGGAACTTCTCTTTATTCGACAAAGCTTCGATATCAGTATCAGTGCCTTGGCCTTTTTTTAATATTTCAAAGACCTCTGTCATTACATCAACTTTCATCTGTAGTTCTTGTACCTGTTTTTAGAAGCTTTACAATTTTCATCAGAACTTACAGAACCGGCAGATGATCTTACCTTGTTACTCCTTAAATCGTCTGCTTTTTGTTTATCAATAGATTCAGTCTTTTTGATTTGCTTTTTCTTATGTTACAATCCAAATACTCCATAACTAAGATATCTCTTTTTCCATGAATAAATATAGTACGTGAAATACCCTCATTTATTGCAACATCGCGAATATTATCCGTTCCTTCAAAACTTCGTTTTTAGAATCTCAAACTTACGTTCAGCAGAGTAACCCTCATGATTTATTTAGCAATGGAGATGATTTATTGAACATCTCAGTAAACTAGTTTTAGTTTAATAGCTCTTCAACTATCTTACATTCACAGTACATCTGTTATCGCATCGCATATCATAATTTGAATCTATGTCCCCTTAAATAGTAGCATCATGTAAAATGCAGAGTTAAATCTGTAAACAAATATCAATAATAAATATTAAAAATATTGTTTACAAAGAATATAAAAATCTTATAATTAGCATAGGGATTTTTATTTGTTAATAATAATCACATATATACAAGCTTAATTTTAATTAACGAGTTTAACATGAAACAATTATCTGTACTCCTTGAATATACAATAGCTGATCATTCTGTGATAATTCGTTTGTAATGCCACAAACCTCACTGTCAGATGCCCAACTAGTCCATCCTATATTTGAGATATAAACTCTATACTTTAACTTACTTGTATCAGAGTGAATCTTGATGGCTGTTATAGGCAATGACTCTCCAGTTTTACCACAAATTTCATCTGATACGATTGATGACTGCCATCCGTATTTTTTTTGATGAACACTGACTTTGGCATCTATATTAATTAAGGCAATAGATTCTAGTTTATGATCATATATTTTACCCTCTCCCATTTCTTGGTACTTCCATCCTATATTTGAATAGTGAAGAGCCAATAAGGAATAATCATTACCATAATTAAAATTAGAATTAAACAATTGATAATCTAGCGCAACATGTCTTAAAAAAGACAAAGGAGTAAAATTAGAATGCTCCATAGAATACTCATCTATATGATTAGATTTTATCCACTCAATAGGAATCTCATTTATTTTGGAAAAACTCTTTTGATTATTAGAATTGGTGAATGGAATACAATTAATAATCATTGCATCCGTTAGTAGCTTTTTTCTATATAATATTGATTCAAAGTAGGCTAGAGAAGGATCTGTTGCTCGTCTACCACAAAGTGATAATATGCAATTACAATTTGCAACATACGTCTTTATCATATCCTCATATGGGATATATGATATATATCTCAAATTTTTATAATCCACATCATCAGCATTCGGATCTCTTAGAACTAAAAATAAATACGATATGTTTTTAGATTCGAAATAGTCAGCCAACTGTTTAAGCTTTTTCACACGTCCTTTTCGACGACCAATAAAAAACACATCATATTTTGGATTCTCTGTATTATAGTCAACATCCCTAAAATACATAATGGGCGTTTGATGATATGTAAAATTATATTTCACATGATCATGCCACGAAAATGAATAAATTTTATCAAAAATATTCATTTTATTTATTAGACTCAAAGGCAAAGTATTCCCTATAAGAAATGCCAAACGTTCAAAAGAATCTAACAAATAACAAGACAATGAGCATCTTCCTAACTTACGCAAATAGTCCAAAGATTTTGGTAAATTTTTTACAAACGATGTTGGAAGAGAGAAGATTATATGATTAATCTTATTAGGATTTATAAATTTCTTTAACTCAGATATCTGGTCATCAACAGATAAATCAAAAAAAGACTGATAAGATACATTAACACCTAGCTCTTTCATATGAATTAAATCATACCAACAACTAGATCTTACAGATTCATTTCCTATTGGCCCCAAAATCAAAATAAAATTATTAGATTTAAATAAATCTTCCATACACACTATCCTATAAATCAATTATGATTTAAATACCAATGGACTGTTTTGATAATCCCTGTATTAAAATTTTCATCAGGTTTCCATCCTAACTCATTTACAATTTTGTCAGGATTAATTGCATACCTAAGGTCATGACCTGCTCTGTCTTCTACAAAAGAGAGGAGTTCCTCATACTTTTTTCCGCTTACTCTTGGTTTATATTGATCTAACAGAGAACAAATGGTCTTAACAATCGTAATGTTGTTTCTTTCGTTATGACCTCCGATATTGTAAGTTTCTCCAGATTTACCATTGTGATATATCAAATCAATAGCTTTACAGTGATCCAACACATATAACCAGTCACGAACGTTAAGCCCCTGACCATAAACTGGTAGTGGCTTTTCGGCTAACGCCATTTCAATTATATGAGGTATGAGTTTTTCATTATGCTGTTTAGGCCCGTAGTTATTGGAGCAATTGGATGTTGTTACATTCATACCATAAGTATGATGATATGCTCTGACTATAAAATCAGACCCGGCCTTACTTGCGGAATATGGACTGTTAGGAGCGTAAGGGGTATCCTCAGAAAAATAACCTTCACTACCTAAAGTTCCGAACACCTCGTCAGTTGAGATATGGTGGAATCTCGCATCCTCATATCCTAGTTTAACTTTATTAGGTTCATCCATCCAATGACGACGAGCAACATCAATTAAATTGAATGTACCTACAATATTCGTGTTGATGAATGCCTTTGGTCCCTTGATTGAATTGTCTACATGACTTTCAGCTGCAAAATGGATAACTCCTTTAATGTCGTATTTGTCGAAAAGCTCATTAACAAGCTTTTCATCACAAATATCACCATGAACGAACATATAGTTGTTCATGTTTTCACATTCTTTTAGATTGTCCAAATTTCCTGCGTAAGTTAACTTATCAAGATTTATCACAAAATATTCGTTCTTATACTTTTCACAGAAATAAGGGACAAAATTAGAACCAATAAAACCTGCACCACCAGTAACTAGAATTGCTTTAGACATTTTTTTAAACTCTCCATCCAATAAGGTACTTCCACCCCAAAAGTTTTTTTAATTAATGATTTATCCAGTACACTGTAACTAGGTCTGTGTGCTTTGGTCGGGTACTGTTCAGACGATACAGGATTCACTGAACACTCAATGTTTTCATTAGTTATAATTGCGTGTGCAAAATCATACCAAGAACAAACACCTTCATTTGTGTAATGGTAAATTCCCTTAACAGTAGGATTCAATTGAGGAATGATCTTTACTATTGCTTTAGCCAAATCACCTGCAAAAGTAGGAGAGCCAATCTGATCGTTAACGACATTAAGCACATCCCGCTCTTTTCCCAATCTAATCATTGTTTTGACAAAGTTGTTGCCCTGAGATGAATATAGCCATGCTGTTCTTATGATAATAGCTGTATCTGAATTTGACATGACAGCTTTTTCTCCTGCCAGTTTTGTTCTTCCGTACGCTGACAATGGATTGGTATTATCTGTTGTTTTATATGGAACACAACCATTTCCATCAAAAACATAGTCAGTAGATACATGAATGAGTTTACATTTAGTTTTTGCAAGATTTTCTGGTCCAATGGCATTTACCTTATACGCAAAATCCTCTTCGTCCTCAGCTTTGTCTACAGCTGTATATGCGGCACAGTTGACGATAATTTCAATACCATGACTTTTTACATAACTCAATACGGCTGAAAGGTCAGTAATATCCAATACATCAACATCAACAAAAACTGCTTTTGACAGTATTTTCTTCAACTCAGTTGCTAATTGTCCATTACCTCCAGTCACCAAAACTGAGGCTTCGTTAATAACGTTATTCATTTGGAATATCCTTAAATCTGTTTACCAAACGATCTTTTTCTGAGGTTAATAATTTAATCTTCAGGAATCATTCAACTAATGCCATCATCAGAGTCGTTATATGCAATTCCAAATCCGGATTCCTTACAGCAAAAATTGTCAACTTTATAAGCTACTATCGCATTTTCACTTAATACTGAAAAGCCATAAAGACAATGATGGAAAATAAACAGCAGTCTTTGATTTTCATCAGAAAAATCAACAGACACGAGTTGACCAAAAACAGGGGAATCTTTTCGTATATTGGCTACAACATCTAGAACCTTCCCCTTTAATACTCTAACAAAATTGCTTTGGAATGTTCTCCTAACTGACAATAAAGTCCCCTGAATACACCTTATGTTGATTTTGACTGATTATCTTGAACAAAACCGATTAATAATTCCATTTGCTTGAATTTTTCTTTCGTTATAACTCTCAAAAAAGCAACCTCTTAAATCAAGAAATATTTTATGCTCAATGATATCAATCCCATCCAACTTGTTTTTTTGAAATTCATGTTCAATTCAACATAATTTTAACAAACTGTTATGAACAAACAATTAACCTTGCTTGAAAAAATATACTTTTTAAGTAATCTGATATCAATAGCAAGCGAGTAAACAACACAACTTACTTATAACTGAGTATTACGTCTTACAACCTTATTTTATGCTTGTCATAATTTAAAGTCATTCCTGTAAGAAGTATTTCCTTACGTCAAGAATGTCCCTATTTTCCAAAACATCCTTAATTAAGTCCGGCATGTCTGAATAGAAATTTCTGATAATCATTCATTGAAAACTGATACCTTTTACAGGTCTCCTAGATAGAAGAAAATACAGCAAGAGCCTTTGCCCCTTTAAGCATGGCAATACCGTAGGAGTAGAATATCTTAATACGGCAAAATACCTGATACTTCTTTCAGCTTTTGAATTATCAAGAGGAACACCAACATCCTCCATAATTCTTTCGAATTTTGGCAATGGAGATTGTTAGCGTAGTTTGTAGCTTTGATAAATTTCGCCGAATATTCAAACCGAACATCTTCTGTTAGTTCGAATCTCTTTGTGTATTTATGGACTATCTGTTCGATTTAACCCAAGATTTTTCTGGACTCTTCACCATTTCGCAGTACTGTTTTTCTTCAACAGTTATACGTTACTTGTCAAGGGTGAAATATGAGTGGTAATAACTCTCAGGAACACTGCTTGTAATAAGCAGTTCCACCTTATATTACCACATCGCAATTTCAACTTGTTTCAATTGTTACTACCATTATCATAAAGTTTTACCATTAATACTATCAAAAACCACTGTAATTTTAAAATAATTATTCAAGGTCTACTACAATAATTTTAAAACAGTTATTAACGAAGATAATCAATTAATTTTTTATAAATGTCTTTAAGAGAAGTCCTAGATGTATTATTTAGAGTCAGGTACTTAGCATTATCCAACTGAATCTTCTGTTCCTTCGGGTAACACTTTGATTTTTCCGGATCGAGGTCGAACTTTACTGAGATTTCATTATTTGCAAGACCACAACACATCTGCGCCATTTCATAGATGGTGCAGTAAGAATCCTGATTTGACAAATTGTAGGCTTCACCGTTCTTCCCTAGTAGCAGAATACTTATGATACCTCTTACCGCATCCGCAGTATGTAGATAGTCGCGCTTTGTGCCCCCCTTTGTGAGGAGCGTAATGTCCGTTTTGTTAATTACCGCTTTGGCAAATTGGGCAAATACACGATTATCTTCCTTTGATACGCCAGGACCAAATGTTAGGGTTGGCCTAACAATTTTTACAGGAACACTGTACTCAGAGCAATATGAGATACATAACGTTTCAGCCAGCCTCTTACTCTGAGGATAACTGCTTCTTAAATTCATCCAGTTAAGCAGGCCGAAATCTTCCTCCTTCACAGTTTCATGAGATATCTCGCCATAGACTTCCATTGAGGAAATGTATACCATGGAATCTATGTTGGTTTCACAAGCGTACTTTAAAAAATTCTTGGTACTTTCAACCGTAGTGAGGATTGTTTCAACCGGTTTTTCGATGAAGTCCCTACTTCCCGTGGCGCTGGCAGCATGAATTATGAAGTCATACTTTCTTGATAAGCTGAATTCTTTACTGAGATCACCGACTTCATATATAAGATTATCGTGCTCTGTCTTAAGATTACCGAGAACAGCGTCTGCCTTATCCACATTTCTGATAAAAGCACCAACAGTAATGTTTCTGTCATTTACATCAGCAAAATAAAGCAGTGTCTTAACAAGTAGCGAACCTATCAAACCGGTTGCTCCGGTAATAAGAACAGACTTA
Source organism: Succinimonas amylolytica DSM 2873 (assembly GCF_000378405.1). Taxonomy (GTDB): domain Bacteria; phylum Pseudomonadota; class Gammaproteobacteria; order Enterobacterales; family Succinivibrionaceae; genus Succinimonas; species Succinimonas amylolytica. Next base: position 28,077 of record NZ_KB899643.1, on the reverse strand, counting down.
TTATTAAATTCATCCCAAGGAATAACCTTATCTGTTACAACATTCTTTAAATCTTCAACAACAAACTGATTTTCCTTTGACCACGAATCCTTCATCTAAAACACCTTAGTTTATTACTGTCTCTATCCGTTATTTGGAGCCTAAAACTATCCCAATTTATTCCTGTTACTATCGTAACACTGGAACAGATACAGATCTGTAGGGGTAGTTATCTTAATATTGAAGTGAGAACATGGAACAAAAAAAAGCTTGTGCCCGTAGTGTTCCAGCATTGAGGCTGAATCTATAGCAGTTGTGTAATTCTCTTTTATAGCCATCCTATGACATTCCATTATTTCTGCATAATGAAATGACTGAGGAGCTCTGCCAATATAGCACTGATTTCTGTTAAGAATCTGACTGATGTGATGATCTCCTTTCTTAGGATCTATCAGGCAAACAGTTTCTGTTGCGCTTGATACAGAAATAGCATTTCCATATTCATTTACTGACCTGATATTGTTGGAAATAAGTTCAGCATCAATGATAGGTCTTACACCGTCATGAAGCAGGACGACATCTTCAGGATGTGCAATGTCCTCCAACGCACAGAGTCCTCTGTAAATGGATTCCTGCCCAGTAGCGCCGCCCTTAACTACTTTTCTGACCTTACGTTGGTCATACTGAGCAATGAGTTTCAGCATATGGGGAATCCAAGGCTCAACGCAAACAACAATTATCCCATTAATGTCAGGATGATTCTGGAAATGAGTAATGGTATGAGTGATAATCGGCTTCCCGTTAACTTCAATAAACTGTTTCGGTAAGTCAGGAGATTTCATTCTTGAACCAACGCCACCTGCAAAAACTATGGCATAATTCATCCTCGTTCTCCTTGTGAAATTTTCATGATAATATCTCGCCTCTATTACGTAAGGTCGGATTATAGCAAAATATTCCGCATTTGACTCTAGTTTCCCTATGGCAAACACTTCAAATTTGCCCTAGGCAACAAGTCCCAAAAACTTGCTATGTAGCCTAGAAGGCTTCGCATCTTTTCTTTAGGATATTAAGACTAAGCTTTTCATTCTCTCTTTATTCCGTAGCCAATAACGGTAATTCTCCAGACATGCCAAAGCATGATTCAATGAACTAAGACTAGAAATCCTAGAAATTTAATTCTTGCAATTTATTTTACTATAAGTTTTATTACATAGTGACATTCTTCTTACGATATGTTCATTTCGTTAAGATCTTCATCAGATACTTTTACACCCTTTGGATTTTCATTATGATCAACAACACATTTTGATTTCAATCCTGAGAAATCGTGTGGAGTAGTATACGTAGAATAAATGAGATTTACAATTTTTTCTATTGTTTCCAAAGGTTTACCTTTCCAGTTCTTACTTAATAAAAGCAAACATCCTATGTTCTATTTATTATGAAAGAAAGCTCCCCGGCGGACAAACTAAAGCGACGGCCCTTAAGCCGCATTCGGAACGCTGCATGCCCTGGAATGGAGTGGCGGCCCAGATCTCTTCGGTAAGATCCGTTCCGGCCCCCGTTAAGTTGGCTG
>NZ_KB899643.1:23750-24779 GCF_000378405.1 Succinimonas amylolytica DSM 2873 | reverse complement strand
GTACTTTCTTTCATGGGGTATGTCAGGGATAAAACGGCCATACCCTGGGTGATTTGTTCCATCTACTCCGTTACCTGGTAGAAAATGACAAACATGAACCGTTATTCCTGTTTCATCTGCAAAATTTTGTAGCCCTAACTTCCAAATCTTATTACGACTTTCATTATCTCTGCCAACATCATCTATGATTGATATTTCTGTCGCATCGGGATAACATTCACACCCCATTGAATACCACCACAGGATGCTATTGGAAGCAAAAGTACCTGTATCAGCACACAATCCTACATGAACTAAACCTTCATTTTGGTTACATCATATATTTCATACGGCGCTACACGCTCTGTTCCAAAATCAGGATCATTTACTTTGATAGGATCGCCTTTAGGTCTGTACCAGCCCCGGCATTTTTGTAATTACCGATACGTTCCTTCTTCTTCGTATTTACAGATATTACAAGTTTGTCTTAATTTATGAACCTTGTGCAAAAAGCCAAAAAAATTCATTTATGAAATTTTAAAACAAAGGGCGTAACTATTATTAATATTCACTCACATTTTCAATCTTTGCATAATTTTGGAAAACAAATCCCATTTGCTTATATTTTTCTGTTTCTATAATCTCTACCGTTTATATTCTCTTTCTATCCAATCCCATATATTGGAGGAGGATTTTTCAATTTAAATGTATAAATCACCCAGGGTATGGCCGTTTTATCCCTGACATACCCCATGAAAGAAAGTACTAGACCGTTGTAAGTTCATGGTCCGGTACATAAATTTTCGCTCTTGAAACCTATAAGGCCTTAGAGCCTGCCCATGCATTTGAGATGAGGCCTGGTGGTGAAAGGATAAACTTGGAGGCCATCCACGGTAACGAAATTTGAAAAGTGATACGATCAAAGACGGAGGTGGACTTGCCTGTAAACCCTGTTCTTTTTTTGGCATTTATAAAATGCTGATACAAAACTGGGGTTAATGAGTAGACGCATACATACTTAGAGGTCTAACACTCTGTAAAATAAAATGC
>NZ_KB899643.1:10382-20825 GCF_000378405.1 Succinimonas amylolytica DSM 2873 | reverse complement strand
TCAATGAGGCTGATATGGTAGAGCTTGACGAGGTTGCAATAGCAACAAAAATTAAAAAGATGCTTCCATTCCTGAATGAATTCCAAAAGCGGATATATCTTGCTTCAGAAGCAGAAATTTTGGGTTATGGCGGTGTTTCGAAAATCAGCAAGGAAACTGGAGTTTCCAGAGTGACCATAAGCTCGGGAATAAAAGAACTCAATTCCCTTGATGGAGAAACATCTGAACAATTGCAAATCAGGCTCCAAAAAGAGCGAGTAAGAAATGAAGGCGGCGGGAGGAAGCGTGTCGAGGAAACGCAGCCTGGGGTAAAGGAAGCCTTGGAATCAATCATAAGTGAAAGCTCCTTTGGTGATCCGCAAAGCCTGCTGAAGTGGACTACGAAGAGTCTGAGAAATCTTGAACAGGAAATGAACCGCAAAGGATTTAATCTCAAATACAGAAAAATTGGTTACCTGTTGAAAGAACTGGGATATAGCCTCCAACTGAATCAGAAGATGAATCAAGTGGGGCAGGAACATCCTGACCGTGATGAGCAATTTAAGCATATCAGCAGCAAGGCAAACTTCTTTCTTGAACAAAACTTTCCTGTGATATCAATAGATTGCAAAAAGAAGGAGAACATAGGAAACTTCAAGAACAACGGTGCAGAGTATGCTCCAAAAGGCACTCCGACAAAAGTTCTTGATCATGATTTTTCGTTGCCTGAACTTGGAAAAGCTGCTCCTTACGGGATATATGATATTGGTCTGAATGAAGGCTTCGTAAATGTCGGAGTAAGTTCGGATACCGCGCAGTTTGCCGTAAATTCAATACGTTCATGGTGGTATGAAATGGGCAAGGAAAGATACCCGGAAGCCAGTCAAATCCTAATAACCGCAGATGGTGGCGGAAGCAATGGATCTCGAAACAGACTGTGGAAATATGAACTTCAGCAGTTTGCAGACGAAACTAAACTGGCGATCAGCGTTTGCCATTTCCCGCCAGGAACATCAAAATGGAACAAAATTGAACATCGGCTATTCAGTCAAATTACAAAAAACTGGCGTGGGCGTCCCCTTGTTAGTTTGCAAGTGATAATAGATCTTATTGCCGGAACAACTACAGCGACCGGACTGAAAGTGGTGGCAAAAGCGGATGAAAAACAGTACTCAACTGGAATCAAAGTGTCTGATGAAGAATTTAAATCTTTGAACATAGTTGGTGATGAGTTTCACCCTGATTGGAACTACACAATCAGCCCGAATTTGTAAAGTTTATTTATGCACAGTTCCTTAGTTCAAGTCTTGAATCCTCACCCAGCTGGATATGCTCAAGCAATTCACTGTCGGTGTCAAACATCACAATTCCCTATCGTGCATAATTACCCTGTAGCGCTGACGAAACGCCTCGACGCCACCCTCCATTATACTGCATATGGCATTTCTTATTTCAATGTCCGCTAATCCGCCAGATCGCTCTACGCTAATTTGCCCCTTGGATAACTCCAGCACCGTAACTAATTCCGCATCGCCATTCACAACAATATTGGGATTATGGGTGACAAATATCATCTGTCTTCTGGGCTTATTCTCCAAAATCTGCCTTACTGCCAAATCATATATCAGAGCATTATCCAGATCATCCTCAGGCTGATCCAAAATTAAAGGGCAGTCACCATAACTCAGTAAAAAGGCTAAGATTGCCGATGCCTTCTGCCCGGAAGACCCCTTGCTGATATCTCTGTAGTTATCTTCCCGGGCATTTACCCTGTACTTCACAACAAGGAAATCATCAGGCCACCAGGAAAGAAGCTTATCAACAGACTCAGGATGATCTTCCAAAATACCCTTCAGTTTTTTCGCAAAAGACTTGCCAAGATCACTGCTGCCACTGGCAATTGCCAATGTTTTCTGCTTTAATTCCTGAACAGCTTTCAGCACTGCTTCTTTATCTTTTTTGTCACAGGAAACAAGTTCAGCCAGAATCCCCCCGTTTTGGCCATCATCTGTATCTAAAATCTGGCTTTTAAAAGAATAATTATCAATATTTAAGATACGGCGATATTCTGATTCAGCCGAAGTCAGATCACCAAACTGAATAAGCTCCATTCTGACATATTTGTTATCCCTTATTGTCTCATCTATAACCTGTTTTCTTTTATTAAAAAGCTCTGTTCGGAGATCAATAAGCTGTTCTGACGTCTTTTTAATTTCAGAATCCAGATTTGCAATCTGAATTTTTTTACGATCTAATTCTTTAAGTCTCTGACTTAGGAGACTGCGGCGCTTTACTGCTTCTTCGAACTGGGAAAGATCAGATCGCTGACTGTCGTTACTCTGAGAATGAATCAAATTATGATAGTCTTCCAGATTAAGCCTCAGATCCTGGTACCATTTTGACGATTTGACCGATTTTTGAAATTCATCGTCATAATTTTTTATATTGTCTGCGATACTCTGAATGGATTTTTTTGCGTCATCAAATTTTTCTTTAAACTGCTCATATATCTCAGTGATTTCATCCCTGGCATCACTGTTAGCAAAAAGAGCGTCCGGAAAGTCTGGAAAATCAGAACCGGCATTCACTGCCTCATGCAATCGTGATGACAGCCCCTGAAAAAAGTCCGAATGAAGAAGGCTTTTTTCCTGAATATCAAACTGATTATACTTTCTTATAATATCGGCAACACCATTGTTTTCAAACCGGGAAATAATATTTTTAACATGCTCCAATTCGTTTTTTACAGTAAGATAATCAGATAGATCCCTTTCCAGGGATCTCTTATCAGCACATAACTGGCAAAATTTCTTCTGAGCAACACTCCATCTGGAATCCCAGTCTTTTTTATCCACAGCCGGAGACTGATCAACTATAAACAGCACTCCCTGCGTATTGGTTGCCAATTCATTGATTTGATTTTGACTGCAGATTGAGACCGGACATAAGTTATGTATGACCGCATCATCACTTTCCAGCGCTTCATAGCCGTCTTTATCTTTTCTCCTGAGTGAAACCTTCTGGCTTAAGAAATCCCATGACAGCTGATACTCCACTTTATTACTTACATATGCAAGTGAAATTTTTGAATCAGGCAACATGACACCATCGTTCTTATCACCAATAAAATTCAGTAGCGAATTATACAGCCGAGGAGACTCATTTTTTAGATTATCAATAGCAGCTGTAACAACACGTATTGACTCTATTGCTGTTGATTTGCCGCTACCCCGCCCTCCTATAATTGCATTAAACTGCGGTTGAAAGTCAATCTGAAATAATGACTCCGATTTTCTGGCGCAATATTTCATACCTGAAATATTTAAGCTTTTAATGTAATGCAAGGGTGATACATTGGGGGCTGAAGAACCGTTATTAACACAATAACTGCCGTTTTTTAGCGCTATCTTCAAACTATCAATGCTTCTGTCACTAATCTTAATCCAGCTGAATTTTGAACCGATAGCTTCCAGCGCATGAGCGTCCGATCCCCGGACTTTTGAGATGCCTGTTATCGCATTTAAAAATTCATTACTTTTGTCATTAAATGCATCCACACTATGAAACTCAGCAGCATAAACACTTTTCAGGACCTCCTTCTGAAAAGGCTGGAGTCCTGCTTTCAGCTGATCTTCACTCAAAAATCCCTTTTTATAATCTATATGGGCTGGAATGGGGATCCCTTTTGCTTTTTCTATTATAGAAATCACATCTGAAAAGCTTTTTCTGGAAAATGTATCAGCCTGGCCATAGCGGTCAGCAATTTCACACTGAGCTAATACCGATACAATTACCCTGCTATCACAGGACGGATCAAATACTCCAAGTACGTGAATACCGTGGTCAGCAGTGATTTCCACACCGGGGAAAATAATCAGCTCTCTAAAGTCCTTAATGTCCAGAGAATGGCTTTTGAGCTTTTCATACGCAGCTTTGAGTTTATCAACCCATGCACCGGAATTATGATCTGTTACAACAACAGCATCCAGCCCCTTATTCATCGCAGCCAGCAACCATTGTTCCGGTGTAACGTTCTTCTCCCGGTAATCAGAAGACATCGGCGTATGGACATGAAAATCAACTTTATACCACTTGCTGCCGATAACTTTATTGTCATCACTCATATAAACATCCGTTTTTGCGTGGTATGGAAGGTTAAAAGCCGAACCTGACACCACTCAACTGATATTGTTAATTTTCGTAAAACACGACTCTCAGATTCTGGACTCGCATTTCCACCCCCTATTATGAAGGTTCACCTCTGATCCTCACAGACATTCCCGGCAAAATCGACAGAATCCCGCTCCCGGAATTTAATCTAAGGACAGTTCCTTAACAAGTCATCACCTTCACTCGTCCGCTACAGCCCGTTTTTCATAATAAAATCAGGACTCCAGCTTTACCTCAATGGCATGAATCAGGATGTGGATAACCTTGATATGCACTTCCTGAATGCGATCCGCAAACCCGAAATGCGGCACCCGAATTTCCACATCAGCAAGCCCGGCCAGCTTTCCGCCGTCCTTTCCGGTGAGTACCACCGTCTTAATGCCCTTCTTTCTGGCAGTTTCCACGGCATTTATGATATTCTGCGAATTCCCGCTGGTGGATATCCCCAGAAAAACATCCCCGGATCTGCCGACTCCCTCAAGATAGCGGGAAAACACATACTGAAAGCCGTAATCATTAGACACACACGAGAGGTGACTCGGATCAGAAATCGCAATGGCTGCATAAGCCGGACGGTTTTCACGATATCTTCCGGTAAGCTCCTCCGCAAAATGCATGGCATCGCAGTGGCTACCGCCGTTTCCAGCAGACATAATCTTGCCACCGGCACGAATGGCATCGGCCATGAAACCTGCGGCCTTCTCAATGCTGGCTATTACGGCATCATCCGCAGTGAATTTTCTGAGAACCTCCTGAGCCTCCTGAAGCTCTTCTCTGATATTGTAGCTGCCCATAATCTTTAAACCTCCCCAAGATTCAGAACCTGACCGCATAAACAATTCGGCCTTACTCGCCGGAACACTTCCATGTTAGCAGTTTTGCTGTTCGTTTTCACGTCTTTTGGTTTCTTCCAGCTCCTCTCTTTTGGCATCAAGCTTGGCCTGTTTGATTTTGCGGAGCTTTTCATCCCGCTCCTGACAGGCTTTTACATACCGATCATAAACACCGGCATCAGCTGGATATTCCCGGGTCAGTGCGGATTTCAGAGCCTCCTCAATCATGTCGTCATCCACAACCTTCTTAACCTTGCCCTCCCCCAGCGGTATTTCCTTCGGAGTGATGAGATATTCATCACCGAAACCAATATGCTCAATACCCTTGGACTGATTCATTTTATAGAGGTAACGAAGATGCTCTGACATTTCGAAAGAGTTTGGTCTGATAACACGGGTACGGATACTGCTGAAATCGCGGCGGGCATCCGCGGAAGCGCCAGGATCCTGTCCTTCAGCAAACAGGGTCTCCTGTCCGCCCGTCATGGCCAGATACACCTCAGACAGGATCTGGGCATCCAGAAGTGCACCGTGAGTGGTTCGGGCTGATTCGTCCACATTCAGCTTGGTACAGAGAGCGTCCAGACTGATACGCTGTCCGGGGTAAAGCTCTCTTGCAATGTCCAGGGTATCGGTAACCTTGCAGATATTCTCAACCTGCACATTGCTGTGCATAATATCGAACTCGCGATTCAGAAAGCCTACGTCGAATTTGGCATTGTGAATAATAAGCTCGGAGCCGGCGATAAAGTCATAAAACTGCTGATAGATTTCCGCAAATTTCGGCTTGTCTGCCAAAAATTCATCGGAAATGTGATGCACGCTGAAGGCTTCCTCGTCCACCTTGCGCTCGGGATTTATAAAAAGCTGCATGGTTCTTCCGGTAATGCGTCTTTTGATAATCTCCACACAGCCAATTTCAATAATCCGGTGATCTCCCGGCGTACCGTCATCGTTCTTGCCGGTGGTTTCGGTATCAAGACATATTTTGCGTTCGCACTGTTCGCGGTATTTTAAGCTCATTATTACGGAACCTCGTAAATCCCCATATCATCTGTCATTATCGAACACCAGCCGGACATTCCGGCGATCCTGCAAAAAAGGCACTGCATGAAAATAGCGGGAGCCCGTCCTCAAAAACACCAGCAGAAAATGATAGCCCCACAAAAAACAATCCCCAGACACTCCTGTAAAGAAACGCCTGAGGATGAAGCACTGCTAAAAGTGTGCTGTTATCCGTTACTGCCCGCCGGCATCGTAGAAGGCGAGAATTCCGGTGGTGTTTTTGAAAATAGCCTCATCAAAAGGCTTCTTCTGGTTATCCACCATTTTACCGCCCACCTCACGGCAGAGAATGTAGGCAAATTTGGACATTTCGCTGTAGGTAAACTCGGCCTCGCCTCTTTCCGGAAGAACCATGGAAACAATTATTGCCTTGTAGTTAAGAGAAAGAATCTCATTCTTAGGGAAACCATAGGGAGCCTTGTTGCCGCAGACAGTAAACAGTGTCCGCCCGTCCCGGCGGTACTCGTAAACATCATGCTCACCCTGCTCAAAATGGTACTTGTCGCACAGCTGACTCACCAGAGAGGCCGGAATCATGCCATTCTGATCCTCCGGAATAATATTGAACTGGTAGAAATCCTCAGGATGCCCCGGAGTGGAAGCCTCTTCCTCATTAGTCCTGGTTGAAGAAGAATCACTTCCTGACAGAAAGTTCTTCAGTCTGTACAAAAATCCCAGCTTAGCCATACTATTACCAGATCCCCTATTATTGTCATCAGACGCTTCGACAGAATTGTCAGGAGCTATGGAATTCTCCGTAAACTCCTCCACCGGCACCTTAACAGTCTCGCGTTCTTCAATAATTCTGACACCCTCTTCCTGAACACCCTCTTCATCAGTAAGAGGAGACAGTGCCTTTGCCGTGCTCTCGGTTATGCTGTCCCTTTCAAGAGGCTTGCGATTCTGCCGTCCCTGCAAAAAACCAGTGGCAAGATACACCGTCAGTGCAATCAGGCCAATCACAATAACCAGCAATGAAATTCCAGGCATATTCAAACTCCAAGAATACAACACAAATCCCCGGTTATTTAAGATTATTTTTCGATAATGCGGAGATCCTTTGAGAATTATAGCAAATTGCCCTAAAATTTAAAGATCGCCCGATCCCCTCTAAACCGATCTCCCCTCCACGCCCTGCCCCTCTTTCATAACTGTTCCTGCACCCTGACACGACGCTTCCAATAACTGATAAACCTTATCCGGAAACCGCGGGAATCCTGTGCAAAACCGCATTTTCGGACAAAACAGACGGGCTCTCAGAAAAGGAACTCCCGGATAAAGCCAGCCCCTGGCATAACTGCTTTATAACCTATCCTCCGGTATGACTTAAAATTCCCTGAAGCCTAAAGTATGGATGGCTCGTTAACTGTTCCAAAGAAAGAAGTCTATGCTCCACGTCAGTTCAGAAAGGAAGGACTTCCTCCTTACGGCTTTACTTCAGTACTGAGATGATCAGTAAAACCTCCCGGAACATTTTATGGTCATCGACACATGTAAAACGCTCCGGATATCCACAGACGAAGCGTCAAACTGCACTATTTTATTTTGTCCGTCTTTTGTCAGTCTACTGCTAAAACAGACGAGGGCACTTTCTCCATACCGGTATGCCCTCAGAAGTCATAATTACCCCTTTGTTTGTCAGCTACCGGAAATTTAATATCCTATGGTTGTTACCAGCAACCCCGGTTTCAGGTACAATCATGCCTCAGACACTTTACTCAAAGAGACTGCCTGAAGTTTTTAAGTTCAGCCTCAAAAAAACACCATACCGCAAACACCATGACAGAAAATTTCAACAAACTGCAAGGCTTCAGATACTTTTTTAAGGGAATGAGAATTCTTGCCACCAAGGGACTCAGACGCTATATCGTTCTCCCGTTTTTAATCAATGTTCTTATTATGGGAACCGGACTCTGGTTCGGCTTTGGCATTGCCAGGGACTGGACCTCTGCCATGACAGCCAGTTATCTCCCGGACTGGCTGCAGTGGCTGACCTATTTGGTGGATCCCATCATATTTATCTGTTTTCTGGTAATCATCTTTTACACCTTCACGCTGTTCGCACTTACCCTGGGGGCTCCCTTCTACAGCATTCTTTCCGAAAAGGTTCAAACCATTTACTACAATAACGAGCCCTTCAGCAGCAAAATGTCCGTAAAGGAAACCATTAAGGACATTCCGCACCTTGTATTTCTGGAACTCCGGAAACTGATGTACCGGATTCCCTTCATGATAGTCAGTATCATCCTGATGTTCATCCCGGTTATCGGTCAGGCCGGAGCCATTATTCTTACCTCCTGGTGCAACGCCATTGACTACACCAGCTATGGCTATGAAAACAACCGCTATTCTCTTAAAGTATCCCGGAAAAACCTTACCGAAAACAAGCTGCTCTGCATTTCCTTTGGCTGCACAGTATGGGCGGCTCTCCTGATTCCGTTTATTAATCTCGTCATGATCCCGGTAGCTGTGGCCGGAGGCACCATGCTCTGGTATGAAAAGCTGAAACCGGCTCTTCCTGCTTCAGGTGATGATTTTCCAAAAGGCACTGCCGCCGGTGATATTCAGCACGCTCCGGAAAACAGAAATCCCGCCACCACTGTTACGAAAAGCACTGAAACTGCCAGGAAGTAACCTTACGGTTCAGGAGCCCCCAGGAAGTACAGCCTTGAATCCTTCACTCCTTTAGCAGAACCGGTTTAAACACACTTATTATATTCCATTCTTGATAATTCGGGAATAGCTCCGAATTTACCTAATAAGTAGTCATCTTGATCAAAATCATCAACATCAGAAAAATCGAATAAAGAATACAACTGTGATTTTCCGTCTTTATCTTTTTCTACAAACCACACTTCTTCTTTTTTCAATACATGATTATCCAATTGCCACGTATCATAAGCAGTAAAAACCAATTGCGCATGATTGATATTAGTTTTTGGATTTATAAATGTAATCAAAATATTTCTTACTAATAACGGATGCAATCTGGCATTTAACTCATCGATGAATAATACACTGCCCTTTTCTAAAACATCTTTTAATTCATGATATAAAGAAAGCATCTTCAACGTCCCGGCTGATTCAGCGCTGAGTGGAATTTCAGCCATATCATTAGAATTATTTATTTTATGCAGGGTGCATATTTTATATGCTTTACTACCATTATATTCCGCTACTTCTTCAATCTTAAAATCTTCTATATGTCTATCAAATGATGCCAGAAAATTAACGACACTCTTCTGTTCTTCTCTGCTTTCAATAAAATTATCAGGTAAACCCAAATTCCCTGTAGTTTCTGGTAACTACACCTAGTTCTACACCACCAAATATCCCTTTCAATTCCTTATTTTATATGTATTTCCAGTTGCTATGGACGAATTTGTTGTGCCATAATGTAGTTACAGGTTTATAAATGGTAACTATAAATGTCAGATAATGCCGCAAAATGCCCAAATAGGTTATCCTTCCAATATAAAGGCAACTATAAGTATGCTAAGGTTCCTGGAACTTCATATCGCGAAAATGGAAAAATCCGGAAAAAGGGTACGATATATCTAGGCAGAATAATTGATGAGAAAAATAATATTTTCTACAGCAAGGAAAGAGGTGTTTTTAAGTATGATATTGAAAACAACCAATTTCTTCGAGCCGATCCTTCCTTTACAGGTACTTTGCAAAACGATCAAAGAAAGAAACCTAAGTTAATTTTAGATTTCGGAGATTCGTTTTTCATTAATGAATTAATTCATCAAATGAATTATGATAAAGTGCTCAATAGCATCGGATATAAAAACAAAGATACATTATATTCCATGGTCATGTTTTATGTGCTTACTGATATTTCATGTATGCATTGTAACACTTGGTATGATGGTAATTTTGTCAAAATATTATATCCCAATGCTGATTTACACTCACAACGAATAAGTGAATTCCTCTCATTTTTAGGGAAAGAGGAAATAAGACAAAAATTCTTCAAATCTCATATAGATTGGATTAAAGAAAAAATTTCTAACGATCCTGCTATTGTTATAGATAGCACTGGCTTACCTAATGATATTCAAATTGAACTTACAAATGTAAGCAATCATAATAATATTATTAGTAATGAAGTTCGAATGATATCAGCTATTCAAAGAGATTCAGGCTACCCATTAATTTTCAGAGCAATCCCTGGGAATATAAACGATGTATCGACGCTATCTGAAACAATAACAGTGCTTAATGGGTATGGCGTAAACTCTGACATGGCCTTGCTTGATGCAGGTTACTTATCAGAAAAGAACATTGACAACCTCTACTATGCCAATATTGATTTTGTTGCAAGATTACCTGAAAAACTAAAGACCATATACGATAATATTGTTGAACAAGGTAAAAATGAATTGCGAAG
>NZ_KB899643.1:0-10287 GCF_000378405.1 Succinimonas amylolytica DSM 2873 | reverse complement strand
CTGGAATGTTCATAATTATTTCATCATTACCATACAAAACTGATGAGATTCTAAATGTGTATTATAATCGTCTTATTGTTGAACAATACTTTGATTTAGGGAAAGGACTGAGTAGATTAATGCCGTTAAGAGTTCATAACGAAGAAAGGGTATTAGGACATTTACTTCTTTGTCAAATAGCTGCAACCATGAACTTATATATACAAAAAAAGCTGAATCAGACTTATCTCAATTCAGTTGAATTGTACTTAGGTCTAAGAAATCAAAAGTGTGTAATTTATGCTACAAAAATTATAACAAGTGAAGCCCAAAGTTCTGCAACGCGGCTATATAACAAGTTTAAAATTACCTGCCCTAACTATTACATAAAACATGGTGATGTTTTAAAATCACATAATTCCATACCTAAGGTTAATCCTGACGATGAGTAACTCCAGTGTACAAGATTGTTGCGGAATGAGTGTTTGTAGTTAGAAGATACCCCCGGGAATTTGGGGTAAACTTCTTGTCAATAACATGTCCGTCACAGGGCTGGAAAAATCAGTAAACCTATTTACTAAAAACCAATTTCTTATCTCTTTACATTCATTAATCTTTAATTTTGCACCTAATGACACTATTAAAACCTGTTCTTCAAGTGCAACTTTTATATTCTGCTGACTATTCTCTGGTATCCCTGATAAATCTAATTCATTCTGATCACCACCTCTGTAAAAAACTAATGAATAATCGTCACTTTCTTTATCTTTTTTATTTAGCCACTCTTCCGTAATTCCCGTTTTATTTAGGCAGAAACCGTAATTGTAAACAATCTCTGTTTCATCTTTTGGTATAGAAAAAATCACTTCAAAAGAAGAATCTTCCTTTGCTGATTCACTATCAAACACAAAAGGCGTTGGAGCATATGTCTCAGAATTATCCTTTTCATCACCGTAACTAAAAGAAAAAATGACATAGTTAGACATATACGCAAACGCCTGATACAAATTGGATTTTCCACTGGCATTAGCACCATAAACGGCTGTAACCGGTAAAACTGATTCATCACCAAAAGAAAAAAAGTCGTCTGCGGCATCACCTTTATTCTTCTTCACAGTCAAATTTAAAATTGCCTCATCTTTAAAAGATCTGAAGTTTTTAAAACTAAACTGAAGTAACATCCCAATACCTTACCATCAACTAAAAATCCCGTATGAGACTAAGATCAGTACTATAGTGCCTGACAAATATAGAGAACAAAAAAGCACCTTATGGACCAACCACAGGGTGCTTTCATTATCCAAACTCCGATTTGCCACAAAAGGCCTTTTACCGTCCGGACTTCCGGACATCTGATATCCGGCAGCAATTCCAGAGTGTTATGCTATTCGGAATCACCGGTTTCTGAAAAGTGCCGGGAAACCAGTTCCGGTATTCTGCCAGCCCTGGCGTCAATTCCGTAGACGTCAGGATACTGATAGACCTCGCCGTTCTGCCCGATAAATGCCGTCAGGTATGCCACATATACCGGAATATGGTATTTCACCTGCGCCCACTGGGTTTTTCCCTTCTTAATCACGGCGGCAATGCGTTCCGGACTGTAGGGGGTATCCCTGAGAACATACTCCGCCAGCTCCTTGGACTTTTCTACCCGGACACAGCCCGAGCTCATAGCCCTGGTCACTCTCTGAAAATTTCCCGGAGAGTTCGTGGAATGGAGATATACCGCATCGGTATTCGGGAAATTGAACTTGTAGAGTCCCAGGGCGTTTTTGGTACCTGAAGACTGCACGATTCTGTAACCCGGAAGACCGCTGCGAATCTGGGCATCCGAAAGCCAGGCCGGATCCGCGGCATAACCCGAGGAATCATAGAGAGCCAGTCCGTGCTTTGCCAGATAGCCCCGATCCCGAATCAGCTTCGGAGCATAATCCTTTTTCATAATGGTGGGAGGCGCCGTCCATGTGGGATTAAGAACTACGTTGCTGAGAACGCTGGTAAACAGCGGCGTCTGCCGATCCTTTCTGCCGACAATCACCCGGCTGGACAATACCGACTTGCCGCCGGAATAGACATTGAGATTCATGTCGGGAACATTTACAAAAATGTACTCCCCGCCGGCAGTCAGTACCGGATCCGCCATTCTAATCATGGTTCTGGCGATATTGACCGCCTCCTGATCCCGGTTCCGGAACATGGTCTCATAGGTCTGATATCCCACAATGCCGTCAGCAGTGAGTCCCCGGGCCTTCTGAAAAGCCGTAACGGCATCAGCAGTATCCGCATCAAACACGCCCTCATCCGGAAGAATGGCATCCAGATAGCCCAGAGTCTTGAGATTCTGTCTCAGAATATCAACCTTTTCTCCGGTATTTCCCGGTTTCAGTACCTCAAAATCATAACGTCTGAGTTTTTTCTCGCCTTTTTCCAGAATGCCGAGAAGAGCCGCTCTGTAGGACTCATAACGGGGAACAGGAGGTCTTTCGGAAAACAGAAATGCCGTCAGCCGGTCGGTATCCAGAAGCTCGCGATACTCCTCGCGGTACTTGCCGATATCCATATTTTTGCTAGCGGGGAAACGGAGATACTGCCGATCACTCCATTTGATACCGGCGGTCATCTCCCGGAAGGCTCTGATATAGCCATACCCCTCCATCAGCTTTTCGCCATAGGAAGGAGTATTCTCGCTGGCTATCAGAGAATCGTACATTCTGGCATAGGAACCATTGAAATTTGCCACCGCCAGTTCAAGAAGCTGTGCCTTGATCTCGTTCTGTGCCGCCGTATCAGGAAAATCCTGCGCCTGAACCAGGCCGCCGGCAAGAACCATAATAACAAGACAAAAATACCTTACCAAAAACATTTGGACACCTGTATGCTGCTGACATGCTTCCGGCCGCTTAAAGAAAGACTCCTACAGGAACATCCCTTTGCTGCTTGCCGGTCTCTGCCATCACCCGGCTATGCAGCTTATGCAAAACCGGGATTAATGCGGAACCTCCTGAACCTGTCATAAACGACGGCGCCGAGTCCCGAAAATCACCTCCCATTATAACGGATATTCGCACCAATTCTTCAGCAGGAAAACGTTTTTACAAACATTGCGGCTTCCCCCTGATTTTTGGCAGCATCCCCGCTTTCCGCCGCCTCAGGACCACCATGAAACCGGACCTGATTCCCGCGGTACAGGATAATTCCAGTATGGAGCATGAAAAATTGAACACTTGCAAAACCATTGCACATGGGAATTTTTTCATTAGACAAAAGAAAAAAAGCTCAGATAATGGGGAGATTATTTTTACGGGAGCAGGACATGCACTCATTATACAGTTCGGGAATACTGACAAGGCTTATAGCGGTAATTCTGCTGTCAGCCATTATTTTTGTGCTGGTTACAGGGGTTATCTCATGAAAATCGTGTTTTCGGATATCACTCTGGGATACTACCGGCATCCCGTGGTTCATCATCTGAACCTGGAAATCGGAGCAGGAACAGCCACAGCCATCGTCGGACCCAACGGCGGAGGAAAATCCACCCTCCTCAAGGGCATTATGGGTTTTATCAAGCCTCTGTCCGGCAAAATCATTCTGGAAGACCTGACACTCCGGGACATCGGGTATCTCCCCCAGTCCTCAGCTGTAGACAAAACCTTCCCCCTTACCGCAGCCGAGCTCATCGCCACCGGACTCTGGAAAAGCTCCGGATGGTTCCGGAGAATCACCTCCGCCGACCGCGAGAAAATTCAGAACGCAATCCGCAAGGTCCGGCTCTCCGGAATGGAAAACGAACCTCTGAAGGCTCTTTCCGGCGGCCAGATTCAGCGGGCTCTCTTTGCCAGACTGATACTGCAGGACGCCCGGGTCATTATTCTGGATGAGCCCTTTAACGCCATTGATTTCAAGACCATAAATGATCTCTGGCAGCTGATTGAGGACTGGAAAGCCGAAGGCCGAACCGTAATTGCCGTGCTCCACAACTATCAGATGGTAAGAGAGCACTTCAGTGACGTCATCATGATCTCCCGGGAGCTTATAGCCCGCGGCACCCCCGCCGAGGTACTGACTGAAGAAAACATTACCCGGGCCTTCGGAATGGAAATATTCCCGCACCACAATGCCGGAATCTGCCGGCGCACCCCGGAAAAGCACGATCATCACCATACGGAACATAAAAATGTGGAACATCATCATTGACAATATCTGGGATCCGCTGTTTTCCTACGACTTTATGAAAAGAGCCCTGGTAAGTCTCTTCATTCTCTCCCTGTCAGCGCCGGTTGCCGGTGTTTTTCTGTCCCTCAGAAAGCTCAGTCTCAGCGGTGACGCCCTGTCCCATGCCATCCTTCCCGGAGCAGCAACAGGGTATCTCATAAAGGGGCTTTCCGTTACCGCCATGACTATAGGCGGCATTCTGGCCGGCACTATGGTGATTTTCATGTCCGCCCTGTTTTCCAGACTCAGCAGAAACACCGAGGACAGTTCCCTGGCGGTATTTTATCTGGTAAGTCTGGCCCTCGGTGTTCTTATCATTTCCCTGAGCGGATCCGGCGTGGATCTCCTGAGTTTTCTGTTCGGTTCCGTATTTACCATTTCCGGAGACACGGTGATTTTTCTGGGAATTAATGCGGTTATCACTCTCCTCATTATGGCAGTGATTCTGCGCCCCCTGATTATCGACTCCGTGGATCCCCTGTATCTGGCCTCCGTGAGCAGGTGCGGCCCTTGGGTGCACTTTGCCTTCATGTTTGCCGTGGTCATGAATCTCGTCGCCGGATTCGAGGCTATCGGTACCCTGATGGCCGTGGGAATGATGATAATCCCCGGAATCAGCGCCCGCTTCTGGAGCTTCAGACTCGGAACCATAATCATTTTAAGCGTCCTAATTGCCGCACTGGCTTCGCTGGGGGGACTTCTCCTCTCATTCCACCTGAATATTCCCGGAGGGCCGTCTGTTATTCTGATTCTGGGCGGAGTCTATCTTCTGTCATTCCTATTTGGCTTCAGAAACGGTCTTATTTTTAAGCTTTTTTCACCAAAGCATTACGAATCATAAAACTCGCAACGCCTGGAACAGAAATAGTAACAGTCATAGCTGTTTCAGACTTTGCTACTGCAAAAGAAATCAGCACACACGAGGAGAACACTTCAATGAACACCATAAGCCGCCTGCTATGTATGACTCTCGGTCTGTCATCAGTATTTGCAGCCGGAGAAGCCCTGGCTCAGGTTAATGTGGCCGCCTCCTTCAGCATCACCGAGGACATTGTCCGGGAAATCGGAAAGGATCGGGTAACCGTAACCTCCGTTATCCCCAGAGGCTCCAATCCGCACAGCTATGATCTTCGTCCGCAGGATCTTATGACCCTGGAAAAGGCAGACATTGTTTTTCTGACCGGTCTCGGCTTTGACGATTTCCTGAAGCGCTGGTCTGATACTGCCAAAAACAGGAACAAAATCATCGATATTTCACAGGGAATTAAACCACTCCGCAATACTGAAGGGGACGATGACAGCCATGAGCACGAAGAAAGCCCTGAACATGAGCATGAAGAACATCACCACCATGAACATGAAGGACATCACCATCATCATGGAGGAACAGATCCCCATGCCTGGCAGAATCCCCTGAACGGAGCCATTTATGCGGAAAACATCAGGAAGGAGCTTTGCAAAAAGGAGCCTGATTCCTGCGGCTTTTTTACGGAAAATGCTGCTAACTACACTAAAGCCCTGAAGGATCTCGATACCCGGTACCAGGAACGTTTTTCCGGAATTCCGGAACAAAGCCGCGTTATGATCACCACTCATGACGCATTCAACTATCTGGCGGATCATTACCGGATACAGATTCTGGCTCCCCGCGGGATTACCGATTCTCATGAGCCCTCTGCAGGAGACATTGCCAGAATTGAGGAGTTAATGAAAGAAAAGAAGGTACGGGCGGTGTTCATCGAAAATCTGTCCAACAATACCGCAGTGGAGGAACTGTCACGCAAAAACGGCAACAGTATTAACGGCATTCTATACACAGATTCCCTCACTACCGAACCTGAGGGAAACACCTACCTGAAGCTTATCGAACACAATCTTAACGCCATCTGGAGCGCAATGTCGGAATAGCTTCGCAGGAAATCATATATGAGGCTGGTGCAAAAAGTCAAAAACGAGAATATTAATGGCTAAAATAAGGTTTCCGCTCCCTTGGCTTCCGTTCGAAAACAACTTTTTGCACCGCACTCATTCATAATATTCTCTATAATTTCTGTAAAATCAATAGTCTCGATAGCGCCGTAACGACTAACAAAATAGTTCTTCATATAGTCGCTAGTTTTCCTGACACTTGCTTTCCCATTTGTTCTGAAATCTGACAGTGCATAAAGATCACTGGATTGACTCTCTTTATCTCTTTCAACAAACTTAATCTCATCACGTCTGAGAAGATCATGGTTTAAATATATTGGGTTATGTGTATTAAAGATAAGCTGTGCACCATGTTTATTCACCGTATTATTATGAAAAATCGTAATGAGGTTCATAACAATCATTGGATGCAGCGATGCATCCATTTCATCCATTACCAGAACAGCTCCTTTATGAAGTGCCATAATAATTGCAGGCATGATAGATATAAGTCTCATGGTTCCGACAGATTCTATTTTATTTGCTTCAAGACCAAAAACCTTATCCTGTGATTTCTTAATAACAGAAATCAGTTTCGGAGTATGCGTTTCTGAATCATTCACATACGCAAATTCACTACCAATAATACCAGCCTCTCGAGCAATCTCGTTGATATAATTGTTTATCACAGCATATCCATCGTTCTGCGATATTCTAGGGAAAAAGAAAACCCTGTCAGCAGAATTAACCACAATAAATTCTTCTTCAAACCATCTGCGAATCTCTGCGACAAGTTTTTTGCTGCAGAAGGAATTAAAATCTGTAAACAGCAGCATACTGTCGGAATCAATATTGCTGCTCATGGCCTTTCTGATCTTATCAGTTTTGTTAATTTCGTAACCAGTATTCAGTGAATCAGCAATTACATCTGTTTTAAGTCTGACAACTTCATCCCTGGTTCTTAAAAAAATCAGAGAATCATTGACATATAACTCCTCTCGGTCAATATATCTGTCAACATTCTTTTCAAGAAATGATCCCATAAATAGAGAAATCACATAGCGATATTTCCTGTCGTTGGCAGTAAATGTCACATCAAATCGCACAGGTGCTTTATCGTGTCTAAATGCAAAGGGGGTTAGAAACAATTCGTTACTTACATGATCTCCACTATAATCATCAGGATTATCCCTGATATTACCCCGAAGTATCAGCTGACGGAGACATGACATGGCATTAACCACAGATGTTTTTCCCGCTGCATTGGGACCGTAAATTACCGATACCGACAAGCCAGTCTCAGCCTTTCCAGAAACTTTTTCTGTGAGTATGCTCCAATTCAGTTCATTCATTCGCTTTTCAGGCTTCATATTAAATGCAAAACCATCGCGGAAAGATTTAAAGTTGTCACACGAAAAATTGATAAGCATGTATTTTCTGCCTTTTTAATGCATTACATCCCACTTTACAGTATGAGCCCGGAACATAAGCTGATGTCTAACTTTATTTGACAAACAAATCCTTTAGGACAGGCATTCGATTAACAAAAAAGAAGATTTCAGTCTTTTTAAACATTAACAAATGCCATAATATGGCACATACACCACATTATAACCCAATTATTTACATGATACTTAGTATTTTATGCCAAATACTGGCACTATACTAATTCCAAGTCTGTCAAGCACTTCCATCCATGGTAACTTCAAAATATCGTCCGACAGGTATCATGGTTTTCAGTACCCCTGCCGAATCCATAATAATTTGGAACTCTCTGCTCTTTTAATCATGATAAGCCCCTTTCATCAAATACCGCCCCCTTTCCAATGGATTCAATCTTCATGACGGCATCAGTGTAATTTTTACGTTTTCTGACACCAGTGCCGCAGTGTTTACAGAATCTTTAAAAATTGTATCCCGGATTCTACTAATCAGACTCTAAAAGTTCTATAATCGGGCCTCAGAGGAATAGAGGGAGGGCTCTGCCTTGCGTGATGGATTCGTAATAAAAGAAGGTATTGCCTGCGCACCGGCAATCGTGTTTATCAACACCCCTCTTCATGTCGAAAAGACCAAAATATCCGCCGCTGAAACTGCCGGTGAAATCGCCCTGTATCATGATGCCCGGGAAAAAACCCGGATCTATCTCGAAAACGAGATGCGAAAAACCGAATCCCAGGACGCCCGGGAATTCATGGAAACCTCGGTCATGTTTCTCATGGATCCCTATGTCGAAAAGCAGATATCGGATCTTATTTCAAAGGATCTGTTCAGTGCCGAATCGGCCATTCATCACTGCTACAACAGCTTTGTTCAGGAACTTCTGGACAACCATGATCCCTTCATCATGCACAACGAATATGAAATCCGGAATCTGGCCGAGCACATCATCATGACCCTGAAGCGCAAAAGACCGCCGATACCGGAAATCACCGGGGACTGTATTTTTGTGGCTAACAACCTTACCCCGGCTCAGCTTCTGACTGTGGATAACTCTCATATCAAGGGCGTGATTCTTGAAGATGGCAATACCAACAGCCACATGGCCATTGTGCTCCGCAGTCTGAATATTCCTACGATTTTCAATGTTGAAAACGCCTCCGTAATTATCAAAAACGGCATGAACATTCTTATGGATGCCTATGCCAACAAGATTTACCTGAATCCTCTCGAGGAGCTGATATGGAGCGTGAAAAAGCACGTTCAGGAACGGATTGAATCCGGCAACAGCAACATTGTGGATCCTCTTATCGCCCGCTATAAAACCACCAGAACCGGAGAAAGAATAGAGGTGCTGGCCAATATCGGATCTCTTGCGGAAATACAGGATCTTAAAAACTACCCCAGCTCCGGCATCGGACTGTTCCGGACGGAGTTCCTCTTTATGAATCACACCTCCGATCCCACAGAGGAGGAACAGTTTGAATGCTACCGGAAAATCATGGAATCCCTGCCGGAGCGTTTTGCCGTAACCTTCAGAACCTTTGATTTTTCTGCGGACAAGCTGCCGCTCTATCTGTCAAAACCGGTGCATTACAACTGTACCACCGGCACCGACGAGGACAACATTCTCCTCCGCGACATTGTAACCACCCAGCTCCGGGCACTGATGAGGGCCTCAGCGTTCGGGCATCAGATGCGCATAATGTTTCCCATGGCCGCCGAATACGAAGACTTCGTCCACCTGATGGACCTCTACCAGGAAGCCCGGGAATCTCTACTCAAGGAGGGAATCCGGCCGGGACGCATTAAAATCGGAGTCATGATTGAAACTCCGGCAGCTGCTGTAATGTCGGAATCTCTGGCAAGTCTGGTGGATTTCTTCTCCATTGGCACCAACGACCTCACCCGCTACACGGAAACCTGCTCCCGGGAATTCGCCACCAGACATAACAACGATCTGAGCCCGGCTGTTGTCAGGCTTATCGCCCTCACCTCCGAAAACGCCCAGAAGGCCGGAATTCCGATATCTATCTGCGGCGAGGTGGTTCACGAACAGAAATACCTTCCGCTGCTGTATGCTCTGGGTATCAGAAGCTTTTCAGTGGCACCGTTCTACCTTAACAGCATGCTTTATGCCATTCATACCCTGGACGTCAGGATTCCCCGGGAATTTCAGGAGCGGATCAGAAATCTCCGCACCAGACAGGACGTTATCGACCTTTCCGCCAACCTGCTTAAATCACCGCTTCCTGTTAAAAACCAGTAACAGACGGGGCTTATTCCCGTCATTTTTTCCGCGTTCTCAAAAATACGGGATTCCCTTTGCAGTTATAGCCCCGCTGTTATGGTATAGTTAACCCGTAATTTGATAGGTTTGAGGAATGACAAATGTCCTGGTTCAAATTTAAACTTACTTCTGAAAGCGAACATGTAGCTGTGTTAGCAAATTAAGCTTTGTCTAAAAAATGCTAATAATTCAATTTACATTTGTCTATTTTGTTCAATTAACATTTGGATGTTATTTGAGAGATGTACCTATCGAATGACAGAGAGGGATCTTTGTCCAGGGCTTTTATGAGAATCAGGTACTTCAGCCAGTAATTCCCAAGCTGAATGGTGGAACTGCTGAGTATCTGGCTGAAGTTTTGAGCAAGCCAGTTTTCTCCCCAGAATGTGATGCATTGATCTGCAAGTGTCGGAGAAGTTATAAAAACACCGTTGTTCCTGCGGTATGCTTTTACATCT
>NZ_KB899642.1:43338-68062 GCF_000378405.1 Succinimonas amylolytica DSM 2873 | reverse complement strand
GTTCTGTTCATCTGCTGGTTGACCAAGGTGTTAGTACGCGGTTCCATATAAGCAACCTGAAAAACATTCTTGGCAAGATCGACGCCAACATGAACAAATGATTGATTTTCTAAAACATTTGTGATATCCATATAACCGCCTATTTTTGTTTAGAAACTGGTGTTGCTGTTTATCCTACATCAGTTTCTTTTTTTGAAGTTTCAAAACCTGATCTTGCTGCCAGCCCGCAATTTCTCCTTTTCTTCTGCCGTTTCATCATCTAACCGAGGATTTCGTCAAGTCCCGAGCTTTTCTGCGAGCCGCCATTTACACCACATTCCATGAATAGATTATAGTACGTGAAACCTTTTCATCTATAGCAACATCGCGAATATTTTCAGTTCCTTCAAAGCAACGTTTTAGAATCTTAAGCTTATGCTCGGCAGAGAAACCATCATGATTCATTTTGGGATGCGGCTTCTTTCTTATCCTTCTTCTGTTCTCTGCCGCCTTGAAACAAAAGTCTTCTTAGTGCGTCAAGATCAACCTCTTTGGAAGACAGGAGCATTTTCATGGTCTTAACGAGTTCTTTGCTTTCTGAAAGTTCGGATTCTTTCTTCTCAAGTGAATCCATGAGCTCGCTGATCCTGTTTTCCAGTTCTTCTACTTTTTGGGTTTGATTTTGAAAGGCTACTTTCTGCTCTTGAGTATCGGATCTCAACTCTTGAATAGTTGTCTTCAGCCCCTGAATGACTGTATTCTGCTCTTGAATGGTTAATGTAAATTTTTCGATCAGTGCGTAAAGAGGATCCGATTTGGCAGAATCGGTATCGTGCTGATTGATTGGAAGTGCGCTATTTGTAATCTTTACTTCCATTGCAATTCCCTTCAGCATGCCACGATTTTTGTGTGCGGTATAGTACGGATTCACCAGCACTTTTGTCAAGAATCCCTGAAGCCTTGAAATGGGGGGTTAAGACCTAATACAGTCTTTGGAACAACAGCCATAATTCTGTGAATCGATGATATTGGGGTGTCGTGCACCTAAATAATCACATAGTCACATGTGTTTGTTGCTGTATGCACAAATTTCTTTTGATCTTAGGTTAAATTTTAATCGTGTCATAATAAATCATCTGGTTTCGCTGTCTTTTGCCGATGAAAGGCAATACCGGAGTTGCGTAATACTACTGCGGATGCCCAGATTGACAGTCAGAACTACGATTTTATCTCCGGAATGATTACGATCTTGTCAGAAAATACGGCATTGTTTTTTACGGCAAGAACTGTGAGGTGGTATCGGGAGTTCCGGAAGGCACAATAGCACTAATAAAGCCCCTGAGACAAAAAACGGATCCGGGCAGGATCCCTGAATTTCATTTGTGTGAGGCCTGTCCTGGCAGTATCAGTAGGTGTTTTTGAAATATTCTCTGATAATTCCCTTCAGATGCTCCATAAGCTCCTTTTTCGGAGGGCGGATGTTTTCAAGTTTGTAGGGATCATTGAAGAATTTCCACTTGTGCTTGCCGAGTTCGTGATAGGCCAGAAGCTCCACCCGTTCCACGGCATCACCGAGAGAGACAATAAATTTTCCCAGAGCGTGGGCGTTTTCATCATCAGAGGTGTAGGTGGGGATAATCACCTGACGGATCCACATTTTCTTGCCGTGATCCCGAAGATACCTGGCGAATTCGAATACCCGATCGTTGTCGAAACCGGTAATTTCCCGGTGCTTTGCAGAATCCATAGCTTTGATATCCAGCAGGAAGGTGTCGGTTTCGTTAATGAGGTTTACCTGATCCGTGCCGTAATGGAAATATCCGTTGGTGTCCAGGCAGGTGTTGAAGCCGGCGGCATGAACCTGTCTGAAAAGCTCGGTAATGAATTTTGCCTGCAGTGAGGCCTCCCCGCCCGAGCAGGTTACCCCGCCTCCGGTGGCCCGGAAAAAGGGGGCGTAGGTGATAATTTCCTTCATTAGTGTTTCCACGGTGTACAGAGTCCCGCCCTTCATGTCCCAGGTATCTCTGTTATGGCAGTAGATGCATTTGAAATTGCAGCCCTGGAAGAATACCAGATATCTTATTCCGGGGCCGTCCACGGTGCCACCGGTTTCAATTGAGTGAATACGTGCCGTAAGCTGGCCGGCTGAGGTTTCGGGAGTCTCAGTTTTATTTTGAATATTGTTTTCTGTCATATTCTGTACCTTCCTGAATGCCGGAATATTTCCGGAATTGTGATTGTTCTGACTAATATTTTAGTACAAAAGCCGTTACGATTCGGTCTTTTTGAACCGGAAGACGCTCAGGGAACTTTTGGTTTCCCGGAATTCGGATAAATCTGGGGAGTTTCAGACAATCTTTACAGGAGTAGCCTCATATTTTCGGGAGCGTTTGATTAATAAATACCGGTTCTTGGGGTAGAATCAGGAAAATTTAATAGCGCTACGATATATCGGATAAATCGGTCTTATGGACAATGTCAGAAACCGGGCCCGGGAACTAATTCCCTATATGAACACGCCCAATTTCAAGGAAGTTTTTGCAGAAATTGTCAGTGAAGCCGGGGGAAATGCGGATTTTCTCCTGAAAATGGAACTGAGACGGCTTTCCGCTCCCTGTCTTCGTGTTATGGATTTCAGAAATGACGGGGAATGCGAAATCTTTACCTATAACGGCACCTCCCATTTCCTGCAAAAGGAGGATGTGGAAGACTTCATGAGTTTTGTCACCTATTATGGCGGTGTTTACACCAAGGGTGTCTATGAGGAAGTGGTCCGCAACCATAACGAAAGAAAAAAGGCCAGGCGGATAGAAAGCGGGCTGCATCAGGATCCCAACAGTCCTGTCAGATTTGCTCTGGATGAGATCCGCTTTGCCAGCTATGCCCACAGACGTGACGAAAGAATGTATTATTCCTCGGCAATTGTGGTGGCATTTCCTGACGGCCGTCTTGTCAATGCCAAAACCTCTGATCTGTCCTGCAGCGGCATTAAGGTCCTCCTTCCCGGGGACTATGAGTTCAGGCAGCGGGAAAAAATCAGAATTACCTTTACCAGACTGATAGAGCTTTATCCCGGAGCTGCCAGAATTCTGTCCGGTGTTCCCTATGAAACGCTGGGGGTGGAAAAAAGAGATGTCAGATGCTGGCTTAAAACCAGGTGTCTTTCGGATAACAAGGATCTGGAGCGTTTTATTCTGAGTTTTCAGAGTGCCAACAAGTACCGCTACAGAATAGATATTGACTACCTGGCCTATATTCTGAACATCAAGGCCATTGAATATCAGTATCTGCCCAGGATTATCGGCATTCCGCTGTTCTTTTCCGGCAGAGACTCTCCCCGGCTGGCCTATGCGCTTAAAAGTGATTTCAACCACGAACAGCTGGATTACTGGCGCGATGAGAAATCCGATGACAAAATCGGCACGCTGTTTAACAGGGAACGTCTGTCCAGACTTCTGGAAAAACCTGAGGGATCCCGGTATACCTACATCTATGCCTTTAAGCACACCATGGAAAACCATGTTTATTTTCTGAGCGCCACTTTGGACGAGCTTCAGGAATCGGGGCTTCTGGAGACTTTTTTTGCAGTCTCGAAATCTCGCAGCACCTTTCGGGTTTTTCGTTTTGAAATCAGTGCTCTCAAGCTTGATGAAAAGATGCTGCAGACCCTGTCGGGAGCTGCCGGGGACGAGAAGGCCGTCCGGGATCTTTACAATAACCTTTCCGAACTTTCCTACATCGGGCTGCTTACCAGAATAAACACTCCCGGGGATGCGGAGATCTATAACAGCTTTACCAGTAGCCAGTCGGTAAACCGTCTGCAGATTTTTACCCATGATACCGAAGATGTTCAGCCGGTGAAGCTGGAGTATCTGCAGTACATTACCCCCAGAAAGGAGCAGCGGTACATCTATCGGACGGAGATTCTGGCTTCCGGCGACAACTTTCCTGAAATTTCCGGCTGGACCAGGGATATTTCCAGTCATGGGCTTCAGGTGGAGTTTGCAACTCCGGTGCGGTGCTTTAACGGCGATGTGGTGTACATATCGATGCCGCAATTCCAGAAGCTGAAAAAGAATGTGTCCCTGATGCATGTGATTTATGAGGTGGTTTTTATAAATTCCGCTCACACCATCATGCACCTTCAGCTCCACGGCATGCATTCGGCGGTGGTGCAATTTTTCGATGAGCTTATTAACGCTAACCAGCATGTGCTGGAGCCGGCAAAGAATCTGCCGCATATGAGTGAGACCTCCAAGGCTCTCAGATCCGTTACCGTTTCGAATCTGTTCTCCACGCCGATAATATTCATGCGCTCCAAGGCTTCCCGGCTCGGGTATGTTTGCGACAGCGCAAACAGTTCCCGGGTGCGCCGTCTTTTCCATATCCAGGAATGTGCGCCGAAGCAGGCCAATGTTTATCCTCTGTTTTCAAATCAGGTGCTTAGAGGGCATATTCTTGGCGATATTGAAAAAATCAAGACTAGTGAGATTCAGAAGCAGTATACGATTTACGTTCGCAGAGAGGTGTCTGATAATCGCATTTCCTATGTGCCTGAGACGGAGGATTCCTTTATGTCTTTAGAGGAGCAGCGGATGTTTATTGAGAGAGGCCTGGCAGGCGGGTATTTCGGAGCTTTTGCGGTGTATGTTACGGCCAACGGCCGTCCTGATGTCACCGAAATCAGGGCAGAACTGGACTATATCCGCCGCTATGCCCCGCATAAGTTCAAGGCTTTGGACAGCGGTATCTGGAATATTATGGGGATAGGGGATGTGATTGATATTACCGAGTCGGTAATGGTAAAGCTTAATATTCCGGTGATACCAGGGCAGATTCCTGATATTCCTGATGAGAATATCAGCCTTGTGAAATCCGATTCGATTCGCTGATACTGAGCATTCCGGGGCAGGGCGGCCATAAGATCTTCAAGAAAACAAAGGCCGGGGATTCCCGGCTTTCTTGCTTTTGGGACAGACTTTATATTCCCCGAAACGAAAACTCACTGAATCCTGTTAACGAGTTCCGCGCCCTTCAGAAGGCATGCCGCAGCATCCAGTCCGAAGTTGTTGATGGTCGCCGGTGCCTTTTCGCGAACTATGGGTTTGGCGTGTATCGCAAAACCGAGGCCGGCAGCGTTGATCATCGGAAGGTCGTTGGCACCGTCGCCGATGGCTATGGACTGTGCAGCCGGAATCCCGAATTTTTCCAGGAGCTCGTTCAGGGTGGTCACCTTGACACTGGAATCCACAATATCCCCCTCCAGCTCGCCGGTAAGATGATCATCAACAATTCTGAAGGTATTTGCTCGTACCATTGTGAGTTTGAATTCTTCCTTCAGCCGGTTTACAAAAGTCATGAAGCCCCCGGAGGCAATGGCGGTTTTCCAGCCGTGGAACTGCAGGAGATGAATAAGTTCCGGAAAGCCCGGCATGATAGGCAGGCGATCTCTGAGATCCCAGAGAATCTGCGCCGGTGCACCTTTGAGCAGACCTACGCGTTTTCTCAGACTCTGCTTGAAATCCAGAAGTCCGTGCATGGCCTGGCTGGTAATTTCCGCTATCTGCTCTCCTACACCCCAGGCCTTGGCGATTTCATCAATGCATTCGCACTGAATACAGGTGGAATCCATATCCAGCAGGATAACACCGGGAGCGGAGAGCTTCGGAAAGCTTCTGACGTGAACTGCATCGATTTTTCCCGGAAGTTTTTTCAGTTCCTGATTGAGTTCAGCGCTGAAGCTGTCGGTTTTTGCCATGCACACCTGATGCCCGAATAATTCACAGGGTGCCTGAAATGCCATGGTGACACCATAACCGGAAGCGATTTTCGCCACCTTCAGAAGATCTCCGGCCAGAACGCCATCGCTGACGATTCCGATATAGCCGCCTTTAAAGTGTTCCGGATCTGCCTGAACCGTTTCCTGCCCGTTGATGGCAAATAGAGCGTTGTCCGGGATGCCGGCGCCGAGCAGCGGGGCGTCCGGAGTGTTTAAAAAAGACATAGTACTTCCTGACAAGTTAAGATTGACGCGGTTTCATTTTCCGTCCCGGGAGCAATTCCCGGCGGGTAGGCTGTTACCGGCACGGAACAGCACGGGGATGACGCCGCTCCGGAATCCTGCGAAAGGCACAGATCCCCGGCGCAGGAGGCCGGCTGAAAAAATATCCCTGATTATACCATAGTCGGGATCTTCCCAGAAAAAGCTTCTAAGGCAATTATTCAGAGATGTCCGGTATTGGCGGGCATTAGTCTGTTCACCGCCTGGATCATGGCGGCGGCGGTGTCCTCATAATTTTTTCCCTGAAGCCTGGCGGTCTCCTTTATGATATCCGGGATGAGATCCGGCTGGGCCGGTATTTTTCGGCTGCCATCATAACGAAAGAGGAAGGGGGCGTCTGTTTCCGGAACGAGATAGTCCGGAGAAATGACGGATACGGTTTTCCGGAGCTTCCGGCATGCGGGATTCAGAATAAGGGGGCCGGCTCCCAGCAGGAATCCGGCCCGGAGATACTCCCGTGCCAGCTCCGGACTTCCGGAAAAGCCGTGAACGATGCCGCGGATTCCCGGGAATTCCCTGATAATGCGAAGGGCCTTCTCATGTCGTCCTACAATGTGCAGGGAAACAGCAATATCCAGTTCCCGGGCTGTTCCGAGCTGGCTGCGGAAGCAGCTTGCCTGATATTCTCCGGAAAAGCGTTCCTCATAGCGGCGATCCAGTCCGATTTCCCCGATCATGAAGGGCTGTCTGATTTCCGCCTGTCTTTGGAAAGCTGTTTCGGAAAAATCCTGAAGATAACCGGGATGAACACCCAGCATGGAGAAGATTTTTATGGAAGGATTTGTGAAGATTTTTACGGGAGATAAATCGGAAGTTCCGGAGTTCAGGGTCACTCCGGGAACGAAAAAGGTGAGCACGCCGGCCGCCGGGGCCTTTTCAGCCAGGACGGCCAGGTTTTCTCCGGACATCAGATCCAGGTGGCAGTGGGTGTCTGTCAGAGGAAGTCCTGGCATAAGGGGATTCCTGTTTTCAGATTGGTGTTCTGTCAGTGCTCCCTGGTCTTGCTGAAGCGAATGTCAGGGTGCCGTTCCATGGTTAGATTGAGGTTGACCATGGAGGGCGCGATGTAGGTCAGGTTGTCCGAACCGTCCAGGGCGATATTCTGCGGAACATGGTTTTTAATGTCCTCGATGGCCCGGGGATTATCGCTTTCGATCCAGCGAGCTGTGGTCACGGCTACCGGTTCGTAGATGGCCTCCACGTTGTATTCATTCTTGAGCCGGGAGACTACCACGTCAAACTGCAGGGAGCCCACGGCGCCCACAATAAGGTCGTTGTTGATTATCGGCCGGAATACCTGGACTGCTCCCTCTTCGGAAAGCTGAATAAGTCCTTTGAGAAGAGCCTTCTGTTTCAGAGGATCTCTGAGCCTGATACGTTTGAAGAGCTCCGGGGCGAAATTCGGAATCCCGGTAAAGTGCAGCTCCTCACCCTGGGTAAAGGTGTCACCAATCTGAATGGTACCGTGATTGTGAAGTCCGATAATATCACCGGCATAGGCGGTTTCCGCCTGTTCCCTGTCACCAGCCATGAAGGTTACCGCATCGGAAATGTTCACGTCCTTGCCGATGCGCACATGGCGGAGTTTCATGCCTTTCTGGTACTGTCCGGAAACCAGCCGCAGGAACGCCACCCGGTCCCGGTGCTTGGGATCCATGTTAGCCTGGATTTTGAAAATAAAACCGGAAAGCTTTTCTTCGGAAGGTGCCACATCCCGTGATTCTGCATGTCTGGCCCCGGGGGCGGGAGCCCATTCTGTAAGTCCGTCCAGCATGAGATCTACGCCGAAATTGCCGAGGGCTGTACCAAAAAACACCGGTGTGAGATCGGCCTTTAGAAAGTCCTCCAGACTGAATTCGTTGGATGCTGCCTTGACGATCTCGATTTCCTCTTTAAGTTCGGTAACCATATCCTCACCGATGGCAGCGGCCAGATCCGGATTATCCAGTCCCCTGATTACCCGTTTTTCCTGAATTTCCGAACCATGCCCGGATTCGTAGAGATAAACCTCGTCCCGGTAAAGATGATAGATCCCCCGGAAACGCTTGCCGCAGCCCACCGGCCAGGTAATGGGAGCGCACATAATGGCCAGCTCCTTTTCCACTTCGTCCATAAGCTCCAGAGGATCCCGGGTTTCCCGGTCCAGCTTGTTCATGAAGGTGAGGATCGGGGTGTCCCGGAGCCGGGTTACCTCCATGAGCTTGCGGGTTCTTTCCTCTACGCCCTTGGCGGCATCAATGACCATCAGGCAGGAGTCCACCGCTGTCAGTACCCGGTAGGTGTCTTCCGAGAAGTCTTCGTGGCCTGGGGTATCCAGAAGGTTAACCAGACAGCCGTTGTAGGGAAACTGCATTACCGAGGTGGTAACGGAAATGCCGCGTTCCTTCTCCATTTCCATCCAGTCTGATTTTGCAAAGGTGCCGCTGCTGCCGCGCCCCTTTACTGTTCCGGCTTTTTGAATGGCGCGGCCGTAAAGCAGCAGCTTTTCGGTAATGGTGGTTTTTCCGGCATCCGGGTGCGAAATAATCGCAAAGGTGCGGCGCCGGTTGATTTCGTCCAGAAATTCCTGAGTTGCCATGGAATTGTGATCCTTGATTTTTTCTGAAAAAAAGTCTGAAGCCGTGAGGGCCCCAGACTGCGGTAATATTGAAGTGTTAGCAGATTTCCAGTGCTGGCAGGTTCTTGACCAGATCGTCGATAGCCTTGATCTGGGACAGGAACGGCTTCAGAAGCGCCAGCGGCAGCGCACTCGGCCCATCGCACTTGGCGGTATCAGGATTTGGATGAGCCTCCAGAAAAAGTCCGGCAATACCAACAGCCATGCCGGCCCGGGCCAGTTCGGCCTCCTGTTTTCTTCTGCCGCCGGATGCTTCCGCATTCGGATCCCGGCACTGGAGAGAGTGGGTAACATCGAAGATGACGGGAGAACCGCCGGAAGCTTCTTTCATGACTCCGAATCCCAGCATGTCCACTACCAGATTATCGTAGCCAAATGAGGAACCGCGTTCGCAGAGCATGATCTGATCGTTGCCGCATTCAGCGAACTTTTCCACAATGTTTCCCACCTGGCTCGGACTCAGAAACTGCGGCTTTTTAACATTGACCGGCTTGCCGCTTTCGGCAATGGCCTTTACCAGGTTGGTCTGTCTGGCCAGGAAAGCAGGAAGCTGCAGGACGTCAGCCACCTCGGCCAGAGGTGCCACCTGATCCTCTTCGTGCACGTCGGTGATGATCTTTACTCCGAATTCCCGTTTCAGCCTTTCAAATATTCTGATGCCTTTTTCCAGTCCGGGGCCGCGGAAGGAGTGGATGGAAGATCTGTTTGCCTTGTCCCAGCTAGCCTTGAACACAAATGGTATGGAAAGCTCCTGGGTTACTGTCACGTAATGTTCGGCAGCCTGAAGTGCCAGTTCCTCGGACTCCAGAACATTGATGCCGCCAAAAAGCACAAAAGGCCTGTTGTTGGCGACTGTGATTTCACCGATTTTAACAGTTTTGCTAGTGTTGTTCATATTATTGCTTATCTTCTTCGTTCTGTTGTTCCCGGTCGTCCTGAATCAGGGCACCGACGGTTACTCTTTCGTTGTTTCCCAAATCCCGGATGGTGTCCACACAGCTGAAGCAGGCATCATGAAACATGTGTCTGACATCCGGCCCTTGCTGAAAACCGTGCTCGATGATGATCCAGCTGTTCGGACGCATGAATTTGGCAGCCTGATGGACAATATTAAGAATGTCGATAAGTCCCTCCATGGGTGCCACCAGCGCGGTTCGGGGCTCAAAACAGAGATCCCCCTCGGCAAGATGCGCGTCTCCCCGGGCGATGTAGGGAGGGTTGGAAACTATGATGTCATACTGATGCCCGGCCTTAATGTTTTTGAACCAGTCGCTGTTCCAGAAATGCACGGGAAGCCCCAGGGTATCAGAATTCTCCTGTGCCACCCGAAGGGCCTCATCGGAGTAGTCTATGGCATCGATTTCGGCGTCGGGAAGCTCCTTCTTGAGAGCCAGGGCAATGGCGCCGCTGCCGGTCCCCATATCCAGAATTCTGAGGGGGCGGCGGGGGTTTTTGGCTTTGAGCTGACTGGCCTTTATCAGGGCCTGATCCACCACGGTTTCGGTATCTGGACGGGGAATCAGGGTGGCGGGAGTGACCTTAAGCCTGAGAGACCAGAACTCCTTCCAGCCTACGATATAGGCTATGGGAACTCCGGTAAGGCGTTTCTGAGTCATTTCCCGGATCAGTGCCACCTGGTTTTCGGGAATCTCTTCCTCCGGATGGGTAAGCAGATAAGACTTTTCACGGTTAAGAACGTGCGATACCAGACAGTAGGCTTCAATAGAGGATACTTCTCTGGAATTGGTAAACGGTCTCAGAATCTGCTCTGATTCGCGATATATATCACCTGCTTTCATGGGGGCCTCTGATTTTTAATTGGCTTTTGCCAGTTCGGCCAGCTGAGCGGCCTGATGCTCCTCGATAACCGGCATAACCAGAGAATCCAGATCTCCGTTCATGATTTCATCGAGGCGGTACAGGGTCAGATTAATGCGATGATCGCTGACTCTTCCCTGGGGGTAGTTATAGGTGCGGATGCGATCCGAGCGATCTCCGGAGCTCAGAATGCTCTGCCGCTCTTCGGATTTTTCCTGAGCCCGCTTTTCCTCTTCGAGCTTGGCCAGCCGGGCAGCCAGAACAGCGAAGGCCTTCTCCTTGTTCCGGTGCTGGGATCTTTCATCCTGGCATTCCACCACGATACCGGTGGGGAAATGGGTAATTCTGATGGCTGAATCGGTCTTGTTGATATGCTGGCCGCCGGCACCGGAGGAACGGAAGGTATCGATCCGGATATCCTTGGGATCAATTTTCGGGGCTTCGGATTCCGGAACCTCCGGGAATACCATTACGGTGCAGGCGGAGGTGTGTACCCGGCCCTGAGTTTCGGTTACCGGAACCCGCTGTACCCGATGCCCGCCGGATTCAAACTTCATAATGCCGTAGACCCCGTCGCCGTTAACCTTGCAGATGATTTCCTTGAAACCGCCCATTTCACCGGGGGATTCGCTCATGATTTCGATGCTCCAGCCCTTCTTTTCGGCATACTTGGTATACAGCCGGTAGAGATCCCCGGCAAAGAGAGCGGCTTCATCGCCGCCGGTGCCGGCTCTGATTTCCAGAAAGGCGTTGCTGTCATCCTTGGGATCCCGCGGAAGGAGCATGATTTGAATGTTCTTTTCAGCGGCAGTGATTTTTGCGGTGTTAAGGGGGGCTTCCTCTTCTGCCATGAGCCTCATTTCCTCGTCCGGACTTTCCAGCATTTCCTGGATGGCTTTGGAATCCTGCAGGGCTGTCCGGTATTCCCGGAATTCGCGGACGATGTTTTCCAGATCTGCATATTCTTTGCTGAGAGATCTGAATTTATCCTGATCTCCGACGATTTCGGGCTGGGACAGGAGCGCCTGAACCTCTTCATAGCGTTCAACGATGGTTTCGAGTTTGGTGATGATAGTATCTTTTAGCATTGTGGCTTTCTCAAAAGGGCCCCGGCCGGACAGGGGGCGGATATGACAGGGAAACCTGCATATCCCCGGGATGATGTTTCCAATCCGGAACCCGGCAGGGGCCGCAGAATTCTATTTTTATCATTGATAAAGAACAATTTTACATTTGTGTTGATTTTATCACAGTTATGGTGTTTTTGCTGATATTCCGGGGACATTTAGCCAGAGCTGAAATTGCGGGAGAGAATAGTCCGGAAGGTTGTAGGATCCCCAAAAGAAGCATTATCCTGTTTTTATCCCATTTGATCGGCAATGCTGATAAAAATACAGTTCTGAGAGAAGGTGTGGCATGGTTCAGGTGGGGGCAGCATATAAGCCAGATCCGGGACAGCGCAGACTAGGGCAGATTGCTGGCTTAAGAGAAAAGGACGGGACTCCCGATGCATGCTCCTTCCGGTTTAAAAGGGAGTCAGCCATAAGCATTGCCGGAAGGAGGCGCGGGGTGCCGTCATTTCCTTTTTTGGGAGCTACCCTTTTTTTGATAATTTCCGGAAGTTCCTTTTCCGGTGTTTTTAGGTTTCTGAGCAGGCTTCTGAGCAGGCTTCTGGGCAGGTTTCTGAGCAGGCTTCCGGGCAGGTTTCTGAGCAGGCTTCTGGGCAGGCTTCTGGGCAGGTTTCTGAGCAGGCTTCCGGGCAGGTTTCTGAGCAGGCTTCTGGGCAGGCTTCTGGGCAGGTTTCTGAGCAGGCTTCTGGGCAGGCTTCTGGGCAGGCTTCTGAGCAGGCTTCTGAGCAGGCTTCTGAACGGGGGGCTTTCCGGAGGCGGCTGGCTTTTGGTTTTCCGACGGCTTATTTGCATTTTCCGTTTTTTTACCCTCTGTGGTGGTACCGGGCCTGTTCTGCTGAGAAGTACTGGCATATGAAGCGGCAGAACCAGACATCCGGTAAACGGAGAGAAGGTCGTTGTTATCCAGGGGAAGCAACACATAATCCACCAGAGTGGTGGTGGTATCAGCGGATTTGAAGCCTGGATTCAGCTTCTTCAGTCTTTCGATGCTTACTCCGGACTGGTTTGAGAGCTGTCTCAGAGTTTTGCCGTCAAGCCTGACGATTTTGAAAACCGGCTTAAAAGGCATGTCGGGAA
This sequence comes from Succinimonas amylolytica DSM 2873, assembly GCF_000378405.1. GTDB lineage: Bacteria > Pseudomonadota > Gammaproteobacteria > Enterobacterales > Succinivibrionaceae > Succinimonas > Succinimonas amylolytica. The sequence goes on along the minus strand of NZ_KB899642.1, from coordinate 55,380 downwards.
TTGTTACACCGGCATTTTTCCCCCGGCGGATCATGTCGGTGAAGCCGTACAGCTTGCTGACGTATTCCTTGCTGTGTTTGGGAATATCCAGACTCCATACGTCTGTGGGCCTTCCTGCTTTTATGTTTTTGTCAATGGCGTTTTTCACGGTTCCCTGACCGCAGTTGTAGGCAGCTACGGCCTGATTCCAGTCCCCGAACATTTTATAAAGCATTTCCATATAGTTCAGGGCGGCGTTGGTGGAAGCGATGACGTCCCTTCTCATGTCATAACTGCTGTCGGTATAGAGCTTGAATACCCGGGCTGTTCCTGAAGTGAACTGCCAGATCCCAACCGTACCCCAGGGGGCCACGGCATGAGGATTGAAGGTGCTTTCGATCATGGGAATGGCAATTAGCTCCAGGGGCATGTTGCGTCTTTTCAGCTCGTTGATGATGTGGTACGCAAAAAGATGCCCCTCAGTCAGATTCCGGTTTACCGTTTTTCTGTCTACCGGGGTGCTTTTGTGGGGCGGTATTACGAAGTTCATGTGGTAGAGCGCATGGAGCCAGAGATTGTCGTTGGCGTACTTGGGGTCGTATACCTGATAATATCTGCTTTTGTCATAGTCGGTAATGGGGATTTCCCCCGGAGGGGTGATTTTAAAGCTGTCCAGCATGGCTGCAGCATAGGGTGATACCTCCGGAGGTGTTTCCGCAGGAGTTGTGGTGATCTCCTGCTGTGGGACATCCCCCGGTGCGGTTCCTTTGGTGGCAGCGCACCCCGATAGCTGTGCTGCCAGGGCTGCGGAGCAGAGTGTGAGAAGCAGCGTTCTAGATTTCATAGCCGATATCAATGCTGTCAGGGGAGTTTTTTGCGGCAGTTCTTGCCAGATTATCGCATTTTTCATTGTATTCATGTCCGTCATGCCCCTTAATCCAATTCCATGTAACCTGATGCCGGGAAATTTCGCCGGCCAGGAGTTTCCAGAGATCCTGATTTACCACCGGCTTCCTGGTGCTGGTTTTCCAGTTGTTTCTGATCCATCCCGGAAGCCATTCGGTAACCCCCTTTATGACATACTGGCTGTCGGTGGTTACAGTAACCTGGCAGGATTCTTTGAGATTTGATAGTCCGGTAATAACTCCGAGAAGCTCCATGCGGTTGTTGGTGGTGATTCTGAAGCCTTCGGAAAAAATCTTTTCGTAATTAAGCGCCGGATACCTCAGGATTACCCCGTAGCCTCCGGGCCCGGGATTCCCAAGACATGACCCGTCTGAATAAAGTTCGATTTCTTTCATTTTGTGCTGGTGGCAACGATCTGTACTGACAACATGCTCATATTTTATCAGTACCGTCCGTTCTTATACAGGTTTGCTGTTCCGGGATGAGATTTTTCTGGCATTCCGGACGTGCTGAAGGTAGAAAAAACTCTCCCGGAGCCCTTTCCATGGAAGACACCGGGAGAGGCCTTGTCTGAAATAACGGAATGCCTATCTGTTTCCGGAATCTTTACGGAAAGTGAATGTCCGGTTTTCTCCGGTCTTCAGAGAAAGCTCCTGGCCTTTCAGAGTAAACTCCGGATCCATGCGGCGTCCGTCTGCGAAGGTCAGCAGCAATCTGCCGCTGCCGATGGCTCCCACCGCCTCGGAAACAGTTCCGTTCATGGTGAACCGGAATCGCAGGTATTTTTTGCCGGAAATTCCGGTGATTTCCAGTGTGGTCGGATGGCTTCCGCTTTGCATGAGCCATTTTCCGGCCAGCTTTTTGCCCAGAGAGGTGGCGGTTTCCCCGGTTCCCGGAATTATCTTTTCTCCACCGAACAGGATTTTTTCCCGGGGTTTCAGAATAATTCTGTCCTGATTCCGGTCGATAATGAAGCAGAATTCCTTGAAAGGTAGCTTCCAGTCTATTCTTATAACGTTGTCCCTGACGGTATAGGTTCCGGTATAGGTACCCTTTTCCCCCAGATCTCCTGAATAATCCAGGGTTACCTTATTGTCTTTGAAAATCCATTTCTGGTTAGTGTCTGTCCAGGTGCCTTCAAGGTCCTTTTCCGTGATTCCATCCAGGGGATACAGGGCGATGCGGGTGCCCGGGCCGAGTTCGATAAGGTAAATCACCCGGTTTGCTCCCTGGGAATCGATAAACACCTCATAGGAGGCCAGAGACTCCAGTCCCCGGCTGGCATTGGGTTCCCGGTAGAGATTGAGCTGTGGCGGGGTTTCCCTGTCCGGCTTCAGGAGATAGTTCAGAAGTCCTATGCCTTTTTTGTCTCCGGTGGTCCAGGATATCTGCCGGGGTTTTTGTGCAGTGTCAAAATCGAAGGCAATGGTATCAAAGGTGGGCAGAAGATTGATGCCGTACCGGGGATTCTGAGCGTAATAGCCGATAGCATAGCGGCCCCGGAGTTCGTTAAGTTTTGAGCCGGTGGCGGAAATTAGATCCTGCTGCTCCGGATTTCCTGCTACGGGGATAAGCTGGGTGACGTCCATGTTCTTTTTTCCGCCCATGGTTTCGGTTTTCAGGAGGTATCCTATTTTGTTACCCTGCGGAATATTGGACAGCATCAGGAAAAGCTCGTCGTTTTTGCTGAAGCTGATCCCGGAAAGAACCTCGGTTTCCTGGACCAGCTGGCCGTTTTTTTGGGTGAGAAAGCTGACTTCGGGGCGGAAATAGGATCCCGGGCTGATGGCGATTTCCTTGCCCAGGTCATAATGGTAGAGCCCCGTCAAAAGCAGGGTGCGGGTATCAAATGCCGCCGTAACATGCACCTCCTGACCGAGAGAAGGACTGTAGTAGTAGCCGGAGGCTGCAATGGTGCCAAATTCGGTATTGGAATGATCCACCGTGATATCGTATATCTCCGTGCCGTTGGTTATCCGGTACATCTGTCCGGTGAACTCTCGGAGGAACATGGTTTTGCCCTCGGCATAGTCCGGAAGAATGTCGTTCAGGTTGTTCTGTATCATCGACTGATCCAGCCTTTCCTGTTTGGCCAGATCCACCAGCAGCTGCTCGTGATTGATGTATATTCGGTCCGTGCGGTTGGCAGGCATCACTAGCTCGCTCAGAGTTGTCCACAGGATGTTTTCACCGTTTACCGCAAATCGCAGGGCGGTCTGGGTCAGGGGGGCGATGGCGTTAACCGGTTCGATGTCAAAGCTTTCGGGCTTTGCGGGGTCTGCATCCTTGTGTACCCTGGGAATACCGATTTCGATGTCAGAAAAGAAGGGATCCTGCTTGCCCTGAAGTTCCTGATGCTTATAGAGCTCTGAGAGATAGTTCAGAAAGCCGGAGTCCCGGGCAAAGGGTGATTTGTCATAGCCGGGAAACAGCGAGGCCCGGGTTACGGGGGCGTAGACGGCCACTCCCTTAGTAAATCCGTAGGTGTCGCTGTTTCTGGTGTAGACCATGAAATCCTGAACCTTTTTGCGGATATTCATAACATGTTCGTTATATTCAGGACTAAATGCCTGAAGATGATTAAGCCAGTCATGGAGATCGATGGAGGAGAATGCGTTTTTCTGATTTTCGAAGTCGCTGTAGATTTTCTGCTGTCCGTAATGAAAGCTGTCGCTGATATTGCGGGTGTGCCGGTAGGTGTTCTGCGCACTGTCTTTCCGGAGATGATCAGTGAGAGAATTAAGCTCTGTGACAAGAGGGGTGATTTTAGACATTTCGTAAAGAGAGAAGGAGGCCTCCTTAGGGTGCCGGTTGTAAAAATCGATAGTGGCATCCACAATGGCCTTGCCGGCTTCCCTGGTGGAGACCCCGGGCCGGAAAAATTTCAGGAATCCGGCATAGTCAGCCCCCAGGCCGGGTACGATCTGGGCGCTGGCTACGGTGTATTTAGTTACATCCCGAAGATTGTAAAGGGCGTCCAGCTGTCCCATAAGACACATGTCCAGAAGCACCAGATCGAACTTGCCGGAGGGGAGAGCCTGACTGCCGCGGCGCAGAGCCTCTGCAAAGGTTTCTGATGACATGAAATGCCCCGTTCCCTCGTCCTGAAGCAGGAGCGGCCAGCCGCCGCCATGATTCCAGCCTACGAAAGCGTATCTTCTGGCAGGAAAGTAGGTACCGGCATATTTTACAAACTCCTCCAGAACCTTAGGATCCCCGGAATCGATTTCTCCGAGCTCCTGCAGCATTTCCGAGGCAACAGTATTGGGCGTGGCATCCGGAGAACTGTAAACCTGTTCCAGATTTAAGGAGTGGTCCTTCCTGATGCGGTAAAGTCTGCCGCCGTACCAGTTTTGCCAGTCCTGATAATAACCCTTGCTGCGATCTGCAAAGACCAGAATTTCGGTATCGTCGTTCTTGCCCTGCTCCATTTCCAGAAGATCCAGAATGACGGCCTCCTCCAGGTTGTTGTCTCCGGCAATATAGACCATCACTGTCCATTCTCTGTCGGGTGTGTTATCGCTGGCGGCCCGGGCTGGGGAAAGCGCAGCAGTAACCAGAAGTCCAATGACCAGGATTGATTTGCAAAAAGCTATGTCAAGTGCCTTAAAAAACATAAAAACCTCGCATGTGGTGCTGCCATCCCCGGGGACAGCCGGGGTTACTGTTTCTGGAAGGTGTACTCTCCGCCGTTTTCAAAAATAAGCGTCAGGGTTTCCGTGTTTCCGTTTTTGCCATACCGGTATCCGGTACTCATCCGGGCCCCGTTGTCATAGCTCATAAGAATCCGGTCCGATTCCGGAGCTCCGACGGCTTCCGAGTTTTTTCCGGCAGCGGAGAAGCGGAATCTCAGAAGTCCGCTGCGTCCGGCAGGCGAGATTTCCAGTGCGGTTGCGGATCCGGCGGCATCCCGGTGCAGCCATTTGCCGTGAACCCGGCTTCTGAATTCCCGGAGAGACATACTGCCGTCCTGGACTGCTTTTTCCACAATGGCCTGCACCTTGCTTTCTGACATGAGATAGAGCTTTTCATGCAGGCGATCGATTATGATGTAGTATTTGCTGTCGGGAAGCCCCCGGGCAGTGATTTCGTTGTCTTTAAGAGTGTAGCTGCCGTTATGGGTGCCGGTATTTCTGGGGACTCTGGTGCCGCTGTAGCTGAAGGTAACCTTGCCGCTGTTGAAGGACCAGAACTGGTTTTCGCCAATCCAGGAGCCCTGGAGGCTGTCTTCGTTAATGTCCCGGAGCGGGAAGAGAGCAAAGCGGTCTCCGGTGCCCTGGGCGATGAGGTAGAAAATTTTATGACCGCTGTCGTCCTGATCCATGAAGACCTGGAAGGAAGAGGCGTTCCGGAAAATCATGTCCACCCGGCCGTTGCTGTCAAAGGTTTCAAGAATTGCCGGAGCCAGAGGAACATTCAGGTTTGGGGTCAGATTTAGAATCCCCTGCTCTCCGGAGGAGGTGTTCCAGGAGGGGAGTGACAGGCCTTTAACACTGAAGCCGTCTGGTCTGAAGGAGATTATCCCCCGGGTGGGGAGAAGATCCAGATTGCTTTCCATATTTGAGGCAAACTGTCCCACCGCATAGCTGTCGGCAATGCTCTGAAGTCCTATTTTGGCATTGTTCATGAGTCGGAGCTGTTCGGGATTGTTTTTGATAATGTGATCTCCGGAGGTTATCGTCCGGCCGGTGGCGCCGGAAACGTTCTCCGACGACAGGCTGTACTGCACGTGAACATCATCGGGCAGATTTGCCAGAATCAGCTTGGCATTTACGAGCTTTATCGCCTCCTGAACCTGGGGATGAAATTTTCCGGACTCATCAAGATATCCGTAATGTGGTTTGAATTCGGCATCCTGGGAGCATGGAATCAGCCTATGTCTGTGCTCGTCGTAGAGCTGGGAGCCCATTTTAGTATTGCTGTCTACCACCAGTGCAGCGATAACATCTCCTCCGGTGCACTGGTCTCTGTAAAGTCCGGTGATTTCGATTTCGTTCTGATTAAGACTGGAATGATTCACGGTAACACTTACGGATTTCATACCGTCGCTGAGCTCGTAGCCCTGTCCCGGGATTTCCCTGACCAGGGAGGAGGTGCCGTCCTGGAATACCGGCATGAATTTGCGGGGGTCATTGATGTCCTCAGGGGTATGTCTTTTGAGATCCAGAATGTTCTGCAGGAAGCTGACATATCTTTTTCCCGGATTTGCGCTGTCTGACACCAGCTGCATAAACCGGATCCAGAGTATCTGATTCCCTGTAATGTCAAAGCTCAGGGAATACTGGCTCAGCGGAGTTATGGTGTTTTCCTTTTCGATAACCAGCTCCTGTTTTCCGGCCTCTGTCCGGACTTTTCCGATTTCTGTGTTTGAAAATACCGGTGCCGGGATTTTAATGTTTTTCTGTTCCCGGAAGAGAGTTCCCAGATAGTCCTTCATACCGGATTTAATGGCGAATTCTGTTTGGGGGTAGTTTCTCTCATGCTTAAGCCCCCATACGGCAGGATAAGGATTTTTCGGAGTGGGCATGTTATTCTCAGTAAGCGGGAGAAATACAGATAGTCCTTTTGCATACTCAAATCCCTGGGTGCTTTCTGTATGCACCACCAGCTTGAGGAGCGCCTTGCGGAGCTCTCCGGTTTCCTTCCGGAGATCGCTAAACGTCCGGTCAATAACGTCCAGCCAGTCAAAGATATCAACGGATGAAGGAGTGGTAAGCCCCCGGTGTATTTCGTCAAAGCCTGAGCTCTCATAGTGCAGGGCGTCGATGGTACTTCTGGTAAGTTTCAGAGAATCTGCAGCAACGTGTTTTCTGAGCCCGGCGGTCAGAGTCTGCATTCCGGAGATGACCTCGTCAAGCTGTCTCAGATCGTAGAAGCTGAAGGAGGCCAGATCGCTGACAGCATTGTGTCTGTTGAAAAATGCCAGGTTCCGTTTCACGATTTCCCTTCCCAGATCCTCGGTTTTCACGTCTCCGGTAAACAGCGGCAGAATGGAGATGTAGTCAGAACCGAATGCCGGGATAGACGGGGCGCTGGCAACGGCAAAATCAGTGATTTTTCGGGTTTCGTAAAGAACGTCCAGCTGTCCCATAAGGCACATTTCGAACAGTACCAGATCGAATTTTTTCCGGGGCAGGTAGCTAGCAGCCCGGGCTGCAGCTTCGGTGTACTCTCTGATGGTCATGTAGTCACCGGAGGTGTCGTCCCCCATAAGACCGTACCAGCCGTTTCCGTGATCCCAGCCTACAAGGGCATAGCGCTCTGCAGGGTAGTTTTCGACGACGAATCTGACAAAATCCTCCAGATTCCGGGGATCGGACATGTTGACGTCTCCCAGCTCCCTAATCACTTCAGAACTGAGACTGGGCGGCAGGAGAGCCCGATTTCCGGTCAGATAATACTGTTCCATGTCGTAGCTGACGGAGGTTTTTCGAATTCTGTAGATCCGTGCTCCCTGGAGATCGCCAAAATCGGTGGAGAATTTCGGACTGCGATCATGAAGGAGAATGATTTCCACACCGTCGGGAAGAGCCTTTTCCATTTCCAGAATTTCCTGAAAGGATTGTCCCTCCAGGTTGTTGTCTCCGGACATATATACCATGATAGTCCAGGATTTTTTTCCGGAGCTGTTTTCGGCAGTTCTGACAAGTCCGCTGTTTTTGGAGAGAGCGGCCGGAGCGGAAGCTGCGGGTGCGGGAATTCCGGTACCGGAGTCTGCATTAGTATCCGGTGCCGCGCCGGAACGCTTTTCAGATCGGGGGCGGAAGGGATCCAGACTGTAGTTTTCAGGAAGAATGCCGGTTGCATCTTCGGAAGCTGCTGTTTTATGAAAAGAGTCATTTTCTCCGGAGTCCGGTAATGCCCCCTCTTCGTCGCTGCAGGCGGAAACAGACATTCCTGCAAGAAAAAGAGAAACATACAGGGCGGTTATTCCTTTTTGATATTTTTGTTTACTGGACATGGAGACCTCTCGTATTTCCGTGGCGGGCAATGCCGTCCGGTGAACCACATGATTGCCGGGAATGCGCGAGAATGGCACAGAAGCCCGGATTTCCAGAAAAACCGGAAATATCTCCACCATGGAACTGATAATCTTCAGCGGGAAAACAGAAATGGGTAATTTTCCGTGTTCGTATAAGATGAGGGATTCCGGTATTAATATTTAAAAAAATTTAATTATTAATTATTGTCGAATATATCAAATTATTTGCGTGTAAAAATCGGAACGGATCACAAAAAGGAGCCGCATAATCATATAAAATTGCTGATACGCCTCAATGCCTGAAACTTGTTGGTTGGGGGACGTTATACAGCGTGAGAACTGCGATTACGGAAATGTTTTTTTAATATTAATCGCGGATTTCTTTAAATATTTTGCAGCTGAGTTTTACAGTGCGCCCGGATTACTTTAATTCCGCGGCGGTTTCTGACCGGGTAAAAGGAAATTCCAAATGAATAATTCCAGACTGTTATACATGTTTTCGGGAGCGATGTTATTTGTGATTAGTTCCGGCAGTATTGCCGATACTCTTCCTCCCTTTAATCCCTTTGGAACACCGAATCAGCCGGCACAGAATTCCGTGCCGGTAAATCCCCAGGTTCAGGCGGCTCTTGCCGGTTTCTGGCGAGGTACTGATAACATGAATCAGGAGATCATTTTTTATTTTTCTCCCCAGGGTACAGGATATCTGCAGCAAAACAATGCCCAAATGAATTTTTCCTACACCCTGGCCGGCAATATGATGACTATTTCTGACAATGTTTCCAGCATGAGTTTTCAGTTTGCCGTGGGACAGGGGATTCTGCAGCTTCAGTTCAATGGCAAGGTAGTCACGCTTCGGAAAACAGAGCAGCCCCAGCCCGTTCCTCAGCCGCAGCCCGTTCCTCAGCCGCAGCCCGTTCCCCAGCCGCAGCCCGTTCCCCAGCCGCAGCCCATACCCCAGCCCCAGCCGCAGCCTGAGACTCCGGTGGTGCAGCTTTCCGGAAAATATCAGTGCCAGTCTTCTTCAGTGCCGGGAGCTATTTATGTTTATGATTTTATGCCGGCCAAATATGCAGTTTATGTAACCATGAAGGGAACAAAACTGCGGAATACCTTCCTGGAGTACGGCAGCTACAAGATTGAGGGAGATCGTTTTACCTATACCATTCTTCAGAATCCGGTAGCGTCCCTGGTAGGGCAGACTTCGGTGAGTTATATCATCCCGGCTTCGGACGGATTTGTAATGAAGTTTTCGGATTACGATATTCAGTGTACAAGATAGTGCTTATCTGGGGCCGGCATGTTTCCGGGTAAGTATCAAGCATCCGGAGAAAACCGGCTGGATTTTAGTTTTTAAATTTGTTTCAGCGAGATTTTTATGAAAAACAGCATACTGCGTTCTCTGGCAATTCTGGCAGTCCTGATGTCGACTTCCGCATTTTCCGGTGTTAATGATGTCATTATGAATATGGGACAGCCGGCTGGCGGCATTGATCTGAAGAGAGGTATTTCTGGAGACGTTAATCCTGGAGTTTCCCCTCTCAAAAAGCTGGAAAACCGGGGAACCTCGAATATCGGTAAGGCTTTTTCGGGGATAAATTCCTCGATGTATGGATTTTGGATTTCCCAGAATCCCAGTATTCCAATGGTGCTGATGCTGGGAGAACAGTCTATCGGTTCTTTGGGTTATGCCGGACAGATTATGGGGTTTACCTATTCCATCCAGAATAATCAGCTGGTAATTTCTGACATGCAGGGGCAGCAGTATGTTATTCCGTATGCTATGAATAACAATGTGCTGGTTATTACTATAAACAATGTTTCCTACAACCTGGTGAAATATGAAGGCCCCCTCCCTCAGCCGGGGCAGCAGGGTTTCGGCAAATGACAGCTGCGGGATACCTTTAATTTCTGATTTTAGTTTCGTTTGGATTTTTCAGTTATGAATAGCTTAATAAAGTTTGTGCCGGCGGTGCTGCTGGCGTTTTCAGCAGTTGCGGCCGCTGATGATTTTCCTCCGTTTTTCCCGGATCCTGGTCAGGGATCGGGAGGTCAGCCCACCACGCAGCCAGGTGGCGGTCAGACTGGCGGTACAGCGGTTGATACTGGAACCGGCATTTATATTCCGCAGCCGCCTTCGGGGCCGCAGCAGCCCCCCGTACAGAATCCGCCCCCCCAGCCATTGCCCCAGGGATCCATTGTGGGCAAGTGGGGAGCCTATATGGGCGGAGCGTCCATGGAGTTTGTGTTTAACCCTGACGGCACGGGAATGGTAATAAACAACGGACAGCAGGTAAACTTCTTCTATGGAATTCAGGGAAATACCCTGATTCTGTGCGATGATCGGAACTGCTCCACCGGTGCCAATCAGTTTATGTTTTCACTTAACGGCAATGTTCTTTATCTGAATGTGAACGGTCAGAACATTGCCTATCAGAGAGTAGGAGGTGCGGGGCCGGTACCGCTGACCCAGGCCGGTCTTTCCGGTTCTTACACCTGTCAGATTCCCAACAATCCCCAGATGGTGGTGACTCACGAGTTTGCCGGAAATGTCTACCGGGTGTATTTGAGTCAGGGGGCAATGCAGAAGACACTCTTTGAGGTGGGAACCTATACTCTCAATGGTTCCCAGTTTAACTATACTGTGCAGCAGTCTCCCAATCAGCAGACGGTGGGAACCTCCGGAACAAATATGATTCAGTTTACCGGAAATGGTTATGTAATGACCATTAATGGTACTCCGATTAACTGTGTCAAAGCCTTTTAGCGGAGATTTCGCTTTCCGGAATGATGAACTGGTCTGACCGGATATTATGAAAATACAGGGCAGTCTCGGATATCGGGATTGCCTTTTTTATGATCCGGTAAACGTCCATCATTAGAAATGAGGGGCTTTTTTGAGGTGAAAAGCTATGCTCTGAACCAGGGGTTGGTTAGCTAATACCGTGCAGAGGAGTGTAACCGGCAGGCCGCCGGGATCTTTCGAAATCTGTATGTTCCGGATTGCCGGTACATTTATGTCATCATTTCCGGAGACGGGGCTTTTAGCTGTGTCGGGATCTTCAGATGGATATTCTGCTTCTGGGGGTTTTGCGGTTCGCTGCCCGGTCTTCAGAAAGATTCTGTGCGTCCCGGGTTTCAGGCTATACTCTTTAGAGATGCTCTTCCTTTGGCAGGAGTCTCCGGTCTTATGCTGAGTTGTTTAACAGATTCTAGGATGTGGTATTTTGGATGCAAAGGCTCTTTTTCCAGTTGGTATGGTATTCAGACATCTGCAGGGGCATCTCCGTTAGGTATATTCCATTTCGCTCTGAAAACTCCTCCTGACCTGTCATAAAAGCTCCTCCGAAATACCTGAAAATGGCTTTCATATGCTATATTGAGGATGATTTAAGATAAAACAGGAACAGGGCGGTGCTGCGGGCACAGTCGCAGGGAGAGCTGAAAATGACAATTTCTGTAAAATCATTTCCTATAGGCGAGTCTGATTTTGAAGCAATTATCGATGAAGGAAAAATTTATATCGATAAAACTTCATATTTAAAATCCCTGCTGACCTCTGCAGTTGAAGTTTTCCATTTTTTGAGACCCCATGGTTTCGGAAAAACCCTGTCCATGAGCATGCTGTCTACCTTCCTGGAAATGAACTATGAAAATCCTGAAGACAGAAGCCGGCAGGAAAATCTTTTTAGGAATCTTAAAGTTTACAAAGAGAACAGAAAGCTCTGCGACGAATACATGGGGCGCTATCCGGTAGTCAGTATTTCTTTTAAGGATACTGATGGTGAGGACTTTGAGGATGCCATGAATTCTCTCCTGAATATCCTGGCCGATCTTTTTGTGAAGTTTGATTTTTTGCTGAAAAGTAAAAAGATCAGTCCTGAAGAAAAAAAAGGTTTTCGGGAAAGTCTGGCTCTCTGTCAGCGGAAAAACCGGAAACTGTCAAATCCGGACAATATGAAAACGGCTAAAACTGTAGTTCAAACCTCGCTTAGGCAGATCGGAAGCATGCTTGCCAAGGAATATGACCAGAAAGCGGTGATCATCATTGACGAATATGATGTTCCTCTGCAGAAGGCCACTGTTAACGGTTATTACGACAGGATGCTGAAGGTTATCCGGGTTATGATCGGATCAGCCCTGAAAGACAATAACAATCTTTTCAAGGGCTATGT
>NZ_KB899642.1:21682-39783 GCF_000378405.1 Succinimonas amylolytica DSM 2873 | reverse complement strand
GAGCGGGAGTGACGAGCCGGACGCTATGGACAGTATCTGCAGCAGGGCTCTCAGGCAGATTGAAGACCAGGCCTATGACCGGGAGCTTAAAAAAGCCTACCGGGTTATTCACAAGTACGGCATCGCCTTTTATAACAAAACCTGCCGGATTATCGGGGCCTAGCATTCTGAAATAACAGGGAGCAGGATCCGGGCGGTGTTACAACAGCTACGTAATGCCGCAAATCTGCCGAAAATGATAACAGGAACACCGGCTGCCTCATTTTCAGAGAGATGCGGTATACTGTCCCTCGTTAGTTTTGGGGATGAAATTTCTGCATATGGGGCTTGTCATATTATTTATTGCCTATCCGTCGTGTTTGATGGTGCTTTCCTGGTTTCTTCTGGTAAGGCCTCTGAACCTGCCCGGGAAATGGAGGTATCCGCTTCTTGCCGTCTATTTTGCCGGATGCTTCAAGGATCTTCTTACGAATATTACGGGAGGAGCAAATGTTGTTGCTCCCGAGGTTTCGTACCATATTGTTACCTGGATGAGCACCCTCAATATCACGGTGATAATATCACTGTTTCTGGCATTCTTCATTCATCTGGGCCGGCTGTTCTGGAAAATATCCCGTGGCGGTGCGAAGACGGTCAGCTTTCGGTTTATGTATCCGGTCATTACTGCGGCAGCGCTGGTACTGGCTGTTATCGGCCATGTGAATGCCGCAAGGATTCCGGAAATTCATAAATATACTTTTTTTGACGAGAGGTTTCCCCGCACTTCCAGGGGGTTTATCAGAGTAGTGCAGATTACTGATACGCATTTCGGTACCAGTGTAGGTCCGGAAAAGGCCCGGGAGACTGTAGAGCTGGTTAACCGGCAGGAACCGGATCTGATTCTGCTTACCGGGGACATCATAGACGGGAAGCCGGAGCAGTCCCGGGAGGAGGTTGCCTTTTTAAAGGATCTCCGGGCCGTTCACGGAGTGTTCGGTGTTCACGGTAATCATGAGTACTATTCGTATCCTGAGGAATGGGATCCTATCTGGAAGTCTTTGGGTATCACCATGCTGGAAAACGAAAATGTTCCTCTTATCATTGACGGCAAGACCGTACTTTATGTTGCCGGCATAAATGACAGACAGGCATTGCGGGTCAGGGAACCCGGATATGAAGGTCCGGATCCTGAAAAGGCTTTAAGAGGCATTCCTCCGGGGATTCCGGTGGTGCTTATGAGCCATCGTCCCGGAGAGTTTGACAAAGCAGCTGCCCTGGGTGCGGATCTGACCCTGTCCGGACATACTCACGGCGGGCATATCATTGGACTTGACCGGATTATTGCTCTTCTGAACGGCGGGTATGTTTCCGGTTATTACAGCAGGGGCAGGAGCCGCCTCATTGTAAGCAGCGGCACTTTTCTGTGGGGCGGTTTTTTCTGCCGGCTGGGGATTCCTGCGGGTGAAATCGTGGTAGTGGATCTGGTGCCTCAGGAGCGGTGAGCCGCCTAAGAATCTGGGGAAGGGAAACAGCAAGAAAATGGCTAAAAGCACATCGGTATTCGTATGCTCTTCATGCGGAGCGGAGCTTCCTAAATGGCAGGGACGCTGTCCGGAATGCGGAGAGTGGAACACCATTCAGGAAACTCTGGTTTCCGATAAGCCGCCTTTGCAGGTAAAGGCCGCCCAGGGCAGTCAGGGGCGTACCGGCAGGTTTTCGGGATTTGCCGGAGCCACGGATTCGGGAGCGGTAGATCTGGGGTCGGTGTCTCTTACACAGATCCCCAGAATCCATTCCGGTTTCGGAGAACTGGACCGGGTGCTGGGCGGCGGGATAGTTCCCGGATCCGTGGTACTTATCGGAGGAAATCCCGGGGCCGGAAAATCAACGCTTCTCCTGCAGATGGTGAGCTTTCTGGCGGCCAGCGTGAAGGTGCTTTATGTTACCGGAGAAGAATCTCTGCAGCAGGTGGCACTGAGAGCAGGGCGGCTGGGGCTTAATACCCAAAACGTCAGAATTGCCACTGAAACCGGGGTGGACAGAATTATTTTTTTGTGTGAAAAGGAAGCTCCCCAGGTGCTGATTATTGATTCCATTCAGGTGATGTACATGGATGGTATTTCCTCAGCGCCGGGCAGTGTTTCCCAGGTGCGGGAGAGTGCGGCAGCCCTGACCCAGTTTGCCAAAAGAAAAAATATTGCCGCCTTCATGATCGGCCACGTCACCAAGGAAGGAGCCCTGGCCGGTCCCAGGATTCTGGAGCATTGTGTGGACTGCTCGCTCCTGCTGGAAGGGGATCGGGATTCCCGTTTCCGGACTCTGCGCTGCCAGAAAAACCGTTTTGGGGCGGTGAATGAAATCGGCGTGTTTGCCATGGTGGATAAGGGGCTGCGGGAAATCGACAATCCCTCGGCGATATTTCTGAACCGGGGCGATCAGGTAAGTCCGGGATCGATTGTAATGGTAATCTGGGAAGGATCCCGTCCTTTGCTGGTGGAGCTCCAGGCTTTGGTGGACAGTACCCAGTACGGAAATCCCCGGAGACTTACCATCGGAACCGAGGCCAACCGGCTGGCCATGCTGCTGGCGGTGCTGCACCGGCATGGCGGGGTATCCATGGGAGATCAGGATGTGTTCGTAAATGTGGTGGGCGGTGTCAAGGTGGAGGAAACCAGCGCAGATCTGCCGCTGGTGGCAGCGCTGCTGTCCAGCTACAATTCCCGGGCGCTTCCGCGGGATATGGTGATTTTCGGGGAAATCGGACTTTCGGGAGAAATCCGGCCGGTGCAGAACGGGGCGGATCGTCTGACTGAGGCCTACAAACACGGGTTTAAGCAGGCTATAGTTCCAAAGGATAATGCTCCCAGAAAGAAAATCCCGGGGATGACAGTTTATCCTGTCTCCAGCCTGGCGGAGGTAATGAGCCTTATCTGATCCTAACTGATGAGATGTTCAAGATCCCTTTTCAGAAGATCCTCGTTCCCGTTGCAGTTATACTCCACGATGCGCCGGAGTTCGGTCATGCTGTCGATGTCTATGCTGGTGCAGATGACGCCGACTGATGTGCCCTCCACCCGGGCGATCCTTACCTCGAAGGTAATGGTGATTTCCGGACTGATGGAGATGTCCAGAGTGCCTTCATCGCCTTTTTTGACGATGCCGGGATCATGGAACTCGATAAGAGCGCTTTTTATCGAAATGTCCTTTACCGTTATTTCATACTGTCTGCCGTTTTTGAGGGTGAAGACTCCCGGGGACTTGTAGGCCACGCGGGAAAAATGTCTTTTCTCCCTGAGAGCCGGAGGCGCAGCAGCCTCGGACATGGTGTTGTCCATAATCTGGAGTGCTATCACCATGCGATCCTCATGCTTGAAGCGCACCTCCATAAGCTCCCCGATTCTGGTCAGAGCCTTGCGGATCAGGGGGACGTTTTTGTCGTTAAGCCCTTCTGAATACATGTCGTTAAACTGCAGGAGATGCTCGGTATTGTCCTCGATCCGGGGTACCAGTCTTCTGGCGATGGTCAGTCTGCGGTTGGAAACGTGTTCCATAATGGTCAGAATTTTAGGGTAGATTACAAAGTGCCCCCGGGTGAGGTAGTCCACCAGAGCCTGGCAGAATTCGTTAAGCTGTTTTCCGGCTTCTTCTCTGGTCAGAGATTTGGCGTCAAGCTCTTCTGGAATGCTAAGGATTTTGAAATAATCCACAATCAGCGTTTCGCGAACCCGAATCATGTCGTTTATCCACTGAAGATTTCCCTGAGATACCTGTTTTGTCCGTTCCAGAGTGGTTAACAGCATACAATTCTCCCCGTTATATCTTCAAATATCATTTGAGAACCCGTGCCTAAGAGTATATCTGAGAGTCGACAGGAATTTTGACGGTTTCATTGCAGTTTGAAGCTTAACCGGGCATTTTGATAAGGAAATGAGAAGAAAGTGGCATTCCGGAAACAATTTTTCAGAAAAGCGGCAAGTAGCGTGTTGAAAACACGGAGGCCAGAGGAAAATACGAGAAGATTCTCCGGAATGGTCAAAAGCACCAGGAGACCGTAATATCGCATAAACCGTGATTTTTCCGTGATAAAAACTCATTGTCTGAGGAATAGGTCTTTTGTTTTATGCAAAAGATGTGCATAATTATCGCGTTATCGAAGCTTACGGAGCAGCGGACACTAGCTATGATTAACGAAAAAGAGATGCAGGCTTATTATCAGGAAATTGCTCCCAGACTTACAAACTACCTTGTCTCTGACGGTACAAATTACGAGCAGGCTTGTGATATTGTTCAGGAATCATTTATCAGAGTCTGGCAGCATCGCGATAAACTGTCGGATAAGGACAGCATATCCGGTCTGGTTTTTCGGATCGCTAAAAATATCAGGATCGACAATTTCAGAAAATACCGTAAAGAGGTTCTTGTTGATGAGTACGAGGATTCTGTAGTGCCGACGGTGGAGGAATCTCATGAAAACAGCTCTGCCGACACGCAGTATCTGAGGAGCTGTATTGACAAGGCACTGAACAGTCTCAATAAGGATCTGAGAACCTGCTATACACTGTATAATGTAGGTGAAATGCCGATTAAGGATATTGCAGAGCTACTGGGAATATCCGAATCTCTGGTAAAGGTACGCATTCACCGTGCCAAGCTTTTTCTGGCCGAGAAACTGCAGTATCTCCGGGATCAGGGGGATTTTTAACGGCGGAAATATGAATATGTTCTGGAGCTGATTTGTGAAAAATTCTTCTCGGGATTCTGTGGGTATTCTAAAATGGCGGAGCTCTTCTGTCTCCGCTTTTTTTATTCTATTTTTCATAACTCTGGTGTTTATTCTGGGAGTTGTCTGGAGTTTTTCCGCCAGAATTACCGAAAGAGTTCAGGGCGAGGGGATCACTCTCCTGAGCGGCGGCATCAGAACTGTCTATGCTCAGGGTAACGGCCTTATGACCAACCTGAACGTCAAAACCGGATCTCTGATTACTCAGGACGAAATTATCGGCATTATCCACAATTCCGAGGACTATCAGAAATACGTTCTGAAAAGGAACGGTCCCCCTGGTGGCGATTCCGGTGATATCCGGCTCTTTTATGACCGTTACTGGCTTCGCAGTCCCCTGACCGGAAAGGTCATTGAAATATTTCAGGACGAGGGGACTTATGTCAAATCCGGGGATCCCGTTGCTATAGTGGCCTCCTCCCCTGAGGAAGGCATTTACCTTCTGGCGGTGTTCAGCGCAGAGAATTCCAAGAGAATCCGGGCAGGAATGAGTGCCTTCTTTTCACCCCGGGAGGCTCCTCCGTCCCGCTACGGCTATATCCGGGGGGTGGTGCGGGAGATCAGCGGCACCCCGGTAAATCAGGAGGCTATTGTCCAGGAGCTTTCCAACGAGTCTCTGGGCCGGGAGCTTTCCAGGGGGCGGGCCATGTACCGGGCTGTTATTCAGCTGGTTCCTGACAGAAATCATCCCAGCGGCTATTCCTGGACTTCGGGACAGGAGTTCCGGGATGTGATTGAGAACGGCGTTATGGGAGAGGTTACGGTAAATGTCGAGTATAAGCCGCCGATAGCCTATATTCTGCCTCATCTGGCAGATGTTCTGGGCCTGCGCTGAGGATTTGCTATGTTCGGAAGGCGCCTTTTCAACACCCCGGTGGTTTTGCAGATGGAGGCCCAGGAATGCGGAGCGGCTTCCCTGGCCATGATTCTGGGCTGGTACGGCATTTCCGAAAACCTGGACACTCTCCGCGAACGCTGTCATACAGGCCGGGACGGGGTAAAGGCCTCCACTATCCTTGCAGTGGCCCGGGAATACGGTCTTGAGGCCCGGGGGCTCCGGTCGGATATTGCCCATCTCAGAAATCTCCGGCATCCGGTTATTCTTTTCTGGCAGAGAAGGCATTATCTGGTTTTGAACGGTGTCAGCCGTGACGGGAAGAGGTTCTATCTTAATGATCCTGCCGAAGGAGAAAGAACGGTTCTCCTGGATGAGATGGAGCGCAGCTATTCCGGGGTGCTTCTGGAGTTTTCCGGCAGAAAAAGGCATTCTGCTGTTACGGAAAACGAGAATGTTATTTTTCGGTTCTGGAGATTTTTCGGGAGCTTCAAAAGTGATCTGGCGATCATATTCTGGAGTCTTTTGCTGTTTATTCCGACACTGTGCATATTTCCCTCGTTTATCAAGCTCTGGGCGGACAATGTTCTTTTGGGGAGCTCTAACTGGGCCGCGGGAGCGGGAGTGGCCTTCGGGACCATTTTTCTGGCTGAGGTTCTGGCTCTTGCCGTTTATATCCGTTTTTCTCTGGATCTGCAGTTTCGGCTCATCATCAGTAACTGTCACCGTTCTCTGAGATCTCTGTTCCGGCAGCCTCTGATGTATTTCCGACATCGGACTCCGTCGGGAATTCAGGGAAAGGTTCTTGCCAATATCATACTGGTACGTGAAAGCTTTTCCAGACTGATGGCCCCGTTCACCTTTATCTGCGCGCTGACCATGCTGATAACCGTTATGTTTCTGGTTAACCGGGAAATGACCAGCTGCATTCTGATCTTTGTTATTCTGGAGGGGAGCGTTATCCGTCTTCTCTGGGAGACCCGGATCCGGCAGGAAAATATTTTTCAGACCCGTCGCGACCATTATTACGATGCCGTATATCAGGGACTTGATATTTACAGGGATCTTAAGATTCTGGGACGGGAGGACGTGCTTTTTGACCGCTGGTCTGAGGAACTGGAGCAGCTTTCATGGTCTCTGGAGAATATACGGTTCAGAAATTCCCTGTTTCAGAGTATTTCCGGAGCCGGAGTGGTGCTTGGCAACGTGACGGTTATCGGCATTGGATCCTTCAGAGTGGTGTCCGGACAGATTTCCGTCGGGGATCTCGTGGTTTTTGTCCTGCTGCTACTGGGAATCTCCATAGCGTTTCGGGAAATAATCGCCATGAATTTAAAGTTCGATTCCCTGATGCCGGAGGAGATGCACATTGCGGATCTGGAGCATCTCAGAGATTCCGGGCGCTTCAGGGATGACCGGAAGCCGGAGAAGTCATCACCTGACAGGGATACAGAAAACGCTGCTGGAGAGGAAGCGGACAAAATTCCGGGGGCTGGTCCGGATCCTGTTATTGCTGCAGCGGACATTGTGAGGTCCCAGGATCCATTTCTCGGACCCAATGCTGCGCTGAAACTGGAACAGGTTTCTTTTTCCTACCAGGACGGAGGGTTTGAAATAAGGGACTTTTCTCTCAGTGTGGAACCGGGGCGGGTAGTGGCCATTGTCGGCGCCAGCGGTTCCGGAAAAAGTACGGTGGCCCGAATAGCGGCAGGGCTTTTAACTCCGGACAGCGGGCAGGTTTTTCTGGGTAAGTATCCTCTTTCTGAGATAACCCGGGAGGCTTTTTATTCCCATGTCGGATATACCGCGCAGGAAAGTCAGATATTTACCGGTACTCTGGAGGAGAATGTGACTATGTTCGCTCCCCTGGCAAATGTCTATGACTACTGGGGGGCACTCCGGGATGTGGGACTGGATGCCGAGTTTGTGGCCCGGGGGATTGGCAGCGCCACCAGAATTTCCGGCAGCGACGAATATCTTTCCGAGGGACAGCGGCACAGGCTTTCTCTGGCCCGGGCTCTTTACCGCCGTACACCGATTATTATTCTGGATGAAGTAACCGGGGCGCTGGATGCGGTAATGGAGCATAATATTTACCGGGCGGTGCGCCGGCGGCATTCCGGACTTATAACCATTACCCACAGACTGGCTCCGGTGCGTCATGCTGATGAAATAATTGTCATGGATCGGGGCCAGGTGCGGGAACGGGGAACCTGGGATGAGCTTATAAGGGCCGGAGGTCTTTTTAAATCCATGGTGATGTCGGAGAATCCGGAGGCCCTTAATGGCTGAAAACCGCATTAGCATCGGGGAGGGTACCAGGCTTTCCGAGGATTTTCCCTATTTCAGGAACGGCTTTCGGATACTGGAGGGGAGTCTGAGTGTTTTCTGCTCCTGTCTGGGGAATTCTGTTTTCCGTATTGGCACCATGGGAGCAGGTGATGCTCTCAAGAGATACGAGTTCGACGAGATGTTTAGGATCTCAGCTGTGGCAGAAACGGATCTGGAGCTTCAGCCATGCTCCGCGGAACTCCCTGACAGCGAATTTGAAGCCTCACTTACCGGAACCCTCTACCGGGAATATCCTGAAAGTCCCAGGATCATTACTCTTGCAAACTTTCCGGAGATGGTCTATGCGCTTACCGGCGAAAGGGAAAGCTTTGATCGGAGTCTTTCACGGCAGAACCGGATATTAACGGCCAGTGAAATCGGAATGCTTCTGGGGGAAGCTCCATGGCATGGCGCAGCCACAGAAAGCTCTGCACGCGGAGATGGCAGCGGTGAAGTATCCAATAAAAATGCCCTCCTGGGAATTGTCAGAGAAATTTGCGAGGAACATGGTCTTGAGGTTCACGACGGCTGGGGCGTGTTTGATATTCCGGGAATGTCTCTTGATGAGAGACTGAAGGCATTTGCGGAAATCAACGGTTTCCGGATGCGCAGACTCAGACTTTCCGGAAGTGTGATAAGAACCGATACCCGCTATCTGGTTTTCCGGAAAACTGAGGATGCCCGGAAAAGAATCCCCATGGTGCTGTCCTCCGCCGGCCGGTTTAACTGTCTGGATACCGGAATCAAGGGAGAGCGCCGGGAATTTTTTGCAAAATCCCGGATTCCGCCGCTGGATGATGAAGCTTATGAGTTCATGTTTCCGGAAAATGATGCCGGTACTGCTCCGGGGCTTTTCTCCGGCAGGAAAAACGGCTACCGGGTTATTCTGCTGCTGTTTCTGATCTCCGCTTTTCTGGTATATGGTCTGACGCCGTTTTTCATAGATTATTTTGTGTCCGACATTCTACCCTTTGGCGAACATGACGAAATATTCCGGAGTTTTATCTTCCTTTCGTTTCTTATTCTTGCCTGGGCCGGTTTTGAAATGATTCCCAGGATGCTTCTGGATATTGTTTCCGTCAGAAATGTGGAAAAACAGGGGCTTCGTGTTATGGACAGCTTTTTTGCCGGAGGGGCCGGAGCTGCCGGCAAGACCGGCAGAGGAGTTTTTATGAGAAGCCTGATTTATCCGGTAGCCGGAGCCGAAAAAAGCTTTGATTCCTCCTTTGCCATGTTTTACAGTTCCAGCGTCATTGTGGCGACGCTGTTTCCGATTTTTGCTATCGGAGGCAGCTGTGTCGGGGGCGGCTGTCTTGTTCTGGCCGGGATTATGGCGGCGATGGTTTATCTCGTGGTGATAAGGGCCATAGAAGTGGCCCGGGAGACACAGAAGCAGCGTGAAGTCTATCGCCGGGTTATCAGGGAGACCGCTCAGGGCATTGTCCATATCAGAGCCTGCAATGCCGAGGATAATTTTACCAGGATTTTTCTGAAGTCCTTTGTTCCGGGAATGAGATCGGAGCGTGATCTCCGGAGGAAAACCGCGATCTATCATTATGCGGTTTCGATTTTCCCGGTGCTGTCCCTGCCGGTGCTGCTGCTATTGATGTCGTTTTTCGGAAAGACTGATCTGTCGCAGAATCTGGCAGTTATGGCGGCCGGGTTCTTCTTTATCATGGCCGTGGTTAATCTGGTGGCCCATGTTACCAGGTGGCACTGCCGTGAACAGGACAGCCGCAACGATACGGCTGATTTCGGACGTCCGGATACCGGCAAGATTGTCAAAACTCTTGACGGGCATATAGAGGTTAAAAATATTTCCTTCCGCTATCCGGGGCAGGAGGAATACGTATTTAAAAATGTTTCTCTTGATATTCTTCCTGGGCAGTTTGTCGCGGTGGTGGGACCTTCCGGTTCCGGAAAAACCACTCTTATCAGACTTCTTCTGGGGGAGCTTGGTCTGGAAAGCGGTCAGATTTTCTGGGGCGGTCTGGGTCAGGGGGCCATTAACCTTCATTTTCTGAGACGGCAGGTGGGTACCGCGTTTCTGGACAGCACCGTTTTTGCGGGAACGATTTTTGATAATATTGCCATAGGAACTGCCGCGACAGAGGCGGAGGTCTGGAAGGTTCTGGATCTGGTATCCTTCGCTGCGGAGGTCAGATCCTGGCCCATGGGCATTCACACGGCAATCTCCCGGGATCGCATTTCCGGGGGACAGATGCAGAAGATCCTGATAGCCCGGGCCCTTATCGGAAAGCTCCGGGCGCTGATACTGGATGAGGCAACCTCGGCACTGGATACTATTTCCCAGGATCGGATTCTCAGCAATATTTCCAGAATGAATATTACCAGAATTATCACTACTCACAGAATGAGTACCGTTATCAATGCGGACAGAATCTATATTCTTGATAATGGCGGGATTCGGGATGCCGGGACCTATCGGGAACTTATGCACAGAAGCGGTTTTTTCAGGATGTTGGCTTTGGGGAAGAACAGGGAGAACATGGAGAACATGGAATGAAAGTATCGTTTATGATTCCAGTGCTTTACACCTCGCTGGTGGTGGCTGTCTGGACCTTTTTCGCCATGTCCGAGTATGCCCTTATTAACCGGGATTTTCAGGAGGAGTACCGGGATGCCAGAAAAGCCCGGGTCAGTGCGGCGGAAAATTTTATTATCGGAGTTCCCTACAATAGTGAATCCCCTACCTCCGTACAGGCGGTAAGTGATCTGGAAATGGCTCTGGACAAAATCAATGCCTCCGGCGGTATCATGGGCAAGCAGGCGGTTCTCAGAAAAGAGGGAAATGTCCGGAGCACTATTTCCTACTACGGCTACCTGGAAGAGGTGTGCACTCCCTTTGACACTGCGGTATGCATCGGTCCCTTTGATACCAGGCATCTGGTTTCGGGGCGGGCCATAACACATGAAAAGGCAGTGCCGTATATTTCTCCGGTGGCCGAAAAAGTCAACGGACTTCCGGCCCTGAGCGATGATAATTTTGTGGGATTTTATCCGGAGCTCCATTATTTCACGGATGCGGTGTATGACGATATTATCCGCAGGAACATCAGGAGTATCCTCTTTATCTGTCCGGATCGGGATTCCTACGGGGATCTGTTCTGCACAGATATTGAGTCCCGTTTTAAGGGGAAGTCGTTTATGGGGATCTACCGGGTTAACTATCTGTTTCCTTTGAATGAATCCCCCAGCGTGCTTTTGGATACCTATCTCCATAATCCGGAACTCGGGGCTATTGTTTTTGCCGGAGTTAACCGGGATATCAGCAATCTGGCCCGGATTCTCAGTGGCTACAATCTTCGGGTTCCGGTTTACACCACCAATGTTATTTCCGTAAAAACAGCCGGTGGTTACAGTGATATCTCCTGGCAGATACCGGTGCTGGAAATCGAAGGACGGGAGCTTAATATCACCGGAATTCCGGATACCGGAAATAACAGCTCCTATACCATACCGGAGCTTATTCTGAATACGCTTAAGAGAGTTCTGGACAGTTCGGAGTATGATCCGGCCACTCTTCCGGTCAGTCTGCGCCGCGAAATCCGGGAGATAAATGAAAATATCGACTCCCGGATGAGCATCCGTCTGGAGAGACTCCCGGCGAAGCGGGAAAAAGGTGCGAGGAGCAAGTAGTATAACCGGGACAGAGAATGTGTCCGATCCCGGAATACCCTGGCAAGGGAAATCCGAGGAGAGGCAGGAGTCTGCGGACAGGGGGCGGATCTCTCAATCGCAGGCTGAAAGGTGTCTGAATGTCTTTTGATGGGGATGCAGAGAAAAGTTGCAAAAGTTTGTAACTTTCCGGAAAATTGTACGTTATACAGACAGAAGCGGCTAATTTTTTCAGAGGTGAATGATATGAACAACGACATTGATTTTGTAGACAGCCTGGTACGCAAGGCTTATAAACATGAGGCTCCCAGATGTCCCGATTTTGCAAATATTGCTTTGGAGCCGGATACCGACCTTTGGGGTGAAAAGCAGGATAGCAGACAGAGCTTCCTTGGTTCTCTTATGAACCTCATAAAGAGCAAAAAGGACAGTGTTAAGAGCAGATTTGAAGAAATGTCGGATCGTTCCCTCGACGGGATCTGTGCTGCCGGTCAGGATGAGAAGCCTGATGATGAGGAGACCCGTGAAGCTGATGACGAACTGGACAAGAAGTAAGAATTCAGAAAACGAGAAAGCTGATTACCACTACCCGGAATGCTGAAGTTCCGGGTATTCGTTTTTAAAAAGAGCTGCAGCCGGTTTTATTGAGCTCCGTCCTCTCTCCCCTGTCAGATGGGACCGTTTTTTCCGGTAACGGCTTTAAGCTCGAAGCCGTTTTCGGTGATGGCTGTTTTCAGGGATTCTTTTGATATCTCCCGGGAAATGGTTATTATTGCCCATCCTTTTTTGTGGCTGACTCTGGCGGCGGTGATTTCTGGAAATGCCTCCAGTGCCTTCTGCACCGCCTGTTCGCAATGGCTGCATTTCATTCCCGAAATCCGGAGCAGGAGCTGGTTTTCCAGAAGCTCCGGCTCTCCGGCAATAATATTTCTGAAGATTCCTGTAATGTTCATTTTCCGCTGCCTCCCTGGATACGGAGAATAAAGATTGAGTCTGAGTGCATTTCCGACTACCGAGATACTGGAAAGGGACATGGCCAGCGCGGCAAAAGCCGGATTCATCTGCCAGCCCAGCCAGCTGTAAAAGCATCCGGCGGCCAGAGGTATCCCTGCAGTATTATATATGAATGCCCAGAAAAGATTTTCCCTGATGTTCCGGAGCACCTGCCGGCTGATTTTTATGGCGGCTACCAGAGATGCGGGGTCGGAGTTGAGAATTACCGCATCAGCGGCATCAATGGCTATGGCGGTTCCGGATCCCATGGCTATTCCCGCACCTGCGGTCTTCAGGGCTACGGCGTCATTGATGCCGTCTCCGGCCATAACTGTATGGTATTCCCGGTTAAATTCCCGGATTACGGCGGCTTTTTCCTCCGGAAGAAGTCCGGCCCGGTATTCCGAAATTTCGGTCATGAGGGCGGTTTTCCGGGCATTGCTTTCATTGTCTCCGGTAAGCATTACGGTTCTGATTCCCATGCCGTGAAGAATGGAAATCTGATCCCGGACGTGGTCTTTCAGGGTGTCGGCTGCCGTGAGGTATCCCAGGAGTATTTTGTCCCGGGAGAAGCACAGCACCGATTCTCCGCTGGCGGCAATTGAGCTCTCCAAATCTGCGGGAAAATCCGGAATTTCCTCCCGGATAAACCGGCAGGACCCCCCCCTGATGATATGTCCGTCAATTTCGGCGCGGATGCCGAGTCCTGGGGTGTTCCTGAAGCCGGTAATCTCCGGCTCCCTTTCCGGCAGATCTCCGGTTTCCCGGAGCATCTTTTCGGAATAGGCCGCCGCAGCTTTGGCCAGCGGGTGCTCGCTCTGCTTTTCCAGGGCCAGCACCGTTCTGAGAAAGTCAGGAAGACTGGTGCTTCCCAGGGCTGTTGCTCCGGTGATTGAGATCTCTCCGGTGGTCAGAGTCCCGGTTTTGTCAAGAAAGACGGCAGTTGCCCGGCCGGTATTTTCCAGTGCCGCAGCGTTTTTAAAAAGGATCCCGTGTCTGGCGGCTACTCCGGATCCGGTGACTACCGATACGGGAGTGGCCAGACCGAGAGCGCAGGGACAGCTCACCACCAGCACGGAAATTGCGGCGCTGAGTGCAAATCCGGCTGCAGCTCCGGAGAGCAGCCAGGCTGTAAGGGTGATGAGAGCACACAGCATGACCACGGGAACAAATATTCCGGCTATCCGGTCAGCAGTGCTGGCTATAGGAGCCCGGGAGGCCTGGGCGTTCTCCAGCAGGGTGATAATCTGGCTGAATACAGTATTTTTCCCGGTCTGTTCTGCCCGGCAGATGAGGCAGCCGTCCAGGTTAATGGTGGCGGCCTTAACCTGGGAACCGGCTTCCCGGTATGCCGGGAGGGATTCCCCGGTGAGCGCGGATTCGTTGACGGAGCCGGAGCCGGAAATTACGGTGCCGTCTGCAGGAATGCGGTGTCCCGGCCGGACAATAAAAATATCCCCCGGATTCAGGGCGGAGGCCGGAATGGTGCTTTCCTGTCCGTCCCTGACGATCACTGCGGTTTCCGGATTCATGCTGACAAGGCCCCTGAGGGCCTGGAGGGTTCTGTCCCTGCTTCCCGATTCTAAAAGCCGTCCCAGAGTTACCAGAGTAAGGATCATGGCGGTCGATTCAAAATACAGCGGTGCCGCGCCGGGATCTTCAAATAAGGAAATAATTCCGGATCTGGCAAGAAGGACCAGGCATGACCAGCCGAAACCGGCCAGGATTCCAGTGCTTACCAGCGAGTTCATGTCGGGGGCCAGCCGGAAAAGGGCCCTGAGTCCCCCGGAAATAATGCTCCTGTTTATAAAGATGATGAGTCCGGCAAGGAGTCCTTCGACTATTCCTGAAAATAGTCCGGAAGTTCCCGGAAGCTCCCGGAGCTCATCGGGCCCCCATACCAGACACATCAGGGGAAGCAGTGCTGCCAGACTTAATATCAGGCGATGTCTAAGATTTTGGGAAAGGGCGGCATGATCCGGGAGCATGGAGGTGCCGGAATCTGCCGGCACTGCCTGATAGCCGGCTGCCTTTACGGCACTGATGACGGCATCGGGAGTTATGTTTTCTGAGGCTTCTACCTTAAGGATTCCGGTAAGGAGATTTGCCTCGGCACGGGAAACCTCCGGGAGACGGGATACCGCACCGGTTACCCGGGATACGCAGGCGGCACAGCTCATCCCGGAAACAATAAATTTCTGATTCATAAAAATAACAGCGGGGAAGGAAGTTTCCGGATAATGATACCGGGAAAACGGGCCTCCGGTTATCCAGCAGGGGGCCGGAGGTCCGGGGAGAGACTAATTCTTTTTAGAGTCTTTTTCGTCAGCATCATCGTCGCTGTCAAAAAAGCGATCCCAGAGGGCTTCTCCGAAATCAAGAATATCCGCCCGGCCGTTCTTGTCTGCATCCCTGGTAGCGGCTGACAGCACTGAAAAGGTTTTGCTGACGCCGTTCTTGCGGGATTTAAGAGCGTTATAGGTGTTCACTGCGCTGTTAACCTCTGCGCGGGAAAAGCCCTGGGATTCTACCGCTCTTTTGAAGCGTTCCGTGGTGGACACACTGCGGCGGTCTCCGGTTTTTCTGATTTTACGCATCACCTCTCTGAAGATCCGTTCGTCTTCGGTAAGCTGTCTGGAGCTGCGTCCCGAGGTACGGGAACTGCTGCGGGAAGAAGATGATGTGGTACGTTTCTTCCGGATGGTTTTTCCGGCCATGAAGTCAATGATGGTTTTAAGAAGTCCTGCCATGGGAATGTTTTCTCCTGGTTATTAACAAGTCCGGGCGCTGGTGTCTATTGTACTGGCTTTTCCGGAAAATGCGCTGTTTTCAGTCACAATCGGAGGAATATTAAGCTTTTCCGGCGGGATTCTGGGAGGGCGGTTTGAGGCCGGGAATTAGTCCGGGGTACTGCTGCTACAGCGAAGAACCGGGGGTTGTCAGCAGTTTTTTGTGAATAACCTGTGTGTTTTGCGGGGTGTTATTGAAAATATTGCGGAGCTCCTCACGAAATGTAATAGCTGTTCACAATTTTGGTGTGAAAGGATGTGTTTAAATGTGGGAGAACCTGTGACCTGATTGTGGATAATTAGGAGTGCTTCTTTTTTAACCGCGGGGCTGTTCCGGGGCCTGGGGATTATGTCATGTCCTGTTATCATGCAAAAAAAAAGGAACGGCAGGCGTTCCTTTTAAGGAGTTCCGGGGGTTTCTTCCCGGAACTTTTGTGATGGTTATTTATAGCTGGCGACAATAGCCTTGTCGAATACCTTTTCGCAGTACCGGCATTTCAGGCGGATGCGGCCGTTCTGGTTCAGTACCTGGAAATTGCTTTCCGCGGTGGCATCGGCATGGGTGATGCAGTTGGAGTTCGGACAGGAAAAAATATGCTTGATCCGCTCTGGAAGGCAGAGTTTTCTTTTTTCCACAACCTTGAATTCCTGAATAATGTTCACAGTAGCGTCGGGCGCGAAAATTGCCAGCTGGTTGGCCTGATCCTCAGTAAGAGAAGCGTTTTCGATCTTGATGAGATCCTTGTGTCCAAATGCTTTGGAAGGCAGGTTGAAGCCGACAGTAATGGCCTGGTGGGTGTCCAGAAAGTGAAACAGCTTGAGAATCTTAAGAGCCTGTCCTGCCGGAATGTGGTCGATTACGGTTCCGTTTCTGATAGCTTCCACCTGGAGCTGAGTCTTGGCAGTCATTTGTTATACCTCCTCGTTAAGCACCAGAGACAGCAGGGCTTCTCTGGCGAACACACCGTTTCTGGCCTGCTGGAAGTAGCAGGCGTAAGGGGTCTTGTCAACCTCCGGCACGATTTCGTCAATTCTGGGCAGGGGGTGCAGGATCTTCATGTTCGGCCGGGCTCCCTGAAGAAGCTCCGGAGTCAGCACGTACTTTGCTCTGATATGCCGGTATTCGGTTTCGTCAAAGCGTTCCTTCTGCACCCGGGTCATGTAGAGGATATCCACATTGGGGATGATTTCCTCGAAATGACGGCAGATCTCAAAATGAATTCCGGCACGGTTGTAGTCGTCCAGAATGTAGTCGGGCATGGCCAGGGATTCCGGCGACATCAGGAATACATTGGCGTGGTAATGACAGAGCGCCTGCGACAGGGAATGGACGGTGCGGCCGTATTTAAGATCCCCTACGAACGCAATGCTGATATTGTCGATGCGCTTCTGGGTTTCATAGATGGTGAAGAGATCCAGCAGCGTCTGGGACGGATGCTGGTTGCTGCCGTCACCGGCATTAATAACCGGTACCGGGGAGATATCACTGGCCAGCCGGGCGGCTCCTTCCATATGATGGCGCATTACCAGAGCATCGGCATAGCCGGTGATGATGCGGATGGAATCGGCGAAGGTTTCCCCTTTTTTGATCATCGAGGTATTGGAGGCATCGGAAAAACCGATAACTCTGCCGCCGAGCCTTTGAATTGCCGTTTCAAAGGAAAGTCGGGTGCGGGTGGAGGCTTCAAAGAAGCAGCTGGCGATGATTTTGTTCTTAAGGAGGTCGGTACGGGGTTCGGCCTTAAGCTTCTGGGCGGTATTCAGAATGAGCTCCAGATCGTCGCGGTTAAGCTCGGAAATGGAAATGACGTGCTTATTATAGAGACTGTTTGGCATTGTCCTGTTCCTAAAACATGGCTTGACAGAAAACTGTCCATGGGGATGCAGAGCTAACCGGGAAACAGCTCCGGAGACGGGGTCTTCAGGTTTTGATTTCAGATTAGCGGTGCTATCTGAAAACCACATTATATATTGTAGGAAGCACTTTCAGAAATAAAAATGAGAAAATGTCTATGGTATCCTCAGAGAAACTATGGGAAACGGCAGGGCGTTACAAAATGTTACATACTTCAAAGTTTTTGGCTTTTTTGAAAAATTTTCAGGAAGTCTGAATTTATTTCTTTTCTTTTGAGTTTTTCCATGTATAATTAGCACCGTTCGCTAGGGGCATAGTTCTAATGGTAGAACAGCGGTCTCCAAAACCGACGGTTGGGAGTTCGAGTCTCTCTGCCCCTGCCACTTTCTCTTCATCTTTATCTTCATTACTTTCCAGTTTTTCCACTTTCTTTATTCTGTTCTGTTCCAGTGTTTTCTGTTTGATTCTGGCTTTATTCCGGACAGCATGGCTGTTTTCAGTTTTTCCTGGATTCTACGGTCTTTCACTATTCTCAGGGCAATTCCTGGGATTGAGTGACAAGGATCTGGTATTTGATGGATAATTCTTTGGATTGGGGGAAAATTTCTTTGGATTGGGGGAAATTTCTTTGGATTGGGGGAAATTTCTTTGGATTGGGGGAAATTTCTTTGGATTGGGGGAAATTTCTTTGGATTGGGGGAATTTTTCTTTGGATTGAAGGAGGATTCCTTTGAATTTGGTGGAGAGATCCGAGAGGGACAGAAGAGGGAATCCCGGGCCTGATAATGACGTTACCGTCCTTATTACCTAAACTCTCTGGTAGAGTATGACTAAACCATCCTAGCTGTCATTTCAAAGTTATCGTTCCCTATTCCCTCTAACCCACGTCATCCTTTACAA
>NZ_KB899642.1:0-19907 GCF_000378405.1 Succinimonas amylolytica DSM 2873 | reverse complement strand
CCAGAAAATTACTGGCAATAAGGATTAAGGTTCAGATGTATCTTGCCACGAGTATGTTTCGAACCTTTTAGTCATACAAAGTCGTAGAGCTTAGGTTATAACAAGCAGTTGCCGCCTCTCAGGCTCAGCGATTTGAATGAAAGAACATTTTTTAATGAAAGAGACACGGAGAATCCCGAGCTCAGGGATATGTTTAAAGCATTGGGGATTATTGAATCCTTCGGTACCGGTATTGGCGAGGCGAAAAGATCCCTCATGGAAAACAAATCACCGGATCTTTATTACAAAGTATTTGATGCAAACGACAATGTAACATCGGTTGTAATTCCTGTAAATGAAGAGTATTTCAGGATTAAACATGGTTTGGAATCAGGTGAAAACCCGGCTGACGAGATTAATCAGTCAGATCAATTTCAGACAGCTGATTTTAATGCTGCAATACAGAATTCCGGGTATTCCAAAAATATCATAGCGAATATCATAAAGCTGCATGAAGCAATAGGGATTGATATTTTTGGAAATTCTGTGATTGCAGAGATCCTGGGATGTTCTGAAGTAACTGCATCATCATACATAAAGAAAATGCACGAAGATATGAAAGTTATAACGGCGGTGACAGGCAAAGGAAAGGGTAAATACCGGTTTTGCTGTTAAAGGAACGTCGGCAGAACGGCATGAATCAGCGCAGGCCGGATATATAAGAAGCCAGATTCTGTCAGTCATGCCACGGGAGGATCTGCAAGGTGCGGTCTGAACCTCGCCGATGCTGTAGTTGATTGGCAGGGAGGGGGATAGGTGTACTGCAGTTAAGGTGCTAGGATTCATTGTGGATAACCGGCGGGGAAATGAAGGCCGTTATCAGAGAGCGACTGAAAACTAATGCCCAGAGTTAGCGAAGCTGAAAACATTACCAGCAGGAGTAGCCGCTGTTGCTAGTTTGTCCATTTTTGTTCGGTGAAACTGTCCGCAGAAGTTGAAAATCTGGTATACCTGCCCCCTCATTATTACTTTCAGATAGCCGCTTTACCTGTGTGTTAAGGAGCGATAAATAATAATTAAGAAGAGGGATTTTCTAATTGAACATTTTTTGTACAGGCAATTCAGGCCTTTACGGCGGGCAAGGTCATGTCAGATCCGGTGTTTTCTATTCAGTACTGTCATCATCTTCATTATCGTAGTCCTCGGTGTAGGTACAGCGGGGATAGCGGCAGCAGGAATAGAAAAGACCGTATTTGGATTTCTTAAGGAAGGTGATGCCGTGCCGGCATCTTGGGCACCGCTCTTTCCCGCCGACCTTTTGCGGATCAATCTCGAAATGCAGGTATGACTGTCCGGTATCGCCGTTTATTTCCTCGGCGAATTCCGATTCTTCATCCCAGAGGGTAATCATGTAGGATCTGATGCGGGCTCTGGTGATTCCCACATAAAGCAGCCGTCTTTCCTCGGAAAACCGGAAGCTGTCGCTTTTTGGCATTACCAGATCCAGAATCCGGTCATCCTCCATGGAGCAGGGGAATCCCAGGGCTCCCGAGGTGGCTTTGACGATGATGACATAATCAGCCTCCAGACCTTTGGATTTATGCACCGTCATGAACTGCACGAAATGCCGGTATTCCGGGTGATACAGAATTTTCTTAACGTGCTTCCGATCATCATTGTAGCGCCCGAGGAGCATCACCGAGACCGGTTTTCCGGCCGCTTCCTTGATTATTCTCCGCAGCAGAATTTCCACGATTTCAGGAATTTCAGGTTCTGAGTCCGCTTTTACTGTAACCACGGACGGGGTGTTTGTCCGGAAGCGCCCCTGGACAGTTTTGGAGATCTGGCTTTTGTTTTTTGAGATGAAAGCCGAGGAAACGTCGCATATTTCCTGAGAGCATCTGAAGGTGGTCTCCAGCTTCAGAATGTCCGCTTTTCCGAAAAAGTCTGCAAAGTCCGCCATGACATGAATAACCGCGCCTGAAAACCGGTTAATGCTCTGCCAGTCGTCTCCTACCGCGAAGAGCCGGCTCTGGGGAGCCCTTACCAGAAGATTCAGAAGCCGGGCTCTGGAAAGACTGATGTCCTGAGCTTCGTCCACCATAACGAGATCGTAGGGATTGAATTCGGGATGCTGTTCCAGTGCCTGTA
This sequence comes from Succinimonas amylolytica DSM 2873, assembly GCF_000378405.1. GTDB lineage: Bacteria > Pseudomonadota > Gammaproteobacteria > Enterobacterales > Succinivibrionaceae > Succinimonas > Succinimonas amylolytica. The sequence continues at coordinate 17,777 of NZ_KB899642.1, read as the reverse complement.
CCGACAGATTGAGCATATCCTCAAAATCAATACCGCCGTCGAGAAGGCGGGTCCAGGCCCGGAAGGCCTGACCGTACAGCTTCAGAAAAAGTCCGGTTCTGATATTGTGCCATGCCGGAGACTTGCTGTCACAGTATTGTTTCCAGAGCTCCTCCGGAGACAGGAGCGAATTCTTGGCATGTGTGAGAAAGCTCCTTACAGTGCGGTAGAAGTTTTCAATGCGGAGGCTGTTCTCCTGCTCCCGGAACTTGTCGCTGATAACCTCCCGGAACCGAAAGCCTTTTTTATGCAGAAACCTTATCAGCGGGACGATGAAGCTTCCGGAGGTGATGCCGTCCCTGGAAAAGGTAATGACCTCCCGCATTTTTTTGCTTTTCCTGTTCTTTCTGGCTTTCTGAGAATCCTCCTCCGGATTGTCGTCCTCGGTGATGCGGAGCATAAAAGCCAGGTTTTCTCCTTTGCTGTCCCGGTATACCAGATACTCCGCGATGCTGCCGGAGGCGGGGTGCTCATTTTCCTCAAAGCAGATCTCCAGCCAGTCCAGAAATCCCGCAAGGATTTCTTCTGGCGAGCGCCAGACTGCTCCGGCCTTGCTGTTTCTGTTCATGGACTGGGAGAGAGAGCAGAAATAAAGTGCCGCAATCCGGAAAGCCTCCTTCCGCCGCATGAGTTCCCGGAGCATATTCAGGAATTCCTGGGTGCCGTCCCGGCCGTCCCGCAGCATGGAGGCCAGAAGGATTCCCGGGGAGGCCAGCTTTTTCGTGATTTTATAGCTCAGGGCGTGAAAGGTCTCGATCCGGACGTTTTCCCAGGGAAGACCCACGGCTGAAAAGCGGTTTCTGATCCTTTCCCGGAGCTCGTGGACTGCCTTTCTGTTAAAGGCGATAAGGACGATTCTTTCCGGCCTGAAGTATCCGAACAGCAGAGCGTAGGCCGCTTTTGCCACCATTACCGAGGTTTTACCGGAACCGGCCGAGGCTACCAGAAGCAGCCGGCTGTTGAGATTGACCACCGCCCGGGCCTGTTCGTCGGTAAGAGGGGATTTTTCAATACTCTGAAAAAACGGTGCGAACTTCCGCAGGATCCCCGCGGAGGCCATTGCGTTGTATCTGGAAACCATGAGTGCGGGAGAAGCTTTCCAGATTTCGAAGGCGTTTCGGACGTTTCCGGGAACCGCCTCCGCAAAGTAGTCCCGAGTTTCCTCCCGTTCCGCAATATCGAATTCCGGTTTTGAGGAGATAAAAAGTTCTGCGAAAGAGGTGTCAAGAAAATGATCGGTGATGTAGCCCGAGCTCCGGTATTCGTTTTTCAGAAGGTCTGTTAAAGTCTGCTGCCATTTCAGGAGTTCGGGAACAAAAAGGAGGATTTTTTCTTTGATCTCCTTAAGTTCGGAGATGCGGTTTTTGATGCTGTCGCGGGATTTTTCAGGAAAATCCGGGAATTTCAGAATTCTTCCGGAGTTCAGATACACCGAAAGCATAACGGCGTCGCCGGAGGGGGCAGGATCGAAGGCGACCTCGCGCAGGTTTTCCAGCTTTTCATTTTCCCTTGCCTCTCCGGTATCTGAAATCACCTCAAGTCCCAGAAGACTGAGATTAAGATTCCATCCCTTGCGGTAGAGGGTAATGTTTTCAGGGGGCATGACGAATCCGTTCAGAAATGAAAGCAGCGACTGATATAATGCGGGGGCTGGCCCGGACGGCTATTATACTATGCAATCTTCAGGGATTCAGTCAGAGGCCGCGTTTTTTGCAGTAATCGGGAGCGTCATGCAATACCGGAGCGGCAAATCTGCTATCATGACCTCCTGATTGCGGTTTTCCGGGCGGAGGATCCTGTTTGCGGGGAGAGGAGTAATGTCAGTAGCGGATTTTGCAGATCTTTCGGGGTTCAGAACCTTCCGGCTCACGAAACCGGAGCTCATGAAGGAGGCTTCCCCGGCCGGACTTTGCAGCGATTTTCTCAGAAACTGTCCGGTTTTCGTGTTTGTGCATTCCCGGGAAATTGCCAGAGAATATCTGTTTGGGATCTTCGGGTACCTGGACTTTGCCGGCTATCCGGTATTCTGGTACGGTCAGGAGCTTTCCCGGGAACAGCGAGCCCGCAGGGTAATTCTGGCAGATGCCTCATGGCATGGTCCGGAGTCTCCGGATATAATTCTGGCTCCCGGAGCGCAGGGAAAAATGCGGATGTGGCAGAAGATCGCTCCCTATGCCGACAGACTCAGGAATCTTAATCCTGAAGGAGCCGCAGCCCGCAGCGCCGGAATAATTCTTGACAGCCCCGGTTCCGATGCCAGAATACTCGCCAATCTGGCGGGTTTTCTTAACTATTACGGAATTGCCTACTCCTGGAAGCCGGAGAAGGCTGACAAAGATGGTGTTTTTGTAGGACGGAGTGCCCGTGAGGGGCTGGATTTTGTTCAGGTTTCCGGTGCCACTGACGAGGAAAAGAAGAAGACGGTATATCAGGGACTTCTCGGCAAGGGGTATCTGGTCAGAAATCAGGATGGGACCTTTTCCGGCAGAAAGCAGTAGGCCCGGCGGCGGAGGATGCGATGCACACGGTAAGAGAATTTGACTTTGAGAAGGATCAGGAACGATTTTTTAACAGAATTGTCTGGATTGAAAATTCCTGCTACCGTTTCCCGTGGGCCAGACAGGTGATTCAGGAAAACTTGGAGCCTTCCCCGGTCAGAAAATGCTTTCTGCTGCTGGAAGATGACAGTCTTTCAGGGATCAGCTTTTATGATACGGTGCTTGACGAGGCCTCTCTTAACAAGCTGAGCATTATTCCCGAGCGGCAGGGACACGGACTCGGGGGAATTCTGCTGCGGGAGGGAATGCGGATTCTCAGGGAGAAATACGGCGTAGCGCGTTTTTTCCTGGATGTCCGGGAGAGCAATGTACCGGCACGGCGGCTTTATGTCTCCCAGGGGTTTACGGAATGCGGCATCCGTAAAAACTATTATCATGCGCCGCAGGGATATGAGAATGCGATCCTGATGGAAAGGATTTTTCCGGATGAGCATGACTGATAATGCAGGCGGCAGCGTGATGCCGGAAAAGCGGTTTTCAGAGTTCGGCCGGGTGTAACTGAGAGAGGGATATTGGAGATATGAAGGACATGAAAAGGGCGGTAGTAATTGCAGTGCTGATGCTGCTGGGACTTGCTGCTTCAGGGATCTCCTCCGGAAAAATTCTGCGCTTCGTGGATGAAAACGGGGTAACCCACTATACAGACGACGAAGCCCAGGCCCAGGGATACGAATATGACGAGTTTGACGACCTGGGACAGCCGGATCCCGACAATGTGGTTTTCCGGCTGGATACCGAAACCGGCAGACTTTACGTTATGAACAAGTTCAGCAGCATGATTACCTGCAAGGTTCATGTTACCAACAGGGAGGCCATTGATTCCGACGTGCTTTTTGATACCCCGCTGGAAATCCCCGGAAACACCGAGTACTACCTGGGATATCTGGAGGTTCTCAGCGAGGATGAGGTTTCCATTACCAGTTCATTTGACATCGGGAGTCTCTACCGGGGGGATGAGAATGTGTACTATTCCACCAGGGATCGGGATCTGATCGTGCCCTTTGTGGGGAAGTTCCGGGTGACTCAGGGCTGGGAGGGCGGATTTACGCATAAGGGCCCCAAGAGCCGGTATGCCATTGATGTGTCCATGCCCATTGGTACCAAGATTCTGGCCACCAAGTCCGGAAAGGTGCTGGATATGAGAATGAATTCCGAAAGGGGCGGTCCGGATCCCAGCTTCAGACCCTATGCCAACTATATCCGCATCGGTCATGATGACGGCACCATGTCTATCTATGTGCATCTCAAGGGGAATTCCCAGCTGGTGAAGCCCGGCGATACCGTGAAGCAGGGACAGGTGATTGCGCTCTCCGGCAATACCGGGTATACCACGGGACCGCATCTTCATTTTGCCATTCAGACCAATACCGGGGACGGCATCAAGTCCATTAAATTCAAGCTGAACGGCAAGGAACCCTTCAGCAGGACTTTGCTGTCCAACTGATCTGAAATACCACTGTCCGGATTTGCTGCGGGCAGATGCTTTTTGTTCCGGGTTTTTACTGTGACGGCGTTTCCGGGGACGGAGGCGCCGTTTTCGTCTGTTCAGGTTCGCTACGAAAATTTTCGGAAAATTGCAGAAATGTGATCTGGCTGTTAAATCTGGTCATATTTGGTGTATAATCCGCCATTCAGAAAACTTTTTAGTTAACTCACAGGAATATTTAAATGCAGATAGGTATACCTAAGGAAAGTACCGCTGGCGAGACTCGTGTAGCGGCCACTCCGGATACCGTTGCCAAGCTTTTGAAGCTGGGATTTACGGTTCTGGTTGAAAAAGGTGCCGGTGTTTACGGTGATTTCAGTGACGAGGCTTATAGGGAAGCTGGTGCTGAAATTGGCGAAGCTGCAGATGTTTGGGCTTCTCCGATCGTATTCAAGGTTCAGGCTCCTGACAGCGATGAGGCTGAGCTTTTAACTGAAGGCTCCACCCTTGTTTCCTTCTTCTGGCCGAACCAGAACAAGGATCTCATGGAAAAGCTGAATTCCCGCAAGGTGAATGTGCTGGCCATGGATATGGTGCCTCGTATTTCCAGAGCTCAGGCTCTCGATGCCCGTTCCTCCACCGCCAATATCAGCGGTTATCGTGCCGTAATTGAGGCTGCCCATGAATTCGGCCGCTTCTTCTGCGGTCAGGTTACTGCAGCAGGCAAGGTTCCTCCCGCCAAGGTGCTGGTAATCGGTGCCGGTGTTGCCGGTCTTGCCGCTATCGGCGCTGCCCACTCCCTGGGTGCTATTGTCCGGGCCTTCGATACCCGTCTTGAGGTTGCCGATCAGATTCATTCCATGGGCGGCGAATTCCTCAAGCTCAACTTCAAGCAGGAGGACGGCGGTTCTTCTGACGGCTATGCCAAGGTAATGAGCGACGAGTTCATCAAGGCTGAAATGGAGCTCTTTGCCCAGCAGGCCAAGGAAGTGGACATTATCATTACCACTGCTGCCATTCCGGGCCGTCCGGCTCCGCGTCTGGTATCCAGCGAAATGGTTGCCAGCATGAAGGCCGGCTCCGTAATTGTCGACCTGGCTGCAGCCACCGGCGGCAACTGCGAATGCACCAGACCTGGTGAAGTATTTGTTACCGAGAACGGCGTCAAGATTATCGGCTATACCGATCTGGCCTGCCGTCTCCCGGCTCAGTCTTCACAGCTTTATTCCACCAACCTGGTAAACCTCACCAAGCTCCTCTGCAAGAACAAGGACGGCAATATCAATATTGATTTTGAGGATCAGGTTATCCGCGGCATGACCGTAACCAAGGAAGGCGATATCACCTTCCCGCCTCCTCCGATTTCTGTAAGTGCGGCTCCGCAGCAGAAGCCGGCCGAAATGCCCAAGAAGGAAGAGAAGAAGGCCAACCCGCTGGTGCGCCTGGCAGTGGTTACCCTGCTGATTGCCGCCGCATTCCTGGTAGGCATTTTTGCTCCGGAATCCTTCCTGCCGCATCTGACCGTATTTGTTCTTTCCTGCGTTGTAGGCTATTACGTGGTATGGAATGTTTCCCATTCCCTGCATACCCCGCTGATGTCGGTAACCAATGCCATTTCCGGCATTATTATTGTGGGAGCCCTGGTGCAGCTGGTGCTCAAGGCCAATGCCGCTCCTAACGTGATCATCTACGCTCTCTGCTTTATCGCCATTCTGATTGCTTCAATCAACATTTTTGGCGGCTTTGCAGTTACCAAGCGCATGCTCAAGATGTTCAGAAAGGATTAAGGAGACTGACAAATGAATGGTTTTATACATATTGCTTATCTTATCTCCGCAATTCTGTTTATTCTGAGTCTGGCAGGACTTTCCAAGCAGGAAACAGCAAAGCAGGGATGCAATTCCGGTATTCTGGGTATGTTTATTGCCCTGGTTGCTACCTTTGTCAGTGTGTTCACCGGCACTGAAGGCGGCCTCGGCATTATCATTCCTCTGGTTCTTGTTGGCATGTTTGCCGGCGGTGTTTACGGTCTTCATCTGGCCAAAAAGGTCGAGATGACCCAGATGCCCGAGCTGGTAGCCATGCTGCACAGCTTTGTAGGTCTGGCTGCTGTTCTGGTAGGCTTTAACAGCTTCGTGGAGAGCATTCCCGCCGCTGCTCCTGCCAGTGCTATGGCCAGCATTGATCTTCTGGGCGCTGATCCTGCCGTTATTGGTACTCAGGCTCAGGCTCTGGCCGCTGCCGCTCAGGCCCAGGTTCAGTCCGTTGCCGAGCCGGCCCGTTCCGCAGCCGAGCAGGCCGTACACCTGGTTGAAATCTTCCTTGGCGTGTTTATCGGTGCAGTTACCTTCACCGGTTCCGTAGTAGCTTACGGCAAGCTTAACGGCTCCTTCAAGCTGGCCATTTTCAAGTCCAAGCCTCTGGTGCTTCCGGCTCACAACCTGCTCAATCTCGGCGCTCTTCTGATTTCTCTGGCGCTGATGGTGGTGTTTATGGTTACTGCCGCTTCCGGCGTACAGCTGGCCTGCCTCATTGTCATGACCGTGATTGCTCTTCTGTTTGGTATTCATCTGGTGGCTGCCATCGGCGGCGCTGACATGCCGGTGGTAATCTCCATGCTGAATTCCTATTCAGGATGGGCTGCCGCTGCATCAGGCTTTATGCTGGACAATGACCTCCTGATCGTTACCGGTTCCCTGGTAGGTTCTTCAGGTGCCATTCTCTCCTACATCATGTGCAAGGCTATGAACCGTTCCTTCCTCTCTGTTATTCTCGGTGGTTTTGGCAACAAGCCGCAGGCTGCTGACGAACAGGAGCAGGGCGAGATTCGCGAGCTCAGCTGTACCGATGTAGCCGACATGCTTAAGAATGCCAGCTCCGTTGTTATCACCCCGGGCTACGGCATGGCCGTTGCTCAGGCTCAGTATCCGGTAGCCGAGCTTACCGCCAAGCTGAGAGAGCGCGGTGTTAACGTACGCTTTGGCATTCACCCGGTTGCCGGCCGTCTCCCTGGCCACATGAACGTGCTCCTGGCTGAAGCCAAGGTTCCTTATGACATCGTTCTGGAAATGGATGAAATCAATGATGATCTGGCGGATACCGATGTAGTTCTGGTTATCGGTGCTAACGATACCGTTAACCCGGCAGCCATGGAAAATCCTAACAGCCCGATTGCCGGCATGCCGGTGCTCCGCGTGTGGGAAGCCAAGAACGTAATTGTGTTCAAGCGTTCCATGAACCCGGGCTACTCCGGTGTTCAGAATCCGCTGTTCTTCAAGGAGAACTCCTACATGTGCTTTGGCGATGCCAAGGCTTCTGTGGATGAGATTGTTAAGAACATCTAAAGGAAGCAGCTTTCAAAGCTGAAATCTGAAAGAGGGATCGGAAACGGTCCCTTTTTTTCATCGGAATTTCTCATGAACTCTTGATTCAGGGGAGGGCGGATGAAATAGCCGGTATTGATTTCCAATCCCACCTCAGGAACGGGCTCCGGGAGCTTTTCGGAAGGCGGAATTCAGGAGTTTATATTAGCTGTGATCCAGTTGCGGTACGGCTTACCGAAACTTCGCAGGTTGGTCCACTATTTGGATGGGAAAACCGTCCGCAATATCCGAGAATATCAGGTATCCTCCTCATCGTTGCTTCCAGAAAGCCGCTTTCCCGGTGTTAAAGAGCAAAAGGCATAATTAGGAAAAGGGATAAACTCTTGGCTCTATTGCAGATGATAGTTGATCCGGCAAAACCCTGATTTTGACCGATGTAAATATCTCTAAAAAAGGTTTCAAAAAATGATTTTAAGCACTTGTTATTATGAAAGAAAGCTCCCCGGCGGACAAACGAAAGCGACGGCCCTTAAGCCGCATTCGGAACGCTGCATGCCCTGGAATGGAGTGGCGACCCAGATCTCTTCGGTAAGATCCGTTCCGGCCCCCGTTAAGTTGGCTGGGTCATGCTGACGCTGGCACAGATCACTTTGCCCTGATTGCTGGTTTCGCTCTGCACACACAGACCTTCAGTAATTTTGGCTCTGGAGATGGCGCGTTTGACCTGATCCATCCGGAATTTTGCCAACGACTGATCGTTCGGGCTGTCTTCGTATTTGACCTTCCGCGTTATTATCACGTAAATAATTCTGACAATCTTGTGCGCTACAGCTACCTTGGCCTTATTGTAACCCTTGCGTTCACGAAGACGCTGGAACAGATTTCCCAGGCCGGATTTATTCTTCTTCTGGTTTGCGCATCCCTGAGCGATGGCCAGGATTGTCCTGCGAAAGTATCTGTTTCCGTGGGTAATCCGTGATGAATAGCTCACGCCTGCTGATATATTATTACCCGGAGCAAGGCCGGTCCAGCTGGCAAACTTCTTGATAGAAGAAAAACTGGAGAGATCGTCACCAACCACGCAGATTATGCCAATCACAGACATATCCTCGGTACCGGGGATTGTCAAAAGGAGATCGTACAGTTCCTTGTATGACTTGAGAACCATGACTTTAATCGTATCAAAAACCGTCTTCATGTGATCTTCGTAAATCTTAAGCTGGTTCGAGCGCAGGTTCAGTGCCATACGAATAGCCGGAGTAATGTTGGATTCAATGGCTTCGCATATTTCATCCAAACCCGCAGAAAGCTTTCTGCCGCGGCGTTTGTGCATGTCATCAAGAATCTTCCTGATGTGTTTCCTCAGGGCCTCTCCTGTATCTCCGGAGAGTATTGCTTCCAAAATCCTCTGGGCAGTTACACCCCGGCTGTCAGAAACAATATTTGCAAACTGGCATCCGTAGTCGGCAAGAGAATTAAGCAGGCTTCTGCGGTTATTTTCATACTGATGCTTTATCTGCTGAAATGAGGCCCATAATGAACGCAGTTCCCTGATGTCCTTTTTGGGAATAAAGGAATTAGTGAAACTTCCCATTCGGGCGTGTTTTGAAAGATTTCTGGCATCGCTCCTGTCAGTTTTGCGTCCTTTCAGTGGTTTCAGAATCCTCGGGTTTATAACAACTATACGATCCCTCGGAAAACCGCTCTTCTCAAGTTCTGTGTAGAGTGTCTTCCAATAGATTCCCGTTGATTCCATGATGATAATTTCAGGATTTTTGCTATTGCACCAGATCACTAAATTCCGGATTGCTTTTAAAGAAGTGCCGGATTCCTTGAATTCTTCGGTGAATGAACTGCAACCGAATTCTCCTTTTTGGAAACAGGCTACCATCAATCTGGAATGCACATCAATGCCAATGGCCGAAGAATATGTGGCATTGAATGCGGCAATTTGAGATGATCCGGTACAGACTTGCGGTGGGCGAGCCTGCGAAAATGAGTTTATACTGAAAAGTATCGGAACAATTTCTGAAAGAAACTGTATCCGCAGCATTTTATTTTACAGAGTGTCGTACCTCTAAGTATGTATGCGTCTACTCATTAACCCCAGTTTTGTATCAGCATTTTATAAATGCCAAAAAAAGAACAGGGTTTACAGGCAAGTCCACCTCCGTCTTTGATCGTATCACTTTTCAAATTTCGTTACCGTGGATGGCCTCCAAGTTTCTCCTTTCACCACCAGGCCTCATCTCAAATGCATGGGCAGGCTCTAAGGCCTTATAGGTTTCAAGAGCGAAAATTTATGTACCGGACCATGAACTTACAACGGTCTAGTACTTTCTTTCATGGGGTATGTCAGGGATAAAACGGCCATACCCTGGGTGATTTCTACATAGATAACACATGGTGGTTCAAGGAACAATTTGAACTGTCAAGGTGCTTATTTAATCAGGCCAGATACTTCTTTAGAGATTACTACGACAAAAACAAGTCTATTGTGAATCAAACTGACCTTGAAAAGGTATTAAGAACTCAGGATACAAAGCTGAATTACTACAGAAAACTCTGCAAGGCTAAACTTGCTCAAATGATCGTAATCAGCTTATATAAGAATTACTCCGGTTTCTTTAATGCTATAAAGGAGTTTAAAGTTCATCCGGAGAAGTTCAACGGAGAACCTAAAGCACCTAAATACAAGGAAAATCCGAATGTTCTGTATTTTGATTATCAGTCAGCTAAAATTAAAGGACGGTTTATAATATTAAATAAAGACATAAAAATCCATATTCCCCATAATATCTTTGAAAAATACAAGGATGATTTAAAGAATTTTAAAACAATTAACTTTATTCCAAAATTTAATAAAATCAAAGTCTGCATTTCTTACGAAACAGAGGAATTGAACTCTGATTTAGATCGGAATCAGTATTTAGGCATTGATCTAGGTCTGAACAACCTTTGCAGTTGCGTTTCGGAATTTGACTGTTTTATTATAAACGGAAAGCCCGTAAAATCAATAAATCAGTATTACAATAAAGAAGTTTCAAAATTAAAATCGGAAAGGCCTTTAATTGGAGACAAGCAAGACTTTAATTACAACAAATTCAATATTTTTAAGTTAGGGTTTAAACGAAACTTAAAAATTGAAGACTATTTGCACAACGCATCCAGAAACATTGTGAACTTTTGTGTGGAACACAAAATCGGTACAGTGGTTATTGGAAGAAACAAGCAATGGAAAGACTCCATTGCATTAGGTAAACAAACCAACCAGAACTTTGTATCAGTTCCGTTCTTTAAGTTTATAAATATGCTTAGATACAAGTGCAAAATGGCAGGGATAAATCTTGCGGAGCAAGAGGAATCCTATACGTCCAAGTGCGATTCACTGGCATTTGAATCAGTTGAAAAGCACGAGGAATATAAAGGCAAAAGGATTTTCAGGGGCTTATTTAAGTCATCCACAGGCAAAGTTTTAAATGCCGATATGAACGGCGCTTTAAATATAGTCCGGAAATACTTAGCCAAGTTAAAAGTAGCTGATGAGTCCTTTGTAAAAGGGATAATCGGTAGAGGTCTATTCGCTAGACCGCATATAATAACTTTCTAGCTGTTTTATGGAGAGTTATTCCCTATGAAATGTTTCAGTTCAACTATAGAATGGAACAGAGCGAAAGTGAAAAGCATATTTCTGATCCTCATACTGCAGGCTGAGCCAATTTTCCACACAGATTTTCTGTGAGGCTCTGTGACTTCACGGCTACGGCGTGATGTTCAGGTTTTTATAATGTAAAATGATCCCAAATACTGCCGTTTGGTATTAAAAACACTGGATCATAAACAATGACACGAGATAATGATGCTCCCGAGATTATCATTACTCCGGACGAAGAAGGCCGGATAAAAACCTCGGTAGTCGGCTTTATCAGGGGGGAGTTTTCTGAAACGGAACTCCTGGATTTTCTTGCCAGGTTCAAGCAGGAAAAAATTGCTGCCGCCGCTAAGAAGGCACAGGCAAATGCGGTGCCGGAAAGCCCCGCTCCTGAAACCGCGGTAACGGAGAATTATTCGGAATCAGAAGTAGCCGGGGCTTCTGAAAACTCTGTTCTGGATTCCGTGTCTGAAAGTGGGACGGCAGTTTCTGATAATACGGTGAATTCCGCTCCTGGTCTCAGGGATGGCATGGAAACGACCGCTGTTTCCGCAGCTTCAGCTACCGTTCAAAAGCCGTTTTCCTCTTCAGAGAATTTTGTCTCTCCAGACAGTGCTGCGGCAGATTCTGTCTGGGATCCCAGCTCCTCTGCGGGATCCTCAGGAGCAGCGCCTTCCCGTAACACCTGGTCCGCTTCCGAGCTTATCACCGGAAAGCTTCTGACCGGTGTGGGGGCGGCGCTTTTTCTTGCCATTGGCTTTGTACTGGTGGCCCGTAACGTGCATTTCAGCATGGGACCGGGATTCAAATTTGTTGTCATGCTGGTGTTTTCGCTGGCGGCTATTGTCTGGGGGCTTCTTTCCGGAAAGCACTCCTCGTCCAGTGACTGGGATTTTTCCGTTGCGGATGTCTTCCGGGTGACAGTATCGGGTATTGGCTTTACTCTCCTTTACGTTGTAATTTCTCTCGGGTGCTTCTACTTTGATCTGCTCCCTCCCTGGCTATGGCGGCCGTTTTTACTGTGCTGGTGCCTGGCAATGCTGGGGGCGGCGGTGTACCGGCATCATATATTCACCCTTCTGGCCCAGATCGGTATTCTGGTAAGCTTTCCTATTGCTCTGGACTGTCTGGACGGTTCGCTGGAGGGGCAGGTGCTTCTGGCTCTGCTGGCGCAGGTTCCTTTTCACATTTACGGTGTTTCCCGCAGGCAGCCAGTGGTCTGCTACAACTCGGTTATTTCATTTTTTATTCTGATGTGCACTCTGGCATCAGGGGAGCTTAATCCTGATTACGGAGAGGGAATATTATTTTCATCAGCGCACCTTATGAACCTGACTGCGGCGGTATCCGGGGTGATTATCGGATTCCTGGCCATAGCGGGAACCACGAGACGCCCCGGTGATTCTGAAAACACCGGCTTTATCAGGGCCTGCTCCTTTGTTAATATTCTGGCCTTTGCCGGCATTACCGTTCTCTGCACGCTCATTATCCATTTTCTTTTTTATACAAGGCCGGTTATGGAAGCGGCATTTATGCTGGCTGTCTATGCCGGGGACTGCTATTTCATAAAAAGAATCCGTCCATTGGAAAGAGAATCGCGTATTGTGCGGAGCTTCCTTTCTGTCATGCTGAACCTGTGGATCGTGATCTGTCTTGTTGCTGTTCCGGAGGTCTGGATCCTGTCCTTTGTTCTCGCGGTGCTTCACTTTGTTTACGGAATGGTTGCCCGGAGCCGTGCGGAAATTGTTCCGACAGCGTTTTTCCTTACGGTATTCGCGGTTCTGTATGTCTCTCATGACGGGCTTCTATTCCCCGAGAGTCCGACGCCCGTCACCTGGAAGGTGGCCCTGGCGCTGTTTCTGTCCGGGGTTTTTCTGTATGCTCTTATTGTCAGAAACCGGGCGGAATGCCGGCTTAAGGTTCATAATAACAGTCTTGCCGGAACCGGCCCTGAACATTATTGCACTGCCACCTTCAGGGACTTTTTCTTTGAGGATCCGGATTCCGGTGAAAAGTATCTGAGTACGCCGGCCGGACTGGCTTTCTCGAAAAACTGCTTCACCGATCAGCGTGCTGTCAGGCTGGTTACCGCACAGCCGCAAGAAGAAGCAGGGACAGCCTCCTTTGTGAAAGCCGTTAAGGAGAGCCTGCCGGGGCAGGGCACAGCAGCTCTTTTGGGAAATTCTCTCCCGAAAGCTGCAGTTTTTACAGTACTCCTTATCATGCTTGTCGGCTTTGTTATCGGTAATGGCAGCCTTCTTATGCTCCATGCCCGGGCCAGTGATTTTTTCCGGGATTATTTCATTCCCGGACTGATGTTTGTTTTTGCCGGTCTCTTTTTTTACAGTATTATGATGCTGTTCCGGAGCCGGCCTCAGGCTGCTTCCACTACCGGGAAAGCGGACGGGGTGTTCCGGACCTGCGGACTTTGGGGGCAGAGCCTTAACCGGCGCACGGCAGATCTCCTGACATGTCTTCTTTCGCTTCTGGTTCTGGCATGCGGGGCTTTACGGATTACCTCCGGGGAAGCAGCCTTTTCAGTTTCGGCGGTTCTTCTGAACACGGGATTCCTGGCTGCGGGCGCAGTCGTACTGTTTATGACCTTTTCCGGAGCCGTTTCGCGATTTGGACGCGGTATTTCCTCCGGTTCCCTGGTGATTCCGGGAAGCCTGTACGTACTGGCAGTTGCCCTGGGTTTTTCGGCGGGGTATTTTTTTCATCCGGCGGCTTCCTGGCCGTTCTTCACAGCTCTGTTATTTGCCGCTGTTTATGATGCAGTGCTGCCCCGGCTGCTGCGAGGTCTTCCGGAAGCAGGCAGCAAAGTGAAGGAATTTTTCCCGGGGGCTATTGCCAGGGATGAACTCCGCGGTTTTGGCCGGGGAATTCACGGTTTCAGTATTGTTCTTGCGGTTCTCTTCTACTTTAACTGTGCAGACTATGCCGCCCTTTCCAGCGAACTTGGCGGATCCGGGTGGGGGGCCGGGCTCATTTTCGGATGCTACACGCTCCTTCTGGGATATTTCTGTTTCGGAGACTTTTTCCGGAAAAGCCTGAGATGCCCGGATACCATATCTGGGGCAGCTGTTGCGCTGACTGTATTTGTTACGCTGGTTTCCTACGGACTTCTCCGCCGGGGGGTAATCCCGACTCTGTTACTGTATCCTCTGGCAATGTCCTTCTATGTTTTATGGCAGCGGACCGGAGCCAGATTTCTCAGAGATCTGTCCCTGATTCTGATCTCGGCGGCTGTATTTCTGATGTACCTCTGCTACTACCATGATCTCGCTCCGGCGGCACAGAAGTTTTTCAACACTCTGCATTTTGTGGTGCTGGGGCAGGGCATCCAGAGTCTTGTTTCCGGCAGGAACCGCAGTCTTCGGCTTTTGCTCCTCCTGGGAACAGTGGCACTTCCCGCGCTGATCTGCCGGGTTCTGGATGTGAAAACCTGGGAGCTTTTCCCGATGTACTGGTGGCTGGTTCTGGCTGCCATGGTGCTGTTTGCAGTGCTTAGAAGGGATACTTTGTATATTGTTTCCGGCATTGCGCTGGTTTATCTCTACAGCTACCGGGAGCTTTCGCCAGTGCTGCGTGAGGTGTTCAATACCGGTTCCCTCATTTTCCTGACCCTAAGAATTCTTTTTGCCGCAAGAGTTTCGGTTGTTACGCAGGCCTTATACACTCTGGGTTTTCTGACTGCAGCCAGCCTGGTGGCGGTTTCCTGCCGTCATTCGGACAGTGCGGCATTTCCGTTGTTCTGGGAACTTGTGCTGGGACTTTATGCCGTGCTGACCTGCTGGAACATGAAGTGGAATCGGGTATTTTATGGTCTGAGACCCGCCTGGGAGGATTCCTGGGGTGTTACTGAGGGATCCGTAAACCTGCGCCGGGGCATTTATTTCCTGGCTGGCATTGTTCTGGTGTACTTCCATTACTACCATCTTATGCCGCACACCGGCCGGGAAATTTTCAACACCTTCAGCATTATTTCCGGTAATCTGCTTCTGGTTTTATGGTTCCGCAAGGATCCTCCGGTTTTGCGTCTGTCCGCGTTCGGGCTTCTGGTGGCGGCATTCCTGCTTTCGGTAATTCTCCGGGATTGGCATCTGTCCGGAACGCTGGAGGCTCTGGCAAAGGGACAGCTGCACTGGCCGTCCGGTGTCTCTTTATATCCGGTGCTGTGGGGGGCTGTTCTGGTGGGCTATGCTGTGATGGCCGTAGTGTTCCGCAGATCTCTTTATGTCCTGACGGGTATTCTCCTGGTGTATCTGGTCTACTACGGAGAGTTTTCAGAAAACTGGAAGATCCTGTATAACACCGGAGTTTATGCTGCGATCTGTCTTATTGCTTCCTGGTATGGTGAGAAGGATTCCGTGGACCATGATAAGGCTCCCTTTGGCCTCCCCGGATCCTTCCTGCCGGTTAGCGGTGCCACTTTGGTGTTTGCCTGCTACCATCTGACGTTTGCAAAGCCCTGGCTGTTTATTCTGCCACTCCTGTTTACTACGATATTCGGAGCGGCCCGGCGGGACTATGTCGTGTTTGCGGGAGCGATGCTGCTTGCATCCTTTATGACGCTGGCGGCTCTGTGGGATATTCCGGGAGGCGGTTTTGCTGTAGCTGCCGTTATGATGACTGTGGTTATGAGCGTAGTCCTGTTTGCTGGGGCCCGCCCCTTAAGCAGGACCGCAGTTCCGGAGCTTCTGGTGCCTGCAATGATGTCCGCGGTTTTGGGTTTTGTTCTGGCGGTGGCGGTTCTGACGCTGTTTTACCGGCATCCGGTTTCTGTGGCTGTTTCCGGAAATGCGGACCTCCTGTGGGAACGGGCGCCATATTTTGCGGTTCTGGCTCTCTATTCCGGGACATTGCTGTTTATTCGGAAATTCCCAGGGGTTTCAGACAGTTCTGGCTCCGGTGTTTTCCGGAATGAGGAATTGAAACGCGGTCTCGGCACGGCGGGAATTTTTGCGACACCAGGGTTTAGCAGGACCCTTATTATTATGACGCTGGCAGTCTCCTGCGGCGGTATCCTGGGAACGTTTGGCTCATTCAGTGACAGTCTTGCCGGGGAGTTCTGGGTTCTTCTGATGCTGACGGGCTGCGGTGCCGCTCTTCTGGCACTGATTGTCATGAAAATCGAGTCCGGTACCGATGAGGATGCGGCTTCCTTTGATGACTGTCAGAGACACCAGGGGCTTATGAGGATGACAGCAGAAAGCTCCGCGTACTGTCTCCGCAAGATTTTCTACATCGTAAACTTCGGTTTTGTCTGCTACGCGACCTGGTTCGTCCTGGATATCCTGGCCTCCCGGTATCAGGTGATGGGACTGGAGATCATGCTCCTCGCCGTATGCGGTGTTTCTCTCATTTACTTCCTGACAGCGCCCCTGATGTTCCGGAGCAGGCATTTCAGAAAGTTCAAGATCTATTACTGCATGGCGAAGCTGTTTCTCCTAGTGTATGTAATTGCGGCGCTTTTCAGGATGGAGGAGGGTGTTACCCTGACGGTTTCCTGGCTGTTTGTGGCCACACTGCTCCTGTTTTTCGGATTCTTCTTCAATATCGGAGAGATCCGGAAAACCGGGCTTGTGGTCTGTATGCTGTGCGTTGTGAAGCTCCTTCTCTGGGATCTTTCCTATCACGGGGATATTGCGAAGGCGTTATCCTATCTTCTGGCCGGAGTTATTCTTCTCGGGGCAAGCTTTGTTTACAACTATTTCAGCAGAAGGATATCCCGGGAGGCAGGGGAATAGGGAGGAGCATCATTGCGGTACTGGCTACTGATCAGACACGATAAAAAGATAGTACCTAGACAGTTGCTGGAAATAAGCGAACGACGGCGGCATTTTCAAAAGCCTGATTTTTAATAAGGCACGGAATTCCGGGAGTGGGAAAACTTCCGTGCCGGCGATTGAAATTTGATGATTCTGCTACCGTCCCAGCGTCTGCTGAGCCTTTTTGGTGGCTTCCTTGTCGATGTCAATCTTGATTATCGGGGTAACACCGGCCTCGCAGTTGCCGGACAGCTTTTCAATAGTCTTGATTACTGCGTTGTTCTGCGAGGAAATGACTATCGGGGTGAGCAGGGATTTTGTTTTCTGAATGCCCTTGAGGTCGAACCGGATAATCGGATCTCCCGGTGCCAGCAGATCTCCTTCGGCTACTGATGAAGTGAAACCCTCACCTGCCAGATCCACAGTATCGATTCCCACATGTATGAAAAGCTCCAGACCAAACGATTCTGTCCGGAGAACGACCGCATGCCTGGTGTTGAATATTTCCCGCACGGTGCATTTGCAGGGAGCTACGATAGTTCCAGTAGAGGGCTGAATGGCTACGCCGTCACCGATGATTTTTTCCGAAAAAACCACATCGGGAACGTCCTCGATAGGGAGTATCACCCCGCTGACCGGAGCCAGAATTGTCAAATCGGCTACTGTGTTAGTCAAACAAGCTTTGTCCAAAAACCATTCCAAATTTAATTAACATATGTCACATTTTCAGTAATAACTTTTGTCTAAATCTTGCCTTTTCCCTTAAGATTAAATAAGATTTGTCAATGTAGAGACAAATAACATTTGTCTTAACAGGAGTAGGCATGAACACCAAGAAAAGCTTTCTTATCAAAGACTGGGTGAAAATTACGCTCCTACGTGACCATCTCCGCTGAAATTTTGTGACACCTCTTTCCATACAATCTTGACAGTCTGTTCTTTAAATTCCTGATCCCCCCTTATCACCACAGGCGGAGGTCCTCAGGATCCAGTAAATCAGAAGCATGT
>NZ_KB899641.1:137682-146019 GCF_000378405.1 Succinimonas amylolytica DSM 2873 | reverse complement strand
AAGGACTGCGGCATGGAGAACCGTCTTCCGGACGTAATTTCCTGGTATGACGGCTACAGTTTTGCCGGGAAGGAGATGCTGTGTCCCTGGAGCGTGCTTAATTTCCTGTGCGATGCCCTGAGAACAGCGGATCCTGCCGCCTTTCAGCCTAGGAACTACTGGGCAAACTCCAGCGGCAATGACATTATTGAAATCTGCATGAAGCGCCCGGATTCCGGTGATTCGCAGCGTATTCAGCATCTGATTGACGGTGGCACAGAGGAGATTGAGCTCTGCGAATTCACCTCCTATCCTGAAATTACGGCGGATACCGATTTTAATATTTTTGTCACTCTGATGCTTCATACAGGATATCTTACCCAGGATCGTAATGCTGTTCCGTCAGCTTCAGATTTTACGCCGGTAAAAATTCCCAACCAGGAAGTAACCGAGTGTTTCAGAAACAAGGCGAAATACCTGTTCAGCGGCAGTAATCCGGAGTGGAAGCGGAAATCCCGGGATCTTCTTAAAGCCCTGCTGGAAGGAGATGCCAGAAGAACTTCCGGCATTATCAGGGATATGCTTCTGACATTCCTCAGTGTCAGGGATACCGCATACGAGAGCGTTTATCATGCTTTTCTGCTGGGAGTTCTCGGGATTGCCGCAAAAACCTCAGGACTGGAAATAAAGTCAAACAGCGAATGCGGGGACGGCTTTTCAGACATTGTGCTTCTGGATGACGGCCGCGGGATTGCGGTAATCATTGAATTCAAGAAAAGCTCCAGCAGATCCCGGGACGAATGGCGCAGACTGTGCGAAACCGCTATTGCCCAGATTGACAGTCAGAGCTACGATTTTGATCTCCGTAATGATTACGATATTGTCAGGAAATACGGCATTGTTTTTTACGGCAAGAACTGCGAGGCGGTGCACCGGGAGTACCGGAGGGAGGAATAGAACCGGTACCCGATACAGGGAAATCCGCAAACTTCTTTGATTTCAGCTTCAGCTGGCACGATGGTCTCAGGGACGGATCAGGCAACGGGGGAACTTTCATAAAAGCTGCACTGGACAGGAAGACTTTTCACCGCCGGAGGCTTCTGCCGGAAAATGCCTTACCTGCCACTATGGCAGAGAAAAGCAGAACTTTTCTGAAAACATAGAACGGGATCACCGTACCTGAAATTACATATGGCATAATCATTACAGTTGGAGATGTTTTTTACCCGGTGGCAGTGTGGCTGCTATGGCGTTTCTTTGTTCCCGTTGTTTCTATTCGGCCATGTTCTTTCCGGCCGCTCTTTATTCCCGGTGTTCAAAGTAGAGGAGACCGACTGATGTGCATTTTTCATGATAAATCGCTGGCCGTGCTGGGGGCTGGAGTTTTTCTTTTTCTGATTCCGGCTGCCGGCGCTGACGAACCGAAGCCTTTTACTTCTGATGAACTCAGGGATACTGTCTGCCTGTATGCTTCCGGAATTAATGGCAGCACAGAACAGAGAATCATAGCCTCTCTCAATGCGGGAACTGCTTTCCCGAAGGATTGTGCCAACGAAAGTTTTTTTGCCAGACTGGTCTCCCGTTCCGATAATCCGGAGCTTTTTGCCCTGGCACTGGCTAAAGGCCTGGATGCTGACTATCAGTTTGCGGGATCGGCTTCTGCCCGCATGACAGTCTTCGGAACGAAAAAGCTTCCGGCGGCTGAGCCCTTTATCAATGCCGGAAGCTATGATCTGTCCCGGAAGTCTCCCAATGGCGATACTCTTCTTATTGAGGCTCTTTCCAATGATCGTGACAAAGGTGTATTTACTGCGGTAATGCGGCATGGTGCCGATGTCCGGGCCGTACAGGCCAAAGGGAGACTTGGTGAAAGCCCGCTTATGCTGGTGGTGAAAAGAGTCTATGACCTGGAATACAGTAAGGATGAGGAGGTTCTGGCCCTTTTTAAAAAATATGGCGCGGACTTTAACGAGCTTTCCTCCCGGGGCCTTCCTGTGATTCAGGAATCAGTGCTGAAGGACGGCAGGATTGACTATCGCACTGATTTTATGAAATTTCTCGTGGCTGACGGCGCCAGTCCGGATACCAGAAACAAAAAGGGTGAGACGCTTCTTAACTTCATGTTTCACCGCAATATTTCCAGAAACGTCTTTGACCGGGTGATGGAATTCAGACCAGATATCGAAATCAGGGATGATCTGGGAAATACCGCGCTTCTGGCGGCCTTCGAGTATATGGGAGGAGTCGATACTGATAACCGTAAATACTATGCTATTAAGCTTGTGGAATCCGGAGCGGACATCAATGCCGTCAATAAAAGAGGCGTAAATCCGCTGACTGCAGCCATTATGATGGGGGCTCAGAAAAGAAGCAACCCGGGAGTTATCGAGTTTTTTCTGGAAAAGGGCGCAAAGGTGCAGTCCAAAACTCCTGATGGTGTCGGACTTATGTTTTATGCCGGTCTCGCCAGGCTTTCCAAAAGCGAAATCAAAAAGCTTCAGGAAGGCGGCGCTGACATAAACGAGGTTGAAACAGAAACCGGCCTTACTCCTCTGATAGCTGCGGCGCTAAGCGGCAACAGCGGTGCCGTGAGCTCTCTTATCAGTCTTGGAGTTAATGTCGGAACCGCCGACAGGGAAGGACGTACCGCTCTTATGGCACTGGCACTGACCAAACCTGATACCGGGAGTATCAGAGAATTTCTCAGAGCTGGGGCTGCTGTTACGGACCGGGACCGCTCCGGCCGCACCGCTCTGGACTATTTTGAAATGAGCCGTTTCGCTAAAGACCCTCGCAATGAAAAGCAGCTGGGCACCTACCGGGAATTGCTTTCGGAAAAGAAGGAGAAGCAGTAATGAGTATCAGAAATTTTCAGCCGGCTACTCGAGGAGTTTTTCATAAAACGGCTCTGGCAGTGGCCGTGCTGGCTATGAGCTCTCTTATGACAGCGGTCCGGGCCGAGGTTATGGTGGTGGAGGCCCGGGGCAAGGACGCGGCTACCTGTGAGGTCAATGCCAGGCTTAACGCCACCCGCACCCTGATGAACAACATGACTGCCCGGGATTTTTTAACGGCACACAGCAGTGAGATCCGGAAGATTATTATCGCCCGTCCCCAGGATTTCACCACCTCCTACCGGCTTCTGGAGGAGGACAGAAATGGCAGCAGCATTGCAGTGAAGGCTGAGGTAAATGTCGACACCGGCAAGCTGGAAATGACTCTGAAATCCCTGGGAGCTGTAATCACAAAAT
Organism: Succinimonas amylolytica DSM 2873; assembly: GCF_000378405.1. GTDB lineage: Bacteria > Pseudomonadota > Gammaproteobacteria > Enterobacterales > Succinivibrionaceae > Succinimonas > Succinimonas amylolytica. The sequence continues at coordinate 142,789 of NZ_KB899641.1, read as the reverse complement.
CCGGCGAGCTTCTGAAAAGGGAACTTGATACCTCGGAAAAGAACGCGCTCCGGGAATTCTTTGGAGTGGAGGCCGGAACCCGGATTACGAGTACTGTTATTAGCAGCAGTGATAGCACTGCTCCGGTATCCGAAAGCATTCTGCCGGGGTTTGAGCTTGAGGGAGGTCCCCTGGACGGTGTTTTATCTCCAGGGGAGGAATTTATTTTGAGACTCAGGAGGCCGGAATATGCAAAGCTGTCTCACAGGGTGAAGATTGTGATGACGGGGGCGGGGGTTCCTCCGGATGCCACTTCCTCTATTCAGGCTATGATCAATAACAACGTTCTAAAATCCGGGGAAAAGACAGATTTTCTGTCTCTTCAGGCCCCGGAAAGACCAGGCTCCTACGAAATCAGAGTCTTTAATGACGCTGATGATGACCAGAGTCTTCTCGCCCGCTATGGTTTTCAGGTGGCTGGAGAGGAAGCTGTGAGCTTTGCGGTACCCAGGAATGTCTTTGCCCCCGGGGAGGAGTTCTTCATTGATGTGCTGGGCCTGGATGAGGATCCCGGGGATGGCTGGTTTGTTCTGGCTCAGGATGACGGAAATACCCCGAGAAAGGATATAAAGGTACTGAAGGAGACCAGAAATATCCGGGACATTCGCGGTCCGGAGTTTGGCTTTACCATGACGGCTCCGGAGGAAGAGGGCGATTATGCGCTTCTGTTCTACCGGGGCTGCCGGACCTGCCAGGCGTACTGGCGTACTGACAGAAACTCTCCCGCAGTTTCCATGCTGAAATTCAAAGTGAAAAATCCCCGCGGCGCAGCTCCTGCCGAATCCGGTCTCATTATTCCTGCTGAGCTTTATGCCGGAAAGCGGATAAATTTTATATTTAACTGGACTCCGGAATGGGAGGGAAAGAGAGCCACCCTGAAAGTTTCCAGAAAGGGGGCCGCCAAACCCGTAATCGATACCTGGTACAACTGCAATCCCGGCAGCAGGCTTGACCGCTTTGGTCCCATTTACGAGGCGGGAGAATACACGGCGGTTATAACAATGAAGGACGGCGACAATCCCCTATCTGTATCCCGGGACTTTATTGTACGGGAGTCCCCTTATGACATTCCCGCGGCCGTTCTCAGTTTTCCCTATGATGAAATCGAGCCGGACTCCTCTTTCACCCTTACCGGCATTAACCGTATTGGTGTCCGTGATTCCTCATTTGTTGCGCTTGTTCCGAAAAGCGCATCCGGAAATCCGAAGGAAATTTCTGAAAAGTACCGGGGAGACACTTACGGTGTTTCACATAATGTTAGGTTTTCCGTCAATGTGGGCACCTACGAAATGGCTCCGGGAAACTATGAGCTCCGGCTTTACAGCAGTAACGAGGAGGATGGCATTCTTCTGGCGAAGCGGGATCTCCGGATTATGTCCGAAAAGGAAATTGCCGCCGCTGATAAAAAGCTTCTCGCAGAACTACGGAGTCCGGTTCAGGTTAATGCCAAAGCTCCTTCCGAGGAGGAAAGCCTGAAGAAATTGTCCCAGAGGATTGAAAGGGAGTTTTACGTTCCCGCGCTTCATGCAGATCTGTCTCAGAATTCCATCTCATCGGAGGCGATTATCCCCTTCCGGTTTGGGGAAAAGCAGCTTCCCGAAGACCTGTCAGCTCCCGAGGAGCTCTATGCTCTGCGTTACACCGTAATTGACTACGGCCAGGAACAGCGGGGCTGCGCTGTACCGGATATTGCCGGGAAATCGGCAGAGGAGGCAGATCTTGATAATTTTTACCGGATGCTGGGACAGGATCCTTACGAGCATCTGGCGGGAACAGGCTTCGGTCAGGATTATTCGCTGTACTTTCCGGAAACTGACGTCCTGGGAACTCCGGTGTCTGGCTACGGGGAATACCGTTTCTCCAAAGTCCGGGTGGATATCAGAGACTGTAAGGACGAGCTCCGGGAGGTCATTAATGAAAAGACCAGACTGGACATCACTCTGGGACGGGAGGGCAATTTCGACGCCGCTATTATGGATTTCGGAACTGCTATCATTCAGAATTACCAGTTTGCCACGGATATCGGAAAAATCCGGGATGCGATTGTTTTTTCGCAGGAGATGTATGGGCACGGCATCGCTGCTCTGGACGGTATTTCCGAAAAGGATATGACCAAGCTGGGAACAAATGCTCTGGCCATGGTGCTGAAGGGGGCCCTCAAAGCCTGTGACGGCTCAGAATGCATAAGCAGGATGATCACTAAAAACAAGAAGACACTGGAAAGCCGGCTTCTTACCATGTCTGATGAGGAGTACAGGAGAGTTTACGGCTCTCTTAAGGATGCCTGCGATCCTAAGCATGTGGCCTTTCTGGAAAATCTCGACAGTGCCCGAAAGATGATCTTCATGCCCGAAAAGGAATACCGGAAGCTCTATGAGCAGCTGACCAGTAACAGCAGCATGGCCAAGAACTACCTGAAGATGGTGGCCGAACAGCGGGAACGGGTGGCCCGGGGCGAATTTATAAGAAGCGCCACCGAGAAGGGTACGGGAACCATTGATCAGCTTTCAGCTCTGGCTGCAGAGGGCATGGTGGACGGTTCTGTAAGCGGCAATACCGCCATGAATGCCGCCATTGCCATCCTCTCACTGAATCCCAAGGTCGCCATTGCCATAGCTTCGGTGAAGTTTGTCTATGAATCCGCCAAGGCCTCCCGGAGTTTTGTGAATGATGTTTCTGTTATGCGGGTATATAAAGCCTGGAAGACTTTCGGTGATAATAAAAACGAAGCCTTCGGAGGTATCTGGCAGGAGGATCCCGGACATTCAGCCCGGGCGCTGAAGCAGGCAAAGGAGACTATGTGCAAGACTATGGGGAATGAGCTGACACAGAAGGCTCTCGGTTCAAAAAACCGTACCGTCGCCAACGCCTATGTCGGCTTTTTGAGGCGGGGCGGCGACCCCGAAGGTCATGAGGCGATTCAGCTAAATCCGGCCGATATTTCTGATGAGGAGGCCAGGGATTTTCTTAGGCTCCAGTTCGAGCAGTGGGAAAATATCGAAAAGAAGAACAGTGATTTCAAGGATGACCTGCGGCACTGGGCGGATGACTTCATGAATCTGAATACCGAGGATTATCCCGGATGCGACAGGGATTTCCGGAGATGGTACAACAATCAGCTTTACGAGCAGAACCGGAAGAAGGGCGCGGGAACCCGGCTTCACGAGGGGCTGACCAGCAAGTTCAGCTTCCTTTGGGAAAACGAATGCGATGCTGAGATTGAAGCCTTTAAAGCCTATATCGATAACCGGAAGCGTATTGAAAATGAGCTTGTGGCGTGGGGCGAGGGCTCCTACAAGAACAAATGCTCCTCCAGGACCATGAAGAAGAAATCCCGGGATATGCTATGCCTTTACATGGACGGCACCTTTGGTCCTTCACGGTACAGGGATGAGGTGGCCTACATGGGCTGTGAATGCGGCTGGGACAATTTCGATGAAAACGGCCAGCTCCATACCAATCTCCGGGAGGCCAGAAGAATGCGCGAAAAGGAAATTATGCTGATAGCCAAAACTCTGGGCAATAATGACATCGTGCACTGTCTTTGCGGCGGTTCCAGCGGGAGAGCGGCTTCCGGTGCTTCTATTCAGGTGGGGATCTACTACAGCCCCAAGACCGGCAGGAAATCCGACTGCGGCGGCAATGGCGCCTGTCTGGCTAGCGGCTTCGGGTGCTGGCATTATCCTATGCCTACGCACTCCCAGGCTCTTATGGAGTGTGGCTACTACAAGGCTCTGGACAACTATCGGGTTAAGCAGGCAGTGGATCGGAATTCCAGCCGTAAGGGACGTACCTGTCTTCAGGGGCTATGACAGCTGCCGGCTCCGGGAATAGCAGCGCAGACAGAGCCTGAGACTTTGAGGGAGGTCTTAGCTTTTCCTTTTGAACTATCCCGGGAAGCGGTGATACGGGGTATTTAGCTTTGCCGGGGGATCAGCTCCCCGTATAGCTGCGGTCCGGCGGTTCTCATATACCTATAATGGGCACGAATAATACAGGGACTGATTTGGAGTCGGGTGAAGGTCATTTCGGGAAAACTTCATTCTGGCAGCAGGGGGTATCTTCTTAAGACTAATTGCTGCTTTTCTGCTATTTGCGGCAGAATGAGGACTTTCTGCTGCCGTGGGAATGCTATTGGCCCTGTGTTTTATATTATTCTGCTTTATAAGTCTGTCATGTTTAGATACTGTCTAAACTTTATATACATAAAACACCTTGTTGTTAGAGCTGGTTAAGCATGTTCTGTAAAGTTTTTTAATCACTGTTCTTGATTTCTTTAGTACCAAAGACATTCTTTTCTGATTTTAGTTCAGCGCTGAATACCTGAATGCCGGAGTCAGGCATCTGATTTTCGTTATCAAATTTTCGGGGTGAAACAGGTGTGATTTTCGCCTTTTGAGATCATGGTCATATCCTTTGATGGTGAATTTTACGTACTATTATCTATATACGGAATGGAGTTTTCATTCCGAAATGATTTTGACACTGAGCAGGTATAGGAACACATATTTTATGAGTACCATAGATATCAATTTGAATGCGCTGGATTCCTTCAGGGTTGCCTTTACTGATGACAGGGCCATTGTTAATGTGGATAAGGAAACCTCTGAGCTCCATCAGAATGGTACCTTTAAATCAGCAAATATTTTCAGATTCGCGAGAAGAAGTACCACCAAAGCTGCTAATAACGAGGTTCGGGCCTGTCTTTTAAAATCACTCGGAGATACCTACGGAATCAACGGAGCCAGCGTGCGCGCCGACGGCAGGATATCATTTTCCCGGGAATTCATGGATAAACTTGAAAAGCTGCTGGGAAAGGAGCTCAAGCGGGGAGACTTCGGCATCGGATCTGACGGCACCGTAACTTCCGGAAAACCTCTGACCGCACGCCGGATCAGAGCCATTATAAACAAGATTGATCAGCAGTATGCAGACAGCCACAGCAGTTCTCCGGCCATAGACAGTGCTGCCCGGCAGAAAACGGAGGAAAGTCCTCTGATTGCGTATAAGGATTTCAAGAATCTCTACACCCTGGGATCCGGCAGCATTGATCCGCACTACAAGGATC
>NZ_KB899641.1:72822-132397 GCF_000378405.1 Succinimonas amylolytica DSM 2873 | reverse complement strand
GCATCCTGAACATCTTTATTGACGGTCTTGACAGTTATGCGAGACAGCTGAATCTCCGGCCTTTAAATAATGCCTGATGACTTTTTACCGGGGTAATCCCCCGCTGGCGGTTATTCCGGCTGTGAGCCGGATTTACCCCTGGGAACCTCGGGAAAGAGGCATAAATAGTCTGGGCCTGTACCGGGCTGGAAGTGATGCCCTGTTTTTCTGTGCTCCCGTTATCAGTCTCTGCGAGTTTGTATAGCAGTCTTTGGTAATACCGGAAAACGGGGGCCGGACTTGTACTAATGACAGTATCATCTGTCCGGAAATTTCAGCATTTTTACCAGCTGATGAGACTGTCAGGACGATTGTTGGCTGTATAATCAGGGTATCCGGTTCTCATTTTTCTTTGGCAGCCTCCGCTGTTTCAGAGCACTCGGGTTTTTGTCACCTCCACAGGAACTCTCGTATGAAACTTTTTCCTCCTTCTCCCTGTCCCTATTGCTCCGGCAGCATGTTTTTCCATATCGAAAAACGCAGTCTGATCTGCGAGTCCTGTTCCATGAAGCTTTCCCCTGAGGACTATGTACGGGCCGCCAAAGCCAGGAAGAGAAGGAAGACAGATCCGGACAAAGAAGCTAAAGCTTTCCAGAATGCTATGGAGGGGCTTCTGGGTGGTAATGGAAGTGCCGCTTTTTGCTGCTCCTGCGGAAAAGCCGTTTCGAATTCTGACCGTTCCGGAGAGCCCCGCGATCATCACTCCTGCGGCTTCCATCCTCTTTATTCGGAGCAGTTCCGGAAACAGGGATTCCCCGATCTGATTCTGCCGTTCGAGAAGGACGAGAAATCATTTATGACGGTTTTCAGGAAAAGGGCGCGGGAAAAGCTGTTTGTTCCAGACGCCTTTCTACGGGAGGCCCGGCCGGAGAATCTCAGAGCGGTGTATGTTCCCTTCTGGGTATTCGATGCCAGTATCGAAGGCGATCTTTACTATACAGCAGAAACGGTGCGGCCGCTTTATGCGGATGTCCAGGCTCACACTCTGTATCAGTGTTCCGCCTCCGGATCGCAGAGATATGCCGGTGTGCCCCAGAACGCCTCTTCCCGGTTTGGGGATCGGATGGCAAAGATTATGATGCCGTTTAATGCTGCCGTAGCCCGCCCGTTCCATCCGGCATGGATTTCCGGGCTGTATACCCAGGACTGCGATATTAAAGCCGCTGAAGCCTACCGGAAGTTCAAAATGCAGATAACCGATTCCTTTGACCGTTTTCTGGGCGAGCCTGCGAGTTACCACGCCATCAGATATGATACCCGCAGCTATACGGTAAAGCCGCTTGGTGTCAGGTATGCGCTTTTTCCTTTCTGGACAATGGATCTGGTCTGGAGGGGCAGATCCTACAGTTTTGTGATGAACGGCCAGACCGGAAAATGCTATGGAGAATTTCCGGAAAGCATCATGAGACCTCTGGTATGTCATCTTTCCCTGGGGTTCCTTTCGGGATCACTGGGGATGCTGGCGGCGATTCCTTTCAGAACAGATCCTATGACAGTTGTTCTGCTGGTAATGATTTTCCTTCTGACGGCGGTCTTTATCCGGTATGCCGCTCTCCGGTTTCTTTTTCGTACCAATATCACGTCCGCTTTGTCTGCAGCGGTGTCAGTGGGACTGGGGTGCTATCTCATCAGCCAGTCCGGGCCGCTGTACAGGATTATTCCGGTCGGAGCAGTAGTAATGCTATTTTTTGTATACCTGTTTCTCATGGTTGCAGCAGGGCAGCTGATCAGAAGCCAGCTACTCAGGAAGGAAATAATCCGGGTACCGGAGACCGGCTGCGATGACTGTGCTGTCAGTTCAGACAATAATGTCATCTCCCGGAACAGAAGGGAGTTTTATTCTGAAAATTCCTATGCGCCCAGTGTTCTGCAATCATTCACGGCCGCTAACCCGGATCCGTATGCTCCTGAAAACAGAGATTCCTGATCTGCCTGGCGCTCGAAGATGCCCGTTCTGGCAGATGTCCGGAGTTTTCCGGAATACTGGTGTTTCCCGGGGCCGGATATGCTGCTTGGAGAATGCTCTGGACGTAACGGACAGTTTTCGGAAGAACGGGACTGAAATTTCCGGAATAGCTGCTATGATTACGGGCTGCTGCGGCAGTATGTTTTACCGGACTTCTGTACGGATCCCTGTCTAGGATCCTGTTCCATGAGGACGGCTCCTGAGGCGTATTACCGGTTGATGGCTTCCCATTTTCACGCGATCTCTCCGTCTTTTATACGGGGGATTATTGAGTATAATGTCCCTGATATCCTGCGGAAAACCGCTCTTGCAGGGACTCAGGCGAATGATGCTGAGATACGGATAGCTCTTGCTCTCAAGGTGTTTATGAAATGAAACTCTTCCTTCCTGTCAGGTGTCCCTATTGTTCAGGCAGTATGGTTTACCGCATTACGTCCCGGAGCCTTGTCTGCGAATCCTGCTCTGTGAAGCTTTCTCCCGGGGAACTGGAAAAGGCAGCTGCTTCAAAAATACGGCACGATAATCATCATGATTCCGCTTCTGATAATGACGTTTCCCCGGAAGATGAGGCTTTAACAGGGATTACCGGCGGTTTTGGCAGTACTGCTGTCTGTCCCGCCTGCGGAGGCAGTCTTGCGGTTTCCGGAAAACCCCGGCCGCTTTCCGTCTGTCCCGAATGCGGGGTTGCGGCTCCCTGGTCCGCCAGCTTTCTGGCATCCGGGCTTCCGGATATTGTCCTGCCGTTTGAAAAGGATAAAAACGCATTTCTGGCCGCATTGCGTAACCGGGCCCGGGATAAAATCTTTGTTCCGGAACGTTTTTTGCGGAAGCTTGCGAAGGCGGATCTGAGAGCTGTTTATCTTCCATTCTGGATCAGTAATGTGGATGTTTCAGGCGCGGCATTGTATCTGGGGGAAAAGGTGCGCCCCCATATCGGTGATAAGTGGATTCACGAGGTGTATGAGTGCCATGCCGAAGGAGCCCGGAACTATGCTGCGGTACCGCAGAATGCCAGCCGGGATATCAGCGACCAGACTGCCAGGATACTGGAGCCTTTTGATTTTTCAAAATCCTGTCCTTTTAGTCCGGCACTTCTGGCCGGCCTTTATGGCGGGGACTGCGACCGGAATGCCTGTAAATGCTTTAAAAGTACGGGTGAACGGGCAGCCGGATCTTTTGAGAATTTTCTCCTGCAGCCTGAAAATTTTCAGTTTCTCAAAATTGAAAAACTGGTTTCCAGTCCTGTCCCTGCTGCAATGACCTACGCACTTCTGCCGTTCTGGATTGCGGATGTGGCATGGGATGACCATCCCTATCGTTTTGTGATGAATGGTCAGACCGGGAAACTTACCGGCAACTATCCGGTCAGCCACGGGAGATTTGTGCTCTGCGAACTCAGCACCTGGCTTTTGTCCGGAGCCGGAGCTCTGGAGCTTTTCGGAATTTACCGGCATGAACGGGGAATGCTGTTTCTCATGCTGTTGCTGCTTTTTACTGCCACAGCAGGATTTTTTCGGGTCGTCTCTGTAAGATACCTCTTTTTCGGAAAAACGGCATCGCTGATATCATCTGCGGTGATGGCCGGAATTGCTGTTTTTCTGATTGCGGATGCTTTCTGGCTGTTCCGCAGCTATCCTGCAGTGCTGGTTGTTTTTGGTCTGGTGTGCTATCTGCTGGCCGGCATGTGGTGCGGTATCATTCTCGCCGGCAGTTTTGTAGGAGCTGATATTCCCGTCATTCGCAGAGAATGCGACTACTGCGAAAATAAAGCCGGCAGCGTTGCCGGTTTTCGCGATAACCGGCTTCTCTATACCCGGAAGCATCCGAATGAAAGTCTGATCGGGGGCCGGGACGGCGGACCGGGGCGAACCCCGGGAAGATTCTGAGGCCGCCTGGGGAATGAGTTTCCGGCACGGGCAAAATTTCTGTTCAATGTGAGGCCTTCCCGGCAGATACTATTTCAGAAGAGGAATATACTTCTTCTGTCCCGTGTATTCATTTTCTGAGGGAATCCCTTATGAACTATTCGGATCAGGCCCGGTGCCCGTCCTGTTCGGGCAGCATGATTTTTAATATCGGAGCGCAGAAGCTGGTCTGCAGTTCCTGTTCCAGAATGCTGTCTCCGGACGAGTATGAGCTTATCATTGCCGAGAAGAAACAGAAGGGTGTTTCTGATGAAGCCGTCTCCGGGGCCAGACCAAATGTGGATGAAAACGACGGGTTTGCCAGTCTGAACCGCTCCTATACCTGCAGCTCCTGCGGCGGCGAAATCAATCCCGGAGCTTTGGGTGCCGCGGATTTCTGTCCTTTTTGCGGCAATGCCATTGTCTTTACCGATAAGTACCGGGAGCAGCGGATGCCGGATTTCATTCTGCCGTTTATCCGGGAGAAGTCGTACTTTATTGCAAATTTCAGAAAACGGGCCCGTACAAAATATTTTGTGCCGGACAGCTTTATCCGGGAGGCCGTGCCGGAAAACGTCAGGGCCACCTATGTGCCGTTCTGGCTTTATGACGTTAAAGTTTCCGGAGAGGCGGACTACCAGGCTGAAAAGGTGGAGTGCCGGGGCGGCGGGAGATACTCTAATTATGAACATCTGGTATATCAGGGACATACCGCCGGAAGTCAGAAATATCTCCATGTGCCGCAGGACGGCAGCTCCAATGTGGATGACCGGATATCCCAGGCGCTGGAACCGTACCCGGTAGAGGCAGCGCAGCCCTTCAGCTTCGCCTGGCTCTCCGGTCTTAACGCCATTATCTACAACATGGATTCTCAGGACAGCTACGTCAGCATAAGACGCCGGGTTACCGCCTCCTTTGACGAGTTTCTGAGTGATGCTAAAAATTTCACCTACACCAGAATCGATCGCCGGGATTACAAGATGGAGCCTCTGAAGGTCAGCTATGCCCTGTTTCCCATCTGGACAATGGACCTGGTCTGGAAGAAAAGAAAATTCCGCTTTGCCATGAACGGCCAGACCGGAAAAAGCGCCGAGGAGTTTCCCGTAAGCTGGATGAAGTTTTACAGCTGTCAGCTGACCAGCTGGTTTATGGCCTCCTGTTTCTGGATGTGGCTGGCTCTGGTGCTGATCCCTGAAAAAGTCACGGATGCCAGAGTGCCGGGGGTCTTTGCGGTATTTATGCTATTACTGAGCGCTGTCTTTGTACGGTATGTTTCCGTGAGGTATCTCTTTACCAGAAACCTGAATTCCTGGCTTTCTGCCCTGACAATGCTCGGCTGCTCGGCCTATCTGATGTCGCTGTGCCTGGACGATTTTCAGAACCGATTCCGGGACTGGTTCATTTTTGTTCTGGTGCTGGCGGGCTTTGTTTCCGGAGTTATTTTTACTTCGGGCTGGATGCTTCAGATCATTAAAAAGGATAATGCCATGGAATTCCGGAGAGACAGCAAAGATTATGTCAGCACGGCGGACGACATTGTTTCCTCCAAAGAGAGGAAGCTTCTTTACAAAAAGAGTACCGGCTCTGATGACAGCCTGATCCTTCAGAAAAAGAAACAGGGCCGGTTTTAGTTTCCGGAATGCGGCGTACCCGATCGGATTCCTCTGGCGGCAGGATGCGGATCGGTTAGCTGAGGGCTGGACAGCAACAGGGACGGGGAATCCTGGGGCAGGGATCGCATACCTTATTGGTAAGTCCCTGCTTCTGGAACTCCTGATGGTCCAAAAAACGGCAAATATCCTCCGGCGCTGTCAGGATATTCCGCTGATATGAGGCTTTGCCCGCAGATGCTCATTCCGAAAAGGAATATACTTCCGTTCTCCCGTGTATTTATTTCCCGAGGAATCCTCTATGAATTATTCGGATCATGCCCGGTGCCCGTCCTGTTCGGGCAGCATGATTTTTAATATCGGAGCGCAGAAGCTGGTCTGCAGTTCCTGTTCCAGAATGCTGTCTCCGGACGAGTATGAGCTTATCATTGCCGAGAAGAAACAGAAGGGCGTTTCTGATGAAGCCGTCTCCGGGGCCAGACCAAATGTGGATGAAAACGACGGGTTTGCCAGTCTGAACCGCTCCTATACCTGCAGCTCCTGCGGCGGCGAAATCAATCCCGGAGCTCTGGGTGCCGCGGATTTCTGTCCTTTTTGCGGCAATGCCATTGTCTTTACCGATAAGTACCGGGAGCAGCGGATGCCGGATTTCATTCTGCCGTTTATCCGGGAGAAGTCGTACTTTATTGCAAATTTCAGAAAACGGGCCCGCACAAAATATTTTGTGCCGGACGGCTTTATCCGGGAGGCCGTGCCGGAAAACGTCAGGGCCACCTATGTGCCGTTCTGGCTTTATGACGTTAAAGTTTCCGGAGAGGCGGACTACCAGGCTGAAAAGGTGGAGTGCCGGGGCTTCGGGAAATACTCTAGTTATGAGCATCTGGTATATCAGGGACATACCGCCGGAAGTCAGAAATATCTCCATGTGCCGCAGGACGGCAGCTCCAATGTGGATGACCGGATATCCCAGGCGCTGGAACCGTACCCGGTAGAGGCAGCGCAGCCCTTCAGCTTCGCCTGGCTCTCCGGTCTTAATGCCACTATCTACAATATGGATTCTCATGACAGCTATGTCAGCATAAGACGCCGGGTTACCGCCTCCTTTGACGCGTTTCTGAGTGATGCTAAAAATTTCACCTACACCAGAATCGATCGCCGGGATTATAAGATGGAGCCCCTGAAGGTCAGCTATGCTCTGTTTCCCATCTGGACTATGGATCTGGTCTGGAATAATGTTAAATTCCGCTTTGCCATGAACGGCCAGACCGGAAAAAGCGCCGAGGAGTTCCCCATAAGCTGGGGGAAGTTTTTCACCTGTCAGCTGAGCAGCTGGTTTATGGCCTCCTCTTTCGGGCTGTGGCTGGCTCTGATTCTGCTCCCTGAAAAAGGCAGCGGTGGCAAAGAGATGGGGGACTTTATGTCACTGATGTTTTTCCTGAGCGCCGTCTTTGTGCGGTTCGTTTCCGTGAAGTATCTTTTTACCAGAAACCTGAACTCCTGTCTGTCCTGCCTGGCCATGCTTGCCTGTTCGGCATGTCTGATTTCGCTGTGCCTGGAGGATGATTATTACAAATCCCGGGGCCGCTTCATTTTTGATATGCTGATGGTACTGGCGGTATTTGTTTTCGGGGTTATTTCCACCTCGATCTGGACGCTCCATGTTATCAAAAAGGATAATGCCATGGAATTCCGGCGCGAGAGCAATGATTATGTCAGCGCTATGGACAACACTGTTTCTTCCAAAGACAGAAAGCTCCTCTACAGGAAGAGCAGCAAGTCCAGAGACAGTCTGATCCTTAAGCAGAAGCAGGGCTGGTTTTAGTTTCCGCAATGCGGAGTACCGGACCGGATTCTCGTCTGGCGGCAGGCTGCCTGCGGACCGGTTAACTGAGGGCTGGACAGCAAAAAGGCCGGGGCAGTTTTTATGCCGTCCGGCCTTACTGTTTCGGACACTCCTGCTTCAGGAGGAAATTTTGCTCAGAAACTCCCGGAGCCGGGGATCCCGGGGATTATCGAATACCTCATCGGGAGTTCCCTGCTCCTGAATCCCCTGATTGTCAAAAAACAGTACTCTGTTTGATACCTTGCGGGCGAATTTCATTTCGTGGGTAACCACCGCCATGGTCATGCCTTCCTCAGCCAGCTCCTTCATCATGCCCAGCACTTCACCCACCATTTCCGGATCCAGGGCGCTGGTAGGTTCATCAAAAAGTACCAGAGCGGGCTTCATGGCAATGGTCCGGATTATGGATACCCGCTGCTGCTGACCGCCGGAAAGCTGAGCGGGATACTTGTCGGCATGTCCGGCAAGATCAAACCTTTCCAGCATTTTCAGGGCCAGGTTTTCAGCCTCCTTCTGGGTGCAGAGCCTGTGCAGCACCGGCGCCAGAGTGATGTTCTGCTTTACGGTGAGATTCCGGAACAGGTTGAACTGCTGAAAAACCATCCCGATTCGGGGAATGATATCCATAAGGCGGTTTGGCGGCAGGGCGGTAAGCTCCTGGTTTTCAAAAAATATTTTTCCGGAGGTGGGCCTTTCCAGCAGATTCAGCATTCTGATAAAGGTGGACTTGCCGCAACCGGAGGGCCCGATGATAGCGATGACATCTCCCCTGGAGATAGTGAGGGAGATGTTTTTCAGGACCTCGTTGGAGCCGTAGGATTTAGAGATGCCGTCAATCTGCATCACAATGCCGTTATCTTTCATTCTTTTTCAGACTCCTTTCCATACGGGATACGCCGGCAGACAGAGTGCCGATAATGGCCAGGTATATCAGAGCCACGGCCAGGAGCGGCAGGAAGGCTTCAAAGGTGGTGTTTCTGATTACCACGCCGCCTCTGGTGAGATCCATAAGCCCGATATAGCCGCAGATGGAGGTTTCCTTGATAAGCGAAATGCCCTCGTTGGCCAGCGCCGGAAGTACATTCTTGAAGGCCTGGGGGAGCACAATATGCTTCATGATGGTAAAAGGCCGGAGCCCCAGAGCATGCCCTGCCTCAAACTGGCCTTCAGGAATTGCCTGGATGCCGGAACGGATAATTTCGGTGGTGTAGGCCATGGAGTTGATGCCAAAGGCCACAATGGCTACCAGAATCTTGTCAATATCCACGGCTGCGAATATCACATAATAGATGATCAGCAGCTGCACCATTACCGGAGTGCCTCTGATGATGTTCACAAAAAGCCTGATTATCAGGCTGGGAATGGCAAAACGGCCGGTCCGGTGGTTCATGACCCTGATGGTGGCCATGACTGTTCCTCCCATAAGACCGATCAGGGCGGCAAATACCGAAATCAGGATAGTAACACCGAGCCCCTTGGCCAGAAGCTGCCAGCGATCCTCCTTTATGAAGTTGTTGTACAGACGGTCCGTAAAGGTCAGATCCCGGGCAGCAGCGGCAGCGGCCGCAGGGATGATTACCATGATTCTGGTGGTGCAGATGTCATGGGTAAAGTTAATGACTTTTGCCCGTTCCTCGGTTTTTGAGAAGCCTGAAAATCCTGCATGAACCTTGCCGGAGCTTACGGCGTTGATGATGCTGTCAAATTCCATGCTTTCAATTTTCAGGGGCATGTGGAGGCGGTCGGCAATAATGGCTGCCATTTCCATTTCGATGCCGGTGATCTGGCCGTCCTTGTAGAATTCATAAGGCGGAAAATCCGGACTGGTGGCGATAACGAGCTCCGGCTGGCCTTCCCAGGAGGACGGAGTGTAGTGAAAGTTTCCGGTTCCGTTAACGAAGGTATCATAAAGCTGATCGTAAACGCCTTCCCGGCTCATGTCGTCAATGATGGCATTGAACTTTGTCAGCAGCTCTTCCTGATTTTTCGGGAGAATGGCGGCGTAGGATTCGGTCTGAAAGGGCGTGTCGAGAAGCCGCAGGTTCGGATTGTCTTCCACAAATCTTCTGGCCGGGAGTTCATCTGTAAGCACCGCGTCCAGCTTGCCCTGGTTCAGGGCGGCCACCGCGTCCGGAGTGCTGTTAAAGCGTTCTGCCAGCGGACATTCATGCTTTTTCAGGTAATCGTTAATGGCCAGCTCCGTGGTGGTGCCGATCTGAACGCCGATACGGGCCTGGCAGAGATCTTCTACGGTCGTGATTTCCCGGGTTTCCGTTTCGGAACTGCAGCCCGGGAGAGTCAGGACGGCAAGAACAGTAAGGAGGAGGCCGGCTGCGCTATGAAAGTGCTGCCGGCTGCCTGGTTTCATAAATTTCATATAGGGGAACCGTGTGTTCTTAAGAGGTTGCAACTAAAACGCGACAATTATACTCCTTCATACCGCGGAATTCCTTTCGGGGAATGCGGAATTGGGACACAGGGAGGATATCAAAAGAAGGAGAAACAGGATATCCGGAAAGAAAAATGACAGGTCAGAAACGGAAATGCACTGAGGCATTCTGCTGCCGCGGCTATAACGCCGGATATAGATTTGTATGCAATAAACCGGCATGCCGGAAAATCTCAGGGTAACAAGTCTCCAGATAAGACATATGGTTTAAAGCCCCGGACCTGCTTCTGCTGTCTTAAGCTGCGGAGGCAGAATAGTTTCCCGGATGCCGGAATTTCCTGAAATAGTGACGTACGGTGAACTGAAAGGCAGTGAAGGACAGTCCTGCCGGGAATGGAAAGCCGCGGCTCTTTATTTGCCACTGCCGCCGATTACGAAAAATCAGGAAATACCGGTGATGAGTCCGGTTCAAAGCCTTGCCGCAATGCCTTTGGTGTTTGTATATGCCTGTCAGGACTGCTTCAGCACTTTGGGCTTTCTGGCTGGAAGGTGTGTCCAGACCGGGTGAGAAAAAGGCCCTTCATAAAGACGGGCCGTTTGAGGGGGCGTGCTAGCAGCCGGAAATTTCGGAACTTATAATGACTTCGCTCTTATTTTTGTTAACTTTGTGGGTAATGCGGCAGTTCTGGCACAGGTTACTGTATGCGGTTCTTACATTTTCCGGGGCTGGATCAATGCCGGCATCCCGGATGCAGTAGTGAGCCACCCTGTAATCACCTTCATCATCGTACCTAATTCCAATCCAGTCTGCATTGTAGACACAATACATAGAGCATTCATTAACAGGTTTATCTAACAGTTCAAAAAAAGCGTCATATGGGTCAATATGTCCATACCAGGTGCTAACAGGTACATCGGAACCCATATCAACACTCGAATTATTCCACGAGAGTTTTTCCTGGCCCTGCATAACAGCTTTGGCGTAAACCATCTCATCAAAAGATTTCAGAGCCGCTTCCAGCCCTTTCAGAGAGACGGCTTTTGCATCACTCTGAAGATCCATGAATTTCGGAGCGGCAACAGCAGCAAGGATGCCAGGAATAACGATAACGACGATAAGTTCAATGAGGGTGAAACCCCGGGAGGAATTATTTTCATGACGGGAATTGCCTTAAAAAACAGAAACAAAACCCTTCGGAGTATATATATGGGCCTGAACGCAAGTATGATAAACAAGTACCCCTCAGTTTCAGAATCATTACTGAACCGGAGAACCTGCCTCCCGTCAGCGTATGGGAAAGCATACTCCGGCCGCACCAGGGGGTATCACTGAACTCCGTCCTCTGGAGTGCTATGTTCCCTGAGATCCCTGATGAACTCTTCCAGGGCTCCCCGGCGCTCACGCATGCTCTGAACCTTCCTATCCGCGGCATTCTTCCTTGCTCGGTATCGTTGAACATCTGACTGCGTTCTTTAAAACGTCTTCTGTTCAGAGTCTGATCCTGCGGCACTGTACCCTGATTATCTCCGCTAAATTCCGAAACGTCCAGTATCAGGCTGATTTTAACAAATGCCTCAGAGTTCCGTTATGGAGCCATTTCAGTCCGCCTGCCGCTTTTTCAGGAAGACCTGCGATCCGGCTCCGGTTCTTTCAGACCTCTTTCAGAATGAATTTTCCGTAGGCAAAGATAATTACATATTTGTGAAGGTCGGGAATCTGGCTTAATCTGTCGTCGGTAACATAAAAATTAAGCTGCTTCACCGCTCTGTCATAAAGGGCCTTTATCGTTTTTACCCTGGTTTCCTGTCCTGATCTGGTATCTCGCTGATACTTGAACTCAAAAATATAGCTGGGACCGCATCCGGTATTCAGTGCCACCAGATCCGCCCGGCCTTTTTTGATATTCACCGTGCGTTTTCTGCTGTCTGCGGTTTCCAGTCCGATTCTGGCCAGGGCCATTTCAAAGGATTCTTCAGAAGCTGCGGAATCCTGGCCTGGTGCTGACTTCCTGTCAGGGTGCTCCCGGGGCGCGTCTTCGGTATCGATTTCTCCGTATTCGTCATCACTGAGCCCGTCGCTGAACACATACTCCTGATTATGCCTGATGCTGTATTCCCTGGTAAGCTCAAATGACGATCCGGCCAGCATGGTGAGAGCGACATATACCGTGAGGACGAGCTGATCTTCGCCTTCCCGGGAGCAGGAGGTTTTTACAAAGGCTCCGGCGATGGATTGCAGCATGTCGGACAGGCATTTGATACTGTTCCTTCTGGAAAGCTCTCCGATACCCCATTTTTCAGCACTGATTCCGGAAAACACTGCCGGATACCGGGAAAGCCGGTACTGGGAGAACAGCGTCCGGTAATACTGGTTGGGAATTTTAAGATAGGTCATTCCGTCCTGGTAGCCGGTAACGGTTTTTCTGGCCTCGTCAGTGCTCATAATGGTCAGAAAGCCCAGATGGTACAGCAGGGTGGCCCCGGCTCTGGCATCAAGCCTGGAGCCCTGGGCGGTGATTTTAAGGGAGCCGGCCAGCCCGGGAATCCCCAGATAGCCCTCGTTTGCGGAATGGTTTTCCGGATCCGTGTCCAGTCTGGCGAGAATGCTGTTTAGTTCCTTAGCATCCACAAGACTCAGGTAGCCGGAAAACTTTTCAAAATCTATGTCATTTCCGGATTCGGTCTGGAGGAGGGGCAGCCTTTGGTATTCGTCCCTGATGAGATTGCTGACAAAGCTCAGACACAGGGCAGGATTGTAAACGGAGTTCCGGGCGATTCCCGAAAACCGGTACCCGTCATAGCGTTTCTTCATTTCGTTTCTGAGAGCATCCGGAGAAAAACGGCATTTCTCAAAATCCACAGTTTCTCTTAAAAGCTCTGCTACGTCCTCGCCGGTGAATCCGGCCATGGCATTGAATTTGGGATCGTCATGGATTTTATCGTATACAAATCCGGACAGGGAGGTGTCCAGGGTGATGGGAAGGACGCCGGTGATAAAAATACGGTCAATTAAGCCAGTCTGATTAAATAATCGGAGAACCTGATAAAATTTCCCAACATCTCCTTCCTTCCTGGCAATTTCGGCAAAGGCTCCCGCATCCCGGCTTAAAATGTCATTGGTAAAATTGTCGTATTCGTCAATAATTACCATAATCCTGCGCGGAAAACCTCCCAGATAGTTCAGAAATTTTTTTAACAGTGCTGAACTCTCCGGGAATTGCTGTTTATTACAGTAATAATCTGTAACATATTCCTTCAGATTAACTTTTCTGTCGTGAGGAATAGTTTCCATGATTTTATGCGGTATTAAATCAGGATAGCGGGCAAAGAAATCTGAAATACCGATAATGACATTTTCAAGAAAGGAGTTTAATGTTCCTGGCACCCCATTATTTGTTGCCACGCCGGAAAAATCGAATTTGACAGCGTGGTAGCTGCTTTTTCTGGGGGTGGGATGGGATTCGATATAGGTATTTCTGAAGATTCCGGAGCTTTCTTCCTTCAGTGCCGCGTCATAGTAGTATTTCAGGAGCTCGGCAAACATGGTTTTTCCGAAGCGCCGGGGTCTTAAAAATAAGGATACCTTTGACTTGCCCTGTTCGTATGTTTCAATAAACCCGGTCTTGTCAATAAAGACATAGCCTTCATTAACGATAACCGGAAGCACTGTTTGCGAGGTGGGAAGATTTTTTAGCATTTACCGTTCCTCTTAGCTCATCCTCAGACGTCAGGACTGATTTTCGCACAAAGTGCGTTAAAAGTCAGGACTGCGCTGTGCAATACCGGAGACGGAGTCCATTTTGCGGAAAGGTGCGGAATTATTCCGTGATTTTGACGTTTGCACTTCTGATACAGGACTGTCTCTTTATTCAATGACTGTTCTAAGAGCCGTTATACGATCTTGTGCGCGGGCAGGGCGTTAAGGCTTATTTCACGGTGTTCTGAAAATTTCCTCCTACAATGATCCCTGTTTGACAGCCGCGTCAGGCGGTTCATGAATAACAGGAGATAGCAGAGAACCATGTCAGGAGATTATACGGCAAGACTCAGCACGGTGTATCCGGTGCTGGCCTATGATGCCGAAAATGCGCTTTTTCTTATCAGCGGAAGCAGAACGTCCGATCTGGGCTTTGGATTTGTATCATCTCCGCTGTGCGGCAGTGACGAGAGCATAAGCGACCGGCTGGAGGTGTTTCTGAACTCTGATTTTCCGGAAAATACCCGAGTACAGTTTTCTCTGGTGGCTTCACCGGCCGTTCAGGAACTTCTGGCGGAAAATGCCGCCACGGCCGTGTCCCTTCCCCCGGAATGCTTTCTGAGACGCATTATTGAAAACAAGAATGAGTTTCTGAAAAGGGGAACCCGCACTCCGCTCCCCCGCATGGCCTCTCCCGTCCGGAACTATCTTCTGATTGTCACGGTCAGCATTCCCGTTTCAGGCATCTGTCCCGACGCTGCCGCTATTGCGGAGGTTTCCCGGCTTCGGGTTTCGCTGGAGGAGGTGCTTAAAACGGCCGGTATCCGGGCAAATCCGCTTTCCGCCGGGGCGTTTCTGGAGACTCTGACCCCGTTCTTCAATATGAGTCCCGAGTCTTCCTGGACTGCGGGCGGCCCTCCGGCGGTAAATCCCGAACTCCTGCTTTGCGACCAGCTACTGGACTTTGATTCCGGAATAAAGGTTTTTCAGGATCATCTGGAAGCGGGCGGCTACTATGTAAATACCTTCTCCGTAAAGAGATACCCCGATTTCGTGTTCTTCGGACAGGCCCGCCGCTATCAGGCGGATCTCCTTACAGGAACCCGGGGAATCAGGGTTCCTTTCATCATGACCGGCACTATCCTGGCAGGTTCAGCCCGGAAACTGCGTTCCGGACTTAATGCCAGAAGACAGTGGGCGGTGAATCAGGCCTGCGGGCCCCTGATGAAGTTTATGCCCCGGCTGGCAGTAAAGAAGCGCGGCCTCGACCTTATCTGCGGGGAGATGGATAACGGCTCCCGGCCGCTCAGACTGTGCCTCAGTCTTATTACCTTTGCCAGAGATGAAGCCGAGGCTGTCAGCGTCAGATCCCAGGTGCGCACCTACTACCGCGAAAACGGCTTTGAGCTGATTCCCGACCGCTATGTCTGCCTGCCGGTATTTCTTAATGCTCTTCCTTTCGGCGCTGATTACGAAGCGGCCCGGGGGCTCATGCGCTACCGAACCTTTACCGCCCGGGAGATCCTGCCCCTGCTGCCGCTGTTCGGAGACAGCCCCGGTACCGGCCAGAGCGTTCTCAACCTGATTTCCCGGAGCGGCCAGCTGATGAACCTTTCCCTGTATGATTCCGCCACTAATTACAATCTTTGCATTGCGGCCCAGTCGGGGTCCGGAAAGAGCTTTCTGGTAAACGAGCTTCTGGTCAGCTTTCTGGCCCGGGGCGCTGTCTGCTATGTCATTGATGTGGGGCGTTCCTACGAAAAGCTGGCGGAATTCCTGGAAGGCACCTTTCTTTCCTTTGGCCTCGGTTCCGGAGTTTCTCTGAATCCCTTCTGCTGTGTTCGCAGCTATGACGAGGAGGCAGACATGCTTAACGGACTTCTGGCCGCCATGCTGGCTCCTACCGAAAAGCTTACGGATTTTCAGGGGGCTGCCCTGAAGAGAATCCTCCGGGAGCTTTTCAGGAAGCACGGGACGGCGCTTTCCCTGGATCTTCTGGCAGATGAGCTGAATGCCTCGCCGGACCAGCGCATCCGGGATCTGGGAACGCAGCTCTTTCCGTTTACCTCCGGAGGAGAGTACGGACGGTTTTTTGCGGGCAGCAACAGTCTGGCGTTTTCCGGCAGCCTTACCGTGCTGGAGCTGGAAGAGCTTAAAGGGCGGAAGCACCTCCAGCAGGTGGTGCTGCTCCAGCTGATTTACCAGATCCAGCAGGACATGTATCTGGGGGAGCGGGATCGCCCGAAAATCCTGATCATTGACGAGGCCTGGGATCTTCTGCGGGACGGGGATACTTCCAGCTTCATCGAAACCGGCTACCGGCGTTTCCGGAAGTACGGGGGGGCAGCGGTAACCGTCACTCAGTCCGTAAACGATCTCTATGAATCTCCGGCGGGGATGGCAATCATGGAAAACAGTGCCCATATGTACCTCATGGGACAGAAGGCGGAAACCGTGGACGGTCTCCGGGAGCATTCCCGCCTGCCCCTGACTCCGGGGGGCTACGATCTCCTCAAGTCAGTGCATACCGAGCCCGGAGCCTATTCGGAGATTTTTGTGATAAGCGGCGGGGGTGCGGCTATTGGGAGACTGGTGGTGGACCCTTTCCGGCAGCTTCTCTATTCCACAAGAGCCCAGGATGTAACTGCCATAAACGCCTACCGGAAAGCGGGAATGTCTCTGACAGCTGCTGTTAACGCCGTGCTCCGGGATCGTGAGGAGGCTGCCAGTGGCAGGGAATCCCGCGCTCCTGAAAACCAGCCGGGAAACAGCGGTACGGCACCGGGAGCGCCGGCATGATATCCGGGACGGAAGGAAAATCTAAAGCCCTGCTAAAAGGCGCTCTTTCTGCACTGGTATTTATTTCGGGCATGCTGGCGGCGGCAATGGCAGCTCTGGACTGGCGCATCGGGGCGGATTTTCAGGAACGCACCTGTATCGGACGGGTGTTCCTTTTTCAGAAACGCGATGTGCTCCCGTATCTTACTGTTTCGCCGCAGGATTTCCGGAACAGTCTGCTGGCGGTGGAGCTGTCCCGGGACTGGTTTGGTTTCCGGAAGGGGACTTTGCTGCTTAAGGAGGCCGGCGGGGTTTCGGGAGATCTCATACGGTTTTCGGATCAGGGCCTCTGTCTTGAGGCGCCAGGCTCCGGAAGCTGCCGGCTTCTTCCGGCGATTCCTCAAAAATGGCAGCGAGTTCTTTCCAGGGGCTTCTTTAAGAGAGGGGCCCAGATGAACATGAACGGGCTTCCGGCCGTGCCGGCAGATACGGTGCCGGCTCCTTTCCGGCAAGCCTTTCCTGTTCCCGAAAACTCCATTTTTCTTAATGGCTTCCGGGAGGAGGCGCTGGATTCCCGGATTCTGGGGCCGTTCCCTCTCTCAGGGGCCGCAGCGGTCTACCGGGCGGTACGGATTTTCTAGCAGCCATGATCAGGAACAGCAGAGGAAACCCGGGGCCTGGGGCGATCGCAGAGAGGACTGAGAATGAAAATATGGAGTGTGCGGGACCAGCCGTACCATTTTTGCGCTGCAGATTTCTGCTGGCGGCTTTTCTGCTGCTTTCGGGGCCTCCGCTATGGGGGAGTTCCGGTGCTCCCGGGGAATCCGGAGGCCCTCTGCCAGAAAACGGTTTTTTCCAGTCCGGGAAGGATGGAGCGGAGACCGGGGCGGGCCCCGGCGGTCTTTCGGATGCCGGGAAGCCTTTTAAGGCCGGCCAGCTACCGGATTTCCGGAACTTTGCCGCCGGGATGCAGTTAAGGATCCGGACAAATCTTCCCGGCGTGCGGGAACATCTTTCGGAGGATCTTTCCCGGATAGTCTCCAGGATTTCCGGAGGCCGGATTCCTGACTTCAATGCCGTTTATAACAGTGTTCCTCCGGAGACTTTCGGGCCGTCCGGGGATTCCGGAGCTCCTGCGCGGGAACCGGAAACTGTGCGCTCCCGGAGAATACGGCAAATTTCCGGCTGGGATTCCGGGGATCCGGATTAGCAGCTTCAGGGAGAGCGGGCTGAACTGAAAAGGATGGGGAAAGAGATAGTGAGAACGGATGGAATGAGGAGAAAGGGATATCTCATGAGACACAATATTATTGCTGAAGCAGCCTTTATGCTTCTGGCGGCAGTTTCAGCATCTGCCGGTGCCGGGGAACGCGACGTGTTTTCAGGAATCGGGTGTCCCCGGGTAAATATTCTGGGGCAGGTTCTGTCTGATCTCCCCTGGTCCGAGACCCTGCCGGTTTATCTGGGCGGCACCACCGTCGGCAGGGGGAGCTCCCCCGTTCCCGAAAATGCCTCCCGGAGAAAGGTATGCGGCTGCCGGGATGCTCTTGGGGGCATGAACTACGGTGTGGTCATGGGAATGTGGGAGCCCGCCTTTCTTGTGGAATTCACCAGAAAGCCGGGATGCTTTCCGGTGCTGGGGACGGAGATTCCCGTGCCGGAAAACACTCTGGGCTCTCTGGGATCGGGTCTTGATGCCGGCGCGGACATTTCCTTTATGCATGTCCACCTGTATTCCTTTCCGCTGTTTACGATGCTGAATCTTTTCACTGATCTGAACTGCGGCCGGAGCGAGTATCTGGATATGGATCTTCTTTATGCCTCGGAGCTGGATCCCGTATGGCAGTCAGAGCTCCGGGCGCTTCAGGAGGTTCCGGAATCCCGGCTGACTGCCAGTGCCGCCGGGGTGTCCTCCTGTGGCGAGGATGCCATGGCGGCCTATAACGGGAAGGTTAGTAATGCGCTTCCGCACTGCGCCGGCGCCTGGGGCTATCTCTATCCTCTTACCGGCTGGACCGGAACCTCCGGCGGCACTTCTGAAAACACCTCTCTGCTGACAGCCCGGGTTTTGACACTGCTCCACCGGCGGGGGCTTCTCCGGAATACCATGGGGGATCAGGCCCTCTGTGCCGGAGAGCATTCCCTGACTCTCGATAAATCGCTTTACCGCTTCAGTATGCTTTATCCCGTGCCGGAGTCCGGACGTGCGCATTTCTGGGGGGAACCGGTCACGTCCTGGCAGGGTGATATGAGAGTTCCGCCCGGCAGCCATGAAGCGGTGTATGTGGTGTGGCGCTACCGGAACTGCTGCCTCGGGGCCGGAGGAAGCTGATGGCAATCTCTCTGGGAAATGCGGAGGGCGCGGGAACAGGGAAGAAAGGGAATGAAACGGGACAGAATTTACAGGAGAGCGGTGATGACGGTGTTAAACAGGGGCTGCGGGAATTATGCCGGGAGATTCCCCCGGAAAACCCTGGCCATTTTAGGAAGAGATGTCTTTGAAAACGGCTCAGGAAACGGTCAGGGGGGAGATTTGGGAAGGAACAGAGGAAGGTGCGCCGGAAATAGCGGCAGAAGAAGGAGAGCAGAGAGCTACGGCAAGGAAGCTTTTCTTTCTGGCAGGAGGACTCTCCGAAGGCTTCCCCTCACGGTGCTGGCCGCAGGGATTCTGGCATGGCTTCCTTTGTCCGCTCCGGCAGAAAATGCGGCTCCCTCCCGGGAGCGGGCGCTCCTGGCAGGACGGGCGCTCGGAAATTCCATAAGAAGCACGAGTTTTGACCCGGAGATCCTGAAAGCCCGGGAAGAGGAGCTTTCCCGGATCGGGGGCGGTTCCGGGAAGGACCGCAGATCTGCGGATCTCGCTCTGGGGACGGCGGCGGATCTTCTCAGGCGGGAACGCGGGTCTGAGGAAAAGCGCCGTCTGTCCCGGGAGAGACGGCTTTACACTGCGGCAATGGAGCTGCCGGAGGATGCGGATGAGATGCGGAAAGGAGCGGGGGATGCCTCCTCCTGTCTCCCCCGGGAACGGCTTTCCTTTCGGGAAATTCACTGTCCTCCTTCCCGAAAGGATGCGCGTTCCTGTCTGATAGTCCATGCCTTCCGTACCGGGATGCTGGAAACGGATCCCGGTATCAGCTTCCGCCCCTGTCCGGAGAGTGTTGCGGCCTCTGATTCCGGAGCCTGCTACGAGTTCTGGATGGGGGATACCCGGGACAGCAGCCTTTCGGGAAACTGCAGTATTTTTGAGGCGGAAACCGGTTTTACCGTCAGGTTTCCGGAAAACGTCCGGGATCTGACGCTTTCCGAGGTGTTCTATGATGACTATCTTCAGCTCTGGGGGAATACCGGCCGGGGCGGAAAACCGGAACCGGAGAGGCTATCCCAGGCTAACGGCACTGAGGGAGACGCGGGGGCTCAGGAAGATGACGCTATGGAAAAGCTTATGTCCTTCCCGAATGATGATTTTCCGCCGGAAACCCCGGGGCCCTGTGAGCTCGGCCAGAGCCGGCACGAATATCCCGGCCGGGATATCTGGCCCTATTTCAAAAGGAGGCTGCGTCCCGGGGAGCCTCTTAGGGTGCGGCTCCGGCAGCGGGTTTCGGTGACCGGAAACGGCGAAGGCTACATGCTGTTCCGGATCCGCTTTAATTCCGGAGCTCTGGACATGGATGAATACCGGGGGCTTGACTGTCTCTCCGGGCTTCCCCGGGAGGGCCTGTGGACTCTTGATTGCCAGCGTTATGCTGCGGAGGTGGCCCCCGGATATTACGGGGCCGGAATCATGCCGGCGGGGCGATCCTTTTTTGAGAAGCCCCGGGAGTTTGCGGGACCTTTTGCAGATCTGTGGAATCCCTTCTGTCTGGAAGGTACGGTGCGGGAATCCTCCGGGGACGGAGCCTATTCTGAAAACAAAAGCTCCTGTCCCGCTCTCGATCTCTACCGCTACTGCGAAAGACAGTATGGCGGAGGTTCCCGGGAGGAAATCTGGCGGTGCTCTGACCGGGAGCCCTGTACCCATGCCGGCAACCCTTACCTTGCGGAGCTTAGGGGCGAAGATACTGCCGGCACCTCCGGACAGACCGGTAAAGCGGCAGGCTGCACCAGAACGTTCCGGGACATTACGGTTCCGGAAGACGGACTTTATCATGAAAGGGTGGTCTGCTCTGTTTATCAGGATGATGACGGGCAGGGCAGTGACGGCTGTGCGGGACTTCCGGAAGCGGGCTGTGTGCTGGCCGGCAGGGAATGTCTGGATTCCGGGAAGAATCCTGATGAATTCTGCTCGCTGCAGACTCTGGTGTGGGACTGTCCCCGGGAATACACCGCCGGGAGAAAGCTCCGGGAGACGGTTCTGAACTGTCCGGGAACGGATCTGGGCACGGGAACCGCCCTGACCGGCACGCTAACCGGGGAGACCGGGGATCTTACCGGAGCCATGCTGGCACTGCAGCTTATGAATTATATGCAGGATGATATTGTGTGTACCGGTACTGATGCCAGTAAAACTGCTGACTGCCGGATTTTTCGGGGCGAGATGCGGGAATGCCGCGAGGGCTATCACGGCAAAATGCGCTGCTGCACTGACGGGGCCGTTACCGACATCACGGACTATGTCCGGCTCACTGCCTACACCATGAGCATAAAGGCAGCACTGGGGGCAGTGCGGTCTCTGGAGCCGGCATTTGGCAGCTGGGCCCGGAGGGAGGCACTGCGGGACAGTACCGGATTTATCAGCTCCGCCCTGGATTCCATTGTGGCGGATACCGGAAAGGCCACTGCTCAGGCTGCCGCGGAAGGCTTTACAGAGGCCATGACCCGCAAGCTCGCTGATTTTGTGGCGGAAACCTTCGGAGAGGAGTTCCGGAATGCTGTTTTTACGGAAGGCGTGAATGAGGCGGGGGCTATGACAGTGCAGCTTAATGAAACCCTGGTGGCCTGTGCCAGCTGGGCCATGACGGCCTATGTGGCCTGGCAGCTGACCCATACTGCATTCAAAATGCTGACTTCCTGCAGAGCCGGAGAACAGGAAACGGCTCTCCGTATTGGTCTGAAATCCTGTGTGTATCAGGGAAGCTCCTGTTCTGTGAAGGTACTGAGGAAGTGTCTGGTTCATAAAAGACGGTACTGCTGCTATTCGTCTCCGCTGGCCCGGATTGCGATGTCCCGGCCGGAGGTGCAGGAAATGGCGGGAGAAGCCTGCGGGGGAATTCCTCTCAGCAGACTGGGGGAGCTGGATCTGAGCACTGTAGACCTCTCGGAGTGGGGGTATTATCTGGATCGGAGCGGGCTTCTTCCGGACGGAGAGTATTCGCTGGAGCGTCTTACCGGATCCGGAAGCGCGCTTAGTACCGGAAACCGGGACAACGCTGCAGTGAGAACCGTAAAAAGACTTGAGGGCGCTGACAGCCGGCCCTAGGACGGAGAATCATGAGGCACTGCGGGAGCACTGAAGTAAAACTGCCTGGAGCTCCGGTCAGTTCTGGCGCCTTTATCATTCCCGAAGCGGAGATCGTGCAGGCAGCAGTATACTCCGGTATAATCATCATCTGAGGGATATCCGGCTCATACAGTTCCCGGCTGCCTTCGCGGTGCAGTTTATGACCTGTGGTGCGGTCTTCCAGCCGTGCAGTACGCCCCGCCTTACGGATAATCTGCTAATCTTCGGGGATTCCAGTACCGGCCCTCTGGATCCGCATACCTTCCTGACACCAGCGGAAAGACCTGTTTTCAGAACATCCGCAATAATATAATGGCTGAAAATGCGAAGCAGGTAAAACCACAGGAGAATAAAACAGGAATTCTCCCGGTTCAGTAGCTAGAATGGCAGAATCCGGATTATTCATGCTGGTACCCGGAGGTGCGGTTCAGAACCCGGAACAAGGAGGAACAGGCATGTCTGCCCAGGCTTACATCATTACTTTTGTGGGGGAAAGACAGGAACCCAATGACGGATGTCTTGCTCCTGATACGGACAGCAAAAAAATTTATACTGTAAACGGCCATGAAGACGAACGCTTCAAGGTGCTGGAAACCGGCGATGCTCCCATGCAGTATCTTATGAAAAAGGCCAGTCAGGAAGCCGACCGGATAACGGTAATTGCCATAGTGAGCCAGCGGGTATATCAGAAAAACGGAGACACCGTCTCAAAGTACGATATATTCCGGGACAACCTCGATAATTTTGCAGATTCTCTCGGAATCACGGATAAATTCAGCCCGGCCTCACTCTGTCCGGTTTTCTATGACTTTATTGAAAGTACCGGTGAACTCATTGCCAATGCCAGTGTCCGCACCAACAGCATGATTAATCAGTTCTACCGGATTATTATCAGTTCCGCCCCGGAAGCGACAAAAAATGCCTACATAGACTTTACTTCCGGACTTCGGGATATCAGCTATCTCATGACCTCGGTTATCCAGTTTCTGAAGGTGTCCGGCATTCATCTCAGAAAAATTGTCTACTCTAACTACTACGACAGAAAAATCTACAGTCTTCTCCATATCACGGCCATTACCGACCTGATTCAGGCTGTGAACGCCTTCAGTCTTACCGGCAATGTGAGACAGCTCAGGGATTTCTTTGATGATGGCTACATCATTGACAGGATCGGCAGGGAAAACAGCGGCGGGCTCACGGATATGAAGCACCTTATTGACAGCTTTGACCGCTTCTTCGGATGCATTGCCATCAACAATGTCAACGAAATCGATGCCTGCAAGCTTGAAATTGAAAAGGATATGAACCGGATCCGCACTTCGGAAAACTCTTCCAATATGTATATTGCCATGTTCGCGAGGCTGTTCGGCATCATCAAAAAGCAGTTTTTTCTGGACGGCTCGGGAGAGATCTCCTATCAGAACATGATTAGATGGTGTCTCAGCCATGATTTGATTAATCAGGCTCTCACCCTCTATGTGGAAAAGATGCCGGAGGAGTATTTCAGGCTGGAATTCATCCGGAAAATTTATGACCCGAAGGCGACAGCCAAAGAGGCAAAGACGCCTTCATATGGAAAATCCCTGTACGGAGACGGGTTTTACAGCGGAGTGTTTGACAACGCGATATACAGGATCAGACTGAAGGATCGTGTCCTGCCTCAGGATATGGAAATGAGCATCATCAGGGACATTGTTTCGGAATTCAAAAATCAGGTAGAAAGAGAGACCTTTGGACAGGAATGCAAGAATAAGAAGAGTGCGGCGCTTATCAGATCGCATTTTCTGAAGGCTGCTTCCGAGCTTCTCCGGAAAAAGCTGCCGGAAAAAGACGGCGCCGCTGTCATGCAGGCACTCCGCAGAATCAGTGATACCATCATGAACTGCTTTGACAGCGACGGCGAGCTCATAGCGGAGTTCGACTGCTATGACGAACACTTTGCCGGGAAAACATCGCCGTTCCGGTTTTTAGGCAGAATTGTCAGTGCCTATCCGAAGATCATTCATTTCTATCTCAGAAACAGCCCGCAGGAATATGAAAGACTGGAGTTCCGATCCAGAAACACCTACCTGAAAAAGCTTGATGCCATCAATAATCTGCTCGCCTGTGCCGAGGCCAATGACAGCATCAGGAGACTGGGAAATATCATGAAGTGCTATCTTTATGCAAAAATCATGAGGAACCGGATAAACCACGCACAGGATGATGCCCAGACCAGTGCCAGCGACCTGATGGTTCAGGAGGAGGCGCTGAAGGAACTCAGCAGGGACACCGGCGGACTTTTGCCTTTAGATACGGCCTTCGATTTTGAGACTATCAAAAGGATGCTCCTGAAAGCCCTGGATCTGCCGCTTCCGGATTAATGCCGGGCCAGCAGAAGCAGGTCTTCCTAAACCAGGTGCGGGGGGAAATGCAGGCAGGAAGGGAGAAAAGGGCGAACAGACAGAACCCGGAATCAGGCGGAATCTGAGATTCCAGGTTCCCGGGGAAGCATCAGGGAGCAGTTCTGTCATGTTTTAACCTGCAGAGCGGCTGCCTGATTTAGGGGAGACGTTAATGAGAACTGCTGTCCTGGGTTATCAGTTGATTCTCATAGCGTCGGAACTGGTGTCCAGCACGCCGCCCTGATTCTTGACAGCGCCGGCGTTATTCTCAAGGGCATTGGTCTCGGTGCTGACAGCCTTTCCGTCCAGGGTGCTGGCATCCAGAGTACCGTCATTGCCGTTTACCTGATCCTTTGCCAGAGCGCCGCTGTTTTCAGTTCCGGAAACGCTGTTGCTGTCCATAGAGGTATCGTTGTCCATTACACATATGGACTCATTTCCTTCGGTGTTTTTAATTTCCAGATTGGAGGTCGTGCCGACCACGGCAATCTTCTGAATAATGTTGGCGGTTGCGAGACCGATGCCCACCAGGGCAGCCTCTCCTACCGCAGCGACTGCAGCAATAGCAGCCTTAATGATCGGGTCGTCATCGTTGCTGCTCTGAGTGCCTTCGGCACCGCTCTGTTCATTACCGCCAGTGCCGGTTTTGTCCTGATCCTGTGTGCCATCATTGCCGGAAGCCGGAATTCCGTTCTGGCTGTCATTGTCATTAGCTGTCATCGTCATTACCATTAATTACCTGAAATTTTATTTAGTTGTCATTGTTACTATTGGTTTTAATTTTATTTTTGGCCATTTTTTAAACCTGCCTTGCACCGGCTGAAATCATAAGGATTTAACCTAATTGCTTTGGGGCCTCTGAGTCAGAGAATTTCCCGGATTCAAAAACGTTCAGGCAGTTAGCTATTTCCTTATGATTCCTGACTGTCTCTGTGATCTCCAGTATCTAAATCAAGCTCCTGAACTGGCTGTCAGTTAAGCTGGTCATTGTCATCACGCTGATCATTGTCCTTTGGCTGCTGGTTAACATTTTTCGTCTGGTCTGCTTTTCCCGTCTGGTCTACATTCTTGCTGGCAATTGCACTGGCCATAATCTTTTCATTTGTGTAAGACAGCGCGATATCATTGCCGCTTATGGTGACTCCGGTAGCCATGAGCTCTGCTGATGAAGTCTTGCTGGATATCAGATTATCACCCATGAGGAAAAGATCATTTGCAATGAGAGTTGCCATTCTGAGGCCGCTGGTTACCATAAGATAGATATCTCTGCCGCTGATGTAGTTGTTATCCTTGTTGCGTTCTACAAAAACATTGTCCTTGGCTTTGCTTTCCAGCATGGAATCGGCAATGATGCTTTCAATGGTATCTGCGGCATCCAATGCCACCAGAATGAGAGAGACCGCCAGACTTTCCCAGGCCCTCACGTTCTTGACGCCGGTTTCGATAGATCTTGAGAAAAGCTGTATTGCTGTTGCGGCGTCTGCTACCATGCCTATCCCGCTGCCTAAATAGCCTTTAATATTGTTAATAATTCTTGCAGCCTTGTCTGCGGCATCGCTGTTATCATAGTCGGGACAGGCTGCAATGGCGTTGCCAACTTCCATTGCAGTATTGCACGCCAGCTTGGCCAGGGTTTTAATGATAGCGATGTTGCCCATGTTGGTGATTTTGATCTTCGGGGCCGTTAGTGTCATCATCCCCGATTTGGTGCTCATACAGCCACCGAAATTATCGGCAACGCTGGCAGAGAATAGCCCGCTGGCACTGAACTGGTACCCGGAAATGCTGACACCGGAAGTGGGGCTCAGAGATATCTTGGCATCCCATGGTGACAGAGAGGTCTTGAAATAGGCCACAGCCATAGCAATGGTATTGCCGTTTATTTTGATGGAGTTGTTTCCCACCTGCAGCTGGATAGAATCATCGGCGGTAATGCAGATCTTTTTGCCGGCATGGAGATTGATGTTGCCGTCGGCGATGCTGGTGATGTCATCAGATACGGCGTTTTCCAGACGGCTGCCGTATACCCGGTGGGTGCCGTCGTAAAACAGATCGCCGGAGACAGTTCCCAGCAGATCTCCCAGAATCTGCTCCTTCATCGCGTTTTCTGAACCGGTGTATCTGGTGCTGTTATTGGTTTTTGCTTCATTATAAAGGCTGCTGAGCTGACTGCTGACAGTGGAAACGCCTTTTATCCTGTCCACAATACTGCCGGCAGTTTCAGACAGAGAATTGTAGGCAGTGGTAAGCTCCTGCTGCGCATCCGAAATGCCGCTGCCGGATTTTACAGCATCGTCCAGCTTCTGGCGGGAAGTGATGATATTGCTGAGACACGTACTGGCCTTTGACTTGTAATCATCGTAAATCTCGGTGATTTTGTGGGTATCGAATTTATAGGCCAGGCAATCCAAGAACTCTTTCAGCCTTTTCTGCATGATGATGTATTCCACCAGCACCCGGGAGCTGGAGAATCTGCTGAAAGAAAAGTACTGATTATCAATGTCCCGGTTCTCATTGGTCGGGACTCTGTCCGTGCCGGCAGAAGCTGCGGAGCTGTCAGGATCATATCCGGAGCTGAGGAATGAGCTGTGCAGGAGATCGTTTCTCAGTTCGCTGCAATAGGTACTGAGAGCATTGCTATTCGGGAGATACCCCATGAAATAGTAGCTGCTTCCGGTGTAGAGAAGGAGCACCTTCTCGCCAATTTTGGGAAAGTTGCCCAGGGGGGCGGCGCTTCCGGACATGCTGACATAGTTTACCTCGATGACTTTGGCGCTGTCGCCGTCCGGGAGGGCATAAAACATGGCCGGAAAAGCGGTGTTATCGTTATCCGAGGTAACGATCATCCCCGGACATACTGTGGTGGTACCGCTGGTGCTTAGGGTGACACCGGATTTGTCGCAGACGGTGGCCTGGACAATCATGGCATTGCTGCCGTTTTCCTCTTTCAGGACAGCAGAGCTCCGGAGATCCGAAGCCCCGGCTGTGCGGCTGCTTCTTCCCGGCCGGGGAATATCAGTGATGGCGAAGGCGGTAGCGGCAGTGGGGTTTTCCGGAATAGGGCCGAAACAGCACAGAGGGCCCAGGGTTTCGGTGCTGTTTTCCGGAATGGGAACTGCAACAGCGGTCAGATTGAGCTCGTCCTCGTTTTCCGGATAGCTGCGGGAGCCCCGGAAGGTTTTGGGGAAATTAAGGTTAAAGCCGAACCGCACCCGTACTGTGAGATAGCGGGTGGTACCGGTATCCAGCACAATGCCGGAGGCCACCGCAAAATCCCGGGCGGAAATCAGAGTGCGGTTACGGGACAGCCGGTCCAGTGCTATGGAGGATTCCTTCCCGAAGGCGTAAATGCTTTCTCCGGGATGACTGCCTTCGCCGCGCACCGGTTCAAAGCCGTTCCGGAAGAAGGGGACCCCGTTCCGGAGAGCTCCGGAATTTCTGCGAATGCTGCCGCCTCCGGCAATCCCGGTGCGCACCAGCCGATCCAGAAATACGGAACGGTCGCCGAAGAGTCTGTTTCCGGTTTTTCCGGTAAGACAGGGGATTTCGGAAAGCCCGGTGTGGGTATTTCCCGTAATCTCATGGCTGTTTCCGGTGCAGTACCCCCGGGAGAACACCACGGAGACCGCAGAGAACTCGTCCTCCGGAGATTCCAGTTCAAAGGTGTAGTTGAAGCCGTAGTTGAAGCAGATGCGGTTTATGAAGTTCAGATCGGTTTCGTTGTTCTGCTGGGCGATCTGGCCGTGGTCGGGCATCCTGTCAAAAAGTCCCGGATCAAAGCGGCATTTCTGATTGTACTCACCGAAAATCTCGGTGATGATTTCCGCCGGAGTCTTTTCGGAACTGAAGCTCCGGGTGCGGGGATCAAGACCCATGAGCACCATCTCAGGCTCAATGATAATCTCATAGCCGTAGCAGTCGGTCATAGGTTCGTATCCTTCCAGATCCGATATCAGTCCCAGGGCATTGTAGGAGGTAATTACGCCCTGATATTTGCGGCCGCGGCAGAGAGTGCCCGTGGTATCGTACTGCATGAGGGAAAGCTCGGTCTTCATGAGAAGGCAGGATTCCAGATCCTCCGGAGTCAGTGCGCTATCCGAAAAGAGCGTCACCTCGGCACGGAACGGAAGGCTGATACCCTCGCTTACGGTGCATCTGAAGGCAAAGGCTCCGGAAAGGGGGCAGTTTTCAATAAACGCTGCGGTGATTTCTTTTTTAAACATGACTGCTCTCTCCTGTGCGGAAAAATGTGCTGTTCTGTGACTGTGGTCTGCCGGGATTCATCGGCCGGTCAGTGCTTCAATGAATTTCCGGCATGGAAGATTTTCCGGGGCTCTTCCGTACAGGCCGGCCTGTATGAAGCCGGCATTTACTGGGAACGGCCGGTGCTGACAGGTTCTCCCGGGAACATTCGCCGTGCCGCTTTGAACTTATCCCTTGAATCTTTCGAATTTTTTGGGTTCGGAAACGGGCGGCTTCTGGGCAGAGGCCTCTTCTCCGGCGGGCGCTTCCTCAGCTTTGACCGGGGCTTTGTCTCCGAGATAACCGTCAAATTCGTCAAGGTTCAGCCTCCGGTGGGGCGGATCCTCATTCTTCATAAACTCTGTCCAGTTGTTATGTCCGAAGACCACTTCCTTTCCGATTTCAAAGTAAAGGCGGGTTCTTTCCCGGAAGCCTCTGGTGCCGCCCGGAGTAAGGGCGCATTTGAGAAGAAGTCCTTTCATGCCGTTGGGGGCGAGTTCGGGCGGGGTCTTAATCACCCTGTCAACATTCGGAGTCAGATTGCCGTAGCACCAGAAGGAGACCAGTGCGGCCAGTCCTTCAGGGATTTCCGGACAGGCGTTTCCGGCATTGAGACAGTCTGCGGCATTTTTTTCTGTAGGTGCTGTAATGCAGGCATAAACCGCATCCATGGCGTTCTCGGCCTGCTCCCGAAGTTCCGCAGGGCTTTTTTTAGGAAGGGCCTCCTTGATGCGGGAGATGGTTCCCTGGCGGATCTTTTCGATTTTGGCCTCCAGCTCCTCTCTCATTTTGTAGACCGGGGCGCTGTTTTCGCATGCCTCCTTCTGGGCGTTGACTTTCTTGACCTGATCCAGAGCGTAGGTCATAAGCTCTTCCGGATCCATGCCCACGACTTTCTTGAATTCGCCGTAAAGACGTTTCCGGAGTGCCAGATGCTCCTCCCATAATCCGGGGGGCAGGCGCTCAATCAGCTTTTCGGTGCTGACCTTGATATTGCCGAGTTCACTCTGGAGACGGATATATTCCGGATCTGACTTGTAATCTACAGGCTGGTCCTGCGGCATTTTGGCCCAGTCAGGGATCTCGGGCTTTTTCCGGACTCCGATTTCAGAAATATCCCGGGGTTTGTGAGGAACCTGCAAAAGCTCCTTCTGCAGGGAGAGGACACAGCAGTAGGCCCACCAGGCCAGAGCCCGCTGGTGGATGTTGTAGGCCAGGAATTCCGATGCCTCGGGGTAACAGCCCTTCTGGGCCAGTGCCCCGATGTAATCCTCGGCCTGGGGATTGTTCTGGGCTAGCTCCCGCTGTTCGAAGGGAATTTTGTAGTGGGAAGTGTCAGCCGTTTCCTGTACCGTTTTATGCTTCAGCAGTACAAAGTGCTTGTTGAGCCAGTCAAGTTTGTCAGGCATTATAAGATACCCCGCAAAGAGATTATCAGCTACAGAGAACATCCGGCCGGAGTTCCGGCATGCTTTTGATGCGGGTTTCAGGGGCTGGAGGCACGAATTATTTGTATTTCGGGCTTCCTGATATTATCTGAACATCATGCCCCGATCCAACTAAATAATACACGGTAGACAGTTTGGTCATCAGTTCTATGCACGGGATCACGAATCCCGGGGCATAGAACAGTGAATCAGAAATCCGGATTCCGGGTGAGCATACAGTGATCCGGATGGACGCTTTTGAAAAATTGTCTGGTATTGCCCATACACGATGCTGTGATATGAGGAGAACCAGGATGAGGGCGCAGAGCGGAGGCCTTTTCTGCATTTCCGGAATACTGGTAAGATTCTCCGGTTTTGCAGTATGGGGGATCCCGGCTCAGGTATTCCCG
Source organism: Succinimonas amylolytica DSM 2873 (assembly GCF_000378405.1). Taxonomy (GTDB): domain Bacteria; phylum Pseudomonadota; class Gammaproteobacteria; order Enterobacterales; family Succinivibrionaceae; genus Succinimonas; species Succinimonas amylolytica. The sequence goes on along the minus strand of NZ_KB899641.1, from coordinate 102,271 downwards.
AAAGTTCCGGGAAGCGGTTTATAATGCATGGAATGTGAACCGGATTGGCACTTCCGGCCCCGGTCTGTTTTTAGTATTTGTATAAGAGGATTCCGAGATGACCATCTCCGCTGCAAGAAAGGCATTTCTGCTCTTTTCTTTTGCCGGTTTCGCTGTTTCCGTATTTTTTATGGGCCTGAATAACGGCATTGCTCACGGTTCCGGAGGGGGCAGCTACGAATTTCCCCTGGCAAAGCCGGAAGAAGGCAGCAGTGTAATGGACTATTCCCGGGTGTTTACGCCGGAAACAGATAAGCTTCTCAGCATTATTAACAACGGCCTTCAGGATGCCACTGGAGCAGAAATATTTACTGCTGCCTTCCCGGCACCGCCGGCTACCGGGGAAGATGGCTATGCGGATCTGGACAGGATGGCGGATTCCCTTTTTAACAGACTGGGGCTGGGATCCCGTGCCAAGGATAACGGGGTGCTCATTCTGTTCACTACTGCTGAACCGCATATGGTACTTCGTACCGGTTCCGGAGCTGAAGCCTGCATTACGGATGCAGAGGCCGGACGGATTCTTGATGCTAATGCGGTAACCGAGGGCCGGGCCGGAAAATGGAATCTGGCGGCCAGAAAAACCGCACTTCAGGTGGCGGTCAGAATGTATGCCTGCGAGGGGAAGACTTTCGATCCTCCGGCCGTTGTTCCGGAGGAGGTAGCAGAGGTTCCCCGGGAGAACCAGGTAACGGAACTGGGACCGGAGTTTCGTCTGGATCTGAAAAATCCCCCGCATTCCGGTGAAGCTGCCGGTACGGAAAGTTCCCCGGATTCCGGGAACAGCGAAGATCTTCCGGAGCTGGCGGCAACAGTTTTCTTTTTTATATTCCTTGCGGCTCTTGCAGAAGGCATTCCCGGAGCAGGGGGCGGAAGTATCAGTAGCGGGGGATCCGGAAGCTATCGCCGGAGCAGTTCCGGCGGCCGTTCCCACGGCGGAGGTCATACCAGAGGCGGCGGAGCCCGAAGGTAGCAGGCTGGGAGGGCGGGAATAGTATTATTCTCCAGAATCCCCGAAAATCCGGTCAGTACCTGTTTCCTGACCATGTCTGGAGTACGTCCCGGACAAGCGATTCAGCAAATCTGAACCCCGGCAGCATTTCTGGCGGGAGACCGGACTGCCCGGCTGAAAGGGATTTTTAAGAGGGCAGAACCGGAAGCCCGGAATATCCGGTCCCCGCACAGGGCAGACTAGTAATTGCTGAGCTCCTCATACAGTCTGTCTGCGGTCATTTTACTCTGACAGGTGTACATTTCGGTCAGCTCGCTCTCGGAACCCTTCATGGTAACTGCACCGCACTCCTGATCCTTCTCGGCAATCCAGCTTCTCTGTTCCGGAAGAAGCTTGTCTCTTACCTTCTTATCCAGCGATTTCCACTTTTTGTTAAGGCTGGCATCAACCATAAGATAATTGAGCTTGGCGCTGATATACATATCGTGCCGGTATTCCTCTTCGGTTTCGAAGGTGAATGTCTGACCATCTACAAAACGTATCAGTTCTTCAATCACTGGTGAGGCACCTGCAGAATCTCCGGCAATTTCAACCTGAAGATCGACCTTATCCTTTTCCTTTTTCTGGAATGTCAGGGTTGCCCGGGTTTCCGTTTCCTCGTCCTCATCGTATACGGAACAGACAAGTACATTCGGTTTGGCTAGCTGGCATGGAGCCTTGTCCGAGTCTTTGGAGTGAAATCTGTATTCTCCGGCACGTCCGACAAATACTCCCCCCTTTACGGAATAGAGATCTGCTTCCCCGTTTTCCCTGGTAACAACAAAATCTCCCAGATAGGCCCGTTCTCCGGAATCACTCAGGTGGTTAAGCTCTTCTTTTGTAAGCTTGCTTTTCATTTGAAAAAGGGCCTTGCAGGCTTCTTCTCCGGTGCTGGCACAGGTGAAGCTGTTAAGATTGGATGTTGGTCCCAGAGCATAGCGGCCGGTTTTGAAGGAAGGGCTGTCGGCAGTGGCTGCGGCCGGCAGAAAAACGCAGGCAGCAAGTGCAGTAGCCTTCAGAAGATTTAATGACATTTTCATAAACTGTTTCTCCGTGAATATTGGTAAAAATCGGTGTGTTCATACGTGGCCGGACAGGCAATAGCAGGATTCAGGGTACACGGCGGCGATTTTTACACATAACATAAATTGAAGCAGACTCCTAAAACAGGGGCTGCTCCCGATCCCAGCACCCGAAATTATGACACATTAAGTAACGGGATCCCAAAAGAAAATTTTGTATTAGGTCTAAAGTCAGCACTTTAGGCCTTCTTAAATTTCCACGGCATTGCCTGCTCAAGAATAGCATTTCTTCTTTCATCAGACAGCGATTCATCTTTCAGTTCGTCTCTGTGAATACCCATATATCTGAACAGAAATTCAAGGTAATCTTCCAGATCAACTCCATGGATTTTGCAGGTTTCGTGAAATGATGAAAACACAGCCGTAGACTTAGCTCCCTCAATAGAGCCAAATCCGCTGGGCATTGAATGTCTCAGCACTGCAAAGTCACGAATAGCTCTCTCGGCGGCCGAGTTATCCAGAGGAATAGAGCCGTCCTCCAGGATTCTGGTGAATTTTTCCCACTGATTGTGAGAGTACTTGACCGCTTTGATGAATTTTTCCGTATATATCCCTTTGGGGGACTCGCTTTCAGAAATGATTTTGAAATGTTTTTCTGTAAGCTTCCCTATTTCTTCAAAATACTGCCTGAAATCATCACTTTTCCGCAGTTTCGTTCGTTCCTCGATGGTACTGCACTCGCTGTCCCGGTGAAATACTTCCCCGATAAGCTCAACCACACGTTTTGAAACCTGATATTCTTCGCTTTCTTTGTCTATGTGGTTCTGGTGGGCCCCGTAAATGTCGTAAAAATATCGTCGAAGATGAACCAGACAGCCAACCAGCTTTGCCTTATATGTGCCGTCCGGATTCTTCAGCCATTCCACGTCATACCATCCATCAGTGGAGATTATGATGGAATCGCCGTCTTTAGCCTAAACTCTCTGGCAGAGTATGACTAAACCACCCTCACCGTCATTTCAAAGTTATCGTACCACATCCCACCGCCCCCCGCCATCCTTTACAAATAGCCATTCCAGCCCGAAAAATAATTGTTGATTTCCTGTCGGGTGCCGTGATATAATTTAGTCATACAGCATGACTAAATTATATCACGGTATGCCGAGCAATGTTAGGGTTAAGATACCGGAAGGGACGAAGCTGTTCAAACGTAATGACAACAAATATGTTTACCATGTCATTAGTTCAACCTATATCCCGGCCAGGAAATACAATAAGGACTTAAAGAAATGCATCGGCAAACTCTGTGATGATGACAGCTCATCAATGTGGCCCAATGAGAATTTTGAACTGTATTACCCCGGCATTATTGCTGCGACTGCAATTCTCCCGGAACCGCCCGCTCTGTCAGATACGCTGTAAACTGTAGCTCTGAGTGACATGGTCGTAAACTCTGGACAGCATTTGGGGGTGCCTGCTTCTGCCTCGGTCATACAGAGAATCATCAACAATCAGGCACTTACGCCTGTTTTTGGTCAGAGCAGAAATTTTTTGCTCAAAATAATAGCAATGCTCATCTGCAAGGCCCGCCTGTTGTATGAAGGGTTTCCGAGAAACCGGTACAATACACTCCTGGAATACCTTTCATCATTGTTTGAAGTTCCGCCTCTGGCCATGAACTTGAGTATTGATGTGGTTGTCATCAGGGACATAAGGAACTGCAGCATCATAGATACTGGCTGAATCCCCTTCTCCTTATAAAATCCCAGCTTCTTCATGATTCCAGAGATCTTAATTTGTGAAAAAAGTCTCAAAAATGAGAATAGTCCTTATGTTTGATGTCGTCTTTCTGTATCATTTTACTTGCCTTGTTTTTATTTTGTTTAAATTTTCGATAAATAAACATTATCATAAAAACAAGGCTCTAAACATTGTTCTATAATGACTTTTAAAACATTTGTCGATATTTTTCTATTTTTATGATCTCAATCATTTAAGTTCTTTTTCTCTCCAATGCCTTAGATTTAGAGCTTTAAGTGTCATTTTAGGTGTGGGAAACTCGAGTTATGAATTTATGGCTATTATTTAATGATAGCTGAGATGGTCTGTTGTGATATATCAAATTGACCATTTGCTCTGCAAATGAAGTCCTCTGATTTATGCCAAAGTTGCTAATATGTTAAATAGAAAGTGTTTTTGTAAATTGATGCAAGATTTTAGCATAAGGTTATATATGTGTATTATCATGAATAATGACGGCGAGTAAAGGTGTTTTCATCTGGCATTTTGGTTATCGGTGAGATCTTTTTACCTATCATGTCTGTGAGTTCCTTGCAGCGGATGTCGATTTCATTTCTTTCGGAATCGGTGATGCATTCGTCTTCATGGCCATGAGAAATACCGTTACGAGCCTTTATGATTTTTGAAAAGAAGGAATCAAATTCCAAGACCGATTGATTATTAAAATATTTTTTAAAGAAATCTTCCCAGTATCCCTTGATAATCTTGATAGTAATTGGTATGGTCATTGACTGATAAAATGTTGATCGGTTGATAGTAGCAAATTTTTTGGAAGGTGCCATACTTTGATCTGAAATACCTGCATTTTTGGCTACTGCCAGTTCGGTATTATTAACCGTATTTTGAGCAAGGTTATAATTTTGGATGATACCTGGAGTTTCGATAAAAATAAGTCTCTTAAGCGTCTTCTCAAATTCCTTGATTTCATCCCAAATAGAAATCTCCAGAAGCTTTGAGGTCAGATGATAATCAGTAAAATATTCTGAGATGCAGACATAACGTTCATCGCTGACATGAATTAAGCCGATGTTCTTAAAGTCATCAATGTCATACTTAGTGAGACCGATATTGGGGCCTATGGTAATAGGAATTATTTTTTTGAGATAATCCTCAGTCTCAAATGATTTTAAGCAGGCATCATAATATTCGTTGATGGTTTTGCATTTGTTCTGAAATATTTCGCGGATATTAAGTTTGGTATCTCCTTCCATAAGAGTGTCGGCGATATTGTGTCCGATAATAGCCATGAGATAGGGAAGGTTTCCGGCATAGTATTCGATTTCCTGCTTTTCGGAAGCGGTGCATTCATGACCGTAGTCATTTTTGAGAATCTGGTAGTATTCATCCAAATCCTCCTTGCTGAATCCTACGAAGGGCCGCATGTCAGTTACTCCGGAAACTGAAGAACTCAGCTTAACGCCGCCTTCAATGGTCTGTATTTTGCGCCGGGAAATGGTGATGGCAAAGACATTGATGTCCCCGTCGGAAAATATGGTTCTGAATAGAGCAAACTCCGGCGTTTTAAGGATAAAGAGATTGCGGGCCTGATCAAATTCGTCAAATACCAGTATCGACTTTATGCTCATTCGGGCCAGGAGCTTGAAGATAGCTATGACAAGAGCATTGAACCGGCACCACTCTATGTCGTTGCTAAGATCCGGAGCTTCTTTAGCTGAGGCAATTTCCTGAATCTTTTTCATAAGAAGCTTCTGGTGTTTTGCCTGTTCTTCCGGAATGTCCTGCATCTCAATGAAGTCTGCCAGCTCGCAAATCACCTTATACCAGATTTCAAAATAGCTTTTGCAGACGGAGAGATCCGAATAGCAGTAGAAAACATCGTCCGGAACCTGATTATCAAAAACGTTTTTGACAAAGGAGGTTTTACCGGAACGGGAGAGACCGACTACCGATACTACCTTGCGGCTTTCTGATTCCAAAAAGTCTCTCCGGAACTCTGTCAGCAGGGCTTTCCGTCCAATAAAGCTCCGGCCTTTAACCTGTCCGCCGATTACAAAAATGTTGTCCTTATTCATCTTACCTGCTCCCGAACTTGTTTCTGAGCCATTCAGCATAAAGTCTTACCGTTATCCGCCAGCGGCCGTCATTCATTTCCAATACCCGGCGTGCTTCCAGACTTTGCAGTCTTTCTTTTTCCTGATCAGTAAGCGAAAGCTCGTCAGGAAGAACCCCTGAGTGCTCAGAATAGCTTAGAGCCAGCTTTTTGAGAAGCTCCTTGTTGGCGGTAATGGATGCATCAGAATCCAGATCTGATTTATCGTTAAATAGCGGTTCAAACCAGCGTTCCTCAAACTTGGAGAGGTTCCTTCTGAGGAAATCTTCAGCATGACCGCCGGTTGCAGTCAAAGCATGCCGTTCGTTAAGGTAATCGACGAAGTCCGCGCAGATGTTCATGAGAAGGTAAGCGCTACCGGAGGTCATTTCTACAAGCATATTCACTGCCTCAGGAAGAATTGCGCAGCCGTTCTGTCCGGCGTAATCAGGACTGTCAGAAATCGGCATGGTTACCAGTTTGCAGGCATCAGGTTCCCTTAGGTAGTTAACTTCCCAGGTTCTGATGGCTCCGAAGGCATTGGTGAACCTTTGGTCGTTAATGAACTTCATCATGTGATCCTGGCCGACTATTATGGCGCAGATATCGTAGTTGGTAATAAAGGCCTTCCAGAACTTCATGAAAGTCTCAGACAGCTTGTTCTCTTTGATCCAGTCATAGATATAGGTAAATTCGTCGATAAGGATAATGATCTGGACATCCTTGGCTTTGCGTCTGAGAATGCTACGGATTTTGCCGATCTGTTCCGTGAAATAGCTGTCATCGGTTTTATTGCGTTCCTGATCCGCAGTCATGCTGATACCGGAGTCTGTGAGAAGAGTGCAGAGGTCATCATGCTCAAGTTCTATTTCTTCCAGAAGGCAGCTAAGAATGCGGTATTTGATTCCGGCCTCCGAGGCTCCGGATGAACCGATATCGCCTATATCCACGACAATATTAGAGGGGGAGGATTGAAGGCCTTTCTTGATATGGTAAAGAAGAGAAGATTTTCCGGTGCGTGTTTGCCCGTAAATGCAGACACAGCGGTTCGTCACGATCCGTCCCGATTTGTCGCGGATGTTCTCTATAACATGTTTGATGTCCTGCTCACGACCGAAGAACATTCTGTCATCTTTGATGACGCTGCCGCTGCTGTAATCGCGGAACAGATTTCGTATTTCATGGAATTCGGCAAGGTGTTTAAGTTCGTCCTGAATGAAGAATGATTCTGAAATTTCCCGAGTTTCCCAGGTGGTTTCGCACTTCTCAAAATCCCAGGCGGTTTTGAATTTATATTCCAGAGTGATATCGATGTCAAAGCCGTTATTAAGAACTGAATCAAAATCTGCAAAAGATATTTCGGCAATATAAAAAAGACGATCATCAGGCAGGAGCTTTACATTAGTCTTGATATCATTATTTGTTTTATCAGATAATGAAGATTGTATGCGTATTTTTGTAATATAAGATGTTTGTACGTGTTTTGAACTGGATATTTCTAAAGGAATGAATATACGGCCAAGGTCAGCGTTAAAGCTTATGGCTTGTTTGATTACAGAAATATTAATGATTGTGGTGAATCTTGAATAAAAATATATTGTGATTTTTTTAGAATGTGTAAATTTATTGATAAGACTTAAATAAAATTCAATGCTTTCCGAGAAAATTTCTTCATTCGATGCTTCTATAAGATCTGAGCAATTTTGATAACTAAGTAATAGTTGTTCTTCTGCTTTTAAAAAATCAAGTTTGTTTATTGGTGATGAGATTGACGCTAATCTTTTAAAAAATAATCTAAGTCTGTTATTGAATTTTGTTGTGACTGTTATGTACTTATCTGCTTCATGTTCTAGTAAATGTATAATTGAGTTTGTTTTTTCATTAATGATACTGTATGATTTTTTATTTTCTTTATCATAACTCATAATGTTAACTAGAGCGTTGCAAACTTCTAATATATTGAAAAAGAAACAATTAACAATTTTGGTAAAATGGCTGAAGATGGTTTTAACGGATGAATCTAAATCCTCATCCAAATTGAATTTGCTTTTGATGTAATTGGTTAAACGTTTATGCAATTCTTTGTTTGATACTGAAAGGTACAGCAATCCGACTTCATTTGCATATAGTGAATACATAAATTTAATAAGAATGTATTTCGTTGATTGCGTTAAATAATCAAATGATGTTATAGGAATTAGTACATGATTGTTAGAAACAATGTCAGCAGCATTATCGATTAATAACTTTGGATTAAATAGGTTATGCTTTGTAATCTGTTCCTCATACCATGCTTCAATTAATTCTGATAAATTATTATCTTTTTTTTCTAGAAATGCCATGCCTTTTATTAGAGTTGAGAATCTTATTAGCTGAAGTGGTATTTCTGGTTTGTATTCGAATTTATCTATAATTTTATAAAATGTTGTTTTGAAAAAAGATTTTAATATAATATTTTTTATAAACAAGAAATTGTGAAATGTATTTACATATTGTTTGAAATTTTCTTCTTGTTTGCTGTCATAAACAAAAGTATAGAGCAAAATAATCTTAAATAGTTCTATAATTAAGATAAAGTACCTGTCGTTTATATCTGATTTTTCTTCTTCTGAATCATAAGAAAAATAATAACAATATTTGCTAAGGTAAGAGATATCGGATAAATAATTTTTTAAGTAATAAGTTAATAATTCATGTGTGATATCTTTGTTTATAAATATTTCTAATGAAGATATATACTGATTATATAATTCATTAACATCATCGTTTTGAGATTTGTTGTTTTTGTAAAAGCTGTCAAATGTTTCTACGTTATTCAAATCAAAGGCACTGTTATTATATAAGTTTTTAATTATTATGTTGCTTCTAAATTCTCTGTATGCCAATATGATGGCTGTAATAATATTGGATAAAGTGAATTCATTTGGGTTGTTTGTGTAATTGCCGGATTGTGCTTCATTGTTCAGATCTGTAATGTAATAGCCATATATTACTTCAGGGTGCTTAATTTCAATATTTTCGAAAGTGTTGTCATCTGCTGATTCTTCAATATTGATTTTGTTTTTACCTGTTATACTTCCTTCTATAATGGCAGACAGCGGCAATTCCACTGGCTCCGGTTTAGCATTGGTCAGAATGCTGATCTTGTCATCAGTTTTTCCGGTACAGGTTCCCTCGAACGGCATTTCCTGACCGAAGAAATTTACGGTCACCTTAACCTTATCATTAACCTGAAGCTCCGTTAGAAAAGCGTCATCTCTATTCATCCTGTGTCATCCTATGCATTTGGAATAATAGATTTCTAAAGCCATTGCCAAGCAGTGCTTTTTCATTTTAGCAGTTTCAACAGATGCTTCTTATGCCTGCGCTTCTAATATGTGAGATGCTTGGGATCATTATGGCAACTGTCTACTGTATTCATCAGGCAAAAGAGTATCTTTAATCTTTTGCCTGGGCGCATTTCTCTTGTTCGTAGGCGACTCTTGCTCGCAGGCCGCTAAATGACTTCATAACAGATCGGCAAAAAGCTCATGGAGAGTGTCGACAAAGGGCCCCCAGTCTCTTTGCTTTGATTTCCATTCTTCCGGATGTCCAAGTTGTTCATGGGCCCCTTTCTTAATCATTCTTCCTCTATGTGTAAATGGCGGTGGGGTCAAGTAGTTTCTTCGGCCTTTTTTGTCCGCATCCCCCTCTCAATATGCGTATTCCTCTAATAGGTACTGGACTATGTCCATGACTCCTGTGATTCACAGAATTCTTAGTAATAAGCGTCTGCTGAGTGAGGGATGGGCTACTTTGGAACAGTTTGCGTGGAAGGGCTGATATATTTACTTCTGCGTTTATCGTTTTGAACCGCCGAATGCGGATCCGCACGTTCGGTGGTGTGGGAGGGGTGAGTTAGGCTCCCCCTACCCGATTTTTTTAATAATTCTCCCTGTCATGAAGGACCTAAATCTGGCTATATGGCTTTTTTTACGCTGTTCCCGGATCTTCAGGTTATTCTTATCTGAAATTTTCAGGGGAGAATATATGCTGAAATTCATCAGGCGGATTATGGCAGTGCTTTCAGGTTCCTGTCCTGACAGCGGCAGCAGAGTCCGGAATCTAACCGGGAAACGCAGGGCTCGGTGTGATTACCCTGCGGGGGCACAGAATCAGCCTTCTGGTGCTGACGGCTCTTGCGGGAAGAAAACCAAGCCGGTACCGCAGGGATCCTTATCAGCACCGCGAAGACAGCGCAGGAACAGGGTACACTCAGAAGCGGCATCCGGGAGAATCCGGACGGAGACTTCCCGGGAGTATCTTCGGTTCATTGAGGAGGAGCTGTCCTCTGCGTCTTTGCAGACGGGGAGCAGTTTTAATTCCCGGAGTTCCCGAAAGAGACTCCCCCATGAGGGAGCTTCCCGCAGAAGGGGGAAGTCTGCAGAGGAGCTCTGCGATCCCCGAGATTCCCAAACCGGAAAGTCAGGGCAGCCCTTTCGGGAGATTTTTTCCGGCGACGGTATTTTCTTTTCGGAAGAATTTATGTCCGGCGCCATCCCCGTATCCAAAGATCCTTTTCTCAGTCTGGACGATTATCTCGCGGGGAACGGGAGCTCTGGCCATGATTCCGCCTCCCGGGTGATTCAGAAGGGCGCGGACGGAGAGGCTGTCAGCGCCCAGGTGTCGGAATTTTCGGGAAAGGGAGCCGCGGAGTATTCCGGAAGACTGGAGCTCCGGCCCCGGGAAGAGTATTTTCAGAACCTGGCAGCCCTTATCGGGGAGGCAAGGGAGCATCTTCCCCTCCGGCCGGATGAATTTTCAGAAAAGGTACTTCCTCTTATCGAAAATGCTCTTAATTACATGGACGCGCTCCCGGCCTCGGAATGTTACCATCACTGTGAAGCCGGCGGGCTTTTCCGGCACAGTATGGAGACTGCGGCGCTTACCCTGAGCTTTCTCAAAAGGGATGTCATGACGGTGGGAGACGAACCGGAACAGCGGCGCCGGAAAGCGGTGCTGTATGCTCTTTCTGTGTACACCGGCGGACTTCTTCATGATGCCGGAAAAGCAGTGTCGGACATGGAGGTCATGACCGCTGACGGTGATGTCTGGAGTCCGGTACAGGAAAGCCTCCGGGGATTCCTGCAAAGATGCGGGGCACGAAGCTACTTTTTTCGCTATCGTCCGAAGCGGGGCAGAACCCATGAGAATCTGACACCGCTTCTCGCCAGGGAAATCATTCCGCCGCCGCTCCTTAGAGTTCTGATGTCTGAGCCTGCTTTATATTCCGAACTCTTTGACGCCCTGTACGGCAACCCGGGTTCAGCCTTCTACTCCATAATAAAAAAGGCGGATACCGGCAGTGTGGAGGCGGACCTCCGGGGAACCGGAGCTGCCCTGCAGCGCTTTGCACGGAAGCCTCATGCGCTGATTCGGCTGATAGCAGCACTCCAGAACCGGATCCGGGAAAGTCCCGTTCCCTTTAATGCTCCCGGTAGCTATCTCTGGTACATAGATGAAATACTGTATCTTGTGCTGACCCCGGACCGGTTCTGGGAGCTTATCCGCTTTGGAGCAGATATGGGGATTAATCTTAATCTCCGGGATTTCCGGGATTTGGCAGAAAAGCTGGTGCTTCTGGGGATTGCCCGGAGCTTCAGTGAGTCCTCTGGCGAGGTTCTGACACCGCTGGTCATTAACGACCGGGGGCGGGCCCGGCTCCTTTTAGGACTTGAGATTATTGCCCCGGAGTATTTTTGCCAGAATCTGGTGCTGCCATGCTCTCTTCCCGGAACGGATCCCGCAATCCGGGATCTCCTGCTGAGACTGAAGCGGGAGGGAAGCTCCCGGGAATATTCTATGGAGGAACTCAGTGCTTTGCTTCCGGGGGCTGCAGAAGAAGCTCCGTCATCTCCCGAATCTGATTGCAGCTCCCATGAAGGAACAGCCGGTTCCTCCTCTCAGGATGCGGAATGCGGATGCGAAGATGCGGGAGGATCAGAAACCCCCGGTGCAGGGAATGACAGAAGGGTTCCGCATTCGGAAGGGGCTGGTTCTGACGCCGGTTATCCGGAAACAGAACCGCTTTCTCCTCAGGATCCCTGTCATTATGGGCTGTCAGAAGACACCCCTCCCCGGAAAACAGGAACAGGCGGCACACCTCTGCGGGACTTTCTGGCATATCTGGATTCCGGAAATGAGACACCTGAAGCCTCAGGGGGAACCCTGTATGCGGCCGTGAATGCCCTTTACAGCAAAAGGAAGCATGTCAGAGGCTCCGGTAGAACGGGGGCTGCCGGAAAGACCGCACAGAACGGTGAAGCTTGCGGAGATCCGGGCAGGGAATCTGCCCCGGAAAGTTCCCAGGAATCCTGTCCGCCGGAGACTGGAAATGTGTTCCGTAATGAGACTTCTCCAGCCTTCCTGGATAGGGCGGGAAAGGACGCCAGAGGGGGAAGGGCAGGCCAAAAGCCGGCGCAGCATTCTCCTGCCGGAAAGGAAAATCCTCCCAGGGAAGCCGTATCCGTTTCTGCTTCTTCTTCGTCTCTCCCGGAAAAGCCCGCATCCGCCGGGAACGACGGAGTTTCGGGAACGATGTCTCAGGGAAGTTCCGTTAAGAAAACTGCAGAACTTCAGAAAAAGGGGGCAGTATCCGGAAAAGCCTCCCGGAAGAAAAAACTGCAGACTCCGTCCCCCGAAGAACATCTGGATGTTCCGCTGTTCCCGGTTCCTGAAACTGAAGTTCCGGATCGGGAGATCATTTTACGCACCGGACTTGAAGCGTATTCTGAAAAGGGCGGTAAGTCAGGCAACAGCCCGGGAGATGACGACTGGGCTCTTAACCCCCTGAGAGAAAAGAGGACGCCGCCGCGGCCCCGGAATGCCAGCGGGAGGTTTATCAAGCTGTCTGAAGCCCGGGCTGAAACTGAAAAGGCGGGGGAAAATGCGGCTGGAAAGGGGCCGCGCTATTTTGTTTAGCAAGGTGTCCACGGGATTCCGGGGACTATGCGAGGGCTGCTGGGATAGTCATCATAGAGTGGAGCTGAGGAGTCCGGCTTTTCAGAACCGGGCTTCCCGAAAACTCCGTAGAGTGTCTGATCCCCGCACAGAGAGAATAGCTGTATCGGAAGGATAAATATGAACAGTACCAAAATAGCGGATAAGGCACTGATCCTGACACTGTCCCGGGCAAGAACGGGAATGCTGGCAATAGCGATCCCTGCTGTCGCGGTATTTGGTTTGCCTGACCCCGGCACGGTCCGGTCTCCTGCAGCATTGCTGGCTGTCCTGGGCCTTTCATTACTCCTTGTTAACCGCATAATGAAGCATCAGGAACTCCGGGAGCACATTTCCAGACTTTCAGGTCAGGGGCTCCGGAAATTGCCGCTGGGCAGTCTTTCACAATTTATGAAACCGGACCTCCTCTATCTTGGTACCGGCTTTCCCTGGCGGAAACAGGAGGCACAGAAGCTTCGGGATTATCTCGAAAGCTCCTGGAAGAGACAGCTGCTTACCCGGGATCCCGGAGTAAGGGGCTCCCGGTTTATTCAGGGGCTTGGGAAACCGGAATCCCTGTATATTCCTCTGAGCTTTATTGCCGGACATGTGCTTATAACCGGAACTACAGGTGCCGGCAAGACCAGGCTGTTTGACCTTCTGATTGCCCAGGCGGTTTTACGCGGAGAGTGCGTCATCATCCTGGATCCCAAAGGGGATCAGGATCTGGCGGCTCATACCAGGGCGATCTCCGCAACCACAGATCCCCGTCTCTTCAAGTTCTTTCACCCCGGTTTTCCGGAACGGAGTATAAAGATAAATCCCCTGTACAATTTCAGCAGAAGGAGCGATCTTGCCAGCCGGCTGTCCGCTCTGGTTCCCACGGCCCGGGGCGGGGCGGATCCCTTCAGGGCCTTTGCCGAGCTTGCTCTTAATACTGTTATCGGCGGCATTATCATTACCGGAAAAAGGCCTACCCTGAAGCTGGTGCGGTACTACACCGACTCCCGGGTAATGGAGCTCGCTTTTCTGAGTTTTCGGGAATGGTTTCTGAAGCATACCCCGGATCGCTTCCGGGAAGAGCGGGATCGTCTGTTAAGAGCCACCAGCAAGATTCCGGGAAAGCTTCTTAATGAATACAACGCCTTTTACCTCCGGGCAATAAAGAAATGGAGTCCCAGCGAGGAGCTGGAGGCCCTGTTCGCCCTGGCAAAGCATGACAGTGCCCATTACGGCAAGATGGTGGCGTCTCTTTTGCCGGTTCTGGATATGCTGACTCAGGGGGAACTGGGGAATCTGCTGTCGCCGTCAGATAATGTGAGAATTGGTGAGGAGCTCTGGGATTTCGAAAGTCTTATCGCTCATGAAAGGGTTGTTTACCTGGGACTGGACTCTCTTACCGATCCCATAGTGGGAGCGGCTCTGGGCTCCCTTCTGCTGGCGGATCTTGCAGCCGTGGCCGGAAGCCGGTACAACTACGGGAAAAACCTCCGCCCGGTGAATATCTTTGTAGATGAAACTGCAGAGGTGATAAATGAGCAGCTTATTCAGCTTCTGAACAAGGGGCGGGGGGCTCAGTTCCGGATCACCATGGCGACTCAGACGGTGGCTGATTTCGAATCACGGCTGGGATCTGCGGCCCGGGCTATGCAGGTATTGGGCAACGTCAACAATCTCATCAGTCTCCGGGTAATTGACAGGGAAACCCGGGAATATGTTGCTGATTCTCTTCCCAAAGTGCGTATCAGCTACCGGGGTGTGTCCGAGAGCACCCAGAGCACCGCGGAGAGCATGACAGACCCCAATCTCAATACCGTCAGAACCGTAACTGAGGAAAGCGAACCTTCGTTTCCGGCTGAGATGCTGAGCGAGCTTCCGGACCTGGAATATATTGCGAGAGTCGGCGGGGCTTCAGTGTACAAAGGCCAGCTTCCGCTGATTATCTGAGAGAAGGTTCTGATAATCCGGTAATCCATTCAGAAACGTTTGTGAACAAAGAGAAGGGGAGTCAGAAGATCCCCCAATATTTAATAGAAAGTGTTCAGAAAATTTGAATAGCGCTGGTTTTTTCAATCGATATGAAAACTCCAGGGCTCCTCCATTGCTATACTTAATCAGGTATAAACCTCTGCTCCTCAGAATTTCAGGTGCCGCTATGGAAAAAGATGCCGGGATTTTTAACGAAATCAGCTTGAATGACAAGATATTCCTATTGCCAGGAGTTCTTTAAGATTGTCAGAGAAAACCTCAGTCCGGATGCGGAATTCCCTAAAGAGTCTTCGTTTGTTCTTTAGATGGCAGGTGCAGCCCCGCTGACTATTTGTTTTCTGTTTCCTCGACTGTGACCTGGCAGGGATTTCTGGAGCTCAAGCTTCTGTCAGCGGAGTCCCTATGACCGTAACAGGAGTTAATACCGGTTTTCCTGACAAGTTCAGTAAAACAGTCTTAAACTGTGTCAGGGAGGACACCGGAAAGATTCTGGACGGCTTTTACGTGGAAAGAAAGCTGGAAGTGGTATCTGGTAAGGCCGATCTTTATCTTTGTTCCTGCCCGAGCTTCTGAGAAGGGGAATCCGGTTTCGGAAAAGCATTCCTCTTCTCATGAAAATCCCGCAGTCAGTACTGCTGCAGGTCAGAGCACATTTGCCTCCTCCGCAGCCGGTGCCTATGTGTTCAGGCTGTTCCGGAGAGGGGAGGCTCTGAAGCCCGCGGTGCTGGAAATGATCCGGCGGATAAGCAGTCCCTGGTGGCTCTGCACCATCGGGGCAGAGAGCGAGGGCGGTTCTAATCTGAACTGACGCCACTTTCCTTGAGGCGGCAGTCCATGAGCCGGGGAATCTGATAAGGCCGGCCGTCAGGATCCGAAACTAGCATAGCAGGATATGGGCGGCAGTTTTTCATTCTGCTGAAAACGGAAATACATATCAGAAGCGTCCCGAAAGATTTTTGCTGTTAATCATGAGAAGATGAACGGAGGTTCTATGACTGATAATCCAGTATCCGCCAATGCCGGACAGGCGGAAGGAGAAACCGGCATTATTGCTGCCTTTACCGTGCCGCATCCGCCTCTGATAGTGCCTGCGGTGGGGCAAGGCCACGAGGCGATAGTGGCACAGACCATTGCTTCCTATGATGCTGTGGCAAGAGAGATCGCTGCATTAAAGCCGGATACCATTGTGATTTCGAGTCCCCATGCTGAATTTGGAATGGGTGGCTTTATCCTGCACGGCGGAGAGCGCGTTACCGGAGATTTCGGACAGTTCCGGGCCCCCGGAGTGCGCTTCACCGAGACAGTTGATACCGGACTCCGGGATCTTCTGGCCGGTGATGCGAGGTACAGCGGACGCTTTATTCCTTTCGGGAGACCGGTGCTGGATCACGGAACTATGGTGCCTCTCTGGTTTATCAGAAAATTCCTTCCTAACTCCCGGCTTCTGGTTACCGGCTATTCCGATTTGCCTATAAAGGCCTATTATGAGGCCGGAGAACAGATCCGGAGAGCGACCGAGGATCTCTCCAGAAGAGCAGTTTACGTGGCCAGCGGGGATCTTTCCCATAAGCTCAGAGAGGATGGTCCCTACGGCTTTGCTCCCGAAGGCCCCGAATATGATGCCCGGATCATGGATGTGCTGGGTAGAGCCGCCTTTAACGAGCTCTTTGATTTTGAGGAGGATTTTCGGGACCGGGCGGCAGAGTGCGGCCATCTTTCTTTTGTCATGATGGCCGGAGCGCTTTCTGGGTATGCCGTAAAGCCCCGGGTATATTCTCACGAGGATGCCACCGGGGTGGGCTACGGGATCTGCTCGTTTGCCAGGAGCACAAAAGGGTGACAGCCTCCGGCGGGGCTGGAATGCGGAGTTCCTGCTACAGGGCGGCCTGACAGGGTGCCGTCCAGCCTTTCAGGGGAAATCTTACCGAACTTAATTGTCAGATAATGGAGAAATCTCAATGACTGAAGCCAATGTACAGGAATGTCTGGACAAGCGTCTTAAAGCCGATCCCTGGGTAAAGCTTGCCTGGGATACGGTAACGGAATATGTAACTAACGGCAAAATACCGGAGGTTCCGGAAGGACTTCCGGAGGAGCTTCTCCGGAAAAGGGCCGGAGCATTTGTTTCCATTCATAAGCTCGGAGATCTCCGGGGCTGCATCGGCACTATCTCTCCTGTAATGCCGAATCTGGCGGAGGAAATTATCCGCAATGCCGTATCTGCAGCCACCCGGGATCCGCGGTTTTATCCGGTTTCCCCGGAAGAGCTTCCTTTTCTGGACATTTCGGTGGATGTGCTGGAGTCTCCGGAGCGCATTTCATCGCCGGCGGAGCTGGACATTAAGAGGTACGGAGTTATTGTTAGCTGCGGCAGCAGACGGGGGCTTCTCCTTCCGGATCTTGAGGGCGTGGACTCCGTTAGCCAGCAGATTCTCATTGCCTGCCATAAAGCGGGGATAGATCCCGGAGAGCACTACACAATGGAACGTTTTGAGGTGATTAGGCACTACTGATTTTCAGAAAACAGTTCTGCGGGACAGCGATACCAGCCGGAGCAGTTTACCGGTGATAAAGCGGGATTCGTTCAGAAGAAATCCCGCTGTATTGTTCCGGATGATAGCTGCCCCGCGAAGATCCGAAAAGGCCGTTCTGAGCATCTGAAGATCCTGGAGCAGATCGCAGAAAGGATTATCGGCCGGAATTTATGAGGGATAATTACAATAGCGGGGCGTTGTCGAAATCAAAGTCCTTAACCAGGAGTTTGCGGTTTTTCTGATCGACGATCTTTTTGACAATCAGGTACTTCCATATCTCATGCTTCAGCAGTCTGGCCCGCAGCTTGTCCTTATGAGACAGAACCAGGGGAACCGGTGTTTTCATATCGAAGATCCACATCAACACCAGAAGGTTATGCCGGAGTGACTTTTCTGCCAGACTGGGGAGGGTGTCTCTTTTTATGAGATCCTTCATCAGCTTGGGTTCGTCCACCAGCAGTGCATAGGAAAAGATCAGGCTTGCCAGGGCAAACTTCGAAGCCTGGAGATCTCCGCTCATTACGGCATCCAGCTTTTCGTGAAGAGCTTTGCGAAACTCAGCCTGGTATCCGTCCAGAAATTCGCAGTCCTTAAGGGAGGGGAAGCCACCGGCAATGCCGTTGCCGGTGCAAAGCAGAGTCACAATTTCCCCCTTTTCCAGTTTTACAATCTGAGCTTTATCCCGTTCCGGTTCCCTGAAAAAGGCATGGGTTCCATCATGAACGCGGCGGTCTTCGGTTTCCAAATGCAGAACCGGGCCCCTGCTGTCTGCGGTGTCAATTTTTTCAACGGTGCCGAAGAGCATTATTGTCCTGTCCAGATATTTGCTGTCGCTGTCGGCCTGGTTGTTTTTGTAAACGTTGTAATAATCAATGGAGGACAGTTTTGTAAAATCGGTTTTCTCTGATAAAAACATTTCAAATACCGACTTGCTGAGAAGGTTTATTTTTTTCAGGTCGTCGGTGATTATCAAATCATAGAATTTTTTAATATCACGCTCTCTGTCAGCAACCAGGGCCCGCTCTTCATCATTAACGGTGTCAACAATTATGTCATCGTCCGGAGCAATCTTTTTTATATATTCGGACAGCGGTCTGGCCTGAACTGCTGACGATACAAAACAGCTAAGAAGAAAAATCAGACAGGCGGTATAGAGGCGTTTATACATAAACTGCTCCTTGGTTAGATTTGTGTTAGAAATTAATCTAAAATAAGTTTTACATAGAGCAATACTAAGTTAAATCGATTCCTGATAATGTTTCTGCTCGTCATGTTTATCAGGATATAAACTCTGATGCTCCGGCTGGGGACTGCTGTATATCTGGCCAGATTTGTGCAGTGCGGGCAGTCTGAAATTTCACAGTACCGTAGCAGCCCAAGATTCTTTTGAGGAAGATACACGCAGGGATGGTGAATCCTAAATTATTATTTGTCAGGACAATTCATCTGTATCTGATTATATCACAGCGATACAACAGAATTACTGAGCGAATTAAATATAACAGATGAAATGTCTGCCAAATCATATTAATAAGAAATATATGAGTGTGTCCAAATTCCGAAAAATTCATTTTTTCAAAAAGGGGATGTTTTAAAGGCTTCATTAGCTCTATTATTTGCAGAAATACTTTTTGGCACCGATAAATGAATGAATCAGAAATTGCGGGTCATAATGAAAATTATGGAATCAGAGTAAATAACAATAAAAATCCTGCTTAGTGTGTTTTTGTTTGTGTTAAGTAGTTTCCCGTTCTCAAAAGGTTCTATTGAGCTGCTGCAAAATCTGCAACAGTTCAAATAGCAACCCGCAATACACGCATTCCGAACCGGCCAAGACCATGGCATAGGCCTTGACCTGTTTATCCTTGAACACGAGGGCGGTTTTGCAGCTTTGTACCTGTTCGGCTGCTTCCTTTTTCAGACTTTCAATCTTTGCTTCCGTAGCGTCTTTTTTAGCGGCGTACTTCAGTTCGATGAGGTAGATACATTCGTCCTCACTTCCGTCATTTACTGTCAGGGGTTTTGTCAGTTTCATGATGCGAGTGTCTTTACGGACGATGCACTACTCATTACTGGTAGCGATGTCAACAGTGATTCCATTACTGTTCGGCCCGCTTTGTGGGTGAATCTGTAATCTGAAATCTTCTAATCAGGAATCCACCCGCCGCAACGAAGCAAAACAAGCGGTGCTAGAGAACATTTCCGCAGCACCGCTTTAAAGCCTACGCATCGGGGTACAGCTTCAGGTTTCATGAATTTCCTATGCATGTCTGCAGAAATTTGTTTCCGGAAACCTCATGGATATCACCTTAACATCCCGCCCGATGTACTATGTTTCAGCGGGCCTAATCGGCATCAGTCAGAACCGCAGCTCTCGGGTTCGCATTTATGAGCAGTGCCAGCTTCTTCAGATTCTTTTTCTTTGCGAAATTATAGGCCGATCAAATTTTTAAATTATTTTTCAAAAAACATTGATTTTTGATACTGCGGTATGCCATTATTAAAGCGATGAAAGATTTCGCGAAAGGATGCGGCTTCTTCTTGTTCTTTCTTTTCTCCATCGTTCAGTTCTGCATGCTTTTCGAAGTCTTTCATTCTTTTATAACGGAGGATGTCGTTTTTTAGACAGTTTATTAACCAGACGCTACTTCCGTTCCGTATTATCATTTTCAGGAATCTTTACATATGGAAAACCAGATCACATCTTTAAGAATTCTCCACACCTCCGACTGGCATCTTGGCAAACGGCTTCATGATTATGACCGGACAGCAGAGTACGAAAGCTTCAGAACCGCCCTTATGGAAAGCATTGCCAGAACCCGTCCCGGGATTCTTCTTGTGGCCGGAGATGTCTTTGATACGGTAACGCCGACTATAGAGGCAGAGAAGTTTCTGGGGAGAACCCTTAATGAAATCAGAAGGACCTATCCCGATCTGCATATCGTGATTACCAGCGGCAATCATGACAGCGGGAGAAAGATCGAAAGCATTTCCATTTATATGGAAAGCTGTACCCGGCTGAAAATCGTCGGGGAGTTTCCGGTTTCCTCCAGCGGTGAAAACGGAAAAATCTGCGAGCCTGTTTATGAAAAACTGGCATATCCCGTCTATGCAGCGGATCAGAGACTGCTGGCGGTAGTGGCAGCCGTGCCGTTTCTGACTCCGACAACGGTGGCCGGCCTTTCCATGAACCGCGGTTCCGGGGACAGTGATGTCAGTTACGAGACCGGAGTCCGCAACATTTACCAGGGGTGTCTTTCCTATATCAGAAAAAACTGGCCCGAGACAGCCGCCGGAAAGATTCCGGTAATCGCCATGGGACATTTCTATGTCAGGGATTCCGCCCTTGGAGATGATAACGACGGCAAGGGAAATGCCCTGGGCGGCGAAGACCAGGTGGGCACCGGAATTTTTGACGGCTATGACTACGTGGCTCTCGGGCATATTCATTTCAGACAGAATCTGGCCGGCAGTGCCCGGATTCGCTATTCCGGGTCCCCGCTTCCGGTAAATTTCGGGGAGATCGCCTACCGGAACGGGGTGGATCTTGTGGAACTTGCTCCGCAGGAACACAAGGACGGAGGTCCGGCCTTCAGCGTATCGGTTACTTCGGATGTATACAAGAGGGCGGTGGAGTTTATCAGAATACCGCGGGGCACCGGAAGCGGTTCTGAAGATACTGTGCTTGCCGGTCTTAATGCTCTCCGGGGGCTATCCGGTCCATATCCTGCAGGGCTCCCGTTCCTGTCGGTGTTTGCCGCATATGATCCCGGGCATACATCCTATAAGAGCATCGGAGAATACCGGATTTTTCTGGACCAGGAGCTCCGGAAGCTTTCCGGGGTCAAAGCACGTATCTGCCAGTTCAAGGTAGAGCTCAGGGATTCCGGCTGCTCTGAAGGATCCCAGAATGACCTGGATTTTCAGTCTCTGGACGATGTGATGAATCCTATGCAGCTGGCGGCCCGCATGTACCGGGATGTCAATAAGGGAAAGGAGATGCCTGAGGATGTCCGAAAGCTCCTTTCGGAAATTATTGCCGAAGCGCAGGGTATTCGGGAAGCAGCACCAAATGCAAAGTAACGAACCAGATAGCAAGCATGTTAGGAATTTAGGGATATCGCTATGAAAATATTAAGAGTTGCGGGAACCAACCTGGCCAGTCTGGCGTCCTTCGAGATTGATTTCAGAAAGCTTCTCGGAGGCCGGAACGAAGTATTTGCCATTATCGGTGACACCGGTGCCGGAAAAAGCACCATTCTGGATGCTATCTGTCTGGGGCTGTACGGCAATACCCCGCGCATCGGCAAATTTAACAGCAAGAGCGGAGCTGTTTCCCTGGATGAGCAATTATCACTCGCCAAGTACGATCCCCTGAACATTATGACCAGAGGGGAAAGCTCCTGTTCTGCCACGGTGGATTTTGTGGCAAATAACGGTTCCGTTTACCGTTCCTGCTATGAAATTGTCAAGAGAAGGACCAAATTCAGCCGTTCCTTCAGGATCAGCCTTCTTGATGATTCCGGAAACATTGTCAGAACCGAGGTCAGTGTCGACAACAAGATGATTGTTCAGGATCACGCTGTCAGATATACCGGTCTGACCTGGGATCAGTTCAGCAAGGTGATCATCCTCCCGCAGGGGGAGTTTTCCGCATTTCTGGACGATCCCTCCGAAGCCAAGATTGCACTCCTTGAGAAGCTTACCGGCACGGAAGTCTACAAGGCTATTGACGAGGCGGCCCGGAAGCGCATGGGGGATCTTGAAAAGCAGCTTCAGGATATCAAATCGCGCCAGGACGTTTTTACTGCCCAGCTTCTGACGTCAGAGGATATTCAGGCAAAGGAACAGAAGCTTTCGGAGATTCAGAAAAGACTTGATGACATGGGCTCGGTAACCCGGGCCGCGGAGGAATTTTCTGAAACCCGGACTGCGATGCGGGAGAAGGAAGCGGAAATTGCCGGGGCGGAAAATTCCCGGGAACATCTGAAGACAGAGCTTGCGGGACTTCAGAATGAAAACCGGGCCGTGGCTCTTCATGACCTGGCGGCACCGGTCCGGGATCTCTATACCGGAATTGGGGTTCTTAAAACGTCGCTGGAGGAGCTTAAGCAGAAGAACGAGGTGCAGAAGGAAGCTCTGGGGAGTTTTGAGAAGAAGTATGAGGAATCCCGCACTGCGTTTTTGGATAAGGAGCGGATCTATAACGAAAAGAACCGGGAAAGAGAGTTGAAACTGCCGGAGGTGGCCCGGGCCGAGATGCTGGAAAAGAAGGTGGCCGGACTGGACAGTGCTGCCTCCGGTCTTCTGGAAAACCGGGAGGCTGAGAACGCGGTGCTTGCCCAGGTTCAGAAAGACCTGGACGAGCAGCTTCAGACCCGAAGCGCGGCAGAAGACAGGCTCAAGTCTCTGGAGGATGAGCACCGGAAAGACGAAGAATTTCAGGATCTGGTTCCGGTCTGGAACGAACTTAACGGAAATGTTGCGGCCTGGCGGGACAGAGAAGCCGTTCTCAGGAGTCTTAAGGCTGCCGTCAGGGAACAGGACGCGAGGATTTCTGAAATATCTGCGGCCCTGAAGGAAGATGCCGCCCGCTATGGGGTCATCTCAGGAGACCCCGGTGTTTATTCTTTTCCGGAGAAGGAGCTTCCGGATGCCGCTCCCTATGAAAATGCTTTAGGGGCTCTTGGTAACTGGCAGTCTCTTCTTTCCGGAATTTCTGACAGCGTATCCCGTCTTGGGAAGCAGCTGGATGAACTGGACGGGAACGCTGCAAAATTTGCCGGTGACGCACAGCTATGCCAAAACGCCCTTGAGAAGCTTTTGGACGCCAGGAAGGATCTCCTCATTGAGGAAAGGAGCCTGGATTCCCGAAAAGCCGATATCGGGAAGGCCGAACAGCTGGAACAGAAGTGCCTTAAGGCAAAGAACGAGCTTTCAGGCCTTGTGGGTGAAAAAAAGACCGGGGAGGATACCATCGGCAAGCTCGGACAGCGCCTTAAGGTTCTGCAGCGGGAACAGGGGGAGCTTCAGGAAAGAAAGACAGCTCTTGAAAAGAAGCATGAGCAGGATGAGAACTTGAGCTTTTTAAAGGATTCCTGGAATGACCTTGCGATTGCTGCTGAAAAGCATCGCCGCGTAAAAGACGATCTTGCCGGGATCTCCGGGGAGATTTCCCAAAAGGAGAAGATTCTTGAAGCTGTCAGATCTGACTGGGAGTCTGGATACCGGAAATATCAGAAGCTAACCGGGGATAAGGCGTCTTTCAGCATTGCCGAAGAGATCCTTCCGGATGCCGGTCTTTATGATGAAGCGGGATCTTTCCTGGCACGGTGTCCGAAGGTTTTCGGAGAACTTAATCATCAGGCCAGGGATCTTATGGAAAAATTCGCAGCTTTCCTCAGGCTGGCGCAGGATTATTCCGAAACCTCCGGCTTTCTTGCCGGAGAACGGGAGGAGCTTCTCGGGCTTCTTGATGCTGGTTCCCCCATTTCCAGAAAGAAAGAGTGTCTTGAGAAACTGGAGGATAACATTCGCACCTGCCAGGGCATGATCCGGCTTAGCGAGGTGGCGCTAAACCTAAAACCCGGAGAGGAATGCCCCTGCTGCGGATCCCGGGATCATCCGAAGCTGGACGGAGCGGCCGGGAATCCCGAATCCTATCTTGCCAGGATAACTCATGACATGAATGAGTTTAAAAAAGAGCGCGTTGCAGTATCCGATGAACTCAGCCGGCTATGTTCCCGGAAGGATGTTCTGGCCACTGCCATTGTGAAGCACAGCAGAGAGTACCCTGGAGCCGCCTCCGAAATTGCCGCGAAAGCCGGAGAGATTTCAGGACTAGTAAGGGCGTTCCGGGACAGCATAGAGTCCTTGAAGAACCCTTTACCCGGGAACGGGAACTTACCCGCCAGAATTGAGGATGCCCGTAAGTGTCTGCATGATGTTTGCTCCCGGGGACTTGCGCTTCCTTTGTTTTCCGGTCATGAAACAGAGGATTTCTGCCATGAGGTGTCGCATCTTGCGGCAGGCTGGAAGGAATTTGCGAAGGCGGCTTCCGGGAGTGACCTGTCTCTGGAAACCGCAAAACTGATACCGGTTCCTCCGGACTCCCTTTCCAAAACTCTCTCTTCCCTTGCGGATGCGGCCGGAAATATCCGCCATGCTCTTGAAGTCTTTGGAACAGAGGTGCTTACCGCCGGTCTGGAGGAGATCTCCCGGATCGAGTCAGATCTCCGCGGCATTCCGGTGCTTATCGGGGAGCTCCGGAATTTTGGGGAAAAGTACCGTACAGCAGAATCCGGGCTTGAAGCTCTCGGGAACAGGCGGGCAGATCTTGAAGCTCTGTTCAGCCAGTCCCCTTACTCGGACCGGCCGGATCTTGACGGGATCTGGCAGGAGCTTACCATAGCTTCTGATGCAGAATACCAGTCCCGGGTTACGGAACTGGGGGAGACTGTAAAGCGCATTAACGGCTATGCGGGAGAGCTCGGAAAGCTTCAGACGGCACTGGAGGCCAAGGAGGCCGAGATAGCGGTTTCCCGGCAGGAACTGAATACTGCGAATGGTATCCGGGACAAAATCGTGGCGGCTATTTCCGAAAAGAAAGCCGTAATTGCCGCAGACGAAGAAACAATTGCCCGGCTTATAGACGGCTGTTCCTCTGCCGCAGCCTTCCGGGCCGGGCTGTCTCAAAGGGTAACGGAAGCCGGTAATGCTGTTCACAAATCCCGACTTGAGCTTACCGGATATTATAACGGTCTCGGGAATCTCAGGGAGACCATGGACGAAAAGCAGATTGAGATCTCTTCGGAATATGGGAGAATCACCGGCAATCTGGCTGAAGTTCTGAAGGTTCGTGCGGGGATTCCTGAAAATGAGACCGCTGCTTTCAGGATAATCCGGGATCAGCTGGAGGAGCTTGACAGGCACGCACCTCCCCCGGCTAATATGCTCCAGTTTAGCCGTCTAAGCAACCATGTGGATGCACTTGAGCAGGTTCTGAAGGAGCTTGATGTTTCCGGGGATGTCTCCGCTTTAGCCGCAAAGATTCCCGCTGTTCCGGAAATAATCAGTCTTGCCGCAGTATCCGGCGAGCTTGCAGCCTATGGCGGAATTATCAGGAACGCCGCCTCAGTCATTGAGAAGCAGGAAAAGCGGATCAGGGATAGCGTGGCTATTATCGGAAATGCCAGAAACAGACTTAACTCTCTGGAAAACGCCTGCACAGCCCGTAATAACTCCCTTAAGGAAATCGGAGCCACAGAGAGCCGGATGAAGGAGCTGGTTCTGAACAATGTCAGCCCTCTGGTTTCCCGGGTCTGGAAGGAACTTGCCGGATCAGCAGAGCCGGAATTCAAATCCGGAATTGCAGAGTATCAGAAGGTTATCGGACGGCTGTCAGACTATGACGGAAATCACCGGGCGATTTCTGCCGAGCTTGCCGGACTTGAGAAGAACTGCGCAGCTATCCGGGATCGCGAAAACTCTGTTACCGAAAAGCTCCGCGCCATCTCTCAGCAGCTTTCCGCACTGGAGGCAGACAGGCAGAAGGCTCTGAATGACATTGCGGCTCTTACCGGAGGTCTTTCCGTGTCCGGATTCAGAACAGCCCTGGAGAAGGCGGTCAGCGAGGCGTCAGCCGATCTGAACAAAGCACAGCTGACCCTGAAGGCCTCCGAAAAGGATCTGGACAGCCAGAACCGGATAATCCAGGAGGGCGCCTCCGAATTAACCCGGAAGGAAACAGAGCTTTCTGAAAATGAGAAGGAGCTCTCCCGGAGGCTTCTGGCTATCGTCTCCCAAAACCCCGGCTATTCTGAAGATGATCTCCGGAACGGTCTTGGAATTTCAGAAGATGAATACCGTACCGCCAGGAACCGGGTACAGTCTCTTTCAGATAAAATCCGGGATCTGGATGCCAGAATCGACGAACATAAAAATCTCCTTGGCAGACTTGACGAACGGCTTTCCGGTCTTCGTGAGAGGCTTCCTGCTGACTTCCTGAGTCCGGAAGGGGAACTCAGAGAGGAATTTCCTCTAAAGCTTGCTGAAGAAAGGAAGCTGGTTGCTGCGGAAGCAGAGGAGCTCAGGCGCAGTCTTAAAAACAATGAGGAGTGTGTCAGAAATTCCGCTTTGTGTGCAGCCGAAGAGGAGAAGCTTAGAAATAACAACAGCGCTCTTTATGACCTGTGCGGGATGTTCGGAACCAGGAGCGGCTTTGCCCGGTATGCCCAGACCATTACCTTTGGCTATCTTATCAGCCGTGCCAATGTCTATATCCGGGATTTTACTGAAAGAAGGTATGAGCTGCGGCAGGCCACCGGGACGCAGAATAACGGCAAGACAACAGTGAATCCTTTTGAAATTATGGTAATTGATCATGACCGGGGTGGCCGGAGCCGCATTGTAAGCTCATTGTCCGGAGGTGAAAAGTTCCGGGTAGCGCTGGGACTGGCCTTTGGTCTTTCGGATCTGGTTTCCAGCAATGTCAGAGTCGACAATATGTTCATTGATGAAGGATTCGATACCCTGGACAATGAAAGGCTGGACAGGCTTATCAGCGCCATGACCGCCGTGAGTCCCAGGCAGATCGGCATTATCACCCATGTGGATCAGATCGTTAACGGAGCCATGATATGGTCGCGGATCCGGGTGCAGAAATCTGCCGGCGATCCCTCCAGGAGCGAGGTGCTTTTTGAGTAGCGAATCTGCTATACGAGTGTAAGGAAAGGGCGGCTTTTCGGAAACGGAGAGCTGCCTTTATGATTTTCACGGCAGGCCATCCGGCTCTGAGAGATGTTCTGGATACTGGCAAAGTGTAATAACAATCCTGCCATAAGAGACAGGATTGTTAAGGTAAGTCAAATTCCTGAAAAGGAATTCCGTGCTCATTACCTCTTAATGCAGAGGAAAATAGCAAATAAGAAATTTACCAGAGGAACGAACATGAGCAGGGTCAGCCATTTCGACATATTGGCATTACCAAGTCTGAAGGCAGTAGCCACAAGAACGATGACAGTGGCAAGGAAAGCTACGCTCTGAAGCATTATTACAGACGGAGCCAGAAGTTCCTTCATGGCCTCAGGTGTCTGAGCATTCATAAGTGTTGTCTGATCTATTCCAAGTACAGCGTTTGCGGTTACAGCCATGATGACTAGGGTGCAGACTACCCAAACGAGGAAATAATAAAATCTGGTCATGGACACAACTCCGGTTTTGATTTTTAGTCGAAAATAACTCGGTAATGATACATTGTTAACAAAATTTTGCAAGTTTTTTAACACCCTGACAACAAAGTCTGAAAATTAATTACATCATTTGAGATAAAACATCACCACATCAGCAGGTGAGAAAGGGGAATGGATCCCGTAAGAAAGCACGGAGTATAAATCCGGAATTAATTCTCAGTATGAAGAACCAGCGAATGTCTCCTGATCCGTTAATTTAGGCGCGGAGATTTTTTTTTCAAAAGTTCTTAATCAGGGCGGAAAGCGAATGCCTAATCGGAAGATCGGGCTCCTCGCTGTGAAATGCTGCTTTGACCGTTTATTTCAGGTACCTGAGAAAAACTTTCTGAGACGTGCTGCAGAATCAGCATGTCATCCGGAACATCAGGTCCGGAAAATGGCAGAGTAACGTAGTCAGACATGGCCTCACGGTTGCGTTTCGAAGCTATGAAACAAGGTTTGCATGCTTATTTCGGGAATCCGCCGGAGCTTCCGAAAATCCGCACTGCCCAGACGATAGCGTTCACATGATGAATTTCTGCAGAACAGAGGTTTTAGTGTTACCGGGGCTTAAATCATTAAAAATTGGGAATGGCATTCCCTTTTTGCTGAACAGTTCTTTTTCATTCTAAAACAGATTCTGCACCGTATTGAATAGTTTTTATTCGTTAGCAGAGTGAGCTAATAATACGGCGTTATGAGATTTTCAGAGAAGAAGGGATTAAGGATTGCTTATGAGCGAGCACAAGGCTGAACTGCTAAATAATCCGTACGGACAGGTCAATTATGAAATGTTCCGTAAAGCAGATCTTGCTTTCGTGGATAAAGGCGTTGTCATCAAGTTTCTTGATGATAAAAGTATGATTCCGTGCCATACCCGATTATGCTACGTCCGAAACACTTTGGCAAAAGTACCTTTGCCCAAATGCTGAAATGCTTCTCCCGCATCTCATACAATGACATATACGATGAAATCTTTAACAGGAAGAGTATCTATACGAAAATTATTCCTGGTTATAACACCTATCTTGTAACTGATTTTGAGATTTTCGGAGTATCTGGAATACGGAATATACCCTGGTGAGAAGTTTTATTATTGCAGTTAAAAGTGGGATAACAGACTTTACAAGCCGTTATCATGATTTTATCTTTAAGCCTGCAGAAGCAGAAATGAAAACTCCTTCCAGCTTTATCAGGTCCTTCTTTAATACTTATAAGCAGCCCCCTTCCAAAAAGTCACTCTGCCTGATGGTTGACGAATATGACAATTTTGCCAACAGTATTCTCTCTCAGAATTTGGAACTGTTCAGGCCTATTGCCGGCACCGGCGGATTCCTTAAGGTTTCTATGCAGCCATAAAGGAGGGAGCTAAAAGCGTTGTCGCCCAAACCTTTATTACCGGAGTGTCATCAGTATCTCCTGATTCTCTTATCTCCGGATTCAATATTGCCCGCAATGTTACATCATGTGCCTGTTTTAACGAATATGCCGGCTTTACCGAGGATGAACTTGCCATTCTGATACCTAAGCTCGTTGATATCGGCAGACAGGGAGTTCAGTTCAGGTACTTCTAACGCACTTCATAATCCTGTTAAGCTCATGCCCATTATGGCCTGGAATTTTTCTGACCTGGCTCCTTTTTTTCCTAAACTAACGTTTAACCGCTATTAAGCGGCGGATTACATTCCACAAAACGTTTATCGATGTTGATATTTGGGACAGATGCCTTTAATATCTGACAGTGAGGGTTAGGCATTTTTCCGATTCCTGGTACAAATCGGCAATAAATTAGCACTGCATAGATTTTGTTCGTTGGC
>NZ_KB899641.1:60859-69116 GCF_000378405.1 Succinimonas amylolytica DSM 2873 | reverse complement strand
TACAAGTCGGCCCTGGAATTCCGGGACAGACAGGTCAAGGCCTACGCCATGGTGTTTGCCGGTTCCGAGTGTGTGCACTGCGGGTAATTTTCATTTCCGGTTCTGCTATAGGGGGGATAAGAGACATATAGGAGCGAAAGCTGTCCCGGCTGCACCAGGCTCCCCGCAGGTTCAGGGCGATGCCCGAAAAGGAGGCTGGTGCGGGTTCCTGCCTGGAGGCTTCATGGTGTCAGAAGCCGAAAAACACCTCCGGCACCTTATTTACCTACCGGTTCTGCCAGTTCTCTATAGCATAAAAACCGGGCAGCTATATGAATCCGTCCTACTTCTTGAAACAAAGAAAGATGGGGAAGGGAATTATCAGAAACGGCGGAACAATAAGCATAAGCACAGTAAGCTTTTTCTCAAGTTTGGCATTGCCCAGCCGGAACCAGGTGGCAATGGTCAGAAACACCCAGCAGAGTCCGATAACCTCGAAGTGACGGAAAATAAGGGATTCAATGTAGGAACTTACAGCAGCCTCTCCCTGTGTCTGAGCGGCATTATAAGCGTCCATGGAGAAATCTCCGCCGAGAGCATAAAAAGGAAGCCCGAGGCATATCAGGGTGATAATGCTGTAAATAAGTCTGTTCATGATAGATTATCCTTCTCAGAGGTTAACAAATGATCAGTCAATCTCTGAGAGTTTAACACAGCGTTTTGTGCCGGAAAAGCACTTCGCAATACAAAATGCCTGCCACGACCTGTTCAGGCTCAGTCGGCCCTGAGAAGATCCTCCAGCGTAGAGTTCGCTGTTTCCCGGGCCTGGTTTTCCAGAAGCTCCCGGGCATTCATTAAGGCGGCATCGGTAATCTCAGCACTGCCCAGAAGACGGGCGATCTCCTGCTCTCTTCCCGCAGTATCCAGTTCGATGACCGCACTTTCAGTAATTTCGTTTACCGTGGATTTCCGTACCTCGTACTGATGATGGGCGGCGGCGGCTACCTGCGGGAGATGGGTTACAGTAATAACCTGGGAGTGTTTCCCCAGAAGCCGGAGAAGCTTTCCGGTAATGGCTGCCGTTCTGCCGCTGATACCGGTGTCGATTTCGTCGAATATCAGGGTTGGCGAGGAGATGCGGTTGGCGGTGAGCACCAGAATCGAAAGGGCGATGCGGCTGATTTCACCGCCGGACGCGGTGTTTTCGATAAGCCCCGGAGGAAGCCCCTTATTGGCGGAAAATTTAAAGTCGATGACATCGATGCCGCTGTCGGAAATAGTCTCCCCCTCCCGGAATTCCACCTCAAAAACCGCATCGGGCATGGAAAGCTCCCGGAGCATTCCGGTAATTTCGGCGGCGAAGGCCGGGGCCTTTGCACGGCGTTTCTCGCTGAGTTCCCGGGCTTTGGTCAGAAAGCTTTCCTTTGCCTGGATAACCGCTGCCTTGCATTCCTCAATCTGCTCCTTTATGGATGAAAAGCCTTCAGCCTTTTTGTGCAGATCCCGAAGAACTCCGGTAAGCTCCTCCGGCTTTACGCCGTATTTTCTGGCATAGTCGGCATACTGTGCCAGCCGGTCATTGATAATGCTAATCCTTCCGGGATCCACCTCAAGACCGCCGCTGTAGTCTGCGAGCTGCTCTGCCACATCCTCAATGGCGAGGCGGGCTGACTCCAGACTGTCAGAAACAGGCTTCAGGGATTTGTCGATAGCGGCAAGGCCTTCCAGCCGGGCGGAAAGAGTTCCGGTCAGGGCAAGCACTCCCGTATCGTCATCGTTAAGGGCATTCAGGATATCCTGTGTGCCGTCTCCGATAACCTTGACATTGCTGAGGCGGTCGTATTCGTTGGAGATTTCCGTAAATTCATTCTCCGCGGGATTGAACTTTTCAAGCTCGGCAATCTGATAGTGGGTAAGCTTGTATTCCGCCAGGGTTTCGTCCTGCTTCCGGGCCAGCTCAATGAGCCGGTTTTTACCGTCCCGGAACGTATGATACAGCGAGCCCACATCGCTGACCTCGGGACCCAGTCCGGAAAATGCATCCAGAAAGGCCATCTGGCGTTCGGACTTTAGCATGAGCTGCCCGTCGTTCTGGCCATGAATATTCAGCAGAAAAGGGGCCAGCTCCTTCAGCATCTTGACACTGACAGCGTAATCATTGATAAAGTTCCGGGAGTGGCCGCCGGCGGCTATGGATCTTCTGATAATGCAGAGCTCCTGATCCTCCTGGAGCAGGGAATTGTCCCGCAGAAAGGCCAGTGCCCGGGGGGCATCGCTCAGGGAAAAGGTACCGCAGATGCTGGCGCTGGACGCACCGGGCCTGACAGATCGGGCATCGGCACGGCCGCCCAGAAGAAGACTGAGGGCATCTATGGCGATGGATTTCCCGGCACCGGTTTCGCCGGTAATGGCGCTCATGCCTTTATTGAGGGTGAGAGAGACCTTGCGGGCAATGGCATAGTTTTCAATAACAAGAGATTCCAGCATATAAAAAGACAAACTCCCCGGATAAATACCGGCCCTTTCCTGAGGCCGGACGGTATTTTAGCAAATTCGGGAGTTTCTGGCATGAGCAGCATATGTTTACCCCTGTTTTCATGATGTTACAGGAGCCGGCATTATTTTTCAAAATAATGGCCGATACTGCTCAAACTTTCGATAAACGCCTTTTACCAGGAAAACTCTTCTGACGCGACCGAGAGTAAAATTTCAGAAAGGGGCTATTTCGGAATGTCCGGCTCTCCCCCAAATACAGCCTCCCTTTCAGGGTGATGGGGCATGCTCCGGAAATTCCGGCTCCGGATTCTACGGAGGACAGGTTATGAATGTTTTCAAAAAAAAGGGCCTTTTTCCGGTATTGCTGAAGCTGGCAATGCTGGCACTCTTTGCTTTGCTCCCGGAGGTTTGGGCCGGAACTCCGGAAAAGGGCGGTACGATAGCGATGGGGACACTGCCGGCAGCGGGAACGGAACAACCGGATCCTCTGATCTGGAAGGTTCTGGACGTTCAGGATGACAGGGCTCTCCTCATTACCGAGAAATGTCCGGATGCCATTCCCTATCATACGGTTCTTAAGGATATCACCTGGGAAGGCAGCGCTATCAGAAAATGGCTGAATGAAGATTTTTTTCAGAAGGCCTTCACAGCATCCGAGAAGGATCTGGTACTGACGGTAAAGCTGGACAATCCTGACAATGCAAAGTATCCCACGAAAGGAGGCAACCCCACCGAGGATCGGGTTTTTCTGCTTAGCAATGAGGAGGTTCTCAGGTATTTCCCGGAAGCCTCCTCACGGGTATGCGCCCCCTCGTCCATGGCAGTGCTGCATAAGGCCCGCCGCGACCGTGACAACGGCAACGTGGGCTGGTGGACCAGAACCCCGGGATTTTTTCAGGGCTACGCTTCCTATGTGCTGTCCACCGGAGTTTTGGGAATGATTGGTCATTTTGCAGATTTTGAGGACAATACCGTGCGTCCGGCGATGTGGATTCGTATAAGATAGCAGGGTCTCCTTCCATACGCCCTCTGCCGTTCCTGCGGACGGGAACGGCGGGATTCTCTGTGCCCGGCATGTTATCATGGAGCTCTCCGGTTTCATGGATGAAGAAAACAGGTGTGAGGCTGCTGATATATTTTCTTTCTATTTTTTTATTCTGAACTGCCGAAGGGGATCTCCGTGTTCTGGCGGTGCGGCAGGGGAGTGAAGTTCTTTGCAACCGATTCTCCCTCGGAACTGATTGCACGGCTCAGGATAAAAAACTTGCAGGATGTCACATTTTATTTAAAATAGACGCTGATTTACGAGTGCCGCGGTATTGACGGCTGCTATGCCGCCGCCGGATTTTTCTATTTCTGATCCCCTTCCTGACGTTCGGGATTATTCTCTCTCAGAAGACAGTTACTTATGGGCAAAAAGGTATTACTGATAAACGATATTGCCGGTTATGGCAAGGTGGCTCTTTCGGCAATGATTCCGGTGCTGACCACTTTGGGACATGACATCTACAACCTTCCTACTGCCATTGTATCAAACACCCTGGATTACGGCCTTTTCCGGATCCAGGACACCACCTCCTACATGAAGGATACCATTGCAGTGTGGAAAAATCTGGGCTTCCGGTTTGATGCGGTTGCCACCGGTCTTCTGGCCAATGGGGAACAGGCGGATCTTCTCATTGATTTCTGTACGGAGCAGTCGAAATCCGGAGTAAAAATCTTTGTGGACCCCATCATGGCGGATAATGGCAGCCTCTATAACGGTATGACGGATAAAACCGTGGCAGCCTTCCGGAGACTTCTGAAGGTGGCAGACTTCGCGGTGCCGAACTACACCGAAGCCATGCTCCTTACCGGCCGGGAATACCATGAGGAAGTCACCCGTGAGGAGCTTAAGGAGATTATCGGGGATCTGCGGAAGCTCGGGGCTGGTTCTGCGGTCATCACCAGTCTCCGGATTGACGGTCTTGATATGGTAGGGGGCTATGATGCAGACACCGGCCGTTACTTTACCATCCCCTTTGACAAGGTTCCGGTGTTCTTCCCGGGAACCGGCGATATATTTCTCTCTGTGCTGATGGGCTTTATTATGAAGGGGCGGAGTTTCCCGGAAGCCACCGGGATTGCCATGCGGCTGGTCCGGGAGATGGTGCTCCGGAACCGTGATAACCGGGACAAGTTCAAGGGTATTATGATTGAAAAGTGCCTGGATATTCTGATGTCCGAAGAGCCTGAAGGCTATCAGGCAGCCTTTTTCTGACCATTTTCGGCTCCCCGCTTTTTTCAGGGCGGCAGCGCGGGGAGTCTCCATGGGTAACTCTGTTAAAAGCATTATCCTCGCTGCCGTAAAATTTTCCCTGATCCCTTTTTATCAGACTGATGATTTCGCTGTCTCACAGGATCAGACATTGTCATCAGCACGTTCTTTGGTTTGGAACAGTTTTCAGGCAATTCTGCAAAATTATTAGCTTACTTCACACAAATGCAATTTACTTCCGGTTAAATCACACAGGGAAGGATCGGGGGTTCCGTTCTCTATGGTAAAATTTTTTACATTATAAGTGTTTGCTGCGGTGCAGTGCTTGTTTCTTCATGTGAGAAGTGAATATGCTTTTCGGTCTATATTATGGAGAGATATCATGCTGAAATCCCTCCGTTCCAAGGTTTTTGCTTTATCCCTGGCTCCTTTGGGGGTGTTCTTTGTAGCTGTCGTTGTCAACAGTCATTTTTTTGAAAGGGCGCGGACCCTGGACGATACCTATCAGCTGGTAAATTCCATACTGATGGAAAATACCAGGGAACTGACGAAGTGGCAGAAGCACAACGCCACTTTGCTGGACAGCCTTTCAAAGCTTAAGAAGGATCTTTATAAGGACAGATCCTTCATGATGTCTGTGGCCAGAGCCAATAATGTGGACGTCTATTATGCTGAGGATTCCGGAAAAATATATGCCAGCGATCAGTCCGAAAAGGAATTTGCCGCCGGAACCTACGTCCAGGAATACAACGCAGTGGAAGAGGAGTGGTACGGAAGAGCAACCGAAAGAGTCTCCATGGACAAGATGGAATTTGAGGATACTGTGGGAGCCTGGGTAGTATCCTGGCTTGTCAGAAAGGATGACGGAGTTTTCGGAATCGATGTTCGCACCTCTGATATTTCGATTACAGCCAAGGACATTAATCTTCCCCACAAGGGCCGGCTTTTGCTTCTGGACGAGAATAACTTCATCATCAGCTGGGGTGATCAGGAGTACCTTGGCAAGAAAGTATCGGAACTGGATCCGTCCCTTAACGACGAGATGATTGCCAGAATGCTGAACGAATCCCGGAAAGGTTTTGTCGGCTACACTAACAGAATGGGCGTAGAACGTCTTGGTGTGGCAGCAATGGTTGGCAACTCGGGATGGAAATTCGTGATTATTCTCGATCAGAATGCTATTCTCAAGGGACTGACAGATACCGAAACCATTCAGATTATCGCACTCCTCATACTGATGGTGCTTATCTTCTTTGCCGTTAAGCTGTCAGCCCGGAAGTACGTTACCGATCCTATAGGCAGAGTTACTGACGCCATAACTAACATGAGTCAGAACAATGACTTTACCGTGACTGTTGATACCAGATCCAGCGATGAGATCGGCGTAATGTCCCGGAATGTCAACGAGTTCATGAAGAAGCAGGCAGAGATGGTGGGAGTTGCCAAAACCATGAGCAGTTCCATCATGAAAGGAGTCACCACCTGCAACGAAGCAACCCTGAATGTCGAAGGTCAGGTACGCAATCAGGAGCTTGTAACTGCCGATTTCGCCAATTCCATCAAGGAAATGCACGGGGCTACTGATGAAATTTCCAGAAATGCCAGTGATACCGCCATTAAGGTTACCTCGGTGCACAACCTTTCTGAAAACGGCGTTTCCATTGCCGCCAGCACCAGAAATTCCGTGGACGTGCTCAAGAAGGATATCGACAGTACCTCAGTGGCTATCAGGAATCTGGACGAACTTACTGTAGGTATTGCTTCAGTTGTTGAGACCATTCGCGGCATTGCGGATCAGACAAATCTCCTGGCCCTTAATGCAGCCATTGAGGCGGCCCGTGCCGGAGAACACGGCCGTGGCTTTGCGGTGGTAGCTGACGAGGTGCGTGCGCTGTCTTCCCGCACCAAGGAATCCACTTCCGAGATCGAAAAGACCATCACCTCCCTCAAGACCGAAACCGAAAATGCGGTAGACATGATGAAGAAAAGCTCCGAAAGCTGCAGCCGCACCATTGATTTTGTTGAGGCTATAACTACCAAGCTGCGCGAAATGAATGCCCATATCGGGGAAATTTCAGATATGACCACCATGATTGCGTCAGCCACTGCCGAGCAGGATCAGACCTTCAGCCTGATCCAGGAAGGGGTGGAAAAGATGCGGGAAAGTGCCCGGGAAATTGCTCTCGATATGAACAAGTGCACCGATGCCTGCGCCAGCCTGTCGAACGGAGCTGAGGAAATGATCCAGACCTTCAGCGTCTACAAGGTAAACGAAGCAGAGCCGGAGAAGGTGCCGGATTCTCAGAAAGACGAGGGGAAAGATTCTCCCCCTGAAGATGAACCTCTGCTTCTAAAAGACTAGTCCGGATTTTCCGGCTGACAAAGGCTCTGGATGACAGAGCCTTTTGTGTGCTCGGCATGTTCTATATCTGTAGGGTGAAAGTCCCGAACACGACCGCTGGTGGTAAGTGTTAGCGAAATCTCTACTCCGAATTTGATACCGAGTCTTGCTACATAAGGCTTTAGGCTCGTTTGGTTAGCTAGGCTTGCTTGTACTTTTATAGCTTGATAATTTGAACTTGATTCAGTAATTTTCCTGTCGTTTTTGTACAATTTATATAGGTTGCAAGAGAGAAAAATATGAAAACTAATAATTTTAGATTTGCTCAAATCGTTGATTTTTTTAGCAAATATAGTGGAGCTGAATATATAAAGCCAGAAAAAGCAGGGACTGAAAAAGAATATATGGAAACCCTTTATAAACAAGGCTCTGAAGCGCGAAAAAATTTTATAAATTTTGCAAAACAAACTAGTAGAAGAATTTGATGATCTTGTTTATACCAAATGCTCACTTTAGCAAGGTAACAAAGGGCGAGGACATGCAGGGATAAAATATTCTTTATGGATTCAGATAAAAAATCCTAAATGGCAAGAACAAATACAAAGTATATCGTTGTCATTAGAGGCAAATGATAGTTTAAATGTAAGAGTTTATATTCATCAGAAAGATACGACGTGGAATCCACGGCGTTTGATCCTCAATTTAAAAGTAAAATTTTAAACCAGCAGTTTCATTTGTTAGATATTCCTTTGAAGAAAGGTCTAAAATTTTATATTCTAGATGAAGATCTTGAATAGAACTTTCCCAAATCGTAATACTATACATTCTTTTTTGGTCTGCCAGGAGATCTTTTAGTTGGTACTTCATCTTGTGGTAAAAGAGACAACTTTTGAAGTACCTTAACCTGAGACGGATTCATATTTATAAGTTGCCAATCACCCGAGTTAATTCTGGCTTGCTTAGCTCTTTTTAAAATTGACATGATTTTTTTATAGGTAAAAGTGTTCAGTAATTCAGCCTTATCAAATTTGTTAATCAATTTAAATGATAGAACAGTTGACAGGAAATTGCAGAATTCACTTCCTATGATTGAGTAATCATCATGCACTCTGGTTTCATCAAACAGACACGCATTTTTATAGAATCTCATTACAATTTCGATTTGCCACCTTTCTTTATAGATT
>NZ_KB899641.1:10190-58079 GCF_000378405.1 Succinimonas amylolytica DSM 2873 | reverse complement strand
AGAATATCTCTAGGTATTGGCATATCAAACTCCGCAAACATATAGTCTAATTATAAGCTATAATTAGACTATACTCAAGAAAAATTTCACAATTTTGTCGATATTTTTTAATTTTTTTAGAGAGAAAACGGGATTTATGTCTACCTGAAAACTGAGGTAGTTATGTTGTTGATTGGTATATTGAGTAAATAATGAGATATTGAGACAAGATGTGCTCAATATTTGCACATCTTATATAGTATTACTAATTGGGAAATTTCTACTTGAATATGGAGATGATTCTGTTGAAAAAATAAGATCAAAATATAAAAAAGTCGATAGCAAACCTTTAATTCAGGTTCGTACGATAATAAATTCTGTTTCAAAGAACGACAATGATGGTAAGCTTTTTGGTGAAGTATTAAATGCAGTTCGAGTTGTAAAGACTTATTATGACTATGTCATGACATTGAATTCGACAAATTTTAAAGCCATGGCAGAATCCATTGATCAAGAAATCTCTGAACTTCAACTGAAAGGCGAGACAAAAGGAGGCTATCGTCAACAAAATACTTTTAGGAATCTGCTACTAAATAAATTTGAACATTGTGCTTTATGCAAAGTAAATCAACCTGAATTGCTCGTTGCAAGTCATATAAAACCGTGGAAAGACAGTTCCCCTGAAGCATGGCCTCGAACATCGGTCCGAATATATCCTTAAGGGCATTCTGCATTTCTGCTACGGTTTTAGGCTGATAATTTTCCAAAATTGATTTGGCAATAGCCTGACTAAACTCATTGCGTTTCTTTCTAGGTGCCATAAGTGCGTCACTCATAAATCTAATAATCCTTATTAAAATGTATCGCACTTTCTCAAAATAATAAAGTGCGTAAGTTGTGGTGAACATAACTTACACACTTAATATTACACCCTCAAATTTTCAACCATCAGCGGCAGCACGAGCCTTTTTCAGCGTCCCCAGGCTTAGAAAAGAATTACCTTAAGCAAGATTTTTAATACTCCCTATGACTTTAACCACCGCGAACTCAACGTAAGCGGCAGACATTTTATCACTGCACCTAATTTTTAATCCGTAAAATCTACGCTTACTTCCTGATAAAACGTTCTTCTGATTTTGGCGTCTCTTTGCTGACATACCGTTCAACGGTCATATGGAGATCGTACTTTTCTCTCAGCGTCGCAATGGTTTCCATCATAGGTGACGCGTGATGAGCATCAATAGCTTCCTGATCAGTCCAACTGTCTACCAGCAGCACCGTTTCAGGATCCTCCATAGAAACATAATACTCGTACCGAAGATTACCTTTCTCGGCGCGTATCTTATCTACGGTCCCGGAAGACATCATCTCTTCCGCAAAGGCACGAGCATTTCCACCAGTACCTGTGTAACGTAGATTTACAGTTATTGCCATGTTCAATCCTTCTTTATTATCGTTATTTATGTCTGATTTTTCTTTTGACTCGATATCACCGGCATATACGTTACAAATCATGCATAATCCGAAAAATATCAATAATAATCTTTTCATCTGATTGCCAAAACTCCTAATATTTTTTTACTGCACAGAATTTTTAATCGTAATACAGGATGTTTCTTACTCACCGAGCAGGAAGATATCCGCCCATGAAGTATTAAGTTATTAACGAAAACAATCCGGATTCAGCGCGTTCATGAACCTGTTCTCCACGGTATATTACCACCTCATGCATCATGTACTTATCACGGATAAGTGAGCCAACACACCTTTTGATGATATCACACGGAGCTTAGTCTAAAATGTTTTCACAGGTTTTATTCAGTGATAATTATCACATTAAACATAAGAAGTGAGGTTACAATTTTTTGCCTGTTGGAATTTACAGTTCAATGTACGACTGCTAATTTTTTATATTCCATACAAAGTAAATTTTTATGGTTCGTTTCTTCCGAAGCGGAGCGCTGTACAAGTAAGGAGATTTTTTATGGGTGCCTGGAATGAAAGCATTACAGGAAACGATCTGCCAAAGATTTATTAATTGAATATCACGCTGTCTTTCTAAAATACGTCTCCGAAGAGGCTGAATCAAGAATTGACTGCAATGTCCGCGAAAATAAGTTTGATGAATCCGACCCGGAAGAATAGTGCAGTTTCGTTTATTCCCTCGAGGATTACATGCGGAAAAAGGGATCCTTACGGAAGCACTTATGAAGGTGGTCAGCAACAAAGGCGGTGCCGGCGTTGATGGCATGAAACCCCTTCAGTTAAGATGTTACATATTGGAACACCCTAATGAAATCTCGGAAGCGGTGAGAAAAGGGCGAAGCGAGTTCCTTTAAAATCCGAATATGCGTATTCCTCTAATAGGTACTGGACTATGTCCATGACTCCTGTGATTCACAGAATTCTTAGTAATAAGCGTCTGCTGAGTGAGGGATGGGCTACTTTGGAACAGTTTGCGTGGAAGGGCTGATATAATATTTACTTCTGCATTTATCGTTTTGAACCGCCGAATGCGGATCCGCACGTTCGGTGGTGTGGGAGGGGTGAGTTAGGCTCCCCCTACCCGATTCTGGGCGGAATCAGGGGATACCGTCATGGGGAGGAATACGCCCTCCGGGAAAATGCTCCATCAATAATCAGGGATAACAGCATTGTCCCTGATACCCGACTGCCGCCACATGTCTCTGGGCCTTCCTCCCGAAACTCCGGGGCGCGATCTGATCTCTTGCCGGCAGTTTTACGAAACATGGTTTTAATGTGTACAAATATACGGTTTCTGGTTATAAGTATACTCACACCTTCTAAAATATCTCCTTTCAGGAATTAACGAGACTGCGTTTTTCGTGGTATAGCCGACTAATCAGTCATGAAGGGCAAAAAAATGCAATGGCGGGCGATTATGTTGAAAATCAATTCTGCGGAAGCCGGGATTGCAGGGT
This sequence comes from Succinimonas amylolytica DSM 2873, assembly GCF_000378405.1. Lineage (GTDB taxonomy): Bacteria > Pseudomonadota > Gammaproteobacteria > Enterobacterales > Succinivibrionaceae > Succinimonas > Succinimonas amylolytica. Next base: position 55,158 of record NZ_KB899641.1, on the reverse strand, counting down.
ATTTCATAAAAATCTCCCGCCTGGAGATGGAAATTCTGTCTGCGGGATGCCTCCGGGGGCGGATCTATGTCAGGACGTTCGGGACAGCGGAACACGGGGACTACAGGGATATTGAGGTCTCCGCGAATAATATCCGGGAACCTGAATATCATAATGAAGCCCGGTCAAGCTTCAGGGGAATGATGCGGGAGTAAAAACTGAAGCCGGTAAAGCCTGTCAGTACTGGCAAGTACTACGCAGTACTGGAGATGATTCCTCCCCTGAAAGGAACTGCTGCCCTGTTTTTTCTGGAGACGCTCCTCTTTGTTAAGGAGAGTTCATTAGTGAAATAATCCCGGAGGTGCTTACTCCAAAGTACCAAGCTCCGCCATTGGTTCCTCATACTGTGCGGCGGCGGATTCCGGAATTTCCTCCCGTACCTCGGGATGACGAATGGGCTCTCCAAAGCCGATTTTGCTCCTGAGCACATTGAAGAAGTCATAGTTCTTAAGATGACAGATCTGAATGGACTCCTGGCTTTTCCGTACCAGAATGCTGGCCGAGCTGCTGGTCTTCATGGCTACCTGGCCGTCGCAGCTTACAATGATATCCTCGGTGCAGTCCTGGATCTCGAACCTGATCTTGACATCGGAGGTAGCCCTGAAAACAAAGGGACGGCAGTTCAGGGAGTGCGGGAACATCGGCACCAGAACAATTACATTCAGGGAAGGATCCACAATGGGGCCGCCAGCGGAAAGAGAATAGGCTGTGGAACCTGTGGGCGTGGAGATAATGAGGCCGTCCGCCTTAATGGTGTACATGAGATTGTCGTCAATGAACACAGAGAAATCGATCATGTGAGCGGCCAGGTTTCCCTGAATAACAGTTTCGTTAAGAGCCAGGGAGCTCTGGGTAATCGCACCGTCCTCAAGAATTCCGGTGTTCAGCATGAAGCGCTGCTCCAGATAGTATTCGCCTGCCATAATCTTGATCAGGGGTTCCCGGAAGCTGTCAGGTGCGATATCGGTAAGAAATCCCAGATGTCCGGTATTGATGCCCACCATGGGAATTCCTGACAGCCCTACAGCTCGGCTGGCTCCCAGAAAGGCGCCGTCACCGCCTACCACCACAATAAGGTCGGCAACCTCGGGAATCTTTTCAAAGGGAAGGGCAGTGTCCTGGGTATCAAGCTTGCGCGCGGTTTCCTTTTCAAGATAAATTTCCTCTCCGTGCTCTCTTAAAAAATCAATGAGACTGCGAAGGGTTTTTGCCACTGACTGATTCTGTACTCTGCTGAAGATCCCGATTTTTCTGACAGGCTTGGACATCATTGCTTTCCGGTAGTTGGTGTGTATAAAACAAGAAACAGTTACCGGCGGTTCCCGGTAATCAGGAGGTTTCACTCAGGGATTTTACATGAAACTCCCGCTGTTTATCACATTTTTTTACTATTTTAGTCCAAACCCGGGTCTCCGGGCGGAGAATGCTGTTTCAGGGGCAGCGATGCTATCCCTTAAGAACGGCAGGGAAGAAGGGAATCCGGGGTATGCAGGGAAATTCCTCCGGTAAAAACCCCGCTGTGACGGCAATATTTGTCGGCAAGTCTCAAAATGAGAGTATTTAAGGCATATCATTCTTTTGTAAAAAAAGATAATGTGCTAACATTAAGCTTTGATCGTATTCAGACACGGGGAAAGCCCGCAAACAGGCTCCTTTTTTATGTGTCTGGTTTAGGTTTGCTGTAACAGCGGATTGGGTTGCGAGTTCTTCTCTCACCTTTAACAGGCAAATCCGTTGCAGTATGGATGTTAAACAAGGTTAAAAGAAAAATGAAATTAACGAGGATTGCCGCACTTGTATTAATCTCCGCCATTGCGTTCACCGGCTGCGGTGGGAAAACCTTTAAGGATGCCGAGATCGCAATGAAGGAAGGGAGATACGATGAAGCAAAAACAATCTTCACCGATCTGGCAAACAATAATAATGACGACAACGCCATGTACGCCCTCTATTCCATGAATGATGCCCATCCGGAGGTAATGCCCATTGAGGAGGCTCTCGGATGGCTTCAGCGCGCCGCAGATGCCGGACGCCCCGATGCGGAATACGAATACGGGCTTTTCCTTGTCGAGCACGACCGTTTCGAGCAGGCCTACAGTTACTTTGACAAGGCTGCCGTCTGGAAGGAGGAACGCGCTCTCCACTTCCTGGACAAGTACCATGCGGTGCGTGACGTTCAGATAAAGGCGGAGGCCGGCGATCCTGCAGGCATGTTTGAGTATGCCAAGTGGCTTCTTAACCAGAAGGACGAGGAGTCCCAGAAGCTCGGTCTTAGCTGGGCCAGAAAATCTGCTCTTCTCAACAATACCGACGGTCAGGCTCTTTTTGCCACGGTTCTTTATGAAAACCAGGATTACCCCAACGCCATGTCCTGGTTCGAGAAATCCGCTAATGGCGGCAACACAGACGCCGAGTACTATGTAGGCATCATGTATTTCCAGGGGCTCGGGGTTATGCGCAACCCTTCCCAGGGTATTGAGAATCTCAGAAAGGCCGCTGACAAGGGCAGTGCTCTGGCTCAGTTCGAGCTAGGCCGTCTTTATATCAACGGCGACAAGGAGACCAACCGGGCTCTCACCGAAGCCGAAGCTGTTGACTACATCAGCCAGGCCGCCGGACAGAACATGCTGGAAGCCCAGTACCTTCTGGGAACCATGTACGAAAACGGCATTGGTGTGAAGCAGGACTACCAGAGAGCCATGAACATTTACCGGCTTGCTGCGCTTCATGATCATGTGGGTGCCGAATCCAAGCTGGGCGAGCTTTATGTAACCCACGGCGATGCCAAGCAGAAGGCTGAGGGCATCAAGTGGCTCAACAAGGCCATCGAGGAACATGATGATGCCATGGCCAAAACCTATCTGGCCTATGCCTACAAGGAAGGTTTCGGTGTAAATCAGAACTTCAACCAGGCCTACAAGTGGTATCGCGAGGCTGCCGATGTGGACGTGGCTATTGCGCAGTTCAATCTGGGCATCATGATCGCCAACGGACACGGTGAAGTTCGTGACATGAGAAAGTCTGCCTACTGGGTAGAACAGGCTGCCTATAACAATCTGGTTCCTGCCATGGTGGCGCTGTCCCTGCTGTACAAGAACGGGGCCGGCGTGGACAAGGACGATGCCAAGGCCAGATTCTGGATCGAAAAGGCCAAAACCATGGATCCCAAGATTGACGTCAAGAAGATAGCCGAGCTCTTCAAGCTCAAGAGCTGATTGTACGGACGGATTTTTGCCGTTACCCTTATTCATAAAGCCGGAGCTTTTGCTTTGGCTTTTTTTAAATCACCATAAACTGAGATACTCTGGAAAACTTTATGAAATCCCTAAAATTTCTGGCAGTTTCGCTCCTGGCCGGTCTTGCCGTTGCCGGATGCAACTCCATCAGCGGACACCGGGGCGGCTCCCGCGGTTTTGACTATGCTGAGATGAGCAGCCTTACCGGAGCCTACCATAAGGAGCTAAACACCCTTAATATTACGGTAAAGGGCGACAAATCCCAGCGCCGTGCTGTTGAATGTCATATCCGGAATCTGACCCGTTCCATTAATAGCGCCTTTGCCGGGCTGCGTTCCGAGTGGCGTACTGAAATGCTTCGGGAATGCAGTGTAAATGCTGCGCTGATTAATGATGGCACCTTTATTGTCAGCAACTGTCTCCCCGCCGCTATCGGAAATCAGGATGAAACCGCCTATGTGATTGCCCATGTCATGGCTCATTCACTCCTGGAACACGACAACGAAAGGGCTACCAGAATACTGAAGGAGCCCATCAGTGCCGCCGGCGGCCTTTCCGATTTCAAAACCTCGGTGTACCTGCGTTCTCCCGATAACTTTGCCAGGTTTTCCAATGCCCTGGGACTCATAATCGATCCGGCTCACAACGAACCCTATACTGAGGCTCAGGAACGGGATGCGGATGCCATTGCCCTCAAGATCATGGCCACTTCCGGCTACAATCCCTCTGCAATTCTGGTATTCTGGCATAATGCCAACCGGAATCCGGATATGAGAGCAGAAGCCTTTGCCCGGCTCCATCCGCACTCGGACAGCTATCTTAAGGAGATCAGTGCCGGCCTGGAGGGACTGGTGCAGGTTTACCGGACCTCCCGCAAGGATTATGGAAGAGTTCCGCAATGTCAGTTCTAGTAACAGTTCCCGCCCCGGAGGATTTCTGGGCCATGGCCCAGGTAGAGCATCGCTCTCAGCAGGAGCTGGAATTTAAGGATGCTCCGGAGTTTATCAGGGAAAGGGTGCTCCTGAACTACAGCCAGCTGGGCTCACTCTGGATGAACCGGGTAAATGCCAGCAGCTACCACAATTACGTTATCCGGGATACTGAGAAGAATCTGATTGTAGGACTGGTGTGCTTTCAGTACTTCGTTGGCCATGCCTATATACGATCCTTTTACATTCTGCCGGGGTACGAGAACCGCCATCTCGGCCAGCTCCTCCTGGACGCATGTGTCCGCGATGCCCGGAATTCCCGGAAAGCCGCATCTGTAAGACTGGAGGTTTTTGAGAACAATGGCATAGCACGGAGATTCTACGAAAGGAACGGTTTCCGCTACCAGGAATTCGACTTCCCGCAGCAGCTGGGAGGTACCGCCAGACTGACCTTTGATGCCTACAATATGCCAATTCTTCATATGGTGCTCCCCCTGGTCTGAGCTCTCCGGTTATTCCCGTCATCTTTTTAATTCCATCCTTTTCGGAAAACTTGCTACAATGTACCGGTTTTTTGAAAAGGGGGATTCCCCGCGTATTAGGAACTAGCAATGGATATTAAAACTACCGAAGAAATCGTAAGCTACGGTCTGGGCACTCAGGTGGCCTCCCAGCTCAGCTTTTTTCCGGGCTTCAGCTTTGAAGCTCTTCTTGAGGGCATTAAGGATGGTGCCGCAGGCAAGCTAAGACTGCCCCACGAACAGATTGCTCAGGCCTTTAAGGACATCAATGAAAAGCTCAAAAAGGAGCAGGAGGAACTGGCCCGCGCAGTTCAGGCCGAAAGTGAAAAGTATCTTAAGGCCAATGCAGCAAAGGAAGGCGTTAAGGTAACCTCCTCCGGTCTGCAGTACGAGGTTCTCGCCGAGGGTTCCGGCAAAATTCCTTCTTCCAAAGACAAGGTGAAGGTTCACTACCATGGCACCTTTACCGACGGCCGGGTATTCGATTCCTCCGTAGAACGCGGGGAGCCTGCCGTATTCGGTGTAACTCAGGTAATCAAGGGCTGGACCGAGGCTCTGCAGCTTATGAAGGTGGGCTCCAAATACCGTCTCACCATTCCGTCCGATCTGGCCTATGGTGACAGCGGTGCCGGCACTATTCCTCCGAAGGCGGCACTTATTTTTGATGTGGAACTTCTCGATATTCTCTGATAGTAAGGATACTGAAAATCATGGCTCTTAAAATTGCTGTTGCCGGTGTTAACGGACGTATGGGCCGCTGCCTTGTTCAGTCTGTCAGCGCCCCTAATTCCGGCTGTGTTCTGGCTCAGGCTACCGAAGCCCCCGGCTCCTCCATTATCGGGGCTGATGCCGGTGAAATTGCCGGAGTCGGCAGGAACGGCGTTATTGTTACCGATTCCCTTTCCGAAACCGCCGATTTTGACGTGCTTATTGAATTCACCCGTCCCGCTCCTTCCCTTGCAGATCTTGCTTTCTGCAGCAAGCATGGCAAGGCTGTGATTCTTGGCACTACCGGGTTTTCCGATGCGGAAAAGGAGGTAATCGCGGAAACCGCCCGGAGTATTCCGGTGGTCTTCGCCTCCAATTTCAGCGTCGGCGTCAACCTGGTGTTCCGGCTTCTGGACACCGCCACCAGAGTAATGGGCAGCACTGCTGACATAGAAATCATCGAAGCCCATCACCGTCATAAGGTGGATGCTCCTTCGGGAACCGCACTCAGCATGGGCGAAGCAGTGGCTGCAGCACTGGGCAAGAATCTGAAGGATATCTCGGTACGGGGACGCGACGGCATTACCGGAGAACGTCCGGAGGGCGTTATCGGCTTTTCGGCTATTCGCGGCGGCGATATCGTGGGTGACCATACCGTGCTTTTTGCTCAGGACGGTGAAAGAGTGGAGATCACTCACAAGGCCTCCAGCAGAATGACCTTTGCCAACGGGGCGGTAAGAGCTGCCGTATGGGCCGCAGATAAACCTGCCGCTCTTTACGACATGCAGGACGTTCTGGGCCTCCGTTAATTCCATTTCTTAGAGAGATCCCCGTATTCCGGGGATTTTTGTTTTGTAAATGTATGTCCCGCTATGGTCCGGAACAGGAAAAGACCATAATTTTTTACCGCCGCTCCCGCCCCGGGATGCGTTTTTCAGAACCTCTTAGGTACCCCGGTCCTGACATGAAATCCGGGAAAACCTGAGGGCGCTTTCAGAATTCCTTCTAAAAAAATTGCGGTACAGGCTCTTTTATCCTGATAGTGGTATAATTTATTAACTAATAATCGTTCTAACCCCAAGTGCATGTATTAACTGATTCCAAACACTATGATCATCAAGCTTATCAAACGACGGATCCAGCAGGGAATTTCACTTAAAAAGCTCAATTTCTGGCTGATTTTGCTGGCTACAGGCGTTTCCGCCATGATGATTTACTCGACATATTCCCTTTCCGCTTCATTTGCAAATCTCTCCCGGTCGGTTAATGATCACCGTTCTCTGGAGGAGGATGCCAAAAATCTGGTGGCAGCCTCAGACTTTCTTACCGAAAACGTGCAGCGGTACGTTGTTACCGGGGATACCCGGTTTATGGATAATTATATTACCGAGGTTCTGGATACCAGACGCCGGGAAAATGCAGTGGCTCATATGTCAGAATTTCCCGAAGCAGCAAAAGCTCTCCTGAAGCTAAAAAAATCCCTTAATGCCTCCAACATGCTTATGGAGCAGGAATTCTATGCCATGCGGCTCATTCTCAGCACGAGACCCGATGCACCAGTGCCCGAGATCCTGAGAAATATTAAGCTTAAAGAAGAGGAGCTCCGTCTCTCCCTTCCTGAAAAGAAACACCTGGCCGAGATGAAGGTATTCAGTGAGGATTACTACCGGCAGAAGGAAACTATCAGACAGGGCATGTCCGAAAGCCTTTATGAAATCCATCGGATTTTTGACCGGGATGAGAGAATCTCCGCTGACAGTCACTATTCGGAAATCGCCCGGGAACGCTGGATCATCTTTATTCAGGTGTCTGTAATCTTTATCATGATATTCCTGACCTCCCATCTCGGCATAAATCCGGTACTCAGGGCTGCGGCAAAAATCCGGGCCAATAATCCGCTTCAGGAAGAGACCGGCGCCACGGAGTTCCGCTATCTGGCCCGGGCTTACAATCAGATGTATCACCAGTTCCAGAACAGTCTGGATCATCTTAACTACAAGGCCTCCCACGACGAGCTGACCGGAGCGTATAACCGCAGCGGCTATGATCTTCTGCTGTCCGCCATTGATCTCAGTTCCACCTATGTGCTTCTGGTAGACGCCGATGATTTCAAAACCATTAATGACACCTATGGCCATGATACAGGAGATCAGGTTCTTAAAAAGATTGTGAAGACTTTGTCCAAAAATTTTCGTTCTGACGATTATGTCTGCCGGATCGGCGGCGACGAATTTGTAGTCTTCATGGTACATGCCGACCTTGGAATGCAGAGTCTGGTGGAGTCAAAGGCAGCCCATATCAATCGCATGCTCGGTGATACCTCAGACGGACTTCCTGCCATATCCGTAAGTATCGGTGTTACCCACGGCTCCGCGATAGCTGATCCCAGGTTTCTGATTAAATATGCTGACAATGCTCTTTACCGTACCAAGAGAAAGGGCAAGAAGGGGCTGACTTTTTTCAGGCTTGATGACGCTGATTTCTCCGGAAAGTGATTTTATCTCAGAGTTTCCGGTCAGCTGATCTTCGTCAGCGGGAAATCATGCTGTCAGGCCCGGCAGTTTCTGGGCGCTCGGAAACCTGGAAAATAATGAAGGCGTAATCACATGCTTCTTGAGAGATTTTTTGATTTCAGAGGTAACCACACCAATTTCCGGACGGAGCTTCTTGCTGGTCTGACAACCTTTGCCTCCATGGTTTACATAATCACCGTAAATCCCGGAATACTCTCGGGATTTGTCGTTAATTCCCCGCTCTGGAACGGAATTTTTCTGGCAACCTGCCTTTCTGCCGGTCTGGGAACCCTGTTAGCCGGACTTCTTTCCAATAAACCCCTGGCACTGGCCCCCGGGATGGGCATCAATACCTATTTTGCACTGGTTACGGTATCGGTTTCCGCCATGCTGGGAATTTCCTACAGGGAGAGCTATCAGGCCTGTCTTACCATCATTATTCTGGAAGGAGTTCTGTTTCTTCTGCTGACCCTGCTGCATTTACGGGAGAAGATTGTAGATGCCATTCCTAAATGCCTGAGGATTGCCATCGCTCCCGCCATCGGTCTCTTCATCATGAAGATTGCGCTTACTTCCAATGTTTCGCTGTTCTCGGAAAAGGGCGGCCCGTTTTTTATGGGAAGCGATTTTTTTGGGGCAGTCACCGTCGGATACGCGGCTGACGGCATGGGATCAGCTTTTCCAAAAATGTATCTTTCAGCAGCTTCCATGCTGACGGGATTCTTTGCCATGGCGGCTCTCTACTGCCGGAAGGTTATCGGGGCAATCCCGCTGGGAATGGCTATAGGGGCTGCTGTTTACTGGGCAGGGGCGCTTACTATCGGAGAAACTCCGGCCGCGGTACTTGAAAATTCCTCCTGGCTCCCCCCGGTTTCCGATTTTCTGGACATCACCTTCTTCAGTTTTGATCTGGCGACATTTTTCCGGATCGGCTGGGATACCGCGCTGATTCTGATTGTTACCTTCTGTCTGGTAGACCTCTTTGACACCGTGGGTATGCTCATCAGCACCTCATCTAAGACCAATCTCCTTAATGAAAAGAGAAATATGAACCGGGCTATGCTCTCAGACGCCCTGGCCACCGTGAGCGGAGGACTGGCAGGAACCTCCACGGTTACCACCTTTGCAGAGACAAATTCCGGGATAGCTGCCGGAGGACGCACCGGATTTACTGCGGCAGTAGTGGCGGTGCTGTTTCTAATGTGTTCGTTTCTCGCACCCCTGGCTGCACTGATTCCGGCTCCGGCCACTTCTGCAGTGCTTCTTTTTGTGGGGATTCTGATGTTTGCCGAGCTTAAGAATATAGATTTCAGCGATATGGAGGAGTTTGCCCCGGCCATGGTTATGATTGCAGCCATGCCGGTTTTTGGATCAGTCGGTCATGCCATTGGACTGGGAATTATCAGTTACGCGATTATCAGGATCTGCTGCGGAAGATGGCGGGAGGTATCCTGGGTGATCTATGTGGCAAGTGTTCTCTTTATCATCAAGTTCTTTTTTACATTCTGAATTTGGGCAGCAATGCAAGAATACGGAATCCCGGAATGTGTCCTCTTTGGATATCAGGACCTTGCCCCATCCATGTTTATGACATCATGACCGCAACCTCAGGAGTTCGTAAAATGTACGGGGCTGTTGAGGGCATAACATACCAGAAGGAAGAACCTTTGAAGGAGATTTCAAAGGGCCTGGGGATTATATAAACAGGGCACTCCTGACTATCAGGACACAACCCGATCTGCCAGCGGTGACAGTCTAATTCTCTCAGTCTGTTACGTAACAGCAATTGTTCAGAAAAATGAATCCTGTCATTCAGGGCATATCAAATCTTCACGAGATGAAAGAACTCTTCAAAGTATCCCGCAGCCTTTCTTCAAAAATAACCAAAATCATTGCCAAACAGCAGAGAATTTAGCCAGCTGATTGTGGAACAGCTTGGCAAGGTACCGACAACTGGCGAGATTAGCATAGTACAAACACGTCCCCAAGTCGGGGAATCATAAAAAAAGAACTAACAGCAACTATCATGAAGTTGCAACTGGTTGGAGGTTTCCGTCCCCAAGTCGGGGAATCATAAAAAAAGTTAGGAGAGTAACCATGGAACAGTTTTATAGCAAGTTTCCGTCCCCAAGTCGGGGAATCATAAAAAAAGGTTTATAGCTGAGCGTAATTACCAGCTGGCTTGCCAGTTTCCGTCCCCAAGTCGGGGAATCATAAAAAAAGCTGATACTGACCCTGAGGACTTCAAGGAGAACCCGTTTCCGTCCCCAAGTCGGGGAATCATAAAAAAAGTTGAAAGGTAATAGCTCTGTCAAAGAGCTTGAGGTTTCCGTCCCCAAGTCGGGGAATCATAAAAAAAGTTAATGCACTGTGTACTGCACAGTGTGCTAAATACTGTTTCCGTCCCCAAGTCGGGGAATCATAAAAAAAGGCGGAACAAAGCTGATGAATGATAACTACAAATTGCCAAGTTTCCGTCCCCAAGTCGGGGAATCATAAAAAAAGTTTATACTGACCCTGAGGACTTCAAGGAGAACCCGTTTCCGTCCCCAAGTCGGGGAATCATAAAAAAAGTTGAAAGGTAATAGCTCTGTCAAAGAGCTTGAGGTTTCCGTCCCCAAGTCGGGGAATCATAAAAAAAGGGCACCTCCGCAATCCCTTATATCATAAGGGCTGATATGGGCAAGATCGGCGCAAAAAATTTTCAAGAGAACTTTTTAAAGAACCGAGACTTGTGACCATAAAGCAAGCCTTATAAATCAATGATCGGGGCAAAACCAGTCAACAAAAGTGACCTGTTCGTTTCCTGTATCATATAAAAGATTCCTGTATATATTACGCATACTCATAAAGCGAATCAAGGTGCTCCAGATTTTTTCATGACAGAGATCCCGAAACATTTTTAATGTCATCCGGAGTCATAGCTCACCGGAAACTGCTATTTATCAAAACAGGTATAAAAAGCAATGCGTATAATTTAGGCTCAAGAACTGCCTGAATAAGGGATAAGAGACAGAATATCCTGTAGTTAAATGTTACCACATCCGCCCAATCTCAATCCAGCTTAACAGGTGCGGAGAATTGCACGAAGAGAAGTAGTTCACAGTGTGTATTTGAAAAAAAGCTCCTGAAAAAATTCTGAAGCCTGCTGTCGCTGATTTTTCAAAAACACTGATACCTGCCCCGTCAGTTCCAGAAAATTAATGCCAGACAGACAAATCAATCAGTACAGTTTTCAAATGCTTCAAAGGTACCTCCCTTTTCCCGGGAGCTGCAAGTCTGTTCTAAAAATGATTCCTGTGAGATCCCAGAACCATCCCTTCCGGCACGGAAGCTGCCTCCAGGCTAATGGTATTTCCCCCCGTTTTACAACGGCGGGAATTTGATTTAAAATCAGTGCAAGATTTATCCATGGAGTCCGCTGTATCCTCAGGCGGAAATTAGCAGTTATGTTCGAGTATGTCCTTCTGGCGTTTTTTGCAGCGATTCTTGCAGCGGCTGTAATAAAGAAGTATTTCTTCAAAAACGCCAGTAAGCAGGATCGCCGGGATCCCCGGACTGGATCCTCGGACAAAACCCGGAGTTTCCGGCAGCATATTTTCCGTTTCCCGTTTTTAAAAAGAAAAAAGAGGAATCAGAAACCTGAAAGCTTTACCGTCCACAATTCCCATGCTCCCCAGATGCTCCCCGACGCCCGCAAATTTGAGGAATGGAAGATGAAGATTTCCGGAGGCGCGGATGAAAAGCTGCTCCTGGACTATATGGATTTTCTCAGAACCTATCCCGGATCCCGTGTGCGCCATAAAGGAAGAAAAAGAGTCATTTATTCCTATACCGGAAGGGAGCTGGGCACCCTCAAGGGGATATTTCTGAACATCATTGCCCCCACTCCCAGGCTTTATACCGCTTCCAAGGAGCAGTTCCGGGAATTCCTGATCGGCCTTGGAGTCTCCGGACTCTCTGAAAGACCCAATTATGAGGAGCGCAGCGGAAAACTCCGGGTAGGCAAGAATCTCTCAGAGCTTGATCGCCGCATCAAGACTGCCGGAAATATCGGCGAGAAGGCGGTGCGCGCCGTGCTGGAAAATCTTCCGCCGGAATACAAGTCCGTCAGCGGCATCTATCTGGAAATTGAAGGAACTCTCCGCCTGGAGCTTGACCATGTGGTCATAGGTCCCACCGGCATGTATATTCTGGAGACAAAGGCTTTCGGCATTACTCCCGAGGGAGTCAATAACCGTCTTGTCCTTTTCATAAACAAAAAGGGCGAATGGAGCAAAACCGAGCATGGACGTATTGTGCCGCTTCCTTCCCCGGAGGAGCAGATTATCCGGCAGCAGCAGATCATGCAGGATTTTCTGAGTCCCATTAACGTGATTCCCCGCGTGATTCTGGTGCTGGCCAACAAGAAGGCTGCTCTCGGCAGAATTGAAAAAAGACCTCCCTTTATTATTTCCAGACTGGAGGATCTTACGTCTCATATAGTAAACAGAAAAACTGACGACAAGCCTGAACTCTCTCAGGAAATGATCTCCAGCACGCTGAGCCTTCTTGATATGCACCGCCTCAACTGAGACGCTGCCGTTGTGGTAACTGTATCTTTCGGACTTTTTCAGAGGATACGGATTGTGTTTTGTTCAGACAGACAGGTTTTTCGATGTCATTATTTTCAAAAGCCAGGGCAGTTTCCGACCATGTCGGGAAGTATATGGCTCTCTATGCAGTTCTTGTTACCCTGACAGCTTTTTTTGCCCGGGGCAGCTTCACCTCCTGGATAAACAACCCCGGATTTCTCTGGGGTTCGGTCTCTGTCCCCAATCTGCTTATGGTTATCATGTGCGGCATGGGCATGACATTAAGGTTTCAGGACTTCCGGCAGGTATTTCTGAAACCCTGGGACATGCTGACCGGAGAAATTCTGCAATTCCTGGTAATGCCCCTGGCCGGATTCCTTCTGTGTCTGGCCTTCCGCCTGCCTCCGGAGCTGGCAGTGGGCGTTATTCTCACAGGTTCGTGTCCCGGAGGAACCGCCTCCAACGTAATGACCTACATGGCCCGGGGCGATGTGGCTCTTTCCGTGGGCATGACCGCAGTGTCTACTGTTCTGGCTCCGTTCCTGACACCGCTCCTCGTGATGTTTTATACCGGTCTCTACTCCGACAGTATCGGCGGAGCGGGTATCACCATTGACGGCGTGGGAATGTTTATCGGGATCCTGAAAATTGTCCTTATCCCGGTATTTCTCGGCATGCTCCTGAACCGCTTTCTCAGTGCTTTCACCGCCAGGCTGGCCGCGGTGCTCCCTCTGATATCCTGTATCGGAATCTGCTGCATTATTGGCTTTGTGATTGATTCCAGCGGTGAGATGCTCCTGACGAACGGACTTCTGATTATTCTCGTGGTGATACTCCATAACCTGACTGGCTATCTTGCCGGATTCGGAGTCTCCCGTCTTCTGCGGCTGGCTCCGGAAAGACGAAATGCTGTTTCCATAGAGGTGGGCATGCAGAACTCCGGTCTTTCCACCGCTCTGGCCGGCATGTGCTTCCCGGGAATGCTGCTTGCCCCGGTTCCCGGAGCCATTTTCAGTGCCTGGCATAACATTTCCGGTGCGGTGCTGGCCAACATCCTCGCCCGCAGAGCTTCTGAAAAGAGCTCCCGGAGCGGCCGGGATTCCGGGAAAGTCAGTAGCTAGGGAGGTCAGGGCGGCTGGCTAACAGAATCATGCAGAAAGAAGGGCGGACGCCGGGGCGAAAAGGAGCCTTAAAGCACCTCTCTGCTTCCGGAATTCCGATATAGATCCCGGGACTGCAGCCTTTCCTCTGCAGTCCCGGAAACCTTCAGTATTCCGCCAGCCCCGGACCTGAAACTTAGATCACAAGCAACGGCATAAGGAGTAATCGCACATGGAAACTGTCAGACTTGATAAATGCCTGACCATGAATTTCGGGTGTTCCCGCCGCGAGGCCGGAATTTTTATCAGAAAAGGTCGGGTTACCGTTAACGGCATTCCGGTCCGGGATGCTGCTCTCAGGGTATCTCCTGAGGACGACGTACGCTGCGACGATTCCGGACTTCAGGTGGTAACCAGGGCCTGTCCCCGCTATTTTATGCTGAACAAGCCAGCGGGGTGCGTTTCCGCTACCGATGACAGCGAATACCCCACCGTAATGTCCTGTCTCCGTGACGAGGCCGGAGGGCTGTTTCCGGTGGGAAGACTGGATCTGGATACCGAGGGGCTTATTTTTATTACGGATGACGGCGCCTGGGCTCATCGGGTAACAGCGCCTTCCAGAAAATGTCCCAAGGTATATGAGGCGGTGCTGGAGCATCCTGCAGATCCTGTCCTTAAGGAGATTTTTGCCAGAGGGGTGCTTCTCCGGGGTGAAAAAACTCCGACTCTTCCGGCTGAACTCGAAATCCTCGCTCCCGAAAAGGTGCGTCTGACCATTCATGAAGGACGCTATCATCAGGTAAAGAGAATGTTTGCCTCACAGGGAAATCACGTGATTAGCCTCAGAAGGATCGCCATCGGAGGGATTTTTCTTCCGGAGGATCTCGGTTCCGGAGAATACCGCCCCCTGACACCTCAGGAAATCGCTCTTTTCTGACAGGGGCGGGATAAGAGTCCTGTGGCGTGCCGCGTCCGGAATTCACCCCCGGAGCCGGGCATTCCGGAAAAACGGCTGGGAAGACAGCTTGAAACCCGGCACGGAAAAAGATCCCCGGGAAGACAGAAAGCATAATTGACAGAGGGCGTTCATGCGGCTTTTTATTGCGGTACAGCTTTCGCCGGAGATGCAGGCGGAGCTTTTAAGACTTCAGTGGGAATTCCGTAACCGCGGCGGCAGCGGAATTCCGACTCTTCCCGAAAATCTGCACCTCACGCTGGCCTTTATCGGAGAACTGGAGGATCCCGGCCGGGTGACTTCCGCGCTTTTCGGTCTCCGTTTTTCTTCCTTTGAGATCAGTCTTTCCGCCCCGGGATCCTTCGGAAATCTCCTCTGGGCCGGTGTAGCCCGGAATCCTGCTCTGGAAGCTCTGGTCCTCTGTATAAGAGAGCGCCTTTCAAAGCACGGCATTCCCTGCGATACCAGGCCGTTTCTGCCGCACATAACACTTATTAAAAAATCCCAGCCCCCCGAAACACTCCCCATGCCGCACCCGGTTTCCATGACAGTGTCCCGGATATCCCTCATGAGATCCGAATTCCGGAGGGACGGGGTCAGCTATGCTGAAATTGCCTGCATTGCTTCCGGCGGGGAGGCTATATGAAATTCTCGGGCTCCGGGTGGATTTTCCGGAAAGGGGCGGCAGGAAGGTTTTTCTCTCCGGAAAGGCAGCAGGCTTTTATTAATGTGAAAATTTGGGCTACACTATGACAGCACCGGTTTCGCCGTACCATTATCTGAGTCCAGCCGTTCAGCCATTAAGAACAGCCGGGCTCATTTACACTATCACACTTACGGGAGAATAAATTATGACCAGAATCCTGGCAGCCCTCCTGGCTGTACTATCCGCTTCACCCTGTCTGGCATGGACGATCCACATAAAAAACGGCAGTGTCACGTATGACGTCCGCCCCCTGGGAAATGAAATCGTATATACCGTAAAGGGCAAACAGGCGGGCACGGCGAGACCCCTGGGAAACGAGGTTGTATACCGGGATGCCGCCGGTCAGCCGGCAGGATCCGTCAGAAAGCTGGGGAACGACTGGGTTTTCAAGGATAGGAACGGTGCGGTTATCGGCACTGCAGTATTCTACGGACAGGAACTGGTGTACAAGGATGCCCGGGGCCGGCAGACCGGTTCCGCCCGGGTTCTGGGCGGAAAGACCGAATATAGGAATGAGCGTAATATGGACATCGGTTCTGCAGATACCGACTCCATGCCGCTCCGTCCTCTTCCGCTGGAAAAAATCATCGCCGAGAATACGATCCCTGTCGCCTGCCTTACCAGAGTAAGCGGCATTGCCCTGGAAATGCCGGCTGCTGCCGCCGGACTCAGAGCGGGAGACATCATTATCGGCTTTGAAGGACAGCCGGATACCGTCTTTAAGTATCAGAAGGATGACTGTTCTGCCATGCACCGCTCCGTGGTTGCCCTGGTAAATCGCGGCAATAAGGCTGACAGCGCCATGATTGTCTACCGTCCTGCCTCCGGAGAACATGGCACGCCGCAGGGGCAGATCCTGAAAACTCTCGTCATACCGCAGGGAAAGCGGGGATTTAACTACCAGACCGCCGACAGCGGACCTTCCTATACTCAGAAAGAGTCCGTTGCCTATGCTGCAGCGATAAAGAAGCTTTATGAGGCCGGTGACTTTACTGCCGCCACAGTCAGTATTCCGGGGTCTGACTCTGCGGCCAGGGACACCAGAAACGTTTCCGGAGCGCATCAGGAATTTCGCGAGGAAATCGTAAACAATGCTCCCCGCATAGGCTGGTACTGGGTTTCTGACAAGGACGGCCGGGTTCTTACCGAGGAAGCTGTAAAGGGGATGCTGGATCGGGAAAAGGCAGCCGCCGGTGCCCGCATCTTCATCAGATCCTATCCCGGAGCCAGAATCTACATGTCCACCCAGACCTCCGAGGGCTCCGGAGATCCCGCTCTCAGCAATAAGTACCGGCTTATCGGCACAGCTGACATGAACGGGGTGTTTCACTACAGCGGCAATGACTATTACACGCTGCCGGCCGGGGCCCGGGGGCTCGCCTTCAGCGCTGCCGTTTATGATGTCGACATGGCTGCCGTTATGCAGGATCCGCGGATTACCGGGCTTCCCGCCAATTCCCATCAGGCAGTGCGGGATGCCATGATTCTTCAGGTAATGAACAGCATGGCTGCGGCAAAGGGGAAGAGCCCGGAAATGAAATTCGGCTACCTCCCTCTTCAGGAAGGAAAGACCGAGTACTCTCTGAAATAGAAAGGGCAGTCCGGAGAAGCCCCCCTGATTCTCCGGATCAGCTGTGAGCCGGAATATCTGAGAAATTCCCGGCGAAGACCGGTGGTTCCGGACAGGGACGTCAGGGCTCCAGACTGGAAATTCCCTTATTGTTCCGGAGCCTCCTGAAGAATAGGCTATCCGGTCAGGGAGCCCGGCTCAAAAACCGGCTCCTCAGTATATTCCTGATTTTTTCCTTATTAAACTCCCTGCAGTCTCCGCAAATAGCGGGGTCTTCACCGAAAATTTCCAAATTTCGTTTTCAGACAGTCACAAAATGTGAACTTTCTCTCAAATTTTTGCTCTAAGTATCTGTAAAGCGTTTTCACGTGAAATATTCTTTCGCCTGTCAGCCTTTGCTTTTAAAGATTTTGTCTGTGCTGTATCCGCACTTTCCTTTACTGGCGCTGAGCCTATGGAAAGATTGCGGAATAGGAGACTTTAAATGAAAAAAATGGTATTCGCCCTTTTCCTGCTTTTATGTGCCGGCGGAGTATATTACTGGTATACCCTTAATCAGCCGGTTCAGGACAGCCGTCTGATTTTTGGAAATGCCGATATCAGGGAGGCAGATGCCGCCTTTGAAGGACAGGGAAGAATTATCAGGATTCTCCATGACGAGGGGGACCGGGTAAAGGCCGGAGAGGTACTGGCCGAGCTTGACAGCAAACAGCTGGAGCTCCAGCTGGATGCCGCCCGGATTGCACTCAGGCTTTCAGAGGAAAGACTCCGCAAGCTCCGGAACGGCAACAGAAAGGAAGACGTGGAGGCCGCGCTCCACCGTCTCCGGGAAGCCCAGGAAAGCCATCATCTTCTGGAACTTGAATATCATCGCAAGAAGGGGGTTTTTGACAAAACCGGCGGTTCCGGAATTTCAAGACAGGAGCTGGACGCGGCAGAAGGGGCTCTTAAGAGGGCCGGCGAGGCAGTGAACACTCTGAAGGCCCAGCATGACCTCATGGTTAACGGTACCCGGGAAGAGGATATCGCCATTGCCGAAATCGAAGTCGCCGCGCAGAAAAAGAATATTGAGATTCTGGAGGACCAGATTTCCAGAACCAGACTTCTGGCACCGGCAGACGGCGTTATCAGAACCCGGCTGGCAGAAATCGGGGACATGGCAGGCCCCGCCAAAACCGTGTTTACCATTCTGCTCTCTGACAGAAAATGGGTCAGAGCCTACATTGATGAACCGCGGCTTTCTAGGGTCAGAACCGGGATGCCCGTTACTGTTAGAATCGACTCTCTCAGTCAGGCTCTCGAGGGGACCGTGGGGTTCATTTCAGATGTGGCGGAATTTACCCCCAAAAACGTGGAAACCTCCGAGCTCCGTACCAGTCTGGTGTATGAAGTCTGCATTATTGTGAAGGATCCCGGGGACGATCTCCGCATGGGGGTTCCGGTTACTGTAGAGCTGGGAAATTAGCAAGTGACGGATATCGCTGTAGAGGCTTCCGGCATTACCAGAATCTTTAATGCCGAAGGAAAAACTGTTACCGCCCTCAGGAATGTCTCCTTTCAGGCGGCCACCGGACAGATAACCATGCTCCTCGGCCCAGACGGTGCGGGCAAGACTACCTTTATCCGGCTCTGTGCCGGTCTTATTTCTCCCACCTCCGGAGATCTCCGGGTGCTGGGACTGGATGCGGTTCGGAACCCGGAAAAAATTCAGGCCAGTGTCAGCTATATGCCTCAGAAATTCGGTCTCTATGAGGATCTTACCGTCCGTGAAAACATGGATCTCTATGCCGACCTCTATGGCATAGACCGCAAAGACCGGGAAGGGCGTTTTCAGGATCTTCTGGCCATGACCGACATGAGCCGCTTTACCGAAAGAAGGGCCGGAAAGCTTTCCGGAGGCATGAAGCAGAAGCTGGCGCTTTCCTGCACTCTCCTCAGCAATCCCCGGCTGCTCCTTCTGGATGAGCCCTGTGTGGGTGTAGACCCTCTTTCCCGGAGAGATCTCTGGAAAATCATCACCGCCATGGTGGCCCGCAACCGCATGACCGTAATTGTCAGTACCGCCTATCTCGACGAGACGGCATTTGCCGGACGGGTGTATCTTTTTAACGAAGGGGAGATTCTGGGGAATCTTACGCCGGAGGAGCTCCGGGAAAAGGCCCGCGGCAAAACCTTTTCCCTGGCACCCGGCAGCATTCTTCCCCGTATAGTTCAGTCCCGCCTTATTGAAAGGGCGGATCTTTCAGATGCGGTGCCGCTTTCGGGAACCATCAGCATTGTATCCCGCGAAAACGGGGTTCCCGGGGATCTTTCCCGGGCCGTGCCGCGGGAGCCGGTGGCCGAAGACGGCTTTATGTGCCTGTTCCGGGAAAAGGCCGGGACAGGTCTTTCCTTTTCTGAAAAAATTCCTGAGGACATCACCGGCTATCCTGAAAATAAGGAAAACATTATCGAGGTGCGGGCTCTCCTCAAGACTTTCGGAAGCTTTACCGCTGTGAACCACACCTCCTTTACTGTCAGAAAGGGGGAGATCTTCGGTCTTCTGGGACCTAACGGAGCCGGGAAGACCACCACCTTCAGAATGCTCTGCGGTCTTATACCGGCATCCGGCGGCGTGCTCCGGGTAGCCGGCTACGACCTCCGCACTGCCAGAGACGAGGCCCGCCGGCGTATCGGCTATGTGGCGCAGAAGTTTTCCCTGTATCAGGATCTCACTGTCCGGGAGAACCTGGAATTCTTCGGAAGAGTTTACGGCCTCCATGGAAAACGTCTCCGCCAGCAGATGGCAAAGGCTCTGGAGGAGTTTTCACTGGGGGAGGTCATCGGCAAGAGATCCGGAGAGCTTCCCGGCGGCTTCAAGCAGCGCCTTTCCATGGCAGCAGGCATCATGCATGAACCGGAGATCCTGTTTCTGGACGAACCCACCAGCGGTATTGACCCTATGGCCCGGCGGGTATTCTGGCACCGTATTACCTCTCTGGCTGCCGCTGGTACTACCATTGTCATCACCACCCACTTTCTGGAGGAGGCGGAGTACTGTAACCGTATTATGATCCAGGATGCGGGAACCATGATTGCCCTGGGGACTCCGGGAGAGGTGCGGGCTTCGGCAGGAGAAACCCCGGGGCATCCGCTGACCATGGAGCAGGTCTTCATAAACATTGTCATGGCATCCCGGGAGAAGAACAGATGAGAGGATTTCTGCGGCGCCTCAGGGCTCTTACCATAAAGGAGTTCCGGCAGCTATTCAGGGACCGGTCCAATCTCCTTCTGGGGATCGGGCTTCCCATTATTCTCATCTTCATTTTCGGGTACGGCATTACGTTTGATATCACCGGCATCAAGCTCGGTGTGGTGAATATGAACGGCTCTGAAATTTCCCGCCGGCTTGTTTCCGGAATTTCCGGCTCCCCTATTTTTCAGGTTTATCGCTATAACGGCGTTCAGGAAGCGGAACGGGATTTTTTGAACCAGAAAATTGAAGGATATCTGGTGTTCCGCAACGATTTCGACCGGGAGTACCGGAAGGGGGACGGCAAAATCCAGTTCATTATGGACGGCAAGGATCCCAACCGGGCTCAGACGGCCTACATGTATCTCACCTCAGCCCTGGGAGGAACTCTTTCAAAGGCGCCCGGAACGCCCCGGGCCGGGATTGTGGCCGAAACCCGCATGTGGTTCAATCAGCCGGCTTCCTCCACCTGGTATATTGTTCCGGGACTGGTGGTGCTGATTATGACGCTGGTGGGGACCTTTCTGACCGCCCTGGTTATGGCCCGGGAATACGAACGGGGCACTCTGGAGGCCATTTTTGTAAGTCCGGTACGGCCGGTGGAAATCATTATCGGGAAAATCATCCCCTATTTCTGCGTGGGCATTCTGGGCTTTGCTCTCTGTCTTCTGGCCGCCCGGGAGCTTTTTGATGTACCCATAAGGTGCAGCATCCTTCTCCTGTCGCTGGTTTCCATGCTGTACCTTGTAGTGGCACTGGCCATTGGGCTTCTCATATCGGCCATTACCCGAAACCAGTTTGTGGCCAGCCAGCTATCAGTGCTGGTAACCTTCCTGCCGTGTATTATGCTGTCGGGGTTCATCTTTGATCTCAGGAACACACCTGAGGTGATTTTCTACATCGGGCATATTCTGCCGTCCACCTACTATATGGAGACCCTGAAGACGCTGTTTCTGGCGGGAGACGTGCATTCTGTGGTACTTAAGAATTCCCTGATTCTGACCCTTTATGCCGTGGGATTTACCGGAATTACCATGATCATCACCAGAAAACGTCTGGACTGACACCGGAGCCAGGGCTCCGGAAAACTGAATACAGCCTTACACGGGAAACCTGAGAGGAAACAGGCATGACTGAAAGCTTTTATATGATTATGGCACTCCTGAGAAAGGAGATGCTGACCATTTTCAAGGATCCCTCATCCCGGGCGCTTCTTATTGTTCCGCCGATTATTCAGGCGTTTCTTTTCGGGTATGTGGCTACCTTTGATCTTAAGGAAGTGCACTATGCTTTCAACGACCGCTGCCACTGTGAGGCCAGCCGGGAGCTCCGGGCAGAGATTAACGGTTCGGGATTTTTTGTGGAAAGGCCTGTTTCCGGCGGAAATTCCATGGACAGCTATGTCGACGCCATGAACCGGGAAGAGATTCTGGTTATCGTTTCAGTGGACGAAAACTTCGAAAAAAAGGTAAAAAACGGGGGCGAAGCCCGGGTGCAGGTGCTCCTGGACGGCAGAAACAGTACTACTGCCGGCACTGCGGGAGGCTATCTGTCGCAGATCATTTCCCGCTATTCTGAAAAGAAGGGCCTGATGAGCGCTCCCTTCCGTCTGGAATACCGCCCCCTCTACAACCTGAATTCCATCACGCGCTGGAACATTCTGCCGGCTCTTATCGCCACCCTGAGCCTGATACAGGTAATAATGCTTTCCGCTCTCAGTGTGGCCCGGGAACGGGAGCGGGGAACCTTCGAGCAGCTCCTGGTGACACCTCTTACCCAGATGCAGATTCTGGCAGGGAAGGCCATTCCTCCCATTATCGTGGGGCTGGGGCAGTCCTCGTTTATTCTTCTGGTGGCACTGTTCTGGTTCCGGGTGCCCTTTGCGGGAAATATCCTGAGTCTCTACTTCGGACTCCTTCTCTTCACCTGCGCCTGTGTGGGCTACGGTCTTTCGATTTCAGCCTTTTCCGCCAACATGCAGCAGGCCATGCTTTATGCCTTTGTGCTCCTGGTGCCGCTGGCACTGCTTTCGGGGCTTATGACTCCGATTGCGAACATGCCGGATATCTGGCAGTACATGACCTGGCTTAATCCTCTGAGATATGCCATCGACTTTGCGAGAAGAGTATACCTGGAGGGCGCCGGCATTCCGGAGCTCTGGTACGACCTGCTGCCGCTCGGACTCATCAGTGTGATAACCCTGAGCTTTGCGGGATGGATGTTCCGGCATCATGTGGTGTAGCAGCGGGAACTCCGGATCCGCTTCCCGGGTTCCAAATTACAGCTTCTTCCAGGAATTACTGCCCGGGATATTTGGAAAATTGAATACCAGAAGACAGAATATTATCATTAAAGCACCGCAAAATCGTAAAATGAAGTTTTTGCCAGCTATCAGCAATCATCATCAGCGGGATCCGGATACTGAATGCTTAACAGAGGGGCCGCGGTGTCAGTTTCCTGTTTCGCCATGGTGACACGGAATATTGCCAGTTATGAAAATCAGCTATTATGAGACAGCGGAAGAGCTTTCTTCCTCTTATGTCCCAGAGACCTTTAACTATGGGGTGGCATTACGGGACGGGCATAAATTCTTCCTGAAGAAAATCCGCAAACTGCCGTCCCGGGATGAGGACTCTTCCTGCTCGTGTCAGGGGAACGCGGCGGGTGATATCTATCTGAACCGGAGACTCAGCTATTACAAGTCTCTGGCCCAGTGCCGGAATGGCAATATCATGATTGTCCATGATTTTTTCAAATACGGATCGTCCTATTACGCTGTCAGCGATTACATTTCCGGAAAGGCCCTGTCTTTTGACGGGATTGTTTCTCTCAAAACAGCAGAGAAGTATTTCCTGACGGCCTCAGTTCTGTACAGCTATGCCTTTCTTAATTTTAAGCATGTGGTGCATTTTAACGTTAAGACAGCAAATATTATGGCTATACCTCTGAACAGCGGCGGGGTGGCTGCCAGAATTATAAACTTTGATTACGGTTTTTCTGAAAACTCGGAACCGGAAATTATTGATGGTGACCGGGCTTATATTTCACCGGAATGCTATCTTAAAATGCAGGGGATGCCGGTTATATTATCCTGCAAAAGCGATATATTTTCCCTGGGGATAGTGCTTCATGAGATCTGGACGGGAGCAAAACCGGGTTTAACCGCAGGATCTGATAACGGTAATTGCATTTCCGCCGCCTTATGTCATGGCCAGACTCCAGTACTCAGCAAAAACCTTCCCGGAATAATGCGGGGTATCATCAGCGGCATGCTGATCCCCGCACCGGAAAAAAGAATCTCCGCCGCTGCTGCACATGCACTTCTGGTGCGGCATGCTGGCAGTATGCTAAACTAAATATAGCAATCGAGTTAATATGTGTTATTTTGAACAGAATCCGTCATCCCTGGCTATAGCCTGCTCCCGTCGCTGATACTGCCACTATGATATTTGCCAGAATTCTAACAGCTATATTTGTGCTGCTTCCCTTAAATGCCATGTCGGCGGAGACCGCTCCGGCCGGACCTCCGCATGATTCAGAATCCCGGACAGAAAACGCCCGGAACCCGGCCCGGGGCAGCTATTACCTGACGGAAACCGCTAAAAACAGGGATATTGCTCTTCAGAAGCTGCATATCAGCGCCGTACGGACAGCAGTTACGGATCTTAAAGGCGAACAGTATTTAAGAGACAATATCCCGGAAATCAGAGACCGGGTTATATTAAACGCCGCTGATTTTGTCATGGAAGAGAAGGTTTTATCCGTAATTGACAATTTAAACGGCAGGGTAAAGGTCACTGCCAGCATCACTGTTAATAAGGACCGGATCAGTGAAGCCCTTAATGCAAAAGATGCCAAACCAGTTTCTCCCGCCCCCGGAGCTTCTGCGAATTCAGAAAGTACGTATCATTCACAGACGGTTCCTGAATGGCTGACAGGCTTTGCCGGCGTTTACCTTCTCCTGGTTGCCGTTATTGTTATTATTACCCGAATAGCAGGCAGAAAGAGTTCTCCTGGAAAAGCTGCAGCGAAGGACGCTCCCGGTAAAACTGACCTGGAAGCTGATAATAAAACTGGTTCAGACCATAGTCCCCAGGACGAAACAGCCAGAAGTGACACTAATGATATCGCCCGGATTTCCGAAGCTATTAATGATATCAAGCCTACAGAGCCGGTACAGACTCAGGACGCCATGATGCCCAGTGCCATCATTTCCTATGAACTGCATTTAATAAGAAATGCTGCATCTCCCGCTAATTCCAGGCTGGATGAGATGTTTGCCGAGGCTAATGGATTATGGATCTGCAAATACTGTGAAACCTTAAATACTTTTAAGAGCTGCAGGTGTATTGCCTGCGGCAGTTTAAAAGAATGAATTTTCAATATCGCACGATTTAAATATCAGCCTTCAGAAGAGATCTGCTAACTCCCGGCCCTTCATGATTTTTAAGAACAGCGGGGCATCTTCGGGCGGCGATCTTCCGGGCCTTCTCCCCGGATGTACCGCAAATCGCCTTTCCCCTGACTATTTATCGGACATAACGCAAAATTTTCGCATGAAAACGCTCCCATATACAGCCGTAATGATAGAATGGCATTATCTGGAAGCTATCAAATAGGTTTTTACAGCCGTGATTATGCCCTTTTTTCGGAATCCCGGTTTCTTTTCAGATCTCAGAATTTCATTCGTTTATTTCCTCTTCCGAACGGGCAGACAAATCACACAAAAGGTCAGTCGTCATGAAGGATTTTCTCAGCAGAAGCAAAAACATAAGACGCAAGGTGCTGGTTGTTGATGATTCCGAGGTTAACCGCCGTCTTCTGGGCGTTATTGTATCCCGGAATTACGATGTTCTTTATGCCGCAAACGGCAGGGAAGCTCTTGATATTCTTCAGTCCCAGCCGGGAACTATTTCTCTGGTGCTTCTGGATCTGGTAATGCCGGTCATGGATGGCTATACCTTCATGGAACAGTTTCTGGGGCACGCTGTGCAGTATGGCAAGGCTCCGGTAATAGTGCTTACCGCCAACAAGGAGGCGGAGGTGGAAGCCCTGCACCGGGGGGCGGTGGATTTTATTCCCAAGCCCTACGACTTCCCGGAGGTTATTCTGGCCCGCATCGAGCGTTCCATTACTCTGGAGGAGGACAGTACCATTATCCGCAGGAATGAGCGGGATCCCCTGACAATGCTCTATTCCCGGAACTTTTTCATGGAGTATGTAAGACAGCACGATCTCTATAACAGGGATACCCCCATGGATGCGGCTGTTCTGACGCTGACCCGCTTTCATATGATTCAGGATATCTACGGCCGGGCTTTCATAAGACAGGTTCTTAAGGTAATTTCCGAGGAGATCAAGCATTTTCTTCCTCTGGAACAGGGCATGGCCTGCCGCGGCGAATTCGGAACTTTTCTGTTATATCTTCAGCACCGGGATGATTACAGCACAATATGCCGCAATATTGCCAGAAGCGTTTGCGAGCATACCGGAAACACCAGATTCAACATTCATTTCGGCGTATATGAGAACGTCAGCAAATCCATGGATCCGGAGCAGCGCTTTGAAAAGGCGGCTCTCCTGTGCAATGACCACAAGAATACCTACAAGACCGGGTGCTTCTACTACAATAACGATGCTCATGAGAAGGAAATGTTCAATGAACGGCTGATTATGATGCTGGATGATGCGCTCCGGGAAAGACAGTTCCATGTGTACTATCAGCCCAAGTACCAGATTCAGGGCGAGACTCCGGTGCTGCACAGTGCCGAGGCACTGGTGCGGTGGATGCACCCGGAACTGGGAATGATAAGTCCCGGGCTTTTTATTCCGCTGTTTGAGGAAAACGGACTGGTGCTTAAGCTGGATCGCTATGTATGGACAGAAGCCGCACGGCAGATCCGGAAATGGCACGACACTTTCAAAAAGAAAATTCCGGTTTCGGTAAATGTATCACGGGTTGACATCTATGCTCCCAGCCTGGAAAAGGAGCTTCTGGCGCTTCTTTCCGCCAACAATCTGGAATCGGGAGATCTCATTCTGGAAATTACCGAATCCGCGTACACCGCCGACTCCAATCAGATTATTGAAACCGCAAAGAGACTGCGCAGCCTGGGCTTCCGGATAGAGATGGACGATTTCGGTACCGGATATTCCTCCCTCAACATGCTGACCTCGCTTCCTATAGATGCTTTAAAGCTGGATATGTCATTTATCCGTAAAATGCTGAACAGCACCCGGGATCTTCAGCTGGTCAGACTTATCCTGGATATTGCCAAATTCCTTAATATCCCCGCCATTGCCGAAGGGGTGGAGGACGAGAAGCAGTGCCAGACTCTGCGCCAGATGGGCTGTGAGCTTATTCAGGGCTATTACTTCTCAAAGCCGGTGCCCCCGGAGGATTTTGAGAATCTCATTAAAAAGGATATCGGAATGCCGCTCTGATATTCTGACATGTCACTGTGACACCTCCGGGCAGCAGAATAGTCCCGGACAGACCTTGCGGCTTCTGCTGCATGCGGGAGCGGCAACGGCGGCAGGAGCTGATGAGGAAGGAGAATATAATTATGATTACCGTTCAAAAGCTGAATTATTTCGGAGCCGATGTCAGTTCCGGACTCCGGCGCTGTTCCGGAATGGCGGATTTTTACCTTGAGATGGTAACGAAGGTTCTGGATGACACGCCCAGATTTGATGAGCTGGAGCAGGCCGTAAAAGAGGGGCGTCTGCATGAAGCCTTTGAAATAGCCCATTCCCTGAAGGGCGTGTATGCCAATCTCTCTCTTGAGCCGGTTCTGGCGCCCATCTCCCGCATAACCGAAATGCTCCGGCGCGAGGAGCCGGGGGACTACGATACGCTCATTCAGGAAATCCGGGAAAAGCATGCCGAGCTTTGTGCTCTCGCCCGGGAAGACTGATTTTCAGGGGGCGGGGGCTTCCTTACGGGGTTCAGAACACCGCGGGCTGGCATGGTGCCTTCCCCGAAGTGCTGTCGGCTATGAAAATTCCAGAAATTTTCTGAAAATTGTTTCATGTTTTTACCAAAATCGCATATCGGTAACGTTATTGGATTCTCATTATAGATAGAATTAATCACGACACCTTTACAATCTGGTTTTTTATATAGGATTTTCCGGTTCGGATCGGAAACAGCGAAGGAGATGCGATAATGAACCCCAAACCAAAACTCTATGTTGACGGCAGAGCCAAACCTGATGCCGGTGGCGCCGGTTATGTTGTGGAAGCACATAGTCCTGAGGGAACCGTTTATATCGTGCATTATGGCAAGCTGCCCGAATATCTGGATGCCTCCAATACTCCGGAAGATGCCAGAACTCCCCGGCAGATCGAAATTCTCAAGGGTGTTTCCAATGATGAGCCTGCGGTATTTATTGAAGAAAAAGCCACCGGAAATCTTTTCGGTCCGGAGGATTACCGCATGATGGAGGGGGTGATTGTCAGAAATGTTGACGATTTTGATCCCTTTATCGAAGGCGAATCCGACTGGTTCAAGCGCCAGGACATTCACAACGTGGATCAGTATATTCAGTATATGGAGGATCATTCCGAAAACACCCAGCGCCTTTCCCTGACTGAGGCAGCTATAAATTTCATCGAGGATCAGATAAGACAGGCCTATTCACAGCAGGGCAGCTCCGAGTGGGATTTTACCTGCGATGTCTCCATGGATGACGACGCCGAAGACGGACAGAAGACCTCAGACTCCAATGAACCTGAGGATGATACTCCCAAAGAGCCGGAACCGCAGTTTGTATTCGGCTTTGATGACGATGACGAGGAAATTCAGCGGCTTCGCGCGGCTATGCGCCAGAAGAGGACGGAACGCGAAACCGTAGGAGAGGATCCGAACTTCAAGTATCACGAAAACGATCTTCCGAAGCTGCCCCCCATGGACATCTGATCTCAGAAGGAGCTCCCCGTTCCTGAGATCACATTCAGAGAAAGCCCTGTGTCCGGGGCTTTTTTTTAATGGCAGATTTCCGCCGCCCCGGGGCATATTTCAGCATCCTCCGGAATCCTGTCTCCATTCCAGCGGTATTGACAGCAGGGAGTAAAATCACCCCCGCTTTTACTCCCTGCTGTCAATACGGCATACCTGGCCGCCATTTAGAGATACACCATACTATTCCGTTTTTCATAAGGGAATCCGGGGACCCGTTTTCCGGTACCGAAATAAAAGGTTAGGCTTCTTTAAGCCGCAGCGGTACAATTATCCGGACGGAATGATAAAGCCCGGAAGTGCTCCGGAGTTCCCGGATATCTCAATTATGAAAGTTTACAGGTGATTAGCATGAAAGTATCAGACAACAGCAAAAACAGCACTACCCCGCAAAATGATACCCCGGCCGGCACTGCAGCTCCCTCCCGGGAGGAGAGTGCCGCTTCCTACTGGAAAACTCAGGCCTCGGATTTCGAATGCATCATGAAATATATGTCCTCGAAAACCACCCAGGAATCCCGGGAGTTTGCAGAGCTGTGTGACAGAGCGGCAGTATGGAACCTGCTGGAATGCGAAAAGGAGTTCTTCAAAAACCCCAGGAAGGTACGGGAATATGTAGAGGCGGAAATTCGCACCCGCAAAATTTCTGAGGAGAACGAAAGAAGTTCCCTGGCCGCCGCCGCCGAATCCTGGCAGCAGGCCCAGGCTAAGGCAGATGAGGCTTATGATCTTGAGAACGGGCTTTGCGCCGAAATCGCCGCATTTGAAGAGCTCCTTAATACTGCCAGCAGCCTTTTCGAGAAGGCTGACGGCGAGGAGATGCCGGCTCTGGCCAGCTATGAAACAGCCTGGCACACCCTTGCCGAGAGAAGAGCAGCGCAGGCAGAACAGCGGAAGATTCTGGCCTGTAAGCTTCTTGAGCTTGAAGAAAGCAGAGTCCGGGAGGCCGGGAAGGAGCTTAAGGAGGTCAGGGATAATATCAAGGAGTTAAAGAAGCTCCTTTCACGGCGTCAGGAAAACCCGGGTAGCTGACGGAAAAAGCTTCAAATACCGCCGGGGCGAACCAGACCTTGTCCCCGCTTTTTTTCACAGCCGCCGGAAATCAGGGCACTAAAAAGGGGAGCCTCAGGCTCCCCGTGTTTCCGTACGTAATTCTTTGTGATTACTTGTACTGAGACTTCCCGGCACCGTTCAGCTGAATGGTGGATACATTGCCCGGGAACTCAAAATAGTCTTCATGACCGCCTTCTGTGGATTCTACCCGGAGGTCGAACTTGTCGTACTTAACCTCAACCTGCATTTCCATGGTTTCGCCGGGATTGATTACCTGGCCTTCAATCATGTTTTCTTCCCAGTCATCAGTTTCGCTGTCACTGAGATAGACGGCATTAATAACGGAGGAGGTATTGTTAACGAGGTCAAAGTTGGCACTGGCTGAGCCTGCTGCCAAGAGAAGAACGGAACCGGCAATAAAAGCGAGCTTCATAATTAGTATCTCCAAAGTCTTGCATACTGAACGGAAGATTTCATCCGCGGTGCGGAAGGGGATCTTCCTTCTTCTCCACGCATAATCAGGGGATCGGCGATCCCGGATTGCGAAATAAACCACAGGGAGCGTGAAGGACAGGACTGATTGTCGTAAAACAGCAGACTGTTGTCAAGATTTCCAATTCTGCTGATTGAAGCTCCCGGCGTGAAGTTTTTTTAAAGCTTTTGGAAACGATCTGCAGTAAGGTCTTATGATATAAGGCCTGGCAACATGCTCGTCAAAGATTTTCCGGGATAGCCTAAAATCTCGGATGTAACAATCTGTAACGGTTTGCAACATTCTGCACAGTATTTTTTTGCACTTTTATTTTATTTCTGCCAGTTTTACGTTAAAATACGGCCACGTTGCAGGCGGAAATTCCATCCCGCCGGTGCTGTTGATTTTTACGGGCATAGATTAAGGGTAGTACCGCATGAATGACGATTTGAAGTCGGTGAACTATTTTAAGGAATTTGAAACCAAGCACAAGGAGCTTAAAGACGAGTTCAGACGGGTTTCCAATGATATTCTTTTCCTCATTTCCCGGCTGGAAAAGCTAAATTCCGAATTAAGAAGACTTCCGGAAAAGGTAGAACAGGACAATTCCGAAATATTCCAGAGCTTTAATGAGATTATTGACAAGCGGAATGAGAAGATTACTCCTATCGTAAACGATCTGGATGAGGCCGTAGAGCTCCGTCAGCTTAATGAGATTATTCAGAAGCAGGGCTGGACCATTCAGGATTTTATCAAGGAGCTGGACATTGCGCCCCGTACCTTCTACAAAAAAGTGGAAACCCACACCTTTACCATGAAGGAGATGAACATTGTCAGAAGAATTCTCTCCCTTACCGACCAGGAATTCCTGACCCTGTTCTTCAATTAGGAAATTTTCTCCGGGTGGGGCCCGGAATAACACCGGCTGCTTCCGGTTTCCTCGCCGGCGGACAGCTCCGAATTCGCCGCCTTCTGTTCCGGAAGGCGGTTTTTCATGTCTGTTGTTTCCCGTGGCTGCTCCTTCTTCCCGGCCATAATCCTGAAAACAGTCCCTGGCAGGAAACTCTCTTCCCGGATTAGCGGCCCCTGATATGTGAGACTGTTAAGGTACCGCTTCCGGTTTATCTCCCCGTTCGTCCGCAGCTTTCTGCATGAGGCCGGAGGTCATATCCGTGACAAAAAAAGCTCCGGACATGCCGGAGCCTTGCGCCCGGACTAGCGCTGGAAACGATCCCCGCGAACGAGAACCTTTCTGACCCGATGCCATTCCGGAAGATCATCCTCATAGGGGAGTCCGAAGGTGCGCACCTTTTCTGCGCCTTCCCGCACCGGAATCTCGGTGGTGTTTTCGGAGCCCTCGTCCAGATTGCCCACGGTATAGGTAACAACCTGATTTCCTTCAAAATCCCCGGAGGTAATTTCGTTAAGGTAGTCCACGGGCCGGCTGTCTCTGATGGTGGTGTATACCGTGATGAAGCACATGGTACCGCAGCCCCCGGAATTGGCCAGAACACCCGGGAAGAACCGGAAGTGTGTTTTGTAGTCGCTCCATCCCAGAAGCTGGGTTTTCTCCTTCACCGAATACATCTGCTGGTAGTCTCCGGTAAGATCCGTAAGCCAGAGTTCCGGATAGCCATCCCGGTCAATGTCATAAAAGGTGTAGTAGCTGGGAGTAAGATCCACATCGTATTCCTGGGCCTGAGGAGGCAGAAGACCGATAAAGTCCGCATCGGTTTCGATAACCGTGCTGGCATACTTGTGGTTCATGCCGTTAAAGGTACAGGTGTGGCGGAGGCTGATGCTTATTTCCGGATTGAATTCCGTAACCTCGATATTCTTTCCCTGCCGCGGCAGCTCGATTACCGGCCGGAGCGCTTTGTGGGATTCTGGAATCTGACACCCAGCGTAGCTCTTTTCGGGAACCAGGTTTCCGGTGGCAGGATTGTAGTCATAAAACATTACAATCTGAGAGGTGCCGAAATCGGAAATGTTCCGGTCAATGGTGATGCCCAGCAGGGTATGTCCGTTTTTACGGCGCCAGATGGTGGCAACTCCGACCTCGACGCTGTCGGTTTCAGGATTATGGAACTGCACCTCGGCATAGCCGTTTTTGATATCCATTACTCCCTTTTCATCCTGGATCAGCTTTCCAAACACCCCGGTGGGCCAATGCCGGTGAAAGGCGGAAAGAAGCTCATGAATAGTGGCTTTCTCCTTGGTAATGCCGGTAGCTACAGAAACATGTTCCCACTGTGCCGCCAGAGTATCCATGGCAACACTGGCCCGGGTCCCTGCCGGAGAGGCAAATGCCGTGCTTATGGCGAAAAAGGGCAGGATCAGCGCTGCCTTCGTCAGGGCGGAACTTTTAATCAGGTTCATGTTCATAGTCAATGCCTGCTAGATATTTTCAGAAACTGGCTTCCGGGAAAGGGCTCCATGAACGGGCGGATCCCGGAATAAGAAGTCTAAAATAAACAAATTTGCCGCATATTATCATAATATTTTAAAAATTTCCTCCCCGCAGTGCCGCCGGTTAAACTGCGGTACTTTTTCAGAAAACGTTTTCTTCCTGACATTGCGGGAATGGTTACGCTTTCAGAGAAAGGAAGAATTTTTTCTGGTATGGAGCGGGATTCCAGTCTGGAGTAGAATAGGGCGGCTCTGACCGGAATAATACTGCCGGCCGGGATACCTTGCCACCGCCGTTCGGTTCGCAGCCGATCCGGCACTGCCGCTAACGGTGAATCATGACCTCCTTTTTTCTGAAATACTGGCGCTGCTCTCTCCTCTCGGTGATCTTTATGATTCTGGAGGTCTCGGCCGATCTTACTCTTCCCGGAATTATGGCCGGGATCGTGGACAATGCCATTCTGGGAGGTCCGGAGCATCTTCCACCCGATATAAGCCAGGTGATATCCGCAGGGCTTCTCATGACTGGTGTAATGCTGGGAGGCCTTCTGGCCGGTCTTCTCAGTGCCGTATTTGCCAACCTCTTCAGCATGCGGGGCGGCAATCTGATCAGAAAGGCGCTTTTTGCCAGAATTGCAGGCTTTTCCTTTCCGGATTATGACCGTTTTTCTGCAGGATCCCTGATCACCCGCACCACGTCGGACATCGTCGGCATCCAGAACATGACAGCGCAGCTGATTCGGGGAGCTGTCCGGGCCCTCATGTTTCTTGTAGCCGGAAGCGCGGCGCTTCTGGCACTCTCTCCGGATTTCGGCATGACTCTCCTGTTCGCGCTGCCGCTCATCATTATCGAGACTGCCTATATTCTCCGGAAGTCCCGGCCGCTTTTTGAGGAACTCCAGCATAGGACGGATCTCGTAAATCAGACCGCCCGCGAAGGACTAATCGGACTCACTACCATCAAGGCGTTTGCCCGGGAAAATTACGAAAACCGGCGGTTTTCTCTGGTAAATTCCGATCTGGCCCGGTCGCGCTACCGCTCTCTGATACTGCTGTCCTTTATGCATCCATTAATGAACATCATTCTGAATCTGGCGATAGTGGGGCTTATCTGGATTGGGGCTGTTCAGGCGGCAGACGGGCTCGCGGCTCCCGGGACTGTCATGGCTGGCGTAACCTATCTTTCCCAGATCCTGAACGGTCTTCTTATGCTGGCACTGATTTTTCAGAATGTAACCCGGGGCCTGGCGTCATGGGACCGGGTTTCTGAGGTGCTTAATACGGAACCGGCACTCCGGGACGGCACTGCAGCCGGAGGCCCTGAAAGCGGGACAGTCTCTTTCCGGGATGTATCCTTCCGCTATCCCGGGCAGAAGGAGGACGCGCTTTCCGGCATCACCCTTGATATTCATGCCGGAGAAACCATCGGAATTACCGGTTCTACCGGTTCCGGAAAAAGTGCACTTCTGCAGCTGATCCCCCGGTTTTACGATACCACGTCAGGTACAGTGGCAGTAGATGGCACTGATGTCCGGGACTGGCAGATCCGGGAACTCCGTGCCCGGGTCGGGGTGGCTTTCCAGAAAACTCCGGTATTCACGAAAACTCTCCGGGACAATATCAGGGCCGGGAATCCCGCTGCCACAGAGGAGGAGGTTCTCCGGGCTGCCGCAAATGCTGCAGCCTCTGATTTCATTTCAGAAAAGCCGGAGGCCTA
This sequence comes from Succinimonas amylolytica DSM 2873, assembly GCF_000378405.1. Classification (GTDB taxonomy): domain Bacteria; phylum Pseudomonadota; class Gammaproteobacteria; order Enterobacterales; family Succinivibrionaceae; genus Succinimonas; species Succinimonas amylolytica. The sequence continues at coordinate 21,464 of NZ_KB899641.1, read as the reverse complement.
TGACACCGTGCCGGGTGCCGGCGGCACAGGTCTTTCCGGAGGGCAGAAGCAGCGGATTCAGCTGGCCCGGGTGTTCTGTCAGAGCCATGAAATTATCATTCTGGATGACGCTCTCAGCGCTCTTGATTTCAGAACCGAGGCCGCCGTCCTGAACAGCATCCGGCGGGAATATTCCGGAAATACCGTGATTATTGTATCCCAGAGGATTTCCACCCTCCGGAATGCCGACAGAATTCTGGTACTCGACGCCGGCAGAATAGCCGGGACGGGAACTCATGAGGAACTTCTCGGAACCTGTCCAGTCTATCAGGAGCTTTTCAGAACCCAGAACGGCGGACTATCCGGTGACAGTACCGGGCAGGGAGAACAGATATGACGGAAAGGAACAGGCGATCTCCCGGTGAATCAGCAGTAGCGCGGAGCGGACGCTATCCCCAAATGCGGGGCTTTATGGGCCGGGGCCCTGGATTTCAGGAGATTCCCGAAATTCCGGAAACTCCGAAAGCCGCTCTTAAAAGGCTTCTCGGCTACTTCAAACCGGATCTCCGGCCGCTTCTGGCACTGCTTCTGGCAGCAGTGCTGGCCTCGCTTCTGGCCTCCCTGGCCCCGGCCTTTATAGCGGAAGCAGTGGATGCCATCTCCCGGGGGGATACCGGCAGCGTTCCCGGAATTCTGACGGCACTCATCGCAGTATACCTGCTGTCCGCGCTGTTCAGTCTTATTCAGGGTGCTGCCGGAGCCGGACTTTCAGCCAGGCTTCTGAAAAGACTCAGAAACGATCTGTTTCAGGCAGTGACCAGTCTCCCGTCCGGGGTTTCTGACCGGAGATCCCGCGGCGATCTCCTGAGCCGGATGACCAGCGATGCGGACATGGTTTCCGATACCGTAAGCATGGCACTTACCGCGCTCTTTTCCGGGAGTCTCCTTTTACTGGGAACACAGGCTGTGATGTTCTGGTACAGCGTCCCCCTGACTCTTATCGCCCTGGGCACGGTGCTGCTTACCATGATAGTTACCCGCATCATTGCCCGGTATATCAGAAAGCTTCTTCTCAGGCGTCAGGAGCTTCTGGGAAAGGTTAACGGCATTGTGGAGGAGTCGCTGTCAAATTATCAGGCATGTGTCTCTCTGAATATGCAGGACCAGAACCGGGCTGCCTTTGACGAAGCCTCTGACAGCCTGACCCGGGCCGCCATTCTGGCCGAAACTGCCGGAAATGCCATGGGCCCCGTGATGAATACCATTGGAAATCTCAGCTTTATTCTGGTGACCATAGCCGGTGCAGTAATGGCAATTCACGGACTTATCACCGTGGGAACCATTGCCGCCTTTGCGGTTTATGCCCGGCAGCTTTCCCGGCCGGTAAACATGCTGGCTCAGGTATTCGGCCAGATTCAGACGGCGCTGGCCGGTGCGGAACGGATATTCGAAATCATGGATCTGCCCCGGGAAAACACCGCCGGAGCTCCGGTGCCCGGGGATATCCGGGGAGAGATCGAGTTCCGCGGGGTTTCCTTCTCCTATCCGGGAGGCGCCCCGGCACTCCGGAATTTCAGTCTCTGCATTGCCCCGGGGGAAAAGGTGGCTCTGGCCGGAGCCACCGGCAGCGGCAAATCAACTCTGATAAATCTCCTGCTCCGGTTTTATGAGCCTGATGCCGGCGCCATTCTCCTGGATGGCAGAGATATCCGGGAGTTTTCAGTAAAGTCTCTCAGAAAGACCTTCGGAACCGTGCTTCAGGATACAGTGCTGTTTTCAGATACCGTTCGAAACAATCTTACCGCCGGAGCTCCCGGTATTTCCGATTCCGTTCTGGAGACAAGACTCCGGGAATGCGGTGCCTGGACTCTTGTTTCCCGGATTCCCTCCGGTACCGGCGCTTTGCTCACGGATGCCGGAGCACGGCTCTCCCAGGGCGAAAGACAGCTTCTTTCTGTAGCCAGAACCTATGTGGCCAATCCCCCGGTACTGATTCTGGACGAGGCAACGTCCAGTCTGGACACCCGTACCGAAAGACATATTCAGGAGGCGCTTCGGGCTCTCACCGGCCGGAGAACCTGTCTTATCGTGGCACACCGGCTGTCCACTATTCTTGATGCCGACCGGATCATCGTAATGGATCATGGCCGGATTGCCGAGGAAGGGCGGCATCAGGAACTGATGGCCCGGGAAGGCATCTACCGGAAGCTCTTCATAAGCCAGTATTCCGGGACTGCTACATGATTTCAGAAAGCCTGGCATTTTGTGTCCCGCCGAGATTCCCACTCCCCGTGGTTCCTGCAGCACGTAAGACAGTGTCTCTGCCATCCATATTCTGTCTTATGAACAGGACACTCCTCCTCATCTTTCAAGTAAATAAAAAGGGAAATCTTGATAGAGCAGGATCTTTCTTTAGTCAATTCGATGTGGATGATATCCAGACCGCACAAGGGGGCGGCTAGAGCTCAAGGTGTTAAACCCTCCGTACCAACCGGATTTTGTATAGATTCAAAATTTATGAATACCGTCACGCTGAAGATTAAATGTCAGTACTTCATGGATTTTGGTCCAGGGAAATTTCTGAGGGGCCTGTAGGATGTCCAAAAAGACTGAAGGCCCCGAGACGGCTTAAGCAGCACAGAGAGCAGAGGTAGCAGATTACCAGTTGTGTTTTCAGAAAAGAGTTGTTGCATAATTTGCAACAACTTAAACTACCCGCAATACACGCACTCCGAACTGGAAAAGACCATGGCATAGGCTTTGACCTGTTTATCCTTGAACTCAAGGGCTGTCCTGTAGGTTTGTACCTGTTCGGTTGCCTCCTTTTTCAGACTTACAATCTTTGCTTCAGTCGCGTCTTTTTTAGCGGCGTACTTCAGCTCGATAAGGTAGATACATTCGTCCTCTGTTCCGTCATTTACGGTTATTACCAGATCGGCATACTTTTCTCCTTTGCCGACAATCCGAAGGGACTTTTGCATTTCTACAAAAACACCGAACATGGAATCTAGTTTGGCGTGAAGCACCAGATTCAGTGCCATCTCACTCATGTGTAAAAGAACCTGATTGGTGAAGATACTGCTTAAAAACTCTGTACAGGAACAAGCAAAAGATGAAAGATCATCCGAGGCATTAAGTAGTGCTGATATATCTAGTTTCTGTTCTCTGAATATGCTATTAGGCTTTAATCGCAAGTCCACCGTGCATTGTGCAAACAGCTTCGACATAAAGAGATTCGGAATTTTTAACATTTGCCTGTCTGAGCTTGACAGTACCGGATCAATGGTGAGATAGCCGAGATAATACAGCATGGATAATGCTCAGGGCCATTTTGCCAAGCGACCTTGTGGAGGCGCGGCTGGTGGACTTCCCGCGGCATGATCTTTTTGCCACCGTTGGCGGAAACAGGCTCATGGTTCATCGCAGCGCTGTTCCGGCCATTGCTCAGAGAATCAGGTCTCTTGAAGATGTCTCTGCCGAAACCGACTGTGTCCTGAACTTCGACCTGGACACGCTGTTTCTGGGCTCTATTGTTCCGCTTCTTGAGGAGATCACGGCAGAACATGAGACCGGCATCTTCGGCGTCAATGAACGGGAAAACCGTGATAAGAGGATGAAGCAGATGAAGCTTAAGGAAATCGTGAACACTCCGCTGTATTTCAATACTGGTCTTATGTGCTACAAGGCTGACTGTAATGGCTTGTATGAGAAGTTCATCAAAACGATTGAGGAAAAAGGAGACTTCATGTACTGCCCGGAGCAGGACTTTGTGAATCTTCACTTCGGGAAAAAGCATCAGCTTTCAGGTGAGTTCAATGCCATCTGGTTCAACCCGGGGTACAAGGAAATGGCTCCGCTGATGGTGCATTACCTCTCAATGGAAAAGCCATGGAATAAATTCATCTACCTTGATTTCCGGGCTTATGCCTACTGGCAGAAATATCTCTCTGACTGTGAACGGGTGGAACGCTATCTTGACCGGGAGTTTCTGGAGCGGGTGCGAAGTAACGTAAGAAGAGTTAAATAACAGGCGGCTTAAAGGTCGCCTTTTTTATTGGAGAAAAAAACATGAGAGAGCTTTGGAATATGCTCCAGGCAATGTTTACGGGAATCGGCGGATGGCTCGGCTACTTCCTCGGCGGTTGTGACGGCCTCCTGTATGCCCTGATTGCCATTACGGTTATCGATTACATCAGCGGTGTCATGTGCGGGATTGTCGATGGGAAACTGTCAAGTTCCATCGGGTTTAAAGGTATCTGCAGGAAGGTAATCGTGTTCATGCTGGTAGGCGTTGCTACCATTCTGGATACAAGAATATTTCAGACCGGGAGCGTACTCAGAACTGCGGTAATTTTCTTTTACCTCTCAAACGAGGGCATCAGTCTTCTTGAGAATGCATCACACCTTGGTCTGCCGATACCGACTGTGGTCAAAAAGGCTTTAAACCAGTTACACGATAAATCAGAAAATAAGGAGAATGAAAGTGGCAAATAGTCCATTAGAGGGTTTTACAAAATTGAGTCCTAACCATTCAGGGAAAAGAACCTGCGCCATCAGCAGAATTACACCCCATGCAGTTGTCGGTCAGCTTAGTGTTGAGAGGATCTGTGACTGCTTTAAGGATAGCAGCAGACAGGCAAGCTGCAACTACTGCATCGGGGCTGACGGCAGAATCGGACTTTGTGTTGATGAGCAGAACCGCTCCTGGTGCTCATCTTCCCGGGACAACGACCAGCGAGCCGTTACTATCGAATGCGCCTCTGATATGATTGAGCCATACACCATGAAGCCGGGGGTGTATGCCGCCCTGGTAGATCTGTGCGTTGATATCTGTAGAAGGAACGGAAAGAAACGACTGCTGTGGATCGCAGATCGGAATAAGGCATTGAGTTATTCGGTCAGGAGTGATGATATGCTGCTGACCGTTCACCGCTGGTTTGCCAAGAAAAACTGTCCGGGAAACTGGCTGTTCGGGAAGTTGGGCGATTTAGCTCAAGCGGTGAATAGCCGACTTGGGGAGTAAGAGGGCAATTTAGCAGACTGATGGTGCTACAGTCTGCTTTACCTTATTTTCTCCTCTTGCTTAGCATATAAATAAACCCGGTGCAAAAAGTCGATTTCTACTTAGTTCGATACAGCAAGGCCTTTAAAATAGCCATCCGTTTTTGGCAAAAATGATGTTGTGGACTGTTAGGAGTTTTAAAAAAATCATTTTCTATTCAATTACTCTGTGAATGGATTCTATCTTAAAATTTTTATAGTTATCATATCTGTGTGACGCCTCTTTCATAAATTCATTTTTAACGGCTTCTTCGTCATCGTCAATGCCACATACAAGTTTCATAGTAAGGATGTCAGAATGACCATTATTAAGAAAACCACGAATGGATGCAACCCATTCTGTGTTAACACAAGATGTAATAGTAAAATTCTTTAACTCAGGTCTCTTTGAAGCAAATTCAGGTAAAATTCGTTCATTTGCCATTTTAATTGCTGTTGCTCTATCGTGGGCTGTCATAGTTCTACGTCCAAGATCTACAACTTTTACTTTATCGGGTCCTATCGAAAATTCACCTGAAATTTGAAGATTCCATGTTGTCATTATGTATCCACGTGAATTTAAAACGTCACACGCAATACCTCTATGAACAGGATCTTCAGCATTATAAGCCTTGTCTATTAATTTTTCATTATCCAAGGACTTATATTTGGATTTAATGTACTTCATTTCCTCACCAAATCGAATAATGGGGTCTTTATTCAATTCTTCCTTAATTCCGTTAGCTATCCCATTCGCCATACCTTTAGCAAAAGAACCAAACAACTCACCGAAAAGTCCCATAAAACCTCCGAATCACGACCACTCAAGGATACGTTAATTAATAACTATTACATATCCCCACAATCTTCTCCAATCAAAACAACTGCTAACCCATCTGGTGAATTTCAATAATCTCAAAATTCTCATAATTAGGCTTCATTGATGCTGCTTTTGATAGGATAATTTCTCTAGCCTCGTACTCACTGTCAGCAATAATTGAAGAGATCGACATTTCATAACTACTACCTATCGAACTATTCCTTAAATAACAACGAACTCTAGCACTCCATCTAGCCATATAAAAAACTCCTATAACACTATTTAATCACGATCTTCTGCAGGTTACACAGACGACTTCAACTGCGTCAGGAATCTGCATTTTGACGTTACCCTCTGCCATTTTCATGGCAGCCAAATCCATATCAGCAGTTACTACAACAGTCCTGTACCCTGTATGTCCTCTTTTATCAACATACCTTACAGAACAGGTATATCGAGTAACCGTAGTTTTGTTCTTATCCATACAATTTCCTAACGTTTTTATCTATACGGATTATCGTAACCACGTTCTTTTAAAACCTTCCGCGCTGCAGCCTTTTCCTTCATAGATGAATAAGATGATCTAAGAATATCTTTCAATTGTTCATCACTGTAGGATTCATACTTCGCTTGTAATTCCCTATACTCAGCTGCATTTTCACTAATTGCGTCTAAACCTTTTTTAGCCAGATCCCAAAAACCCATAACATCACCTTTTTGAATAGAAAATAAATCAATTAATCTTTATGCGGAAGCCTTCCCCTCTCCTTAAGGATTTGATAAGCCGCACACTGTTGCCACCTGCTTGTAGCACTATAAAAACCCTATACTTACAAGTTTACCATTGGTTTATTTTTTTATCAGTTTTGAGCTTACTTTGATCTTATATCTGTGATCAGATTATAAAACACCATTATTTTTTAGACTTATATCACATTCAATGTCATCTTCTACAAATCCCCTGCTCACCAAATAGCCAATCAGCCACATTTCCTAAAATCGTTCCGCTCAAATCAGCCTCTGATGTCCAGTACATTATTGCCATTTCTTTAGTCAGTTTCCCAAATCTCTCAACGTAGGCTAGATAAGAGTCATAAATCTTTGTGTAAAACCGAGCATTTTTAGGGGGCAGAAAAGCGAAAAGAAGTTTCTGAAATTATTTTTGTCAGAAATGGCTCCTGCTGAACATAGAGAGTAGGAACAGATGTTTTGCGTACAGGAGCTATGAAATGCCGACAAACGAATCAAAGACTGACAGTAAGGCCATCAGAAAATACACGGCTGAGGAACTTAAGAACGAGTTCAACTATTTAAGGGCTAAACAGATTACCGGAATGATGCTCAATCGGGGACTCATTACGCAGGATGAGTACCGTCTCATTATGGCAGAAAACAAAACCACGTTTCCGACCTTTCTCTCCGCAATACTCGATTGTTGAGTTGCTATAAACGGCATACAGAGTAATGGTATAGCCACGGGGGTAATTATATGAAAAAGATAATTGATTTCGAACAGAGTGGTTATTTTCTGCCGTTTAAATCAGAGGTTAAGCCTCTGACACCGGAGCAGCTGAAGACTGAATTTATGTTCTTATGGGCGGAAATGATAACAAGAAATATGTTGAACGGTGGAGTGATCTGCCGTGATGAATACCTTCTTATTATGGCGGAGAACAGGCTCTCGTTCCCGACATATCTCGCTCCATTATTCTGATTATTGAGTTGCTATAGCAGGCACACAGAGCAAATATGTTACCGAGAACAGAGGAAACGAGACAATGAAAAAGATAATCAAAATAGAGCCGTCAGTAGATGGAAAAATACTGATGCGTAAGCGGGTGGCTGCCTATTGCCGCGTATCTACGGGAAGCGAGGAGCAGCTTGAAAGCCTCGAAACCCAGAAGACTCATTACGAGGAGTACATATCCTCAAATCCTGAATGGGAGTATGCCGGACTTTATTACGATGAGGGCATAACAGGCAGAAGGAAGGATCTGCGTCCGGCGCTGATGCAGATGATGCAGGACTGCGAAGCGGGGAAAATCGATGTGATTTTAACAAAGTCGCTCAGCCGTTTCGCCAGAAATACCACAGACTGTCTTGAACTGGTTCGCAGACTTCAGGAACTTGGCATCACGGTTTACTTTGAGAAAGAGAATCTCAACACTGAGAAGATGGAATCTGAACTGCTGCTGTCAGTGATGAGCAGTCTGGCTCAGAGTGAGTCTGAATCAATATCGCAGAACAACACGTGGAGCGTTCGCTGCCGTTTTGAGGATGGTACTTTCAAGTCCTGCTGTGCTCCGTTCGGCTACTCAATTAAAGACGGGGTTTATTCAATAAATGAGGATGAGGCTACGTGGGTCAGATTCACGTTCGACAACAGCGTGAAAGGACTCAGTTCTCATCAGGTTGCACAACTGCTTACTGAAAATAATGTTCCAACAAGGAACGGTGGTAAGTGGCGGGCATCAACCGTATGTTCAATTTTAAAAAACGAGAGATATATCGGTGACTGTCTGTTTCAGAAAACATACAAAGATTCTAATTGCAGGCGGCGCTGGAACTATGGCGAAGCGGATCAGTTTTATGCAAAGGAACACCACGAAGCCATTATCAGCAGGGAGGTGTTTGATGCGGTTCAGAATTCGCTGGAACACCGGGCAAAGGAGAAGCACCTCAACATTAGAAAGACAAATACCCATTATCCATTTACCGGGAAAATTGTCTGCGGTGAATGCGGAGCAATGCTCGTCAGACATATAAATACCATCGGCACTGTTAAAACTCCGGTATGGGTATGCCGTGAGCATCTCCACCATAAGGAAAAATGCTCGATGAAGTACGTAAAGGAGTCTGCTCTGAAATCAGCTTTTTCCACCATGATGAACAAGCTGATTTTTGCCAGTGTCGATCTTTTGCAGGGACTTCTTAATGATATCCGCAGGCAGAATAACAATGCCAACAGGGTACGAATGGCAGAGATTGATGCGGCCATAAGTGAAATGACTGACCGCAGACAGTCTCTTTCCCTGCTTGCCGGCAAGGGATATCTGGATTTGGCGGCATTTGCCCAGGAGAACAACAGCCTCATCAATGAAACTGAAAAGCTGAGGAAGGAGAAGGAGCAGACTATCAACGGTGCTAACGATGTGAAACATCGAACAGCGGCATTGGAGGAACTTATCCGGTTTACCGGGAAAAAGGAGATGCTTTCGGAGTTTGACGGGGAGGCTTTTGAAAACTTTGTCGATCATGCGACTATCGTCTCAAGAGCCTCTGTTTCTTTCCATCTGAAATGCGGACTTAATCTTAGTGAGGCAATTCAAAAATGAACAAAGGACATACTCCATTAGGATACAGAATTCAGAACGGTATTGCGGTTGTCTGCAAAGAAGAAGTCAGACAGATAAAGCAGATTTATAAAGGGTATCTGTCCGGGATGAGCTACATGGATGCTGCAGAGCAGGTGGGATTGCATATGAATCATGGCAGTGTGAAACGTCTTCTGCAGAACCGTCACTATCTCGGGGATGAGTTTTATCCTGCCATCATTGACAGGGAAATGTTTGATGCGGCAGAGCAGGAAAGACGCAGGCGCAGTACCAGACTTGGCAGAGACCACAAGAAAAAGACATTCTCCGACAAAATCATAATCCCTAAAGAATTCACCATGGGAAAAGCGAAAAAGAGGATTGCAGAACCCTTTGCTCAGGCTGAGTACCTTTACAGTTTAATAGAAGTAAGAGAGGTATAAATTGGCATCAATAACTATGATCCCCGCCAAAAAGCGTGTCGGTACCAGAGTTGTTCAGGATGAAGTTCCAAAACACGAGTGGCAGCTTACTGCCGAGTGTCTACTGATACCGATGAGCAGGCAACAAGCTACGAAGCTCAAGTGGAGCACTACACGAAATACATCAAGCAGAATCCGGCATGGGAAAGTGCCGGCATATATGCTGATGACGGTATATCAGGAACCAACACCAAAAACCGTGTTGAGTTCGACAGGCTTATCAATGACTGCATGGCTGGCAAAATCGACATGGTGGTTACCAAGTCCATCAGCCGTTTTGCCCGTAATACTCTGGACTGCCTTAAATACATAAGGCAGCTCAAGGATAAGAACATCGCGGTATATTTTGAGAAAGAAAGTATCAACACACTTGATGCCAAAGGTGAGGTGATGCTCACCATCATGGCATCTCTGGCTCAGCAGGAAAGCGAGAGTCTTTCGCAGAACGTTAAACTCGGACTTCAGTACCGCTACCAGCCAAGGGAAGGTACAGGTCTGCACCACACGTTTTCTTGGGTATGACAAGGATGAGAACGGAAAGCTCATCATCAACAAGGAAGAGGCTGAAGTGGTGAAACGCATCTTTCGGGAATATCTGGAAGGTTACAGCTACAACATCATCAGCAAAGGTTTGGAGGCTGATGGTATTAAGACAGCAGCGGGCAAAACCAGGTGGGTTGCAACGACTTTGCGTAAGATTCTCAGAAACGAAAAGTACATTGGCGACGCCCTCCTGCAGAAGACTGTCACCACAGATTTTCCTACCAAAAAGCGGGTGGAGAATAAAGGACTGGTTCCACAGTATTATATCGAGAACAATCATGAGCCCATCATTCCGAGGGATCTGTTTTTGCGGGTTCAGGAGGAGATGGCCAGACGTGCCAGCCTTGAAACCAATGTGTTGAGACGCAGACAGTACAGTGGCAAGTACGCTTTTACAAACATTGTCTTCTGTGCTCATTGCGGTGAGGTTTTTCAGAGAACCCAGTGGAACATACGTGGAAATAGAAGAAATGTATGGCGATGCCTTTCACGTCTCCAAAAGAAACGGTCTAAGATAGACTGCCCGGCGAGAACGGTAAATGAAACTGATCTTCACGCAGTGGTACTGAAAGCCATCAATGAGGTCTACGCAAAACAGGATAATTTCCTGCCACAGCTAAAAGCCAATATTGCAAAAGTTCTTGGCATCAGTAATTTTAAGGCTGTTGCTGAAATAGATGAGAAAATCAATGAGAAGCAGCAGGAGATCATCAGACTGACCAAGGCTCGTCAGAACTGCGATGCTCTTGGTGATGAGATTATGAAGCTCCGTGAGAAAAAGTACCGGCTCCAGATCGATGATGCGAATAGAGAGGGAGCTCGAATAAGATTTGCAGAGATGGAATCATTCCTCTCCGGGCAGGGCACTGAAGTTCAGGAGTACGATGATGCTTTGGTACGACGGCTCGTAGAGACCATCACTGTCTATGATGACCGCTTTAAGGTGAAATTCAAGTCGGGCATCGAGATTAAGGTAGTATCATAAGTTTGTTTTGCAATTTTTATTATTATATAGCGGTTGACTTTTGTTTGATCATAAGTTGTATTCATTAAAAGAAAGTCAACCTTTAATTTTTTTTGAAAAAGTTTGGTTTAT
>NZ_KB899641.1:0-7345 GCF_000378405.1 Succinimonas amylolytica DSM 2873 | reverse complement strand
GAAAAAACTACTCCTAAAAATCGTGATGAACAGGAAATAGCCGGATACAGAGATGTTTTGGGAATTATCCATGAAAGCTTTGATGCAATCCCCATTACCAGAAATTACATTTTGCAACTGCACAAAATCCTGTACAGCCATATGAACAACCCTATAGCAGGAAGAACAAAAACGGTACAGAATTATATTAGTGCAACATATCCTGACGGACATACAGAAACACTATTTACACCTCTTGCTCCTTATGAAACACCGGAGGCTCTGGATCGTATCTGCGAAGAGTATAATCGCGTCATCGGAAATATGGAACTGGAGCCGTTAATTGCTATACCGATTTTTATTCATGACTTCCTGTGCATACATCCTTTTAATGACGGTAATGGCAGAATGAGCAGACTTCTGACAACGCTTCTTCTTTACAGGAGCGGATTTTACGTTGGCAAGTATATTTCATTAGAGGCCAAAATAGCCAAGAATAAGGATCTCTATTATGATGCGCTTGCTGCATCGCAGGATGGCTGGCATGAAGGACAAGACGATCCTATTCCGTTTGTGAAATACCTTCTTGGTACTATTCTCTCAGCTTATAGAGATTTTGCTGACAGATTTGCCATTGTTGAAACAAAACATTCAGCCATAGAAAAGGTAAGAATGGCAACTCAGAATAAAATTGGCCGATTTACAAAACAGGATATCAGAGAACAATGTCCTTCATTAAGTATAAGCTCAGTTGAAAGTGCTCTTAGAAATATGGTTGCATCGGGTGAATTAAAGCGCGAGGGTACCGGAAAAAATACATGTTATTTCCGACTGAAATAGTCGTAGCTGTTTCTGAGACTGAGAAATATGCGTAAGTTTTATGCCGTTTTTCCAACTTGGAACGCAGTGCGTTCCGAATTGAGCTTTTTGGTAGCAGTTTACGTTGATGGGGTAATTTGGCACACGCATGTGCCAAAACTGAATCTGCAATATCTGATGGATGTTAAAACAGCAGATATGTTCACTATGACACTATAATTAACGCATAGTTGAGATGTTTGTGTACACTTTTTTATGTGCAAAAAAATAAATATTTGATATAGAATCGATTTCCTCCTTGCACGTTGAGACGGTTGTACTGCTGTCACGTGATAAAGCCTAAAGAAACCCAGTATTCATGCGGTTTCAGCGGGAGTGGATAAAATTTACACAATGAATTTTAGGATGTATTTCTTTGAAAAATGAGTTTGCTGAAACATATTTACAGTATGAAAAACAGGCATTTTTTCTGAGGTTGAGTGTGCTGAACTGCAGTGGGGATATTCTAAGTGAAGAAATTCAATCATCTAATTAATCCTTCAATTTTTAGGGATACTGTAGGTTTGTCATTCAAAAAATACAAGTGCAATGACTTTGTGTTTACAAATTCCGTATATCAGATTGTTGGTTTATATATTGATAATAAGGTGTTTTCACTTGAGAATACATTACAGCCTCATGATTATTTTGGAACAACAGAGGATATAGCTATTTTTAACTTAAATGAAACCACTGATGCTAACATAGTATCGGGTCTTAGAGAAGTTGAAATGCGTGATAATTTAATTAATAAGGAAATTGCAAATATTCGTATAGTAAATGAAAATAAAAAAATTTACATGAAATCACTTCTTGAGTACGACATAGATCTTACTAGGGCTATAATTTTTACTTTGACCAATGGTGAGGAAATATGTTTTGAAAAGGATAGTTGGATTATTTCTGAAGAAATAATTATTAACAGAGGCCATAATCTAATAAATATTATTACAAGTCCCAATGATTTTTACGAAAGAATTGCAGAAGAACCTAACATGAGAGGAGAATTAACAAGAAGTGAAATTATCTTAACGTAGGTTACGTGATTTTAATCACTAAATTATCTATCCATGAATGTCGGCACAGTTCTTTTATTTGCCGGCCTTTTTTCAAATAAATAGGTTCCTTATTCCCCAAGTAGGCTATTCACAGTTTGCGCCAAATCGCTCAACTTCCCGAATAGCCAATTTCCGGGACGGGACTTTAGAGCAAACCAGCGATGAACTGTAAGCAGTATTTCGTCAGATTTAACCTCATAACTCAAAGCCTTATCCCGTCAGCAATCCATACAAGTTTCTTTTTACGGACTGTTTTCATATATCGTCCTTCCTGTCATATAAATCACTCTGAAGGCTGTTTATAGCAACCGGTATTTGGAAGTATTTCCTTGAATAATGGGCTTAAGGTCTCTCGGTTGATGTCTGTTAAAGCTTGAAACTCGGCTGGGGATATAAGTCACCGTACGAGCATGAGTTTATTCAGTTGTTGTTCCTTCGAGTACCGGATATCGTTCAGCATTTCATCAGTTGTAGTAGGAGAAAAGTTGGTGTTTTGTGAATTCATAAATCGTTATCTCCTACAATGTACTGGACATCAGAGGCTGATTTGAGCGGATTTATTTTTGGCAATAAGGCTGATTGGCTGTTTGGTGAACAGGAGAGCGGGATGTATGCAAAAGAAAAAACACTTAAAAAGCTGAATAATCAGCGGTAATATCTATAAAACTTAAAACTCGTCAAGAAAATATTGTTACAAAATTACCATTATGGTAATAAAACTTGTGTTTGCATCTAAAGTGTGTTACTCTTGAATGAGAAATTGTTATCGGTGGTAATTTATGGAAAAGAAAAAAGTCGAGCGTCCTGGAGATAAAATACAGGAACTGTTAGATCAAACTGGAATGTCCAGAAGAGATCTGGCCGCTAGAACCAGCTCCACTGAAAAACATATCTGTACTTTGCTTAACGGGGATAGAAGCATAACTGCATCGTTCGCTAAAAAATTAGGATATGTATTTGAGGGGTATGATGCACTGTTCTGGCAAAATATTCAAAACGAATATGACATTTACGAACTGGATAAACAGGAAGAGAGCAATATCAGTAACGATGAACTAGGTGTGTTGAAAAATCTTGGTGATATACTCAAACACTTTATAACTAAACAATATGTACACAATGACTGCTCGCCAACAAGTAAAGTTATCCAACTTAGACAATTGTTAAACATTAGCGATCTAGCTCTTATTCCCAAGGTTACCTATGACGCAGCATACAGAGCTCAACTGTCATCCAATGGGAAAATTGATCCGTACGTTCTATTCGCTTGGCAAAGACTTTGTGAAAAGGAAACAGAAAATTTAGAGGTAAGTTCTTGTCTGAACTTGGATTTATTGAAAAATAAACTGAATGAAATAAAAGAATTGATGTTTAATCCATCACTTGAAGATGGGTGCACTGCATTACAAGAATTATTGGCTACATGTGGTATTGCCTTCAAAATAGTAAAGCACTTTAGAGGAGCTCCCGTTCAAGGTTTTATTAAACAAGTGGCAGAGGAAAAGATAATTCTTTGTCTTACTTTAAGAAGACAAAGAGCTGACATATTTTGGTTTACGTTATTTCATGAAATAGCTCATATAATCAACGGAGATTATAAGGTTAAATTTGTTGATTTTGATTCAATAGACAACGAGATAGAAATTAGAGCAGATCGTTATGCTAGAGATTTTCTTATTCCTTTAGAAAGTTACAAGGAATTTCTTAGTTTGAAAAATCAGATAGGCTGGAATGATATTGTGGACTTTGCTAAAAAAGTTCATGTACAGCCTTATATTGTCTTAGGCAGGCTACAAAAAGATGAGGTTTTGGACTGGTCAGAATTCAGCTCTAAAATTCCTATGTATAGGTGGCTTGAAAAATAAACAAGGAATAACACGGAGATAAAACTATGTAGTACAGGACATAAGAACCCGTGACATGGGATGAATGCACAACAAGCGACTGATGTCACCTGTCGCACATTCAGATTTAGTTTGGAGAGCAATGAGTGCTGACACAAACCGTAGACAAGTTCATGTTAGCACACATCACTCTAAAGTCAATTTGTTTTATTGTGATGTTTGTCACTGTAGATTCTCTACGTCTATTTTTCAAGCATTGCATCTCCGAACGGCACTTTTGTTTATGATTTCATAAAAAGGAGGAGCGCACATGAATAAAGGCTTGACCGAATATGAAAAGTTCAAAATCATCAGACCAATCGTAGGCGGTTGTGAACATGATGCGTACCAGAGACCTGTTATCCGAAAGACAGATATCGCAGATATTGATTGGAACAGCATAAAAGTAACTAACTTAAAAAATGCATCAGTTAATGCAAACAATACCAATTCTTTATTGCTGATGTTTAACTATGATAAGGAACTAATGAGATTGTGGAATGATCCGTTGGGAAAAGTATGTCTTTGGCAATCATTTGCAGCAGTATGTTCACCTGATTTTAGTGTTTATCCATCCATGAACATCAATGATATAAGGCATAACATTTATATGTCAAGATGGCTGGGTCGAACATGGCAAAATTACGGATGTAAAGTTATACCAACTGTCGTTTGGGCTTTACCAGACACATATGATCTGTGCTTTGAAGGAATCGAGTGCGGTTCCGTAGTTGCAATTTCCACTTTAGGTTGTCATTCAAATATTGAAGGATTTCTTATGGGGTTTAAACAAATGATGGTAAGAATTAATCCATCATTGGTTATTGTTTATGGGGACATGATAGAAGGAATGTTTGGTACTTTTATTAACTTTAGGTATATTGATGGTTTTAATAGAAAGTATGAGCAGCTTTCTTTGTTTAATGAGAAAGTATTTACAATCATGGAGGGAGAGTAAAAATGGGTTCAAGAGGTGCTTTTGTAGATTTAGAAAGTTTTGATTTTGTCGAAGGAGGTCAGCATTATCATAAAATAGGTGTGCTTTCCACCAATCCTAACGTTATCGTTGTTTACCAGGATTCTAACAGCGTAAAGGCTCCGGAATTTTCTCATACAGCAGGACGTGTATATGCCGTTGTTAAAAATGGAGTGTTAAAACATCTCGCTTACTATGATGAAAAGCATCAACAAGCTGTTAGTATAGATTTTAGTCATGATCATGATGGAGTACAACCCCATAGACATGTACACTTGAGTCATAATAAAAATGATCCAGGAGTACCGCCTACAGCAGAAGAAATAAAACTAGCGAATAAGATAAAGAAGGAGTTTAACCTAAAATGAGAATAAATGAATACAAATCGCTCGATGAGTTTACATCTCAATATGTTGGAGAATGGGCCCCATCAGAAGGGCATTGGTACGGGCTCGATTTTTCGTATCACGGAACAGAATATAGGTTACATACCTGGTCAATGTACAAGGATGAAATAAAGGTCTTACCAGATGGAAGAGACGTTCTTTTTGGTCTTTACAAAAAAGTATTGAGAGATGATGAAATATCATCTGAGCATAGACGTAAGTACGAATTGATAGGAAAATACGCTGATATGCATGATTTACTTGAGAGTCGGGTAATTGAGGGGATACCATTCTCGGAAGTCATCATGGATGATTACACTGAATTACTTGGTCAAGATTGACAATTTTTTCGAGAGCCAGTTTTATCACTACTGGCTCTTTTTTTATTCACCAAGTCGTCTGCACAACACTAACAAGGAATTGTTTGATGAAGATTCTAAGTGGAGAAAAAATGAGCAGTAACAAAATTGATGAGCAGACACATTTGCTGTTCAATCGTACTTATGGTTTTAGTTCCAAGGAGCAACGTAAGGAAACTAGGGAAAAAGTAAAACAGCAAATATCTGAATTTGGATGGGAAAAAACATTTGAAAGTTGGATAAACTATCTTTTTACTGAATGTAAAACCCCCGAATCCGCAATCAATTTTGCAAATTTGTTCTGGAGTTATGGAGGTCAGGATCATCCTGTCATTGAACCATATAAATTCTTAGGTTATTTTTACTATAGGATTGATTTTGACACTGAGAAGTATGACGAGCTCGGAATACTTGACAGCCTTGCAATAGATCTCTTACCAAAGGCTGGATATTCCTATGCTGATCGGTTAATTAACGATGAGTATATTCCAGAACTTGATCCTAAGATAATTGCTCAAGTTGAGGCATATAAATCTTCGGGACTTTAGAGAATTTTTAAGCTAGTACATTGATATCAAGCCGACGCTCCTAGTAGTATTGTCGGCTTTTTCATCATTCCCCGAGTCGGCTATTTACTTCCTGAGCCAAATCGCCCAACTTCCCGAATAGCCAATTTCCAGGACAGGATTTTCGAGCAAACCAGCAGTGAACGGTAAGCAACATTTCGTCAGATTTAACCTCATAACTCAATGCGGAATACACCTTCGGCTTCATGGTGTAAGGCTTAGTCAGATCTGATGCACACTCGACGATGCCAAAAGGATGGAGTCCGACAGAAGATTTCAGACCTTAAAGCCTTTCTGGATGAGCAGGAAACTCAGATTGTCGAGTACGATGAGGCACTGGTCAGACGTCTGATTGAGCGCATCACTGTGTCGATGACCAGATAATATGTCCCTCTTTTGCTCAATCGGTTTGTCCCAATATCTGAACTTCGGAGATACAATATTGCTCACTGGCTTTGTCTCAGCTTCTGTAACATACTTTACAGCAATGGTGTAATATTGTGTTTTAAGGTCTGGAAGATGTAAAGTTGTGGTAGCCGAATTTTTGTCAGGGGAACACAGAGTGTTAGACGATGGTGGCAACACAGAAGAACAATGAAGTAAAAGAAATGAAATAAGGACTTAAGAGAACCACTCCCAATGTTTAGCGACAAACGAATGGTTCTCCTGCATATAAGCATGATCATTCTATCAAATAAACGGTTCCTGGTGGAAGCAAATTGTGTAATAAATTCCATTAGTGCTGTTGGAAAGTTAATAGCATTCCTGAAGAGAAATAACCTTCTGGGTACAGTTTATCGCTACAGATTAAAGAATTCTGTGTCTCTCAAATGCCCATACTGCGGGGCTCCGTGCACTCATTACGGTTACGCTTATAAAATCATTGTTTCTCCTGAAGATGACAGGCTGGATCTATTCTTTTTACCGAGGTGCCAGTGTACCAATAGCAATTGCGTATGCCGCATAAAGAGAGACGAGGCAAAGACCAAATCCAGATACGAAGAAACTGGAATTTATGAAGAATATACCGGCAACAACGTTACCCACGTTGTATTCCCGGATACCCTAGTGCCGTTTGAACGGTATCCGTCATTCGTTATCGAAATTATTGCGCTGCTGAGAATCATCAGAGCAAAGGATTTTCTTCCTGGAGCCTCTCAGGCTAGCCTGGAAACAGACGAAAGGGTTGTAAATCTTAAGGAATTCTGTATTTCTTCCTTTATTAACTATACAAGCCAGTTACTCCGAACCAAAGAAAAAAAGATCCTCAGGGCCAATCA
>NZ_KB899640.1:221802-232327 GCF_000378405.1 Succinimonas amylolytica DSM 2873 | reverse complement strand
TGCATCTGATTTCTTTCTTTTTGCACGTGTTGGCACAGGAATTTCAGAGCCCTTGGGAATTTTAGAGAGTAGTTTTGCACTTAGTATTTTGTTGTACTTTTTCTCCGGATCATATTTGATTTTTCTTTCCAGAACGTAGATATCTCCGTTCTTCTGACGGACATGAACTATAACAGTTTTAATTTCTCCTGAAGGAATTGATGGCATAACTCTCTCCTTTAATTGTGTGTATATTGTATTATAATATACACACAATTAAAAAGCAATAAAAAAGACTGATTTTTTTCTAAAAATCAGTCAGTTTTTTCAAGTTTTTCCGTTATTTTTCTAAAAAGTCGATTTCTGTTATTTACTTGAGTTTATATTAGACGACTTTTTGGTTGCTATAGAGCGTCTCAAAAATATCATGAGGTCTGAGCCCCGCCGTGAGATCAGCGCTTACCGTCTCCCGGGCATTGGCACCTACCTGAAAATCAGTCGGAGCAGTGAGGGACCCGTCAAGAATATGAATGCCGCCAAAGGTTGTGTCATTGCCGATTCTGTTAATTTCCTCATACAGCTGCTCTACCTCCCTCTGAATCGCCTGACGGTCTGCGGCAGAGTTGGTACCGTTGGCTGACTGCAAAGCCAGTGTCCTGATACGCTGGTACATATTTGTCATTTCATCCAGAGCCCCCTCGGCTGTCTGACACAGGGAGATGCCGTCCTGAGCATTGCGGTTGCCCTGCTCAAGACCGTTGATCTGCGCGGTCAGGCGGTCTGATATCTGAAGTCCGGCGGCATCGTCCCTGGCGCTGTTAATGCGGAGTCCGGATGCCAGCCGCTTAAAGGCCGTATCCAGAGAACCGGCAGCACTGGCAAGATGCCGGGTGGCATTCAGTGATGAAATGTTGGTGTTTACGTATAAAGCCATTTTAGAAACTTCTGAGAAATCCGTCTCCCGTGGGGCTTTATGAAAAAATCATGCCATAACTGCTTTTACGGCTAAATAATTTTGGTCTCCGCTGAATTTTCGTGGCCGGAAAGGAGCTATGATTCCCATTGCCCGGTAAATTGCCGCAGATCTGCCGGATTTCAGACCGTCCCGCCAGCAGATTTTTGACGCTGAAACCGCCAGGCATCTCCAGAGGAGAATAAACAGACAGTTTTTTAGAGTCCCCCGGTAAATCCTGACTGGCCCGCGCTTATCTCTGCGAAAGCCTCCAAAAGCCCCCTTTCCTCCATAAGAAAACGGCAGCGGGCCTTTTGCCTTCCCTCCGGACGAGACAAAAGTGGAAAGCACTTAGACCTTCAGGAGGACAGAACCGGAACCTTCCATGGCCGTCCAGCACAGTCAGAAGGCCCTGAAGAACCGGAACCTGCAGGAGAGACCGAGAAAAAGGTCCCGAAAAATAACCGCATTCCCGCCACCAGGGGATTTTCTGCGGAGCAGGAGAGCCGGAGCGGATATTTTCAGGGCTCCGGCGCTCAAAAATCACCCTAAAAACCGTGTCAACTGTGACAAATGCCGAAAAATCTTAATATTTCAGATACCGGCACTGAGTCCTTTTTGAAAAATGAACATCGGATCACTATCCCTGAAATGCTTTTATGTAAAATAAAAATGAACACCGGATCACTATCCCTTAAATGCTTTCATGTAAAATCAGGGAGATTATGCCGCATGGTACTTTCTGTGCTCCGGAGGCACCAGTACAAATCAAATTAGCGGATTCTGACTGACTATGGAATTGCCGAATACTGACTCCCTTCTGACCCTGCTTCCTGACGGAGATGTCGGAGAGAATCTCGAATACGATTCACTTTATCTCCAGATGGAGGAGCTGGCCCTCAGTGTCCCGCCCTCGGAAATGGGAGATTCAGTCAGCGAAGGAAAGGATCCCGACTACCGGTCTCTCATTAAAAACACCATTTCCCTGTGGTCTAAGACCAGAGATCTCCGGGTCGCCGTCTATCATACCCTGAGCGCCTTCTGTCTGAACGGTCTTGAGGGAATGCTCCAGGGGCTTCAGATGATCGACTATCTGTGTTCGGAGCTCTGGGATCGCTGCTATCCCCTTCTTGATCCGGACGATGACAACGATCCGACCGAGCGCCTGAACATTCTCAGCATTCTGTCCCCCAAGCCCGGCAGCTACAACGACCCCATAGACTTTGTCGGCCGGTTCCGGAAACGCCGGATTGTGGAAGAGCTTCCCTATTCTCTCCGGGACGTGCTTCTGGCACAGGGGGTAATTCAGGCCGGCGAGGACACCCAGAAACCCGATCCTGCACAGCTCAGCGCGGAATTCCAGAGTCTGCCCCGCAGTATAATTGAGAAGCAGTACGGACTTCTTGCAGAGGTGCGGGAGCTTCTGACAAAAATCAAAGACACTATCAATGAAAAGATCGGAATGATCGCGTCTGTGAATTTTGAAACGCTGGAAAAGGAAATCGGGAACCTGAGCAAATTCCTGGGTTCTCTCCTGCCGGCCGAGGGCGATGTGAGCGATGCCGCAGCTACTGGCAGTATAGCGGCCTCCGGCGCGGGAGCAGCCGCAGCACAGCCCGCCCCCAGAACGCAGAATGAATTCAGGGATCTGGCCTCCCTTATTATCACTAACCGTCAGGACGCCCTTCTCATGATAAGAAAGAGCGCCGAGTACTTTAGAAACACCGAACCCTCCAGTCCGCTTCCCTACCTCCTCGAGAGAGCCATCAGAATGTCGGAAATGAACTTCATGGAAATTCTTACGGAAATTGACCGGAATTCGCTGGAAAAGGCCCGGGAGCAGCTGGGCGTTAAGGAATCTGACTCTGAATACTGATTTTTCAGGCATCTGTAACCGCCCGGCAGCGCGGACGTCATAAATACGGATGCTGCAAAAGCTGTTAAATAGTTTTAAACAGACACTTAAGGAGATAAATCCCCATGGCAAGTACCAATTCTCAGAAATTTGTGGGCAAAAACCGTGCCCCGCGAGTTCAGGTTGAATACGATGTCGAACTGTACGGCTCCGAAAAAAAGGTTAATCTGCCCTTTGTTATGGGTGTGATGTCGGATCTTTCCGGAAAGCCCTCCGAGCCGCTTCCCAACGTAGCAGACCGGAATTTTCAGGAGTTCAGTGCCGAAAATTTCGACGACAGAATGAAAAGCATCAAGCCGAGAGTGGCCTTCTCCGTGCCGAACACTCTTACCGGTGAAGGAAATCTGGCCGTGGACATCACCTTCGAGAGCATGGATGACTTCTCTCCGGACAAGGTTGCCGAAAAGGTTGACGGACTTAAGCAGCTTCTGGAGGCCCGCAAGCAGCTGTCCAACCTGCTGAGCTATATGGATGGCAAAACCGGCGCCGAAGAGCTTATTGCCAAGATTCTCAAGGATCCCGCCCTGCTGAAGGCTCTTTCCAAGGAAGCCAACCCGAAAAAGACTGAAGCCGCTGCTGCACAGACTGAAGACAAGGAGTAATTTAAGATGAGCGAACTCGAACAAACCGCAGTCCAGGGACAGGAAGCCGCCGGCTTTGAAGTTTCCGATTTCGACCGGCTTCTGGAACAGGAATTCAAGCCGAAGTCCGATGAGGCCAAGTCTGCCGTGCAGAGTGCCGTGCAGACCCTGGTGGGTCAGGCTCTGGAAAATGCGAACATCGTCAGCGATGATGCCATCAAGACCATTGAAGGGATCATTGCCGAGCTGGACAAGAAGCTGAGCACCCAGGTTAACGAAATCATTCACAACAAGGATTTCACCAATCTGGAAAGTGCCTGGAGAGGCGTATCCTATCTGGTTAACAACACCAACAGCAACGAGTCCATGAAGATCCGCGTCATGAACATCAGCAAGAAGGATCTCCTGAAGACCTTCAAGAAGTTCAAGGGCACCTCCTGGGATCAGAGTCCGCTCTTCAAGAAAATCTACGAGGACGAATACGGCACCGCCGGCGGCGAACCCTTCGGAGCGCTGGTGGGCGATTATTATTTCAACCAGACCGGCTCGGATGTAGAGCTTCTCAGAGGCATCTCCCAGGTGGCCGCCGCTGCTCATGCCCCTTTCATAAGCGCAGCAGATCCTTCCATTATGAACCTTGACAGCTGGCAGGATCTCTCCAAGCCCCGGGATATCAGCAAGCTCTTCTCCACTCCGGAATACGCCGCATGGAGATCCTTCAGAGAATCCGATGACAGCCGCTATGTAGTGCTCACTCTGCCGCGGGTGCTCTCCAGAGCTCCCTATGGTCCGGACACCAACCCGATCGAGGGCTTCAACTACACCGAAGACACCAATCTGGGCGATTCCCGCAACTATAACTGGATGAATGCCGCCTATGCCATGGGTGTCAACATCAACCGCTCCTTCACTGACTACGGCTGGTGTGCCCATATCCGCGGCGTGGAATCCGGCGGCGTTGTGGAGTCTCTGCCGACTCACACCTTCCCTACCGATGACGGCGGCACCATTATGAAATGCCCTACCGAGATCGCCATCACTGACCGGCGCGAGGCCGAGCTGTCCAAGAACGGCTTCCTGCCGCTCTGCTACTGGAAAAACACCGACTATGCGGTATTCCTGGGCGGCCAGACCGTTAACAAGCCCCAGGAATATGACAACCCTGACGCCACGGCCAATGCCAATCTGTCGGCCAGACTGCCGTACATTTTTGCCACCTCCCGCTTTGCCCACTATCTTAAGTGCATTGTGAGAGACAAGATTGGTTCCTTCAAGGAGCGCAGCGATATGGAACAGTGGCTTTCCAACTGGATCTCCAATTACGTTACCTCGGATCCCAACGCCTCCGAGGAGGTCAAGGCCAAGTATCCGCTGGCAGAGGCCAAGGTAGTGGTAGAAGACGTGGAAGGCAATCCCGGCTACTACAATGCCAAGTTCTATCTGCGTCCGCACTATCAGCTGGAGGGACTGACCACCTCTCTGAGACTCACTACCAAGATTCCCAGTGCAGGCAAGTAACGGTCATTAGAAACGGCCCTCCTCACCGGAGGGCCTGGAGAGTTTTCAGTCCGCGCCCCCATTAAGCTGCGGACAGAAAAGCGGTTTCGCAGAAGCGGAACCGCCTGAGCAGATTCTAGGGTCTCTCAGAATATTCATTTGAACAGGAGAATTGCAATTATGGCTTCCGATTTTTTCATCAAGCTTGACGGCATTGACGGCGAATCCGCTGACAAGGCTCATAACAAGTGGATTGAGGTGGTTAACTTCAAGCACGGCTCACTTCAGAACATTACCGCCGGCCGCACTACCGACGTTTCCGGCAGAGGCTCCTTTACTCCCTTTACCTTCGTGCACATGCTGGACAAGGCCACTCCGAAGATTCAGCAGTTCTGCATGAACGGCCAGAAAATCGCCAAGGTAACCTTCAATGTCTGCCGCGCCATTGCCGGTGCCCAGGTTCCCGTCTACGAGGTAACCATGGAAAACTGCAAGATTGTCAGAGCCGCGGTTAATACCGTAATCCCCGGAACTCCGGGAGAGGTGGTGCTGCCGCTGGAGGAGAATGCCTCCGCCCCCACCGAAACCGTGGACATTGTAGCCGGCAAGATCACCTGGAAGTACACCGCCATCAAGCCTGACAATACCAAGGACGGCGCTGTTGAAGCCTCCTTCAACCAGGTAGAGAATGCCTAAACGCCGTCTCTGGCGCATGCAAAAGACAGATTCAGGCACAATCTGTCTTTTTTTATTCTGTCCCGGGTCGCTTTAAGCCTCTCAGGGACTGTCTCTGGCGTAATGACGGATCTTCCGGCAATCCCCGGAGCAATAATCAGGAGATTTCCTAAATATGATAAAGCTAAAGAAGAAACAGCTGTTTGCCAAGCTTTCCGGCACCGCCTACCGCTCTCTGGAAAGCGCCACCGCTCTCTGCAAAACCAGAGGCAACCCCTACGTGGACATTATTCACTGTCTGAATCAGATTCTCCTGGGGGATCCCTGCGATTTCCATGAAATTATCAGGTATTTCGGGATTGACGAAGCCCGTCTTTCCGGAGATTTTGTAAAGGCCCTGGATCTCCTCCCCCGGGGAGCCAGCGCCATTTCAGGCTTTTCTCCGCTTCTGGAAACAGCCATCCAGGAAGCATGGATGGCCGCCTCCATTGTTTATCAGAGTCCGCTTATCCGTACCGGACATCTGCTTCTGGCCATCAAGCTCAATCCGGATCTCAGCCGCCGGCTGCACGAAATCAGCTCCGAGCTTATCAAGATTAACGGCGATCTGCTCCAGGAGAAGTTTGCCGAGATTACCGGAAACTCTGCAGAAACTGTTCCGGCGGCAGCCTCCGGGGAAACCGGCACCGGCCAGGTTTCCGGTCTCATGAACGACGCAGCGCTCCGGAAGGGAGAGGCGCTGGATCTTTACACCACCGACCTTACCGCTCTGGCCCGGGAAGGAAAAATTGACGGAATTGTGGGCCGTGACGAGGAAATCCGCAAGATGCTGGACGTGCTCCTGCGCCGCCGGCAGAACAACCCGATACTCACCGGAGAGGCCGGTGTCGGCAAAACTGCGGTGGTGGAGGGCTTTGCGGTAAGACTTGCCAACGGGGATGTGCCCGACTGTCTCAAGGGAACCGTTCTCCGCTCCCTGGATCTCGGACTTCTGCAGGCCGGAGCCTCCATGAAGGGCGAATTTGAAAACCGTCTGAAACAGGTAATCGAAGAAGTCAAATCCTCAGATGTGCCCATTATTCTCTTTATTGACGAAGCCCACACCCTGATCGGTGCCGGCGGCACTGCCGGTCAGAACGACGCCGCCAATCTGATAAAGCCGGCTCTGGCCCGCGGCGAGCTCCGCTGCATAGCTGCCACCACCTACCGGGAATATGTGAAGTATTTTGAAAAGGATCCGGCAC
This sequence comes from Succinimonas amylolytica DSM 2873, assembly GCF_000378405.1. Taxonomy (GTDB): domain Bacteria; phylum Pseudomonadota; class Gammaproteobacteria; order Enterobacterales; family Succinivibrionaceae; genus Succinimonas; species Succinimonas amylolytica. The sequence goes on along the minus strand of NZ_KB899640.1, from coordinate 225,484 downwards.
TGACCAGACGTTTTGAAAATATCCTGGTACAGGAGCCCGACGACGAAAAGGCCTTCCGGATGCTACGGGCCATGACCGGCTTCCTGGAAAAATATCACAAGGTACGCATTCTTGACGAGGCGGTGAAGGCCACGGTAACCCTGTCCCGGCGCTACATTCCGACCAGGCAGCTTCCCGACAAGGGCGTCAGTGTCCTGGACACGGCCTGCGCCAAGGTAGCCCTGAGCCAGAGCACCCTGCCGGCGGAAATTGAGTTCCTCTCGAGAAAGCTTGAAGCCCTGCGGCTGGAAAGCGGCATTCTTTCCAGAGAGGAGCAGGAGGGCTTTACCAGAACCGAGGAAATCGCCTCCGTTAAGAAAGCTATCGAAAACGCCGAAGCCGAGCTCGCAAAGCTTAATGAACGCTACAGCAGCATAAGGGAGCTCTCCGGAAAATATCTGGAGCTCCGTAGCCGGATGAGCGCCGGTGACAATGCCGCCGCCCCCTCTCAGGAGGATCGGGAACTGCTTCAGAAAACCCGTGACGAACTCAACGAGCTTCAGGGGGACAGTCCGATGGTGCTTCCCGAGGTGGACGAACAGGCCGTCAGTGCCGTGATTTCAGAATGGACCGGAATTCCTCTGGGACGCATGGTTAAAAATGAAATCAGCTCCGTGCTCAACCTGGGCAAGCACATGCAGGAGCGGGTAATCGGCCAGGATCAGGGGGTTTCCCTTATTGCCAAGAGAATCCTGACCTCCCGGGCCGCCCTGTCGGATCCGGACAAGCCGATAGCGGTAATTATGCTGGCAGGTCCCTCCGGTGTCGGCAAAACCGAAACGGCCCTGGCTCTGGCCGAGCAGCTTTACGGCACTGAAAGCAACCTCATCACCATCAACATGAGCGAATTCCAGGAGGCGCATACCGTTTCCACTCTCAAGGGAGCCCCTCCGGGATACGTGGGCTACGGCGAAGGCGGCGTACTGACCGAAGCGGTCAGACGCCGGCCCTACAGCGTAGTGCTCCTGGACGAAATTGAAAAGGCGCACCGCGATGTCCATGAGATTTTCTTCCAGGTGTTCGACAAGGGACAGATGGAGGACGGCTCCGGACGGCTTATCAACTTCAGAAACTGCGTGATTATTCTCACCACCAATGTGGGCGATGAAAAGATCATGGATCTCTGTGCTGATGAAAATAGCCTCCCGTCTCCGGAAACCCTGGCTGATGCCATAAGACCGGATCTCATGAAAGTGTTCCCGGCAGCACTTCTGGGCAGAATATCCGTAGTGCCCTACTATCCTCTGGGATCCCAGGTCATTAACAGAATTATTGACCTTAAGCTCCGCAAGGTGGAAAAGAGAGTCCGCAGCAAATACCGGGCGGAATTCTCCTGCACCCAGGGGCTCCGGGATGAGATTATCCGGCGCTGCGACAATATCGCCTCCGGAGCCCGTCTCATCGACGCCATCATCAGCAACGATCTTCTTCCGGACATCAGTGCCAGATTCCTTGAATACACCATGGAAGGAAAGGAGCTTGCCGCCATTACCTGCGACGCCAAAGACGGGGAATTCGTTTTTGAATTTACCGAAAAGGAGCTTTCCTGAACACTGCCCCGGCCACCGGCAGGTTCCCGCTAACCGCCGGATCCGGCAGCGTGTCAGGCTTTAACTGACTATGAGGCCCGGTAACCGCAATATTCCGGGCTTTTTTCTGATTTTCGGAAAATCGCCTGAACAGCGTGATATTATAAATCCCGGATATCAGAACTCTTTTATCACAGAGGAGACACCGTGAATCCGACATCAGCAGGTTTTAATGACATGAGTTCCCCGGAAGATCCCGCCGCGTGGTTTCAGGGACTTCCCGCGGATCTGCAGGAGGCCGTTCTTCTTCTGGCGGACATGGCCGGGGAGCTTCCTTCCTCCCTTCTGGAACACCCCGTATACGCAGCGGAAGCAGTGCTGGCCGAAACAGACCGCAGAATTAACGCTGAGCTTAACGCCATAATTCACCATCCCGAATTTGTCGAAATCGAAAGCGCCTGGAGAGGCCTTCATTATCTGGTAAAAAACACCCCTCCCGCTGAAAACATAAAAATCCGGGTATTCAACATCTCCAAAAATCAGCTGTTCCGCACTCTTAAAAAGTTCCGGGGCAGTTCCTGGGATCAGAGCCCTATCTTCCGGAAGCTTTATGAGGATGAATACGGCACGGCCGGCGGCGAACCCCTGGGAGTGATTATCGGGGACTATTATTTCAACCACCTGGCTCCGGACATGGAGCTTCTGCGGGGCATCGCCCAGATCGCCGCCGCAACCCACAGTCCCTTTATCAGCGGCGCCGATCCCTCCATTATGAATCTGGAATCCTGGAGACAGCTGGCCAATCCCCGGGACATTGCCGGTATCTTCCTCACCCCGCAGTATGCCCTGTGGCGGTCGTTCCGGGATTCCGAGGACAGCCGCTACGTAGCACTAACCCTGCCCCGGATTCTGGCCCGGGTTCCCTACGGACCGGATACAAATCATGTACGGCAGATCGCCTTTGACGAGGATACCGAAACCGGGGATCAGAATATTCATGTCTGGATTAACGCCTCGTATGCCATGGGGATCAATATTGCCAGAGCCTTTGATCGCTATGGCTGGTGTGCCCGGATTCGCGGCGTCAGATCCGGCGGCATCGTGGACAATCTTCCGGTTCTTGCCAATGATACCGGGGAATACCGGACAAATATGCAGCTTCCTGTGGAAATTGCCATCCCGGAGCACCGGGAAGAGGACATCTCCAGTAACGGCTTCCTGACGCTGTGCTTCTGCAAGAACAGCAGCTATGCGGTATTTCCCGGCGGCCAGACAGTAAACAAGCCCCGCGTTTATGACAATCCCTCCGCTACTGCCAATGCCCAGCTCTCCGCCCGTCTGCCCTACATATTTGCCGTATCCCGCTTTGCTCATTACATAAAATGCATCGTCAGGGACAAGCTGGGGTCCTTTAAGTCCCGGGAGGATATGACCAAGTGGCTTTCCGACTGGAGCAGCGAATATGTAACCTCCGATCCCAATGCCGACGAGGAGGTGAAGGCCCGGTATCCGCTGGCAGAGGCCCGGGTGGTCATCGAAGAGCGGGATGATCGCATCGGCTACTATGACGTCCGGTTCTATCTGCACCCCCACTATCAGCTGGAGGGACTGACCACCACCCTGTGCCTGAGCACCCGGGTGCCCTGCGTGAATGCCTGAACCCCGGTTGCGGGAATAACTGCCAGGGAGCTGACTCTGAAATGCCGTCAGAAATTTTTTCGGAAAATCTGTAACCGCGTTTCGTGATCTTCGTTACACTTACAAAGGCCAATGATTTCACCCCCGGAAACAGGGGCGGGCCTCAAAGAGGTACCGGAAAGCTGCGCGCTAAAGCACAGAACCTTCCGGCAGGTTTCCGGATCATCCGGAAAACCCTCCGGGCACAGAAATATGCTCCCAGGGCATGCATTCAGAGGAGATACTACTATGGCTTCCGATTTTTTCATTAAGCTCGACGGCATCGATGGCGAATCCAATGACAAGGCTCACGGCAAATGGATTGAGGTGGTTAACTTTAAACACGGCTCACTTCAGAACATTACCGCCGGCCGCACTACCGACGTTTCCGGCAGAGGCTCCTTTACTCCCTTTACCTTCGTGCACATGCTGGACAA
>NZ_KB899640.1:177050-219747 GCF_000378405.1 Succinimonas amylolytica DSM 2873 | reverse complement strand
ATTGTAGCCGGCAAGATCACCTGGAAGTACACCGCCATCAAGCCTGACAATACCAAGGACGGCGCTGTTGAAGCCTCCTTCAACCAGGTAGAGAACGCCTGACAGGATCTGGAGCCGCAGTAATGCCGGCGCTCCGGAACAGAAGACAGACTGGGAAACGGTCTGTCTTTTTTTGTGTCCTCAAAATCGCCGCCTGAAACCGTACGGATTTTCCGGCGCCCGCAAACATAAGATCCCGCAAACATTTCCCGTATAATGATTTGGTAAAGAGTTTTCCGGTTATGCTATGATAGTCTCTGACGGGTTCCGCCCGGTTCGGAATTCCTGAAAATTCAGAGGTTCATTTTTTCATGGTCAAACAGATTTACGCCGGAGACAGATACCAGCCCTGCGGTCTCTCCAGACTCACTGATGCCGCAATCCCGGAAAAAGGATGTGCCCCGGAGGATTATTTTCAGAAGCATATGGAGGAGGAAGTCCTGACCAATCTCAGAATGATCTTCAGCTCCAGAATGCACCCCCGCCCCGAAGAGCTGGAAAAATGGCCGGAAATAAAAACTTCGGTGCTGTGCTACGGGCTCTCTGACTTCTGCGGTCTTGACAACAATCCGGAAATATTCGAAATGGTTCGCAAGGAAATCGCCTGGCAGATCCGCTGCTTCGAACCAAGACTGAATCCCAACACCCTTGTCATCACGAGATTCGAGGATGAGAATACCGACAAGTGCAGCTTCTCGCTGCATATTGAGGCCCGGTTCGCCATCAACGCACTCAAGGATAGCTTTTCCTGCAACTTTTATATGGAGCTGGAAACCGGAAGATCCAGCATCAAGGCAGGTGATTCATAATGGAAAGGGAATTCTTTTCATATTACAGCGACAATCTTTCCTACATTCGCCGGCTGGGCGCGGAATTCGCACGGGAATTTCCCAATGTGGCCGCCCGGCTGGATCTTAACGCCATTGAGTGTCAGGATCCCTTTATTGAACGGCTCCTGGAGGGAGCGGCCTTTCTGGGGGCCCGGGTGGAAAACCAGATGGACCGCGGCTACTCCCGCTTTCTTGAGGCCATACTCTATGCGTCATGTCCGGCAGTGCTGGCTCCGGTACCCGCCTTCTGCAGTGCTGCCATCGCCAAGCAGGATCTTTCCAAGATCCAGAACGGCAGCTTCCGGGTGGCTCCGGGGAGCCGGTTTTCCAAAACCACAGCCGAAAGCACCACGCCCGTTGTTTTCGAGAACTTTTTCGAAACGGAAATCCATGCTCTGTCCATAGGCGATCTCCGGGTTTCCGACCACGACAGCGAAATCGCGGATCTCACAGAGGAAGGCTACCGAAACGCCCTGACTCTGGTCCTGCACGCCGAGGGCTCCGGCACGCTGGGCAGCATTGCCCCGGATTATCTGGATCTTTACATAAACATGACCGCCCAGGATGCGTCAGCGCTTTCGGAGTACTTTCTGACCGCTCTCAGAGGAGTCTTTCTCAGACTAGCTGACGGCTCCTACCGGCGCCTGGACGGCATCACCATGGAACTAGCGGTACTGGACGCCACAGAGAACGCCCTCTCCCGGGAGGCTCTGAGCGTCTCCGGAATCAGCATCCTCAGCATCTACATGAATTATCCGGATGTCATGAAATATCTGAGAATAAGGGGACTTAAAAATGCCTTCCAGGACATAAGTTCCCATGAGGCATCGCTGGTATTCATATTCAGCAGGGAACACGGCTTCCGGCAGGACGCCAGACTGACGCGGGATGCACTCCTCCTTAACGTGATTCCGCTCATCAACCTGTTCCGGCACCGCTCCTCCAGAACCTTCCTGAACAGAGAGCATGAAATCAATCTGAACGTGGACAGTACCCGGCAGACTGACTATGAGGTCTTCTATGTGGAACGGACCGATTTCTTTGACAGCTCGGGGCTGCCGCTGTTTCAGGCCTATCCGTTCTTTTCAGCTCATGCCGCCCCGGCGTCCGGCGACGAATACCGCAATTTCTTCACGGTAAACCGCCGGCCCCGGATGAGCGCTCAGGAGCGTTCCGGAGTCCGGGCCTACAAAAAGCATGAGGCGTTTCTCACCTTTTCCGGAAAAGACTATCTGGAAAACATGCACCAGAAAATTCAGTTTTCCGCTGAATGCCTGGTAACCAATGCCGATCTGCCGTCAGGACTGTCTCTGGGAAACCGGCTGAACACCCAGTCTCTGGGAAAAATTCACAGTGCGGACATTATCACCACCGTAACACGCCCCCGGATACCGCTGGTTCATGCAGGCAGCCCCAGCGATTTCCGCAGACTCTCCTTTATCATGTGCAACTTTGCGGCGGTTATTGCCGGAGGCGAGGAAAATCTGCTCCGCAATCTGAAGGATCTCATCTCGGTATTCTCTCTCCGCACCGAGGAGGAAACAGGAAGACTCAAGTCCTCCATCCTGGATATCAGGATCAGTAACCGGGTATACCGTTTTATCAGCCGGGGCGTGGTGTTTTTTGAGCAGGGCTACCAGATAAAGCTGACTCTAAGACAGCGGGATCTGGACGGGGCGGGATTCTTCACCTTTTCCAAGGTGCTGGCCTCCCTGATAATGACCTACCGGGATATCAACATTCCCCTGACCATTGATATCTGTTCGGATGAAAGAGGACTTATTTATTCATGCAAGAGTCTGACCGACTAATAAAACTGTTCTCCGAGGAAAACGCCGGCGGCCGGGAACCGGATTTCTGCTACCTGCTCCGGCTGCTGGAAAATCTCAGCAGGGATCTCCCGCGCATCGGCGAGGCCGAGTCCCCCTCTCTGGAGCCGGTGCGTTTCGGACAGATGCCGTTTCTGGGCTTTACGGACAAAAAAATCCATTCCGTAACCCGCGGCGGCTCCTCCGAAGGCCGGGAACTCCTGAACATTATGGTATACTTCTTCGGACTTCTCGGCCCCAACGGCCCCATGCCGCTGGAGGTGACTGACTACGTCTACCACCGCACTCTTAACAATGCCGATCCGGTAATACGCCGCTTTCTCGACATCATCAATCACCGCTTTCTGACCTTCTATTACCGGGCCTGCAGCATGTTTGAAATGGCGTCATCCTTTGACCGTAAGGACGACCGGCTCCTGGACACCTTCCGCAGTCTTAATCACCAGACGATCCGGTCCGGCACCGCACTGGCCTCCGGCACCGAACTGGCCCGTACCGCCATTCTTATTCAGGGAAGCCGCAACAAAAAAGGTCTGGAAAATATTTTGAAGGCGCACTTCGGAAAAAGAATCAGAGTCCGGGAGTTTGTGGAAAAATTCCACCTCATGCCGAAGGAAGTAAGAATGAAGCTGGGAGATCCGCACACCTCAGTACTGGGCCTGAATGCCCAGATCGGAACGCACTACCGGACCCGAACCCAGGATCTCTGCATTGAACTGGGGCCGGTAAGCTACCAGGAGAGCCTGATGTATATGCCCGAAAGCCGCTACTTCAGGGAGATGCACGATCTGGTTACCATGTACCTCCGGAAAAACTGCCAGCTTCATCTGGAGCTGCATATTGATGGCGGCACCATACCGCGGATTGCACTGAACGGATCCGGAGCGCTGGGACAGGGAACCCATCTGATATCCGCCCCGGCACCGGGAACAGTAACTACGGTAACCATCAGCATGTCTTCGGTCATAAATCGGACTGATTTCCATAAGCAGTCCTGACCAGATGTGCGATAATGACCAAAATCCAATGAACAGGGGAGGCCAAAAATGCCTGACAAACTTGACTGGCTCAACGAACACTTTGTACTGATGAAGCATAAGACAGTACAGGAAGTGGTGGATAATTCCCATTACAAAATTCCCTTTGAACTGCGCGATCTCGCCATCAGATATCCCCTGGCCGAGGACTACCTGAAAAAGCTGGCTGAAGACGGACTTTACCAGAAAGCTACGGAATTTCTGGCCAGCAACATTCACCAGAGAGCGCTGGCCTGGTGGGCCTACTGCTGCGTCCTGTCAGTAAATAAGGAGCTTCTGGAAAAACCTCACCAGCCCCGGGATCTTTCTGATATTGGTGCCCGGAAAAAGCCGGAGATCCCGGACTGGGCCAAAATGCCGGAGCAGAAGCCCTACGATTACAAGGCAGATCCTGAATATGTCAGGCTTCAGAGCAGCCTCAGCACCATCAAGATGAATACCGAACAGCTTATCCAGCAGCTGCCGCCGGGAGTCTGGGAACAGCATACAAGCCTTAAAAAGAAGGTTTATGAGGAATTTAAAAAAATTGTCGGCATGGATCCGGATGAAATGATGGCCAAAGCCGTGGCACAGGCCGAGGAGATTATGGCCATGCCGGCAGAAGCCCAGCAGAAAGCACCGATATACCAGATGAAAAAGGAGCTTATGGAAAAGCTCGAAAAGATCCGTCTGGACACAGTGGCCAAAATCAAGGAGGCCTGCCCGGTAAAGACAGCCGGCGAGATTAAGGAACAGACCGGAAAGGCTCTGGATGCGGTCTATGCCTGCATTACCGCCCCGACGGATCAGAATGCCACCTACTGTCTGAACTGCGGCAACGAGTGTCCGGAAACCTGCGAGGGACTGGCCGCGCTCATAACCTTCTGGTGCTACGGCAACCTCACCCCCAATATGGAGCAGGTGGTAAAAACTCCGCCGGAGCTGGCTCCCAACGGCATGAAGGGACTTATCATGAAATGCGCTCTGGCCGAAGGCGGCAGCCGCAGCTTCAAGGAAAGAATGCAGCTTTATTTTAATATCGGCCGGGAGGTGGCCTTCGGCCAGAACAACTGGTCCGAGTTCATGAAGAACCGCGAACCGCCCCACAAAAATCCTGGTCTCGCCGCCTTTGACGGCTTCCTGGGCCGGGATCCCGGTACAGCGGATGAAAACCCGTCCGAGGACGCCCGGAAATTTGAACGCTTTAAGGGATAGACGTATGAAGGCCATTCTGCTTTTGACCGCCGCTGCTGTTCTTGGGGGCGTTTCAGGATGCTCCTCGAGCGAAGGAACCTCCGCCAGCTTTGATGTCAGTATCTATCCGTCAAAGGATCTGGCCCGGACCTACGGGTATTATCCCTCATTCGAGGTTGATATTCTGGGAGCGGGACAGGAGGATGTCCTCAAGCTCTCAAAATACTCTCAGGAACGGTATTTTGAATCGGAAAGCCCTCTCCGGAAATACTTTGGTCCGGTTACCTACCGCTTCTCCGACAACAGTCTCCGCAAAAAGAAGCTGAGCTCCGGCTCCCCGGAATACCAGAAGCTGATGGGAAGATCTCCTGAATATCTGGTGGTGCTGGTGAATCTTCCGCTGACCGGTGATCCCCAGAAGAAGGACACTGACAAAAAGGACGATGCCAGTCTGGATCCCCGGAAGTTTGTCTATAAAATTCCAACCGGTTTTTTTGATGACAGCCCGGATCTCCATCTTAAAATTGCCGGTACCGGAATTATCAGAACCACCAGGGAGGATGCCGAGGAAGACCTTCCGGAAGCACCGGAAACTGAAAAGCAGCCGAAGAGCGTGGAGCTCCGCTGCGTTTCCCAAAACAAAGGCGGCAAGCTTGACTGCCGTGAGATTCCTCCCGGATCCGAACCGCCGGAAAATCACTGACAGTTTTGTAACCATGCGCCCTGCCATCCCGTTAAAGAAATGAAAGCGTTTCACCGTCCTGAATAAAATATATCCGGGACGGCAGGCGGGCTGAAATAGACGATATAAGGAAAAAAGATTGTGAAATATCCCATGTTTCTTCACTGGAGTGAGGGGCTTTTTCTGCAGCCGCACCACTTTCAGCAGTTTCAACGCATAATAAACGACGCCTTAAGCGCCCATACCGGGCTGGCCATTCCCTACAGTGAGGGGATCTGCGACCTGGAAATTGACAGGGAGGCTCTGAAGTCCCGGCGCGTTATTATCAGTGCCCTGTCCGCTGTAATGCCCGACGGTCTTTTTCTGTCAATGCCCGGAAACTGCTCCGTTCCCCCCTGCGAAATCAGCGCCGGTCCCAGAACCTCAGCCTCCGAAATCATGGTTTACCTGGCCGTCCCCCGCTATTCCGTCATGGAACCGAATCTCTGCGCCAGAGGCTCCGATGAACGCCGCCGCTACCTGCTTCATGAAACCTCCTGTGTGGATGAAAACACCGGCGACAACGAAACCACCGTCTTCAAAAGGAGCATTAACGTCAGGCTGATCACGGATCCCCGCAAGGCCTCCGACTGCACGGTACTCCCGATCCTGAAGCTGAAATGGACCGCAACGGAAGGCGCCGGACCGGTTCTGGAAATGGTGGCTGCCTATACCCCGCCGACGGTAGTGCTATCCGTGAATTCCAATATCTTCGCCATGGTACGGGATCTCCTGTTCGAGCTCCGGAGCTGCCGGTCCCGCATTCTGAGCGATCTGGAAAACTCGGGGTTCGAGCCGGCCCTTGCCACCGGAGCCACGATCCTGAAAATTATGCAGCTCCAGACTCTCAATGTCTCCGTCAGCAGTATTGCCAGTCTTCTGGTGCCGGACCGCACCACGCCCTTCGCTCTCTACAGTGTGCTGTCTGGTCTTCTGGCCTCGCTCCGGGCACTGTCCCCCCTGTCGGACAACGGCGAGATTCCGGCCTATGACCACTACAACCTGTACGGAATTTTCAGCGAGACGGTGCGGCAGATAGGCGTGCTTCTGAACGCCGGAGGCAAGGCGGAGTTCATCACCGTGGACTTTGTTCAGGAGGATGGAGCCTCCCGGCTTGTTGCCGAATTTACCCCGGAAATGATCGCATCGGCCGGAGACTTCTTCATCGCCTTTGAAGGAGACCTCTCCTGGAAGGATCTTATCGGGGAGATTGAGTCCGGAGACAGCTTCCGTCTTATTGACAAGGGATCCATCGACAGCCGGGTGCGGGGAGTCCGGCTGTCCCACTCCAGATTCCCGCCCCGCTACCTTCCGGTTATGAACAGCAATACCGTCTACTTCAAGGTAATGAAGGACGAATCCGCCCGGATGTGGCGCTATATCATGGATGACCGGGCCATGGTGCTGGACTATGCGCCCTCCATAAACAGCAGGTTCACCGCCAGACTGTATATCCTGATTGAAAACGGCAAGGAATGAACCGCATAAGGAGCCGGTAATGGAATCTAGTGAAATCGTCGGAATCATAGGTCCGATACTCTGCAAGCTCTGCGATTACTACATCTACGAGCAGAACGGCTATCAGCTTCGCTATGAAGAGTTTTCCGCCGAAATAAACAGCCTTCTTTCCGAGGCCAGACAGCGCGCAGAAAAGAGCGAAACTCTGAAGGCCCAGTTCCGGAAAATCGAGGCCCCCCTGATTTTCTTCATTGACTATACCGTCAAGGAATCCGGATTCGCCTTTTCCCGGGACTATGTTCCTCTGGCTCACAGCTACAATGAGCTTTCGGGCGACGACAAGTTTTTTGACCTCCTGGATGAGGCCATAAAGGTTGAAAAGGATCCCGGAGTTCTCGTTCTTTACTACCTCATGCTGGGGCTGGGCTTCGACGGCTCCTACAAAAGAGAACCGGTGGAGGTCATAAAGCGCATGCAGGCCTGCGCCGGACTTCTGGGGAATGAGACCGGAAAAGGCTACGACGCGATATGCACCGAGAACTCCGGGCACTATTCCGGGGAAGACAGCTCCTGGCATTCCTTCCGGAGTCTTAAGATTCTGTCCGTGATCGCGCTTATCACAGCACTCTCCTTTGGGCTCAATCTTCTGACCATGCACGTCAATACCGCCCCCTTCAGAAACAGCGTCATGAGGGCTCTCCGCATGGCCTCCCCGAGCAAAGACTATCTTAATGACACGGCCAATCTGCTGTTTCAGGCCGGACACGGAGACAGTGCCGCCGGCACTTCCGGATCGTACACCCCGGATACGGATGACCTTGATGATGCCGGCCCGGAGGCCGGGGATGATCTAAAGACCCCGGAGCATAATCCGGACACCGGCTGGAACGGCAACCCGCAGAACAGCGGTACCGCCGGATCCGCAAACAGCAACAGCACAGCACCGGCAGACCAGGCCGATAACAGGGAGCGGAAGTAAAATGGATAATGTAACAGGCAGCGCCGCAGCAGAAGCATTGCATGAAGGAACCGATTTTCTGTCGGCCCTCTTCGGGACGCCGCTGGGCATTCTGATTTTTATCATTCTCCTTATTATTGCCGCGTTCGTCCTCTATATCGTAATCCAAAGGTTCCGGCATCGCCATGCTCTCAAGGAGGAGCGCCGGTCTCTTAAGGACGACCTCATGATCTGGTCCAACCTTTCCCGCATGGTCTCGGGCGAAAAGGGAGCCTCCCGCGGAAAGCAGAATCTTGCAGCAAACTACGAGCTCATCAGGCTGGTTTTCAAAACCGCCCAGGATTATATAAAGGTGCACTGCCAGAGAAAGCAGAGGACGCCCTGGTACGCCGTACTGGGTGAACCGCTTTCCGGCAAGACATCCCTCTTCGGAGACGGCACTCTCAATACCGTCAGCCTGCGCCAGGAGCAGGATCCCGGCAATACCGAACCCCTGCACTTCCATATCCACCGGGACCGGGTCTATCTGGATGTCCGGGGAAATGTGTTTTTTGACAACTGGATGGGCGGCTCCTCCGCAGAATGGTACTCCATTTGCGATCTTATCAGAAGCAGCCATGCCGTTAAGCCCCTGTCCGGCATCATTCTCACCATTCCTGCCGATGCCCTGATTATCGACAGTGAAAGCATTACTGAAAAGAAGGCCTCACTGATTTTCTCGGAAATGCTCCGGCTTTCCAGAACCGTCAGAATGAATCTGCCGGTCAGAATAGTGATTACCAAGGCCGACTGCATCCTGGGCTTCCGGGAATTCTTTTCCGGGATCACCGCTGCCAGAAAAAAAATGACCGGCATTGATCTCTCCAGCTTTGCCCAGAACGGCGGTCACTATAATGAAATTCTGTTCCGGAGAGCCTGGAACAAATATATCCTCGCCCTTAAAAAAACGTCCTACGGGCTTCTCCTCTCCAAAAAGGCGGTGGATGCCAGCTATACCGCCCAGGGCCGTATCGACATCACTTCCGGGATTTTTTCCTACCCGGAGCAGGTCAATGCCCTGGCAGATACCCTCTGCCATTATCTCCGGGTAATTTTCGATCCGGACAGTGACACTCTCCCCGGAATTCCCGAGGGCATCTATTTCTGCTCCTCCTCCGACCAGGGAATGTGCTTCAGTGCTGCCTTCGCCGCTCTCAGGCATGTAAAAACCGAGGATGCCCCGCTTTCCGGCAGACACGATCCCCTGGGCGAGTCCCTGTTCCGCGATGCGCTCCTGGGATCGTCTCTTAACGATCTGGATCACCGGGCCAGATTCACCAGAAAGGAAATCATCCGGCGCCACGTCCCCGCGCTGGCCGTGGGAATCGCCCTGTCCCTGTTTGCCCTCAACTACCTGGCAGGAGCCGTGCTGGGAAACCATCTCATTACCCGCAATCTGGAGGCTGACACCCAGTATTACCGCCAGATGGCCACCCTCTTCAGAACCCATGCGCTCCTGGATTCCCCGCTTCTGGATGTCGACCGGGAAACCGGCGAGGGCATTGACCGCTTCGACAGCATCATGACCGGCATGACGGGAGTTACCAGATTCAACTTCTTCGCCAGCTCCAAGCTGACCCTGCTGGCCGACCGCCCCCTGCCGCTCATCTACGCGCCGGGCAGCTACCTGTTCTACGACTACAACAACCTGTATCACGACGAGCGGGAGACTATTTACAACCAGATGGCCTCGGACATGATTTTCTTCCCGGCTGCCACCTCCTTTGTATACAACCTGCAGCACGACGATTCCTATTTCACCGAAGCCCGGGCCGACGCCCTGCTGGACTGCATGCATCTCTCGCTGTCCGATGCCGACCGGCATGTTCATGAAAAGAGCACGGACGTCATTCAGACATGTCTGGAAGGCATCGTGAACGCCATGTATCCCAACGTTTCGGTAAAGGCCGCCCGGGAGCTCAGCGACATTACCGACGGCAACCAGAGCTTTGCCAAAAACGCCATTCGCCAGATTATGCTCTACAAGGATTTCTTCCCGGGCATAAACACCGGCATCCGGAATCTGGTGAAGCAGCTTCAGGATGTTAACGCCTATCCGGAATCCGACTATCAGTCATTCCGGGCCATTGTGAAATACGGCAGTGATTTCATCACCACGGTAAAGCATATGCGTGATTTTGCCCGGGACGAGGGGAAACGCGACCCGAAAGCCGCCATTGCCGACTACCGGGAGCTCCGGCAGGAAATTTTCTATGCCATGAACACCGCGGAGCTTCTGGATCGCGATTATGCAAATTTCCTGAACAGCTTCTCCACGCCGCTCCTTCCGGAGAAAAAGGGCGGTGCCGGGGAGATGGAAACCCTGGATCTGCAGCGGCTGGCACTGTTCGATAAAAGCCACTATGCCTACCGGAAGCTTCTGGAGGATGATTTCCAGGCATTTATCGCCTATATCGAATCCAGCTCCGAAATCGGCAGGCATCTTGATCGCAGCTATTCAGATTCCGCCAGCCTCGCCGGCTTCCGGGATCGGGCGCTGAAAAATCTTGATCAGGATTATCAGAGAACCAAGGCCGGGCTCCAGAATATCATAAACAGCAATGTCTTCAACAGAAAGGCAGGTGCCGGCCCCAGCCAGCCCTGCAACTACCGCATTATTGCCGACCTCATGCAAATCATCTATGTGAATGAGGATGAACTCCCGGTGGCTCTCAGGAAGCCGGAAAACTTCGCCCGGCAGTTCCAGGATCTGGGGAATATTTTTAAGAGCAAGGCCGCCAATCTCAAAGAATTTTTCGAAATCCACAAGGAACTGGAAAATACCATTCATATTGCAGATGCCGCTGCTACCTTCCTGGAATACGAGGAGTTTCTGGCCCGGGTGCATCTCGCGGAAAATCTTCTGAAGTTCTATCCGGAAGACGGCCGCATGGCCACCACTGTGGCCGAAGTAGCCCGGGAAATCACTGCCGCTGACGGAGACGTTCTCGGAGACTACATTGATACCGCCTCCGCCAGAAGAGCTCTCGGAAACTTCGATGTCGACGAGGAGTATGCACCCCGGGCCACGGAAATTCTGATTACCCCCCTGGCCGTTCTCCTGGAATATGACGGCAAGGCAAAGGGAGGAAAGGATGGCAAAAAGGACGGCGCGGCCCCCCGGGACAGCGGCCGGGCCTCGGTGATGTTCGCCTCCTATATTCAGAACGATCCCCGTCTTAAGAAGCTGCAGCGCACGGTAACCCGCTATGCCGACTCCTTTGTCAGCTACTGGGCTTCCTTTGCTGACAGCATCAAGCCGGCTTTCCGCGACTATAACGGCTTCCATGAATTCAGCAAGGCCAGCCGGGCCTACGAAATCAACGCCGTGCTCCGTGACATCTACAGCATGGCCTTTGACGTGCTGTCCGGGATACATAATTCCGTGCTGTCTGCCAATGGCGCCGCCAGCAGGGATCACGCCCTGAAGGTAATCGGGGCCCGCAAGAAGCTGCTGGATCTCGGCTACAACCAGGCCTGCACCAACATTCTGAACTCCTGGGCCCTTCTGCCCGAGGACCCCATCAAGGCCAACAGATATGTCTCCGGACTCAGCAGGAAGGCCGTGCGCAACGACTACACCCTGCTCATGGCTGAAAACGGGGCACAGAACACCATGCCCTGGTGGGACAGCTTCGTAAGACAGGGCATCCATCTTCTCAAGTCCGAAGCCGGCACCACCGTGATAGCCTCCCTCTCGGAATTCCAGAACCGGCTTTATTACTTCCCGGTGCTCCGAAACGGCAATACCAGCGGTCAGGTCATTCCTCCGGAGGACATGCAGAAGCTGCGCAAGGGGCTTATGGGCTACGGAATCGTCAAGTCCGGCCCCGCCTCAGGAAATAATGACGGAAAGGATGCCGCCCCGGATACCGCGAAGCTGCCGCCGGAGGCTGCCGATGAGGGCGTTGATTCCATGCAGAAGCCCCTGCTTTCCGGAATCCAGGCCGGAAGAGACGGAGTGGCCGCATGGGCTGAGCATGTGGACTTTATTCTGAAAACCTTCGGGGATACCGAGCATCCGGTAATCGCGAAGATCGCCATTCCGGACATTAGCACCCAGAACGCCCTGCTGGAAAAGGTATACGGCAAGGATATGGCCAGTGCAGCCCTGCGCTTCCGCTACATGGATGTCACCTCAGGAAAGCTGCCGGCCAAACGCTTCAGCTCCCTGGTTACCGATGCCCCGGAAAAGGTCATCTACGAAGGCCGGGCTGATGCCGAGGGGATCCGCTTCCGGTTTTTCCGCTATTCCGATGACAAGGGCGCGGAGGCGGAGATTGCCATTAAGGGCCGCTACGCCCCGCTCAGACTGTACCTTGACGAAAACCTGGTGCATCTGGATGAAGATACCGAAAATGACGCTGCCGGCAAGGACAGGGGACAGGCCTCCTATGTTCCTCTGAAGGTCAGCTCCTTTGACGGCGATGACAGCGTCATTTTCCTGAAGATATACTTCAGCAAAAAAATGCTGACTCCGGAGGAATGGCCTTCCGCTGAAAACTGGCCGCTTCTGTCTGCCTACTGACAGTCCTGCACCGCAGGTCCGGGAACATACAGAGGCAATGGTACCCGCACGTATCCACGTACCGTGGAAAGGAGCTCATTATGCTTAAGAAGGAAATTAAAATCTCATACATCAGGGACTGTTCCCTGTCTGATGCCGTTCCGTATCGCTGCGTTCTTAACGAAGGCATAAGCATACCCTTCCGGGCGGAAATCACGCTATTTTCCGATAAACAGCTTGCCAGAAAGGATCTGGACTCCTGTCTCCGGGTTAAGACAGAGCTGGCCGTAATGCAGTACAACACGGCGGGGCTGCTATACCGCGGCCGGAAATTCCAGGGCATCATCACCGCCTACAAATCCCTCGGTCTGGTATCGGACATCTCAGGCAGCTTTGCAGGTGATGACTGCTACGGATACGAAATCACCCTGGAGCCGGAAATGGTTCTTATGGGGCTGAAGCGGCGCACCCGCAGCTTTGATTCCTCCAGCACGCCGGCGGATATCATCACCGGAATTTTTGAAGAATACCATCTCAAGTGTCTTTTTGACAATGCGCTTTTCGACAGCATTCCGGATCAGGGACAGATTGCGCAGCAGAACAACGAAACCGACCTCAATTTCATAAACCGCATCTGCTTCAACTACGGCTTCAACTATTTCTTCGAGTTTGCCGAAACGGACAGCAGCACGGCGGAGGACAGCACGGCATTTTCCGAAGCCCTTACGGTATTCTCCAGAGGCTGGCGGGTCAGCAATGCCACCCAGATCACGGGAAACACCCTGACCGGTCTTCAGGAAATCCCCTGTACCGTCGGGGAGCAGACTTCAGAAAACTTCGGCAGCGGCACGGTGTCCCTGACGCGGCTCGTGAACTCCGGCTATATGGGAGCCGGAAACATTGACGGCGATGAAGAGGCGCTCCAGTCAGAAAACACCGACAGCCCGGTATTCACCGGCGGCTTCGAAAGCAGGCGCGGCGAAGGCAGCGGCACCAATGACAGCATTGCCTCCTTTGCGTCAGATTCCTGTATGGCTCTGGACCGTCTTACCTCCGGACACGAGATTATTTCCGCCGGCGATTTTGCCATTGCCCCGGGACTTTCCCTCAGGCTTGACAGTCAGAGTCATCTTCTTGTCCGCGCAGCTTTCAGCTTCAATATTGCCTTTCCGGAAGGCTTTAAGGCGGCCCGTGACTATGACCAGGAGGAACAGGAGCTCCGGCTTGTCGCCGTGGCTGTTCCCCTGCCCGATGATACGCAGGACACCCTGGGCCCCCTGTGCTGCTTCGGAAGAATCCCGGAGAACCCGACCGCCGAGAGCGCCTTTCAGCTCACCGGCATTCCCCGTCCGGGACAGGGCCTGGGAATGCACCGGATTGCCGGTGAAAAGGCGGCGCTCACGGCAAATCCTTCCGGCGAAAGCGCCCCGCTGATTTACCGGGCCACCGTATGCGATGCCGCCGGACAGTACGGCGCCGGAGACGGGTCCTCATCGGGGGATACGAAGCCGGGAATGATCGTCCCGGCCTCCGATGATGACACCGCCTTCCCGGCCATGTTCTATGCCATCATTGACGGCGCCGCAAACGCCGTGGTGGTAAACTACATCAGCATTTCCGGCGGTTCGGCCCCCCTGGGAAATTTCCCGAAGATTGCCCAGAAAATACTCATCATCATGGCCGGCGGCAGCTACTACCTTATGGGCTATCTCCCGGACAGAAACGCCCTTCCGACGTTCCATAAGGAAATGCGGGACGACCTCATGCACAGCAGCTTCCTGGCCAGCGGAGTGGACCCCCGGGGGAGTGACAATACCGACCGGCAGACTGACAACTCCAGCCGGGATGTCACAAACCAGTATCTTAATTTCACCAGGTTTTCCAGCTCGGCACTGCTTATTGAGTACCTCATTATGCAGAACCGCCTCGAAACCTTCCTTAACTGTCTTTCCGTCCGGTACAACAGTATTAAGATTGCGGAGATATACACCCTCAACAAGGATTCCATCGATACCGATCTGAAGGCTGTTACCGATGCCCGCACGGAGCTGGATAAGGCCATCGCCAGCGGCAAGGACGTGGACGCCGCCAAGCTGAAGCTTTCCAATGCCTATACCGCCCTGTCCTCTCTGGCCAATACCCTGGTAGGCAGCATCAAGGATATCAAGCAGATATCGGATGTCATCACCAGCATGAAAGACAGCAACCCCGTGCTGACTGACGATGCGGCGCTCTCCTCCATTCTCGGTCTTTCCACGGGGGCCCTGTTCTTTGACGGCGTACTCCGGGAATACTCCAGCAGCCTGGAACGGTGCTGCTCTCAGGATGTCACCGTCAATGCCGGAGGCAACGTCAAGCTCCATGCCGCCAAGAACGTGGTCATTACTGCAGATTCCACCATTACCCTGCAGGTGGGCAACTCCACCATCAATATCAACGGTAATACCATTGCCGCAGCGGTATCCTACTTCAAGTACAAGATTGCCCCCTGGGATGCCAGAATTGTGCTGAGCCCTACCTCCGGAGTCACCGTTTCCGGCTACCAGTTCAACGCCAAATCTCTCATGTCCAGCAGCATCGCGGACAGCTTCGGCGGCAGTGTCAGCACCAAAACGGGATTCGGAGTGATTTCCGCCCCGCTCATCAAGATCAGCACCATGAACGGGCCCTCCTTCATACGGACCATCACCGGACTCACAACCAGAACCATGCAGGCCATAGCCAATATCCCGTGCACGGCGGTGAACAACAAGGCCTCCCAGATGGCGGATTCGATTATCAATGACATAGCCGGGTATGCCAACAGTATTTCCGGAATCGTGGCCGATACCATTACAGCCATCAATAACTGGAAGCTCGCCGGAACCCGCGGCACGCGCGGCACCAAGGACGTTATCACCCTGATTGTTTCAGGCATCGCCATCGCCATGGACGCGGCCGACGTGCTGGAGGCTCTCGTAGCCAACACTATCGTCAAGAACATCGACCAGGATAACAGCTATACCGCACGCAATCTGGCAAACAACTATGTCAGCGGACACGACATCTACCTGATGACCACCAGTTCTGTCAGAACCACCGCCATGATAGCCAAGGCCGTAATCCTGATGGCATCCAATATGACCATGGTCAAAACCTCATCGGTGGACGTTAATTCCATGGGCGTAACTCTTACCGGAACAAACCTGACGCTGTCAGCCACCTCCAAGAAGGAACTCATCGGCCCTAATGTGTCCAATGACATGAAAATTATCGAGGAAAACAACCTCATCGATGTCGATGATGACGATGCCAGCAGTCTTACCAAGATTATTGGCACAGAAGTGACGAAGCAGAGCACGAACGCCGCGGGGAATGTTACCGAAACAACTCTGCAGATCTCTACCTCGTCGCAGATCAACGAGCGGAATCCGGTGGGCGAGGAGGACCTTAAGGTTTCGAAAAACGAGGTCGACTCGGTGAAGGAAGGCGCCCACGGTTCGAAAAACGAGCAGAGCGCCGCCAAGGATGACGTTTCAGGAGCCTCCGGAAGCATCAAGACCGGCGAGGTCAAGGGTTCTGCAGCCAAGTCCAGCACCGTTCCGCTGGAAAACTCCAACGATGCCGTCAGCACCGGAGTCGGCGCTCTGGATACAGACACCACCGGCATGAAAGTTAACTCTTAACCGTGATTTCAGGAGGTTCAAAATGCCTACACCAAAAGCATCACTGACCAACGCTACCGCCACCGGCGATCTGGTCGTCGGTCCCGGCAATCCCACCAGACTTGTCAACGGTCTTCCCACGGCCTGCATGGGCGATGCCGTTGCCGGAGCGGTATGCACCGGAGCAATCACCGCCACCACGGCTGTTACCAGACTGAGCATGGGACGTCCCATTGCCAATCTGGGCTCGGTGGTAACCGGAGTCAACCCCGTAACCGGAGTACCGGTGGCCACCGCGCTGGCCGTCTGTCCGAATGTTAACCGGATAGAGTAACGTCCTTTTTTAACAATTCCTAAGGATCTTGAGCATTTAGGGATGCAGTTTGAGGGGCCGGTGATCTATCAGAGTAAAAGACTTTCCTTTTATCAGGAAAAGCTTGATGAACTCATATCCCTGGGACTCACCTACAACTGTTCCTGTACCCGGGCGGATATAAATCCATGGGAGGGATCTATACCGGCAGATGCCGTAATCTGAATCTCTCCGCCTCACCGGAGCGTAGCATCCGTTATAGAAACGATTATTACGTTGAGAGTTTCACCGACAGTCTGTACGGCCGGATCACTAATCCTGAAAAAAAAACGCAGGATATTATTTTAAAAAGAAGGGACGGTATTTTTGCCTATAATCTCGTCTGCCTTCTTGATGATGATGACATTGATACCGGAATCACCGAGGTGGTTCGCGGCTCGGATCTGCTCTATGACACCTTTTCCCAGATATCTCTGCTTCAAGGTCTGAAAGCACCTGTCCCTCAGTATCTGCATCTCCAGCTCGCCCTCTCAGAGAACCGGCAGAAATACTCCAAGCAGAATCACGCCACACATATTGATGTCTCCCGTCCCGGAATAATTCTAGTGAAAGCCATTGAATTTCTTGGACAGAAAATGCCGGATGAAATAGAACATGAAAAACCGGAAGTAATTTTAAATTATGCGGTAAAAAATTTTAATCCCGACCTTATTCCCGTAGAAAACCGCAGGATTGAGGCATAGATTACCACCGGCTCATGGTGATAACACCGGGGTTTACTTAAAGTCCGTAATGTTTAATCATCTTCATGGCTATACCATTAATCAGCAGCCGCAACAGCCGGTATCCTGTTTTTCTTAATAATGACAGATGCCGGTAGTACACAGCTGAATATTCCAGTGCCGGTACGGCACCGCGCCACATTTTGAATTTACTGGCGCCGGAACTGTTATTGACAGTACAGCCGTTATTTTCTGATTCAAGAACCAGCTGTGCCGACATGGCTCTGTATACTCCCTGATCCTGGGAAATACTTGTATCATATCCGAAAACCGGTGTGGTCATAACATGATTTCTAACATAATAGCCGAGCACGGCACATACTCCTTTATCATTGGAAAAAACTCTGAAATGCAAAAGTTTTCTGCTGATGCACAGCCGGTAAAAATCATTGCTGAACTGAGGATTAAGCAGAGAATATTTATCAAGATACAGCTGATTGTAAAACTTCTCCGCCTCGGCAGCCTGCTCCTCACGGATATCCGTCACCCGGTATCTACCGCTTTCAAGCAGTCTGATATCCTTGTTAAGTTTATTTTTGATTTTTCCGGTGAGTCTCCTTCTCTTATCATAATCAAAAATATATACCTGTCTGCTCCCTAGAAGTCCATATCCGAGTTCCTTCAGAAAACCGATATCCTTACTGTTGGAATGCTCATTCAGAGAGCGGAACACAATTGCATGTCCCGGATATCTTTTTTTCAGAAATTCAGTTATTATCCCGTACTGCTCTCCGGTAATCTCCGGATACAGGTTGGTGGAGAGAAACCAGTTGTTAACATATACCACTCTGTCCGTCTGACACTTTCGGCAGCACCATCCGAGGACGGACAGCACCTTTTTAAAAAAACACTCCAGACGCGGGTTATTAAGTTCCCACAGTTCTTCAGCCGAATAGGAGACATAATGGGTGTAGAGCGAGGATGTATACGAATTGCCGCACTCCTTATCACAGATGTTTACCGGGAGCAGCAGTTCATCTATCTTCAGAATCATCAATTCCGTATCTATATTTCTGATATATTTCCTTACTCCGCCGGTTATCATCGGACTGAGGTAGTTATAGGCGTATCTGGCATCATCATTGTCCGGCACGGTGAGATCCGCCAGATTATCCCTGCCGTACAGTACAATATCACCTGTCATGAATTCTGCTCTCTATTCTCTTGAATTTTTTAGTACGGTCAATCTCCAGTGATTTCAGCTGAATAATCTCCGGTATCTGACATTTTTTAACGGTAAACAGTTTTATAAGAGACTCTTTTACCGGAATAAATTCCTCCGTTTTATCCACATAAACCAGAATCTCCCTGCGGGTGTTCTGTATCACCTTATATTCCTCTATCCTGTCTGAGGCATATATAACCGCCCGTGACAGAAAATCCGGAAATACTGCAACAGATGAGCTGCCGTCTACAGAATCCAGATAAAAAATGTCATCACACCTGCCCTCTATTCCGGCTATTCTGAGACACATAGAACCACACGGACAAGGTTCATGACTTTCTGTCAGAATATCATTCAGTCTGTACCTGATCACCGGCTGGGAGGTTCTGGAAAAATCTGTAATCACCGGTATGAATTTATCCTTATCAACGTACTCCCTCTGAACTGCCAGAAGATCCTCGTTAATATGGAGATTGCCGTATCTGCATGTACAGGCAAGAAACCCTTCGGTTGCCTGATAAATCTGATGAACAGTCTGGTTAAACGCTTTTTCCAGATACCGCCGGTCAAGCTCTTCCAGCACTTCAGCCACGGAGATGATTTTCACCGGATTTATCGATATTCTGTTAAGATTTGCAGCTATAATTTTCAGCATTGACGGAGGAGATACGATAATTGACGGTTTATACTCATCAAGTTTTTTAAGATTGTGATCCGTGGAATCAAGCAGATCAAAAAACTCGAAGCTGATGTTCCGGCTTTTAACTCCGGTATAAAGATTACTGTTAGCTCTAAGAAAAAAGGCTATACGATGTTTTTTAAAGATGGAATCCGGCAGGGTTTTAGCAAGAATTATACCGACCCAGCGGTATCTTTCCATCCGGCATACCAGAAACAAACCGCGGTTTCCGGAGGTCCCGGAGGAAAGTCCTACGGTTATATTGTTTATCTCCGGTTTAAAATTTCTGGTTTTTTCGCTGTTTAAGGCAAGCTCAAACGCCTCCTTTTGGGAAATCCCCACCGTATTCAGTTCATCAAAGTTCTCCATCATTTCCTTTTTATCAATTGTTGGAAAACTCTGCCAGTTTCTGACATCCATATTCCGGAATTTCCTACTGTAATAACCGGATTTGGCAATATATTTTCTGAGAAAACCGGTCACTCTGGAATTCTGCCATTTCAAAAGAGCTGCTCTGTCAGCAAATCTCATGAAGTATTTTGTTTTAAAGTAGTAATATAAAATGATTATTGTTTTAAGCATACTTTCTGACTACTTCATTACAGTGTGAAGGAATTATTTCGATATCCGGATGCTTTTGATAAAAAGCGTGAAGTATTGAGAGCATCCTCAGATACTCCCTGTTGCTACCAAGAAGCATTCGCACCATTAAAGGCGGAGGCAGCATCTTCCGGTAGGCATCGGAGTGATAGCAGGCATCCGCCACAAAAAACCTTTTTCCGGAAAGAATGCCGATTTGTCCGCTGGCATGACCGGAGAGAGCAAATGCCAGAATACTTTTATCTCCAAAGACATCATAGTAATAAGTGAACGGGCAGAATTCATCAGAAAAGGTCTTTTCCCTTAAAAACATAACCCGGTCAGAAAAATCATCAGGAAGGAGTTTCGGTAAAAATCCCTCTCTTAGTGCCATAATCCCCGTACGCTTATTAATCGCCTGATAGGCAGACTCCAGACAGACAAATTTTGCCTCAGGAAAATCACGAAGTCCTCCTATATGATCGGCATGAAAATGGGAAATAATGATATATGAGACATCCTCAGGTTTAATCCCCAGCTTCAGCAGCTGTGATTTTGCCGTATCCTCTTCATTAATAAAAACAGGGGTAACCCTGGCATATACAGAATAAGGAAAGACTTCCGTCGCCTCATAAAAATAGCTTCCGTAGCCGGTATCAAAAAGAATATGGCCGTATTGCGGATGCTCCAGCAGAACAAAAAGCGCATGAAACCGGATTTCCCTGTTTCCGCCACCCTTTATGGAATTCGCCTCCTTCTGCAGGCAGTATCCGGCCCACATCATTTTATGTTCTATCACTTAAAGCCTCCCGGAGTCCGTCCTCTACAGAAATAACAGGTCTGTAACCAAGTTCATTCCTGGCTTTGGAAATGTCCAGCGTCTGACTGAATGAAAGAAGCCCCAATGAATAAACCGTAAAAACCGGTTCTTTTTTGAGAATATACTTATGAAATAATTCCGTCAGTCTGACAACGGTGAAAAGCAGACGATAGGACATGTAGCGGGAGTTAAACTTTTCACCGGAACCGGTTATCACATTTTCTAATGTCCGGTACATTCTGACGCTCTCTCCATTGGTAATGTTGTACTTGTGACCGGAATAGCGACTGTCAGCATTCATTGCCAGAATCATGGCTTCCACCACATTATCAACGTGGGTTAAATCAATAAGGATATCTTCCTTTCTGGTTCGGGGAATAAAACGCTCCCTGTTGGCTTTAAGAAGCCGTGGCAGAATAGCCCGGTCCCCCGCCCCGAAAATTCCCCGAGGTCTGATGGTAATGACATCCAGCCCCTGTTCATGAGCTCTGTCGATAACCTCTTCCGCCATGATTTTACTTCTAATGTAGTTGTTGGCAGGATGTTCTGTCGGCGGTTCACTTTCCTTTATATTGAGTTTATCCTTGAAATCAAAGTAAATACTCGGACTTGAGACATACACCAGTCTTTTTACTCCTTTTTTAAGGCACAGTGATGCCACATTCTCAGTTCCTTTGACATTATCCCGGTAAAATAATTTATAGTCACCCCAGACGCTGGATCTGGCGGCGCAGTGAAAAACATATGTTACACCGGTAAAAGCCTGGTCCATTTTATCAGTCTCTGAGAGATCACAGGAAATAAACTCCACCCCGGCAAGCTGCAGAAATCTTCCCTTACTCTGATTCCGGCCGAGACCGGTTACAGCAAATCCCGCTTTTTTTAATCTCAGAGCCAGCCGGAAGCCTAAAAATCCGGTAGCTCCTGTTACAAGTACCTTAATCATCACCGTTATACTCTATATCGTAAGTTGACATTTCCTTCAGACCGACATGTTTCCTGAATCCGGAAAACAGCACCATAATAAGAACGGCAAACTGCATGAAAAAAGGTTTGATATCCCTTTTATCATAGATTACATCCTCAGAAGACACTATGGTATGCCACCATGCCCGCAGTTCCCTACAGGAATGGACATTGGCAAAGATATACATGAACATAATCATAATGAGTGCCGTTCTGTACCCGCGGTCCGGATAAACCGTTTCAGAAATCCCTTCTCCGGTAAACACTCCGGATATATCCCTGCTTTCATCAAATAACTGAATTCCGCTGGTAAGGCGGGGATTGCATTCAATGAGATAGAGTCCGGTGTCATTCTGAATAAAATCGAAGGCTATCTGGCCGAAGAAATCCTCTTTATGGGAAAACTCTTCGATAAAATCATAAATCCTGCGGTTATCCTCGTACTGAAATGCGATTGTTACACCTTTTCCTGCGGCATATACCGTCCGGTAGTCACTGTGAAGAAGAATCCGGTGATTACGGATAACCGAATAACTGCAGATCTGATCCCCCTCAATAAACTCCTGAACAATATAGTGCCCAGGAACGAAGTTATCAGGTACCCTGTCCGTAATCATAACTCTGGTGGCAAACCGCGAATAAACAGGCTTGATGATAAATTTTTTACAGGAACAGCTACCTTTAATAAACTCTTCAAGCTCGACGGCATTCTCAACATAAGCGCTCCGTGGCAGCTTAACTCCGGTATATGAATTTCTGATCTTTTCATAAAAAGACCATTTATTGTGCAGCTCCAAAAGTTTTTTCTGCTCATCACAAAAGACCCGGCAGTACTGTTCTAAAGTCTGTTTACCTTTTGAGAGATAAAAAATCTCCTCACAGGTCGGAATAATCAGATCAATCTTTGCCTTTTTCACAATTCCGGTAATCTCATCAATAAACTTTTCAGTATCAGATACCGGAGAGATTACCTTGTAGCAGGCGCTAACGCACGCAGAGTATTTTGCAATGTGATAATCACAGCCCTCAGCAATAATTATTCTGCAGCCGGCACGGTACAGCTTCCTTATCAGAAAAAGAGTTGCCGGAGCCCGTCCACCTGTAATCAGTATATTCTTAATATTCAAGAACCATTACTCCTATGGAGAGTCCTGCTGATGTCCCCAGAAGAACAATTCTGTCACCTCTTTCGATTAATTTGTTTCTCGCAGCATAATCCAGACATAGAGGAATGGAGGATGCTATGGTATTTCCCTGATTCTCAATATTAATAAGCATTTTACCTTCAGGAATGCGCAGTTTTTTCTGTATCAGCTTCAGTGCGGGGAGACTTGCCTGATGCGGAATCACCAGCCTGATATCATCCATAGTCAGACCGGCATCCGTCAGTGCGTCATTGAACATTTTCACTATGTACTTTGAGGATATTTCATAAAGCTTAAGACCATCCATGTGGAAAAGGTAATCGTCAATGTTGTCTTCATTCCACATGTAGAACGGCATAAAGGTTGAACCGCCTCTTACTCTGGCACAGTCGGCTCCTTCACCAAAGGTCTTGAAATTGTAAGTGAGTATTCCGGATGACTCATTTTCCGGAGTCTTTTCCAGTATCGCCGCTGCCGCAGCGTCACCAAAGAGTATGGAACTGTTAAAATCTCTGGTATTTATCCCTTTTGAGGCAATGTCACTGGAAACCAGCAGAACCTTTCTGTAGCGTCCCGCATCAATCATATATGACAAGGTATCCAGCGCCGTTACAAAACTTAAACAGGTGGAACAGATATCAAAACATGGAATGGAATTATATTCGTGTCCAAGAGCTTTCTGAATTAAAGAGGCAGTGCATGGAATAGGCTGCTGTGAGGAACCTCCGGCAAAAACTATCAAGTCGATGTCTCTACGACTTTCTTCAGGGATATTGATTAAGGCAGCAAGAGCCAGATCCACCTGTGATTCATTTTCCACATAATGTCTGATTCTTACTCCGGATTTTTTGAATGTGGTACCTTCCTTCAGGTTAAACCTTTCATCGAAAATACTGTCAGTAACAATTTTTCCGGGAAGAAACGAACCCGTTGATGTAATTTTTATACCTGTCATTTTCAAATCTATCTCCAAATACACTATTAACAAAAAAACTAAACTGATTCTAAATTATCAACATCCATGTATTCGGACATTTTCCGGCCTCAGCCTGAAAAGCCTTTTATGATTGACACCTGTCAATTCTAAATAATCAGTCATACATGTAACTGTCCGATTCCCGTACCGCGGCTGAATATTTCACCTTCATCCTGAAAAGGTTGTTTATTTGATACAGTTATCATAAAAAAGTTCAAAAAATAAATATACAAAACATTGCACAATCAAATATTGTTTATTTTAAAGATTACCTGAATTATCATATTCTGAAAAAGGACCCTTTCTGCCGTTTTACGTAAATAACCGCCAAGCTACCCCGGACTCATAACCATAGGCCTTAATATAGGCAGTTATAATTGAGTAAGCACGTTATGTTAAAAATGAAATAAACAAAGAAAATGAACGAATAAAAATGGCTCAATAAATATTTCAATGGGATCACCTTCTTGATTCGTCTATAATTTTCAAGAAAAGGTAGTCATCATCAGGGATCCCATAATGTCTCCTTCTCAGAGTTCTAATCATGTTATTAGTCCCTTCAACCTTACCTGTTGTAATATGATATAGAGCATAGTTGCATATACCTTCCAGATGGTTTCTAAGTAAACCTGCGTTTTCGACTTGTAACGCCGAAAAATAGGCACAAAGCCTTGTGGAAACTGGCTTTGTGCTCAAACTCCTTTTCAAATTAGTGGGTGCGAAACTTTCCTATGGCTTAGGTGTTATTCTCATAAACGGCACTCTGTATATCTGATAACAGATTTCCAATCATATCCTGATAATTGGATCTGATTTTTAATTTTTGGCAGACAGTAGATGGGGAACAAATTCCGCATAAAGGTTCAAGACCAACAACTTTTAAAATTTTATCTATGTCAGATTGAAGGTATTTCTTTTTATTCAAAAAACTTGTTATAAATGATTCTTTTGAATTATTCTTTTCAGGAGAGGATAGTTCTTTCCATTCTTTAATATCGATAAAGTTATTTATTTCATTATTTTTAATAAATAATCCATCCTTTCCATTATTGCTCATAGCTGTAACAGTGCTGTTTAGAGCGGTTTGTATCTGCTCTATAGTCAAAGGTGTACCAGCATCCTTAAGTTTAATTTCCATTAACCTCATTATAATTAGGGCTATAACACACAAGGTTATATGACCGCAAATGTTAATTTTCTTTCTAACATATACTGGCCTAATAGAGAAATTACTCTTCATAATTCTGAAACATTCCTCTATTTTAACTAATTTGTCGTGACAGGTTAATAATTTTGAGTCTGTTATGCCTTTACTTCCTTTAACGATGTTGTTATCATCAATTTGATTTTTACTGTTATTGAGTTTGTTGTTACTATTGTTATCATTAGCCTGTTTAAATATAATTGCAACGTACCCAGCTCTCTTTCTTCGCTCTTCTACGACATCCTCTTTAATTTTTTCTGCTTTGTAAAGATCGCATGATTTGGATTTTTTACTTTTTTCTTCTGACTTTTTTCTCGATTTCTTGCTATTTTGAGTTTGTTTATCTTTGGTATTGCTTTCCAAAGCATCATTTCTCGAAGAAATATTTTCATTTGTTGATTTGATAGTTCTTCCTTTTTCAGTTTTATTATTTTCTTGTTGCCGTTTGCTGCTAACATCCTGTTCTGATAAATTTTGTCCTTCAGGAACATTATTATTTGGTTCTGCTGATGTTTCTGTAACTTCTTTTTTTACTGAAACTAAACTTTTCCATCCAGCTCCGCATGGCGCCATATCTTTTTTTTGAGCTACAGCTTCTCTTGCTTTTACCAAATCATCCTCTAGTTGAGCAATATCCCTCTTGTACCTCTTGGGTGAAAAAGTAAACAATATTTCACAATCTACTGCTGCTTTATGCTTTTTGCCATTTTCGTCAGTTACTATCACTTCTTTGATATAGGGAATTCTCTTGAACACGAATTCATCATCTTTCAAATCGTTTTTTCTGGTGCAGTATTCTGCCTTATCTTTATTATTTGTTTCATCTTGATTGCTTTGAGAATTTTCTTTATCAGTATTCCAAAGTTTATATCCAGTGGAATGATCGTACATAACAGCTTCATATTCTGGTTGTAGATTTGATACTTTTTGAGCAACTATAAAACCCAATTTATGATTGACCAGCATTTCAATATTACCAATGGAATTTAAACCGCAATCTGCTACAACTATCGTATCCTGAATATTGTATTTTTTCTTCATGTTACCTATGACTTTGGGCATGGTTTTGTATTCAGAAAAATTTCCTGGAAATATATCAAAATCAACAGGAATGCCTCTGTCATCGATAGTCAAAGCAACAGATACCAATGGTAAATCATAACGATGTTCTTTGAACATGCCTCTCATTCGCCAGCAGGTATCTTCATTTAGCATTGATTTTAATTTATTTATTACCTCATTAATTTTTTCAGGATCGCTGCTCATCTCCCGTAGTTCAGCTTCATTTATTTCTTTATTTTCTTCTTTAAACTGTTTTCTCACACCTGTCATTAGCGCTCTGAAAATATGTTCACGATCATCGTATGGCGATTCAAAATATACATTACTGCAATCATAAAAAACCATGGTAAGATTTCTATTATATTTCTCAACCATTTTTCTATTAATATATTCCATTATCGCACTGCGGTTCTGCCCTATAAATTCAATTGTGTTATAAATATCACTAATTGACACATTTTGAATTGGATTGCATAAATATTTATATTGAGATCTGTACCCACAAAAATACGAATGCGGATCAATAATTTTTAACGCAGTGAGATATTGAGCTATATCGGAAATATTACATTTAAGCTTTGAGTTTTCTTGTTGCAGGTAATTCAATTTATAGTACAAACCAAGCCAGTCATTCCATATTGGCCGTAGGGCTTGAATGCCATAGTTTAATTCACCGTTAAATAACGGAGCATTATTCAAATTGTCCCTTAATTTAGCAAAAGTCTGTAGCGCATCATCATTAACATCATTAGAAATTTTGTTGAGCAGTTGTTTTCTTTCTGTTGTTTCTGAATGCTCATATTTAAGTTTTAATTTTTCAATAATCTGAGGATCTTCTTTTAGTGCATCTTTCAACTTCCCAAAAGAAGCGACTGTTCTCTGTTTTTTCTTGCCGTCCTTATCTCTGTAGTTTTCAACAACAGACAGGTATTTCTCATGCATTTTTCCAGATGACTTTATTGCCACATAAATTCCCACGATAAGTACCCCTGAACCTCAAGTATGCTATGACCATACAGGCATTATACAATAATGCTGGCTACAATGCAACGATTTCGCACCCACTATAAAAATTACCCCCCCCCTACGTGACCATCTCCGCTGAAATTTAGTGACACCTCTTTTCATACAATCTTGACAGTCTGTTCTTTAAATTCCTGATCCCCCTTATCACCACAGGCGGAGGTCCTCAGGATCCAGTAAATCAGAAGCATGTTTGAGTTTTTACGAAGAATATTGAAGAAAATAGAAAGCAGTGAAGAAAAAATGGAACAGTTTTAAGAAGAAGATTGCCCAAAACTTTACCCGGTTTCCGCAATCTCCCCGTTCATAACTGCAATAGCTAAACAGCAAGGTTACGAACATGGATATTTTAGACCACAGAAACTATAAGGACTTGCCCGAATCCACTACTCCCAACCTTTACCGTTTAACGGTAAAATCAGGGATTACTTTTTCTCCTGTGAGGAGAGTTCTTGTTTTGTCTTTCATATCTGTATTTATTTGAAAAAATTAAACTTTATTTCTTAACGGTACCTAGCAAGAAAAAATGAATCCCCAAAGCAATCTCCCGCCAGAAAAGTAGTAGGGGGAACTATTTTCATTTACTTTCTTTTAGAAAGTGTTATTCTTCAGGAAAGTACACTCCTTTTATTCTGTTCTGAAACGGGCGAATATACGCATTAAAGGATGTGTACAGATTATTTTTGAAGCACTTCCTGTCAGTTCCGGCTATCCCCGCGAGAGCCCGGAAACTGGCAGACTGTGATAACAGAGAGGCCCTATGAACAGTAACTGCTATGGCGAAAATGAATGCCCGGTAGAAACCGCCCTCCGGGTGGTGGGAGGCAAATACAAGGTCGTTATTATCTATCATCTCCGGGACAGGGCGCTGCGCTTCAGCGAGCTTCAGAAGCTGATCCCCGAAGCCACTGCCAAAACACTTACGAAACAGCTCCGGGAGCTGGAGAATGATTTTCTGATTTCCCGCAAGGTTTATGCCGTAATCCCCCCGAAAACTGAATACAGCCTGACTCCTCTCGGAAAAACACTGCTGCCGGTACTGAACAACATCTGCGAATGGGGCGGCGAGTATATCAGGGAGCGCTACACCCTGGAGCACAATCCCCAGCGCAAGCTGATTGTCTCCGCCGATATCCCGAACGAAGACGGCAGTTCTGAAAACTGATTTTGAGAACAGGAAGCAGCAATGACATCAAATATCAGCCAAAACCCTCAGATCGGCGGTTGCAGCACCGTATCCTCCAGAATATTTTCCGGCGAGAGAGCCCTGTTTCAGGCCCGGGATCTTGCTATTGACGACTGTATTTTCGAGAATGGCGAATCCCCCCTCAAGGAAGGCCGGAATCTCCGTCTTAACGGCGTCTCCTTCAAATGGAAATACCCCCTCTGGTACTGCCGGAACGTGGCGGTTTCCCATAGCACCTTTTTTGAAATGGGCCGGGCCGGAATCTGGTATACCGACGATATCACCATGACAGACTGCCTTTACGAAGCCCCCAAGGGTTTTCGGAAGGTACGGCGGGGCCGTCTTGCCAGAGTCCAGTTTACGAACGCCCTGGAAACTCTCTGGAACTGCGCGGACATGGAGCTCGAAAACGTAACCGCCCGGGGGGATTACTTTGCCATGAATCTCAGCAAGGCCCGGATCTCCGGTCTTACTCTGGTAGGCAACTACGGCTTTGACGGTGCCCGGGACATTGAGATCTCCTCCTCCCGGCTCCTGACCAAGGATGCCTTCTGGAATTCCGAGAACATTGTCATCCGGAACTCCTTCATTTCCGGAGAGTACTTTGCCTGGAATTCCCGGAACATTACCCTGATTGACTGTACCGTGGACAGCCTGCAGGGTCTCTGCTACATCGACGGACTTACGCTCAGAAACTGCCGGCTTTCCGGAACCAGTCTGGCCTTCGAATACTGCCGGAATATCGACGCGGAAATCAGTGGCGGCATAAAGAGCATTTTTAATCCCGAAGACGGCAGAATCATCGCGGACGAGGTAACGGAGCTGATCCTGGATCCTGCAAAAATAAATCCCGCCGCCACCGAAATCGTGGTCAGAAACGGGAAAAAGCCGGATCCGGTGCCGGTGCCCCGGGAATTTCTGCCAGGGAGAGCGGCATGAAATACGATTTTGAAACTCCGGTAAACCGCCGGAACGAGTATGCTCTCAAATGGAGCGGCCCCGAAACCGAGCTTCCCATGTGGGTGGCTGACATGGATTTCCGTACCGCCCCGGAGATCACGGAGGGACTTCTGGAAACAGTCCGGGAAGGAATATTCGGCTACACCGGCATTCCCCGGATCTGGTATCAGGCCTACCGGGACTGGTGGCATCAGGAGCACGGTCTCTCCGTTTCCGAGGACTGCTTTGTCTTTGTATCAGGAGTGGTGCCCGCGCTCTCATCCATTGTAAGAAGAATCACCCTGCCCAATGAAAAGGTCTGTATCATGCCTCCGGTATACGGGATCTTCTGGAATTCGGTGGAAAACCAGGGCCGGAGAGTCCTGGAATGCCCCCTGGTCTACCACCGGGAAACCCTGTCCTACAGCATGGATCCGCAAAAACTGGAGGAATGTCTCCGGGATCCCCAGTGCACCATGCTGATTCTCTGCAACCCGCATAATCCCACGGGTCAGATCTGGTCCCGGGAGGATCTGAAAACAGTGGCCGATCTGGCCGAAAAGCACGGAGTTACCGTGGTTTCGGATGAAATTCACTGCGACATCACGCTGCCGGGCCGGGCTTATACCCCCTTTGCCGGAGTATCCGAAAGCGCCCGCCGGAACAGCATTACCTGCATGTCAGCCTCCAAGGCTTTCAATCTGGCCGGTCTGCATTCCGCGGCCGTAATGATTCCGAATCCGCATCTCCGGCAGCGGATCTCCCGGGGACTTAACAATGAGGAGCTGGCCGAAAGCAGCACTCTGGGAGCCCGGAGTGCGGTGCTGGCCCTGACCCGGGGCCGGGACTGGCTTCTGGCGCTCCGGGAAACCCTGCAGAAAAACCGTATGCTGGCCTCCCGTTTCATCAGGGAGGAGATCCCCGGAATCCTGCCGGTCCCGGCCGAAGCTACCTATCTCCTCTGGGCCGATATTGGAAACATCACGGCGGATGACCAGAAATTTGCCGCCTTTCTCAGAACAGAAACCGGACTCCGGATTTCCCCGGGAAGCGGGTTCGGAAACGCGGGACGGGGGTTTATACGGATCAATCTGGCCTGTCCCGAAACTACGCTTATGGACGGACTTGCCAGACTCCGGGACGGCACCGAAAGGTTTGCTCAGAAAATGAAAAGCCGGGAACCGTAGTCCCGGCAGCTGCGAAAAAGGCCGGAAGAACCGGCCTTTACTGATTATTTACGATCCGGAATCATTCCGGCCCGGAATCAGAATTTCTCCAGATAGCTGTAAAGCATCTTCCAGAAGCGATCCTGATCAATTTCCTGAACAATGCTGGCGCTTCTGGCACCCTCAGGAGCCTCATCCTTCATGTAGGGAACAGTACGGCCGTAGCTGGCTCCCGGCTGATCCACACAGTCAATGTAGGCATGACGGGTGGAGAGAATCAGGGAAGGATCAATGGTTATGGCAGCGGCAATAACGTCCCAGACAAACCAGGAGAACTTGCCGTCCTTGTCAGCATCAAAACGCTTGGCGAAGAAGGATTCGTTAAACATCTTCAGAAGCTCCGGGTTTTTGATATGGGAGCGGATCTTGTTGAAGCGATCGTGATCCATGATGGTCTTGTCGGTAACATCGAGAGCCACGAAGGTCTGGTTGTCAAAAGGAGCGCGGTAGGCAACCCTGGTGGATTCCGGATCCAGCCAGATATTGAACTCGGCGTTCTCATGAGCATTTCCCTTCACCCAGAAAGCGCCGCCCATGTAGATAACCTCATCAAAAAGAGCAGCTACCTCGGGATCCTTCTGAACGGCTCTGGCAATGTTGGTGGTAGGACCGATGGCCACCAGCTTAATCTGGTGCGGGTACTTGTGAGCCATCTCAATAAGATAGTTTACCCCGTCCTCCCGGATCTTCACGTCAGGAGCACTGACACCGTAGTGCTTTTTGTAGGCATCCTTCCAGGATTTCGGATTATCGGTTTCCTGTGCTCCGATATAGCCCTCCATGACATCGCCGTAGGAGGCCAGCTCCTTTTTCAGGATATCCCGCCCGAAACCGCCGCCCCGGCGATCCGGATACTGCTCGCCGATGGCCAGAACCGGCTGCGGCTTCTGGGTCTTCATTACGGAAAGCTGCTTCACAAGATAGGCCATGCCGTCATTGGCCCAGGAATTTCCGGTAACGGTAACCACTCCCAGAAGATCAATGCCGGGATCATTCTGCAGCATCATCATGGCAATGCCGTCGTCAAAAAGCTCTACCATGTCAGTATCGAGAATAACCTTAACCGGAGCCTTCGCCGGAGTATTCATGGCCGGGGCCTCTGCTGCCGCAGCCGTTCCTGCGCAAACCATGCTGATAAGCATGCCGCAGGCAAAAGACAGTGTTCTTTTTAAAATATTGTTCGTCATTCCAAAACTTGTCCTGTATAAACGTTTATCACTAGCCCGGACGGATTTCCGATCCCTGACAGCAAACTGCCGGATTCCGGAAAGGCGGCCGAACTGGCCCAGCCGCGGTTATTGTACCGTCACCTGAAAACACCGTAACAGCACAGAGGCCATAAGTGCGGGTAAGGTAGCAATTTTCAGGAAATTTCACCAAAAAACTCATTTTCAGGAACCGGATCCGTAAAATTGCGGATCCGGCTTTCTTCTTATGTGGCGGCGGAGCTCCTCCGTGCTAAAATAACCGGACGGAAGCCCTTACCGGCGTTATTAACCCATTATGACTATACGGATACGAAATGACTCTGAAATTGCACAGGCTTTATTCGGCCCTTCTGACTTCCATTTTTGCAACCTCTCTTGCAGCCTGCGGCGGCGGTGGCGGCAGCGGCGGCGGGCATGACGGACCCGGTGAATCCTGAAGTGGTAGCCTACGAAATCGGCAGTGTGAACCAGAACTTCTACAAAAACAGCCTTTACTGCAACCGCAGCACCGAAGAGAAGGCTGATAAGCTCTGCGGACTCCGGATTTACCAGGTAATGGTGGAGGCCTTCAGTAACGGCGACGACTCCATCAATTACGGCATTGGCTACGGCACCAGCGACCACAAGGGAGACATTCAGGGCATCATCAACCGTCTCGATTACATAAAGGATCTGGGAGTTAACGCCATCTGGCTCACCCCGGTATTCCAGAGTGCCCTCCTGACCGACCATACAACAGAACTTGACGCCTCCGGCTACTACGGGGAGGATTACTTTAAGATAGATCCTCACTTTGGTGACGAGAACACCCTGAGAACTCTGGTGGAGGAAGCGCATAAGAGAGGTATCTACATCTTCCTGGACGGAGTTTTCGGACACTTCAAGGATACTATTCAGAGAATATCCCCGGACGGTCATGTGGTTAACCAGACCAAGGACTGCAAGGATATCCCTGCCAGTGCCCTCTGCGCTGACTACAATGTTCCCGGATCCACCGGAACCCAGGACTTCTTCAGAGACGTAGCTGTTTACTATGTAAAGAACTACAAGATAGACGGCTGGCGGCTGGATCAGGCCTACCAGGTTCCTGTGGAAAGCTGGAACGATTTCAGCTCCGCCGTGGAGAACACCTCGGCTACGGTATCCTACAGTCTGGACGGCGAAAGGGTAAATCCTCTGGGATACATGGTGGGGGAGATCTGGAGATCCAATGCCGAGATGACCGAAAAGGGCTACGGCACGGAAAGGCTTCCGGGACTCAAGTCCAATTTCAACTTTAATGTCAGATATGCCATCACCCAGGCACTGGCGGTAGAGGAATCCGGCAACCACAGCCATACCGGCACCGTAATCCGGACACAGCTCCAGGACAACGAAAATGCCTTCCCGAGCTTCGCCATGCCGAACAACTTCCTGGGGAACCACGACCTGGTCCGCTTCGGAGACCTCATTCAGCGTGCCAAGAAGCTTAACGCCATCAAGGACGAGAAGTACTGGAACCGCTATATGCTGGCGCACATGACCACCGCAGTACTGAGCGGCCCCATGACCGTCTACTACGGTGATGAATGGGGACAGGAGGTGCCGAACTTCGACGTCAAGAAGGATGAAATGGGCTACTACGATGATCATGTATCCCGCGTAAACGGCAAGTTCTCCGGCTTTTCAGAAGAACAGAAGGGACTTATGGAGGTCTTCACGCTCCTGATGGAATACCGCAGCAAGCTGAAGTCTCTCTACATGGGCAGCATGACCGACATCAAAACCGACGATGTGCTCTTCTCCATCAGAAAGGATTATGAGGATGAGTCGGTATACTTCTTCATGAATGTCCGGGAAGATAAAACCGCTGACATCAAGCTGGACACTGCTGTTACAGGCGGTGCCGGAGAGCCTCTTTACGACCTGACAGCCTGCGAGGAGCTTCCGGCCGAAGGAAATGCCTTCCCGATCCTGCTGGAGCCCCTTACCGCCATTCTGCTGGGCAACCAGGACGCCTACAGCAAGGTATGCGATGACTGACATGATACCCTTCCGGCAGCCCGTCGTGACGTGAGACCGGAAGCTCTTTCATAAAAAGGACACCGCATCTGCAATGTCCCCCGTAAGCTGAACAGGCCTGCGGGGGCATTTTTACTGCCTTTTCAGATTTGTCCGGAAAAAACACTAAAAATTCGTCCGGCAATGTCCTGCAATTTTGAAACCGGTCACCCTGACGGAAATGCAAGATAAATATAATGAACAGCGGCATATCACTTCACCGACTATCAGCGGACAGCAAGGAAAATTCACGCCATGACCAAACTTAGAACTTTTCTCATAACAGCACTTCTGGCAGCTCTTCCGGCATATTCCCCGGCCGCCAGTCTTCAGGCGTATGAAAAGGCCTGCCAGGCCGGAAACGGCGCTGCCTGCGGCGAAATCGGCGCCAGATACTGCGCCCCCTGGGGGGTTATCGACTGCGAAAAGGGGAAGGAATACCTGAAAAAATCCTGTGACCTCAATGTCGCCAACGGCTGCGGGGCCCTGGCCTCCATCTATGAAAAGGGCTACGGCGGCACCCCGAAGTCTCCCGAAACTGCCCTGAAATACTACGAAAAGGCCTGCGATCTGGGAAGCCCGGAATACTGCTACATCACCGGGAACCGCTATAAAAACGGCAGCACTCCTGCGGGAGCCAATCCCGCCAAGGCTCTGGAATGCTTCAAG
This sequence comes from Succinimonas amylolytica DSM 2873, assembly GCF_000378405.1. Classification (GTDB taxonomy): domain Bacteria; phylum Pseudomonadota; class Gammaproteobacteria; order Enterobacterales; family Succinivibrionaceae; genus Succinimonas; species Succinimonas amylolytica. The sequence goes on along the minus strand of NZ_KB899640.1, from coordinate 185,530 downwards.
AAATCCTGCGATGCGGGAATGGAGGATGCCTGCCGGGCCCTGAATGATCTGCTGGACAACTCCGGTATCTGAACAGAACCCGGCTCCGGAAAAGGAAGCCAATCTTCCTGAAAGCTGACTCCGGAAAGGAATTCCGGCAGGGAAAATCATCTCAAATGTCGGAAATCTCTCAAAAAAACAGCTGTGTTTTCGCTAGAATACCGGGGTTAGTGGTACTTTTTGTCATCAGAAAGTGTTTTTGAGTTTTACAGAATTTTGAAAGACAGACTATGAAATCATATTACAAAGAAGCTGCTCTTACAGCACTGGCTCTGGCTGTTGCCGCCTGCAGCTCCACCTCCGGCACCAGTGCCGGCAATACCGCTCCGGACAATGTCACTGACGCCAAGCTGGCATCCCTGAACAGTCCCGATCCGGAAATCGCCTCCCAGACTGACTTTTCACTGGAAATTCTTCATGTTAACGATGTGCACTCCTACATCGATCCCAACAAGGTCTCCCTGAAGACCGGATCCGGTCTTGTCAGAGTAAAGGTGGGCGGACCGGAGGCTATCAAGTCGGTCATTGAAGAAAGACGGCGGGATAATCCTAACGTGCTGGTTATCTCTGCAGGAGACCAGATCACCGGCAACGCCTCCAACTATGACAATTTCCACGGCGAAGCTGATGCGGCCCTCCACGGCATGTACGGCACCGATTTCTATGTTTACGGAAACCATGAATTTGACCACGGCGGAAAGGGCCTGCGCACCTACGTGGATTTCATGACCAAGCTGAGTCCCCAGTCTGTGCTCCTGAACTCCGACATGACAGTCGGACCGGCCAGCCCGCTCAGGGGACACAACGGAGTTACCCAGTCCTTCCGGGAAATTGACGGCCATACCGTAGCGTTCTACGGAGCCACCACCGGAAAGAAGATCGTCCACAGCTCCAGCCCGGATCCTGACATGTCGTTCATCGACACCGTTCCGCTGATAAACCAGATGACCGCCAGAAACCGCGACAAGGCCCAAATCCATGTCCTTGTTACCCATCAGGGCGTCGTTGCCGATCGTACCAATGCCCCGCTTCTGAATGACGTGGACATCATCGTCGGCGGCGATTCCCACAGTCTCTGCGGCGATTTCTCCAAATACGGCTTCAAGGGCGAGTGTACCTACCCTATGACCCGTGTTAATGCGTCCGGACACAAGATCTGCGTGGTTCAGGCCAACGAATACGGCAAAATCATCGGCGATCTGAAGGTATCCTTCGACAAAGACGGCAACGTGCTCAAGTGCGAAGGCACTCCGTATATGCCGCTCTGGGTGGATTCTGCCGAGCTCAAGGGAGTTCCGAAGTCTCCGGACAACAAGACCACTGCCGAGGCCGAGGTCAAAAACCTGATTAACGAACCCGGAAGCCCGTTTATCGAGGCCCGTTTCAGTCAGGCAGCTCAGGACGCCATGAAGCCCTACCGTGATGCCATCAAGGCCAAATTCACCACTCTCGGCCAGGCTTCCCAGGACACCTGCACCACCCGCTACCCCACTGACGAATGCGTTATCAAGAACGGCCCGAATCCCTACGGCTCCGAAACCTGCAAGGTATTCGGAAAGGTATTCCTGGACGAGCTGGGCGGCGATATCTATCTCGGAAATTCCGGCATGTTCCGGGTTGACATGGAGGAAGGGGAATTCACCGACGGCGATCTGCTGGCCATTATCCCGTTCAGCAACGAGATGAAGCAGGTACGGCTCACCGGAAAGGAATTTGTATCGGTGCTGAATCAGGTAATCCGCTACATCAATGCGGACACCGCAGCCCGTGACGGCGGCACCCCCTGCGGCTGGGGCTTCACCTATGCCATGAAGATGAGCGGTGACAATCCGGTTACCGAGGTCATGTTCACTGACAGCAATGGCAAATCCACTCCCATTGATCTGAAGAAGACCTACCGGGTTATTACCACTGACTACGTTCTGAGAGGCAAGGACGGGTTCGCCCTGCTGAAGAAGAAAAAGGCCGGAAAGTCCCTGGGCATTGATGCCGATATTGTCAAGAACTACCTTAAGAAGCACGGCTCCTTCCCTGAGCTGAGCGCCGAGGAGTTTAAGACCATTACCTCCTTCTCGGAGTAAGTGCCTTTTCTGAAAGACCGATATCTCCCCGGAAAAATTCCGGAAAGATAATATGAGGCCCTTCTGATATCACGTCAGAAGGGCTTTTTTACGGACAGCCCCGGGGATATTTTAAAATACTGCCCAGGCTGCTAATCCTGTGCTATATTCACGGAAGTTCATAATTATCAAGTTAAGCAGGCAGCTCTATGAAACCGGTAACCAGAAACGACATTCTCAAAGCCTTTCAGGACCTCGGCATTGTTCCCGGGGATACCCTGATGGTTCACACCTCCCTCTCCTCCATCGGCTACGTGTCCGGCGGCGCTCAGACGGTTATTTCCGCCCTGACGGAAGCAGTCGGAGATAATGGCACCGTTATGATGCCGACCCAGTCCTGGAAAAACCTGGATCCCGAAACCGGCGTGCACTGGGAGGTTCCCCGGGAATACTGGCAGGTAATCAGAGACACCTGGCCGGCCTACGACAGGAACATCACTCCCACGAACACCATGGGAGCCGTAGCGGAAATGTTCCGCTCCTGGCCCGGAACCCTGAGAAGCGATCACCCGGCCAGATCCGTGGCGGCATGGGGCTGTAATGCAGCATTTCTGACCCGGGATCACGATCTCTCGAATATCTTCGGGGACGGCTCGCCCATTGGCCGGCTCTACGATCTGGACGCCAGGGTGCTTCTCATTGGTGTCGGCTATGACAAAAACACCTCGCTCCATCTGGCCGATGCCCGGGCCTCCTACCCCGGAAAGCATTTCTGCACCGAGCACAGCGCCGTAACCGAAAACGGCAGCAGAGTATGGAAGAGCTATGAAACGCTGTTTGTCGACGGTGAGGATTTTAATGATATCGGAAATGCCTTCGAAAAGGAGCAGCCGGTAGCAGAGACTCTGCTGGGAAAGGCTACAGTAAAACTGATGAGCCAGAGAAAGCTGGTGGACTTTGCAGTTTCCTGGATCGAAAAGCACCGGGGCCGGTAGCAGGAACCCGGAAAGCTGCAGAATTCCGGCAGGGAGAGGCCGGCGCCTTTCCATAGCTGCCCGGGGAATGATTCCCTGCCGTCCCCGGACGGGGCGGTGATCATGTCCTCCGGAAGGAACACTGCCCTCCGGAAGGAACGCCTCCCTGAAGATTTAAGATTTGCATCGAAACAAAGAACAAAGGATTTCAGAAATGGGACTCATCAAAATCATTCCGGCCAGTCCGGCTGAGAAAAAATGGACGCTAATCATCGGAACCGGACTTTTTGTTTTCACCTCCGTCCTGTACATAAACAGCTGCACGAATACCCGGAAGATTACACCGGGAAAAGGACTGGAAAAAACACTGGCAGAAATGTCCACACTGGCACTCAGACGTTCCGGCCGCAGTGATGCGGTGGTAAAGGACGTCTATAATTACAGCTGCAAAAAAGATCATACTATGTACACGCATAAGTGCACCGCCGAGGCCCGCCTGGAGGACGGCACCACCGCGAAGCTCTGCATTGTCAGGGATTTTCAGGCACCCCGCATACGTTCAGCCAGTAACAGGGTGACTATGACAGTAACACTGTGCGACGGGGATCCCGGTATTGAGATACAGGAGGAATTTCCGTTTTCCACGACCTTTTTTGATTACAGTACCGAAGTGGAAAAAAGCTGGTGATCCGTAAGAAAAGCAGGACCCGTGATTAGGGAGAGATTTCTGAACCAGGCCGTATTCCGCCCGAAAAGACATCCTCTGGTGATACGGCAGCACCGGACACCGGGAGAATTTCTCCGTATGAGCCCCTTCATGATTGCTATTTAAGTAAAAGTTTCACAAACTTTAGTAATTATACTGACTAGCCATTCCCGCAATGGTTTAACACTAAATCTAATCAAAAATCATCACCAGACTGAAAATAGCAATAGCCGATTATAAAGATAGTCAGCCTGATAATGCTTGCGTTATCATCATTTAGAGACAAATAGTAAAATAATTATATTCTTAATTTAAAATCTCAAATAAAGAGCTTCTTTTTGAATATCGGGAGAAAGAACTTGGCGCGGTTTCAGCTTCAAATAATCTTGGGAACTTTTTGCACCGCACTAATTTATTTTTTATGCATAGAACTAACGATTTTGTGATCAGTTCGGATGTTTGATTTTCTGATATTTATTATTCTTTTATAAAGTAAAAGGAATTATTTCATTCCTGCCGTTCTTTCTGTTGTTCCTCAAAAAGGAGCCTGATTATGAAAATCAATTTTTCCAAACTTTCTATTGCAATGGTTGCGGCCATGAGCCTTTCCGCATGCGGCGGCCATAATAATAGCAGCAACAATAACAATCAAAATGCCGAGGATGATTCCGTTTACTTTGATGTGCAGGTAGTTGACGGCGCGCTGGAGAATGCCTGCGGCTGGATCGATCAGATCCCTAACTTCCAGCAGGATGAAGGGGAACCCCGGGCCTGTACCGATTACGAGGGCAAGGCTCAATTTGAGGTTAAGAAGTCTGCTCTCAGGAATGATGACGGCAGTGACCGCAGCAGGCTTAAGTTAATTTTTGCGGCAAACAAGGGGGCTGCTACCAACCATCTCTTCGGTCAGAAACAGGGGCTTGATTTTAAGAAGGATCTGTTTTTCTCCGGCTATGCCTTCATTAAAGACGGCAAGATCGAAAACGCTATGCTATCGCCCTTCTCAACCTTCGTATCCACAGCTCATGAAGCCACCGGCTCCGGCGAACTTTCGAAGGAAGTCTATGAATCCAATATCGATGATCTGGGTGACCTTTTTGGAATTCCGAAGGGAACTCTAGGCAAGATGTACGGCAACAAGGACATTACCAAGCTTTCAAAGGAGGAGATCAGTGCTCTTCTGCCTGAAATTGCCGCTGAAATTCTGGTTAGAAACGGCCTTCTGCCTGACAGCATCGATGACTTGAAGGAAGGCGCCGCTGACAAAAAATTCACACTGGAAGCAGTTATTTCACAAATCTCTGCATATCGGAAGAATGTAGCTGCAGCTAAAGAAAAAATCGCAAAGATTATTGAGGAAAGCACTCCGGAAACAGATATTTTTTCAGAAGCTGTAAAGGCTCTGGAAGAAGCTGCCAGGCTTAAGCCTGATTCCGATCCGGATACTGACACCGGTACTGACACCGGTACTGACACCGGTACTGACACCGGTACCGACACCGGTACCGACACCGGCACTGACACCGGTACTAACACCGGTACCGACACCGGTACCGACACCGGCACTGACACCGGTACTGACACCGGTACTGATACCGGTACTGACACCGGTACCGGCACTGACACCGGCACTGACACCGGTACTGACACCGGTACTGACACCGGTACCGGCACTGACACCGGTACTGACACCGGTACTGACACCGGTACCGGCACTGACACCGGTACTGACACCGGTACCAAGATTCCAGATCAAGAAAATGATACAGTGCCTGTTCAGGTTATTGATGGATATTTGTCATCATCCCAGGTTTGTATTTCTGTCGACGGAGTAACATGCCTTGATGGTAATGATTATTTAAGAATTACTGATAATGAAGGTAAGGTTTATTTTGATAAGAAAACTCTGAAAGAACTGACATCTGTTCATGGAAAAATTAAAGTTATTGCCAAGGTTCAAAAGGATTCTAAGGATATAATAGCAGGTCAGGAAACAAAAACAACAAAGGATGCAGTATTTACCAGAATTTTATTTGATTCCGATATTTTAAATTCAAGTCCTGACAGTTTTAATATACTATCTCCATTTAGCACCATGGTAGATCTGTCCAATCCCGACACTAAAAATGATTATAACGATAGATTAAATGAAGTTGCTGAATATTTTGGCGATAACAACAGTCATGATTTACATACCGATTATAATTATGAAAAAAGCAAATGGCTTATAATTGGTGAATTTTTGACTCGTTTAGGTTTTATGCCATCATCAATGGAAAATTTAAAAATCAAGATCGATAAGAATCAGACCATAACTGACATCTTGAAGGATCTTGAAGCTTTAAAAATCTTTATCAACGATGTCATATCCAGTAATCAAGAAACGACAAAAGAGGCCATCGAAGATGCTCATGAACAGTTAGGTCAGTCATTTAAGATTTTGGCTTCTGGAGTATCTGATGACTGGAGATGTGGTATAACTCAAACAAATAATGCTTACTGCTGGGGACTGGCAATTGACTGGTGTTCCCTTGGGAACCATGAATATTGTGCTGATCATGAAACTGTTTGGAATAAGTATCATCCACAGCAGGGATCTGCGGAACATATGTTCAGTTATGCTCCAGTTCCTGTTGAAGAAGAGGTTGCATGTCCCGAGGATTCTACGGAGGAGCATTGCTATGACAAAATTCCTCCCGTCCGTGATATCTCGTTCTCATACACCAGTGCCTGTGCGGTAACGCTGGATGGCTACGTCTACTGCTGGGGCGAGAATTTGGACGGCGAAGGCGGCCAGGGGGAGCCGGTTCTTGCTGATGGTTCCAACAGTCGTCTGAATGTTGCCCGCAAAGTTGTTAATACAGCCGAACGTTCATATGAAAACCCGTATTTAAACAACATAAAGCAGGTTGTCCATGGTCAGAAATTTGCCTGTGCTTTATCAAATGACGGTGAGGTTTTTTGCTGGGGAATCAACGGTTCCATGCAGCTGGGCAGCTATAACGAAAGCGAGCTTTTAGAAACCCCGTGGCAATCTCCTGATGGCAATCAGTCACTTGGCGAGGTTGATGCTCTGGGTAAGCCAATTATTGAGGCCAGAAGGTATTCTCCTACCCCCTTAAAGGTAACCTTTCCCAGCGAAGTTGCGACTGTTAAGAAGTTATTTGTTGGCTACGATATAACCTGTGCAACGGTGGAAAGGAATGATAATGACCCTCACAATGTTTATTGCTGGGGAAATGATTCAGGGTTGTTAATTACCAACAATGCCGATAATTATGATAAATATCATAAAGAAGCTAATGATGCCGGTTATTTTTTTGATCAGGCAGGAGATGAATATTCAAGCAACCCATTTTTTGATATAGAACAGGATGGTGTTTTTAATTATAAATTATCAGAATCTGAAATAAATTGCTTATATATAGAAAACAATTATCATTTTTTTAGAGATTATTCAACTTTGACTTATTGTCATAATAATTATTATGACATGACATCACATGGTAAAGGGCTGTGGATTATTGATTATGTGATTGAAAGTTTTGCCAGTTCATCGTATGCCCCTACTTTACAAGATAATCCAGTGTGCATGCTTGGACCGACGGATTTTGATTTAAATTCCAATCCGACATATAGCTTTACATATATATCAGGTAATGCAGTGAAAAAGTGTGTGGGGGATGCTCAATACAGGAGATATCATCTGCCATATCTCCTTCAAAAAGGAACCAATTCGCATAATATTTTTCCGATGAAATTTGCTGCAGCAGGTCCAACAAATAATCCATTATTTGAAAATGCTTCAGATATTGCCATAGAGGGAACTAATTTAGCGAGACAGATTTGCGCGGTAGTTTCTAATGGTGAGACATCAAAAGTACAGTGTTTTGAAAACTTAACGTGGAATACTTATCATCCAAACACAAAAGTTTATTTTATAAAAGATCATCATGGCGATGAAATAACTGATGTTTCAAGAATACATGCTACAGAATCTAATATATACATTATGACGGCTCGTGGTTTAGTATACAGCTTAGGAAATAATCATTTAGGATTACTCGGTATAAGTGCAACAAATACCTCTTCAACAGATTCAGGGATTGAAACGGCCTCTCAGGTTAATCTGTTTGATGTAATTAGCTTATCTGTTAACAAGAATTCTGTATGCGCTACCAGAAGGAATAATAACATCAAATATGATACCTATTGCTGGGGCAGTAATATGTACGGACAAACAGGCTATCCCAATGGCGAGGATTATCCGTGGCAATGGTTAGTTGACAATGATAATTGGACGTTGATTTTTGAAAATCCAGATAATTTTTTCGTATTAGGTCTAAAGTCAGTACTTTAGGCCTTCTTAAATTTCCACGGCATAGCCTGCTCAAGAATAGCATTTCTTCTTTCATCAGACAGCGATTCATCTTTCAGTTCGTCTCTGTGAATACCCATATATCTGAACAGAAATTCAAGGTAATCTTCCAGGTCAACTCCATGAGCTTTGCAGGTTTCATGAAATGATGAGAACACAGCCGTAGACTTAGCTCCCTCAATAGAGCCAAATCCGCTGGGCATTGAATGTCTCAGCACTGCAAAGTCACGAATAGCTCTCTCGGCGGCCGAGTTATCCAGAGGAATAGAGCCGTCCTCCAGAATTCTGGTGAATTTTTCCCACTGATTGTGAGAGTACTTGAC
>NZ_KB899640.1:170857-175300 GCF_000378405.1 Succinimonas amylolytica DSM 2873 | reverse complement strand
CACATCCCGATTTTTGTGTGCGATATGGTACGGATTCACCAGCACTTTTGTCAAGAATCCCTGAAGCCTTAAAAAGACGGTTTAAGACCTAATACATTTTTTCAATAAACCAACTCCGATGGGTGAACATTTCATTTTTGAAAATCCGAAGGAGTAATGCTTAATAAAATATAAAGTCAAGGCGGAAATCACTTTTAATGATTTTCGCCTTTTTTCTTGAAACATTTACACATTTGAACCATATCGCATTTTGTTCAGCGTCTATAAACCGATCCCATAAATCAGGCAGTAAGTCTGACAGGTTAAAGAGGTGTATACCCGAAACTCAAAATGCATTTTGGAAGGCTTTCCAACGGAATCGTTTTCAAAGAACTCGAAAAAGTGGGAATAGGTAAACCACTCCCCACCCCCGAGCCGAGATGATGCGACAGACCTCCAAAGAATTAAGCTTAAACTATCATTCAAAAAATGCGGCGGTAAACAGTCCTAATATTTGAGAAACTTTTAATGAAGTTCGTAGGTTCTCTTTTCGGTAAGAGCCGCATGGCATTCGTAAATGCTCAAAAGCTTCATCCGGTCCTTCTTAGTGTCAATGGGGCCGCAGAAAGAGTCCCGGGACTTGATCCATTTCCGCTGCGCCGGCAGAAGCTCCTTTCTTCTTTCCTTGGGAAGCTCCTTCCATTTTGCATTAAGCTCGCCGTCATTTCTTAAATAGCGCATCCGGGCGGACATGAACATATTATCCTCGTAATCCTTCTGAGATTCCGGAAACAGCTTACGGGAGGACATTTCGTTCATGCAGTCAATATAGTTCTGCGGCAAATCCGGTTCCTGAGTTTCCAGCTTCAGGGAAAGCGACCGGTCCGGATTCTGCTTCATGCGGAAGGTGATCCCGGACGGAATGTCATAATCTACCCTGAAAACGCAGGACAGTTCTCCGGAAGCGGCGTCCAGGGAGCAGGGAACAGAAATATAGCGTCCCGTATCCTCCATCCTGTCTGCCGTGGAGAGCGTGCACACCCGGGAAAGGTAGAAATTTCCGGAAACCGCATAGTTGTCGCCCTTCTCCGATTTCTGAACCGTAAGATCCCCGATAACCGAACCGGCATCCTCCAGCAGGGCCTTTTCAGCAGCAGTCAGCAGGTTTTCATCAAGGTAGCCGCAGTAAAATGCGCTCTGACCGGCACAGCTGAAGGTATGATAGTTGTAGAAATTATGCCCCTCGCGAATGGCATAACGCCCCGGAGCCACCCCGGTACTGCTGCCGGCGAACACTTCAGATCCTAAGAGCGCCGCTCCGAGGACTGCCGCTACGGACAGCAGTCTGAGCCCTTTTCTGAAAATCCCCCTGCCGCAAACAGGCGCACCCCTCATCCCTGACATTTTTGCTATTCTCCGCTATTCCAAAAAACAAAACTTCCGCCGGCACGCAGAAAGTATCTCTCTCCGGCAGTCGCCAGGTGTATTTTAAATCAGGACGGCTTTTCTGAAAACATTTCCTTAAAATCCGGACTCCCCGGGATCATCTTTCCCAGGTACGGGCCTTCTCTGTCTTCCGAACCGCCTCAAGAAACCGCCTGCTTTCATCGCGCAGCCGGGCGTCAGCCTCCCCGAGCAGCTTCTCAGTTTCCTGAAGATAATGACTGCTCCGAAAAAGATTTCTTATAAAAAGCACCAGCATGCCGGGCCCGCCCAGAAGCAAGAGGAGGAGATCCCGCCCCCGAAACATCCCGGCCACCCTGCTCCCGTCCGCCAGCACCGGAAGGAGGGCATTGTCAAAGGAAATAACCTCCCCTCTGAAATTCTCAAACACCGAGAAGGAGATCCTGTTGATAGTCTCAAGATCCATGTTCATCCGCCCGAAAAGCGCCCGTGAGGCCTCCTGGTATTCCCGGGAAATGGCATCCTCAAGAAATTTTCTGAACCGGCGACGGTAGGAGGCGGTTCCCAGCATGCCCAGCTCCCTTTTTACGGCAGCCAGCGCCCGCTGGTGCGCACTGGAGATGAAGGCTGCCGTCAGGGTCTCGGAATTTCTCAGAAACTGGTTTATGAGATTCCTTCTGAGGTTTACCGCAAAATGCCGCAGTAAAGGCTCCCTTCCCATGGGCTTCTTCACGGTGCCGTTTCTGAGCCGCGCCTCCACGGAGCCCACCGGAAAAACCATCACCCCCGGGAACTCCTCCGTAATCACCTTTTGTACTGCTGCAAGCTTTGCGGTCCCGGCAATATCAGCCTTGGTCAGCACAAACACAATCTGGTTTCCGTCATCCAGAAGCGGTCTTATGATGCACTGTATCTCAAAGTCATCAAGGCGGCTTTTCTGGGCATCCACGCAGTAGATAATGGTATGAAACCATTCCTCCACACTGGCCGTGCGGGTTTTGCCGATCTCCTGCTCGATAATGCTCTTCCAGGTGGCACTGTCTCCGGGCTCCAGCCCCCAGCTGTCGTAGATGCGGATCATCATCCTCCCGTACCTAAACGGAGGCTGGGGATGAATTCCCCGGGAGGTAACGGGAGCTCCGGAACCGGATCTGACAATATTCTCCCCGAAAAGATAGTTCAGAAGCGCCGACTTGCCGACTCCGGTCTTTCCCAGAAGAAGAACATTGGTGACATCATTTTCGTTATCAGTGCCAAACGAGTTCCCCATGAAAGCCCTCCTGTCTTCTTTTAAAACCAGAGCCCCGGATATCACTGCGGACTCCCTAAAAACAGAAACCGTCCCGAAACACCGTTCCGGAACAGTCTCTCCTGACCAGGCGAAGGTAACAGCCTTCTTCCGGCTACTTCTTTCCGGATTTAAATGACGTGGCCATTTTCAGGGCCATCTGCACGAATTCATTTTTAAGAAAAGCATCAAAATCGAATTTCGTACCGTCAAGCTGACTTTTCTGGAGCTGGTAGCAGCCGTAGTTAAAGGCCTTGCCCACGCCATAGGTTATTGCCCCGGCCACGGAGCCGTTTATGATTCCGCCTACCAGCTGTCCGGCCCCCGGAATCAGCTTCAGGAGACTGGCAGCGACAGTTCTTCCTACCGTGGTTGTCACCATCTGGGTCAGCAGAGAGCCCATGGTCTGTTCCATGGACAGCACATTCCATCTGACGGCAATCTCCGACAGCATCTTCATCTGCAGCGGTACCAGAGCTGCGGCACTGGGCACCGGAATCGGGGTCGCCCCGATTCCGAAGGCAGTGGCAGCATACTTCAGAAGGAAAGCGTCCACATCGGCAGACTTCCGGTCCATATCTCTTCTGGCGGCTCCCATAAAGGATGCTCTCCGGGATTCCGGAAGCCGGTCCCGGGTCCAGTCATAAAGATCCGCTACCCCTCTCACAACCGGAACCTCTGAATCTGTGGTGGCTTCGAACAGGGAATCGCTTCTTACAGAGGTTCGGGAAAGAATCTCGGATTTGAGCCCGGCACACTGCTCCTCGGTGGCCTGATCCACCTGGGTAAGCACCACGGCTACCGGCTTCCCCAGGGCATTCAGCCTGGAAATCATGCTGATATCCGTCTCCACCACCCGGGCTCCCGGGGCACTGATACAGTACCAGCAGACATCCACAGGATCCCCGGCACGCTCATGGCCGTTAACGAAGTCCATAATAAGACCTTCATAGTGTTCCTGATTCTCCTGACCGAATTCATAGCCTTCACTGTCATAGATATGAACGAGATCATTTTCGTATTCATCAATGCCTTTGGTTACCGGACGGCCGTTACCGCTCTGGGCTATCTCACTGTTGAACACCAGATTCACGAGAGTGCTCTTGCCGGCACCGCTACCCCCCAGGACCAGAATGGAAGCCTTGGACAGTCCGGTAACAAATTCCTTGAATTCTGCCCAGAACTTGCCGGCAAACTCGTCCTTGCTGTAAAGATTCTCGAAATCACCAATCTGCTCTCTTTCTTCGTCAGAAAATTCAGTATCGGAACTGTTTTCAGTCATCTCTGCTGCCCTCGCCTGTAAAAAAGCCGCTGTTGGAAAGGATCCTGCCTGAAACGGCCGGCTCCGTTAGTATGAGTATATTCTTTAAATGGGGTGCGGTTTTCAGAAATTAAACCCGAAAAAACAAATTTTGGGACAGGGGATCAGTTTTTTGAAAAAAGAGGGGGATTACCGGGGCGTAAAAAATCCAAAGGGCTTCCGTACCGACAAAAAGGCCGCCCTGCATATCAGCGGGAAAAACGCACCGAAAATATTCCTCAGGATTCCCCGAGAAGCTTCAGGTATGCCTCCTGATCGGTTTCAGGAATACTCATGCGTTTCATTGCATCCTCCGCAGAAATGTGAAACGAATCCATCAGCGTTCTGATACAGGCAAGCATCTGCACCTGCATTTTCTTTCTCATTTCTTCCCGGCCTTCTTCACGCCCCTTGGCCAGCCCTTCTTCCATGTGCCATTTTGCAATAGCGCTGCTCATACTGCCCATAAGCT
>NZ_KB899640.1:143069-170027 GCF_000378405.1 Succinimonas amylolytica DSM 2873 | reverse complement strand
CGGCCTTCTTCACGCCCCTTGGCCAGCCCTTCTTCCATGTGCCATTTTGCAATAGCGCTGCTCATACTGCCCATAAGCTCCAGCTCCTCTGATATTTCCTTTGTCATCGGAATACTGAATTCATGTTCCAATATTTTCCGGCGTTCAGCAAGTATTTTGTCATCAATTAGCAACGCAGATAAAAATTTAACAATTTTTTCCCGATTCTCTGAATCTTCATTACTGAAAGTAATTATGGCAATCCGCATTTTGTCATAATATTGCCTGAATTCTTCGTCGAGCTCCGCGGCAGGTCCGAAATTTCTTATCGCCTCCAGACCAAACTCCACCAGCGAGTTTTTTCCATGAAGCGCAGGTCGCAGCCAGAGAGAATATACCTTTCTTATGGAATCGTAATCAGAAGAACTGAATACGGTATTTTTTTGCTGGGAAATCAGCCGGGCCATGTAGTATATGCTACGGGAAATCAGATGATACCCGAGTTTCTCCACAGGCTGAATTTCAACGTTTATCATCAGCAAGACCTTTCCTGCGGCGCCGGGATGCCGAACATTAAACAGAATATCATACGTCACCCGTCCGTCAGCAGAAGAAGAGTCTTCGGTATTAACACACACAAATTTGCTGTCAGCGTCTGGGGTATCCGGATCAACAGCCTTGCTGTCAAGCTCATAGACATCCTCAATACATTTCTCAAGCTCCGGAACCGAATATTCGGAAAATTCCTCAATTCCGTATTTGAGAACGTTCGCCAGAATAATTTTATGCTGGATGAGACTCTTCGCAACGGCATCGTACGAGTTCCTGATTTTCCTGCCCTGCTTAGGAGCACTTGTTCCTGATTTGGAGATAACCTGAGACTCCGGGCTGCTTTCTGCCCCCGCACACTTTTTCTTCCGGGGACGTTTTCTTTGGGTAAGCCCCCTGCCATTCGTGGCTATCATGGTATTTGCAATAACGGTATTTATTTTCTTTTTCACCTGTCTGTTCCTTATACAGCATGCCCTGCATTCTGTTTAGCTAAAACCTGTCCGGAACATGCTCTCTCCCTGACACTGTTTTTAACGCAGTATTCTTGAATTTATCATTTTTATAGTGATATAGATTAACATCAAAATAAAACAATTTAGCAATTAAATATCAATTAAAGCGTTATAGAACCTTATCAAGTTTAAAGCAATCGAATAATCCGGCGAGCACAAATACTAGCACAATACCGAAAACATACAAAATGTTTTTAAGATAAATTTTAATTATCAATATTTTTTACAAAATAATGCAGGCACATGGCGTCATTCAAGGGGCGGTATCATCTTTAAAATCATCATGATATTTGCAATTGCCTGTGGGAAACATGGCACTTTATACAGAACATCTCCAAACCGGCCGAAGCTCCATTATTCCGCAACTGAGAACATGATTATTCCGGTCCGTATTCAGGATAGATCCTGCATTCCGGACACGGCTCCGTGATAGAATTACCGGGGAGATTTCCAATGAAAGGAGCTTTCGTAAAAATGACCGACTCTACCCTGGAGTATTATCGCGTCAATGCCGAAGCATTTTCCAAAGCCACCGTCGGCGTTGATTTTTCGGAAATGGCAAACCGTTTTCTGGAGCTTCTGCCTCCGGGTGCCGCCATTCTGGATCTGGGGTGCGGGTCCGGCCGGGACAGCCTTTATTTTCTGAAGCGGGGCTTTCGGGTAACGGCTGCAGACGGCTCTCCCGAAATGTGCCGTATCGCCTCCCGGAATACCGGACTTCAGGTAAGAACGCTGCTTTTCGGGAATCTGGATTATGAAAACGAGTTTGACGGGATCTGGGCCTGCGCCTCGCTGCTGCACCTGCCGGCCGAAAAACTGGGACCGGTTTTCGGAAAGGCGGAACGGGCTCTCCGGCCCCGGGGACTAATGTACGCCTCCTTCAAATACGGGACATTTTCCGGAATGAGAAACGGCCGGTTTTTTACCGATTTTACCGCCCGGAGCTTCAAAAGCCTTCTGGCAGAGCATTCCGGAATGATTATTGAGGACTCCTGGATCAGCGGCGATGCCCGTCCGGACCGGAAGGATGAAAAATGGCTCAATCTCCTTATGCGGAAGGTCTGACAGCCGAAAAACCGCCCGCTTCTTCCCGAAAAATCAGCATGATCCCCGCTATTCACGGGCAGAAAGGAGTTCTGCCGGCAGCAGCTTCTGCTGACTGTGCCTACCGGATCACCCTAACTGCGTACCCGCCCAGCCCCAGAATACTGTAGCTCCCCAGATGGCAGACCGCACAAAACCAGATGTAGGGAATGAAGGGGCCAAGATCCCCCTTCAGGGTAAAACTTCCGTAAAAACCGGTAAGACTGGTTTTCTGGCGGGCCCGGTTGGAATACCTGGTACAGACTCTCGGAAAAATCGCCGTATCGGCCAGTGCAATTCCGGAGGCCAGCTCCCGCAGCTTCTCCTCCGGCAGTGTCCGGAACGGCAGCGTAACCGGGGCCTTTTTCTTCTGCCAGTAATGCTCATAAAGACTGAGAGTTCTGCGCACTGCCGTGGTCAGGAACTTTCTGGCCGTAAAATCATCCGGTACAATGGGCACCCCTCTTTTACTGCCGCCTGCGGAATGCCGCTTTTTCAGGATAAGAGCCATATTCTCCGGAATAATCACCTGAATTTCGCTGGCGCTGTCCGGACACCTGATAGGCATAAAGGAATCGCGAAGGTCAAAAAAACGCGGCGCGTTTTTTCGGAAAACCGTAGTAAGGCCATCCGCTGCTACCTGCACTGCCCGGTCCAGATGAAAATGTCTTCGTTCGGCCCCAACCCCCATTCTGCCGGCCGCCGCCATGGCATTTATGATGTACCTCATGTAAAAGGATTCCACCCCGAACAGCTTTACCCGGATGGAGAAGCGTTCCCCGGCACCGGAGGTCTGATTGCTGAGATTAACCGTTTCAAAAATGTAGGGCTTGGCCGTGTCGTCCCGGATCTCCGTATCCCCCTCAGCCGGAACCGCCCGTTCAAAAATAAGGTTGTAGGGACAGACTGCCAGTATCTGGCACCGGGAACAGTCCTGAAGTCCGGTGACGCAGCACTCCTTCCGGAGACAGTGCCCGAAAACACCCCGAAAGGCGCTTCCTGCCATTCCGGGAAATCTGATCTCTTCATGAGATACAAACTCCAGAATATATTCGCTTACCGGAACCCAGAACATCATGCCGAATACTTCACCGTAATTTCCGGAAACTTCCGCAGGAAAACTCCGGAATCTCCAAAAGAATAATCTCTGCCAGAGGCCTTTTCGGGTTAACAGATCTGCCAGTAAATCTCCTGCCGGCAGCTTTCTGACTCCGTCTCTGCCTGCTCATCCTGCAGGGGATCCGGAAGTCCTGATCCGATTCCCGGGCTTTAGCACCGCCATGCAAATATAGCATAAAGGATCCGGAAAACATGGTATACGTCTCGTGTTTTCAGCTGATTTTAAGCGCTAAGCCTTGATTTCATCCGCTGGCGGCACTATTTTCCATAATGGCACACAGCCACTTGCTTCAGGAGATCCTATTTTTATGAGTAACGCCAAAAAACTGCAGAAGGAACTGACCTGGAAATTCCCGGCAGCCTTCTCAAACAAGAAAATTTCCGAAAAGGCAGTAAATGCATTTGCTGCCGAATACCGCAACTATCTGGACAAATGCAAGACGGAACGGGAGTTTGTCGCCTACGCTGCGAACTTTCTCAATAAACACGACTATCAGGAATTCCGCAAGGCAGACTATATCGGCACCACCGTGAAAAAGAATGCCCCGGCCCCGGGAGACAAGCTTTTTTTCGTAAACCGGAACAAGGCGCTTATTATGTGCACCATCGGTAAAAGGCCGCTGAACGAAGGACTCCGGATCACCGTTTCCCACGTAGATTCCCCGCGGCTGGATCTCAAGCCCTTCCCGGTTTCCGAAAAGAATGAAATCGCCTACCTGAAAACCCATTACTACGGCGGCATCAGAAAGTACCAGTGGGTCACCATCCCTCTGGCGCTCCACGGCGTCGTGGCCAGGGATGACGGCACCATGGTGACCGTCAATATCGGCGAGGACCCTGAGGATCCGGTATTCTACATTACCGACCTTCTGCCGCATCTCGCCCAGGTGCAGAATGAGCTCAAGCTTAAGGACGGCATTAAGGGCGAAACACTCCAGGCCATCGGCGCCACCCTGCCTTACCGCGCAGAAAAGGAAGACAGCAAGAAGGACGACAAAAAGGACGGTGATGACACCATCAAGGATGCCGTAAAGCTGAATCTCCTCAGACTTCTTAATGAAAAGTACGGCTTCACCGAGAAGGATCTTCTGACGGCAGAGCTTTCGCTGGTACCGGCGCAGCAGGCCCGGGAGGTCGGTCTGGACAGAAGCCTCATCGGATCCTACGGCCAGGATGACCGGGTATGCGCCTTCGGAGCCTTTATGGCCGAACTGGAAGCCAAAAGACCGGAATACACCACCCTGACCGTTTTCGCGGACAAGGAGGAGATCGGCTCCTACGGTCCCACCGGAATGAGCTCGGATTTCATGCTGAACTTTATTGAGGATCTGGCGGAGGTCTGTCAGGGCGATGTGAATACCATATTAAGAGCCTCAAACGCCCTGTCCACCGATGTGGGAGCAGCCTTTGACCCGAATTTCGCCAGCGTTTATGACGAGAGCAACAGCTGCAAAATCAACCACGGCTGCGTGCTTACCAAGTACACCGGAGCCCGGGGCAAGTCCGGCAGCAACGATGCCAGCGCTGAGCTTTTATCACTGGTTACCCGCATCTTCAACAAGAATAGCGTAACCTGGCAGATCGGTGAACTGGGCGCCGTTGACGCTGGCGGCGGCGGCACAGTGGCTCTCTACATTGCCCGCTTTGACATCAGCGTGGTGGATCTGGGAGTGCCCATTCTGGCCATGCATTCGCCGTTTGAGCTGGCAGCCAAGTATGATATCTACAGCCTCTACCAGGCAGTACAGGCGTTCTATAAATAAGGACCGGCAAGTTTGAGCGCAAGCCGGATTCCGGAAGCGCTCCAATTTAAAATCCGGTTCTTCTCTGCGCCCCCGGTTCTTTCCGGGGGTTCTTTAAGAAAAACAGCGGGATACTCTCAGGAGAGATCAAGATCTAACACATAATAATTATATCTGCTATTACAACTGCAGTCTCAGATAATCCTCTCCACCTTCAAGGCTTCACGATCAAAGTAATAGCACCTGACCCCGGCTTCACTGAACATCGTCTTGGATATCTCCCAGGCATCCCCCCAGCGCTCGTTCACGCTGGTATCGATAAACACCCGGGCCAGCCCCGCCTGAATAATGGCCTTGGCACACTCCTGACATACCGGAAGATTATGAATGTAGATAGAGGCTCCCACCACCGATGACCCGTTATACAGCGCGTTCAGAATGGCGTTCATCTCGGCATGAACCACCAGCCGGTACTTAAGCTCCCGGTTGTTGTACCGCTCCGGAGAATCCTTCACTCCTCTGGGAAAACCGTTGTAGCCCTGCGAAATGATCTGCCCCTTGTCCCCGACGATGATCGCCCCCACCTTGGTAGAAGGATCCTTGGACCAGGTTCCCACCAGACCGGCAATCTCAAAATAGCGGCTCACCCATCTGGGAGAAGGCGTATCCGGATCGGAAATCCCGGACTCCGGCTCTGTCCCGGCTTCACCGGCTGCTTCGGATACCGGCTCCCCGGAAGACGGCACGGCCTGTTCCTGCTTCTCAGCTTCCTCCGGAACATTACCAGGAGCAGGATCCGCAGGGGGAACCTCACCGGCTTCCGGCGCCTCCTGGGAAGATTCCATGCCTTCCCCGGCCGCCGTGCAGCTCTCCAGGGAACCGGCTACGGTATCCTCTGCCGGCTTTTCAGGGGCGGCGGTCTCAGATGCGTCGGGACTATGGGGATTTTCCGGTACGTCCGGCATGGCAGCATCCAGGACTTCCGGAGATTCAGAAGCTGCTCCGGAAACCGAAACTGCTGCCTCCTTTCCGAATTCCCCGGTTTTCTTCACGAAATCCTCAAACAGCTGCCGGAACAGATCCCTGATATCAGCGTTTTCGACATCCTCATTGTCCACAAAGGCACTGATCAGAGGATGCCTGACCTGATCTGGCTCCTGAGTATCACGGTAATAGCACCGGAACAGATCCTCCGGATCTATGAAATACTCATAGTCCGCATTGTCCAGATGCCCCTCGGAGGCTCCCATCTCCTCGCAGAAAAAATCCATGACAGCACCTTCTTCCTCGGCACTGATTCCCCTGGGGGTCCGGCGCCAGAAACCGGCGCTTACCAGATCCCGGCCCAGAATCGAGGGA
The DNA here is from genome assembly GCF_000378405.1 of Succinimonas amylolytica DSM 2873. GTDB lineage: Bacteria > Pseudomonadota > Gammaproteobacteria > Enterobacterales > Succinivibrionaceae > Succinimonas > Succinimonas amylolytica. The sequence goes on along the minus strand of NZ_KB899640.1, from coordinate 163,681 downwards.
TGCCCTTCGCCCGTCTGAAGATATTCCTGACTGCCGTCTGCAAGCTTAACCGTAATATTGGCATATGTTCCCATGGTATTCTCCTTCGGCCGCTGCCACAGCCGTCCCAAAATAATCGTCAGATCTTCCGGCCCATCGCCATTCCGGTTCTGAGAAACCGGAACATGCGGAGAGCCGCAGAATAGTAAAGCTCCGGAGCCCTGGCAAGCGCCGTCTCCAGTGTCATCGGGGCGGCCACAGCGGTCATTACCGAGGCAATGCCGTGATCCATAATCTCCAGCCCGCCGGCTCCCAGGGATCCGGAAAGCCCCACTGCCGGAACACCGCTTTTCCGGGCCCGTTCTCCGACAGCCTGCATCACCTTGCCGCAACAGCTCTGCCGATCCGTGCAGCCTTCTCCGGTAATCACCAGATCCGCCCCGGCCAGCCGCTCCTCAAAATCAATGAGGTCCAGCACCGTGTCAATTCCGGACACCAGCCGGCCCCCCGCCAGGACTCCCAGTGCCGCCCCCAGTCCTCCGGCAGCACCAGCCCCGGGGAGGTCATCGGGATCCCGGCCCGTAGCTGCAATAATCCGTTCCCGGTAGTTACACATCCCGTTTTCCAGCTCCTCCAGCATCTCCGGAGTACCGCCCTTCTGCGCGCCGAAAACCATAGTGGCGCCTCCGGGGCCGGTAAGAGGATTCCGGACATCGGTCATTACCCGGATACGGACATCCCGGAGCCGGGGATCCTGCCCCGAAACATCAATATCCCGCACCTGTGCCAGATCCGTTCCCCGGCCGGCAAGCTTCCGGCCCTGCATATCCCGAAACACCACTCCCAGAGCCGTCAGAGCCCCCATACCGCCGTCATTGGTGGCACTTCCGCCCAGGGCAACCGTGATATCCGAAAAACCGCGCTTAAGAGCATCTTTTATAAGCTCGCCGGTTCCCGTACTGGAGGTATAAAGGGGATTCCGGAATTCCCGCGGAAGTCTGGCCAGCCCGGAGGCCTCCGCCATCTCTATTACCGCCCGCTTCCGATCCAGACCGAGGTAGCGGGCGGTGACAGGATAGCCGGCCGCACCGGTAACCGTCATTTCAATAAAATTCCCGCCAGCAGCATGCCAGACTGCGTCCAGAGTCCCCTCTCCGCCATCCGCAACAGGAATTCCCTCAGAGATCACGTCCTCCCCGAATACCTCCCTGGCGGCCCGGGCAAGATATTCAGCAGTCTCGGCACTTGATAACGACCCCCTGAAGGAATCGGATACAAACAGAAAACGCATAGCAGTCCCTCCTATTCCGGAGCCCCTCTGAACCCCATCTGAATCCCCCCTGTCTCGCTGCAGATTCCGGCCGGACTCCGCCGGAACCGGCTGAACTCCGCCACACGATAATCATCTGTCAGCCACAGGCAGTATTCCCGGAAACATACCGGAAAAGCAGCTATAAATGAAGCCCCTGAAGTACATTTTGCTCCCGGGATCGAACATTTCGGGACTGGCGGAATTCCGAAGCCGTTTCTGCCCCCTGACAGCCGCCTCCGGCCATCAGGGAAACGTGGCTTTCGGGAATACGTTTCTCCTTTTATTCCTGGGTGGCGCCTCCCTGGCAGGCTCCGGAATCAAAGGCCTTTCTTCCCAGATCATACTTTTGGGCATAGACCGGATTCCGGAACCTTTTTTCCGAATCCTTTAACCATTCTGAAAACCGGCTTTCCGGGTAGGCGGTTTCCCGGAAAATCCTGAAATTTTCCCGGAGAAGCTCCCAGGCAATCAGAAGGAGAAAGATGTATACCGTCATGTACATTACCAGAGAGAATTCCGGAAAACTATCCCGTATACGCTCCGAACTGTTAAAAACGCCTGCGAAGTGAAGAAAATATAACCCGACCCCAAGAGCAAACAGCAGGTCATAGATATAGATTATCCTCATTCCCGCTCTGGCATCCTGATTCGTCTCCCGGGCCTTCCTGTAGAAATCACGGGGCGCGGCCTCCCGGGAAATTTCCCGGAAATCAGGATCATAGTACTCCTCCCGGCACTCCGGACAGACCCTGATGGTCCGTCCCAGTCTCAGAGAAAAGTCTCCGGAGCTGCAAAGCCCGGCACCGCAGCAGGAACAGCGCCCGAAAATTTTCCGGTAAAGCCGCTTCCCGTCAGGAAGCTCTGTATAATTGGGAACAGCCGGAACCACTGCGGCGATCCGCGCCGGGTCATTCCTCTTTATGGCCTCCAGAAATTTTTGCGGCACTGCCACGCCCATCCGCACGAGAAGCTCCAGGTATCCCGGCTCCTCCGGAAAAAAAGACGGGGATTTCAGCCGGCCGAGATTTTTTTCACACGCGCTGTATATTTCGATACCTATGAAAACCATGAGCCCCACCTGAAGCAGCGTAAACACAAATCTCACGCAGGTATCCAGAAAAATCACCTGCTCCGGCGTTAAGGGCTCCGCAGGATTCCAGTCCAGAATCAGTATGAAATAGCAGATCGTAAAAAAAGCAAGCACCCCGAGTCCGGACAGGATCAGGGGACGGCATTCCCGCAAACATTTCCGGGCAGCGCTCTCGGGCTTCGGAAAAATCCGGGGATCCAGAACATAACGGTTAAAGAACAGATCCCCGCATTTTTTGCAGCACACCACGGGATCTCCATACCCGGACGCCTTAAAACAGTGATCGTTCTCAGGCATTTCGGCTTCGGGAACATCCCCGGGATTCAGAATATCCTCCGGACGGGGATGACTGACCGCAAACATAGACACCGCACCGCATGAGGGGCAGGTAAGATAAAAATACCTGTAAATGCCATTTTTGACCCATTTCACCGTATAGGTCAGTTTGCCGGAACGGATACTGCCGAAATCTGCAGCCCCGGACTTTCCGGCTGCACTGCCATTATCCGGTTTCTGAACATTCCTGCCAGTCATACTGTGTCAGTCTTCTCCTGAAAAATATCTGCAGATTACCCGTAATCATTCCTGATACCGGCAGCTTTAATCTGCGCCACCCCCGTCATTCCCGGCAGTCTGCACCTCCCGGATAGCACTGTAATCCGGCCTGAGTTCCCGGGAAACAGCCAGCCCGGCTATAAACATAGCGGCCTTCTCTTCGGAAACCTCCCTGCCGTCCAGCAGGCTCCGGCAGGCTTTGCCGTTTTTGGCACTGGAGTCATTCCGGCATGACAGGGTCAGCATCCGCCCGGGGGTACTGTCCTTAATCTCGGTATAGGAAACATTGAGCCCGGAGGCATCACTGACTGCAATACCATTCCCGGAAACCCGAAAAGAAGCCGGCACGGCAGAAATTCCTGAAAGACGCCCCATAGCGCCGTTTCCAAAAAACACGTCCTGAGCTCCGGTATCGGATCGGGAGAGGAAGATTTCCGGAATCCCGTCACCGTCGATATCCGTCAGGGAGAGGCGATCCCATTTCCCGTCCGGAGAAGCGGGGGAAAGCAGTTTCACGGGAGAAATCAGTACCGGCGGCCGGGGATCAAAGCTCCCGCTCTTCCAGACATATTGCTGCTCCAGCGCATAAAGCGGGAACTCGCTTTCGTCGTAAAGGAAACCGGCAGATCTGACAATATCGCCGTTTTCAGAAATAAGATATGCGTTATCGACACTTATAAAATTATCATTGCGGCTGTCAAAAAGCACAGCGGGAACAAATTCCCGGGTCTTGCCGTCAAAGCGATAGTAGCAGAAGGAAGCAGTCTCCCGCATTTCTTCATCAACAGTGCTGATGAGCATGGCAAAAAAATGAGAATGATCCGCATGACGGTAGCTCCGGGCGGAAAAGACTTCCCCGAACGGGGGTACTTCATCCTCCGCTCGCTCTGAAGGGTACTTCACCCAGTATGAACTGTCGGGCTCACTGCTGTTTTTCAGGTAATCCTGTACCCCCGGAGACTTCCATTTATCCGCGAATGCCTGAAGAAAATCCCTGAGACCGGGAGTACCTGCGGTCCCGGCCTTAAGCTTTTCCTTAAGGCATGCCGGCTGATAGTAGAACTGCTCTCCGGAGGACTCCTCCTCACCGGAGACCGCTTCCCCCCCGGCCGTTACCGCGGCCAGAGCCAGCACTGCCAGACCAAATCTGCACAAGTTTTTCATTGTCAATTTCCTGATGATCTCTATTCCATATCTTTCTGAATTTCCCGGTACAGAATACCGTCCCTTCAAAAATCTAATCTGCCTTCGGTTCCTCACCGACGTCTTCCGGACCCGGCTCCGCAGCGTCCTCATCCTCGAGAACCTCCTCGGTAACCACCCCCTGAATGCTTATATAATCGGGGACTGCCGGTACCGCTTCGGCGAATCCCGCCAGAAATTCCGCAGCCTGATCCTCAGCTGCCCGGCTGCCGTTGAGTCTCATGACACAGGATTCCGGGGCCGCGGCATCCTGACAGGAAACCGTAAGCCGGCCGTCCGGAGCACTGTTCCGGAGCAGCGTATACGAGACATTGAGACCGGAGGCATCCCGGGCCACGACCCCGTTCCCCGTAAACAGAAACTCCGCCGGAACTGTTTTCATTACCGACAGCCGGTCCGTCCTGCCGTTGCCATAAAAAACATCCCTGGCCCCGGTATCGGAAAGGGAAAGAAAGATTTCCGGAATACTGTCGCCGTCAATATCATAGAGAGCCAGCCGATCCCATTTTCCGTCCGGAGAGGCCGGAGACAGCAGCTTTCTTCCGGTATAAAGAGTCGGCAGCTTTTCCGCAAACTCGCTGCCATCCCATTCAAAAACCTGTTCCAGGGAATAGAGCGGCACGCCGTTTTTGTCATACATAAAGAAGGTTTCCAGGGAGATGCTGCCGCTGTCTCCGATAAGATACCGGTAATGAAGCCCCTGGAAGCCGTCATATCTCCGTTTCGGGAAATCCCCGGCAGGAACAAACTCCCGGGCAGCGTCATCATAGCGGAAAAAGCAGAAATTCCCGGCGAAGGGTTCCCCTGCATAGGATATGGAAAGAGCAAAAAACCGGCCGTTTTCCGGAGCTTTGTACATCCGGGCCGAGAAAAACTCCGAAATCTGATCGGAAAGTTCGGGAGCCTCTCCGGAATCATCGTCTCCGATCTCCTCCTCATCATCCGGAGGATACTGCACGCTTTCAGGACTGGCATCCGGGAGATTTTTAAGACTGAGCCAGGCCGCAATCTGCGGATCCGGATATCTTTCCGAAAAAGCCCGAAGGAAATCCCTGGTTCCGGGAAGCCCCGGACCATCGAATTTCAGACTCTCTCCGCCGCAGATATTCTGACAGCAGTCAGTATTATTTCCGGATTCCGGAGCCACGGCCGTACCAGCCCCCTCCGCCGGAACCGTACCAGCCCCCTCCGCCAGCGCCAGATTCGCAGCCAGAACGGAAAGCACCGAAAGCAATCCTGCATAAAACCGGGAATGCATATAAACTCCCCTACATTCACGAAACATATTCATGATCTGCAACAATACACGATACGTACATTATATTTATTTCGTGCCGGCAAACCGTGAGACGGCGGTGATTTTAGGAATTCCGAAAAAATCTCCGCCGATTATCATCGTCCGCAGGATCGCAGCCGGAAGCTTCAGGCAGTGCCGAAAACCGCGGTCCGTCCCCTTCGGAATAGCCGGAATGTCTAAAAAATCCCCAAAACGCCCTATTTCTTTTATAATAGCACCCGGTTCAATCAGCTGATTCTTTTCATATGTCCGACACGCCTGAAAAATTAATCTGCGGGCAATGCGATCTGGTACTGGAAATTCCCCGCAAAGAGGGTCATTTTGTGGGATACTGTCCCAGATGCCACAATGCCGTTCATCACTATCGTGTACGCCCCTCCAAGGTGTCTCTCTGCTATGCCCTGTCGGCCATATTCTTCATGTTTGCTACCGATTCGCTTCCCTTTATATCGATTTCCGCAGCGGGCATCGAACAGGGAATGCAGGTTTTGGACTATACCACGGTTCTGGGGGCCCAGAACATGTGGGCGGCCAGCTTCATCATCTTTCTCTTCATGCAGCTGCTGCCGCTTCTGACTCTCCTGACCATTATTGCGGGAGACCTGGGAAAAATTCTGGGAAAAAGATTTTTCTTCATGCCGCTCCTCCTTAAAATTCTGCACTTCAATGTGGAATGGAGCATGGTAGAGGTTTTTATGGTGGGGATTCTGGTAAGCCTCATCAAGCTGATCAGCCTGGTAAGCATCCAGTACGGAGCCGGATTCTGGACCTTCTTTGCCTTTGCCATCTTCTACCTTCTGGCAGTAAGCCGGTTCAGCGAGGAGGAAATGTGGAACTTCTACGTTCCCCATACAAAAACGCCCGGCAGCCGGATTCCGGAGTCCGGCATCCGGGCCGAGCCCCAGGATTTCTGCGCCTGCTCCTGCTGCGGCGAAATTCTGGACATCAGAACCGAAACCTCATGCCACCGCTGCGGCACCGGCATCCGGGATCGCTCCTCCCAGTCTCTGGGCAAAACCCTGGCCTTCACGCTGGCTGCCATTGTGATGTATATTCCGGCCAACATCTATCCCATGATGATCACCACCTATCTCGGCAGCGATTCGGAATCCACGGTTATTGACGGCGTTATCGTGCTGTGGGGCATGGGATCCTATTTCGTAGCCTCGGTGATCCTGATTGCCAGTATTTTCATTCCCATTATGAAAATACTGCTGCTCCTCTACCTCTGCTGGTCGGTGAAAAAGCTCCGCAAAACCAGAAACCGGCTTTTTCTCTCAGTAATCTACCGCGTGGTGGAGTTTATCGGAAAATGGTCCATGGTAGACGTGTTCGTGGTGGCCATTATGGCAACCATTGTCCGGGTGCAGAACCTGATGACCATTTACGCCGGATCGGCCATGATCTCCTTCGCGGCTGTGGTGATCCTGACCATGATTGCAGCCAGATCCTTTGATCCCCGGCTGTTATGGGGCTACGGAAGGGAACGGAAAAATGCCGGAACCTCCCGGGATACAGGGGAGGGAACGCCGGAGGACAGAAGCCCGGACGAGAATGCTGTACCGGAATCCGGAAAGGTTCCGCATCCCGCATAGCGCCACAGCCACAGACAAAGGAGTCCGGAGACATGATAATACCGGGAGTTTTTTTGAAAAAACTGCAAACACAGGAAGAACAGCAGATAAAAGCCATACAAAAAACAAAACAGAAATAAGAGCAAACAAAATAGAATAGAAAAAACAGGAAAATCAGAGAATACTGCTAAGCACCGCATAACGGAATGCATAATGTGCAGAAAGCAGATTTATGAAAAGGCAGCCGGAAATGAACAGTTAACTGACCGCAAATGGCTGCTCCGGCAAAAGATTTACTAATTCCAGGAGATATTGCAAGAGATGGATAAGATCCTCACCGTAAAAAGGGAAAAGCTGTATTCCTTTATCTGGACTGTTCCCATCGTCGCCCTGATCATCGCGGGAACCCTGATCTACCGCTCCCATTTCAACAAGGGACCGGAAATCACTCTTATTCTTTCAAAAGCGGACGGCATTGAAGCCGGAAAAACCGCCATCAAGGCTCTCAGTGTAAATGTGGGAAAAATCGAAAGCATTTCACTGTCCCAGGACCGGAAAAACGTGGTGGCCATTGCCCGCATGAACCCGGGAACCGAGGATCTCGTCCGTGATGACTCCCGCTTCTGGATTCAGAAGGTGCGCATAGATCGTCAGGGCGTATCCGGACTTGACACCCTGCTTTCCGGCTACTACATCGAGCTTTCTCCGGGAAACAGCCCCAAGCCCTCCAGAATGTTTACCGTAATGGATGACCCGCCTCTGGCCACCGATGACAAGGGCATTTATCTGACACTGCATTCAGAATCCCTGAAAAAGGTATCTCCCGGCAGCGCCCTGAAATTCAAGGGTATTGAAGCCGGCCATGTTCTGGATGCCAACTATGATTTCGAGAAGCAGATCATGAACTACCGGGTATTCGTGGCCGAGCCGTACGCGAGCATCATCGATTCGGGAACCAAGTTCTGGATCTCCAGCGGTATTACCTTTTCCATGGGACCGGACGGACTCAAGGTTGATACCGACTCCATAGAAAACATCATCAGCGGCGGTATAAGCTTCGACAATATCGAGGGAAACAGCCTTAACGAGGATGACGACGTTCCCGTGCACAACGATCATGTGTTTGTCCTCTATAATGACCGGCTCAGCATTGTTCCCACCTATGCCCAGAACCGCACGCTCAACTACATTATTTTTCTGCCCTTCCCGGACCGGGGACTGCAGGCGGAATCTCCGGTGTTTTTCAAGGGAGTTCAGGTCGGCGTGGTCAAGAAAATGCCCTACTTCCCGGAGAATTACCGCATTTTCCATGATTACTCAAAATACACCGCCGTGCTGATCGGCATCCAGCAGGAGCGTTTTGAAAAGAGCTCCCTGGAAAGCATCGAGGAAATCCGGCAGGACATCGACAACCTGATAAAGAACAAGAACCTTACCGCTTCCGTCGAAAATATGAATATTCTGACCGGCAAGAAGTGCATTGATCTCCAGAGCGATGTGGATCCCGCCGCCAACCGGCTGGTTTTCAACGCTCCGTATCACGGCTACCAGGTTATCCCGTCCCTGGACAAGAGCTTCAGTACCATTCAGGACGATCTGAGCAGATTCACCCATAAGCTGGCCACGCTGCCCATGGAGGATCTGGCCAATAACGTCAACCAGCTTCTGAAGAACTTCCAGAACACCGCTCTGGAAATAAACGCCCTCACCAGCAATATCAACGCCATAGCGGAGAAGCTTCATAAGGAAAACGTATCCCAGGAAATGCTGAACACCCTCAAGGAGGTTCAGGCAATCATGAGCTCCTACAGCAGCGATTCCGCCCTGTACCGGGAGCTTTCCCTGGCTGTCAAGGAGCTTAACAGCACCCTCAAGGGGGTCAAGCCCGTAGTAACCAAGGTAAACGAAAAGACCAATTCCCTGGTATTCTCATACGACCGTCAGGATCCCGTTCCCGCCGGCAAGAAGGAGAACAAGAAGAAATGAAATTCCCCGCAATTCTGTCCCTGACCGCAGCCCTGGTGCTGAGCGCCGGCTGCTCCTCAAGCTCCGAGAGCCTCTATCATTACTACGATCTGGACGGCTTTACCCGCCAGACCGTGGACGCCGGCTCCGGGAAACCGGTTCGGGTAAACAATGTGACACTGCCTGATTATCTCGATACCCAGTCCATCCTGTTTCAGACCGGCCCCAACGAGGTTACCCAGACCAACCGCAACAAGTGGATTGCCAGTCTCGGAAGCATTCTGACCAACTCCCTGGTACTCCGGATCCGGAAAAATCTTCCGGAATACAGCTTCGGTGAAAACATCTGCGTTCAGGGACGGGATGACTGTCCCGTTTTGCAGATGAACGTCCGGGATTTCCGGGGAATTTACGACGGCACCGTCCATACCGAATTCGACTGGCAGATCATCAGGGGCCGGACTCTGATATGCCACGGCAGCATCTCCCGTACGGAAAACCAGAACGGCGACGGCTATGACAATCTGGTAGAGGCGCTTAACAAAGCCTGGAAGTCCTCCCTGGATGATCTTTCCGACAATCTCCGTACCTGTCTCGGCAGACTGGAAAAGGAAGACCGGGAGCGGGAATAATCTTCACCGGAAATTCCGGGATTTTCCGGGGCCTGCACCGGACGGGATACTGTCCGCCGGTGCGGCGATAGTCGCAGTCTAGTGAAAGAAGAAATGCTATTATTGAGCAGGCAGCGCCCTGTAAATTTACGAAGTCCTGAAGACTGAATTCAGACCTAATACAGCGTGGTGCCGGGAGAGAAGAATCCCCGGCACCTGGCCTATGTCAGAAAAATAACGGACAGGGCTGCCTTATCCTTGACCGCATCTTTGTCAAATGCGCCCGCAAGGCTCCCTGCGCGATCCCGGAGGAGTACCGTGCCGTGAAGCTGTCCTCCCGGCTTTATGAGGTGCCGGTGTCCGACTATGAGACCTGGAAAACCATGCGGGAGGATCTTCGGAAGATCCCCGGCGTTATTAAGGTGTCGGAATCATACGGCTACGGCTTTAAACCGGATCTGAGGTAGGAAGGAGCCTGCTCAGGGCATTCTTTGGCCGCCTGATCAGAGCCTCTCCAGTCGCATACAGAACAGGAAAACCAATAATGAACATGAAGAGATTCAGCTTAACCAGAAGCGCCGCTGCAGTCATGACCGTCATTATGGCAGGAACCATGATGACGGCCTGCGGCGGATCCAAAAGCTCCTCCGGCAATAACGTCGTTCTGGAATTCCGGGACGGGGATTACCTTGCCGGAAAGCCTTACCGGGGGTAACCGCAAACAAAGGTCTCCGGGACATCAGCTGCTCATACGGCGTACTTTCGAAGGTCAATCCCGTAACTGCGGAGGAGGCCGGAGAAAACGAGTGGTTCTACGTTCTCCCGGAGGATTATTTTGCTTCTTATGACCTGGACTATGACAGACTGAAATCATACAGCGAAAGATGCCGGGTAACTCTTTCCGACGGCGCGGACATGGATGTTGAAAAGGATATCGCCATCACTGATCCCCTGACCGCAGATCAGTGGCATCTTTACAATATCGGTCAGAATCCCTACGGCGTTACTGAGGAGCCGGTCAGGGGAGTCGACCTTAACGTGATTCCCGCCTGACGCACTGTCCCGGAGGAGCGGAAGGAGCAGCTTGACGGCTCCGGAATCTATGTAGCAGTGTACGATTGGAAATTTTTTCCTTTACTATACCCTATGTGATAAAATTCGTGCCCACCTTTTAAAGCGATTCTGATCCCTCGTTTCTTCACTTCCTGATCCTCAGTTTCCAGTAATTCCCGATTTCCGGTTGTTCGTGATCCCCGTGGCGTGTGATTTTGGAGCGTCGACTTTATGCGCGAGTGGATTTTTGATGAATGCTGTCGCTGATTGACCAGCGGACAGAGGTTCTGGTGAACCATGTTTGGGCGGAGATTTGGGCGGATTCTGAGAGAATAAAGGCTGCTTCTGATGAGCAGCCCATGGATCATTGACAGAATAGAGAATCAGGCTTACGCCGCCTCGATTTCCTGCGGTTTTTCCTGCGCAGAAGCGGATTCAGGGAGTTGATAAGACGTGCGATGTTTCAAGTCGTAGTGCAAGTATTGATGAATATCCCTTCTATAGCTGTCACGGACATATAGTTCCAATGGATATGGATAATATTCATGAAATTGTAGGCATTGATGCTAACGATTTTAGTATATTGCCCTACGAAGATGATGATTACTGGTACGCTTACATCTATTTCCTAAATCCAGAATTTGAGAAAATGGAGCTTACAGAAAGATTTAACAAATACCATGAACTCAAAGACGAATGCTCTGTGATGTACAAGTTAAATCCTAATAAGGATGAGGTGATCATCAAGTCTTTTACATCCGATTGCTAACCCCCTACGGCCTGTCTTTGTGATGGGCCTTTTCTTCCCCGGTTCTGGACACCTTCCAGCCTCCAAAAGCCCAAAGTGCAGAAGTAGTCCTGCCAGCCTGTACAAGCTTCAAAGCCTTATGCGGCAAGACTTTGTATCGTACTCAGCATAGGAATTTCTGCTGACAGGAGTCTTTTCGAAGTGTTGACATATCCCCCAAGGAAATGAAGAACTATCTCCGAATTGACGAGAATACTATGCCCCTCTCTAGTTGAAAATCACCCAGGGGCTGGCCGTTAAATCCCTGACATACCCCATGAAAGAAAGCGCCAGGCCGTGGTAAGTTTCAGAGTTCGGTACATAAGTTTGCCTTCTTGAAAACCCATAAGGCCATAGAGCATGTTCCTGCTTTCGAGATGAAGCACAATACTTTTTGGGGGTAAAAGGAGAAACTTGGAGGCCATCCACGGTAACGAAATTTGAAAAGTGATACGATCAAAGACGGAGGTGGACTTGTCTGTAAACCCTGTTCTCTTTTTGGCATTTATAAAATACTGATGAAAAACTGGGGTTAATGAGTAGACGCATACATACTTAGAGGCTCGACACTCTGTAAAATAAAATGCTGCGGATACAGTTTCTTTCAGAAATTGTTCCGATACTTTTCAGTATAAACTCATTTTCGCAGACTTGCCCATCTCCGCATAGCCACCTAAACTGAATCGGAGGACTACAATTATGATTATAAGTCATAACGGGCCGCAAGTCAGTACCGGGTCATCACAAATTGCCGCATTCAATGCCATGTATTCTTCGGCCATTGGTATTGATGTGCATTCCACTTTGATGGTAGCCTGTTTCCAAAAAGGAGAATTCGGCAGCAGTTCTTTCACCGAAGAATTCAAGGAATCCGGCACTTCCTTAAATGCCATCAGGAATTTAGTGATCTGGTGCAGCAGCAAAAATCCTGACATTATCATCATGGAATCAACGGGAATCTATTGGAAGACTCTCTACACGGAACTTGAGAAGAGCGGTTTTCCGAGGGATCACATAATTGTCATAAACCCGAGGATTCTGAAACCTCTGAAGGGACGCAAAACTGACAGGAGCGATGCCAGGAACCTTGCCGGACATGCCAGAATGGGGAGCTTCACTAATTCCTTTATTCCCAAAAAGGACATCCGGGAACTGCGTTCATTATGGGCCTCATTTCAGCAGATCAAGCATCAATACGAGAATAACCGCAGAAGCCTGCTGAATTCTCTTGCTGACTACGGATGCCAGTTTGCGAATATTGTTTCTAACAGCCGGGGTGTAACTGCCCAGATGATTTTAGATGCAATACTGACAGGAGACACCGGAGACGCCCTGAAGAAACGCATCAGGGAAATTTTGGATATCATGAGCCGGCGCCCCGGCAGGAAGCTTGTCGCAGGTTTGGATCAGATATGCGAAGCTATTGAATCCAACATTACTCCGGCAATTCGCATGACTCTGCAAATGCGTTCGCAGCAGCTGAAGATTTACGAAGAGCACATGAAGAAGATTTTCGACATAATCAAAGTCATGGTTATCAATTCATACAAGGATCAGTACGAGCTCCTTGCGACAATCCCCGGAGCCGAGGATATGTCTGTGATTGGTATCATCTGCATTGTTGGCGATGATCTCTCCAGCTTTTCTTCCATCAAGAAGTTCAGCAGCTGGAGCGGCCTTGCTCCGGGCAATAATATATCGGCAGGCGTGAGTTATTCATCGCGGATTACGCACGGTAACAAGTACTTCCGCAGGTGTGTCCTGGCCATGGCGCAGGCATGCGCAAACCAGAAGAAGAACAGATCCGGCCTCGGAAACCTGTTCCAGCGTCTTCGCGAACGCAAAGGGTATAATAAGGCCAAGGTGGCAGTAGCGCACAAGATCGTCAGGATCATCTACGTGATAATAACGCGGAAGGTCAAATACGCCGAAAACCCCAACGATCAGTCACTGGCAAAATTCCGAATGGATCAGGTTAAACGCGCCATCTCCAGAGCTAAAGTAACTGAAGGCCTGTGCGTGAAGAGCGAAACCAGCAATCAGGGCAAAGCGATCTGTGCCAGCGTCTGCATGACCCAGCTAGCTTAACGGGGCCGGAACGGATCTTGCCGAAGAGATCCGGGCCGCTACTCCATTCCAGGGAATGCAGCGTTCCGAATGCGGCTTGACGGCCGTCGCCTTCGCTCGTCCCGCCGTGGCGCTTCTTTCATAATAAAAAGACCTTGCAATGACAGATCTTTTTAGTTAAAATGTAGTCACAATGACCACATTAACCATATGATCATTTCGGAGGTACGATTATGATACAAGTTGGTGTAAGGGAAGCAAAAGCCGAACTGTCAAAGCTGATCAGGCTTGTTGAAAGTCAAAAGGAAGATGAGGTTCAAATAGCAAGGAACGGAAAGCCTGTTGTGAAAATTGTTCTGATCCGCCCCACGCCAGCATCAAAACGCATTGGTGTTGCGGAAGGGAAGTTTGTTGTCCCTGAGGATCTCGATGCAGGAAGCGATGAGATTATTGAATCACTCGTGGGAGGGGATTTATTTTGAATATTCTCATAGACACCCACATTGCTATCTGGGCCATCGCAAACCACTCCAACCTTTCTCAAAAAGCAAGAGAATTGATATCCGACCCTGATAACACCATCTATTTTAGCTCTGTTACGGTTTGGGAAGTGCTGCTAAAGCATGACAGTCCAAAAAACAATCTGACTTTGACCCCTGAACAATTTGTAGAATACTGTGCAGAAGCAGGGTTTTACCAGCTGCACTTATCCGCAAAACATGTCCTGGTAGCTTCTTCACTTGATATCTCTAAAGTCGACAAAAAACACAGGGATCCATTTGATCGATTGCTTCTTTCACAGGCAAAGGCAGAAAACTACTATTTCCTGACACATGACACCAGGATTCCTCTCTACAAAGAAAAATGCACAATCATGGCATAAATATATCTGAAGGAGCGCAAAGTATTCACCTTGCCAGACTAAACCTTCTCAAAAATCCTGAATTTGAAAAAGGGCTTTTTTCTTCCCCGGTTCTGGGCGACTTCCAACCCAAAAAGCCCAAAGCGCAGAAATAATCCTGCCGGCCTGCACAAGCTTCAAAGCCTTATGCGGCAAGACTTTGTATCGTACTCAGCATAGGGATTTCGCTAACACTTACCACCAGCGGTCGTGTTCGGGACTTTCACCCTACAGATATAGAACATGCCGAGCACACAAAAACGCGGCCCTTTCCTGCCGCGTCCTCTTTCGTTTTCCGGGGCTTCCGGAGGCGGGCCGTATTTCCGCACAGGCCCCGCCGCTTTCCAAACCGCTCCCTATATAAAGATCCGGGCCAGCCCAAGTCCTACAAGACAGGCCACGATAACTCCGATAAGGCCGGGCACCATGAAGGAATGATTGAAGTACCATTTTCCGATCTTTGTGGTTCCGGATCTGTCGAAGTTAACGGTAGCAATATCCGACGGATAGTTCGGGATGAAGAAGTAGGCATAGGTGGCCGGCATAAGACCGATTACCGTCTGGGCCGGAAGTCCGATGGCCACGGCAACCGGCAGCAGAATTTTGGCGGTAGCCGCCTGGGAATTCACCACTACGGACACCGCAAAAAGCGCAAAGGCAAAGGTCCACGGATACTGATTGACCATGTCGGTAATGGCTTCCTTGAAGGACGGCATGGCATAGGCGAAATAGGTATCGGACATCCAGGCAATGCCGAAAATGGCAATGCAGGCTGTCATTCCGGATTTAAACACCACGCCATTGGGAACCTTTGCCACCGGGGTTTTGGAAACAATCATGATAATGGCACCGAAGGCCAGCATCACCATCTGGATGACCACCCCCATGGAGATGGGCTTGCCCCCCTCGCCAATGGTTCTTATAGCGGGGAATACGGCAATAATGAAGATCAGCACCAGAGACAGCAGGAAGATACCCACGGCGATTCCGGCTTCCTTCGGCAGCTTTTCATCAAGTGTGGTCTTGCCGGTGGCGGTTATCTGCTCCCGGAACTCCGGATCCTCCATCCGCTTTTGAAATTCCGGATCGTCATCCAGCTCCGCACCGCGGAAATTGGAGTATACCGCCATGGCAATAACCCCCAGAAGTGTAGCCGGGAAGGTTACCAGAAGAATGTCCACCAGGGTGATGTTCTCGAGTCCGGGGATCTGCATGACATCCCGTCCGAGATAGCAGGCCACCACCGCCGATATCGGGGACCCGGTCAGAGCCAGCTGCGAGGCAACGGAAGCTGCCGCCATGGGACGTTCCGGCCGGATTCTGTTTTTAAGGGCAATATCCCCGATAATGGGCATGATGGTGTATACCGCATGACCGGTTCCCAGCATGATGCTGAGCATAAAGGTAACCAGCGGCCCCAGGAAGGTAATGCGCCGGGGATGCTTTCTCAGAATTCTCTCGGCAATCTGCAGCATGAACTTAAGACCGCCCGAAGCCTCCAGAACAGCGGCACAGCCCACCACCGCCAGAATAATCAGCATAACATCCACCGGGGCATGTCCCACGGGCATCCTGAGCACAAAGACCTCGATCATAAGACCGATTCCGGATACCAGTCCGAGTCCGATGCCTCCAAATCTGCTGCCGATGTACAGCATAAGCAGCATGAAAATAAATTCCGCTATCAGCATAAGGGTTCCTTTCCTGTAAGTTTTCGGAAAAGCCGGCACCGGGGAGATACTCCGCCGGTTCCGTCCCGGCCTTCCGGTTTCTGATTTTATCATTGCAGACCGTAACAAAAAGCGGACCTGGCCGGAAAACTCGGAAATCTGCCGGGTTTTGTGAGCGTTCCCCCATTCACAGGGAATGGTTCAGCACAAAAGTACCGCTAGGCTCACGATTCAATAATCATTTAGAAACCATTTTCAGCAAGGATGACTACAATTACTCACAAATTTTTTAAGCGTTTTCTTTACCGTGTTTTACTGCATTAAAGGAAGGAATCATGACCGATGCACCGTCAGAGGTTCTGAAGGCTAAGGCCGCGGCTGCTCAGCAAAAACAGCCTGCGGATGCCCCAGAGAACCAGCCGGCCTCCGCCCCCAACGGGCCCGAGAACCAGAATAAAATAGCAGCAGCCCGAAAGATGAATCTGCTAAAGCTGATCATCATCGCCTGTATCTGCATAATGACCTATTTTCTGCCGTATGTAGTGCCTGATACCCTGCCGCTTACGGAAATTCAGCAGATCACCCTGGTTATTTTCGTGGGAGCCGCTCTGCTCTGGATTCTGGAACCCATGCCGGTATACGCCACCTCCCTCACCATTATCGGATCGCTCTGCATCTTCATCTCGGACGGCGGGCTTACTCCGGTTATGACATATCTGAAAAAGGTGGATCCCTCGCACCTGATGAAATATCAGACCGTGCTGAACAGCTTCAGCTCCCCGGTGCTGATCCTGTTTCTCGGCGGCTTCGCCCTGGCCATTGCCTCCACCAAGTACAAGCTGGACGTCAACCTGGCCAAAATCCTGCTTAAGCCCTTCGGCAAAAAGCCGGGCATGGTCACTCTCGGCATCATGAGCATCACCGGCATCTTCGCCATGTTTATGAGCAACACTGCCACCACTGTAATGATGCTGGCCATGATCGCTCCGGTGCTGACTATGGTCAAAAAGGATGATCCCGGCATCAAGGCTCTGGTGCTGGCAGTTCCCTTCGCCGCCAACATCGGCGGCATTGCCACCCCGGTAGGCACCCCTCCCAACGCCATTGCCCTAAGCGCACTCTCCGGAGAAAACTCCATAAACTTTCTGAGCTGGATGGTCATGTGCTTCCCTATGGCCGTGATCTGCATTCTGGCAGCCTGGGCAGTACTGCACTTCATGTTCCCGTTCCGCTCCACGGAAATCAGCATTAACATTGATTCCAGGTTCAGCAAGGACTGGAAGTCCATTGTGGTTTACGTGATTTTCGCACTGACCATCCTCCTCTGGATGACCGAATCAAAACACGGCATCAACAGCAATGTGGTGGCACTGGTACCCCTTATCGGGTATACCGCCACCGGCATTCTCACCACAAGCGACATCAAGCGCATGAACTGGGATGTTATCTGGCTCATCGCCGGCGGTATCGCCATCGGCAATGCTCTGGGAGCCACCGGACTGGCCGACAAGCTGGCTCATATAGTGGACTACTCGCAGTTCAGCGGCTTTATGATAATTGCCGCCCTTGCCACCATCGGCTGGGGACTGTCCAACTTTATTTCCAACACCGCTGCCGCCAATCTGATGATTCCGATTGCCATGGCGGTACTGGTCAATGCTCCGGACACCGGCATTCAGATGTCTCATGCCATGGTAATTATGGCCCTGGCCATGAGCTTCGCCATGACACTGCCGATAAGCACCCCGCCCAATGCTCTGGCCTATGCCACCGGAGCAGTGTCCAACAAGGACATTATGAAGGCCGGCGGCACCGTTTCAGTGCTCTGCATGTTACTGGCATTTGCCGCTCTCTATCTTATTGAGCATGTATTCTGAAAGCAGCTCCGGACAGGCCTCTCCGGAAAGAATTATTGCGCTGGTTGACTGCAATAACTTCTTTGTCTCCTGCGAGAGGCTTTTCAGACCGGATCTCAGGAACCGCCCGGTGGTGGTTCTCTCAAACAATGACGGCTGCGTCATCTCCCGATCCGATGAAGCCAAGGCTCTCGGCATCAGAATGGGAGCCCCCTTCTTTCAGATCGGGGATCTGGTTCGCCGGTATCGCGTAGCCGCCTTCAGCTCGAATTTCCCGCTTTATCTGGATATCTCCCGCCGGGTGACCAGCACTCTGGAGGAATTCTGCCCCCGGCTGGAAAACTACAGCGTGGACGAATCCTTTCTGGATCTCTCGGGACTTAACAGACTTTACGATATTCCTGAATACTGCCTTAAAATCAAGGAGACGGTAACCAGGAATACCGGCATTCCGGTATGCGTGGGCGCGGCCGCCACCAAAACCCTGGCCAAGGCTGCAAACCATGCCGCCAAGAAGCATTTTCTGCCGGGCGGCTCGGTGGTGATTCAGGACGATTTCCTGAGAAGGCGCATCCTGAAATGGACGCCTCTGGAGGATGTCTGGGGCCTGGGTTCCCGGCTGCCCCCGAAAATCAGGCAGCTGCTCCATGCCGGAAATGCCCTGGATTTTGCCGAGGGAGACGAATACCGCCTCCGGAACTGCTTCAATAAAACCGTGTACGGCACCTGGCAGGAGCTTAACGGCACGGCGGTGTTTGCCCTGGAGGATCAGCCGGCCCCGAAAAAGCAGCTTATGCGGAGCCGGACCTTCGGAAACAGAATCAGCGATTTTAATAAGCTCCGGGAGGTCCTGGCCAGTCTTGCCATAAATGCCATGCAGGCTCTCCGGGAGGATCGGCAGTACACCGGAACCATGGGGGTTTTCATAAGCTCAAGCCCCTTCGATGAACGGCCGTACAGCAATTCCGCCTCACTGGATCTGGGGCATCCTGTCAATGACACCGTAACGGTGCTTAACGGCATGGAGCAGCTTTTACGTCATATCTTCAGGCAGGGGGTGCGGTACAGCCGGGGCGGCATCATCCTCTGGGATCTTACCCTGACGCCCTCCTATCAGACAGATCTCTTTGATCCGGGAAAGCAGCCGGGCCCCGCAGACGCCAGGCGCCAGAAGCTGATGGAGACTATTGACAGGATTAACTCCCGGCACCGGAACACCATTTACTTTGCAGCTCAGGGGGCGGCCGCCCCGAAAATCTCCCGGCAGGCCAGGCTGTCCCCGGCATACACCACCAGCTGGAAGGATGTCCCCAAGGTTCGGTAGCGGGAGAAAAAGAAAGAAAACAGCAAAAAAGAGCACCGTCCGCCCCAGGACAGCGGAACCGCCGGGTCTCCGGAAATGCCGGACTCCGCAAAGCCGGCACTCCGGGCTTATGGCTAAAGAATATTTATCCAGCCATAGTCCACCGGCTGACGGTTCAGCACCTTAAAGGTCTCCTGACGGGTCAGCGGCGCCAGATGCACCACCGTGTCTCCCAGACGGTACCGGAGCGCATAGCAGCCCCTCTCGGTGTCATACAGCGCTGTAACATCGGAATCCCCCAGCTCATCAGGCTCCGGAAGCTCCCCGGAAAGGCTCCAGTTTGCCTGAAGACCTCTGATAATCTCCTCCTCGGAAATCATCTCCTCCTGATTCAGAAGGTCGGTATCGTAGGAAAAGCCCTGCTCTGCATTTTCCTCCGGGAACCAGCCCGCAATATCCCCGAGCTCTGCCACCTGGCAGTCAATCCCATGGCCGGGAGTGTCAATACGGTAGTAGCAGAGATTTCGCCAGACGGCAACGCGGAGAGAAACCATATCAGAAGCTTCAGTTCCGGCGTCAGGATTGGCGCCAAGGTAGCTAGCCAGAGCATCATCCAGAAACAGATAGGCCTTCTGACTCAGCTCCTCCCGGGGATTTCTGGAAATATAGCAGCTCCGGTATTCGGTTTCCGGCTCGAGAAGCTTCTGGAGACGGTCCCAGAGATCCAGCTTTTTCAGGGCGGACACCAGGGACAGGACTGCCGCGGAGCTCCAGGAGGCGATAATCTGCCGGGAAAGCCGGATCTCGTCAACAGGAGAGCCCTGATCCCCAAGTTCTGAAAAGCTCACCAGGGAGTTTCCGGCAAACGTAAAGTAGCGCGCGGAGGCCGCAAACCTCCGGATATCGTACCGGAGCATTTCCGAAGGCTTCCCGAACACAAAATCGATCTCCCCGATGCTGAAAATCCGGCCCTCGTTCCCCCGGGAGATAGCCGCATTCCAGAGGAAAATCCGATAATCCTCCGGCAGATTCCTGACAAAATCCCGGATCTTTTTTAAAATCGCGTCCATCTCTCCGCCGGACTCCCCGGTATCCCTTTCTGTATTCATTTCCGTCTCCTTAATCAGCCCCTGCCCCTAGTTACCCCCGAAGGGCAGAGGCATATTCCGTTTCCGGGAAAAAAATTCTCCCGGATTCCCAGAGCTATTTCTGACCTGACTGCTGTTCGTTCAGAGAAGAGGCTGCTTCCTCGGCCTTCTTTTTCTGGGCCGAGAGCTGCTCGTTCAGGGAAGAGGCGGCTTCCTCGGCCTTTTTCTTCTCGGCGGCAAGTAGCTCGTTCAGGGAGGAGGCTGCTTCCTCGGCCTTTTTCTTCTCGGCGGCAAGCTGCTC
>NZ_KB899640.1:135053-142879 GCF_000378405.1 Succinimonas amylolytica DSM 2873 | reverse complement strand
GAGGAGGCTGCTTCCTCGGCCTTTTTCTTCTCGGCGGCAAGCTGCTCGTTCAGGGAGGAGGCTGCTTCCTCGGCCTTTTTCTTCTCGGCGGCAAGGCGGGCCTGGAGCGCTCCGGCAGCATCCTGCACGTCTGCCTGGGCCGCCTCCTGACGGGCCCGAAGATCAGCAGCTGCCGAATTATCCGGCCCCCTGGAGGGAAGTTCCTGAGGCGTCTTCTTAACGGCGGCGGCAGGGGCGGGGGCGGCGCCGCTCTCCGCTGCCGGAGATCCGGAAGCATTGTCAGGTCCCCGGGCGTCATCGCCGCACGCGCTTAGGAGCGCCCCCGAAATCCCCATCAGCACCGCCAGTGGCACAGCAAGACTTTTCTTCATATAAATTTCCTCTTTAATTATTCCTGAATTGTTTCTGAATGCAAACCAGATCCGCCGGCTAATTACCGGCCGAAACGTTCATCATGCGAGTTTTGCCTTCAGGCTTCTGTCCGGCTTTCTGTCCAGCCTTCTTCCCGGCCTTCTGCCCGGCCTCAGCCTTTGCGGCCTCCTCCAGCAGGGCCTTTTCAGCCTCCTCTCCGGAAGTGTCGTCCCCGGCCAGTACCACTCCGGAAACCGGCTGCCCGGAGTTTTCGGAAACCGGGGGCGCTGCTCCGGGTTCTTCCGGAGGAAGATTTTCAGAAGCACTGTCATTATCTCCGGGTGAGGAAGCGCTGTCGTTATCACCGGCAGCGGCAGTACCGGAGGCCGGTACCGGGGGCTCTCCGGGGGCAGCGGCGGTGTCCGCCGGATCAGCCGGCATTGCCGGGGGCGGATAATTCCGATCCTCGTCCCGGGGGCGAACATCGCGGCAGCTGGCCAGGGCAGCCTGATAGGCCTGGCGGTAGCCCTGAAGAGGAAGGTGGTAGGTCCATTCCCGGGAGCCCTGATTAAATCTGATAATCACGCTTTTCCGATCGGTGGTATCCAGATCCGCCAGAAGCGTGAGAATCACATCTGAAATGCCGTTATAGCCCGTGGGGAGAAACACATAATCGCCGTGCCGCACCAGTCCCGGCAGGCGATAGCCGCCCCGGTAGTTTCCGGTTTTGGGATCCCGGTCCAGATCCCGAATTTTAAAGGCAAAGGTTACCTCTGCCGGCGCGTCCGGATTCATGATGTCCGTGGTCATAGCCGGAAGCCGGAAGGAAAACGTCGGAAGCGGCCAGGAATTCCGGCAGCCAACACTCATTTCGAAGGTGTCCAGAAAGCCCTTGTCAAGGTAGGAAGCCTCGGTAATGACCGGATTTCCGTCCAGCACCGTGGAATGCGCCACATCCGTGCGCCAGCCGGCAGCTCCGGCATTTTCGGAGCAGAAAAGAGCCACAGCAAGAAGAAAAATCCCCCATGAAAAAGCCTCTGCAGTCCTCCCCGCGGTTCTCCTAATGCCTGGTGTCATGCTCACTGTAGCAGCCTCTCTTCCATGTAACATGCCCGCTGTTCCTAGCGCCCCCGGGGCGCGTGTCTGTCGCAGTGGGCGTTCACTTTTTTGGAAAGCTCCGACTCAAAGCCGGCCTGAACCCGTCCCTCCGGAAGATACTCATCCCGGATCATAAAGCCGCAGCCGTCATGCTCGAATCCTGTTTCCGACAGAATCGGGAGACCGTTCTCCACATGGTAGTAGAGCTCCTGGGTGAAGGAGGTATTAAGAAGAACTCCCAGGGAGCGCATCTGATAATAATGAGTATACCGGATGCTGAACCCGCCTTTCTCGGGATTAGTCATATACGGGCGATCCGAAATTTCATACCGGACGGTTACCGGCTCCTCCAGAAGATTCCTGATGGTTACCGTCTGATCTCCGGAAAATTCCAGAACCAGGTTCGGAGTCGCCGGTTCCGGAGAAACGCCAACCCAGGTACCGGCAAGACGGGCATCATAATCCCCGGCAAAGCAGCCCGGAGCAAGGCAGGAACCCAGAATCATAGCCCATGCCGACAGCAGTTTTTTCACAGAAGTCTCCTTGTTGTGTCGTAAGGCGGGGGACAAAAGCCGCCGGAAAAGGAAGCGAACACAATACAGATGCAGCATTGCAGAAAACGGTGGCGGCACGGAAACTTCCGGAAAAGGCTATCCGGAAGGAGATACTAATACCGCAGTTATGATCATGTCCGTCCCATGCCCGGTCCTCAGACCAGCCAGCGCCTGTTTCTAAAATTATAAGTCCGGACCGGAGGAAAACCGGCCCCATATTCCCGAAAATCTGCCGAAAATGCGAACTGACACCATTACCAAAACGGAGAATGATTTCCCCGCCGGATAATCAAAAAGGGCCTCACTGGAGTGAAGCCCTTTTCTCGTTATTTATGCCTTAAATCCCGGCCGGATACAGAGATTACTCCTCGTCCTTTTCGTCCTTGGAGCTGTCGCGGCCGCCGCTAACCTTGATACGATCCCACATCTTGGTAATGCCTCTGGTGAGCTTCGGAGAAAGGGGCTTCACCATAAACATCTTCGGCATCATTTCAGGCGGCAGATAAATGTGCGGATTGTTCTTCACCTCGTCAACCACCAGCTTCTCAGCCTCCATATTGGCGCTGGCAAAAGCGATGTAGGAGGAAATCCGGGAAAGAATTTCCGGACGGTTCAGGAAGTTGATGAACAGCTGGGCATTCTGGGGATGATCAGCATCCTTGGGGATTGCCAGGGTATCGTAGTAAATAAGACCGCCCTCCTTGGGTACGATATATTCGATATCCACGCCGTTATTGGCCTCGCGGGCTCTTCTGCCGGCCTGAATCAGATCTCCTGACCAGGCAATTACAATGCAGAGGTCGCCTGTAGCCATGTCGTTCACCAGCTGCGAGGAATGGAAATAGGTTACGTTCTTGGCCATCTCGCTCAGGAGCTTCTCGGCAGGCTCATAATCCTTGATATTGGTGGAAAGAGGATCCAGCCCGAGGTAGTGCATGGCGGTAGGAATGATTTCGGTGGGAGCATTAAGCACGGCCACACCGCAGGTCTTCAGCTTGGAAAGGATCTCCGGCTTGAAGAACACGTCCCAGCTGTCCACTACAAAGTCTTCGCCGAGATACTTCTTGATCTTGTTTTTGTCATAGGCAATACCGGTGGTGCCGTACATGTAGGGAACTGCATACTTGTTGCCCGGATCCACCTTGGCGAGAGCCTTCATTTTTTCGGGATCATTGTATTTGAGATTGGGCATCTTCTCCTTTTCGAGAGGTCTGAAAACACCTGCCGCGATCTGGTGTGCCAGAAAATCGGATCCCGGTCCTACCAGGTCATAGCCGGACTTTCCGGAAAGAAGCTTGGCCTCGAGAACTTCATTGGAATCAAACACATCGTAGGTAACCTTGATGCCGGTTTCCTTTTCAAACTGGGGAATTACCGAAGGCTCCATGTACTCGCTCCAGTTGTACACATAGAGTACCTTCTCTTCTTCCTCTGCCTGAACATTAAAAGATACCAGAGCTGTCAATGCAAGCATTGCCGAGGTAAGTGTCTTTTTTAACATTTTAGCTATCATCTCCAAAGATACGGCTCCGATTATCGGAGAACGGAAAACGGTCTGCATGGCGTACCTCTCATGCATGCCGGCCTTTCATAATCGCGGTAGTCCCGCAATTTCAAAATTATCACATCGAAAAAAATAGAGCAAGTTAAAATCTCCGGAAAGCTGCTGTGCGCCGGCTATTCGGAAATCCGATCCCTAAGAGCCCCCCTAAGTCCTGAAACCTCCTGCTCCAGGGCGCTTATTCTGCTGTCGGCTTCCGCCATTTTGGTTTCCAGATAGCCGATTTTCAGGATGCAGTGATGAAAGGCATCCGCATCCACAGCGGCGGAACGGGCGTCCTGCTTCCGGGCTGCCGCAATGTAGTAAATAACAAAAAACGCCGTACCGGCATTCACGGCCAAAGTAAGCACAAACACCAAAATCCAAATTGCCATGTCAGGTCTCCAGAACAGTCCGGATCGCTCCGGAAAAAACATGATGCCGGAAGCTATGGTCCGGTTTTATTCTTCCGGGCTTCCTCAGCAGGCTCGTCTTCACGGCCGGGACGGCTACAAAGCTCCCGGCCCCGCGTATGTTACACCAGGCCTCCCGAAAACCGAAGAAGGATTTCCCGGTTCTGCTATAATGCCCCGGTCATTAATTATCAGAAAAGGACGCGTCTCATGTACCCGGAAACCAGGGAAGAGCTTCTTGCCAGAGCCAGATATCTCAGCGGACTTACCGTGGGGGAGCTGGCCTCACGGCTTCTGGTACCCCTTCCGGACACTCCCGGAGCCGCCAAGGGCTTTACCGGCCAGCTGGTGGAGGTCGCTCTCGGGGCCGGAGCCGGCTCTCATCCGCTCCAGGATTTTCCGCATCTGGACATCGAGCTCAAAACCATCCCCGTGGGCTGGAACGGGAAGCCCCGGGAAACCACCCATGTCTGCGTTTTCCGGCACGGGGCCGGCACCGTTTTTGAAAACTCCAACGTCGCAAACAAGCTCCGGCAGGTGCTCTGGTTTCCGGTGGAATCCGAACCCGGGGTACCTCTCCGCAACCGGCATCTCGGGACAGCCTTTCTCTGGAAGCCCGGCCCCGAAGAATGGCAGATCCTCCGGGAGGATTTTGACGAAATCATTGCCACTTTGAACGCCCGGGACGAAACCGACGACTCGGATTTTCTCATCTCGTCCCGCATCGGAACCGCCCTGCATCTCCGGCCCTCCGGGAAATTCCGGGGGCAGCGGGTGTTTGGCTGGTTTCTGAGAAAGGATTTTACGGAGAGGATTCTGAAAACTGCCGCCCTTGCCGGTTAACTACAGCGCTTCTGCGCAGAGCCGGAATATCATGTCAAAACTGGTTCCTATAAAACCGGTTTCGGGAGTAGAATAGCCGGTATCATTATCATCATCCAGACTGTTTCCAGGGAGTTATTATGGCCAAAACCGGAGCCACGGGAATTACCAGAATCATCAATGCCGGAAAATACAGCATGAAGGGATTCCGGGCCGCCTTCAAAAACGAAGCCGCCTTCAGACAGGATCTCCTGCTTGCCGGGATCCTGCTTATACTGGATTTTGCTGTCTGCCAGGGAGCGGTGCAGTTCATTCTTCTTCTTTCCGGCCCGCTGTTCGTGCTTCTGGCTGAAATTATCAATTCTGCCATTGAAGCCGTGGTTGACCGTATCAGCGACGAATACCACGAGCTTTCCGGAAGAGCCAAGGATCTGGGAAGCGCCGCAGTCTTTCTGATGCTGACCTACACCGCAATAATCTGGACGGTTATTCTTCTGAACAACTACGGTATCTGGAGCTTTGCCTGAAAGAGCTCCGGCCCACAGGCCTGCACCGAAAAACCCGGGACTGCGGAATGTGACCGGGTGAAACGGAGGGAGCTCTCCTGAGTCCGGCGGCCGGTTTCGGATCGTGTTTTTTCCGGAGGGAGGATTCCTTCTTAAGGCCGCACCGGCCCTGCGGCTCAAAAATTACGACCTCTCAGCCTTCTCAAATGTCATTTTCTCTATCAGGCATTCATGCTCCCTGGTTTTGGGATCATCGTTAATCACCGCAACAGGCCTTCTTCTGCGATTGCGCTATTCCTGATAATACTCCTGTTTCTGAGCTAATCCAGAAAGCCCATCCCGGCCAGCGCTCCCGAAAAATCTCTGCCCCCGCAAAATAAAAAAACCGCTCTCCTGGAAGAACGGTTGCGAAGAAAAACCGGAAAACCGGCTATGCAGCATTCTGCGCCGTTATTTGACAGTGTTCCTGAGGTAATGACGCTCCACGTAGCTCCAGTCAATATGGTTCAGGAAGGCCTTCACATAATCAGGACGCCGGTTCTGATAATCAAGGTAATAGGAGTGCTCCCAGAGATCCAGTCCCAGAAGCACCGCCAGGCCATCGGTTATCGGATTTGCGGCATTTACGGTATTGCGAAGCTCCAGCTTTCCGGAGGCAGGATCCAGCACCAGCCAGGTCCAGCCCGACCCGAAATGAGTGGCGGAAACCTTGAACAGCTGATCCTTGAAGTCCTCCACGGAATTGAAGTTCTCGCTGATAAGAGCCTCAATCTGCGGCGGTACCGGAGTTTCCCGGGGGCTTATGCTGTTAAAGAAAATCTCATGGTTAAGTACCTGGGCCGCATTGTTAAAAAGAGGGCCCGAAGAGGTCTTCACGATAGTGCGCAGAGACTGGCTGTCATATTCAGTGCCCTTTATGATGGCGTTAGCAGCATTGACATAATTGACAAAATGCTTGTTGTAATGAAAATCCATGGCCTTATGGGAAAGAAAAGGATCCAGCTTATCCAGACCATACTTCAGTTCGGGTAAGAAAATGGACATATATCGCACCTCTTTAAAGTCACCAACAACTCCGGAAAACACTGCAGCCTTCCGGGATTAAAAACAGCAGGAAAAATCTGTCAGAAAAGCGGAAAGGTACCTTGCTAATCAAACAGAATAGGCATTCTTCTCTTGAGATACGCCGACAGACGTTCAGTGTTAATGGAAATCTGAAGCTGCAAAAGTCCCTCAAAAATCTCCCATCCTAAAAGCCGGACCATATCCAGGGAAATCTCGTTTTCATTAAGCAGGGACTGCAGCAAATCGGTGCAGTCTACACGGTATTCGTTGCGGTTCTTTCCCTTCTGGAACTTCACGGATCCCAGATGCTGGTTCAGAAAGCTGGTTTCCAGTCCGGTTTTCATAATTCCCAGCCGAATCAGATTGCGGGTCAGCCAGGAGGCCTCCGGAAGCTCCCATGACTTCAGTACTACCGCCACCCCGGCATACTTCTTCCCGAAAACAATGTCATTGATCCCCAGGGTAAGAACAACCTGCCCCAGTTTGCTGTTTCTGAAGCTTACCAGAAGCTCTCCCGCCGGAGAGGCACCCAGCACCAGATCCGACATAAATCCGGAAGTTTTCACCGTTTTTATGTAGTTGTTAAGAAGCTCAAAGGGAATCTTGAGACGCCCGAAAATCAGATCCTCGAATTTCTGAGCCTTCCAGAGAGCCCTGCCCAGACACTTAAGATCCTCGAACTGAGTACTTACCTTGTCCTGAACATCGCGTACCCTGATTTCATGCCGTTTATGGATCGCCTGAATAACAGCAGGATCAAACATCATTCCGGCGCTGTTTTCGTTATAACTTCCGTTTTCATTGTTATCCATATTCTCGTCAAACTCCTAAGACTCGGTACTGCTCACAAAAGCAATTTAGCACAAAGGAAAGCGATAAGTCTATTTGGAAGCTTAAAAATACAACTGATGACACTTTTTATCACTATTTTAGGGCACTTCCTGAAAGTAACGCCGGCTGTTACACCCCTCGGGAGGCTGCTTACAGCCTTGCAGATTAATAAGTGGTGGAGTAAAGCCGGTGCTAAACACGTTACACCCCTCGGGAGGCTGCTTACAGCCTTGCAGATTCTGATGTCTTTTCCCCCGGGAATGACTGTTTCAGAAAACACAAACAAATCACCCAGGGTATGGCCGTTTTATCCCTGACATACCCCATGAAAGAAAGTACTAGACCGTGTAAGTTCATGGTCCGGTACATAAATTTTCGCTCTTGAAACCTATAAGGCCTTAGAGCCTGCCCATGCATTTGAGATGAGGCCAGGTGGTGAAAGGAGAAACTTGGAGGCCATCCACGGTAACGAGATTTGAAGGGCCTCATTTCAGCAGATAAAGCTTCAGTATGAAAATAACCGCAGAAGCCTGCTTAATTCTCTTGCCGACTACGGATGCCAGTTTGCAAATATTGTTTCTAACAGCCGGGGTGTAACTGCCCAGAGGATTTTGGAAGCAATACTCTCCGGAGATACAGGAGAGGC
>NZ_KB899640.1:120771-134478 GCF_000378405.1 Succinimonas amylolytica DSM 2873 | reverse complement strand
CAGCCAACTTAACGGGGGCCGGAACGGATCTTACCGAAGAGATCCGGGCCGCCACTCCATTCCAGGGCATGCAGCGTTCCGAATGCGGCTTAAGGGCCGTCGCTTTCGTTTGTCCGCCGGGGAGCTTTATTTCATAATAAAGGCCGGAGGATTTAACCGCCCGGCCAGCTTCCTCCAGGAGGAGCATTAGTCCTTGCTGTTAAGCCATTTCATATACTTGGCCACACCGGATGCCACATCATGGAACTGCACATCGCAGCCAGCCATCCTGAGCTTGGTAAGATCGGCTTCGGTAAAGCTCTGATAATGCCCCACCAGCTTCTCGGGGAACGGCACGTACTCAATTTTGCCGCGTCCGTGATGCTTGATCACGGCCTTGGCAATATTGGAGAACGGCTCTGCGTGCCCGGTGCCGCAGTTGTATATTCCGGAAGGGCCGCCGTGCTCCCAGAACCAGATATTAACGTTGGCCACATCCTCCACAAAAACAAAATCCCGCATCTGACCGCCGTCAGGATAGCCGTCACAGCCCTTGAACAGCTTGGGATTCTCTCCGGCCAGCATCTGATTGTTAAGATGAAAAGCCACACTGGCCATGCTGCCCTTGTGCTGTTCCCGGGGACCGTAAACATTAAAGTAGCGAAGCCCCACCACCTGAGAGGAAATTTCCTGCATGTGATTTCTGAAGTACTGGTCGAAGAGGAATTTGGAGTAGCCGTAAACGTTCAGGGGCTTTTCAAACTGTCTCTCCTCAATAAAATGATCCGTCCTGCCGCCGTAGGTGGAAGCGGAGGATGCGTACAGGAACGGAATGTGTCTGCTGGTACAGTAATGGAACAGGTTCTTGGTATATTCATAGTTGTTCTTCATGATGTACTGGCCGTCCCACTCGGTAGTGGAGGAGCAGGCTCCTTCATGAAAAACCACCTCGATTTTGCCCCACTTGAAGAAATTATCCCCTTCCAGGACGCATTTCATAAAATCATCGCGATCCATGTAGTCGCAGATATCAAGATCGGCAAGATTCTGAAACTTTCTGCCATCCTTCATATGATCCACCACAACAATGTCCCGATAGCCCCGATCATTAAGAGCCTTGACAATGTTGCTGCCGATCATGCCGGCGCCGCCTGTTACAATTATCATAGTTTCACATTCCCAGCAGGTAGTCTTCCCTTCCTCTGACGGCCGTGCCAAAGTTCAGGGGCAGCCCGGTCAGAGAGGAAAAAATCTAAAACAGTTCCTGATTCCGGAAGCTGTCCGGGTCTTACGATGGCCGCACCACCGCTTCCGGGCTTCCGGGTAAGCCTTTCCGGGAGATTCCCCCGGCAGAATCATTTTAACGCAGGGACTTTAATTCATCAATAACGAGGAAGAGCCGGCCCTGTCATGAAGATTTCCGGAAACGCCGTGCCAGAGAAACAAAAAGCCGCTCCCCGTGCCTCCGGGAACCGGCTCAGAGTACGCCAAAAAGCCTATTCTATAATGAAGCTGTCATCATCATCGGTTACCACTCCCGCCGGAGCCGTATTCCGGATATTGACATCCTCAATAAGCGGCGTGGCCTTTCGGGTTCCCGCACCGCTCTCCGGATTCGGAACCGGCTTTATCACACTGCCGGAGCTGTCTCTCAGAATATCGGTAACCGGCACCGGCTGTCTCTCCGCCGCTTCCGGCTCTCTCACCGTTACCGGCTGCGGTCTCTCTGCTTCCACCGGCAGGGATTCCTCCAGCACCGTGGGTTCCTCGCGATAAACAGGTGCCGCCGTGGCGGAGCTTTCCTCTTTCCGTCTGGCAGCGGAAGCCGGCTCAGTCCCGACACCTACCTCGTTGGAGACATTGGAGCGATCCCCCTCGCCGAAAATCGGAGCCGGATTGGCATTATCGCTCATATAGTCAAAAAGCTTGACGATCTTCCGGACTCCGGAGATATCCCTGGTAACATATACTGCTCTGGCTGCCTCATCGCGGGTAACATAGCCCAGAAGATAAACCACACTGTTCTCGGTCACCACCTTGAATCTTCCGGAATTGATCTTCTCGCCGAACAGCAGTCCGGTCTTGACCTTGCTGGTAATCCAGGAATCCTGGGAACGCTGCCCCAGGGAAACCGGCTCCACATTTTCGATATAGTTGTAAACCTTTTTTACCCCGTCAAGCTTGGAAACCCGATCCTTGACATAGCCGATATATTCTTTGTCCGGACACTGCCCGGTAAGCACCACAATGCCGTTTACCGAAACCACATCGATCCTGCTGGCACTGGAAATCTCCCGGTTATTGCTGACAATCCGGGCTCCCTTGAGTTCGATGGATTCATCGTCAATCATGCTGCCGGTGCTTCTGCTGTCTGCGGCAATCATGGTTCCGGCCCCCACGGCTCCCACAGCTCCGGCTCCAACCAGAGCAGTAACGCAGCCCGTATTCGCCACCGCCATTGCAGCGCCCAGTAACATAATTCTTGAAATTCTCAGCAGAGCCATCACAGATCTCCGTAGTATGAAAAAATGCACAAACCGCCCTTCGCCTCTTCTGGCGAAAAGCCCAAATCCACATGCATGGATCCCCGTCAGCGAAACCGGAAAAAAGCCGGTTTCCGGGAATCAGTGTAACATAAATCCGCCGGCATGAAACAGGTCTTTGTCCTCCTGCATGCCCCCGAAGAAAAACCGACCGTTCCGCCTGCCAGGAGGGGCCCGATCGGTTGCAGCGGCCGGAAAAGGGCCGTCAGTTCTTCAGATTGCAGCGAGCCAGCACCTTGTCATAGTTGCCACCGCCGTTAACCTGGGCTTTGGAAAGAAAATCCTGGGCCTTTTTTGATTCCAGCTTTTCGGAAGCATACCGCAGCCATGCAGCGCCGACATCAAAAAACTCGGAATCCAGCGGGTAAAACACTGTTCCCAGATAGATTGCAGCCTGTTCATTGCCGTGGCAGGCGGCGGATTCCAGAAGGTTCTGGGCCCCTGCTGCCATATGCTCAGGAATAGTCTTCCCGGAATGCAGCAGCTTCCCCTCCAGGTACATGGCATCCACGTTGCCCTTCCGGACCGCCTTGTCATACCACTCCTGAGCCTTGATTTCATTAATGGGAAGCCCTTTTCCCTGATCATACATAAGGCCCATGAAGGTGGCTGCTACCGGATTGCCTTCATTAGCCTCCTTGCTGAAAATAGCCACTGCCTTCGGATAATCCCCATCAATGAAGTACAGCCGGGCCAGATTGATGCCTGCGGCCGCAATTCCGGCATTGTAGGCCTGTTCATAATAGCGCCGGGCATCGCGGTAACGGCCCAGAATATCGTAAATCTCACCCAGACGGGCAGCCGCCTCGGCACTCACCTCGGTTCCAATGCTTTCATCTGCCAGCACCTTGTACCACAGGATGGCATTGTCGTAGTCCCCCCTGAAATCCAGAACCGTGGCATAGGGCATGAATGCCTCCTTTATGCCCTTGTCCACTGCTTTTCTAAGATATTCCTCGGCAAGAGTCATATTTCTGGGAACCCCGTTGCCCAGGAAAAGAATATGACCGTACTGGAACGCCGCCTCGGGAAGTCCGGCATCAGCCAGCTTCCTGAAGGTATTCATGGCCTCCGCAAAATTCGCTTCGGGAACAAGCCCCTTCAGCACCAGAAGTGCCCCCTCATACTCTGCCTGCTGACTGCCGCTTTCCGCAGCCTCCTGATAGTAGCGGTAGGCTTCCCGGGGATCAACTCTGGTGCCGATGCCCTCGGCATGATACCGGCCCAGAAGCACCATGGCATCTACCAGATCCGGCTCCGCATCCAGAGCCTTTCTGGTCAGACGGAAGCTCTCGTCATTGTTGGGATTTACCCCCAGACCAAGACGGTACATTTCGCCCAGGGCCAGCATTCCCTTGGGCAGGCCGCCGTCAGAAGCGATACGGACATAGTAGATGGCCTCCTTCTGATTCTTCTCAACGCCGTACAGCCCGCGGGAATAAATATCATAGAGAATATAGGCCGCTTCGGGGTTCATGCTGTTCTGAATCAGAGACTTGAGGGTGGCAATACCGGTATCCCGGGATTCCACATTGCTGGCAATCTGATAGAGGGAACGGACAATAACCACATCCGGAGACGGATTCGCAGCTCCCAGCGTTCTGATAATCTCTCCGGCCCTTTCCATACTGACCGGAGTTCCCAGTCCCTGAATATAGGCCTTGGCCGAAAGAACCAGCGCCTCGCGGTTGTGGGGCTCCTGTTTCAGAATATCCTTCAGAATCCCGAAGCCGCGGACATTGGAGGCCGGATTCTTGCTGTTAAGATAAATCCTGACCAGGGGAAGCGCCGCCCGGCGATCCCCGGCCTTAAGAGCTGTCTCGTAATAGCCGACGGCCTCTTTCACTGCATACTGCCGGTAATAGAGCTCCGCAAGGTAGTAGGCTGCCCGGCGCTCTCCGCCCTGAAGGGCACTTTTAAGCTCTTCAACGGCCTTTTCCTCCTGAGTCTGCGCCAAATCGGAAATTCCGGCATAAAAATCAGCCAGCGCAGGATTTTTCCGGCGTACCTCAGGCAGATACTCGCGGCATCCGGCAAGCTGTCCGGATTCGCAGAAAATCCCGGCAAGATGCAGCATGGCATCCGTGGAACCGGCCTTGGCCGCTTCGTCAAATTTCTGCAGAATCTCCTGCTGGGAATAGCCCCTATCGGCCTGGGATTTTTCCATCATCACAGCTTCCTGGTAAAGCTCGCTGGCATCCTGTCCGCAGCCGGCAGAAACAAAAAGGGGCAGAGCCAGCGCCAGAGGGGCCAGTCTGCACCTGACATACTTAAGCATTACGCGACATCTCTCAACAATAATTATTCAATTCTTCAAAAAAACACCGTCTGCCCGGCTGCATGACACCGGACGGCCTGATTACGAAAATCCTGTCCGGAAGAACGGACACCGGATATTATATCCGAAAAAGGCCATAAATGACTGAAACCGGCCCCGGCTGAAAAACACCGGGAACCGGCTTCACAAAAACAGAAATCAGGAACCGTGCTGCCAAAACACCGTCAGAACAGCCTGCGGGTTCCGCCGCGGATCGCACCTGAAGAGCTCTCGCCGGAAGAGGCATTCATGCCTCCGGAACCGATAATCTCCTCAAAAAACATTACCGGTTTCTCCTCGCCGGTCTCCAGTTCCCTGCCGTCGGCATCACGATATTCCGGACGCCCCTGGGAATTGGCACAGGAGGTGCCCTGCAGTTCCCCCTGGGCATCAAAATAAACAGTACAGCCATCGGCAAGGATCAAAGCATGCCCGATTTCATTCCTTTCCGCATCGTAGTAAAACGTTCCGCCCTGCTTTTCAGCGGCAGTAACCACGAGACTTTCATTGAGATAAACCTGTCTTCGCCCCAGAAGATCCGTCCTGACTTCATACGAAGACGCCACGGCGCTGCCTGAAATTCCCAGAGCCAGCGTCAGCAGAATTTTAACGATATCCATGCTTTTCATTACGTGTTCAATTTCTATTCGGGCATTTTTCATCCCTGAAAGCCCTGTTATAGTACTCGAAAACCCTAATAAAACGGGTTTCCGATGTCGGATATGGTAAATGTTTTCTCCAAAAATCAAAGAACGTTTTCACAAAAAACTGCCGTATCACACAATTTTTCTGAAAAATTGTGATTTTCTGGAACAAACTCCCGGCGTTTTTCCGGGATTATTCCCCTGATTTTCGCAATACTGCCGGCCGGAGGCTCCTGGTTCCGAAAACATCCGGAACCGGGAGAAAATTCCGCCGGAAACAGCAGTTACCGAAGATTTGCCGCGATTCTTCCAAAAAATAGCTTGACTTAATACCCCGGGGTTTTTATAAGATATCTTTCAGACACTTCTGTCCACTATTTCTATACCGACCGGAGCTTTTCAGCATAAAAAATGAGACATCCTCACAAGCGCAGGGAGCGCCCCGCCACCAGAGTGGTCATTACCGCCAGATTTCACGGCCGCAGAATTACCGTTGCCTACGACGCTGTCAGCAAAATGGCCAATTCCTGGGAATGGGACGATTTGTTTCATGCCGAATTCAATGCCGTAATCGGAGAATGGACCGATTTTTCCCCCTGGGAAAACGGCATTAATCCCGCCAGCCTCGGCGGCTTTTACCTGATTTCCAGAAAAATTCTGAACGGAAATATTCTTAGCGTCAGCTGGAACGGCAGAGTTCCCGCAGCAGTCCGGAAATGGCGCGCGGAACGGGAAAGCGATAATCGCCGTTCCGGAGACTGAACAGCAAAAATCATCAGGAGCAGAGTTATGCCTAACTATCTTGCCATAAAAACCACCGGTTCGGATCCTGCCAAAGACGAAATACTGGAAGTATGCATATTTGACGAAAGCGCCCATGAAAAATTCGCCTCTCTGGTAAAGCCGGAGCATCATGACTCCTGGCAGGACTATCAGCCCTCCGCCAAAATCACTCCGGAAAAGGTAGCTGAATATCCGACTTTTGCGGAAATTGTTCCGTTCATCCACAAGGCCCTGGACGGCCAGACACTCATTGTCTATGACCGAAAAATGATTTCCGACTTCATGGGAGACAGCATTAGCCGTGTCAGCCGGATACTGGACATGAAGGAAGCCATGCTGCAGAATCTGGACAAGGCTCCCATTTTTGATTCACTGAGCACCCTGGTGGGGTTCGGAGATCCGGAAAAGCTCATCAAAATTCTGAACAGCGTGGTGGATCTGGCCTGCTGCCTGAACCCCAACGGCAAGGAAAAGCTGGTACTGGGAAGAGCGTGGAGCGAAGCTTTTGCCGTATGGAACGTCAAGCAGTTTCTTTTTGAGTTTCTGAACTGCAACAAGGAAGATGATGACGATACCGATGATAATGGCGATATCGCCACTGATGAAAACTGGAGCAGAAAATCCTCCGGCAGCGTCTCCCCGTTCGGCTGGGACAGTCTGAAGCATCAGCACCGTACCATTGTCAGTGCCGTTTCTCCCAGCGGTCCTGTCGATTTTCATGAAGGAAACGTAGTAACCTCCTGCATTGAAATCGGATCCGCCGAGGATAAGAAGAATTTCTGCCGCATTGTGGCTGCTACCATCATCAAGCTTAAATGCCGGCACACCCGAAACGACATCAGCCCTGAACAGTACTGGGAAAACGAATACAGCAGTCTCAGCACTGCGGAGATCGTTGAAAAGGCCCGGGCTGACGGAATTGACTTCAGAGCAATGCTGACCGACATCGTGGCCGATCTTCCGGATGAAGAAATCAGAGCAACCGACATCCCTGAGGTCTGCACCATCATTTTCGCTGATGACATCACCCCGGATAACTATGAGCAGTATCTTAACTGGACCATTACCGGAGTAATTCTCAGCGGTGAAGCC
This sequence comes from Succinimonas amylolytica DSM 2873, assembly GCF_000378405.1. Taxonomy (GTDB): domain Bacteria; phylum Pseudomonadota; class Gammaproteobacteria; order Enterobacterales; family Succinivibrionaceae; genus Succinimonas; species Succinimonas amylolytica. Next base: position 127,120 of record NZ_KB899640.1, on the reverse strand, counting down.
CGGGATAAAATCCTGGAGCTCCAGAAAAAAAACAAAAGCCGCAGCCAGCAGAAATAACCCCTGAAGATTCGGTTCCGGGAGCTGTTTAGGAGAGCATTAGGCACGAAAATCACCGCTCGCTCTCTGTCTTCGGGAATTCCTGCCGGCAGATGCGCCAGAAGCACCTTCCGCCTTCCAATCCCGGCAGACTGCTGTCCCGGCCTGGACAATAGCACCTAGCCGGATCCATCCTGAATGCGCGGTTTCCCTGCGGCAGACGGATCCGGTTAGAGGTCTTCAGACTGTTGCAGATTCCCCCATAATGCGGGCCTCACAACGCCGGATTCCCAATATCGCCGCAGCCTTGCTAGTCCGGTCCGCCAGCCCAGCCACCCACGAGACGAGGACTGCAACCCGCACAGCCTCTTTTAACGGCATACCGCAGGTTTCAGCACTCTCGCAGCGTCATGCATAAGATACCTACAAGATATTCACCAGCAAACCTGTCAGGAATTCCTGAAGCCCTAAAACGAAGGTTTAAGACCTAATACGCCATTAGTAAAAAAACAAAACCGGGAGCATTTTACTGCTCCCGATCATTCTCAAAAATGCTTTTCTATCCCTTTCAGTTCTCCATATCTAGGGAGCAAAAGCTGATCTTCCCATCCGGCTTCCTGAAAAAGGACTCTTGATATCCTCTTCCTTCTTGCCATCACCGGCCTTTGCGGGAGCAGGATTTTTCGGAGCTTCAGCCGTTTTTGCGCCGGCAGGCTTCTGAGCTTCTCCGGCCTTTACAGGTGCGGGCTTCTTCGGCGCTTCAGCCTTTTTGGCGCCGGCAGGCTTCCGAGCATCTCCGGCCTTTACAGGTGCGGGCATCTTCGAAGCTTCATCCTTTTTGGCGCCGGCAGGCTTCTGAGCTTCTCCGGCCTTTACAGGTGCGGGCTTCTTCGGCGCTTCAGCCTTTTTGGCGCCGGCAGGCTTCTGAGCTTCTCCGGCCTTTACAGGTGCGGGCTTCTTCGAAGCTTCATCCTTTTTGGCACCAACAGGCTTCTGAGCTTCTCCGGCCTTTACAGGTGCGGGCTTCTTCGAAGCTTCAGCCTTTTTTGCCCCGGCAGATTTATTCTGAGCTTCAGACTTCTTTGGAGTTTCAGAAACCGCAGTCTGAACCGTATCCGTGCCCAGACGCCCGCTATTGTCGGTCCGCGGTTTCAGCACAAACTTACCTACCAGCGAAGTCTGATATCCGGCAAGGTTGTCAAGCTCCTTACAGCTTTCAGCTACAGCATCGAACTGAATCTGCGTCTCATTCGAGATCTCGTTAATCCTTCTGATATTGTCGGCCACCAGATTCGAAGCAGCGGTCTGTTCTTTGGTAGCTTCGGAAATAGTGGCACTCATGCTGGCAATCTTTGTTATGGTATTCCGGATCTCATCGATTACCGCATTGGTTCGGGAGGAATTCTCTCTGGTAAGACTCATTTCGTCCACACACAGATTGGCATGCTCCACCGCCTGGGAAACCAGAGTATGCAGATTGCCTATCATATTCCGGATATCCTTGGTACTGCTGGCAGTGGTCTGTGCCAGATGCCGCACCTCATCAGCAACCACTGCAAAACCGCGGCCGTATTCTCCGGCACGGGCAGCCTCAATTGCCGCATTGAGAGCCAGAAGGTTGGTCTGTTCGGCAACCCCGCTGATGATATTGACAATCTTGTTAATCTCTTCACCCATGCTGTTGATGTCAGAAATAACCTTGGCTGTCTCATTGAGACGTGCTTCCAGACTGCCGGCGGTCTCAATGGTCTCAGACATGATCTTGTGGGAATCCATGGTCAGCTTCTCAGCGTTACGCACCTCATTCAGAGTCTGATCTGTGGCAACAGACACTGCCTTCAGAGCCTTGAGCATTTCCTCGATGGAGCCGGATACCGCAAGAGTTTCCTTACGCTGGGCATTGATGGAGGAATGCGCCGAGTCTGATGCCTTAAGATTGCCCTGGGAGGCCTTCTTGAGGTTGCTGGAGGCATCCGAAATCTCCTGAAGCACCCCGCCCACATGGTTGGTCAGATTGTTCAGATAGGCCGCAATCTTGCCGAATTCGTTTTTTTCCGCCACGGCAAGTTCCTTGTCCATATGCCCCTTGCTGATATCGCTGAGTCCGCCAACAATCTTCTGCATTGGTCTTCTGATACTCATACTCAGGGTAATCAGAATCAGACCGGAAAGTATGACTGCGACCAGGAGCGCAAACACCATGGTGCTCTCCGAAGAATTGTAGGTATTCTTGGAAACATTAGTGGAATTGGTCATCATATCCACAGCTGTATCCTGAATAGCCAGAATCTCAGCCTTAATCAGTTCAATCGATTCTGCTGACTGCCGTGCCGATTCCTCAATCTTGGACTGAACCTCCACCAGTCTGGCATGTTCGTGCAGAAGTCCCTTGGGGTCCGTCATATTGAACTTGAAGTTCCGGAAATACTGCCCCATATTGTTGTCCACTTCCGGCATTTCCACCTTGAGGATATTTACCAGCTCCTCAAAAAATTCATACCTTTTGGCAACAAATTCAAGACCGGCCTTAATCTCCTTGATGTTTTCCTTGGAGAGAATTTCATCTGCCTTTGCTTCTACCGGACTCTGGGCGGAGGTCATGTTCATAAACTGTTCAGCGACGTAGTCGTCAAAAATAGCCGCCTTGAGAGCCTGCTCCTCGGAATGAAAGAGCGTCAGCCAGGTCCGGTATTCACCCTTGTTTTTAGTGGAAGTCTTCTTAAGCTTCATAAGATCCGCCACCTGAACCGGCATGCTGTCGGTGGCATCAAGATAACTCTTGGCCAAAGTCGAAAGGGTGGTAACGTGCTCCATTACTCCGTCAAAATTCTGGGCGGTTTCCGTAAACTGCTCCAGCGACTGCACAAAACGCTGTCTGGTTTCCTTAACTCTGGCAATATCCTGCTCCAGTCTGGAAAAATCCTTTTCATTAAGCAGGGTAACCAGATCCCGGTTTGCCAGAAGCATATTGATTTCAATTTCATTTGCCTGATTCAGTATCGGCTGCACGTCATCGGTGATATACGAAATCGACGAAAACACGGAACGGCTGCTGGAAATACTCAGAAGCGCCAGAGACACGAGAAAAACAATGAGAATGCCAAAACCTATATAAACGCTGTGCAGAACAGACTTTCCAACATAAGACCACAGCCCCAGCGTGCAGACTTCCTTATAATCAACACGGCGCAGCTTATCCCTTAACACCGCTAAAAACTTGCTAAAATTGTTCATAGGACATTTCTTTACACCAAAAGACCCACAGCATTCCCCTTCCCGGCAACGGCACAGCCTCGTCCTGCCATTCCGTCAGCGGAGAATCAGTCTTATACTACAACGGCAACAACTTCTGCTCAGGGCTGATACTAAGACAGCCCGTGCTAAGCCATTTTTAGATCATTTGAAATAAAAATAAAAGCGACATGATCAAATATCTGAGCATGAATACCCGGCAATCCGAAAGTTTGTGAACAAAGACAACAAAAAGGCACTGCCGTCAGCAAAAACAGCACCGCCTTAAAGAAACAGCCGCCATATACCGAAAAACATATGGCGGTTGCGAAAACTGCGAAAAAATATCAGACAGAAAACAGCATCAGAGCCTGAGATTTGCCTTGTAACGGGCAGCAATCTTATTGATCTTCTTGTAGATATCGTGAACAGTCTTAAAGAAATAGGTCTCGGTCTGAGCCTGACCGTCCTTCTGCTGGAGGTAATTGAAGTACATGGTGCCGGCACCGCGTTCCTTGAACATGCCTTCATAGTAGTTCTTCAGCTTCTTGTAGGAGGATTCATACTCCGGAAAGGCCGGAAGCGCGTTTTCCACCAGTGCGGAGAATGCATTGTAGCTGTTCTGCATCTGCTGGGCGAAAACCTGCATGTCATTGCTGCTGAAACTGGATTCGAAATAGGACTTCATCATGGTTTCCAGCATGGATCCGGCATCCTTCACATTATTGAAGGTTTCCAGCTGTTCCTCGGACAGATGCCGGTGGGAAATCAGATTCTGGGCATGATTTATGTCGTTGAAAATCGACTTGAGATCCGCCACCTGATCATCAATCTTGCTCTTGCGGGCAATGAGCTCATTCTGAAGATTGGCATACTCCTCGCACTTGATCAGAAGTTCCGCCAGGGTATCGGTAATTTCCTTAATATTCCCGGCCTCGGGAGCGTAGGGATTGTTCTCGAGACTGGCAATAGCGTAGCTCAGCTCTTCGCGGCTGGCCCAGAGCTCATCACGGTTTACCAGAAAGTCGTCCCTGTTGGTAACATTGGTGATAATGAGCATTGATGTTTCATAGCGATGCAGATCCGATTCCAGATCCATGAGATAGTAGGCACTCTTAAGAGCCGGAATATCAGCCTGGGTAAGCTCCTTATTATTATTGCCGGCCCATGCGGAATCAGCAAAGGCTCCACAGAGAGCTGCGCCGAGCACCATACTGCCGAGAAAGCCCCTGCCAAAACCGGAAATTCTGCCAATAACGGTATTCTTGTTCATTTCAAAAATCTCTCAATATGTTCGCTTGGCATCATCCGCTAATGATGCTTGTCGTACAATTCTAAATAATAAGATATTTTTTGTTTGAACAAAACGTTTTCAGAAAAACATTTTAATGATCTGCATCACAAAAAAAGGCTGGTTATATGCCAGCCTTCTAAATTTATGCTAAGGAACCGCAGTCCAGAACTGCCGCAGAATATCAGCAGCCATCCTTGTAAAGAGTGGTGGTAACAGTAGCCTTCTTATTTGTGTTATCCAGTACAAGCTTATACTGCAGGGCACAGCTGGATTTAAGATCGGAGCTGTCATAGCCTGCAGAGCTCTTCGGAGCAAAGACCACTTCTGTAGTATCGCTTCCGGTAACGGTATACAGACACCAGTCCTCAGTTGCATCACAGGCTGTTCCGGAGGGCTCGGAGAAGCTCTGCTGCAAAAGAGAAATGATACCGTTCTTGGCTGCTGCCGGATAGCCGTAAATAGTGCAGATCTTAGTCATATCATCTACGATTTTTACATCGTCGCCACAGTTATCTGAACTCTGAACAGCACTTCCGACAGCGTACTTCGCCTTGTCAGATCCGTTAAGAATGGACTTGGCATGCCCCATGTTAACAGCACTCTTGATGGCTCCCTGAAGTCCCTGAAGGGCAGAAACACGGGCGTCCTTCTGCAGATCCATGAATTTAGGAGCGGCAGTAGCTGCAAGAATGCCCAGGATTACAATCACTACAACAAGCTCAATCAAAGTAAAACCCTGATTACCTTTCATAAACATTTACCTCTTGTAAACGAATCCGGAATCCTGTTGCTCCCGGACAATAAAAAAGCAAACTCCAGCGCTTTCGAGAAAGTTAATGCACTGCAAATGCAGCGGGTTCTCCAAATATACTGGGTTTATGTACCTAGCGTAGATTTTAGCGGCCAGACTCCGGTTTTCTTTAAACGTTATTTCCCGTTTTTTTAACCAGTTCAAAATTTTATCCCCCGGGATCTTCAAAAACGTTACCCCCATCGAAAATACCAAAGCCGGACAAGCTTTCCGGAAGGTAAAAAACACCAGTTTTCATCCCCGGACTATCTTCCCTGTAACTTACATTTCGCAGTTGAAGCTGGTTAATTTCCTATTGCCTCAAAAATGATAATTTTTTAAAAATTATCCACCATAGGTTTTCTGGTATCTGCTCCCCAGTAATTCCAGTATTTGGCAGGCCTGATCGCTAATGTGAAAGAACAGCCTTTCCCTATTTTCCAGAATGACAGTGAGAACGGTGCTGAATATCTGGAACACGTACCGCATTGTTATTTTGTCAGTGAGTTTTCCTGTCTGACTTTTGAGCATAACGTTTGCAGTTTTCATAGCATTCCGTAACTTCCATTCCAGTCCGCTGAATACCGCAAGGCCCAGTGTCATAATCATAAGAAGAGCCTGAATATGCTCGTTTTTGGATACGAATATTGAATCTGCAAAAAACTCCGGATCCTTCAGAAATCTAAATCCCCTCTCTACTTATTATGAAAGAAAGCTCCCCGGCGGACAAACGAAAGCGACGGCCCTTAAGCCGCATTCGGAACGCTGCATGCCCTGGAATGGAGTGGCGGCCCGGATCTCTTCGGTAAGATCCGTTCCGGCTCCCGTTAAGTTGGCTGTGTCATGCTGACGCTGGCACAGATCACTTTGCCCTGATTGCTGGTTTCGCTCTGCACACACAGACCTTCAGTAATTTTGGCTCTGGAGATGGCGCGTTTGACCTGATCCATCCGGAATTTTGCCAACGACTGATCGTTCGGGCTGTCTTCGTATTTGAC
>NZ_KB899640.1:73206-117644 GCF_000378405.1 Succinimonas amylolytica DSM 2873 | reverse complement strand
CCATTATAAAAAGTGGTAATTAAGCAATCTCAACTGCGAAATGTAAGCTGTAACTGCCGCCCATCCTGAATAAAAACCTTCCGGAAACTCTCCAAAAAGGAGCAGGCGGCTTCCTTATCCTGGGAACATCAGAAAAGGGCCTTTCAGAGCCTGGCTCCCGAAGTATCAGTCCTTCAGCCCCGTACATACTCCGGTCTTTCCTGAGATGTTGCCTTTAAAAGAGGGCAGTCATCGCTCCCGGTCCCGAAACATCAGGTCTCCGGATCAGTTCCCCCTGCTGTAAACAGAGACCGGGATCTGAAACGCCCTTTCGGTCCTGCATTTCTGCTTTCCGCAAGAGCACAGTCTCCCGCTCCCGCAGCACCTCAGCGCAGCAGAGAACCGGCCCTGAGAACCGGACATCTCATTTTCAGGAATACCAGACAGGGCGTTTCCGGGAGCCGGAGGCCTGAAAATCGCCCTCCGATCACCGACAAATGCTCACTTAATAGCCAAAACTGCTGTTTTTTTCAGCAGTCAGGCCACTTTAAAAAAAAAATAGCGAATTTTAAGGATTTCTTCTTGACATCAAATCAGGAATCAATAAAATAGCACCTGTCGAAACGATAGACAGACAAACAATCGGTGATTAGCGCAGTTCGGTAGCGCACTTCGTTCGGGACGAAGGGGTCGGAGGTTCAAATCCTCTATCACCGACCACTGTTGAAGTTTCTATCCATCTGTGTCGGTGATTAGCGCAGCCTGGTTAGCGCGTCTCGTTAGGGACGAGAAGGTCGGAGGTTCAAATCCTCTATCACCGACCATTTGAATTCTCCCTTGTCTTATTGAATCCCCTTTTATTTTTTCTTTTCCAGTTTTCTTTTTTCTGTTTCCTGCTATTCCGCTGAGTTATTCTGCTTTCTGCATTTTTGCAGCAGCTTCGCTGCCCCGGCTATATTATTCCTGATCCGGTCCGCCTCGCTTCCGCAGTCCGGCAATATTTGCCCGCTGAAAAGAATAAAGGCCGGTGCCTCTTCGTCGGCACCGGCCTTTGTTCTGAAGTCTGAAACGGGAAGGCAGCGGCTTCCGCCGCCGGAACGCGCCCTACTGCGCACCTCCCTTTCCGCCGGTACAGGTAAAGGTGCCATGCATTTTTTTCAGGGTATTCAGAAGATCGCAGAACATATTCCTGAAGATCACCCGATCCCCGTCAGCCCGCCCCAGTCTCACGCCGCACAGCGAAGGAAGGACCGGGTACTCCCCGCCCAGATGATTCGCCCTGGCATAGACCGGGACCTGATCCTGCACGCCCCGGGAATAAAGAGCCCAGACCGCCTGAACCGGGTTATAGAAGGGGAAGCCACGCTTCTGATTCAGGGAGACCATATACTTTGACCGCAAAAGAGGCAGTGACTGCTTGCGGACCGTTTCATCAGAGCTGTACTTGGCATCCATAATCAGCCAGTCCTGAACCTGGGAATCCCCCTTCCAGCAGACCCGGAACACAAAATCCGGGGTCAGCACATAGTTCGGATCATTGGAAAAGTTCTCCACCACCGCCAGATCCCCGTCGCAGGTCTTCTCCACCATGTGAATGCGCGGCTCATACCAGAGCTCCAGAGTAAATTCCCCTTCCGGCCCCATCCAGCGGTAGTAATTGAAGGGCTCCTCATCCGGACGCTTTCCGGGAATGCCGCCAAAGGGCTGTTCCTGAAGGGCGGTATTGTCGGACATGTCATGCCATTCCATCGCCTGGCTGGAACCGCCAAGATCATTAATGACCCCCACCACCGTAGTCAGCACCTTGAACTCAAAAAGCTTGTCCAGCTTGATAAAGTGCATGGCAAAATCGTTAAGGGTCAGCTCCTGACGGCTGTTTTCATACCAGTTCTTAATCAGGGTAAACAGATGCAGATAAATCCGGTTCCGGGCCACAAACGGAGTAATTTTTGGCATGGCCGGACGCCCCCCCGCTCTGAGGCCGGTAATTTTCCGGAAACTCGAATACAGGCGGTACAGCCGGTCCTGCAGCTTCACAATCCGGCTCTCCTGCTTTTTCAGCTGATCGAACCCGAATTCCCGGACGATGTCCACGTATCTGATATATCCGGGATATGCCGAATTTATCCGGATTTCCTGATGCTTGTTCTTGGCAATAAAGCTGAGAACATCGGACATTCTGGTCTGAATATGCTCGAAGAATCCCAGAATGACCTTGTTTTCATAAAGCTCGTACTTGGGAACCACCACCTCCTCGGCGGCATAGTCCGTCCTTACCGGAAAGCCGTGCAGCACAAAATCCAGCTCCTCCGGCTGGCAGTAGCTCAAAGCCCGGGGGTTCTCGCAGAGCCAGTGAATCGCCTCCGGGGAATTCGGAATGCCGTTGGGCGTAACCGCAAGCTCGGGCCCGAGAACCCGGCGCAGATTTTTCAGGAAGGGCTGCCACAGCCCGGTCAGATCCTCGACAATCTCCTCCGACCTGTCAATAAGGTTCAGAAGCGAGCTTTTGCTCATGTCGGAGTCCAGACACATGCTGGAAATCTCGTCATAATTGTTGTTTATGGTTTCCAGCATTTCCCGGATCTCGTTGGCGGTATTTCCGGAGGCCAGAAACTCCACCATCACGCTGAACCGGCTGACCGTCTCCCCCCGGGAGACCCGGAAAACCAGCTCATGACGTCCGGAAAGATTATAGAAGGGGCGTCCCCGGTGCTTGGCATTGCTGCCCCACACAGGCTCCCAGATGTCTGTATTGTTCTGAACCCCCGTCTTGGCAAAATAGTAGGTCTCATCATTAAAATGCACCGAAATGTTCACGGACTGCCCTGCCGCCACGGGAACTCTCAGACGGCAGTCAATGTGAATATAGTAATCATCGGGAATCTGCAGAATCCCTTCAGGATTGGCTGAATAGCATACCGGTGCCCCGTTCTCAAGCAGGGCAAAGCATTTGACGTTTTCTCCCGTCAGTAGCTCCCTGCTGTACAGTGACGTCTGCGCCACATAGATATCGGCATCAATCATAGGCTGTATCCGAAAGCAGCAGGCTAGCCCAGGAACTGATAGCTGTTCATGTGATCATCACCGGCAGTAACCATGTCATCCAGGAGATGCTTTGAATCAGTCAGGTTATTGCTTTCAAACACCGCTCCCAGATTTTCCAGCCGCTTGCGGAATCCCTCGCCCATTCCGGCAATCATCGGCAGCACAAACTGCTTCACGGCATAATCCATGGCTCTGTCCGATTCCATCATATCCTTGGCTACTGACAGGAAATTCAGGATCTGCTGATGCTTGCGGTACGAAATTACCACCCGCTGTCCCATCTCGTGAGAGGGATCGTAAAGCGTCTCCTCGATGCTGTTAAGAGCCTGATAGAACTGATTGTCCACCACGGAAGTAGGACTGAACAGGGCAAGCCAGTTGGCCGCACTGTAGGTCTTCATAACATCGGTCATCCCGGCGGTCTTTCTCATATCGGCGGCCTGGCTCGGCTTTTCATCAAACAGAATAACTGCCGACCGGTCGAGCATGCGGGGGGACAGAATATTAACGGTATCGTCACTGTTAACCGTGCCGATGAAGTGGAAGTATTCCGGCACATTGAGGTAGCTCTTCTCCGGAACTCCGGTGAATATGCGGCGCTCGGACTCCCCGTCTGCCAGATCCAGGAATGATGAAAAATAGTGCTCCGGGGAAGAGAGGTTCATTTCATCAAGAAGAAGAAGGGCCGGAGTCACCCGGGAAGGGTCGGTCTCGCTGTCCAGAGTGGTCATGAGCTCCCAGAGCCCGGTAGGCGCCCTCTGAAAAGTTCCCGCAAGAGAATTCCAGTACCCCAGAATATCACGCTGCGAGGTCCAGCCGCGGGCCACAGGCACAGTATGCAGCCGGCTGCCCAGATTCAGAGCCTTGCCCATGCACTTGACAAAGGAGGTCTTGCCGGATCCCGGAAGCCCTGCCAGGATGGTAAACTGATTCTGGGCAATGGTAATAACCATGGAAATGAGCTTTTCCTTGTCGATGGGGCGATCCATGCTTCTGAGGCTTCTGTGAAGCTCCTCGATATAACGGTTCCGGCTCTTGGAGAGATTGTCCAGATTTATCTGGGAAACCTCCGGAGAATCAAACTTAAGCCCCTTACCGGCCGACTTGGGCTGGGAGGTAAAGGCCTTGAGCATGGAATGCATTTCCAGGTACCGGGCGTCCAGATCCTTAATATCCGAGGTGAGATCCGCCCTGATGCTGTCTCTGGTCTTGCTGAGGCTGCCCACCTCCTTCTCCAGATTCTCATGCTGCTTTCTGAGCTCCCGATACCGGGTGCTCAGATTGGTATAATCCTCCGCAGGAACCTCGGACCGCTTTTTAAGCTGCTTCAGATAGTCGGGATCCGAAAGCTTCTCGTAATCCCTGTTAAGTTTGGAAAGCTCGGACCTGCGGGCGGAAATCTGCCCTTCCAGCTTTTCCAGCTCCTGCTTCAGCTTTTCGGTATTCTGATTGATTTCCTTAAGCTTTGACTTCTCATACTTCGCCAGAATGGTCTCCCGGTTTTCGGAAACATAGGTGCTGATAAAGTCATTGCAGGCCTTGCTTTTGCTGAAATCCGCATACAGCTTCTGACGCTCGGTATCATAATCAGCGGCAACGGAAATTATCTCAAGGGCTCTCCGGGAACGCTCCTGATTGTCTTTCAGGAACTTGGTACCAAAAATATTGTTACGGAACATGGTCATGTTCTGGGCCTTCAGCATGCTGGAATTCTGCAGTATGATCTTGCAGAATTTGTCGATAAGCTTCTTCTCGTCAATGACATCCAGCTTTTCCCCGCTCATCTGCCAGTTTTTCATCTGCACGACATAGCGGCGCTCCTGCCCCGCGAATGAAAACGGGACAATATATTCCTCCACTGTAGAAAGATCTATTCTTCTGGTAGTGGCGTTGCAGTCCTCCTTGATCCAGAAGGCACCGCGATCCGGCACGGCAATGGTAAAGCAGCAGGAATCAGGCGCAGCGGACTGCGTGATGTTTTTGACCAGGAAAGGGCCCACCAGCACCTGCTTGGTACGGATTTTCTTCACAAACCCCTGAAAATCGGTATCTCCGGCAGGGGAATCATTCCGCTTCTGGAGCTTGTCATAGAGATTTTTTTCCTCAAGCCATCGCTTCCGGGCTTCGCGCATGAACTGCACCATCATTTTCACATACTGGGCATTGTCAGCGTTGTTCTCTGAAAATCCGCGGGTAGCAAATTCCCGCAGCCTGGCCTCATCGAACTCATTTTCCATTCCGACTTCCTTAATGTAGGAATCAATAGCGCCATACATGCGTTCGGTGAAGGCATCTATAAGACTGCATTCCTCATCCTCAGACAGAAAATCATGGTAGTCCAGCGAGGGCGGAATCATTCCGGAATCGCGGTACTTGTGCCAGAGTGCATCTTTGGCTTCCTCGAAGGACTCAAACACCTGCCGGTAGTTATCCTTCATAAAGAAGAAATCAGAGCTGTTGATCTCGTAAACCGCAGATTCGAGCATCACGTACGGGGTTGACGGCCTGACCCTGCTGTTTACTGTAGGCTGTGCCATATCGGGCACCGGAGAGCGGATTATTTCAATTATCTGTTCTGAGGGAAGATCCCTGATATTCTTGCTGTCTACTGTATATTCGCATTCTTTGGTCTGATCCGGAGACTCACCAACATCCATCTCCACCAGCATTCCTCCGTGCTTTTTGAGAATGTTGTCAGCATCAGCCGTCAGAAACACTTTTGTGCAGTGGCTGAAATACGTTCCCATATTGATCTGGCGGTAAATGCCGTTTTTAGGGTTCTTCTCATCTGGAAAGCGTTCAAAGCCTATATCCGCATAGGAACATCTGTTGCCGTTATTGGTGCTGAAGGGGTTGTTTTCGATAATGCCCACTACCGTTCTCATGCTCTGACTGCTCATAATAAAAACCTCGTAACCTGAAGCGCAAATAAAGAAGACAAGCCCCGCGGAAGGGCTTTCATAAATCTTGGACAATATAGCATACTTGCCCTCCGTTGCCTCATTAATAAGAAGTTCTTTCGTGCCTAATGCTAAAGGCGACACAGTTTTGGCGGGACACCGGACAGAATATGAACAGCCGGAAAACTCCCGGCCCCGAAAAAATTGCGGGACGGAGATCCGGCCAGGAATCATGGCAGGGCGCTTCGCAAATATTCAAAAATCTGAGCGTTTTTTGCTCAGCAGCCAGAGTCTAACAGGACGGTTTTAATAAATAAATGTGATATTATTCACATTTTTGCATTCTAATTGCAAAAACACTGCGATCCTTTTAAACAAAGAACCGGAGCCGTGTTTACCAAAAAAACAGGATGCAGATCGTAATCATTAATTTGGATTAATGGATAAGACTTAAACAGGATTAATATCACATATTAATCAAAAGCACAAAAAATTAACCATTTTCAGGGTTCTGAAAACACCTTAACAGTCATTGTGCAACAAGACTTTATAAAATAAGGCCCGGACAATTGTTAAACATTTGTTAAAATCTCTTTTGTGAACGTTTTCACAGATACGCAAAAAACTTATGTGAGAAATTTGCAATAGCATTCGGGATTGGGGAAAATAAGAATGTGTACGAACGGATGCGTACAATCATGGTGGACGTGCGGGAAAAATGACCACTGACTGCACGCCGGTCATCAACCATAAAATGGTAAGCAGTAAGAGAAGGAGATAAGTAATTATGGCTACCAAATTATATAAATTAAACCTAGACGTACTGGGTAAGCTCATTGAGAGTGAGGTTGCATCACAGAATTTTGTTGAGTCGGTAATTAACGACCTTCCTGAAAGCAAGGTAAGCTCCATTTCCGACGTACAGGTTGGAGATCTTTCTTCCAGCCGCATCGCCGCCAGCTGTGCCGAAGGGTATGACAACATCAACGGCGTTGTATTCAGCTGCAAAATCGAGGGAAAGCCTGCCGAGGTTATCCTTATTAACGAAGGCGTGTCCTATCTGACTTTCTGGCACGACATGAGCTTCTTCAGCTACAAGCTCTTCCGCCAGCACAGCCAGGTGAATGATGGTGTTCGCCGCTATCTGACCTTTGTGATAACCGATATGGATGTCAAGGCTAACAAGTTCCACACCATCAGCCACTTCAACGACAAGAACGGCTTCCAGGCTGATTCGTTCCAGATCCACTATGTGGTAATCGACAAGCAGACCGGCAACGAGGATTCCATGCTTGAAAACTGGATTCGCGCCCTTGTTGCTGAAGATGCCGGAGAAGACGGGGGAAACGTATCGAGCATCTCCGAGGCTTACAGGGTAGCCTAGCTGGCTAGAGATGTTCTGAACTGCTTTCCATAAAATCGTGGTCTTATAAGCTCGCAGAAATGCGGGCTTTAAGAGATCCTGAACTGGCAAATCCCCCTCCCCCGCCCTTTCAGAAAGCCCTGCGATAAATATTTCCCCCTTTTTATTCAGATAAGCCCCTGTTTCCTCCCGTATTCTTCCTCACTCCTGGAAAAAAGGACCCGTCCCCTGCCAAGACCTTTGCTCCGCACTAATCAAAGCCGTTTCACAGCTATTCCAGGGCGCCCCCGCAGTTTACTCCCTGAGCTGTGGCCCTAAGGGTCTCAGACTCTGAAAGGAAATCCGCCTCCGGATATCAGGACTGAAAAAGTCTCCCGTAGCTCCTGAAGCCGCCCGGAATCCAGAAGACATTTCCTTCCGGGAAAAAAGTCCCCAAATAGTACCAGGCACCGGGCCTGCGCGAGAAAGAACCCCTCCTGAAACCGCCCCTCCTGAAACCGCCTTTCCTCCGCCCTGCTCCGGACTCCGGATATTCTGAGACCTTCCTAGAAATAATCTGGCCCCCGGAAAGCTGTAGCCACCTCCAGAACAGAGACAGGCAGTACATTCCCGTTATCATCACAGACAAGCCTAAAACAGGAGACATAGAATAGCGGCAGTTCATAAGACAGAAAAAAGCATGCCGGCACTTCCCGATCCTCAGAAGGATGCCGTTTCCGCATCGCATTTCCCAAACCCTGGCCATTCCCGAAAAGCACTCCGGAGCAGCAGACTTATCCGGAAACACCAGAATAAGGACTATTCAGAGCTTTCAGGTTCAGGCCAGACAGGATAGCAAAAAGAAACCGCACTCTAAGAAGCTCCTCCGTAATTTGGAGCTATAGAAAACCGGAGCTGCCCGCATGGGAAAAATGAGAAGGTATACTTTAAGAAACCGGACTTCCTCAGGTGCGAAGCCGCAAAGGAACGAAAATACCCAGAAAGAACCGGAGCCGTGGAAGAGCTGCCATTCAGCGCAGAAGCTTTCCTGACAGCACAGAAAACAGGAACAGAGAGCCCCGCGGATTATGAATATCCGTTCTGAAGCATAGCTGATTCTGCCAGATTTCAGATTTCCGGAGAAAGGTATTTCAGGAACCACCACCGCATATCCGGAATTACTAAAGCAGGAGAAGACCATAGCGAATCAAGCCCCGCTTCAAGGAAATACTGCCAGGGCATTTCAGTACTTTTAAATCGCATATAAACGCCCACTAACGAGTTTTCAGGCCGGAAGCATAGGAGAGGCCGTACCAGGGGCTGATCTGCTGCCAGAGCAGGGATTTTCTGATTAATGCTCCAGAGATGTCAAAAATCACAATTTTTGCAGAATAACGGGGTCTGACGGGGTTTGTTTGCGACAACAAAATGTAACGCATGTAATTGCTTTTCGGTACAGAATTCCTGGAGGCTTCGATCTGAGTATATTCTATGAAAGAAAACTACATACTGAAATTCAGCATAAATCAGCATAGAATGTAGTAAACTTTCATAAAGATTAATTTTGCTGATGTTTTGAAGATACAGACCGATTAATGTAAACATGCACATGTGTACGTAATTTAATTTCATGTCAAAAAGCCTTATATAATAAGGCTTTACAGCAATACATCATCATTAATCAGCAATTTTTCTACGCTATAAATCAATCATTACTGCTATAAATCAGATTATTAACATTTTTCATAACTCAATATTAATTACTGCTGTCATTTTTACTACATAAATTTTAATTAAGAACAGATTAGACAAATTTAATAATACCCCTCTCGGTTTTCGTATTTATTCTCCTCCTCTAATTACCTAGAGAAATATAAATAACCAGCTCCTGATTTATGAGATTAATGTAAGCTATTTCTATTAATGAATTATCGTTGATCCTTCTCTGATATCCTGTTCGCGGGCCAAGCTGCCAGGAAAGGGCGCTACGGAATCTGTAATATGTAATAGTATTGTAATTTACACTGTAAATGTAATTACAGTTTTGCATCACCCCTTTTATAATGCTATATAACCCTATTACATTTTTATAAGCATAACTGTAATTACAGCTCTATACCTGCCCTCTTCAGTCCTATTCAGAGCCGACCATTACCTTAACCTCCCTCCTCTCTCTCCCCCCATCTCTGACAGACAGAACGTCTTTTGAACTGCGCACCACCGCCTCATAATCCAGGAAAGAATAAGGACCTGCCTCCAGTTACCCACACAGCAGGTCTTCATTCTTTCCTTGTTTCTTCGCTTCCCAGAACCATAATGAATTGGGGGAGGGACCTGGCGGAGGGAGAGAAAAACAGATAAACATGGAAGTGCCCCAGAAGAGGCGGCCGTGCGCGTGCGAAGCCTCCCTCTCTACTGGATTACTGGCACGCGCACCACCACGCCACCGCAAGCCGGGATTTTAGGGAACTATGAAAGAGGAGAGGATATCTGGGAGAAGGGAGGAGAGAATACGAAGGTATTACGGTGTATGCACAGGAACAGACGCACTTTCAGAGAAGGCAAAAAAAAAGCCTCTGCAGGAGAAAACCACCCAGCTGCAGAGGACAAAACGACTAGCCAAATAAGCTATATTGAGAGTTTAAAACCGTTACTAAAGTGCTACCCTTCTGTTAAACAGACCAGGATGTCTCCTGATGTAGCCAATGGTTGCCAGTCTGGTGGAAGATACCTTTACGCACGCACCGCGGTTCATCTGAACCTTCGGCCTGATAAAGAACGGCCTGCCTATAAGCATGCAGCAGCACTCGTTACTCTTCTCATCCACACCGATAACCTGAAAATTCCTGCCATTATCTCTGCTTTCCGGATTATAACCGGGGTACATTGTGACCACCTCCCCGATCTCCGGTGTGCGAGCTTCCGATTCCGGCATCAAAGATGTAAAACACTGATCCAGCCTGGCAATAGCGACTCCGTAATGCTTCAGTGCGGTCGCATTAAGCGCCAGAAGGGTTACCTCACGGGACTCGAAGGAAAAGTCCGACAGACAGGATCTGAAGTTAAGGTAATCCTTTACCTCATCACTGGTAAAAGCATGAGTACCCTGCAAGACCTTCTTTACCAGCAAGTCTCTGCCCAAAGGAAGCGCCCCTTCATAGCTCAGCCCAGCCGCGGTCTTCACTGTAACATAGAGACGATTTTTGCCATCGTTAAAATGCCAGGACCAACCACTGGGGGAAGAAAGAGAGGGAACCTTTTCAGAACACATACTACAGAATTTCTTACAGCTACAACTAAAACATCTTTGTTATTTATAATTCTAGTTCTTCCTGCTAATAATTCAAAACGAATTTTATAAACTTTGGTTAAAATCCAATTTACTTCACGATTTTTAATTACCGCTTCCTAAAATTGTACATTTTTTAACCAGCTTGTTTAATTTTTTCCAAATTCGTTCAGTACCCTATTTAAACTATACACGTTTTTGAGTCTCGGCCATTAATCTCCTGATCCTCTGACCATATATGACCTTAGTCACATAAGTACTGCTCTTCCTGAAATCAGGGAGTCACTTTTCGATCATGACTTTCATTGTCCTTAATGCCGTCCGGTTCCGGGATATCCGGAAATTTTTTCGATAATCACCCTGTCCCTCTCCTGGAGCAGTTCCCCTTTCCCCTCCCGTTATGTAACATAAACCACTATTTTTCAGATATTTTCAGATATTTTCAGATATTTTCAGTTATTTACATACATATTTCTGATTTTGCATGTATTAAAATCTGGCATTCTCCTCCATAGATAAATTCCTTCTCCCGTCCCCGGAAAGCTTTTCGGACGATAAGCTCTCCGGCTCCCCTTTTCGCTTCTCTGGAGCTTCTTCCGGATTCATGGAAAACCCGCCAAAAATTCCGGTGGTCATTCCCCCTCTTTTTCTCTCTTTCCATTCCCTTCAGTTTATGTTCATCCTTATATATTTGTTCTCATCCTGCATTAATCTCCGTTCCTCCCCTTCCCGGCGGCAATTCCGTCCCTAAGATACCGCCCCTCCGGGAAACCTAACCATATTCCTCCCGCTCCGCCCCGCTGCCTCCATCACCGGGCATCATCTTTACAGAAGAAGCATTCCAGCCTCCGCCCGGACACCGGTTCCTGTTCTGACCGCTCCAGCGCTGCCGCCTTCTTGCCCGCACCGGGACTTCCGGATTTATTCTCAGAACATTTTTCCAGCTCCGCCGGAAAGAAAAACTGGCTGCTGTTTCGGGACAGGGATATCCTCTGACAGCTCTTTCAGATATCACGCAGTTCTCTCCGTCTTCCTGATGGACAGGACCTCCCCTAAAGAGAGGAATACATTCACAGGCACAGCGTTTTTTTCAAAAATCCCCCCAAAAAAGTCGCTCTCCTGCGGAAGCTCCGGATTTTTTTAAGAACCTGTTTACATTTTTTTAGAGTTCTCCGGTCAAAACCACCGCAGATCCTGTAACATTGTAAGAACGTATTACCAGATGCCTGAGTTTTTATGTGTCTCGGGCTGTTTCCATTATGCCTTGCAGGAGGTAGGATAACTCATGAGCCAGTTTGATAAGCTTATTTCCGAGCTTGCCGCCTTTTCCGGACTGTCACTGGAGGTTGATGGCAACAATTCCTGTGCCCTGAGCACCGACGATCTGTACATTACATTGCTGTACCGTGCCGACCTGAACGACATCGTGATTTTTGCCCCGGTGACAGATCCTGATGACGGGGAGCCCGGAAAGGAGCTTCTCAGAAAGGCTTTGGAACTGTCCTATAACGGCAGCGGTACCAGACAGCATTTTCTGGGACTGTTTGACGACACTCTGGTGCTTTCGATACCCGTACCCGTTAAGGATCTGACAGCCCGGGTGCTGGGCCAGAAGATTGTAGCCTTTGCCAATGCCGCCGCCGCTGTAAAAACAGAGCTTGCCGCCTGCCGCCGCAGCTAATCCTCTGCCGGGCCGGGAAAGTCCTTTCCCTCCCGCGCTCCTGCTTCACATACAAAGCAGGATTCTTTTCCGTCCAGTCCGGACCGTTTCTCCGGCCAGAAATGAGACTCCCTGACCCCGTTTCAGAGCACGGCTTTATGATCTTCCTCAGAATTACCAGCCCTGTCCCGTTTTGCAAAAAAAGTTAAAAATCCTTTCCTCTGAAAGCGTTATTTCGGTTGCCAATTATTTTTTAAGCTATAAAATGCAGATTCTGTAAAGCCGGACCATCCTGAGCGGCTGAGTTTTTTAGACGGAACCCGCATGCTATTCTGAAGGCCGCTGACCGGAACCTTTGCCTATCAATAACTGAGAATAATATGACTGATTTTAAGATGACAGATCCCCAGCTTTCTGACAGCAGCCGCGCCGGCTATTTTTCAGCCGCCGCAGACAATGATCCCCGGGCCGCAAATGTCTGGAGCAGCTTCAGGGCCGTTACCAGAACCGGAGGTGCCCCGGAAGCGCTAAATGCCTTCGCAAATGCCGTCAGCGCTGATCTTGCAGCCGCTAAAGACTGCAGTGACAGTGCTGCTCCGGAAAAATCCGGTTCCGATGATGTTTTCAGAACTCTCGCTTCCGAATTCCGGCCTGCCGGCACAGCTGATTCCGCCAGTCTGGCCGCCGGACTGAAAACTGACGTTAAGACTCCGCCTCTTATGGAAAAGGTTCCGGAAAAGGCGCTGGGCGGGCATCCCGTTTCCAACGAAGAAGCATTTAATACCCTGGACTGTGCCTGAGCGCCCAGAAAACTCCTGGGAACCGCAGCGCTGAGTGCCGCAAAACCGGCACTCCTTTCAGATACCCCTCATTTTGCCTCTTTCCGTCATAGCTGTTCCTCAGTATTTCCGCGTCCTGCTCCCGGGAATCGCAGGTATATCTCCCTTTTAATGCCCGTTTCCGGCCGGAATTTTGCTGTTTTATCAAAAATAGGACATGACAATGAACAACCGGAGCCATAACCTGTGATAAAATCAGGAGAACAGAATTCTTCAGTTTTCCGCCCTCCTGCCGGGGCATTGGAGGAATTCCGCTTCATCAGAGGTACTGTCAATGATTTTTGCCGTTATTGTATTCGTTATCATAATACTGGTGTTTGTAATCATCGCCTATATGATATACAGCGATTATCAGGTACAGCAGGAGATGGACAAAAAACTCATTATTTCCAGGCAGAAAAACATTATCGATGAGAGTGACGACATTCTGATGAATGTTACCCACATCCCCTTTTCAAACCGGATGATCATCATTCTGCAGAACCGGATTCTCAACGCTCTGCAAATCATTGCCTCTGTACAGACAAATATGCAGGTGCAGCAGCGTATCAACGATATGACCACGCAGATTGAGATCTCCAAAAATTCGCCCTCCCGGGATTCCCTGTTTATGCCTCCCGAAAATGCGGATCAGTCCCTGAAAATGATCCGCATCATGCGCCGTCTCAGAAAAATCATCCGCATCGAGTTCAACCGGGGCCGGATCTCCAAAAATGACTTTGTTGACGAGGACAAGATTCTGGAAATCAATATCTACAAGATCCAGTTCAGCAACCTGATAAAGAACATTGATGAGGCTCATATGAACTCCCAGACCGGCACAGAAAGAGAGCTTATCCGCGGCGGTCTTAATTCCCTTAATAAGCTGCAATTCCACGATGCCTGGCTGGAAAGCGTCAAGGCACACCTGCAGGAAACCCTGGACAATCTGAATGCCGAGGCTGAAAAAAAGCACGAACAGGAAATAGCCAACGAAAAGGCCAAGGAAAGCGACATCGACGTTCTTTTCATGCCGAAGAAAAAATGGTAGTCCTGAGCCTCCCTCTTTACGCCCCCTGCCGGATTGCTGCTATGCGGCTCCTTCTGATTCAGCTCCTGCGCCCCATCCCGTGCCCGGACTCGCTTTACCGGAAGGCGGTGCACCGTTCCCGGACACCGGCGGGAGATCAGCTTCCGGGAAAATCATAATGATCCCGAGTAATTCCCCGCTCCTGGGACATGCGGCTGCATTATTCACCACTGCCGTCTGGGGCATTACCTACGTATCGACCAAATACCTGACCGGCAGCTTTGATCCCGTGGAGATATTGCTGTTCCGGCTGACACTGGCCACTGTGCTGCTGCACCTGGCCGCCCCCGGGATAAAACCGCGCCCCGGAGAAGAAAAGTACTTTGCGCTGGCGGGGCTTTCCGGCATCTGCCTCTACTTCGTGCTGGAAAACACCGCCCTTACCGTCACCACGGCCACCAATGTAGGAATCATTGTCTCCTCAGCACCGCTTTTTACCGCTCTTCTGGCTCTTCCGGTATACCGGGACCGCCGGGTGCTGTCTCCCGGCTTTATCACCGGATTCCTCCTGTCCATGAGCGGTATCATCATGCTCAGTGCCGGCGGCTCCGATATGGAAATCCACCCGGCCGGAGATCTCATGGTGGTAGCGGCCTGTCTGGCCTGGGCGGTCTATTCCCTGACCGTAAAGAAAATCGCTTCCTTCGGCTACAGCAATCTGGCAGCCACCCGCCGGATCTTTCTGTGGGGACTGCTGTTCGTGGCGCCCTGGGCTTTTCCGGCAGATATCTGCCTCAGCGATTTTTCCCGCTACGCCAATCCTCAGGCTCTCGGCAATCTTTTCTTTCTCGGCACGATAGCCTCGGCACTGTGCTTTGCCACCTGGAATTACGCTGTCCGGGTTCTGGGACCGGTAAAAACCTGCGTTTATATCTACGGCGGTCCGGCAATAACCGTGATTGTCGCCTGGCTCTTCCTTGCGGAACAGCTTAACGCCATCGGAATCACCGGCTGCCTCCTCACCATTGCGGGACTTTTACTCTCGTCCCTGCCCGAAGGACACTCCGGTCTCAAAGCCCGAATCGCAGCACAAAAATCTGCCGGAAAGCAAACTATAGCGTCTGATGGAGCTCCTCAGGCAAGGGTGCCCCCATCACAAAACAGCTCCAGACAGTCAAAGCAGGAATAGTCTTAAGGATAGATATCAGGGAAAATTATGCCGGTATCAGCGGAAACAGCTAATCATCCGGGGAATTTCTCTTCCCCGGCAGACAGCCGTTTTCGGAAGAAGGAGGCCGGGCGTGCGCCTCCCGGATCTCCAGTCTGAACACGTTCATGGTATCCGGATCGGGACAGCAGAACCTGGCAGTTCCCGGAGGCTCGCCGGGGACACGTCCGCCATAACGGAGAATATCGGCATAGATAAAGGCCACATGCATTGCCAGAGGACAAAGCTTTCCTCTCTCGGTATCAAAGTCAAAGGTGTCTCCGGGCTGATGCCGATGCCGGCAGGGACAGGCTCCCCGCCGTTCAAGAAGAGTAATAGAGATTCCTGGTCGGGCCATAAGGTTCTCCTGCAAACACCACCTGACGCTATATGCGAACCGGGGAGCTATCTCTGACCGGCGTCCCCGGTACTGTTCGGGGATGTCTGCTGCCAGCTTCCCGGAAACACCCGCAGCACCCCGGTAAGAGCCCGGGCCTCACTGATAAGCTGCTGGCTGTCAGAAACCACAATCCCGCGGGGAACACCGCACCAGACACGGAGATCCGTCCGGGAATTGCCCGCATAGCAGATCTCCTGTCCGGCGAATTTATCCTTTATGAACGCCAGCTTGTTTTTTCCCACCAGATTCACCCTGGCCGTAGAACCGAAGCCGCCTTTGAAGAACCCGTGATAGGCCGTGATTTTTCTGACAATTTCGTCGGTGCTGCCGGATACAATATAGATCTCGTTTCCGGGAACCTCTGCCTCCTTTCTTAAAAAATCCAGAAGCTCCCGGTTCCAGCGGAGAGCCGCAGGATCAAAGCTGTAGTGCTGCGCAATATGGTATTTCAGAAAGGCCCGTCTCCCGCCATCTCTGAGAAACCAGCACAAAGCAGGAAACAGCATCAGGGGATTTTTTCTGATAACGGAAACAAAGGAGGTCACCGACATGTCATTGGGAATAAGAGTCCCGTCCAGGTCTATGCAGTAAATCATCAGGAGGCAGTGGGAAAAAAGCGGGAAAAAAATAGCGGTAGCCAGCCAGGCTGCCGCCGTCGTTACCGGATCAGAAAAGAACCTTGTTCTTCACATCCTTTTTGTGAGCAACCTTCTCATAGAAGAAGTTAAACTGATTGCGGAACTCTTTAACGCAATCGGCAAAACGGGAAGCTTCCGGTTCGGTTTTCTTGACATACACTGCTCTGGACACCTTCATGGAGTAGTGCACTCCGGCCCAGCAGAGGCGGATAAAAAGCTCGGCATGGAAATTAATGAGCGTGCCCAGATTATGCTTCTGCATGCACTCATAGGCTATTCCCACCGGGTAGATGCGCACCGGCGCCTCAAAATTAAAATTCTTGATAACTTTGAGATCCCGCTTGTACCACTTGAGCTTGATCCTTTCTCTTCTGGTTCTGGGATCAATATAAAGCTGGGTTACTCCGGCAATAATGTTCTCCGGATGCTCCTGGGCCAGACTCCACATAGCCATGACATCCTCGTGCACCAGCTGACATTCCGGAACCCAGAGGTAGGCATGCGAAAAGCCCCGGGTATTGGCCTCGCGGAAACCGTCGCAGATGGCGGCATAGGGAGAGGAATCAGAAACGCGCTGAATCAGAATTATCTGCTTGTAAGGGCCGATAATCTTTTTCAGGCCGGTCAGCTCCTCCTCGGAATTTCTGTCATTAACGATAAAAATGGAATAATCTCTGTCCGACATCAGAGGCTGAAGCTTTTCCATAAGCTCAGAGGCGGAAAGATCACGCCAGTCGACAATATAACACGGTCTGGAAACACCAGCCATCGAAAACCTCCCGGTTCTGTTCTCTGAGTCCTGTACAGTTCCCGTCAGGGAGATCCAGGACATAGATCCGAAGCAAAGGCTCCGGAAAAAATTATTCTCCCCCGCTGCAGGGAACACCTCCGCTTCCGGAGCCCGCCGCAGCCGGGAAGGCGTTTCTTCAGGGAAACGCTCTAAATTCTTCGGGGAACAAATCCGAATTCCTGCCAGGACAGGACTCCGCTTCAGGGCTGCCCGGGCATCCCCCATTCCTGTGATTATAACACATTAATGCCGCCATGTATTCATAGGAACGCTCTCTCCGTTAGCGCTCATAGTAGTCAAAGGCAACCCGGAGATGATCACGGAGATACGCCAGATCCAGCGGACAGAAGGAATGAATCCGAATCTGCCAGGATGCATTTTCAGGTGCCGTCAGCCTTTCTCCGTAAAAGCTCGCGATCCGGAAATCATACCGCCCCGCCCCGGAATCATAGGGAATAATCCGTCCGGTCTCGTCGCGGTACCCCCGGATTCCCATGAAATTCGACCAGTAGTTTTTAATAATCCCCGGGGTTCCGGCCGGAGAATAAAGTTCAATCTGCAAAGTCAGCTTCTGCTGGTACTTGTCGGGAGTGATATCCCCGTTCCGGCTTTCTGCAAAATACATGGTGGCGTCACGGCAGAAAAGCTCCGGATCCAGCACTGCGCGATCCCGGAGCTCCCGTGCCATTTCCTCCGGTGCCGGACGCTCCGAAACGCTGCTGCCTCCGGTGATCTCCTGAAACTTCAGGGCATCAATACTGAAGCCGGCGGTTTCAATGCTGATCTCCCTTCCTGCCAGGGAGGCCCCGGAATCGCTTCTGAGATCCCCCGCCGTGCATTCGTAGGTATTCCCGTAGGCCCCCAGAAAAAGAGGCGCTCTGGCCTGGCAGGACACCCGGGAGCTTTCCCCGGCCTCCGGCGGGTTCCTTCTCAGAAGACATTCCGGATCCTGGTCGCAGGAAAGCGCCCGGGACACCGCACTGGTGCCATCCGGAATTCCGAAGCCGAACCGTCCGTGATAGCGGTAGCCGGCGGCGTTTTCAATCCACCCGGGATTCCAGACAATATCCGGCCCCCTTTCATAATGTCTCCGGAGATTTATGCCCAGAGTGCCGGTACTGGCCGGCTCATCCGCCATTTCCGGAAAATCCCTGTCATTTCTGGCTGTGGCGGCCAGAAGGTACCGGGCCTGCCAGACATTGAGCTCCGGATACGCCTGGTACATCAGTGTCAGCAGCCCGCTGGTCATGGCAGCCGCAGCAGAGGTGCCGTTCATGATATCCGTGTAGTTGCCGTTGACATTGAATTCCTCCAGCGTCCGGTTAAAGTCCGTATATTCGGTATGCCCGCTGCGGGAGACCCGGTTGGCAAATCCGGCCCCTGCTCCGGAGACATCCGTGGTAACCACCGCTCTCTCGGCATCCTGAATACCGTACTCCCCGCCGGGAGCCGCAATCCAGATGCCGAAGCACATGGGACTGTAGGAAGAAATATGCCCGGAGGCGGTCACTGCCCCGGAACGGATCACGTGCGGAGAAACGCCGTTGTTCCCTCCCGGCCAGAAGCCGCAGTTCACCCCGAAGGCCCGGCAGGGGCCTGCCAGGCTTATGGGACCGTTTCCGGTGATTTCCCGGATCTCCACTGTATAGGTGTTCTGGCTGAAGGAATTCCCGGAGGACGCGGAAACGGAAACCCCGGAATCCGCCAGGGCTTCCAGATACATGAGAGAGGCCGGAGATACCCGCGCCGCCCCGGACATGCTCCAGCTTTCGTTCACCACCCGGAAGGAATCCCGATGCCGCACAAGCTCTGCCAGAAGATTCTCCTCACTGTAGACATTCGTGCTGAAGCCGTGATTCTGGGACTGGTAATAGCTGAGCTCCGGCAGAAACAGGGAGACGATTTCGGAATCCGGAGCAATGCCCCGGCTTCCAAGACCGTTTCCGGCCCTGGCCCCGATAATGCCAGCCACTCCTGTGCCATGCCGGAACATCTCCCCGTTCATGTCTGTATATGCGGCATCCTGAAGCTGATATGAAAACGCCCGGGACACCTCCGGAGAAACATTGCTGAATGAAACAATCCCCGCCCGGAGATCCTCATGTCCGGAATCCACAGCGGTGTCGAACACTACCGTCCGGACCCCCTTGCCGGTTAGCGGCTCCCCCACAGCGTCCCTGACTCCGGAAAGCTGCCAGAGATTGAGATCAAAACCCGGGAGTCCCGGAGCATGCTGATCCCCCGGGAAGGTGCCGGTGTTCCGGTAATGCCAGTTCCGGCAGTGCAGGGGATCCCCGTACAGCCAGAGCTGCCAGACCCGGTCTTCGCCATTCCGGTTCCGGTAATAAACCGGCACTGAACAGTCCGGCGTTTCCCGGGTCCAGGTTCCCGGCCAGACATAGCGGATGCTGCCGTCCGGAAGAAACTCCAGTTCTCCCGCTTCCGGATCTGTTCCGTTAGCCGCGGCCGTCTCCGGTCCGGGCATCAGGATAAATTCCGGATCCCCCTCCCCGATATCCCCCTGATGAAGCACCGTAAAGGGCTGGGGAAGCTCCGCATCGGGAACCACCCTGCCGGTATAGCCGGCATAATCCTGGTGCTTTTCAAAATCGCAGCCGGTCAGCGCCAGCCCCAGCGCCAGGGCTGGCAGGACGCCCCGCGAAAGCACCGGAACAGCTACGGACTTCCGGAAAGGCGGGGGATCATTGCGGCGGGCATTGGGATGAGTCATGAGAGCCTCTGTCAGCGAAAATATGCAAGGAAAGACCAACTCCGGCAGGAGCGGCCTCCGGAGTTCAGAAACATGCCCTCATTCTAATGCGGAAACAGCAGTTACGCAAAACGTCCCTGACGGATTCCTGACCGGGCTTCCGCTTTCTGCTGCCGCCGGTTGCCAGAACAGCGCATCGCATGTATAGTAGCGCCGGCATCCTCCGGAAACAGCCCTGCCGGCAGCAAATGCGCCCTCAGGAAATATCCGGAGAGCACAGAGGCCCGGGGATGCGCGACCACAAAGGACAATTATCGGGAGCAGTCATGTCATATCATTTTAAGTTCAGGCACTTTTTTCTGGTTCTGTCACTTTCCCTGGCCTCTCTGACCGGGGTTTCCGCTGCCGGGGAGGAACCCCGGATCGCTGCGGACACCCAGAAGACACCGGAAATCCAGGAAGGCACCTACGTCATCAAAGTCGGGAAGAAGCTTCTGGGAGCCGATGTCTACTTTGATCTCCGGAACGGCGGTGATACCATCGATCTCCCCCGGGGAGAATTAACCATTAGGAAAAACGACGGGGGTTATCATGTGGCGGGATGCTTTTCCATGTACCGCGGGGCCGAAGTGCTGGTAAACCGGCAGTGTGCGCTCCGGGAGGGAGCTATCTACTGCCGGACTGCTCCGGACTGGGCCGAGGTCGCCCCCGGAGATGACAATCTGGAGCACGTGGCGGAGGTAATGGAGGTATTTATTGTCCCCCAGGATCCGGAAACCATGAAGGTTAAAATCGTCGACGCGTCATTTTCTGCCGGCGGTTCCGTGGAAAACTTCAATACCAGCCCCTACAAGCTGGTTAAGAACCGGGGATCCAAATGCCGCTTTGACCGGTAGCCACCTTCCCCCGCCTTCTCCGGCAGCGCCGGGGAAGGCTTCTAGCTGGGAATAAAGCCCGGAAAAGCTTCAGCCCCGCAGGAATTCCTCCAGCTCCTTCTCGCTGACAAAGCCCCGGGCAGCCCCCTTTTCACGGATTTTAAGAGCTGCAAAAAGCTGGGCTCTTCTGAGAGCCTCCTCCGGACACAGCCCCTTCAGATGAAAATGCAGGTATGCCGAAAACAGGGCATCTCCGGCTCCCACCGTATTCACCACCCCGCCAATGGCGAAGGCCGGCTGCTCCAGAAGAACGTTCTCCGCCGGAAGATGGAGCAGCGCCCCCCGGTCGCCCATACCGAGCACAATCACCCTGTTATGGTAGCGGGCTCCAAGAGCTCTTACAAAATCCTCCTTCCCGGAAGGAATGCCCTCATCGCTCAGAAACAGGATATCTGCGTGCTCCATAAAGTTCCGGTTGTACGCGTCGTCAATGCCGGAAAGCACATGAACATCCGTGGCAATCAGCTTTCCGGTGTCCCGGGCCAGATCCAGAAGCGGCCGGGAAAAGTTTATATTGCAGGCAGCCACCGCATCCGCACCGTCCAGAATGCTCCGGTCAAAATCGTACGCGGTATCCTGAATATCCTTAAGATCGCAGTAGATCTGCCGCCGCCCCGTTTCATCATAAAGCACTGCGGAGGCCGGAGTCTCCTTAAGCTTCGGAAGCACATAATCCGTCTGGAGTCCCATAGCGCGAAGATCCCCAAGAAACAGCTCCCCGGCGGCATCCTGTCCCGTCATGGAAACCGGAACCACGGTGTCCCCCAGGGCCGTCAGAGCCTTTGTCAGATTGAAGGCCACTCCGGAAAGAGAGCTGGTTACGCCAAAGAAATCATAGTCAATGGGATAGTAGCTGACGGGGAAACCGCGAATCCGTACGGCTGTCTCCATATTAAAAAGCCCGGAAACCAGAATTCTGCTCATGGCACCTCCTGAACAAAAAGCCCTTTCTCCCCTATTTTACTTCTTTCTGCCTTTCCTGGGAGCCGGACTTTTCGGCCGGAAGCGGACACTGCTGATTTCCGGAAAACAGCACCGGGGATCCGCCTCCTTTCAGGGGCTGTTCCAAAAATTGCCTCCCGTGCAAAATTTTCTTAAAATTGCAGCTGGCTATATTTTCCGCGGCAATCCCGCTATTCAAGGAAACATCCTATGACCAGACAGCAGCTCTCTGACTCCGGCAGCTCCACAGGAGACGCCCCGGAAATTCCCGCCTGCGACTACCAGGCCTTAAACCCGTTCATGAATCTGGCGATAGCGGAAGCCCGTACCGGAATCCACCTCGGCCACGGCGGACCCTTCGGCGCAGTGGTGGTCAGGGACGGGACGGTTATCGGCCGGGGACACAATATGGTACTGGTCGCGCATGATTCCACCTGCCACGGGGAAATTTCCGCCATCCGCCATGCCGAAAAGCGCCTCGGAACCCACGATCTTTCCGGCTGCGAGCTCTATACCACCGGAGAACCCTGCCCGATGTGTCTGGCAGCCATTATGTGGGCCAATATCCGAAAGGTCTATTTCGGGGCTACCATTCACGACAATGCGCTTATCGGATTCCGGGATGAAATCTTTGACCGGATGTTCGGAGACCGCCGGGCCTTCCGGGAGCTTCTGACGCCGCTGGACCGGGAGGCCTGCCTCAGGCTGTTCGACGAATACAGAAATCTCCCGAAAACCCTGTACTGATATTTCCATCGCTCCGGGAGAAAATTTCGCCATGATGAATCACATTTGGGCCGCAATGATAATTCTGGGAATTCTGGGAAGTCTTTCGGCCTGCATTTTCGGAGAGGGTTCCGGAAACCCGCTCGGAGATCTGCTGCAGGAATTTCTGAAATCCGCCGAAACCGCCACTGACATCGTCATCGGACTGACGGGAATGATGTGCTTCTGGCTGGGAATCTCCCGCATTATGGATGCCTCGGGCCTTACCGCCCGGATAGCAGCCCTGCTGACGCCGCTGTTCCGGGTTATCATGCCGGAGGTACCAGCCGGACATCCGGCCATCGGCAGCATCACCATGAACATGGCCGCAAACATGCTGGGACTGGACAATGCTGCCACTCCGCTGGGACTCCGCGCCATGAAGGAGCTGGAAACCCTGAACCCGCATCCCGGAGTTGCCTCCAATCCGGAAATTATGTTTCTGGTCATCAATACCTCTTCGGTAACTATTTTTCCGATCTCGGTTTTTCTGTACCGCAGCAAATTCGGCGCCGCGGATCCGGTAGATATTTTTCTGCCGGTGCTTATGGCCACCTCCTGCTCCACCCTGGCGGGATTTCTGGCCGTGGCGGCCTTTCAGAAAATCAGCCTGTTCCGGCTTCCGGCGCTGCTGGCACTGGGGGGACTTATCGGACTCGTTGCCGGAGTGTTTGTCTGGTCTCTCTGTGCCGGAACGGCCATGGCGGCACAGGCCTCACTGGCCGCCAACGGCACCGTGATCCTTTTTATCGGCGGACTTCTGACCTACGGGCTCCTGAAAAGGGTTAAGGTATACGAGGAGTTTATCGCCGGTGCCCGGGACGGCTTCCGGGTATGCATCGACATTCTGCCCTATCTGGTAGCCATGCTGACCGCCGTAGCCTTTCTCCGGACCGGCGGCGTGCTGTCACTGCTCCTTTCCGGAATCAAGGAAATCGTGGCGAAAGCCGGGCTTTCCACTGACTTTGTGGACGCGCTTCCGGTGGCTTTCATGCACCCGTTCTCAGGAGGTGCCTCCCGGGCACTCATGCTGGACGTGTTCAATACCAGCGGCGTGGATTCGCTCACCGGACACATCGCTGCGGTAATGCAGGGATCCACGGAAACCACCTTCTATGTGCTGGCAGTTTATTTCGGCTCCGTCGGTATTGTCCGGGTGCGGCACGCGGTTACCTGCGGGCTTATTGCGGACTTCGCGGCCATGGTGGCAGCCATCATTATCGGAACCATGTTCTTCGGCTAAAAGGGCCTCTCCGTACAGCTTTCCATTCAGAAAACCGGGAATCCCGTTATTCCTGACCGCTGAATTTTCCGAAAAAGACAGGCCCGCCCGGAAAAGTCTGCCGGCCCCATAAACAGAGCCGGGAAGACATATTCCATCATTCCGGACCGGACTGATAATAATAAAAAATGGCCGGAAACAGGAACCTTCAGGGATCCTGTTTCCGGCCGGTTATGTATTTTTGACCGGTTTCCTGGGAGGAATCAGCTTTAACCGGACATCCGGCAGTGCCCCGGAACTTCAGGAATCTGTCCGGGACGGGGAGAGCTCACCTCAGAATAATTATTTCCGGGAAAGCTCCCCCATAGGCATGTCAGGCTCAGTGTTATCCGGCGGATAACCTGAAGCTTCCGGCTAGCGCTTCACCGGAGGCTCTTTTCCGGAGTTGGCACCGGAAAGGCCGGTGTACACATGAGTGCTGTCATTAGTCTCTATGCTGCCGGTAACCGAGCCGCCGGTAAATGCCGGCATTTCCGTATAAAGACCGAAGAAGCTCTCACCTCCGGTAAGGGTAACACCGGAATGAATGCTGTAGGTATCGGTCTCAGCCAGTCCGGGAGCCGAAATGGTAGCCAGACTGAAGGACGAATCCGGCAGAGTCAGCGCAAATACCGGAGTTCCGGCGGAATTGGTAACTGCGACAGAGGATTCCCGGGATCCCAGATAGGAGGAACCAACGACAAAGACATTCTGGGTGGTACCTTCCGCACCGGAGCTGGCATATTCATGACTGGAACCGCTAAGACCGGCCAGAATACCGCCGCTTACGGTAAGCTTTCCGTCGCAGTCAAGACCGTCCTCACTGCCCAGCGATGATACTGCCAGCACTGTCCCTCCGGAAATGCTGATATCCCCGTTGGAGTCAATGGCATCTCCTCCGGAGGAGTTCAGGAACAGCTCGCCGCCGGAGATACTGATAAAGCCATCTCCGTCCCTGCTGGCATTAAGAGCATCATCGGTAGTATTGATAACGAAACGGCCGCCGGAAATAGCAACCCCGAGCTTGCCCTCGATGCCCTCCGGAGAGCTGGATTTCTTTTCATAGGTCTCCACGCCGTCCGCGTCATAGTAGGTGATGTAATTGCTGGTATCGGAATCAATTACCGCGCCCGTGGTAGTGATGCTGAAGGTACCTCCGGTAATGTTAATCCGGGGCAGCGGATCATCTTCAGAATCCGTGGTTTCCGCATCCTCCTCAATGTCCCACTTGGCACTGATGGCCTTCCCCACAGTATTAATGGTCACTGCACCGCCAGCGAAGGTCATGCCGCCAAGCCCGGCGCCCGCCTCGCTTTCATCACCGGACACGATAATGCCGCGGCTCTGCTTGTTGGTATGCTTGCCGGCACCTTCCACATATACCGTGCCGCCGTACATATCAAAGCCGTTCTTGCTCACCAGTCCGTGCTGGCCCTCGTTGTAGACACCAATGGCGCCGCCGTAGACATAAATGCGGTTTTTAGCATAGATGCCGTGCTTGTAGGCGGTACTGACGGTAAGCCTGCCGTCGCCGCTGAACCGCAGCGTGCCTTTGGTGGTCAGGGTGCCGTTGTCGCTGGATCCCAGCCCCCATCTGGCGGTTCTGACCAGATCCTCATCGTTCACATCAGGAGACACCGCAGCATCATCATAAAAATCAACGCCGTTCTCGGAACTGTACCCGGTACCGAAAACGCGGCCATCGGTAAGATAATTATCCCCCTCCAGAATGACATGGGCCGTGACGGTCTTGGGGCTCACTACAATGGCCGGATAATTGCCGCTGGAAATATCAACTCCGTTAAGAACAAGGCCGATCTGGGCATTATCCTTGCCGGCAAACTCAATGGTGCCGTTCTCCAGTTTTCCGGAAAGAACAATCCTGGGAGTAACCTCCCGCACTCCCGGAAATGCTACGCCGGAAAGATCTACGGTAACATAGTTGTGGTTACTGGCATCTACAGTATTTTTAAGAGAAACGCCGTACAGGGAATCCCCGTCATGAAGCTCATGGTACGTCTTTCCGCCATCCAGGGAAATGGAGGCATCCGTGAGATTTACATAAACCTCGACATTAAATGCCGGAGCTTCCGGGTCAGCAGTATTCTTGCCGTATTCTCCCGTATAGGTGCTGAAAAGATCATGCTTGCTTACCGGGGTGGCGTCAGAAGGATCCTCTTTTTCATCCTCGGAATTATCTTCCGGATTGTCACCAGGCTGGTCCTCAGGATTATCGCCGGGCTGGTCCCCAGGGTTGTCGCCGGGCTTGTCCTCAGGGGTGTCGCCAGGCTTGTCTTCAGGGGTGTCGCTGGGCTTGTCTTCAGGGGTGTCGCCGGGCTTGTCCTCAGGGGTGTCGCCAGGCTTGTCCTCAGGCTTGTCTTCCGGAGTATCGGCAGAAGCGCTGTTCAGGGCTGAAATAACATCAGCACCGGTAATGCCTTCCTTGTTTTCCAGACTGGCATATACAGAATCAATCAGCGGTTTATAGCTGACAATTTCGGCTATAACGGTATCAGCAGCAGAGCTTTCCAGCCTGCTCTCCAGATCTGCAGCATCTCCCGGCAGAACATTATTCCGAACCAGAAGCTCCCCCGCCACCAGCGCCCGAAGCGCATCCGCATTGTTAATGTCGGCATTGTAATCAGTAGCGATAATGGACTGGGAGACCCCGGCAGCGGCAGTCACCCTCTCCAGCGAAGCAGTGTAGGTCTCGGATTTCAGAGAACCATGATCGCCGGCGGCAATAAGCAGATCTGCCAGAGTGCTGAAGGGAGTAACAGTATAGACAGCTGCTGTATTGTCACGGTCAAAAAAGACCTCCCGGGAAAACACTGCATCATTAGCCAGGGCCGCAGGAACACCATAGATATGATCTGTAGCACTGGAACGTACCGCCTTGCAGATAACGCGAACATGATCGGCCAGGTTTCCGGAAGCATCCTTAAGATCCCTGTACGGAATCTCCAGAACTGCCAGGCCTGAAGCATCTGCGGTTTTCCAGGCTTCAGAGGACTCCTGAGTGCCATTCCGGTTCACATCCCCGAAACAGACCGCTCCTTCTACATAACCGTCAATAACCTGAAGTCTGAGTTCCAGGGAACCGTCATCATCAGGAGTACTGCCGCTACTGCTGCTGCCTCCGCATGCTGTAATCCCCATAGACAGCAGCACTGCCAGGGAAAGCTTGGAAAAAGAATATTTCATAATAACCCCGTTATTAAAAATAAGTAATAAAACAGGAAAAGCCCTGACTCCGCCCGGCAAAAAACACTTCCCGGTTCCGCCGATAATGGCAAACGTACGGAAGATCATAGACAAAGCCTGATGCCCAGGGCATTTTAACAATTGTTTTTTACATCTGACAACAAATTAATCGGCCCCATTGCGCGCCTGCTCCGCTTTACCCCCCGGGACAGTTTTTATGACCGGAAACAGACTCCCTGAAACGGAAAAAGAGGCTTTAAAAGCCTCTTTCTCTGTTTACAGGGATTACTCCTTAAAAGCCGGTCATACCGGCGGCATTCAGGACTTCATATCCTGAGCCAGGTCCAAAGCTATATGCTGAGCCTCCAGGAGCAGGGTATCACGTCCCTTGAAGTCGGAGGGCAGATCATCCAGGCTCTTGACCGGAGGCTTGCCCAGGGACTTCAGATAATCATTGGTATCCCGGAGCGCTTCAGCCTTGTCCTTTTCCTGTTCCGCCTTGCGAACATCATAGTTGAGGCTGATGACGTTCTCCTTGCGCTTTTTGCGGAAATTCTCATAATCGCTGGTCAGCTTGTTATAGTAGGGATCATTTCTGACACGTGCCTCGTGCTTCTTCCTGAGATCCGGAAGATAGGCACTGAGATCCCCAAGTCTGGTGTAGCTGGCAGGCTTAATCTTGTCCCACGGCAGCGCATTGGGCTCATTGTTTTCCCCGAAATCTGCATAATCGCTGAAGGACGGGAACTGGATATCCGGCTCTACGCCCCGGAGCTGGGTGCTCTGACCGCTGATACGATAGAATTTGGCAATGGTGTAATGAATGCTGCCCAGGGGCTTGTCGTAAAAATCATAAATGCGATCCAGAGGCCGGCTCTGCTGCACGGTTCCTTTCCCGAAGGTGGTATCGCCCACAATCACCGCTCTTCCGGAATCCTGAAGAACACCGGCGAAGATCTCGGAGGAGGAGGCGGAAAGCCGGTTGGTCAGCACCACCAGAGGACCGTCATAGTAGGAGACGTTGTCTTCATCGCGGTTCAGAGATACATAGCCCACGGCATCACGTACCTGCACCACCGGCCCGGACTTGAAAAAGAGCCCGCTGGAATCAATGGCTTCAGGGAGAGAACCGCCGCCGTTGTAGCGCAGATCCACCACCAGGGCCTCGATATTCTCCTTCTTCATCTTTTCGATTTCCTTCTTCATGTCCTTTGCCAGGCCCATGTAGAAGCTCTTTACCGTCAGCACCCCCACCCGGCGGCCGTCAATGGTATTGACGGTGCCCTTGGCGGCGCTGTCCTCAAGATGAATGCGATCTCTGACAATATCCACATTGAAGAAGGAGGCGCTGGCTCCGTCGCCTCTCATGATCTGCAGAGTGACCTTCGACCCCTTGGGCCCCTTTACCATGGGAACGATATCGGTAAGCAGCATGCCTACCACATCCACCATCTCCTCGGGACGGCCGTTCTTGTACTGCTGCACTCCGATAATCCGATCCTTGGGCTTCAGCCGGCCGCTCTTTTCAGAAGGAGAGCCTGGAACAATGGAAACGATCTCGCAGTATTCGTCCTTGCTTATCAGCACCGCACCGATTCCTTCCATTTCAAGATTCATGGAATTGTCGAAATTGGCCGAATCATCAGGAGAGAGATAGCTGGTATGGGGATCTATGGCATTGGCAAAGGCATTTTCGAAGGCGCTGAAGGCATCCTCGTTTTTGGCCTTTACGATATTCCGGAGAATGCTGGCATACCTTTTGGCAAGATTCTTGCGGATGCGCTCGTCGGTGAAGCCGGAAAGCTTCAGGTTAAGATAGTCGCTTCTGACCACCTGCCGCCAGTACTTTTTAAGCTCGTCGAGGTTCTGGCGGTAGGGAAGCTTGCTGGTATCCACCGCTACCGTATCATTGCCGGAAAAATCAAACCTGTCTGTTTTCAGTACCTCGAGATAGTAGGAATACTTTTCAAAACGCCTCTTCATGTAGGCCTGATACATCTCGTAGGGGTAGTCAAGCCGGCAGCTGTCAAGAGCGGAAAAAAGCTTTTTCTTTTCGCTCTTGAAGGCTCTGATCTCGGACTCGGTAAAAAGCGTCCGATAGCGGTCCAGATTATAAAAATACATGTCATAGACCTGATCCACAAAACTGTCATCCAGATGCACGCCCTTGTAGTGGGAACGCAGGAAATAGCCTCTGACTCTGGAACAGGAGGTATCCTGTCTGGACTCCGGCTTCAGCGACGGAATATCGCTTTCCACGGGAGTTTTGGGCTGAGCGAAAGCTGCCCCCGACAGGGAGACTCCCAAGATTACGGCCAATGCAATTTTATTCAGCAGCATGCAGTGTCCCTTCTAACATCTTACCTGGTAAGACCTTAATTAAAATTTAAGGCCAACTATAACGAAAACAATGCGAAAACCCGGTATTCATAATGAATAGCAGATTTTCGCATGTCAGAAACTAAAACAGCAAATGATTTTGCCTACTTCTGCCCGATCTGGTCACAGGAAACCTTTACTACCATGCCCATGGAAAGCTCCACTGTTACTTTGTCGCGCACCACTTCCCTGACAGTGGCCGGAACAGAGCCGCTCCCCCAGAGCACCCGTACCTCAAGTCCCGGAACAATGCTGTCCTGAGGCAGCGGAGCAAACTCCTCGCGCGGTCTGGCTCCCGCAGGCTTGTCATTATTCTGCTGCTGTCCGGAGAAGCCATCAGCCTGACGGAAGGGTCTGCGGCCGGATCTGTCGCCATTTCCGGAACTGCGGTGATTTCTTCTGAGGAATTTCCGATCGCCGTTTTTGCCGGAGCTTCTGTCATTGTCCCGCTGTCCATCACGCTCCTGACCGTCAGCGCCGGTCTCGGCATTATTCTTCTTTTTGAAGGCCGGTCTCCGGTTCTTCTTCTTTTCAGCCAGCACCGCTTCATACTTTTCACGGGATTCCCGGTACTTCTCGGCAGCAAAGGCGGCATGCTCCTCAGATACGGTATCAACGGTATTGCCGTCCAGATCGATTCTGTCGGCCCCCGCCTTCACGCATTCAAGATAGCTCCAGCGGGTGGTGTAAACCCGGAGTGCGGACCGGATTCTGCTCTTGGAAAACTCCGGATCAATGGCGGCAATGCGCTCTACAAGATCATTGAAAATACCAATCTTAAGCGGACGGGGTGCCAGATCCTCACGGCCTTCCTTTACGAAGCTGACCGGAAAATGCTCGCACAGAAAATCAACATCGCTGCGAACCTTGGCAATTTTCAGAGCCTTTCTGGCCCTGGCCTCGGACTCCAGTCTCCGGGACTTCTCCTCCGGAGTTTCCAAAGCCGGAGCAGCATTACCCTCCTGAGCTTGCTGGGTGGCGCTCTCCTCCGGAACCGCCTGAACGGCATTGTCTTCCTGAACCGGGGCGGCGTTATTGTTGTTTTCCTTTTCGGTTATCTCGGTATTATCCATAATCTGTAATCAACTGGTTAAAAACTGCGGCTGGCAGCTCTGCATTAATCTATTCCAGAAAACTTCAAGTTCTCTGCGGCAGGAAATCCGCCCCCCGAAATTAGGGAGGGGGTCTCCCGTTCAGCGTGAATAATACCATAAATTCCCGTATTGGGTTAATATCACCGGCATTTTTTAACAATAATCACATCCCCTTTCCGCCGGCACCGCCCGGTGTGCTAGAATTCTGGGCCGGAGACTCTCCGGAAGATTCAGTGTCCGGCGGAAAACGCTCCGGATCCGACTCCTTTTATCACCTGACAGCGGACAGAACTAATGACAGAACACAACTGCAAGGACGGCAGCCACGGAAATTTCAGACCTGCCAGAAAAATTATCAGCCTGAAGGCACGCTTTCTCCTGATCGCGGATCAGCGCATGCGGTCCGGCACAGACTTTTCGGGAATTGTCGAGCTGGGAGCCCTGCTGGCCGCCAGCGATCAGTTTCTCTACATCTTCTGCGAGGATCCCGCGTTTCTGAATACAGTCAGAGAAAAGGCCGGAGAGCACCCGGCCTTCCGCATTCATCTTCTGATCCGTGAAAACGGCTCCGAAGAGCAGTATGCACTCTGGCATTTTTCCGGCGGCAGGGAAACGCGGGATCCCGGCACCTATCTCCCGGGACGGGACATTCTGGAAACCTACCGGGATGTCAGACTTCTGGACCGGTTCTGCGACATTCTTGAGGAGAACACCCTGAAGTTCATCCCGCTGCCGGTGGCCGGCATGCTGATCCTGAGATCCATTGCCACCGTATTCCCGTACGACACCTATCTGGGAAGACACTACCTTTCCCAGTATATTGCCGCCAGGGACGCCCTCTCTGAGGACGATCGCAGTCTTCTCATCGACATCAAGGAAAAGGGGCTTCCGCGAATCGACGACGCCTACAGCGACGCCGTCCGCCACTTTCTGAAAATCGAGAGAAAGCTGTACACCCAGTTTTCACACTGATAGTGACGGCGCCCCCGGGACAGTCCGGACTGAAACACTGCCGAATTTGTTCCCGGAATCACTTTACGGTGCCGGCAATGTGATAGAATCAGCCCCAGGGCACCCCTTTCCGTCCGCCCTGTTCAGTCCTGTGCGGTACCGGATCGGACCCGGACAGGGGCAGACCGGATAATCTTTCCACCCCGGCCGTTTTTTAGCAGTGCCGGACTGAATTTAAGGACAATTCCTATGACTGACACCCCTGACTGCGAACAGTCACTTTATGAAGAAGACTTTTCTGAAAACACGGAATGCACCGGCATCTTCGGAAGCGCCCGCCCCCAGAAAGCCCCGGTATCCCGGGAGGAAATCATCAGAATGGCCAATGAGATGATCAAAAAGGACTGGGAATACATGGACGGCATGGAGGTGAACGACGCCCTGCAGCGGGACGAGGCAATTGTGCTCCGGGGAGAGTTCTTCCTCGACGCACAGGGCCTGCCCACCCCGAAAACCAATGCCGTGTTCAACATGTTTCACCGGGTTTCCGTGGAACTGTCCCGGAAATACCGCATCGCCCAGGCTCCGGCCAGCCCTTCTGACAAATAGCAGGAATCCTTCATGAAACCCCAAACCGCTGCCGGCCCTGCCGCTCCCTCTTCTGCCAGCATATCCGAAAATCTGCTTTCCGCATCCGGTGATGATTTCCCCCTGGGAGTCATTGAAGGCATGTACGGCGCCTTCTGGACCATGGAGGACCGGCGGAGCTTTATCCCTTGGCTGAAAAGCCGGGGCTATGATTTCTATATCTATGCCCCGAAGGGGGATTCCTGTCTCCGGAGACAGTGGTTCCGGGAATACCCTCCCGGATATCTTGAGAGTCTCAGGGATCTCGCCGCCCGCGCCCGGAGCATCGGGCTTTCCTTCGGCATCGGCTTCACCCCTCTCAATGCCGTGTCCATGGATTCCGGAACCTGCCCCCCGGAGCTCCGGGCTTCCGGAGCGGCCGGCGAGGAGCACGTTCTCAGACTTGTATCCGCCCGCATCCGGGAGCTTTTTGAGACTGTTGCCCCGGATATCGTGGCAGTGCTCTTTGACGACCTCAGAATCGACTCCCGGGAAGCCGGCAAAACCCAGAACCGCATACTGAGACGCATTCTCGCCGAGCTTCCGGAGAATGTCCGCATTATCACCTGTCCCAGCTTCTACAGTCTGGATCCCATTCTTGAGAAGATTTTCGGAAAAATGCCCGAAACCTATTTTGAGGACTTCGCCCGGGATCTTCCCGCAAGAGCCGATATCTTCTGGACCGGTGACCGGGTAATGAGCTCCGGCTATTCTCTGGCGTCCCTGGAAAGAGCCCGGGATATTATCGGCAGAAAGCCCTTTATCTGGGATAACTACCCGGTTAATGACGGCCAGAGAACCTCAGGACATCTTTATCTGGCCTCTCCGGAAAACCGCACTGATCTGGTATCGGGAGCCCGGGGCGTGGCCATAAATCCCATGAAGGAGCACTGGCTGTCCCGGATTCCGCTGTCCCTGATTCCGGAGATCCTGAAACCGCATGCCTCCGGAGCTTCCGGGAGTGGACAGCACCGCGGTGCTGACAGCCGCCAGGAGCTTCTGACGGCGGCACTGCTCCGGGAAACCTCTCCGGAATTTGCCGATTTCATTCTGAACCGCTGTCCGGATTTCAGCACCACGGACCGGAGTCAGCTTTCGGAGACCGCCCTGGCCGCACTGGCTGCCGCAGTCCCGGATCTGCCCGGTCTCCCGGGGATCACCACGGATTTGCGGGATTTTCTGACAGGCCGCTACGTTTTTGATAAAACCTGCCTTACTGGCTGACGGCTCTCAGAGCATTCATTCAGAGGAGATACTGTTATGGCTTCCGATTTCTTCATTAAACTCGACGGCATCGATGGCGAATCTGCTGACAAGGGACACGCAAAATGGATTGAGGTGGTTAACTTCAAGCACGGTTCTCGGCAGAACGTAACCCAAGGCCGTACCACGGACGTTTCCGGAAGAGGTTCTTTCACTCCCTTTACCTTTGTGCACCTGCTTGACAAGGCTTCCCCGAAGATCCAGCAGTTCTGCATGAACGGCCAGAAGATTGCAAAGGTCACCTTCAATGTCTGCCGCGCCATTGCCGGAGTCCAGGTTCCCGTTTACAAGGTAACCATGGAAAACTGCAAGATCGTAAGAGCCGAGGTGGAAACCGTGGTGCCGGGAACCGCAGGTGACGTGGTGCTTCCCCTTGCCGACAACGCCGCCGCCCCGACCGAGACCGTGGACATCGTGGCCGGCAAGATCACCTGGAAGTACACCGCCATCAAGGCCGACAACACCAAGGACGGTGCGGTGGAAGCAGCCTTTAACCAGGTTGAAAACGCCTGAGACGAATAAATCCTGAGGACCGGAACTCCGGCCTCCGGATGCTGATAAACATGACTCGGGAAAAAGACAGATTGCAAAAACGATCTGTCTTTTTCTGTTCTACCGTTCTGTTCTACCGTTCTGTTCGGCCGGAGATTCTTTACCGGAATCCGGAGCACCGGCATCCGGCCACGACGAGATCATTCCGTGCTCTTCCCGGCAGACAGCATGTCATCAGTCTTTTTAAATATCATTCAAGACAGTGTCACCATAGCCTGTACACAGCGTTTTACGATCTTTTTCAGACACTGCTGACTGTTCTGCATTTTTACGAAGGTACTTCCGATATGATTTAACATGCACAACAGCACAAAAATTTACAAACCTCATGACTTCCTGATATAAAAAGGATTAAATCGCAGACACACACCTCGCAAGAAAACATTATAGCTTGCATTTACATCACCTAAATCAGAGTGTATAAGGTGATAGATATCCTTCAAAGTTTGTAAAAAATCACAAAGCCGATCAACTATATTTTAACAGACGGTAAAGTTTTCCTCTTTTTGTCCGCAGATCAGGTAAGATTGCATGTATCGCGTGGCATGTGCAATTTCCGGCAAAATCCTGATAAAAAACAACGCAGGAGATATGCTCTGCTGTTCCCCGGGAATGGAAATACGGATTTCAGAAATACCCGGGCTGAAAATCACACTATAAAAAAACTGCAAGATCCGTAACCGCATGAACAGATAACAAAGCGGATCTTTCCGAAGAGAGGGATTGAGTAATGGGCTTGTTTGTAAATACCAATGTTTCATCGCTGAATGCCAGGAGAAATCTTTCCAAATCATCAGGAACACTGGATACTGCCTACAAGCGTCTGGCATCCGGTCTCCGGATCAACAGCGCCGGCGATGATGCCGCAGGGCTTCAGATATCAGACCGGCTCACATCGCAGATAAACGGTCTTAACCAGGGCAACCGCAACGCTCAGGACGGGATCTCCTTCTGCCAGACGGCCGAAGGAGCCATGGAGGAAATGACCAGTATGTACCAGCGCATCCGCACGCTGGCTCTGCAATCTGCCAATGGCACCAATTCCCAGGCTGACAGAAAAGCCATTCAGGAGGAGGTAACCCAGCTGTGCCGGGAAATCACCAGAATTGGCGAGGATACCACCTACGGGGGAACTCACCTCTTTAACAAGACTCTTACCGAACCCACGGCTTTTCAGATAGGTGCCAATGCCAACGAGACCGTAAGCGTGGATCTTACTTCCGGACTCAGACTGGATGATGTCTTTTTTACGCTCTACGACAATGCTGATGATTTGGGAAAAGACAGACTTCTGAGAGGCGGACTG
The DNA here is from genome assembly GCF_000378405.1 of Succinimonas amylolytica DSM 2873. Classification (GTDB taxonomy): domain Bacteria; phylum Pseudomonadota; class Gammaproteobacteria; order Enterobacterales; family Succinivibrionaceae; genus Succinimonas; species Succinimonas amylolytica. The sequence continues at coordinate 82,557 of NZ_KB899640.1, read as the reverse complement.
GTCAGAGAGGTTGACTGTTCTCAAACATCGGCTTTCTCTGTTTACGCCGATATGCTGGCCCCCGAAGGTGAGTACGATGTGAAGGTAAAGTCACTGAGTGACATTACTCATGTCAGTAAATACATTGAGTATCTGAAAAGGGATGAGAACGGGGAACTGACAGACGAAATGATTACCTATGAAGCTGGTAGCATTTCAGTTTCCTACGGTTCCGGTTCTTCCGCCAGAAATGTAACCATACAGGTAGAAGAAGGCGATACCATCGATAATATTTATAGTAAATTGCGGTCTGCGTCTCATCCAGGCCTTTCATTGAATTTCTGGATGTATGGAAATGGTACACACAGTTACAGTGGAAAAGCCGAAATATACTTTAAAACATCCAAAGGATCTGATTATGCCCCTCCATTCACTATTACCACCACCGGGGATGAAAAGCTCCGGGCATTTAACTGCAGTGTTACTTCAGACAGCAGAGTTCACTCAACCGGATCTGATGGCTGGTATCTCTATTCCAAAGCCCAGGATACCGTGGTCGAGGTTGACGGTGATACCTTTGTCAACAAAACGGGTAATCGGGTTTATGACCCGGATCGGGGATTGCACATTACCGCATTGGGCACCTCTGGTGTTGTACCCCTCACTGTCGATCCTGAGACCCTGTTCTCTGTTGAAACTCCGGAATCCGCACAAAGCACTCTGGATCTGGTGGACAGCTTCATAGCAGTTGTTGACAGCAAAAGGGCCGAGCTTGGTGCCGTACAGAACCGGCTCGAATCTGCCATCAGAAATCAAAGCAACGTTTCCGAAAACCTGTCCGAAGCCAGAAGCAGAATCCGGGATACCGATTTTGCCGCCGAAACAGCCTCCATGACGCAGCAGAATATTATTCAGCAGGCATCTCAGAGCATACTGGCTCAGGCAAATCAGAGGCCCCAGGCTATTCTCAGTCTTTTGGGCGGTAACTGATTACCCAATATTTTGATATCGAAACCGGAGAAGTTCCCTGGTATTTGCGTTTGCCCGGAAATAATGCGTTTCCATCATGCGAATCCGCTCAAAACCTGTATTTCGATGTCTCATTCCGCCCATCCTGACAGTCTGTTCCTGAAATTCCTGAACTCCCCCATGAACTTTCCCTGAAAAAATCTGCAACCGCCCTCCCGGTTCTCCGTTATCTGTACAAAGGTTGAAGGTTCCGCCCCGAAACGGACGGCACCCGGGATACAGAAAAGCTCTCCGGGCACAGGGTGCGCTCGGAGCCTATGTAGATTTTGATACGGGAGAAAGTGCCGGTTCTTAAGGCGCTCACCGACGAGAAGGTCATCAAACACAGCTACAACGCGTCCTTTGAGAGAATCTGTCTCTCCCGGTATCTCGGACTTCCTTCAGGTACCTATCTCAGCCCGGAAGGCTGGCGCTGCGACATGGTGTGGGCGGCAACACTGGGACTCCCGCAGTCCCTTGAAGGCGTTGGCGCGGTTCTGGGGCTTGAGAAGCAGAAACTCACCAAGGGAAAGGATCTCATCCGCTACTTCTGTAAGCCCTGCGCTCCCACTCAGAGCAACGGCGGCAGAACCCGCAATCTCCCCCGGCATGCTCCCGACAAGTGGGAGATGTTCAAACGCTACAACCTCCGAACTGCAGCCCCTGGTTACCGCATGGCGGAACTCCAACCCTAATACCTTTGTTCCGCACCCAATGACGACAATACGAAGGGACAGTCCTTATGTGATAAGGAGTCTGTCCAATTATCAAATTAGAATTTTGCTATGCATATCAGAGCTCAGTCAGGGAGCTGTCGCGCAGTAATACTTTTTTATCAGAGCGTTCTGATATTCAGATCTGTTCAGGCTTTTAATTTTAAATCCCTTTCTGATCTGCTCCAGTGTGCTAATGTCATCCAGTTCACACCCCAGAATATTCAGGAGTTTGTTTCTGATATCATACTCCGCAGTTTTTTTGCCCGGCTTGTCAGCGCTGCGCAGGCAATTTCTTTTATGAGCTTCCATTGTGTTCATATATATGAAATGCCGGCCGTCTGATGTCAATGCCATCAGCTGCAATTCCTGCAGAAGTTTCTGTAATTGCTGCGCAGTCATGCTGTACCCTTCTTTGGCCATTTTTCTTTGGATTATCCGAATCATAATCAGAGCTATTATGCACAGAAGCACATGTCCCTGAATGCTCTGTTTCTCGCGTACATAGACTGGTCTGATTTCAAAGTCGCTTTTCATGATTTTGAAGCATTCTTCAATTTGAACCAGCTGATGATAGAGCGAGCTGACGCAGGATGCTGTTAATTTCATGTTGCTTCCGGGCGGCTCATGGAAAAGAATCCCTGCAAAACCGGCGCACTTTCTGCGTTTTTCTATGGATTCTTTATTCAACGCAACAGCTATCTGCGGCCCAGCAGCTATCTGTTTTTCTGAACATTTATCTTTGCTCTTTGTTTTGTCCTTCTCACCCTGTTTGTTTTTTTTCTGACGTTTGTCATTTTTGTCTGAATGGGTCTCTGCCGATTGTTCATCATGAGTGTCCGTATCTTTTGATGAATCGGCTGCATCCGGTTTATTTGCGGCAGCCGATACCTGTTTATCTGAGCCTCCCTTTGAATCATTCTGTCCGTTTTGATTGCCGCTGTCTGTTTCATCCTGTTTTGTCCCCTTATTCGTCTCATCATTTTGCTGAGAGGGGCCTGTAAGGACAAACTGCTTCCAGCCGCTTGTGGCAAGCTGTATCTGTTCATGTCTGTCCACAGCTAACACAGCTCTGCTGATATTTTCTTCCAGCACTGCCAGATCCCGTTTCCTTCGGTCTTCGCTGAAAGTGATCATCATCTTGCAGTCAATGGCGTATTTAGCGCATCTTCCGTTCTGACCTCTTTCAGAGGGATCATATTTAACATTGTGATAGTCGATTATTTTGTAAAGCGCGGAAGTATCGTTTCCGGCTTCGTCTTTTATAGGCTTAAAGGTTCCGAGATTGAGTTCTGAATTCCTTATGTCTTTGCTGAACGACAGCGCTGATTTTGCAACAGAAAATCCGATCTTTTCGTCAAGCAGCTTGCTCAGGTTTTTGGTTCCGTTCAGCGCGCTGTCCGCTATCAGGATGGCATTGCTGATGCCATGCTTCTCTTTCAGAGCCCGGACAATATCAATCATAGTCGAGGTTTCTGCCACATTGCCCGGAAACACCTTGAAATCAATGGGAATGGCATGCTCATCCACCACAAGAGCAATGGATACAAGGGGAAGGTCATTCCGTTTTTCCTTGCTTGGCCCGTGCATTCTCACAGGTTCTCCGAAGGAATCTATGATCTGTTCAAGCCTTGCCGTTAAACAGGGATCATTATCAATAATTTGGTTCAGATCTTTATTTGAAAGATCCTTCAATGAATTGTCTTCCTTTCTGAGAAGTTTTCGCAGGATACGCTGGGCTTTTCTGCGATTCCAGAAAATATCATTGTACGGGGTCTCAAAATAACAGTTCGTGCAATCAAAGAACAGCAGGGACTTTTTTCTTGGCACTTCTTCATCAATCCTTTTGTTCAAATGCCTCATGATGCTGTCTTTGTAGTCGGAAAGCAAATGCAGACAACGGTATACGTCGTCCATTGAAGTATCTGACATCGGATCTCCGAGGAACCGCGGACTGATCTCCATGCCTTCCAGATACGACGAGGGATAAACCATTTTCAGCATGGAAAAATACAAAGCAATATCCGAAATGCTGTACTCGGCTGCAATAGATTGGTAACTGATCAGGTAATCAAAGAATTTGGGCATTTGCAGCGTGTCTGTCCACAGTCTTCTGATAACCAAATGGGCGATTCTCTGAGGCATCAGATATTTTACCCCTGACAGCAGATCCAGGCTTTCGGATGCCTGCTCTCCATCTTTTATAAACTTTCTGAGAGCATGTTCCTTTTCAGCCTGATAACGATTCTTCTTGTTTCCGTACTTTTCAACAAGTTCCGCATATTGTGCCGGTTTTTCCCTTTTAAAATCATCAACCTTCCCGAAACTTTCAACAATCCTGATTTTTGTCCGTTTTGCCGCAGGATCCCATGAGCTATCCATCAAATAGAGGTAATAAAGCCCGTTAGAGTTTTTCTTTTCCGTCAGAAACATAGCTGTGCCTATGCATTGCCATCACATGATTTACATTATACCTCATATCCATGTGTATGCATAGTGAATTTCTAAATAGTTTTCAAAGGTAAAAAAAACGTTCAAGACTTATGTGAATTGAACGTATCGCTCATTGAATCTTAAGAATTACAGGGATCAGTTGCGGAACAAAGGTTCTGTAAGCCCTGCGCTCCCACTCAGAGCAACGGCGGCAGAACCCGCAATCTCCCCCGGCATGCTCCCGACAAGTGGGAGATGTTCAAACGCTACAACCTCCGAACTGCAGCCCCTGGTTACCGCATGGCGGAACTCCAACCCTAATATCGTGAAGTTCTGGTGGGCAGTAGACCATGCTGTTATGAAGGCCATCACTGAACGCACCACCGCTGAAACCCACGAGCTTGCATTTACCTGCAGAATCAGCATGCTCTTCATCACTTTGCCTTCCGGCAGAAATCTTGCCTACGTGAAGCCTCGCCTCGGCATGAACCAGTTCGGCGGGGAGAGTGTTACCTACGAAGGAGTGGGAACCGCCAAGAGGTGGGAACGCATTGAGAGCTACGACCCCAAAAGCCTGGAAGCATTGTGCGAAGAGATGGGACGTACACCGCCATGGGCTAAAGGGCTGATTTTGCAGGCTGCGGGATATACGTCGCCGTATTACAAGAAGGATTGAATCATTTGGCAGCTTGGTCGGTCTTTGACTGATCAGGTTGCTTTGATTCAGTTGCCATGATTGAACATTTTATTTCAGTTTTTTGCCCGCAACAGTACATTCCTTTTTACAGAAACAGATGCCGTAGGAATGAACTGCTTTAATATCCTTTCTTTTGACATACGGGTCGGCATATTTCTTTCTGATTATCTGAGCGATGGCATCCTCGGCAATCAGAAACTTGTCTTCATTTTCATCAGCAGTCTGTTTAAGTTCCAGAATTACGATAACGCCTCTGTTCTTCAGAGACTTGATTATCAAATCGATATAGCCGTTTCCTGACTCAAAATTGGATTTCTGCTCTTCAATGAGCGATGTGCCGTTTGCCAGTAATCCGTTCATGAAGCCGTGGTAATAGTTTTCCTTCGGAGCATTGACGGAGAAGTCTCTTATGGACACATATTTGGCCAGAAGCTCGTTAAGGCAGTCCTCGACAGATCCGGCGTCCCCCGAGAAAAATCCTTTTATCAGATTGCCGGTGCTATTCCTCATAACGCTGTCATTTTTATAGAAATCCATGATTTTCGACTTGAAGCAATCCCTGATTTCTTCATTCGGAATATACAGCCGGCACTCATGTTTGTTAGCGGATCTGTACTGCGGATCAAAGGTGAGATAGCCGGTATAAAGCAGCAGAGTCCAGAAATCATTGATGTCGTGTTTCTCTAAATCTCCGTAGCACAGCGCCGCTCTTACCTCCGCGGTAATGGATTCCCCGTCCAGAAGGCTTTGCATCTTGTCAACGTCATCCGGCTCTATAAAACCCATAAATTCTTCGATAACATCGTTACCGCTGGTATTTATCCAGTAGTTGCCGGTCTGAATGAGATTTCTGTCTTTACTCAGTTTTCTGTGGTTGTCATCACAGAAGTTCATGACATCCCACGGGCAGTACATATGAGTGGTTCCAAAATGGTACCCGTCATAATTGTTTTTCACATCTTCGTAATAGTCTGAAAGTCCGTAGTATGAAAGAACTTTCTGGGTTTCCTCCTTGGTAAACCCTATTCCCTCTGAAATATCCTTTTTTCCGGCCTCAAGAACCGAGCAGACCAGAAGATTATTGAGCCCGGTAAAAATGCTTTCCTTGGCAGCTCTTAAACAGCCGGTAAGCACGGCTCTGTCCAAATACGTATTTGTTTTTAAGGCATTGCTTAAGAACGGACTTATGATGTCAATCATTTCCTTGTAGTAGCCGTTATGGGCCGCTTTGGCAATCGGAACGTCATATTCGTCAATAAGCAAAATGGGCTTAATGCCGTGATGTGTGTAAAGAAACCTCAGCAGGTTTTTCAGTGAATCGGTTATTTTATTTTTATTGCCGACATTACAGATAAAATTTTTATCAGAGGCGATCTCGTTAAAAATTTTCTTATCTGCATCACTGAGTTTAGAACTTTTGGCCAGATAGCTGAATGTACTGTATAAGTCAAAAACGACACAGCCCAGCTGGTAATAAGCTTGTTCAAACTCGCTTCCTGACACGGACTTCAGTGAAATGAAAATAACCGGAAACTTCCCCATGTACTTACTGCAGAATTCCCTATCCTCAAAGATTTTGGTGTCTTTGAACCATTTTTCCTGAAGTGATACATCGCCGGGATTGTCGGTATTCAGAGACAGAAAGTCATAGAAGGTGGACATGGTTAGCGTTTTACCGAAACGCCTCGGTCTGGTGATAAGCATGACTTTCGAGGTATTGTCTTTAAAAACAGTTCTGATAAAAGGAGTCTTGTCCACGTAATAACTGTTGCTTTCAACTAATTCGTGAAATAATTCCGTTCCAATACCTATAGACTTCAGCATTCTGCTCCACCTTTGAATCTGACCATCACCTCTAAAAGGCCTTTCCCCGGTTCGCTATTGAAGCGCAGAAAGGCTCTGTCATCGTCATTATCCCACAACCTGATTGATCGTCAACCGCCGGCATCTTACTCTTTGATATGGATTAAAGCATAAATTTTCCATAAGCCACCAAAAATATATACGCTTCACCAGATCGCTCTCTGGAATTCAAGTTGCTGATTCCCTGACCTTTTCAGACTCCCCCTCATTTTGTTCGCTTCCCGGCCTTCGGAAAAATTTTTTTCGTATTAGGTCTAAAGTCAGCACTTTAGACCTAATACAAAGATTTGAAGACGGATCCCTGAAATGGCCCAAAGATGCCGACGAAGCCAGAGAAATTACTTCCAGACAGCTTAGATGGCTTTTGAACGGTCTTACAATCGATCCAAAGCATTACACCAAAGAGCTGGATACATTAAATCTATAGATAATAGATTTGCATACATCCTGTATCGTAGAATATCTATATCAATTTTGCGTAAAAGATTATATAATTAAAGGCGCTGCAATGTCTCATCCAGATATCCGGTGTTATATGGAATTGTCATTTGCATTACTTGAACTTATTAGAGCGGAGTCCAGAGAATCCCGGGCAGAGATTCTCAAGACTATCCTGACCGCGCAAAACGGCAATGTTCAGATAATTACACTGTTTCTGGAGCTTCTTGAATATGCCGGCGAGGTCAGAGATGATTGGGATCATGCTGTAACACGCATCAACATGATGATCAGAAAGTATTTCAAAGTTGGTAATAGCGAACGGCTTCAAAAAGTACTGAAAAAAGCCCTGGGTATCAATCTGAAAGAACTGCCGGACGATTACGGTGTTATCGATTTGTTTGCCGGAATGGATAATGAAATACAGGGTCTTAATTCTTCTGACAAAGATGGGAACTTAGGAGAAACATCTGATAATGGGGAAAAAACGAAGCTGTCTGATCATCATGCTTCCAGTAATGGTAGTACCAATGCCGGGGTTTCTGGTAATACAACTCCCAAAAAAGGCCGTAACACCGGAAGCCGTAACGTCATGAATCTTGACGACCTTGAGAACAATCCCCTCATTAAGAAAATTGATATCCCTGATAAGGTACATCCTGAAGAGCAGAGATGTCCTCTTTGCGGAATCAAAATGAACATTTTCTTTTTCAATTGCAATCCCCGGATATCTAGGAAACATACGACCGTTCACAGGTGGTTTGCTAGAAAGAGTTGTCCGGGAAACTGGCTATTTGAAAGAATGGGCAGTTTGGCGGACGAGGTTAATGACAAACTGGGAGTGTAGAAATAAAAAGAGCCGGCAGTTTGGGGCTGTCGGCTAGTGTCATGATTTTAAAATTACTGCTTATTTGGCCACAGGTGTAGTTTCTATGTCACAAATCGCCCTTCTGCTGCCAGTCACAGTGCGAAACGAAGTATTTATGCGTATGCTTTTGACTAACCGATCACCTGAATCGACAAGCTTGCCGTTATCATATTGCTTCCAGCTGTCATCTTCAGTGCCTATAAACAAGTTCACATTGTAATAATAAGTTTCAAAGGCAAGGTATGGTCTATACTCAGTTGTTCCCACAGATCTTTCAGATTTGAAGACTCCTTGCGCTGAAACAACGGTTTTATTTGCGTGCATATCATTCGCTCTGCCTTCATTCTTTTCAGCTTCCTTGCAAATTGAGTCGAATAATGCGTACTGTTCATGCGTTAGATACGGTAAACCCGCAGCATTCATTACGCTACTGCACCCTGATAGTGTTAATGCCAAAGGTAATGCCAACAAACTGAGTCTGATTCCCATGATATGTCCTTAATTTTTTCGACCGGCAACTCAAAGTCATAGATTTTGCGACAAGTTTACAATTGTTTATTTTTTTGACCACTTTTTAGTGCTGCTTCTGTGATCTGTTTGGCCAAAAAGCCACTCAGCAGCTTTTCACACAACAGTTCCATTCAAAACTCTTCCGGCCGTCAAAAAGAAAGCAAGGCGACATTTACGCTGCCTTGTCCCCTCCCCCAAAACTCCCCTTCTGTGCCGGATAATTCCCCGCTTACATACACTCCCGCCCGCATACCTTGACGTTTGTCTCGATACAACGCTGTGCAACTTTTAACCACCCCGAAAATATTTTTCGTATTAGGTCTAAAGTCAGTACTTTAGGCCTTCTTAAATTTCCACGGCATTGCCTGCTCAAGAATAGCATTTCTTCTTTCATCAGACAGCGATTCATCTTTCAGTTCGTCTCTGTGAATCCCCATATATCTGAACAGAAATTCAAGGTAATCTTCTAGGTCGATTCCATGGGTTTTGCAGGTTTCGTGAAATGATGAGAACACAGCCGTGGACTTCGCTCCCTCGATAGAGCCAAATCCGCTGGGCATTGAATGTCTCAGCACTGCAAAGTCACGAATAGCTCTCTCGGCGGCCGAGTTATCCAGAGGAATAGAGCCGTCCTCCAGGATTCTGGTGAATTTTTCCCACTGATTGTGAGAGTACTTGACCGCTTTAATGAATTTTTCCGTATATATCCCTTTGGGGGACTCGCTTTCAGAAATGATTTCGAAATGTTTTTCTGTAAGCTTCCCTATTTCTTTAAAATACTGCCTGAAATTATCACTTTTCCGCAGTTTCGTTCGTTCCTCGATGGTACTGCACTCGCTGTC
>NZ_KB899640.1:27956-71936 GCF_000378405.1 Succinimonas amylolytica DSM 2873 | reverse complement strand
CGATTTTTGTGTGCGATATGGTACGGATTCACCAGCACTTTTGTCAAGAATCCCTGAAGCCTTAAAAAGACGGTTTAAGACCTAATACTATTTTTCTATGTGCTTCGTCAAAACACCAGTTTGACGCCCATTAGATAACCAGGAGGGTTCATTTATGACCGAACAGCAAAAAATCTCAATTCGCGTTCTGCGTGAGCAGAATTTCAGCTATGTAGCCATCTCCAGGATTCTGGAACTTACCCTTGGCGCCGTCAGAAGCTACTGCCAAAGATGCGGCCTTGGCGGTAACCGCAAGGAGGCTTTTCAGGCAGACAAGCCCATGGTTCTCCCGACCTTCTGCAAGTGCTGCGGAAAGCAGGTTATTCAGCGGGAGAAGATTAAGCCCCGCATCTTCTGCTCTGATGAATGCCGGGTAACCTGGTGGAACTCGCACCTGGATCAGGTGAAGCGCCGCAATCCCCACACCGTGAAGTGCCTGTGCTGCGGGAAGGAGTTCACCTGGTACGGCTCCAAAGTGAAGAAATTCTGCGCCCACGCCTGCTACATCAAACATCGTTATGAAGGAGTAACCTATGTCGCCGAAGCAGTTTGAGTCCGAGCTTAACTACCTGGCCGCCCGCCAGCTTGCCGAATCCCTTATGAAACAGGGCTTAATAACCAAGACCGAGTTCAGAAAGATCGACGATCTTCTTATTGCGGCCTTCGCCCCTCTTATCGGAAAACTTATCACCGTATCACTTGATAAGCCGGAGGATTAGAGCGAGTAATACGGGTATCAGATACGAGGTACGGTTATGAAAACAGTCAGGAGAATCAGCGCGGGGGCGAAGGCCCCTCCGAAGCGAAAACGGGTGGCGGCCTATGCCCGGGTCTCCATGGAATCGGATCGTCTGGCCCATTCCCTTTCCGCCCAGATAAGCTATTACAGCGGGCTTATCCAGAAGAATCCGGAATGGGAGTTTGCCGGAGTTTACGCGGACAGATTCGTCTCCGGCACCAGCGCGGAACGCCGAGCCGAGTTTCAGCGAATGCTGGCCGACTGCGAGGCCGGGAGGATCGACATTATCCTCACCAAATCCATCAGCAGATTTGCCCGCAATACGGTGGATCTCCTCAAAACAGTGCGCCGGCTGAAGGAGCTTGGCATCGAGGTGCAGTTCGAGAAAGAAAGCATTCGGTCGCTGTCCGGCGACAGCGAGCTCATGCTTACCCTGCTGGCCTCCTTCGCCCAGGATGAGAGCCGGAGCATTTCCGAGAATGTGAAATGGGGCACAAGAAAGCGCTTTGAACAGGGAATGCCCAACGGCAAATTCCGGGTGTACGGCTACCGCTGGGAGGGAGATGAACTGGTGCCGGTTCCCGAAGAGGCGGCAATCGTTAAGAGGATCTTTCAGAACTTCCTTGACGGCAAATCCCGCCTGGACACGGAGAAGGAATTCGCTGCGGAGGGCATTAAAACCCGTAACGGCTGTCCGTGGGTAGACTCGAACATCGGAGGCGTGCTCACCAACATCACCTATACGGGGAACCTGCTTCTGCAGAAGGAATTCATCGAAGATCCCATTACTAAAAAACGCCGGAAGAACAAGGGCCATCTCCCGCAATACTATGTGGAAAACAACCACGAGGCCATCATAGACATGAAGACCTTTCAGTTTGTGCAGGAAGAGATCGCCAGACGGCGGGAACTCGGGGTACTGGCCAATAAGAGCCTGAACATCACCTGCTTTACGGGAAAGATCAAGTGCGGGCTCTGCGGCAAAAGCTATATGCGGAATCTGAGGAGCAACCGGCCCAAGTTTACCACGACCTACACCGATGGTTATGTTACCTAGAGGTGCGGCTCCCGCAGGATCCGCTCGGGGCTCTGCGCGGCGAAGGACATTCCCGAAAAGATACTGAAGCAGATTTCCGATGAAGTTCTCGGGCTTGATGAGTTTGACGAGAAAATCTTTGCGGAACGGGTTCAGGGCATCACCGTCCCCTCTCACGGTCTCCTTGTCTTCCGTCTGACCGACGGCGCCGAGACCGCCAGAGAGTGGAAGTCCAACGCCAAAAAGGAATGCTGGACGGATGAGCATAAGGGCCGGCTGAGAGAGAGGATGCGGAACTTCATGGCCCGGGGGACGGGACGGTTTTCGGCATTCACCACCCGGATCAAATGCGGACGGTGCGGCGGCTCTGTTATCCGATGCGCCAATCACGGCGGCCCGCCGCTGTGGAAATGCGGCTCCCGCTGCGGCATTGCCAGCGTCCGGGAAAGCGAACTCCGGGAGATCTCAGCCCGGATAATGGGGCTTCCCGAGTTCGACAGCGAAGCCTTCAAGAGCCGGATCGACCATGTTGAGATGGAGGAAAACGGGAGATTGCGGTTCTTCTTTGCGGACGGGCATACCGAGGAAACCGCATATACCGCCAGAAGAAGAGCTCACAGCCGCAGCATGACCGAAGAGCAGCGGGAGCAGTTCATAGCAAAAATCAAAGCAAGCTGGGTTAAACGCAGACTTAAGAAGGAGACAGAAAATCATGACACCCCAGACAGCAGCAGTCAAGACTAAGAAGGTTCAGACCATCCCGGCCACCCTGGGACGATTCACCTCGGCCCCTATCGCCTCTCTCCGTAAACGCAAGGTGGCAGGCTACGCCCGGGTATCCACGGATCACGACGATCAGTTCTCCAGCTACACGGCTCAGGTGGACTACTACACCAATTACATCAAGAGCCGCGATGACTGGAAGTTTGTGAACGTGTACACCGATGAGGGCATCACCGGCACCAGCACCAAACACCGGGAAGGCTTCAAGAGCATGATCGCTGATGCCCTCGCCGGGAAGATCGACCTTATCGTCACAAAGTCGGTGAGCCGGTTTGCCCGCAACACGGTGGACAGCCTCACCACCATCAGACAGCTTAAGGAAAACGGCACGGAGGTGTACTTCGAGAAGGAGAATATCTGGACATTTGATGCCAAGGGCGAGGTGCTGCTTACCATCATGTCCTCTCTGGCTCAGGAGGAGAGCCGGAGCATTTCCGAGAACTGCACCTGGGGACATCGGAAGAGATTCGCCGACGGGAAAGTCACGATCCCCTACAAGCATTTTTTAGGCTATGACAAAGGCCCCGACGGCAATCCGGTGGTTAACAGGGAACAGGCAAAAACCGTAAAGCGGATCTACGGTCTGTTCCTGAAAGGCATGACGCCTTACAAAATTGCTAAAAAACTGACGGAGGAGAAAATCAAGACTCCCGCCGGGTGCGATAAATGGAGCGCTCCCTCGGTGCTGAGCATCCTCACCAACGAGAAGTACAAAGGCGACGCCCTTCTCCAGAAGACGTTCTGCGAGGATTTCCTGACCAAGAAGATGAAGGTTAACCAGGGCGAAGTGCCGCAGTATTATGTGGAGAACAACCATGAGGCCATTATCGATCCGGGAACCTTTGACATGGTGCAGACCGAGATTGCCCGGCGCACGGCGGAAAACAACCGGCACAGCGGCATTCATATCCTGTCTCACAAGATCAGATGCGGAGAATGCGGCGGCTGGTACGGCAACAAGATCTGGCATTCCAACGACAAATACCGCCGGATGGTATGGCGGTGCAATCAGAAGTACAAAATCAAGGGCAAGGTCTGCATCGCACCGTTTCTGGAGGAGAAGGATATCCGGGAGCGTTTTACCCGGGCGCTTAACAAGCTGCTGGACGGGAGCGACAGCGCCATCAGAGCCTGCGAGGAAGCTCTGCTCAAAACGCTGGATGTTTCGGAGCTGGAGCAGAAACGGGACGAGCTGCTCTCCGAAATGGAAAACCTTAACGGCATGCTGCAGCATATGATTCACCTGAACGCCACCGTGCCGCAGGATCAGACTCTGTACAAGAGCCGCTTTGAAGAGCTGAGCCAGAAGTTCAATGAGACCGAGGCGAAGAAGAATGCCGCGGACAAGAAGATCCAGAACATGCGTGAGCGCCGGGGAGCCATGGAGCAGTTCATCAGAAATCTCAGAGGGCAGAACACACGGGTTACGGAGTTCAGCGAAAACCTCTGGTGCGCCCTTCTGGACTATGCCACCGCATACGCTGACGGGAGACTGGTTTTCCGGTTCAAGAACGGATCTGAGATTGATGGGTAAAGAAAGGAGATTCTTTTTGAAGGCAAATCTGCTGATCAAAAATTCTGTGAGAGATTCCCTGGTAAAAGAGTTCCAGATGATTTTTCTGTTAAGACTGGAGCAAGGACAGCACAATCTGAGGTCTCTGGTTTGCCTGGCTCAGAATGCTCCGGGAGGCCTGCTGAAGAATATTCTTCTGAATCATGGCCGCGGTCTCGGTGGCAAAGTCAGCATCGCGGATGCGGCTTCTGGCTGCGGAGACGTTTTCAGAAACATTGGTCTGATTTCTGATGGCGGATTCCAGACGGTTCTGTACCGCCCCCAGTTCCGCCCTTTTACTGTCAATGACAGCAATGAACTTGTCCACAACTGCCAGAGTGTTTTGGGCATCGGTGGCGGTTTCCACTGAAAAAGGCGTGGCCGCTCCCACCGTAAGTCTGTAGGGACCTGAAACACGCTTTCCGGTGATATGCAGACCTCTTGAGGGATCGTAAATAGTGTTACCGCTATCGCTGGAAAATCTTTCACCGTCTATATCAATAACAGCATCTCGTCCGACTTGCATAATACTCCAATCATAATCTCTGTAATGAACATCAGAATCAGGCCCAACATTAAATTCAAAAGCCTTTAGTGCTTCATCACCGGTAGAAGTGACTGATAGGGGACGATTGATATCACCTCTCAACGAGTTAAATATTATCTGTGAATGACGACTTGTCCCAGTATGTCCTGTTGTCCACTCAATTGGAATTATACCCGATCTCCGTAAAGCCCTACATTTGTTACGGATATCCTCCATCGTATCACCATTATCCACCTGTATAGTAAAACTCCCAGCGTTGGATCCCGAACCATACGAAAACGTCAATGTACCAGCACCAAATGTCATTTCTTCAGCCAAAATAACTACCTGGTTTCCGTCACTATCTGTAACCGTCCGATCGAATGATGAATTATGTTTAAGCACCGTTGTCGGTTCCAGTTGGTTAACCACTCTGATGTTGTATTCACCTGATGGCGCTGAAGGATCTAGCTCCACGTCAAAAGCCGGTGAATCGCCATTCCAGTCTACCTCGAATCCGGTACCAAAACCTGCTTTCAAAAGACTGGTTCTCTCTGCAGAATCTGCTTCGTTGTACAGCTTCTGAAAAACATCATCAACTCTGAACCCTGATGTAAGATCGATGCTGACGGTCTCATTGGCATCGGCTCCAACTTGGAATTCGGTAGGAGCGGTAAGAGACTGATCAAGAATATGAGTGCCGCCAAAGGTAGTATCGTTTCCGATTCGGGTGATTTCCTCGCAAAGCTGACTGACCTCCTGCTGAATAGCCTTGCGATCCGCAGCGGAATTGGTGCCGTTTGCTGACTGAATGGCCAGCGTGCGGATACGCTGATACATGTTGGTCATTTCATCCAGAGCCCCCTCGGCTGTCTGACAGAAGGAAATGCCATCCTGGGCATTACGGTTTCCCTGGTTGAGGCCGTTAATCTGAGAAGTGAGCCGATCCGAAATCTGAAGACCGGCGGCATCGTCCCTGGCACTATTTATTCTGAGACCAGAGGCCAGACGCTTAAAAACGGTATCCAAAGAGCCTGTGGCGTTTGCAAGATTACGGCACGCGTTCAGCGATGAAACGTTGGTATTTACATACAAGGCCATTATTAAATCTCTTGAGCTATCATTTCGTTACGAGTCCGCTATTCCGTGTATGCTTTTCTGGCTTCGCACTGCTTCGGCAGATCGTTATAATCCTGGGATTCTCACCCACATCATTATTTATGAAAGAATCATGCCAATCACCATAATCTCCGAAAATCAATTGTGCTGCCGTTGATTTTAACGGTGCATCCTGGATGCTTCAGCACTCAAGAAGACCCCAACTTATCTCAAATAACACTGGTCATAATTTTGACGGCAACAGAATGCTGCCATCCTGAACATCCCGCCAGAAAACAGAAAAAGCCGGAAAAACTACGATCAAAGGGATTGATATGTAATCGTTCAAGAGAAATGTAGTGCTTCATTTTGTCAGTTGCCAAAATATTATGGCAAAATATCAAGGCCGGAAAGACAGAAGCGAGGAATATTCAGTTAGAACAAAATTCAGAGAACTCTGGTATTACTGGATATTGAAGGATTGTTGAATTGATTCTGATAATGCTGGCGGAAGGAGTTGTAGTTTCATAGGCGCCTCGTTCATCTGTTCACCAACCGCTTGCCAAGGTGCATGAAAATGTATGTTATGAAGAGGGAATTGAAGTTTTATATGTGATTGTTCCGTACCCGACAAGCCCGAAGTGCAGAAGTAATCCTGCCAGCCTGTACAAGCTTCAAAGCCTTATGCGGCAAGACTTTGTATCGTACTCAGCATAGGGATTTCGGAGCCTATGTAGATTTTGATACGGGAGAAAGTGCCGGTTCTTAAGGCGCTCACCGACGAGAAGGTCATCAAACACAGCTACAACGCGTCCTTTGAGAGAATCTGTCTTTCCCGGTATCTCGGACTTCCTTCAGGTACCTATCTCAACCCGGAAGGCTGGCGCTGCGACATGGTGTGGGCGGCAACACTGGGACTCCCCCAGTCTCTTGAAGGGCGTCGGCGCGGTACTGGGGCTTGAGAAGCAGAAGCTCACCGAGGGAAAGGATCTCATCCGCTACTTCTGTAAGCCCTGCGCTCCTACCCAGAGCAACGGCGGCTGAACCCGCAATCTTCCTCGGCACGCTCCCGACAAGTGGGAGATGTTCAAATTTTCCAGCAAAAATATCCAATTGCAGAATCTTTGCCGGAACAGTATGAGTGATTTAGACCAGGCCCGCGCTCTCGTCCGTTCCGGGGATTAGGACGCGGTCTCCATGCTTTATGAGGATGTGCCGGATACATTGTCTCAGCTCGTGCGCACGGCCTTTATCCCGCCGCAGGGAAAGCTCTTTTATGTAGCGGACTTTTCAGCCATTGAAGCCCGGATGATTGCCTGGCTTTCCGGGAGAAATGGCGCATGGAGCTCTTCAGAAACGGCGGCGATATCTACTGCATGAGCGCGAGCCAGATGTTCAAGGTTCCGGTAGAAAAGCATGGCGTGAACGGGCACTTAAGGCAGAAAGGCAAGATAGCGGAATTTAGCTGTATCGCCGCCGGGGAACTGGTTCATACCAAGAGAGGCATGGTTCCGATTGAGAAAATCTGTCCTGATGATCTGCTCTGGGACGGCGAATCCTGGGTGCATCACGAAGGGCTGCTATTCCGGGGACTGAAGGAAGTCATCAGCTACGATGGTCTCACCGCCACCGGAGATCATCCGGTGTATGTCAAAGGGCGTACTGAGCCAATGCTTTTCGGTGATGCCGCATACGACAATCTGCCCCTCGTCCGGGTTGGCAGATCCCGGGCTTCCTCTGCTCCTTTCCGCTGCTGCGGGGTTATGCCTGTTTACGACATCCTCAATGCCGGGCCCAGGTACCGGTTTTCAGTGTCAGGACACCTTATCCACAACTGCGGATACGAAGGCGGAACCGGCGCTTTAACAGCCATGGGGGCTCTTGAGATGGGGCTTAAGGAGAAGGAACTGCAGCCCCTGGTTACCGCCTGGCGGAACTCCAATCCCAATATCGTGAAGTTCTGGTGGGCAGTAGACCATGCTGTTATGAAGGCCATCACTGAACGCACCACCGCTGAAACCCACGAGCTTGCATTTACCTGCAGAATCAGCATGCTCTTCATCACTTTGCCTTCCGGCAGAAATCTTGCCTACGTGAAGCCTCGCATCGGCATGAACCAGTTCGGCGGGGAGAGTGTTACCTACGAAGGAGTGGGAACCGCCAAGAGGTGGGAACGCATTGAGAGCTACGGCCCCAAATTAGTGGAGAACATCGTCCAGGCCATCTCAAGGGACATTCTCTGCTATGCCATGCAGACCTTACGGCATTGCAGCATCGTGATGCACATACATGACGAGCTGGTTATCGAGGCAGATCCGCGGGTAAGTCTGGAGGCATTGTGCGAAGAGATGGGACGTACACTGTCATGGGCAAAAGGGCTAATCCTGCAAGCTGCGGGATACGTTACGGAATTTTACAAAAAGGACTGAATCAGTCGGCAGCTTGGTCGGTCTTTTGCCGGTCAAGTTGTCTTTGATTCAGTTGCCATGGCTGAACATTTTATTTCAGTTTTTTGCCCGCAACAGTACATTCCTTTTTACAGAAACAGATGCCGTAGGAATGAACTGCTTTAATATCCTTTCTTTTGACATACGGGTCGGCATATTTCTTTCTGACTATCTGAGCGATGGCATCCTCGGCAATCAGAAACTTGTCTTCATTTTCATCAGCAGTCTGTTTAAGTTCCAGAATTACGATAACGCCTCTGTTCTTCAGAGACTTGATTATCAAATCGATATAGCCGTTTCCTGACTCAAAATTGGATTTCTGCTCTTCAATGAGCGATGTGCCGTTTGCCAGTAATCCGTTCATGAAGCCGTGGTAATAGTTTTCCTTCGGAGCATTGACGGAGAAGTCTCTTATGGACACATATTTGGCCAGAAGCTCGTTAAGGCAGTCCTCGACAGATCCGGCGTCCCCCGAGAAAAATCCTTTTATCAGATTACCGATGCTATTCCTCATAACGCTGTCATTTTTATAGAAATCCATGATTTTCGACTTGAAGCAATCCCTGATTTCCTCATTCGGAATATACAGCCGGCACTCATGTTTGTTAGCGGATCTGTACTGCGGATCAAAGGTGAGATAGCCGGTATAAAGCAGCAGAGTCCAGAAATCATTGATGTCGTGTTTCTCTAAATCTCCGTAGCACAGCGCCGCTCTTACCTCCGCGGTAATGGATTCCCCGTCCAGAAGGCTTTGCATCTTGTCAACGTCATCCGGCTCTATAAAACCCATAAATTCTTCGATAACATCGTTACCGCTGGTATTTATCCAGTAGTCGCCGGTCTGAATGAGATTTCTGTCTTTACTCAGTTTTCTGTAGTTGTCATCACAGAAGTTCATGACATCCCACGGGCAGTACATATGAGTGGTTCCAAAATGGTACCCGTCATAATTGTTTTTCACATCTTCGTAATAGTCTGAAAGTCCGTAGTATGAAAGAACTTTCTGGGTTTCCTCCTTGGTAAACCCTATTCCCTCTGAAATATCCTTTTTTCCGGCATCAAGAACCGAGCAGACCAGAAGATTATTGAGCCCGGTAAAAATGCTTTCCTTGGCTGCTCTTAAACAGCCGGTAAGCACGGCTCTGTCCAAATACGTATTTGTTTTTAAGGCATTGCTTAAGAACGGACTTATGATGTCAATCATTTCCTTGTAGTAGCCGTTATGGGCCGCTTTGGCAATCGGAACGTCATATTCATCAATAAGCAGGATCGGATTAATGCCGTGATGCTTGCTAAGAAACATCAGCAGATTGCTTAATGAATTCTTAATTTTGTTTTTGTTTTTGATATCACAGATATAATCCTCATTATCAGCCACGTCTTTAAAAGTTCTGATTTCCGTATCGCTGAGTTTTGGACTGTCTGCCAAATAATTGAAAGAATTGTACAGATTGAAAATAATACTGCCAAACTGTTCATAGGCTCCGATAAAATCATTACCGGAAACTGCCTTCAGGGAAATAAAGATTACCGGAAACTTCCCCATGTACTTGCTGCAGAATTCCTTATCCTCAAAGATTTTGGTGTCTTTGAACCATTTTTCCTGAAGTGATACATCGCCGGGATTGTCGGTATTCAGAGACAGAAAGTCATAGAAGGTAGACATGGTTAGGGTTTTGCCGAAACGTCTTGGTCTCATAATGAGAAAGGCATTGGTAGCTGATTCCTTAAACACGGTTCTGATGAGCGGAGTCTTATCTACGTAATAGCAGTCATTTTCAATAAGTTCATGAAAAAATTCAGTTCCGATACCAATATACTTCAAAATACCGTTCCACCTTTGAATCTGACCATCACCTCTGAAAAGGCCTTTCTCTGGTCTGCTGTTCACAGAGTGATTTAAGCGCAGAAAGGCTCTGTCATCGTCATTATCCCACAACCTGCTTGATCGTCAACCGCCGGCATCTTACTCTTTGATATGGATTAAAGCATAAATTTTCCATAAGCCACCAAAAATATATACGCTTCACCAGATCGCTCTCTGGAATTCATGTTGCTGATTCCCTGACCTTTTCAGACTCCCCCTCATTTTGTTCGCTTCTCGGCCTTCGGAAAATTTTTTTTCTTTTCGTTTCGTCAAAATCGCCCTTTCACGCCCATTAGATAAGCAAGGGGCCAAAAAAGTCCCCGGAGTTAAAGGGGAGGCGAACAAAAAACTGGACACCCAAAAGAGGTGATCTATGGCATATACGGTACAACAGATAAAACCTGAAAGCAGGCTGATGAATAGTAACGAAAACAAAACGCTGATAGCTTGCGCCGCTTTTCCGAAACAGCAAAAAGCATTGACAGCCTAAGGTTTTTGGCATAAGTTTGTTTACAATTTTATTACTTTTTAACAAAGTTTTAACAATTCAAAATGAAGCCTGTTCCAATATTTCTGCGAAAGCTGTCTCTCGCACTGCTGTCCGGTCTGATACTGGCCGCCCTATGCTCCTGCTCTACCTCCGCCAAAGACTATCATAACCAGAAAAGCGCCTTTCAATACGATACCGCAGGCGACTCTCAGAGCAAATCTGACAATAAAGCCCCGGAATACATGAAAGACTCCGAAACGGACTTTATGCTGGGCTACTTCAGGGAGATCCGGGCGGGGAATCTACCGGCCGCCCTTTCTGAAAAAACTCTCACCGGCTTTAACGACACCGGAAAGGATCTCCTCTACTCCATCGAAAAGCATACCCTTAAAAAGCTGGTAATTGCCTATGACCTCGGCCCCGCGCCGGAAAAGCGCTCCCCCTTTGCCCGGATCTGCCAGGTAACGGATCGCATGGATTTTGAAATCGTGTTTGCGAAGGAGGTTACCTCTCTCTACGGCCTTTTTGAAGGATGCCGACTTAGCGCTCTCCCCAAAAATCTGGACACCTCCCGGATCACCGATATGAGCCGGATGTTCGCCCGGACCGAGATAAAGACCCCGTTCCCGGAGCTGGATACCGGAAATGCCGTTAAAATGACTGCCATGTTCGCGGGGGCAAGCTTTATGTCCCGGGGAGCACCGAATCTTAATACCTCGCGGGTTACCAGCATGCAGGCCATGTTCCGGAATACCGCGGATCTGGAAAGAGTTCCTCTTTACGACACCTCCAGGGTCAGAGACTTTTCAGAAATGTTCCGGGAAAGCAGCGTTAAGGAGATACCGCTCTTCAGCACCTCCCAGGCAACAAACATGGAGGCGATGCTGGCCGGAGCCCCGAACATCAGAGAGCTTCCGGATTTTGATCTCAGCGGGGTAAAATGCGGTGAAGAAACCTCTCAGCCCGGGGACAGCGGATCTGAAGGCTCAGGAGACAGCAAAAAGGAAAGCTGCCGAAAGCTCCTCACCGAAATGCCAAATGAAGGAGAAAACATCAAACAGGAAAGTTCCGCGGGCTCGAATATTCTGTTATTCCTTCCCTGCGCGCTCCTCCTGCCGCTGTGCGTTCTGGGATCGACCACTGCCGCACCGCTGGTTTCCACCGTAGCATACGATATCAGTCATTATGCTCATTGACCGCATTACGCTCTTCTGCGCTTTGCCCTTTTTTTCTCCCGGGCATTCAGGAGATACTGGCAGCAAAGCTCTGCCGGGGCAGTTAACCCGGCATTTAAAGAACTCCGTTTCAGGAATTACCGATTATGACAATTAACTCACGCATCACCAGAAAACCTCTTGTTAAAAAACTCGCCCTGGCGGTCCTGTCCGGTCTCATGCTGACAGCGGTCTCATCCTGTTCTGTCTCCGCTCATTCCGACAAAAAGCCAAGCGCCTTTGAATATGACACCTCCGAAAATAACGGTTCATCTCCTGCCGTAAATCCTTCGGATCCCCGGAGCTTAACAGCAAAGACCCAGGCCTCCGCAGACAGGATTTCAGGAAATGCCTGGAAGTACCCCAATGACCGGATATTCATGGTGGATTACGAAAAAGCCGCCCGCATGGAAAACGCGGCCCAGACAACCGTTTCCCAAAAGACGCTTCACAGCATCAATGACGCAGATAATGAGCTCCTCCGCTCCGTTGAAAAGGGAACCCTGAAAAAGCTCGTCATCGCCTACAATCTTGACAGCTCGGAGGCTCATCATTCGCCCTTTCAGCGGATCTGCGGAGTTACCGAGAGGACAGACTTTGCCATAGAGTTCGCTCCTGAGGTTACCTCTCTTTACGGGTTATTTGAGGGATGTACCCTGAAGTCTCTCCCCAAAGCTCTTAACACCTCCCGGATCGTCAGCATGGAAAGGATGTTTGCCGGAGCAAGAATTGAAGCCCCCTTACCGCAAATGGACACCTCCCGGGTCAGAGTCATGACGGAGATGTTTGCGAAAAGCGTTATCGAAACGCCGCTCCCGGGTTTTGCGGTCAGTGAGTTCGCATACATGGGAAGGATGTTTCAGGGGAGCGTCATCAACCGCAAAATCAAAGTTGTTTCCGAAAACCTGGATCTCACCCATTTTTTCAGCGATGCGGTTATCAATGTCTCCCCGGATCTGGATATCAGAAAAGCGGAGAATCTCACCGGCATGTTTGCGGGGGCGGTAATTAATGCTCCCCTGAACATTGACGCCCCTGCCGCCGCCAGGCTTGATAAGATGTTCAGAAAGGCAGATCTCCGCCGGGAAGTCAGCTTTACTCCGAAAACCCGCCCTTCTTCAGTCATCAGCATGTTTGAAGAAGCCTCCTTCGCCTCCGGGGTTTCAGCGCCGGACCTTGATACCTCCGAAGTCACCGATATGAAGTGCATGTTCAAAAGCACCCGGAATCTCAGAACCGTACCGGCCTATAATACCGCCCGGGTCAGAGACTTTTCAGAAATGTTCCGGGGGAGCTCCGTCTCGGAGGTGCCGGTTCTTGACACCGCGGAGGCGCAGAGTATGGCGGGTATGTTTGCCGGCGCTGCAAATCTCAGGGAGCTTCCGGAATTAGACATGACAAAAATATACTGTCCGGTTCCCGCCATAACGCCGCATCAGGACTCCAGCGCAGCGGCGAGCGCAGCAGACATCAGGAAAAACTGCCGGCTTTACCTTACCAGAGTTCCTGAGAAACCCGCCCCCCGGGAAAGCGGCTCGAACGCGGTGGCAGATGCTTTTGCCGGGGTTTTGTGCATCATTACCCTGCCCATCTGTGCCTCTGTTATGTCAACAGCCGTGCATCAGTTATTAATCAGCACAGCTCATCATTAAGGCGGCTCACTGCAGACCTGACTTTTTGAGGCTTCCGGAATTCCGGCATTTTCTCCTCCGGGCTTCCTCCCCGCCGCTGAAGTCCGGCCTCCCGCCTCCGGTATCTCCGAAAAAGTCAGGCTTTCCCTTAAGCGCTTAAAAACCTGTCCCCCGGAGCATAACAGAAGGCACGGCCCGGGATTTCCTGACACTTCCCCGGCAATTCCCGGTATTCCCGATGATTCGGAAAACGGGGTGCTCCTTCTTCCCCTCGTGATGAGTCTTTACTGCTGCGGGAGCGGAGTAATAGCGCTGCCGGGAATTTTCAAAAGAAGGCGCTCTTTTCCGGATTAAAACCGCAGAGCTACTCCTCCCGAAAGCTCCAGAAGCTCCCTTCGGGATCCCCGCCGCCCCTTGTCTCTTCTGTCATTGTCAGAAAGCCGGTAGTAATTTCCGGAAAGCTCCAGCCAGAGATTGTCCGTGAGGCGTTTTGACCCCGTGCCGGACACCCGGCTCCGGTAACCCCGGTAGCCCTCGTGATCCGAAAGCGCATAACGCCAGGAAAGCGACCAGCGGCCCAGAACCGGATGGGTACAGAGAACCCCCATGGTGTTCAGAATATATGGGTTAACACCTCCGGAATCAATCTGCATACCAGCTCTTACGGAGTAAAACGGCCTCAGGCCTCCGTTCCCGGCGGAAACCCCCAGCCCCGTGGCCAGATCCGGATAAAGAGCGGCGTGGGCGGCAGTAACATCTCCGTGAAAGCGGATCATAAGATCCGGAGTCAGGCTGGCCGGGGACAAAATATCCGTATAACGGTACTTATTGGTGAAGTTTATTTCGCTGATATAAGGCCGCAGTCTGTAGCTCCTCAGGGTTACCGATAAGAGGTCAGTGTTTTCCAGTACAGGAGAAGCGGAGATATCCTCGCTTACTTCCCGGAAGAACGGCATGAGTTTAAGAGAGAAGCCGCTCCCGTAAAGGGATGACCAGACATAGCCTCCGGACAGTCTTACCAGAGGCGGCGCCTCCTCGGGATTTACCGGACGCCCCAGATCCGCATAGTACTGATCCGTTCTGGTGTAATAGGCCTCCTCTTCAGAGACCAGCCCGCTGTCCTTAAGGTATCTCAGATATTCCAGCGGAGTCAGAAAGCTCCCGTAATCCGGCACCTCAAGATCCCGGCTCATTACCCGGAGGAGGTGTTCCGAGCCGTTAGCGCAGTTATTCACGGTAAAACGGTATCTGACATTCTGATCCTTTAATTCAAAAAGGTGGAGATAAAGCCAGAGCCGTTCCTCCTCCGTGGTCCGAAGCCGGTATTCCTTAACGGAGCGGTTTTCTCCGACAATATAGGAATCCCGGAATTTGGCAAAGGGCGCCAGAAAATAGTTCCCCGGCATCGGCTCAAACACCATCTCCGCAATCCCCCGGGGCTGCCCCATAAAGGTTACGGCGTATTTCACCGTTCTTCCCGCGCCGTTATCTCCCGCTATGGAAATCCCGGTATGGCCCATGGAGGACACAAAGGCTGAGCTGTCCTCATAAACAAGGATCAGCGACACCTCCGAAACAAAGACATTGCGGCGGTATTCCGCAAAATCCGGGCAGTCCCGGCTGTCCGGAAGATCATGATAGATAAGATAATAGCGGGCGGGGTAACGGCAGGATCCCTCCGGGTCTCTAATGAAATAATCCAGCGTAGCCCGGAGCTCTCTTTCGGGATCAATAACGGCATTCCCCCGGCCGGTGAGATAGAAATCACTGTACTCAATAGCATTGACGCCGTTTCTGATGTGGAGAAGAGCCTCCCACTTCGTTATGAAATCAGAGGGGAGATCCTGATATGGAGTATGCTGTAACTGAGAAGCGGAGAGCTCCGGCCGGGGCTCGCGTTCCCCGGGGGTACTGCCGGAAGCGGGGCTGGTTTCTTCCGAGTTCTCCCCGGCCTGAAGCCGGGGAGCGGCCGCCGCCGCTCCGGAAAGCGTAACCAGAAGGCCCTGAACCGTCAGGAAAACAGCCAGAAACCGAACAGCAATTCTGAACATCACAAAAGGAAACAACCCTGCATATTAAACGCACTAAGCCATGGGCATATCAGTAAATCAGGGCTACCCCCAAGCCTTAATATTTTCTTTATCGGAAAATTCCGGACTCATGGGGACAGCTAAAACGGGGGCTTAGGATACGCAGTGAGACACCCCTGCCCCGCAAATATCCCTGAGGCAAAGTCTGGCCGATTTCGCCGGGAATTATACCGCAGGATCTTTGGAAGCAAAGTGCTATTTGAAAAAGCTGACGAAATATCCGGGCTATGAAAATGCCCTTTCCAGGATCAGGAAACGCCGCTTCTTCCCGAGGACTCCGCAAGCATCTGGTATGCCGGGGAGAAGATGAGGTTATACCGTGCCGTGATATAGGCTTTGTAAAAATCCTTTTGAAGAAGAGAGAGTTCTGCCGTGTCAATCAATAAAGGCGTTTATGGCCGCAAGATCAATGGCCGGGAAAAACCGCAGGAGAACGGCATTGCAGGCGGCATGATGTCTTCCGGTAATAAAGACCTGATACTATTAAAGTAATCCTGCCAGCCTGTACAAGCTTCAAGACCTTATGCGGCAAGGCATTTTATCGAACTCAGCGGCGGTATTTCCCGGCTTCGGGGAATATCCGGTACTGCCGGTTCCTTGCGGCTCACTTTGTGAAAAGCTTCAGAATTTTGCCATATCCGGACCCGGGGGCATTAATAAAGCCCTATAATGCTCCTGTCGGCACCCTGACAGCCCGATCTTGCAAAAGATGCCGGCCGGAGTCCCCGAACAGCCAAGCCCGGGGCAAAGACTCCGGATTTTATCAGAATCCCCATCATGAGAGAGCCGCATGCCCCTGTTTAATCATCTCTATATTTCCCTGCCCGTGGCCGTAGCCATTATCTTCCTGGTGCTATGGTATACCAGAAAGGTCAAAGCCCGGCTTCAGGGGCTGGAATCCGCATACCTGAGCCATCTCTCCCAGATTTATGCCCAGAGCAAAAGACGCTACACCCTTATCCCTGCCATGACAGAAAAGGTGCGGGAATACGCCCCGGAGGAAAACAGCCTTCTCAAGGAGATTGAACGGGAAAGCTCCCGGGCCGGAGTAGCAGTGGAGCACCTCAAAAGAGACTTCCGGAATCCCGGAGCCTTCAGCGAGCTCCGTAACCGGGAAAACACCGTGATGCACCGTCTGACGGTTCTTAATGAGCATCTGGTTCGGTATCCGGCCCTCAGAAATACCGCCTCGTTCTGCGAAATATCCGGGGAATTAAAAACCCTGGAGGACAAAATCGCCTTTAATATCCGGCTTTACAATGATTCTGCCGCCGAATTCAACAGCTACTGCCACGGGAACCCCCTGCGGAAGATTATCAGCCACCTTCTGGGCTTCAGACTGCATGCCCCGGTTATTGAAGGCATGACCAGGCCGGCCCCGGAGAACACAGCCGAAACGGAGGAAGCTCCGGCCCCGCAAAAAACACCACCCGCCGGGAATTAGCTGACAGATAAAGCAGGGACAGGAACCCTGAGACTTTCTGTCTCCGGACTCTCCTGCAGAAACACTACAAAGGAAATGAGGGGAGGAACAGACTCCATGAACTGTACGGAAAGGGATCAGAAAA
The DNA here is from genome assembly GCF_000378405.1 of Succinimonas amylolytica DSM 2873. Lineage (GTDB taxonomy): Bacteria > Pseudomonadota > Gammaproteobacteria > Enterobacterales > Succinivibrionaceae > Succinimonas > Succinimonas amylolytica. Next base: position 54,856 of record NZ_KB899640.1, on the reverse strand, counting down.
AAAGACGCAGACCGCATAAGCCCCTGGATGACAACTCCGGGTGCTTTCTGGGAGGGCTCCTGGAGTTTATTCTGGACATCTTCACCTGCTTTACATCAGGCGATTAAAAAGGGAGCCGGCCCCCCCTGTCTGTACTGCTATGCCACGCTAGCACCGGACAATCAGTATGGTTTTGTCATCCGGGGATTCGTTTTTCAGGGCTTCCTCCATAATAAGATCCGTCCTTTCCAGATCCGAGATTTCCGGCCGCCCCATCACGTCCTCCATAAAATCCGCATCCGTATATTCATGAATCCCGTCCGATGTCAGGATATAGACCCCGGAGGCGCTGCCAGGCTCCCGGAAATGCCGGATACTGAGCCGTGTCAGATATCTTATGGAGCCCGCTCCGAGACAGCTCTGAATTTCACAGCGGTTGCAGCGATCCGCGGCCTCGAAGTTCCCGGAGTCCATAAGCCACTGCCAGGTAGTATGATCGGTGGTAATCTGCCGGATAAACATGCCGCTCATCACCGCCAGCCGGGTGTTTCCCGTATGAACGTGCCAGGCTCCGGTATCATCCAGGAGAAGAGCGGTAAAGGTGGTGGCCATGGTCTCCTTTCCCGGAATTCCTGCCGCATGGGAAACCAGATCCCGGTTAAGAGATCTTGCCAGATCCTCCAGCGCCTTTTCGTCATCCCTGACCTCGCCGGAACGCCGCAGAAGCTCTCGCAGCACAAAGCCGGAAGCCTCATTGCCCCCGGGATTCCCTCCTACACCGTCAGCCACGGCCAGGAGACACGGTGCGGCAAATTCGAATACCCCGCGGAACTCGTTCAGAACCCGGGAGGATTCCATATTGCCAGGCAGGCAAATAAGCGCATGATCCTCGCACTGCTCCTTGCCGGCCCCCTTTTTTATCTGACATGAAACCTTCATTCTAAGACTCCTTCAATCAGTATCTGGTAAGCTCGCAGGCAATAACGGCTGGCGTATCCGCAATGCTCCCGACTGCCCCCTCCGCCACGGAAAGAACCCGGATAGCGGCATTTTTCTCAACCCTGCTGTCAAAAAGATAGCGGGACAGAGGATTAATGAGATAGGACTCCACCACATTGCCGATACCGCGGCCGCCGTTCTCCAGATTGGCCAGCGCCAGGGCATTGAGCTGAGCCAGGGCTTTCTCGCTCATGGCAAGGTCTATCTTCCTGTTTCTTCTGAGATTTCCAGAAATCCGTTCCAGAAGCGCCGCCAGGATATCGCTGGCGACATCCGGTCTTATAAAATCGAAAACCACAATATTTTCCCCGATACGGTTCAGAATTTCCGGACGGTTCAGCGTAAACTTGAAATGATTCCCGATAGCCGTGCGCACCTTTTTCTGCACCTCCTCGTAGGAGTCCCCGGGAGAAACATTCTGGCGGCGGCCGCCCTCCCCGTCAGGAACGTAGATGCCCAGATTGCTGGTGAAGATAATCACGCTTTCTGAAAAATACGCCGTATTTCCCTGGCCGTCGGTGAGCCGGCCGTCCTCCAGTATCTGGAGAAACTTGTCCAGAATCGAAGGATGGGCCTTTTCAATTTCGTCAAAAAGCAGAATGGAGAACGGATTCTCCCTGACAGCATTGGTAAGCTGACCGCCGGCCTCATAGCCCACGTATCCCGGAGGAGCGCCCAGAAGCCGCTGATCACTGTGGGACTGGCCGAATTCACTCATGTCAAACCGGATGCAGCGGCTTTCATCGCCGAACAGCTTCTGCGCCAGGGTTTTGGCGGTTTCGGTCTTGCCGGTACCGGTGGGTCCCGCAAAAAACAGCACCCCCTTCGGCCTGGTGTGGGAAGAATGCTGCAGACCGTCCATGCCCACAATCGCCCTTTTAATCACATCCAGGGTTCTCGTAAGTGCCAGATCCTGCCCCTTGACTCTTTTCCGGAATTCCTCCTCCGCATTGGCAAAATCCTCATGCTTCAGGGTCTGCCAGGGATTGTCGGAAATACCGAAACGGTAGAGGTCCACAACCTTGCAGAGATCCGGAATCCGGAACATCTGCCTGCGGCACAGCACCGCAAGACCGTTCAGCGCCGTATACGAAAAGCCTTCGGTAAGGCCGGTGAACCGCTGCTTGAGCTTTCTGAGCGCCTCGGCTCCGGTCTCCTCCTGGTATCCGGCCATATCCTCGCGATAGATCTCCGGCGCGAAGAAGGAGCGGAACTGGCTGTCAATAAAGCTGAAGCGCTCGTCCTTGTCCGGCGTGCTGATGGTGATGGTCTTGGCCGAAGGATTGTCCAGATAGACCCAGGGCGGAAGATCATTGACCTTGTTCACCAGAAGCACCAGGGAATTCTTAAGCCGGGAGCCGTCAGCGATCTGCACGTCCCGGCTCATAAGGGCGGCCTCCTGGAGGCGGGTAAAGCTGAGCACGTCCGGCTGCTGCATGGAATTCGGAGCCACGATATACCGGGACACGAAATTCATCACAATTACCACGGACTCCACCTCCTGCTCCAGAGCGCGTCCGACGTACTCCGGCGCCGTGGGGGAGCGTCCGGAAAACACCGCCGGAACAGTCTTTACATTGCCGGCATTTTCCAGATCGGCGCTTATCAGGGCAGCAAACTCGTCCATGGCGTTCCCGCTGTCACCGGCATCAGCAAAAAAACCCCGGAGATGGCTGTAGAAAATCACATGCCGGTAGCCCAGATTTTTATAAAAGGCGTAGAGATAGGAGTTAATGTCCAGAATCTCCCCCCTGGTGCTGTATGCGGTCTCTTCCGGGTAAACGTACTTGTCCAGAATGTTCCCCTCGAGAATTATCAGAGGCTTTATGCGATTGAAGATGCCAAGCTCCCGGTGCCACTTCGGGCAAGCTAACTGCTGCACGCTGCTGTCCATTTTTTAGTCCTTTGTGTTGTCTGAATGCGGTTTCCGGCCCGCCGCAGATTCCTCCGCCGCGGGATTTCCAATGGTAACACCCCGCGTCCGGAGAGCCTCCCGAAGCTCCCGGGGATATTCCGGGCGGTGAATGCCTACAGAAATAAAGCCGTCCCGGGTTCTGAAGTTCTGCACCTCGTTCCGGCCGTTCCGGAGATATTCCCCGTAAAAGGAAGCCCGGGACCGGTCCAGAATATGAATCTCCTGATTGTCCGAGCCCCGAAGAAAGCAGCCGGTATTCCACTCCTCCCGGTAGGAACCGTCAATAAGCACCGTAATCCTGTCCAGAATATCCTGGTATCCCCGGCGCCGGAGTTCGGAAATGCGGTATCCGGTATATGCCAGAATGTCCGGAGAAATCTCCCGGAGGGCGGGAAGCAGTTCCCGGAGGGCCTCCGGCTGCTCAAAGGGATCTCCGCCGGTCAGGGTAAAGCCGTCTACGGGACTGATTTCCCTTACTGCGGCGATCATCCTTAGAACCGTTTCCCTATCGGTCAGAAAGCGGGGATCCCGCTCCCAGAGCTCCGGGTTGCTGCAGCCCCGGCACCTCCGGCTGCAGCCGGCAAACCAGATCCCCACCCGGCGGCCGGGGCCCAGCACCCTGACGGGATAAAGCAGTCTGGCGATATACAAGATCCTAGCTCCTCCCGGGATAGGATACAGTGAAGCAGCCGGCAAGAGAGCTTTTCCAGTCCTCCTCCCAGATGCCGCCCAGGGAGACGCGATCGCCGTCCTTCAGGGTTTCCGCAGACTCCGCCGCCATTCTGACGTTGTTAATAAAGGTGCCGTTGGGCTTGCCAAAATCTCTTATGACCAGTCTTTTTCCGGAAACCACAAGCTCCGCATGCCTTCTGCTGGTGTAATCCCGCCCGGCAAGGTACTCCATCAGAGTGTGCTCGCGGCCGATAACATGCACCGGATGATCGCTATCGATTCTCAGAAGCTCGGTGCCGTCAGGAGATTTCAGGACGGCTATCAGAGTATTTTCCGGCACGGCGGGCCGGGGGCTGTCCGCTGTTCCGGTCCCCGTTTTTCTGTCAGCCTGGGTTTTCGGGACCATCCGGATATCCTGGCGGCAGGCAGTGCAGACCTTGGCAACAGCCCGGTTTTCCGTACCGCAGCCGGGACAGATTCTGACATAAATCTTTCCCGGGGGGATCTCCGGGGCCAGGGAAGAACCGGGCGCGGGCCGGGGCTCCGGGGCGGGTGAAACCTCAGGTCCGGAATTCCGGGAAACTGCGGGCTCCGGCTTCTGTCCCCCGCTGTCAGGGGATGCTCCGGTTTCAGGAGCCGGTACGGGAGACTCCTCCCGGAGATTTTCCGCCCTGATACCGGTAAGATCCCAGGAGCATTCATCGCTGAGACAGATACTGGAACTGGGAGGATTGTGCCTGCCGCACCGGGGACAAATCTTTACACGAGCCATACGCTACTGCTCCCCGTCATAGGAAAGATGCCTGAGGGCATTTTCCTGGCCGGTTACGGAAATGCTGCGGTTCCGGTTCTGCTCCGCCTCGCGGTAATCCGCATCGGCCACGTCATAGTCACTGAGGTTGAATACCTGAGCATACTCCGTGTCCGGAGGGAGCTCGATGCCCTCGTGAATAACAAGCCCCTTCTCGGCCAGCTTCTCCCGGATTCTGCGATAGCCGGCACAGAAGCTCTCCATATCCCGCTTCAGACTTGCCGCCTCCTGGACGTCAGGCTCCCGGTCCTCCGTATCCAGGGCTCCCAGCTCCATGCACATGTCACCGTTGGAATCATAGGTTACACTTACCGCAGTACTGTCATTGAAGCGGTAAAGCCCGCTCTTCACAATGCCGGCCGGACGCTCGCGGAGACCGCCCATGAGGCGGTAGCCCATCTCCTCCATCACCTCGTTGATGGCATTGCTGATATACCGCTCGGCATCCCTCTTGGCCAGCGTCTGCTGAATAACGTCAATTTCCGCCTTCATGAAATTCAGGGAGGTTTTTGATACCGGAAAGGTCTTCGGCGCCACTCCGGCTTCCTGACAGACTGCCAGGTACTCGTCGCTGAGAATGCCGTAGTCCCGCTTCAGATTCTCGTAATCAGCAAGCTTTTTACCGATGGCGCTGAGCCGGGGCGCCAGGCTGATAGCGGCAAAGCTTCTTAAATACTCGGCATTGTGTCCGCCCTTTTCGGCAGCACGGAGCATGCTTTCCAGGGCATCAATTTCGTCCTGAACCTCTGACGGTGCCTCACGTCCGGATACGGTCTTCCGGAACAGCGTCTCCATTTCAGAAATCTCGGAAAGAGCAGCCTCCCGCTCCTGCCGGAGCTTTTCGTCCCGTTCCCGGATCTCCCTTTCAGCCTTCCGGATCTGTTCCTCCTTTGCGGCCTCCCGGCGCCGTTTTTCCTCCTCTGCCAGAGATGCGGCCAGTTCGGCAATCTCGGAGGTCAGCTTTTCGGTATAGGCCGCAGTAATGCTGGCCAACACCCGGGGCGTATCGTCCAGGACCCGGCGGAATTTGTCCGAAACCTTCTGAAAATCCGCCAGAATGTCCCGGAGGGGCTGTTCGTTCTCCGTAGCGGCATCCCGGGCCCTGACCGTCACAATCTCCTGGGCCACCTCTTCCACGTCCCGGGTCAGCTTCTGATATTCCGCAGTGGGCGCCACTCCGAATTCGGCAATTTTTTTCTTAAGCCCGGAAAGCTGTTCCCGGCCGCAGCCGAGGGCAGTATCCAGTTCCCGGGAACTGCAGGCTATGCTGTCCTGGAGATCCTTTACTCTTTTTCTGCGGGCCTCCTCCTCCAGGCGGCGCCTTTCCGCCTCGCGCCTTTTGCGTTCCAGCTCCTCGCGTCTTCTGCGCTCCATCTCCCGGCGCCGCATTTCCTCCAGCGAAATTCTACTGTCTTTGGGACCGCTCATAGTATTCTCCGTTTTCCGGCGGAAAAAAAGACCTTGCCCGCCGGGACATGTACAGTTACATTCTCAGGATAAATTTTAAGAGAAAAATAGCTTTTTGCTACCATCAGAGCCGCGATTTTTGATACCGGCTTCAACAATACAGCAGCAAAAACCGGCCTCCTCTTCTATGGCACAATAACTCAGTCCTTTCTTCCGGAGACACTGATTACCGTGTATTCCGAAAACGTGCCGGTCTTGAACCTTATCGCCCAGTCAGAAATGCCGGAAGTCACAATAAAATCCGTCCCGCCAGTGCGCGAGTGCCCGTAAACCGCATCCACCACCCCCAGAAGAAGCCCGGCCCGGTTGAAGGGAAAGAGCTGTCCGCCGTGAGTATGTCCGGAAACCGCCAGATCCGCTCCGGCCGCCGCGGTTTCGGCAAAGGCGGCCGGCTGATGATCCATGACCACAGCATACCGTTCCCGGCTGTCCGCCGGAAGGAGATCCCCGAGCGGCATTCTGAAGCCGCCCTTTTGCCGTACTGCCGAAAGATCCTTTCGGCCGGCGATAAGAACTCCCGGAGCCGGTTCCGCAATTTCGTCCTCCAGCACCGTTACCCCGTTTTCCCGGAGCCCCGCCGCCAGCTCTGCGGCCCCGAAGGCCCGGGGGCTCCTGTCATGATTTCCGAAAACATAGAAGATCCCCAGGGGCGGCCTGATTTTTCCCAGCGCCTGGGCGGCCTTTTCCATATCCTCCCGGGAAGTGCTCTCGTCCACATAATCCCCGACAATCAGCATCATGTCGGGCTTTTCCTGCTCCATGACCTCAAGAAGCTCCTGAAACCCTGCGGCGTCAAAGGTGGTTCCCAGGTGCACATCGGCAAGCATCACCATTCTGAGGTCCGGAATCCGCTTGTCCGTGGTCAGACGGTATTCGGTTCTCGCCACATGATGAGCCTGGTACCAGCCAAGGGACAGCACCGAAAAAGCAGCCAGAAAGGCCAGGACTGCCGGGAGAAGACGTCCGGGCCGCCTTTTCAGAAGCGTGCCGGCCAGACCGAAAAGAAGATCTGCCAAAAACCAGAACACCGCCAGATGGCAGAAGATAATGACCGCATTCATGGTACGGAGAGAAAGTGCCAGTACAGCAAATACTGCGAGCACGGCAAATACCGCTCCTGCCAGAGCGCCCCGGGAAAGCCGCTCCCGGCCCTTAAAGGCAGCCAGAAGCCTCAGCACCCCGCGGCAGATCTGCCACAGCGCTGCCAGGGTTATAAGAATGATAAAAATAAGAATTGCAATCCAGATTCCCACAGCCGCCTCCCGCCCCTGCCGGTCATAACAGACCTTTTCAGTGATCATACCATATGGCGGTGCGGGACAGTATGCGAAAACTGCAGAATAAGGACGCTCCCGGAAACGGCCGCTACTGCCGGGGCTCCCTGTTTTCTGCCGGGAGGCCGCCATCCGGATCACAGGATGCTCGGGAATTCTCCGCGCTTCCTCCGGGAGCAGAGACCGCCCGGGAGGATACCGGAAAGGTAAAGTAGGTGCGGGGATAGGGTTCGTTCTGCAGGGAAAAATGCCACCATTCCTTTGAAATCGCTCTGAAGCCATGGGCAGTCATGACGTCACGAAGCAGCTTCCGGCTGGCACGCTGGGCTGCGGTAAGCCCCCTGAAGTCCTGATGGCTTTCCGCTCCGAACCAGTCAAAGCGGCCGCCCATGTCCACCTCTTTCCCGGACGCCATGTCGAAAAGCGTCAGATCCACCGCACTGCCCCGGGTATGTCCGGATCGGGCGGCAATAAACCCCTCCCGGAACAGCACCGCCTTGTCCAGGTCCGGGTAAAAATACGGCTTCATAGCCGCATCCCCCGGGGTTTTGGCCCATCTCATAAAATGATCCACGGCGCTCTGCGGACGGTAGGCATCGAATATCTTCAGCCGGTACCCTTTTTTTACCAGCTCATCGCTGACCTCCCGGAGCCTGGCAGCAGCCTCCCGGGTCAGGAGAGCTTCCGGCTCCTCATAGCCGTCAATACGGCGGCCGACAAAGTTGTAGGTGGAATAGTACCGGATTTCCAGAATGGCATCCGGGACAGCCCTGGAAAGGAGCACAAAACCGCTGGCATCAGCAGAAAAGCTGACACCGCCGGAATCCCGGACCGTTTTGCCGGAGACGGCGGGGGAATGCCGCTCCGGGGCCGGAAAGGCCGCACCTGGAAATAATAGCATGAGAGCCAGCCCCAGGAGCGCCGGAACGAATGCCGGGATCCTCCGCAGGGACGGCATTCGGCGGCACCGGGAACAGCCAGGGAACGGGAGCGGCAGCTCCAGCAGGAATTTCAAAAGTATTATCAGCATATTGTTATCATCGGCCGGGACGTCTGCGTCCGCATTACTATCATTATCTGACTGGCTTTTGCGGGAGCTTCATCCGGGGTATTCCCAGAAAAAAGTCCCGCCGTCCCCCTACGGGAAACAGCGGTACCCGCTCCGGCATTATATGCCAGTCCCTGAATAAAAGTCAGCTGTCGTAATCCGTCCGGACCTCTACAGTCACCCGGCGGTTGGTTCTCCTGTCGGGCTCGATCTCGTTAAGAACCCCCTGATGGCTCTCGCCGAAGGATCGGGTAACAATCTTCTCTGCCGGAATCCCGCCCTCCTTCAGGAATCCCGCAACCACCCCGGCCTGGGCCCCGGTAAGCTTCTGATTGTCCGCATCCGTGCCGGTGCTGTCGGTAAATACCGAAATCACCACGCTTTTCCAGATATCGGGATCCGACTTCAGATATTCCCTGAGCCGGGAAAGCTGCTCCCGCGAGTAGGAGGTCAGCTTCTCTGACTTGCCGTCAAAGTGCAGTGTAAGGTAGCGCACATCCCGGAGCCCGTAGTCCAGAAGCCCGGTCTGGCATTCCTGAAATTCCAGATTGTACTTTCCGAATTCGTAGGGACTCAGGAGAACCCGGATGTCCTCATCCCGGTAATACCGGTCGTCCCGGTATACGAAAGCGGCATGAAGCCCCTTTTCCAGGGATGACAGCGCATACCAGGCCTGCTCGCCCCGGAGATAGCCCGGAAAATCCCGGTAGATCTTCACCGGACCGTATTCCCGATCCCGGATTCCGGGACGCCATTCCGGAGCTTCCTCCCGGAAGGTCATGATCCCCTTGCGGGAAAATGGCCGTACCGGATACAGGGTAAGCTCCAGAAAGGGCTCCTTGCCGGATCTCACAGCAAACTCGACCCGCCCCCAGCCGGGAATTTTCTGGAAGAGGAGACATTTTGCCGGAGACTTTTCCAGAGTCCAGACCGGATTTGCCGTATCGCCGTTAACAAAGGTCACAGCACCGGCAGAGGCTGCCAGAGCCCCGCAGAGAAAGCCAATATATGCCAGAGGTGTTTTCATTGTCATTATCCCCGTCGCCGGAAAATCGTCATTCACCAGTATCAGATACTGTTTTCCGGTATTTAAGCAAAAATCAGGCCAGAAATGAAGCATTTTCCCAAAGGCCGCCGAAAACCCGGAACACTTTTCCAACAAAATTAACCATGAAAGCCGGTCTCTGTGATAAAATCACGCCGGAAACTGGCGGCCAGGGCATACGGGCGCCAGTCATCAGCATCACTTCTTAAGGATCATCATGGACTCCTCCAGCACACAGAATAACACGGAAACCCCAGAAAACAGCGAATCCTCCATGACTCTTGCGGAACGCTTCCGGGGCTTTTATCCCGTAATCGTGGATGTGGAAACTGCAGGCTTCAGGCCTGAAACCGATGCCCTGATCGAAGTGGCTGCCTGTACCGTAAAGTTCACCGAATCCGGAGATCTGGTGCGGGACGAAAGCTATCATGCCAATATCCTGCCCTTTCCGGGAGCAAACCTGGAAAAGTCCAATCTGGATTTTCTGGGGGTGGATCCCTACGCTCCGGAAAGAAAGGCGGTTACCGAGGAAAGCTTTCTGAAGCCTCTGTTCAAGACTCTCTCCAAAAAAGCCCGGACTGCCGGCTGCACCCGCTGCATCCTGGTAGGACAGAACGGCAGCTTTGATCACGGCTTCATCATGGCGGCCGCGGAACGGCTCAACGCCAAAAAATGCCCTTTTCATCCCTTTTCAGTCATTGACCTGGCCACACTGTCCATGGTGTTTACCGGCCAGTCCGTGCTCCGGGTGGCCGTGGAAACCGCGGGACTGGAATTTGACGGCAAGAGAGCTCACGGTGCGGAATACGATGCCGAAATAGAAACCGACCTGTTCTGCCGGCTCATAAACCGCTACCGGGATCTGGGCGGCTGGCCGCTACCTCCGGATATGCAGGAACGGGCCCGGGTGGCCAATGAGATAAAAAAAATGAGTTTCTTACATAAGAAAGAGGAAACACCGCAAAAAAATCCGGAGCCGGATCCAAATTTTGAAAATTCTCCTTTTGCCATATTAAAGACTCTGGTGCATTCTGAAAACAGCTGAACAGCCCCGGTTCAGTCTGTGTCATCACACAGCAATATTCCGGCTGCGGCAGCATTCTCTCAAAAAGCGGCTTTACGGCCCGCCGGACATACGGGCCGCTTATTAAGCCAAAATAATTATTATAATAAGGAAACGGCACATATGGCACTTTCATTTCCGAAACTCAAGTATCCTCTGGCAGCACTGGAACCGTTCATTTCCGAAAGAACCATGGATTTTCACTACAACCGGCATTTCCAGAACTATGTCAAAACCGCCAACGAGCTTATTGAAAAGACCTACTACCAGGACAAGGAAATCTGGCAGATCGTAAGCACCGCCGTAGGGCCCATCTTCAACAACGCCGCCCAGGCCTTCAATCATGATTTTTTCTTCAACTGCATGATCCCGCAGCCCCCGCTGATCCCCTCCCGGCTATCCGAGGAGCTATCCCGGCAGTTCCGGAGCACAGATATTTTTCTTGATGCCTTCCAGAAATCCGCCGTATCAAACTTCGGCGCCGGATGGACCTGGCTGGCCATGGATCCCATGACCAGAAAAATGAGCATCATAAACACCAGCAATGCCGGAACGCCACTGCATGAAGCTCTCTACCCCCTGCTCTGCATCGACATCTGGGAGCATGCCTACTATCTTGACTACCAGAACCGGCGCCAGGACTACGTAGCCAGGTTTATGAATCACATAGACTGGAACTTCGTGGCCCGGCAGTTCGACGAGTGCCTGAGCAAATTCCGCTAGATCAGCCGCTCCCTCCCCTCTCCGGCAGCCGCTTTTCCCCCGGAGGAAACCAGAAATCCCCGGCTGCCGGGAAAACCGGGCCGTGGTTCCGGAAGTCTTCAGGCTCCCGGCCTTTCTCTCCTTTATTGTCTCCGGCCAATCTGTTAAAATACTCACACTTTTTACAGAAAAGGCCAACGGAGCTTTAAAATAATGACAGAACAGTCAAACACCTTACTCGTAACCTGCGCATTGCCGTATGCCAACGGGTCCATTCACCTGGGTCATATTCTGGAACACATCCAGGCGGATATCTATGTCAGATTCCAGAGAATGCTGGGACGCCAGGTGTATTTTGTCTGCGCTGACGATCAGCACGGCACCCCGATTATGATCAAGGCACAGAAGCTGGGCCGCACCCCGGAGGACATTATCGGCGAGATGGAGAACGAGCACCGCCGGGATTTCGCCGGTTTTGAAATAAGCTACGACCATTACTACCGCACCAATTCTCCGGAAAACCGCGAGATTTCCGAAAAGCTCTACACCACGCTCCGGGATCGGGGGTACATTCAGGTTAAGAAAATCTCCCAGCTTTTCGATCCGGAGAAGAAAATGTTCCTGCCGGACCGCTTCGTCAAGGGAACCTGCCCGAAATGCCACGCAGAGGATCAGTACGGCGACAACTGCGAATGCTGCGGTGCCACCTACTCTCCGGCGGACCTCATTAATCCCCGCTCGGTGATTTCAGGAGCCACTCCGGTAATGCAGGAATCAGAGCACTATTTCTTTGATCTTCCGCAGTTCGACGCCTTCCTGAAAGACTGGATCGCCTCCGGCACCATCCCCCGGGAAATGGCCAACAAGCTTCAGGAATGGTTCGACTCCGGACTCCAGCAGTGGGATATCAGCCGGGACGCCCCGTATTTCGGGTTTCAGATCCCGGGCACCGAAAACAAGTACTTCTACGTCTGGCTGGATGCGCCGGTAGGCTATCTGGCATCCTTCAAGAACTTTATGGACTCAAAGGGCATCTGCTTCGAGGATTTCCTCAAACAGGATTCCGATTCCGAAATGGTGCACTTTATCGGCAAGGACATTCTGTATTTCCACAGTCTGTTCTGGCCGGCCATGCTCCACGGCGCCGGCTGCCGGGTTCCGGATCATCTGTACGTGCACGGCTATGTTACCGTCAACGGAGCCAAGATGAGCAAGTCCAAGGGGACATTCATCAAGGCCGCCACCTATCTTAAGCATTTTGATCCGGAATGTCTCCGCTACTACTATGCCTCCAAGATGAACGGCAAAATCGACGATCTGGATCTGAACCTGCCGGACTTTGTGGCCCGCACCAACTCCGACCTGGTAAACAAACTGGTAAACCTGGCCTCCCGTACTGCCGTGTTTATTACCCGGAAGTTCCAGGGCCGCCTGGCAGACACCCTGGACGCCCCGGAGCTTCTGGAATCCTTTACCGCCGCAAAGGAGGAAATCGCCGCCGGATACCAGTCAAGAGAATACTCCGCCCTTATCAGAAAGGTAATGGACCTGGCCGACAGTGCCAACCGCTACGTGGACGAAAAGGAGCCCTGGGTACTGGCCAAGGATGCCGGCCGGGATGCGGAGCTTCAGCGGATCTGCACCACCTGCCTGAACCTCTACCGGGTGCTTATCACCTACCTGTCTCCGGTGCTTCCGAAGCTGGCCCGGGACAGCGCGGCATTCCTGAAAACTGATCTGGACTGGAATTCTCTGGACCGGGCTTTGCTGGGAACCGAGATTTCACCGTTCAAGGCTCTCTTCAAACGCATTGACATGAAGTCCGTGGAGGCCATGATTAACGACTCTCTTCAGGATCTTAAGGATCTCAGTGCCCAGGAAAGCAAGGGCAGCGCTTCCCGGAAGTCTGAAAAGAAGGAGAAAAAGGCGGAACAGTCCGGGGAAGCAGCTCCGGAAACCGTAACCATTGACGACTTTGCCAGGCTGGATCTGCGGGCTGCCCGGGTAATCTCCTGCGAGGAGGTGCCGGAATCCGACAAGCTGCTGAAGTTCCGGCTGGATCTGGGGAACGGCGAAGAGAGACAGGTATTCTCGGGCATCAAGTCCGCCTATCCGGCCCCCGCCGCCCTGATCGGCAGATTTGTCATCATGATCTACAATCTGGCACCCCGGAAGATGCGTTTTGGGATTTCCGAAGGCATGATCCTTTCTGCCGGCTCCGGAAATAAGGATATCTTCCTCCTGTCAGCCGATGCCGGTGTTAAGCCGGGAGACCGGGTGGCCTAGCAGACCGCTGAGTTCTCCGGGCCCCGTCCGGAAACTTTAAAGGCCAGAAAAAGCCGGAGGTACATAACGGTATCTCCGGCTTTCTTATGACCCGGGAAATGCTCCGGCGGCTTCTCCCCGCGCAGAAACGGGGCCGCACTATCATAAAAGAAGACCGCCTCCTCCCTGGCAGGAAGAGAGCCTGCCGCCTGTTTCCGGATCTCTTCCTGAAACCTGCCGGAAAAATATTCCCGCCGGCCGGTGGCCTATTTCACGGTATCGGAGGTCAGATCATAGTCATAATCGGCATACTCGAAGGTGCTGACAGCGTCGATAGCCCTGCCGAGCCGGCACATGCTGACACTGAGTGTCAGACGGTTTTTATAGGTTCCCCGGCCTTTGGGAACTGCGTCAAACTCAAAATCCTTCGTGATGCACATTTCCGTAATCCTGCCGCCGGCCAGGTAGGCCCGGGCAGTACAGCTGTAGCTTTCTCTCCGGTAACGGCCACCGGTTTTCTCGCAGACAATATTCTCTACCCGCTCAATTTTGTCGGAACGCCCGCTTTTATAAAGAGCCCGGTTTCCCATATTGGCCAGCGTTTCCTCAAGACCCTTTCCGGGAACAAGTCTGGCAGTGTCGCAGCGATCCGCAATCAGGACTCCGAAGCCCAGCACCAGCATAAACGCCATAAAAATGATCACGAATCTCCTGTCAGGCTTTCTTTGGGATTTTTGTTCTCTGTTCATGCTTTTTTGGCTCCCTCCGGCATAATTTCCGCGGAACTGTTACGCTTTCCTGCAGCATTGCGGCCGAAAAAAAGTGAATGACAGTGCCCTCCGGAGATTGTCGCCAATTTTCAGGAAAGATAACTTTAAGAAAGTCACACCAGGAGGATTATCTTTTCAAAACCTCCGGGGGCCAGCAGTCTCCGCCGGAAGATGCTGCGGCCATTACCGCCCCTCAGACCCCGGGGGCAGGATATGCCTGCTATCATTTCAGGAACCGGCACTTATTAATTCCGGGGAGCTGCTGCCTTGCGGCGATAATTATCCTTAGGCAGCACTCCGGACCGGCTGTAACAGCATACGAGGTTCTGTTTTTTTCCGGATTTGCCTTTTCCCCGAACAACCAGGAGGTCCCCCGCCATGAACATGCCTGAAGCTCCAGCCACCCCCAAACTGAAAATGCCACTTCCGCTCTGCTGTCCCCGCAAACTCCTTCCGTTTCACCTGGCGGGCCATTCTCGATTTCGTTAAATGTCCCCGGATCCTATGGCACCGCTGCCAGGAGATGTTTGCCGGAAACAGCATACCGGAAAAGCTGCCGCCGGATTTTCTTCTTTCCGGAGGGGATCGGCCCCCGGGCTGCTAAAGGAGATTCCTCCTGTGATTTATTTTCCCGGGGACAATCTGGATCCGGCTTCAGATCTCATTTCCGGGATCACCAGTATGAGGCCCCGGCCCCGAAATACCCTGGTCTGTATCGAAACACTCAGACTTACAAGCTCTGATCACCGTTTTAAAGGAGTGATTCGCCTCCACAGCTACAACGACACTCCGGTGGCCGGACTGTCTCCCCTGGATACAGTGCCACCAGAGGAACAGAAAACCGTTCTGAAATTCTGCCTCTGGCTAATGGAAGAGAATGGCCGAACCTGTCATACCGGAGTCATGCAGGATCCCCTTACCGGCCTCTCACACCTGGAAAGCTTCTCCGCAGGCGAAATGGCTGCATTCCGAAGTCTCCCGCCCCGGATCGTAAGCATGATGCAGGCACCGCTCCCTCCGGCGGCGGAAAAATGCTGCGAACGCTGTTCCGGCTGCCAGTTTTTGGAAAGGTGCGCTCCGGCAGGGCTTACTCCAGGAATCCCCGGCCTGGAAAATATGTCCCCGGAGGAACGGCGGCTCTACATCAAAAATGATTATGAAAAGTATCCCCTGTTTATCTGCACCCAGGGAAGCCGGGTGTCCGTCTCCGACAAATGTCTGATTGTGCGCCGCGAAGCCTTTCCGGACACCAAAAAGCCCCTGTCTGAAATCAGCATGCTGGTTGCAGTGGGAGGCATCAGTATCAGCACGCCCTGTCTGAAGGTTACGGCCGAAAACGGCATTCCGGTAATCCTGACATCTCTGACCGGAAAATGCTACGCCATCTCCGCCGGAACCGACAGCGGCTATAAAAACGCCACTGCCCTGAAGTATCAGGTTACCGTCTCCCAGAATGCGGAAAAGCACTTGAAATCTCCCGGGCGCTCATCAAAACCAAAATCCGGAATCAGTCGGAACTGATCCGCAGAATCAGCCGGGACGGCCAGACCACTGAAATAAAAAACTGTCTTATCAGTCTGAACTGGCTCTGTAAGCTCTCCAGCACCGCAGAAAATACTGCTAAGCTCATGGGTATTGAAGGAGAAGCGGCCAGCCTCTACTTTGCTGCACTGTCCCTGAAAATCTCGGAAACCGGCACAGAGCTCATCATGAACGGCAGATCCCATAGACCGCCCGGGGATCATCTGAATGCCCTGCTCTCCTTTGGCTATGCCCTTCTGCTTAATAACGTCATCACCGCCGTCAGGGCTTTACGGACTCAGCGAATGGCTGGGGTTTCTGCATTCCGAACGTTCGGGAAAACCGGCTCTGGCCCTTGATCTTATGGAAGAATTCCGTGCCCCGGTGGTAGATGCCCTGATAATTTCCATTGTCAGAAACCGGCTGTTTACAGTGGCGGATTTCACCGAAGAATACAATGACAGAAACGAAAAGATCTGTCTCCTGAATGAAAGCTCCCGGAAAAAATTTATCACTCTGTTTCAGCGTCGCCTGGACACCTTCTGCACACATCGTTATTCGGGAAAACGGCTCTCCTGGCGGGAAATCATCTATCAGCAGGCAGGGATCCTCCTGAAAACTCTGAAGGGAGAGCTTAATAGCTACATCGGAATGGAGTACTGATTATGAAGAGATTCATCTACGTCGCCTATGACCTCAGTCTGGACAAAATCAGACGCCGTCTTGTAAAGTATCTGGAAAACTACGGGCATCGGGTGCAGTACTCGGTGTTTTGTCTCCGGGTTACCGAACGGGAGCTTGCCGAACTGAAAAGAGACATCACCGAAATCACCGCTCCGGATCGGGATAAATCGGTTATCTTCATTCCCGGCGAGCCGGCGCATATTACGGAGGTTGTACCTGAAAATCTGGAAATAATCGGGAAACTCAAAACCTATCGCACAGAAAGCTGTGTTATCTAAACCAGGAGGCGATCCCCGGCCGGAATAAACTGCACCGTGGAAAAGACCGCATTGTCCACACCCATTCAGGACTGATCCCGATCAGAACCGGACAAATTCTCCCTGCTGCAAAAAAATGCAGGCCCTGCATTTTTTTGCAGTTCAGAAGTTCCTGAAACATAAAGAGAAAACTTCCCTTGTCTTAACAAAAGGAAATTCATCTCCTCTGGAAAAGCATTCGCCTTCCGCTTCTGCATAAAATTGAATATTCATTCTGGTATTGACATCATTTCATAAAAATAACGGTCAGTATGGGCAGAAAGCTCCTCATCAGAAGGATACCGGTACCCTTGCCGGTCTGAACAGACAAACATCAGCTGAATAAAACTCCATATCCGTCAGACTGCATTCCCATCTTCTGTTTTAACCGTCTTTCCCGATCCTAAATTAAAGCGCGAAGGGTATGCTTTATGCACTGATTATCTTTAATATCTGGAGCTTATTGTCAAATTTGCCAAAACTGGCAGAGAAGATTATCGCCATATGATCCCAGCTGAATCAGGGGCTGGCTAACCGGCAGACTGCCATCAATTTCAGGATTTCAGGGAATGTACTCAATTCTTATGTCAGACAGGTTACAGATCCCGTCATTTACTTTGATGCTGTTAGCATGAAAGATGAGGAAAGAAGAAATTCTTTAGGAATCACAGACAGGGCAGCAAGATCCAATTTCTTCTTTGAGACTGATATGCAGAAGGTCTGGGAGCACCTGAACAGGCCTAATGCTTTCAAATCAGGTATAACATCAAGTCTCCCTACGCAGATATACGTGGCAGTAACAAGGATACAACACCTGACATACGTTCATGTCCTTAAAGACATTTAAACCGCCAGGGGGGTAGTCCCATTGCGTACGAAAGCCGCAGATCTGCTCGAAAGCAAGACAACCTGGTTTCACTACCGCTAAGGGGTGGCCCCTTTGCGGCCGGAAATCGTGCGGGACTATGTTAGAAAGGGCAGCCAGGTTTCAATACCGCTAAAGGGTTGGCCGCTTTGCGGCACCGTCTCTATCACGGTTCCAACATCCTGCCGACTATGTTTCAATACCGCTAAAGGGTTGACCCCTTTGCGGCGGTTCATCGGCAAAACTCAACACTGTTCATGGTTTAGGTTTCAATACCGCTAAAGGGTTGACCCCTTTGCGGCGGTTCATCGGCAAAACTCAACACTGTTCATGGTTTAGGTTTCAATACCGCTAAAGGGTTGACCCCTTTGCGGCGGTTCATCGGCAAAACTCAACACTGTTCATGGTTTAGGTTTCAATACCGCTAAAGGGTTGACCCCTTTGCGGCGACAGATGGTTAATTTCAACATCACTCACGATTTTAGGGTTTCAATACCGCTAAAGGGTTGGCCCCTTTGCGGCAATTCCGCTTCCTCCTGAGATCACCGAGTTTGCTGTAGTTTCAATACCGCTAAAGGGTTGGCCCCTTTGCGGCGATGTTGGTTACAAAGGAAAGTGCTCCGGTACTTGAGTTGTTTCAATACCGCTAAAGGGTTGGCCCCTTTGCGGCTCCTCCGTTCGGGGGCCATTATGTCACAAAGGCCCAACCGGTGTCAAAAATACATCACATCCTGACAGTGTTCCAGTTAGATCTTTGTTACATAAAATTCTACCACTTTTTCAAAAAACCGATCCCCTAAAAAGGAGAATATTACCTGGGTGCCCGATCTCCATCACAAAAAACTGAAATGCGGTACATCATTTAAGATCCTTAGACTCATTTTTTAGGTATTAATAACTATTCTATAAATTTACGCATTTTCATGGCTTAATATAAGTCTTTAAATCAGATTACTTATCTTAGTAATCATGAATTAGTTATGATATTTAATTTTGAAACAGGCTACATATTCATTTAAATGAGACTTTTATCCGGTTATAGTCAGAATATCAATGTTACAATTTGAAAACATACAGACGTATCTAAATAGCTCTCTGATACTGTTTTCCGGGGAGGCTAATGCTGTGACTCCCCGGTTCTAATGGCGCTATCTGGGATTTGAAGTTACTCTTGGCTTCGTATGGCGTTGCAGTTTGCCACCAATCACTGGAAATACCGTCATTCCATTTTAAGAACGTTTTTCATTCTCCCGGCGGAACAGGCACCAGTTCCCCTCAGAAACTTTGGAACAGGTCACCGTTATGGTACATACAGCTTTTAATCAGACTGCCTGACATACAAAAATAAGGACAGACAATGAAGGATACCAGCATTCTTATTTGCGCTCTGGGAAACGCCTCCTACCGCACTGCCACCTATAATTTCATTGATGAGTGCGGGAACCCGCATGCCGATACTCTTGCCTGTACAGAATACCAGCCCCCGGAGGTTTTCAGTTTTTCGGGAAGCGCCGTTATGGCCCGTCTTATCAGACAGAAATCCTGCCCAGATATCGTGGTTTTTACAGGAACCATGCAGAGCTGCTGGAGATATGCCGGAAACTATCTCAAACAGGGGTTCCGGAATTCCGGGCTGCAATCAGTAATACCCGATACACCGCTGTTTTCCGACGATCTGAAAACAGCTGAAACTGAGGCCAGAAGGTACTTTCCGGCCGGATCTTCATCCGCAGAGGATCCTGAAAAACTGGCAGACGCCCTTAACCGGGAACTCGGTGGCAAGCTCACAGTCAAATTCATCGTCATTCCCAGATTCCTGAACACCGAACATGACAAGGCAGTGTTCATCAGAACCATCAAGGACCAGGTAATCGGAGAAAATGACTGCAAAAGAAAGCTCAGCATTCATATCGACATGAGCAACGGACTTCGTTTCCTGCCGGTACTTACATTTTTATCACTGGAATGTCTGCAGCTTCTGGGAGGCGTCCGCATTTCTATAAAAAATATCTTCTGCTCGGAAACTGCCACCCCGCCTCAGAAAATTACTCCGAAAGATCTCTCCACCCTCAGGCTGCGAACCCTTTGCAATCTTGCAGAACGCGATAGCAGCGCAAAGGACATGCTTAACACCATGACAGAGCTGGCCAGCACTCTTGAACAGCTGGCCAAAAAACTGCCGCCACCGCAAAAATCCATAGTTCCTGATAAATTCAACATGAGGAATCTGTCCCTGTGCGACAGACTCTTCAGAACCACCGAAAAGCTGAGCACCTTCCGCTATTCCGGCGAACTCTCAAACCTGAACTCTCTTATGTCCGGCCCCCGGGCAGGCGCCATCGCCGAGGAGGGAATGTTCTACGAAAGTCTTGGATTTTACAGCCGGGCCCGGAAAGTATTCCATGATTTTCAGAAGACCGTAACCACAGAACAGCAGGATCTCCGCCGGCTCATAGCGGAAAGACTGGCATGGTGCAGCGGCAAGGAGCCTGATCTGAAAAAGCTGGTAAGGATGTACTGCAGCGTAAATGACTATCTTCATGCCTCTCTCACCACAGTCAGAATTCTGGAGAACAGCGCAAATCCCAGCAAGGCGTCCCGAATCAAGAGCACGCTTAATTCCGTCAATCATCTTAACAGTTCAGAAAAACACAGATCTCTCTTTCTGAACAGCATCAGGGAATTCATTTCTGATGTGGTTCCCGATGACACTGCCTCCGCTACCGATCCCGCAGCCAGCTCCGGCACCCTGATATCCTTTGTGGGACGGGACAGCTACGACCTTATGCAATACCGCATGAAACAGGACGACGGCTCCGAAATTCTTCTCGGGCCCATGAAATTTGCCGGAGCCGGACTTGCCAGTTACCTTTCAGGCAAGAACTGTCTAAAACGGCTGGTACTGGCCGGTACGGCCTCCAGTGCCTGGTACCTGGCAGCCGAATCCCTGAAGGACTGCTTTAAAAACACTAGTGGAAGTTTTCAGGACATTCTGGATATCCTGGGAAGCTACGGCAATACAATTTCCGAAAATGAAAAGACCATTTCTGAAATGCCGCCTGAGGATCAGGAAACCATCAACGAACTAGGAAAGACTGTGGCTAACGAGCTGGGATTCGAATTTCAGGTGGTACTCCTGAACAATCTTCTGGAAAAACCGGAGCGGATTGCAGAAAGGATCGGCGAAAAGATTCCCGAAAACACCAGCGTGTTTCTGGACATCACCCACTGTTACCGCTATGTTCCCATTATATTTTCCTCTGTTCTCTTCATGCTGTCATTTCTCCGGAAGAACGTACGGCTCCGGCAGATCTGGTACGGAGATGCCGGAGATCCCAGCCCAGTGGTTCTGCTATCCAATAACAGACTTTTCAGAAATGAAAAGGAACTGGAGAATCTGCCAGCTCCGGAGGATCGGGAGAAGGCCGGGGAAATCCTCCGTAAAATCCGGAAAATGATGGAGTCTCTGCCGGGGGATCAGGGCTTCCTCTCCGGAGATCTGAGATCTCTTTCCGCTGTTTCGGCCGTGCTCTATGACGCCCTGGATATTGCCAAGTTCAAGGAAAACCGGGATCCCATCTGTTTGGAAAGAATATTAAAAACCGACTTCGCAGATCATCCGAAGCTGGCGGAGCAGGCCCGGCAGAGCTCCCTTTATGAGAATCTGTGCTGCTTCAGGGAATCCTACGAGGCCGGCCGGGACATTATTGAATTCTTCCGGAATCCCGCAAACGAGGAATCCTGTCCCCCCTTCATCCAGTTACTGCACAGGGATCTCAGAAGCTACTTCCACGATATCGAAAAGAACCGGCTGACAGAGGAAAGAACCGTCTTCTGCATTGAAAAGGCCAAAACCGCCCTCTCCCGCGGCAGCCACCGGGAGCTTGTAAGAGCTCTGTTCTTCCTTTACGAAGGCTTCAAGAGCATTGCTGAAAATGAGCTTCATCTGGATGAAAATGACTTTGCCTACAATGATAAGGGAACAATAATTTACAACTGGTATACAAACAGACATCCGGACATGATTTATGACAGGGACGGCGTCAGAGGCCATTTATACCAGCTAATCTCTCTCCTCAGAAACGGCCGGGAGCATAATAACGAAAACATTGCTGTCATGAAGAAAACGGAAAACGGCATCGCTGCTATCGGTCCTGAAAAGTTCCTGAAAGGCTTCGTTGCAGCAAGTATCACTGCGGCAGAAAACCTGGCCAGAAGCTGCGGCATTATCAGAGAACCTCCTCCCGAACTCAGCGGAGACAGCACTCCGCAAAATCCGGAAGAAAATGGAGCTGCGTAATCCGGAGCTTTTAAAAAGAGACGGAAAAACACTGAGGGCCGGCAGCGAAGATAGGGACAGTCTCCGAATCAGCCTCACGGAACCCTGGGGGAATACTAAGCCGGTGGAGCGTTCTTTCCGGTTCATATTTACCGGCTGAGCTTCTGTCATACCAATGCCAGGTTCCTCCCGCCCTGACATCTTCTTGCATTTCCGGCCCGAAAACAGCAAGGCCACCGTGAAGGGTGGCCCGTATATACCAGCTGAAAGGACTAGCCTATTAATCCTTAGCCTGATTTACCCGAAAAATCGGCACTACCCTGGATGCATCATTTCCGCCCATAATGGTATGCGGCACAGTGCCGTTCCACTTTTCGGCGATAGTAAGATCCACCAGTTCCTTATTGGCCTTGAGAGCTTCGGCCTTGAGCTTAATAGCGTTAGCCTCGGCCTTGGCCTGAATCTCAATGGCATAGGCCTTGGCTTCAGCCTCAAGCTTTCTGGCCTTGTTTTCGCTTTCGGCCTTGGCTACCAGCTGCTGGGATTCAATTTCCACCTTCTGAAGCTCGTTCTTGGCCTTTTCAACTTCCTGCTTCTTCTGGGCGGTCTGCTCAATTATGCTCTCATACGCTCTGGAAAAGTTCACATCCTCAATCTGAACGGAAAGAACATTAATGGGATAGTTGGCCAGAAGATCCTTAATATTGTGGTCCAGCTCCTGACTCAGATCACTGCGCTTCTGCACGATTGTCTGGGAGGTATAGTGACCAAACAGAATCTTGGAGCTCTGCTGCACTATCGGAGAAACCACGGTATAGAAGATATCGTCATTCTTGCCGAAGTGCTTGTACACATCAACGATCTTGGCAGCGTTATACTGCCAGGTGATTGAAATACGGTAGGACTCAATAATCTGCTGATCGTAGGAATAGGCACTCAGCACGTCCTTTCCGGCTCCGAACATGGTCTTCTGAACGCGGGTGCTGTAAATATGGTTCTTCTGGGCAAACGGCAGCACAAAATTAAGGCCTGGTTCCACAGTTCCGGATACTTCACCGAAGGTGGTAATAACCCCCTTCTCTCCTTCATCCACAATAGTTATGGAGGATTCAATGACAATAAAACCAAACAGAATTAAAAAAACAATGCAGGCAGCTATCAATTTAACTTTCATGGAGGCATTCCCAATATTCAGAAGAAAACTGCGTCATTATACCCCGTGAAAAACCTGGGCAAGGAATATTCATACTGATTTTGATACAAGCTTTCAATTATTAAGCCCGGCGGCCCCTAAACGCGAAAACCGGCATTCCTGAGAATACCGGTTTCCGTGTACTGTACCTGAAAGACTTCCTGACGGGAACTCATTACCACCTGACGTAGCTAAAACAATAGCTGCAGGTTACTGGTGCCAGCCGCTTGTCCTCAGCATATCTGCTAAACAGTCTCATTTTGATTACCTCTTAGCAAAACC
This sequence comes from Succinimonas amylolytica DSM 2873, assembly GCF_000378405.1. Classification (GTDB taxonomy): domain Bacteria; phylum Pseudomonadota; class Gammaproteobacteria; order Enterobacterales; family Succinivibrionaceae; genus Succinimonas; species Succinimonas amylolytica. Next base: position 31,727 of record NZ_KB899640.1, on the reverse strand, counting down.
CTTCAAAACTGATCCGGAGAATTACAGCCCCCGGAGCTATGTCCGCCCTTTTACTTCGCGTAACTGAAAAAGTATCTGCGGGTTACCGGAGCTAAATTTTCAATAGCGATATTTCTGCTAAATAATCTCTTCATATCTGGTACCTCTTAACGCTTTTGTTCCACAAGCTGCGAGAGCTTTTCAAATACCGGTCCCGTACTTGACCATCCCTGTTTACTTCATGTAGCTGAAGAAGTATTTGCGGGTAACCGGAGCGAGATTCTCAGTCTCGGAATGTCTGTTAAAAAGTCTTTTCATTTCGTTTTCCTCCGAAATTTGTTTTGCTCATCTCTCTGAGCACATTCTCATAATAGTGATATTGTGCACACTTTGCAACACGCAGATGAAATATTTTTACAAATTTTTGAATGAAAATACTTTCAAACATCTGAAAACATTTCCATAAAACTCCCGGAAATTTTGATAAATACTGTTATTGCCAAGATCCTTAGCGCTTAAGCCCGCAGAATTAGAAAATAGCCCCTGTATACCAAATAAAACACATATGAAATTTAACTACAGAAAACAAGAGAAAATAGAGACATATGTCACACACGGTTCTTCAGAATGCAGAAACAAAAAAAAACAATACCCCTGACTTCCGAAAAAATAACGGTTTACAGAAAAAACAACGGCGCATTTCCAGCATTGACCGGGAAAATTACAGCAAAGAGCCCCGTTATGACGGCAATAGACTTCGAAAAGATCAGTAAAGAAGCCCCAATGACTTGAAATGGGAAACAAGCCCGCGGCAGCCCATGAGAACATCGTCATAGGTCGCATCAAAATCCCCGGTATACCAGGGATCCGCGATGTCCCTGTCAAGTGAACAGAAGCTGAGGAGTTTAAAAACCTTCCCGTCAGGATCACCACCAAGTATCCGGTTCAGATTCCTGACATTGGCTTCATCCATGGCGATAATCATGTCCGCCCCCTGATAATCGGCCATGGTAATCTGCCTGGCTGCATGAGGAAGTACCGGAATCCCCTGCTCTTTCATTTTCATGACAGTACCTCTGTGCGGGCCGTTCCCAGTTTCCTCAGTGCTTGTCGCCCGGGAATCAATAGCGAAATCCGCCCCGCCCCCCAGCTGATTGACAAGGTGCTGAAAAACAAACTGAGCCATGGTGCTGCGGCAGATATTGCCGTAGCACACGAAAAGCACCCGAATTGTCATTGTTGCTTGTCCAGAATTGCCGGAGATTGCCCATGTCTGCAAGGTTTGCCGGCCCTCAATCTATGCAGAACTGCCTTTCGCAATATTAACAGAAATGGCGAAAATATCCAAAATACTGCCTTTTGTGTACACGAAAAGTAGTCAAATCGTAGTCAAAATACGGAGGTTGACTACTCGGTTAGTTTTTAGGCTTATCGGTCGTAAAAACGTTGATTTTAGGCGCCAAAATGACTCGTGCAAAAATTGAGTTTAAGCTTAAAAATTAATTTTTGATAGTTTTATAGTGCCTTAAATCGATGTGGATTTAGCACAATTATGCGCAGATATGAAAAAAGCCCAAACTTCAGTGGAGTTTTTTTGATGGATTTAGGTAGAAGTTGCTGATATAGTCTGTGACTTATAGGGATATGAATTTAAGATCAAAAATAAAGAATTGAGAGAACAATCATGGCTGAAAACAATGAAAATATAAAAATCACTGTTGTTGAAAAAAGAGGAAAACGTGGGTGTGACTATGGTCACCGCGTTGGTGATACTTATGATTATGCCAAGGACGCAGGAAGGCTGTGCCCCTGGATGCTGACTGTTGCCAATATGTACATTTCAAAACTTAAGGATGGGCAGACCTTTACCCGTGAAGGACTTCCTGAGAACGCTGTTACATTCTGCTGTCCGGATCCTAGAGTAATGAATATATTTCAGATTGAATATACCGGCAAGATTGAAAAGAACAAGGTTAATGAATAACACGCCATTCTGTTTGACACTAAAAAAGCCCATGCCGTAATGGTCATGAGCTCAAAAGGATTAGTGGCGGATTGCCTTAGATGTACTTGAACTGACTCTCCATACTGCGCATGGTATCACGCTCAATATTATTGATTTCCTTTCTGGCGTCCTCCATCTCTTTAAGTAATCTCATCCCTGGCATCATCAAGACCGAGGTGAGTGTAGACGTCCATGGTTACTGAAATTTCAGAATGTCCCATGAGGTACTGCAGAGTTTTAGGATTCATTCTTGCTCGGGCCTGATTGCTGCAATAAGTGTGGCGGCATACATGAGGAGTTATTGACGGCATCTGAATTTTGTAGATGTCGTTATACCGCTTAACTGCATGCTGGAACCTGTGCTCCCAGTGCAGAGCCACCTCAGGCATTCCGTCCTTGTCTCTGATAAGGAATCCGGCATAGCCTTTAACGATCACCTCCGGCAGATCTGTCGGTCGGTTTTCCACCAGGGACTTAAACATCTGATACACTTCCTCCGTCATCGGCAGTTTACGGGTTCCGGCACTGGTCTTGGTGGGGCAGATGTCGTATTTGCCGGATCTGAATCTCTGCACCTGATGATTGATATCGATTATTCGGTTTTCCAGATCTATATCCTTTAGTGTCAGACCGCAGAATTCCGATATTCGCATTCCGGTATGAAACAGAATGTAAATAGCCTCATAGTACTTGCAGTAGATGTTGTCGTCATGAATAAATTTAAGAAACTTGTTCATCTGCTCTCTGGTGATGGCAAGTCTTGTTTTTTCAGTGTTGTAAATCACTCCCACCAGCTCAAATCCGAAAGGATTCTTCATCAGTAAATCGTCATCCACCGCCATCTGAAAAGCAGGTCTTAACACTCCCCGGACGGTTTTAATCGTGCTTGAACCGCGACCGTCTGACTGCAGCTTGATTAAGAAAAGCTTGGCATCGGAGGTTTTCACCTCGCACATCTTCCGGTCTCCGAATTCCTCATTCTTAAGCAGATTACGGACAAAATTGTAACCGATACGTGTCGATTCTCTGACACCAGTTCTGGTCTTAAGATACCTTTCAACAAGCTCATTGACCGTGAGATTCCTGCATGAGGGATCAAGCCGTGATTCCAAATCCCGGTTAATGCTTTTCTCAAGCTCCCGGAGGGATAGACACGGCAATTTTCCGGCAGGCTGCGGATCTGTCGGGGTAAGCCGCCAGCTGTACAGAAATTTGGCCTTACCGTTAACCACGTATTTAAACTGGTATTTGCCGTTTGCTCTGACAGATTCTCCGGTATGGAGAACTCTACGCTTCGAGTCTCTTCTGATTTTTAAACTTGGCATTTATTAGATTCTCCTGTTCGCCATTACTTAAATACCTGATAAGCTCCTCCCGAATAATGAAGCGCTGCTGCTTTCCGTAAGGGACCACAAAGCTAAGTTCAACCTCCCGGATCAGACGTTTGAATTTCCCCCGGCTGAGATTAAACAGCATTATGGCCTCCTCAACGGTAAGCAGTTCCTTTTCCTCCAGCTTACGTTCCTCCATCAGCAACTCCGTTAAACAAAGGAATTGTTGATGAGAAACTCTTCAAACTTAGGACGTACAATCAGATAACGGTTGCCGCATCTGACGGAAAAGTTACCGATGTTGCACTCAGCAAGACGTCTCAGTCTCTTTACGCCAATGTGGAAATACTGACCTGCCTCGTTAAGTGATAAGGTGTAACGCTGATTCATCGGGATCTCATTCTTCCTTGAGCCGTTATCTTTGTACTTTGCTAAATAAAACAGTTGTAAATTGCT
>NZ_KB899640.1:19246-20933 GCF_000378405.1 Succinimonas amylolytica DSM 2873 | reverse complement strand
ATCAGAACCGTGTTTAAGGAGAACAAAGCGGACGTAATGCTTATCACCAGACCGAGACGTTTCGGTAAAACTCTCACCATGTCCACCTTCTATGACTTTCTGTCTCTGAATATCGAAAATCCCGGCGATGTGTCACTTCAGGAAAAATGGTTCAAGGGCACCAAAATTTTTGAGGATAAGGAATTCTGCAGCAAGTACATGGGGAAGTTTCCGGTAATCTTTATTTCCCTGAAGGCAGTTTCCGGTAATGATTTTATCGGAGCCTATGAACAGTTTGGCAGTATTATTTTCAATCTGTACAATTCTTTCAATTATTTGGCAGACAGTCCAAAGCTCAGCGATACGGAAATCAGAACTTTTAAAAACGTGGCTGATAATGAGGATTATATCTGTGATATCAAAAACAAAAATAAAATTAAAAATTCATTAAGCAACCTGCTGATGTTTCTTTATAAACACCACGGAATCAAGCCTATTCTGCTCATTGACGAATATGATGTACCTATCGCCAAGGCGGCCCATAACGGCTATTACAGGGAAATGATTGACATCATCAGTCCGTTCCTGAGCAATGCCTTAAAGACCAATTTGTATCTTGACAGAGCTGTGCTTACCGGATGTTTAAGAGCAGCTAAGGAAAGTATTTTTACAGGGCTTAATAATCTCATGGTCTGCTCGATTCTTGATTCCGGAGATGACGATATATCCCGGGGGATAGGTTTTACCAAAGAAGAGTCCGAAGGAGTTCTTTCATATTACGGTCTTACTGACTATTACGAAGATGTAAGAAACAATTACGACGGGTACCATTTTGGAACAACTCATATGTACTGTCCGTGGGATGTAATGAACTTCTGTAATGACAACTACAGAAAACTGAGTAAAGACAAAAATCTCATTCAGGCCGGCAACTACTGGATAAACACCAGCGGTAATGATGTAATCGAAGAATTCATGGGCTTTATCGAGCCTGAAGACGTTGAGCTGATGCAGGATCTTCTGGATGGTAAATCAATAACTGCGGAAGTAAGAGCCACCCTGTGCTACGGTGATTTGCAGAACCATGACATAAATGATTTCTGGACTCTGCTGCTTTATACCGGGTATCTCACCTTTGATCCTACATACCGTTCATCAAAAAAGAATGAATACAGCCTGTACATTCCTAATGAAGAAATAAGAGACTGTTTCAGAGATAAAATTCTTTCGTTTTTTAAGACCAATTCCGTCATGAAAGCCAGTACCGGTGAACTGGTAAAAGGTTTGTTTGAAGGTGATGCCGAAAAGGTTCAGGACAACCTTAATACGCTCCTTGGCAAATACGTTTCAATCAGAGATTTTTCAGTCAATGCTCCGAAGGAAAACTACTATCACGGCTTCATGAACGGATTACTGGTGAACGGCACGTCATTCATTGAGGAGCATAAGTCCAATTTTGAATCTGGGGATGGTTACGTTGATATCATAATTGCTTCAAAAAACAGTGACACCGTGGCTATTCTGGAACTTAAACAGACTGATAAGCCGTTTGGGGCAAGATTGATTGCTGCTCAAAAAGCAGTGGAACAGATCACTGAAAAAGGATATGCAATAGTTTATATGAATGATCCTCTTGTTCGGAATGTATACGCCTACGGTATCTGTTTTCATAAAAAATCATGTTCAGTCGTTGTTAAGAAAATGAAAT
>NZ_KB899640.1:7686-13936 GCF_000378405.1 Succinimonas amylolytica DSM 2873 | reverse complement strand
GCTACATAAAAGAGCTTTCCCTGCGGCGGGATAAAGGCCGTGCGCACGAGCTGAGACAATGTATCCGGCACATCCTCATAAAGCATGGAGACCGCATCATAATCCCCGGAACGGACAAGAGCGCGGGCCTGATCTAAATCACTCATGCTGTTCCTCGCCAGATTCTGAAGCTGCACGATTTTGCTGCTGAACCTCCCGGTGCGATTGGCGCCGTAGAAGCGGAAGAGTCCCCTGGAGCGGTTATCAGCGCATACCGCATTCTGCATGGCCTGGTATTTCTTGACGGCGGATTTGGCCAGCTGCTACCTTAATGAAAGCACCCGGCAGAGCTCCGGTGGGGCATTCTTCATGAGTTCCGCCACGGCTTTCTTGTCCAGGGATTCCGTCATAAGCCCGTTTACGGCAAGCCAGTCCTTCATCTGCTGGACGGAGTTGGGGTTCTCCAGAGCTGTGAATTCCTTCATGGCCGTTATGAGTTCTTCCCGGGATCGGGCATCCATGTATATCGCCTGACGCACCAGCTCCATGTCCACGAGAACGCCCCGGTCGTGGATCTCCTGGTCGATGATGTATTCCTCCCACATGAAGTCCGGTACCGGGTATTTGGAGAGCCGCCGCTGGATTTCCATCTCGGTCTCCACGTCCCGGAGGTTGTAGCGCTTGAACATCTCCCACTTGTCGGGAGCATGCCGGGGAGATTGCGGGTTCTGCCGCCGTTGCTCTGGGTGGGAGCGCAGGGCCTACAGAAGTAGCGGGTGAGATCCTTGCCCTCGGTGAGCTTCTGCTTCTCAAGCCCCAGCACCGCGCCGACGCCTTCAAGAGACTGGGGTAGTCCCAGTGTTGCCGCCCACACCATGTCGCAGCGCCAGCCTTCCGGGCTGAGATAGGTACCTGAAGGAAGTCCGAGATACCGGGAGAGACAGATTCGTTCAAAGGAAGCGTTAAAGCTGTGTTTGATTATCTTCTCATCGGTGAGAGCCTTTAGAATCTCATCCGGCACCTTCTCCCCGCAGGCCAGATCGTAAACCTGCACCGGTTGCCCATCTACGCTGCAGGCAAAGAGCAGGATTTCAAAATCTGGTGATTCAGCGTAGCGGTACACACCGCTTTTGCCGATGTCTACACTGGAAAATGATTCGATATCCAATGTAATGTTATTCATTTCAATACCTCACAAAAAAGGGTAGCAGTTCTGCCACCCTTTGATAAAAGTTAACGGCCGGTTAGTGCAGTCGTTGCCATCTGTGCCACAGGTGTGAAATCAGCCAGGTCATAAGTTCAATGGCATAAGCTGAAATCACTCCCGTGAACATTCCGGTTCCGAAGCCCGTGATAAAGATTTCTGATGAATCCATTCAGACGTCCTTATCCCAGAAAATCTTCTTCAGCCTCAGTGGCAAAATCGCTCTCGGCACTGGCCTTACCTCCCAGAGGTTCCCCGTCGCTGATTTTCTGCAGGTTGTTAAGACCGCAGGCAATACCCTTATTGCCGTTCGCATTGAAGGCATAAAAGCTGATGCTGGCACGGCCATACACACCGGAGTAAACCTCGGAACGGTTCATAATCGGGTTGCATGCCGCATCAACAATTCCCGGAGCAGTGGCACTGTTGGCATTGATGAAGTAGGCGTTGGCGTAAGCTGGATCATCCGGTCTTTCAATGTCGCCGTCACGCAGAGGAGTTTTGATGACTGAAAGAGCAGGTACGGTTCTGCCGTTACCCTTCAGCTTGGATTCGCCCTCCTTGTAGGCGGCTTCAATGGCAGCCTGGATTTTTGTTACAGTTGCAGTATCTGACTTAGGGACAATCAGAGACACACTGAACTTAGGAGCGCCGCCGTTGATTGACTTTGCTTCCCATACATTGGCATAAGACCAGCGGGTTTTAGGGCCGGTGATAACTTTCATTGGATTAACGATTTTTGTCATTTTCTATTCTTCCTTAAAATCTAAGTTTGCACATGAAATTTCCGGTCTTTTATCGCTTTCCGGTACAAGCGTTGGTTTGCCTTGCGGCTTTTCGATATATGCTGAAAGCAGTTTTTCGAATTTGGTCTTGCCGAGGAGCTTCTGCATAGCTGTTATGCCGAGAACCTTCTTCTCGAACGGATCAAAGCCAGCTTCACATACAGCCTTGATGACTTCATTCTCATCGGTGTATCTGCGGTTGGCTCGCCCTTCCACCAGCTTCCAGCCGGTCCAGCTTTTACCGCCAATAGCACTCTGGAGGGCATAATCCTTCACGTCAGATGCCCAGGAGGTAAGCTCATCAACCTTGGATAAAATCACCTCAATCTCGACGTCATCAAGAAGTGCCGGCAGCTTGAACTCATGTCTTGCCATGAGAAGATTCTCCTCAGCTCTGGCTCTGCATCTGTGTTTGGCTTTACAGAAACCGCACCATTCGCCGCAGCGGAATTCTCCTTTACCTTCAAAGGCCAGTTTGGCAGCAGGTTTCAGAACCTTATCAGCCCAGGTGAGGAGCTCCTCACTGCTTATTTCAAAGGTGGAGATGTTTTCCCGTCTTGGCTGATAGATGGTCATGGAGACCTTGCTGATGTCGTACAGAGCATCAAAGAGTTCCAGGGCTCCCAGGGCATAGCACATCATCTGCGGGTTCATTTCAGCTTCAACCAGCACCCCGAGACCGTGTTTGTAGTCCACAACTCTCAAGGTTCCGTCTGCGATAATCACGCAGTCGGCAGTTCCGAAGCCTTCCGGTACCCAGCGGGAAAAGTCCACGCGCTGTTCGATAAGTACCTTCGGATCTGAGCAGGTCTTTGAAGCTTCATTCACCTGTTCAAGAACATAGCTCGCATACCCGGTGGCACATTCCTCCATTTCGTCATTGAAGCGGGACAGCTTCGGTGTCGAATCATCCGCGTCCATTCCCAGAGCGGTTTTAAGCTTGTACTCACACAGCTCATGAGCCTCGGTGCCCTCCGCGGCGTATTCGCTTGGCTTATCCTCAAAGGCTTCACAAAGTCTTACCGACGGCGTACAGTTCAGCCAGCGGTGAGCTGAGGAGGCTGACAAAATTGCATGCTGACTAGGCATTCTTAAGCTCCTTGGCATCATTAAGAAGAGCAGCGTAGCTGTTCGGATCTACATCGCTTAAGGGATAATGACCAGAGAGCTGTTACCATTGAATGTGCATCAGATTTGACCGATCCTTATGCCATGAAACCGGAGGTGTATTCAGCCCTGGTGGATCTCAGCACTGACATCTGCAGACGGAACGGCAAGCGGAAGCTGGTGTGGATTGCTGATCAGGAAAAAGCTTTAAGCTATGAGGTTAAACCTGACGAAATGCTCCTGACCGTTCACCGGTGGTTTGCAAAAAAGTCCTGTCCAGGAAACTGGCTATTTGAAAAAATGGGCAGTTTGGCTGACGAGGTTAATAGCAAACTGTGAAAGGAAGAAACATAATAAATTTAAAAACTTGAAATAATTCAATTAAAATGCTATTTTTGGAATAAAAGGTTAAAAATAGCATTTAAAAGAGGTTGTTATGCTGATTGAGTTTCGAATTCAGAACTTTCTGTCATTCAAAGAACTGCAGACCTTTACTATGGTAAAAAGCAAAAGCAGCGAACGTCCGGGGAATGCCTTTCCAATCATGGCTGAAAAAGAGTTCAGCCTGCTTAAAAGCGCCGCAGTGTATGGACCAAATTCCTGCGGTAAATCCAACTTCCTGAAGGCTCTTTCCGCTATGAAAGGTATTGTTACCACTACTCTGCAGCGAGGGATGAAACTTCCTCTGACACCTTTCAGACTCAATCCGGAGACTGTTACTCAGCCTACGGAATTTGAAGTGAGTTTTATCGTCCGTGACGTGAAATACCAGTACGGTTTCAGCGCATCGTCAGATCAGATTTTTGATGAATGGCTTTTTGCATTTCCTGCAGGTCGCCCTCAGAAATGGTTTGAAAGAGTCTGGGATGCCGAATCAGGGAAACATCTCTGGAAATTCAGTCAGTTTCTGCAGGGAGCCAAAAAACTGTGGCAGCAGTCAACCCGTGAAAATGCATTATTTCTTTCTACAGCTGTTCAGCTTAACAGCGAACAGCTGAAACCGGTTTTTGACTGGTTCAGTAAAACACTCCGCTTTGTAGGAACTGAAGGTTTATCTCCGGAGTCTACGGCAAGATTCTGTACGGGAAGCGGTAAAGAAGATGTTCTGAAATTCCTTAGGGCAGCTGATTTTAATATCGAAGATATCCGCGTTGAGGAAAAGCATCTTCCCACTGAACCGACCTATGAAATCAACACGGTTCACACAGACAGCAATGGGCAGACAGTATTATTTAATTTCAGGGATGAATCATCCGGTACGCAGAAATTCTTTTCTTTTGCTGAACCGATTCTGGATGTTCTGTCTAATGGCAGTGTTCTGTGTATTGATGAGCTTAATGTAAATCTTCATCCTAAGCTGGTTCAGTTTCTGGTGGAATTGTTTCATGAACCAAAAGCTAACCCTAAAAACGCTCAGCTGATTTTTACCACTCATGAAACAACCATTCTTACTCAGGAAATTTTCCGAAGAGATCAGATTTGGTTCTGCGATAAAAACAGAGAGCAGGCTTCATTCCTGTATCCTCTGTCAGATTTCAGTCCTAAAAAGGGAAAGGAAAATCTGGAACTGGGATATCTTTCCGGCCGCTATGGAGCGCTGCCTCTAGTTCGTTCTTTCTATGGAGTACAGTAATGGGCAGTGATGAGTGGGATACCGGGTTCACCTTCACACTTATGTCAATCCTGACCGAGCAATTCGGTGTAATCATCCATAATGACTTCAGCAAAAGATCTTCCTTCGATTACTCGGCTTTCCAGTAAATCGTGCATGTCTGCGTATTCGCCTAATAATTCGTATTTACCGTATAACTCCTTATTAATCTTTTTATAAAGGCCAAACATAGCTTCTCTACCGTCTGGAAGTATGGTATTTCCATTTTTATACATAGACCCGGTGTGTAACCTATACTCGGTTCCATGATATAAAAAATCCAGTCCGTACCAATGTCCATTTGACGGTGCCCATTCTCCAACATATTGAGATGTAAACTCATTAAGCGATTTATATTCATTGATTCTCAATTCAATTAAATCCTTTTAATCTCATTCACGGTTTATGCCTGTTTTTAATTTTGCAACAAGTTGTTGCAAAATTAGAGCTTTCTCAATTAATTCTTTTGAATCACATCAAATTGCGAAACAACTTGTTTCTTAATTGCGACTGTTCAACTCTTAATCATTCAAAAAAATTTTTTCCAAAAACGTCAGATTTTCCCTCCTGCCGTGGCTACTTAGTGAAAACAACAAATTTTGTATTAGGTCTTAAACCCCCATTTCAAGGCTTCAGGGATTCTTGACAAAAGTGCTGGTGAATCCGTACTATACCGCACACAAAAATCGTGGCATGCTGAAGGGAATTGCAATGGAAGTAAAGATTACAAATAGCGCACTTCCAATCAATCAGCACGATACCGATTCTGCCAAATCGGATCCTCTTTACGCACTGATCGAAAAATTTACATTAACCATTCAAGAGCAGAATACAGTCATTCAGGGGCTGAAGACAACTATTCAAGAGTTGAGATCCGATACTCAAGAGCAGAAAGTAGCCTTTCAAAATCAAACCCAAAAAGTAGAAGAACTGGAAAACAGGATCAGCGAGCTCATGGATTCACTTGAGAAGAAAGAATCCGAACTTTCAGAAAGCAAAGAACTCGTTAAGACCCTGAAAACGCTCCTGTCTTCCAAAGAGGTTGATCTTGACGCGTTAAGAAGACTCCTGTTTCAAGGCGGCAGAGAACAGAAGAAGGATAAGAAAGAAGCCGCATCCCAGAATGCTGAAGAAAAGCAAACACAGTATCACGTAAACAGCCCGCGCAGAAACAGACAGAGCAATTCAGCAAAGGCCGACTGCTGCGATGGCGAGAAAGAAAGGTTCTTTGATTTCAACGGCAACGCCCTTGAGGCATCAGCCTGGGATGACGCCTCAAAAGAAATCGCTCAGACCATTGAAAAAGACGGGAAGATATACGTATTCAAGGGCTGGAAAAAAGATTCCGCGAAAATTGAACAGGTCAGAACAAGCATCAGGGTTTTATCATACGTTCCTGTCTATGAGGAAGCCATGCCGGCTCAGAATTATGAAACGCCGGCCGTGATAGTCGGGATTAATCCGGAAAAGGATTTTCTTCCGAAGACTGTATTTGGCTTTTCCTTTGCGGCTCAGACAATCGCT
>NZ_KB899640.1:0-2626 GCF_000378405.1 Succinimonas amylolytica DSM 2873 | reverse complement strand
TGTTTAAGGAATCAGCTACCAATGCCTTTCTCATTATGAGACCGAGGCGTTTCGGTAAAACGCTAACCATGTCCACCTTCTATGACTTTCTGTCTCTGAATATCGAAAATCCCGGTGATGTGTCATTTCAGGAGAAGTGGTTCAAGGACACCAAGATTTTTGAAGATAAGGAATTCTGCAGTGAATACATGGGCAAGTTTCCGGTAATCTTTGTGTCGTTTAAATCCATCGTTCATCAGAATTTTAACGATGCGTATAATCAGTTTGCTACGCTGATATACAGACTGGCACTGCAGTTTGAATATCTGGCCACCAGTAAGGAATTATCCGATAAGCAGAAGGAACAGTATGCCTGTCTGAGTAACTATGAAAAGCTTACAGACAGAACCAATAAATCTTATCTGACAGGATCCCTTCAGACGCTTTCCTGTCTTCTTAAAGCGCATCATAAGATAAAACCAGTTATTCTGATTGACGAATATGATGTGCCTATTGCCAAAGCAGCATATCATGGCTACTACGATGAAATGATAGATCTTATCAGTCCTTTCTATAACGACACCTTGAAAACAAATACGTATCTGGACAGAGCCGTGCTTACCGGGTGTTTAAGAGCAGCCAGGGAAAGTATTTTTACCGGGCTTAATAATCTTCTGGTCTGTTCGGTTCTTGATTCCGGAGATGATGATCTATCCACTGGAATAGGCTTTACCAAGGAAGAAACTCAGGAAGTTCTCGCATACTACGGACTTTCAGACTATTACGAAGAGGCAGGAAACAATTACGACGGGTACCATTTTGGAACAACTCACATGTACTGCCCGTGGGATGTCATGAACTTCTGTAATGACAACTACAGAAAACTGAGTAAAGACAAAAATCTCGTTCAGGCCGGCAACTACTGGATAAATACCAGCGGTAACGATGTAATCGAAGAATTCATGGGTTTTATAGAGCCGGATGACGTTGATAAGATGCAAAGCCTTCTGGATGGGAAATCCATTATCGCAGAAGTAAGAGCGGCGCTGTGCTACGGTGATTTGCAGAACCATGACATAAATGACTTCTGGACTCTGCTGCTTTATACCGGGTATCTCACCTTTGATCCTACATACCGTTCATCAAAAAAGAATGAATATAGCCTATACATTCCTAATGAAGAAATAAGAGACTGTTTCAGAGATAAAATTCTTGCGTTTTTTAAGACCAATTCCGTCATGAAAGCCAGTACCGGTGAATTGGTAAAAGGTTTGTTTGAAGGTGATGCCGAAAAGGTTCAGGACAACCTTAACACGCTCCTTGGCAAATACGTTTCAATCAGAGATTTTTCAGTCAATGCTCCGAAGGAAAACTATTACCACGGTTTCATGAACGGACTACTGGTCAATGGCACGTCTCTCATTGCAGAGCAGAAATCCAATTTTGAGTCAGGAAACGGCTATATCGATTTGATAATCAAGTCTCTAAAGAACAGAGGCGTTATCGTAATTATGGAACTTAAGCAGACTTCAGATGAAAACGAAGATAAAGTGCTTATTGCTCAGGATGCCGTTGAGCAGATAATTCAAAAGAAATATGCCGATCCGTACATTAAACGCAACGACATCAAAGCTGTTCTTACTTATGGCATATGCTTCTGTAAAAAGGAATGTGTCGTTGTTGAAAGAAAGCTGAAATAAAATGTTCGATCATGGCAATCGAGTCAAAGACAACTTGATCGGTAGTGACCGACCAAGTTACCGACTAAGATCTCGATTAAGTGATTGTTAATCTTTCTTATAGAACTCGGTGACGTAACCTGCCGCATCAAGAATTAGCCCGTCAGCCCATGGTGGCGTACGTCTCATCTGGTCACAATACAGCATCGAGGCTCATTCGCGGATTGGCTTCAATAACCAGTTCATCGTGAATATGCATCACGATGCTGCAGTGCTGTAGCGTCTGCATGGCGTAGCACAGGATGTCCCTGGCGATGGCCTGCACGATGTTTTCTACAAACTTTGGTCCGCAGCTTTTTCAATACGTTCCCATTTCTTGGTCGCACCAATACCTTCATAGGTAACACTCTCACCGCCAAACTGGTTCATGCCTATGCGGGGTTTTACGTTTTTACCCGCCCCGGCTTCAAAGCAATCCCTCTGACTGAACGAATCCGGGACGAATCGGTCCGGATTAACTGATAAAGGTTCCGGTAAAGCGGATTGGAAATCTTGAAACAAAAAGTCTTCAAACATTGATGTCAGCGCTTTCATCCCCGGCCGGCAGAGAGACGTGAATGCGAAAAGCGCTCTGACAGTCATTGCCGATTATCATTCGTTGCCGGAGAACTCCCGTTTCTGCCGGGCTTTCGAGAGGGGGATGCGGACATAATCCTGGACACCTAAAGAGGTGATCTATGGCATATACCGTCCAGCAAATCAAGGCGGCTTTAAAGCTTTATGACAGACTAAAAAAAATTGTTCCAACCGTTCGTCAATTAGGTTATCCAACTGCTCATACCCTGTATGAATGGATTAACCAGAGAGAAGCAACAGGAGGTAAATTTCCTGATATCGAACCATTAGGAGTTAGTAAACGTCACCTAAAGGTGAAAATGAATCATGATGGTTTCTCTGCCGAGCATAAG
>NZ_KB899639.1:183534-260488 GCF_000378405.1 Succinimonas amylolytica DSM 2873 | reverse complement strand
TGATTTACTGGATCCTGAGGACCTCCGCCTGTGGTGATAAGGGGGGATCAGGAATTTAAAGAACAGACTGTCAAGATTGTATGGAAAGAGGTGTCACAAAATTTCAGCGGAGATGGTCACGTAGGAGCGTAATTTTCACCCAGTCTTTGATAAGAAAGCTTTTCTTGGTGTTCATGCCTACTCCTGTTAAGACAAATGTTATTTGTCTCTACATTGACAAATCTTATTTAATCTTAAGGGAAAAGGCAAGATTTAGACAAAAGTTATTACTGAAAATGTGACATATGTTAATTAAATTTGGAATGGTTTTTGGACAAAGCTTGTTTGACTAACACAGTTGCCGCACCTGCTCATCCCGAATTATTGAGACCGGTACCGATTTTCCCGGAATTATCAGTGCTTTTTTTTGGAAAACAAAAAAACTCATGAACCGGACAATAATCCAGAACCGGCACGGCTCAGCACCAAAATCTGCCCGTGCCATCATCTCTAAAAACGCATTTTTGCCGGAGCTCCTCCGGAGTGATAAAATCTCAGATAAAGCGGCCGGCAGTTTCTCCTCCGGCCTAACAGCAACACCCAGTCGCGATAGTGTTCCCGTACCTGTCCAGATCAGATGAGGAAGCCTCCCATGTCTTTCTTCCATATTCCATTAAGCTTATTCCTGAAGCTTCTTTCGGGCTTTCTCCTTAGTGCCCTTCTGGCCTCCTGCCCGGTTCTGGCCTCAGAAAGCCCCAATGCCCATGCCTTATCCGCACCGGACGGAACCGTCATCACTCCCGAAAGAGATCTGTACCGGGATCCGGAAGCCGCCGGAAAGTCCGGGTCCCCGGAAAACGCACTTCCCGGCACTGACAAAAAACCGGATGCTGCAGTACCGGAAACAGCGGCCAAAACAGAACCAGCCGCCCCTGCCGCCAAAAACAGCGGCAGTCAGGAGCGCCGGCTTTCGGGAATCTCAGACACTGCTCCCGACTACGGGGGATCCGACAAAGCCCTCCGGGGCGGCAGCTCGCTTCTGGAATTCATCATGAGCTGCTTTTTCGTCATCGGTTTTATTTTTGTGCTGGCCTGGCTTCTGAAAAAGACCCGTCTGGTACCAAATTCCAAAAACAGCCGGCTAAAGCTGATTTCCGTGCTGCCCACCGGCCCGAAATCCAAGCTCCTCCTGGTGCAGGTAGGGGATGAGGAGATTCTGGTGGGAGCCACTCCGGCCTCTCTCAGCATGGTGTACAAGCTTCCGGGAAAGGTGGCTCAGGAGGACGAAAAAAAGCTGGCTGAAAAAAGCGCCTTCTTCAGAAGTCTTCTGGACAAGAATATCGGGGACGGCGGAAAGGATGAGGATTCTTCCCCTCATATAGCTCCGGAGCAGCATGAGGAGCCTCCACGGGGCTGAAATCCCAAAGGCCGGCAGCACCGCATTCCGGATTTCTGACAGCACTGTCAGGACGGAGCATTTTTCACTGCCTTCTCACGAAATCTCCGGATCCAGCTGTCTCCCAGGAGTCTCCTGAGAAAAAGAACTCCCCGTACGCAAAGCTCAGCTGTCATGGCGAACCACACCCCCGGGAGACCGAAGCTCCCGGCCAGAAGCGCCGCCAAGGGCAGTCTTATCAGCCAGATACTGGCAAAATTGAAAATGCTGGGAATCAGCGTATCCCCCACGCCGCGGAATACACCATTGGCCACAATGGCCACGGCAAACATGGGCTCGGCAAAGGCTTCTATTCTGAGAACAGTGGTTCCCAGACTGCGGATAGCGGGATCCTGCGACATCACCCCGATAATCTCCGGCGCCAGAACGTAGAGCAGCGTTCCCATAACCGCCATCACCAGCATTCCCATAGAAACGCACATACGGCCCAGTCTTTTAGCCGTGTCAAAAAGCCCGGCTCCTGCCACCTGTCCGATAATGGCCGTGGATGCCACCGCAATGCCAAATCCCGGCATATAGCAGAGACTTTCCGCTGTAATGGCAAAGGCATTGGCAGCCAGTGCCACGGTTCCCAGAGGAGCCACAATTACCGTAAAGGTAATGTAGGCACCGCTCATCAGCATTTGCTCCAGAGCCACCGGAACCGCAATACGCACCGCCGATCGCAGATCCCGGGAGACAAAGCGGGTCTGCTCCTCCGGATGCTTTTTAAGAACAGGGGATCTTCTTAAAAGATAAAAAAGAAGAATTCCGGCAATAATCAGCTCCGCAAGCCCGGTGCCGAGAGCGGCCCCCGCCACCCCGAGTCCGGCCCCGGGAAGATGGAGGACACCAAAAGGAAGCTCCAGATCGCAGCCCGGAAATATCAGCACGGCATTAAACACCACGTCCAGAACACACATAACAACATGGAGAAAGCTGGGGAAGGCCATATTCCCGGCAGACTGAATCATGCCCGTGACCGTCCCGTTAAGCTGCACTGCCGGGAAAAAAAGCGCAAATATCAGAAAATACCAGGCAGCATTGACGTTAATTTCCGGAGAGCCTCCCAGAAGCTCCGGAAGGAAGGGACTTATAAGCGCCCCGAGAGCCCCCATGATGATACTGAAGACAAACGTGAGCCTGAGCCCCTGCCCTGCAATATTTCTGGCCTCCCGCAGGGCTCCCGCTCCGATTTTCTGAGCTGTCTGTACCGAAAACCCCGCTCCGGCGGCCATGGAAAGGCCATAAAACAGCCAGGTGCTGCTGGCCACAAGACCGATAGAGGCCGCCTCCCCGGCCCCCAGATGCCCCACCATGGCAGCATCGATATACTGCATTACCGTGGATGAAATCTGCGCCAGCACTGCCGGAACACTGAGAAAAACCAGCATTTTGAGCTGCTGACCGAAGGAAAGCGGCTCCCCGCGGGTAAGCCGGGTGAGCAGACTCACTCTGGCAGAAGGACTGTCCGGGGACATCATGCGTTTTCCGGAGTTTGCCGGGGAAGGCTCATATGTCTTCGCACTGCCAGGGTCACATGACCTTCAGCAATCAGACGTCCGGCCTCGTCCTGCACCGTAACAAGCCAGACCTGGGTTCCCGTGCCCAGATGCCGGGGCACGGCACGGGCGGTAACAAAGCCTGCACGCACCGCCCTGAGATGATGCACCGCAATATCCAGCCCCATGCAGGAATGCTCCCCGTCCGCAGCGTAGTTGCCGGCTACCGATGCCAGGGTTTCCGCCAGAACCGCGGTGGCGCCCCCGTGCAGGTAGCCATACGGCTGCCGGGTCCGGTCATCCACCGGCATCCGAGCCTCCATCCAGTCATCCCCGGAGGCAGTAAAGGTAATTCCCATGCCTGCAGTCAGTCCCTTCTGACAAAGGGAATTCAGTATCTCCAGCGAAAACGGCTTTTTCCAGACAGTGCTCATATTATCTCCCCAAACTCAGCACCGGATACGGCACCCCGGACTCATTATACGGG
Source organism: Succinimonas amylolytica DSM 2873 (assembly GCF_000378405.1). GTDB lineage: Bacteria > Pseudomonadota > Gammaproteobacteria > Enterobacterales > Succinivibrionaceae > Succinimonas > Succinimonas amylolytica. Next base: position 257,085 of record NZ_KB899639.1, on the reverse strand, counting down.
AGATTTCAGTTCCAGGCATGCCGAAATAAGTCCGGCCCCCATTCTCCCGCAGTGTAGTAAAATACCGCCACTCCCGACAAGGAGGCAATCATATGAAGGTTCACGGACATCACAGCATGCAGATATTCGCCGATAAATATTTTGATAACCCTGCCGAAATTATCGAGGTCTTTAACCCGGAAGATCTCAAACACGGTCTTGACCGCGTCGAACAGCTCCGGGATAGCGGTTTTTACCTGGTAGGCTATCTCCGGTACGACCTCTCCAAACCTGCCGGAAACGTCATGCCTCTCCTGTATTTCGAGGCCTTCACCCAGGCTGCCGGTCAGGTGCCCGAAGAAGACTGCGGAGAATCCGGAAATTTCTGGAATGCCGCTCCCGGTTCCGGAAGTATGCCCGCAGGATCCTTTCTGATTCCGCTTATAACAAGGGAAGAATACTGCCAGAGCATCACCTTTATCCGGGAGCAGATCCGGAACGGCATAACCTACGAGGTGAACTATACCTATCCCTCCATTCTGAAATCCAGCCTGTCCGGAACAGATCTCTACCGGCATCTCAGGTCCCGGCAGAAAACCCCTTATAACGCCTTTATTCAAAACCGCCACGAAACTGTAATGTCATTTTCTCCGGAGCTCTTCTTCAGACTGGATGGCCGGAAAATTCTGACCCGGCCGATGAAAGGCACAATCCGCCGCGGCCGCACCCCGGAGGAGGATGCCGCCAGCAGAAGCTTTCTTGGGAACGATCCCAAAAACCGGGCAGAAAATCTGATGATTGTGGATCTCCTCCGCAACGATCTCAGTATCATCGCCAGGGACGGTACCGTCAGGGCAAACCGGCTGTTTGAAATCGAGGAGCATCCCACCGTGTTCCAAATGACCTCGGATATTTCAGCAGAGCTCCGGGACGACGTGTCTCTGTATGACATTATCAGGGCGGTGCATCCCTGCGGCTCCATCACCGGAGCCCCAAAGAGGTCAACCATGCAGGTAATTGCGGAAATCGAACCCTGGAACCGGGATATTTACTGCGGCGCCATCGGATACCTGCACGGAAATGAAACGGTATTCTCCGTCGCTATCAGGATCCTGCAGAAACGGCATGAAGAACAGGATTACCGTTATTATGCGGGAGGAGCTGTCACCTATGACTCAAATGCCAGAGACGAATGGGAGGAAACTCTTGCCAAGTCCAGATTCCTGGAAAGCGGCTTTTCTCTTATCGAAACCGGAACCGGGGATCGGGAGCTCCATCTCGCACGTCTCAAAAATTCGGCTAAGGAGCTCGGTTTTGCCTGGAACGACAACCTCGATTCCTTTGACTTTCCGGCTGACCGGGTTTCCCGCATCGAGCTTTTCCGGGACGGACATTTCAGCGTAACCTCCAGAAAGCTTCCGGAGCCTGCAGTAAAGCCCCGGGTAAGAATTGCCGGAAAGGTCAGTTCAAATAACCCCTTCCTCTATCACAAGACCACTGTAAGAAGCCCCAGCCCCCGCGATTATTTTGAGGAGATCCGTACCAACGAAAGAAATGAAATCACCGAGGGCACCTTTACCAATGTGGCCATCAGAACCGGGGAGGCCTTTTTTACCCCTCCCGTATCTTCAGGTCTTCTTAACGGCATCATGAGACAAAAGCTTATCAGACAGGGCGTCCTAAAGGAAAGGATCCTGTATCCCCGGGATCTGGAGACCGCCGATGCGGTATACTGCCTTAATTCCGTACGGGGGATGTTCGAGGTAACACTATGCTCCTGATTGATAACTACGATTCCTTTACCTACAACATTGTGCAGTATCTCCGCATGCTCGGAGTCTCTCCTTTGATCATTAGGAACGACGAGCTCACCCTCCCGCAAATTCAGAAACTCGCTTTCGACAGAATCATTATTTCTCCGGGCTGGGGTTCCCCGGAAAACTCCGGAATCAGCATGGACGTCATTGATTACTACCAGGATCGGAAGCCAATTTTCGGCATCTGTCTCGGAATGCAGTGCATTGCCCGCTACTTCGGAGCGGACGTTGTCAGAGCCCCCGCCCCCTGCCACGGCAAAAACTCGGAAATCTTCTTTAAACCGGACTTCAGACTGTTTCAGGGCTTCCGGCAGGGCTTCAGCGCCACCAGATACCACTCGCTGATGGTTTCCCGTCCCTCACGGATTACGGAAATCACGGCGGAAACCGCAGATCGCATTCCCATGGCCCTCAAAATTGCCGGAAAACGCATTTATGGCGTGCAGTTTCACCCGGAGGCCGTGCTTACAGAACACGGGATTGATATTTTCAAAAATTTCATCGATCTCTGCTAAGATAGCAGAAAAGGTGCTTTACGGCCGGAAAATTCAGCCGGAACTGTCCGGTGCCGGATACGTTTTCCCGGCTCTTCCCCTGATTGCGAGGTATTTAAATGCTGCAGGATATCAGCCCGCATGTTTTCAGAAACGAATTCTCCCTGAACCGCCCGCCCCGGCCTTCCGATTACGTAATGGCCTTCCAGGACCGGAATGTTTACATCAGCGGGAACGGAAAGGAAGCCCCGCTGGAATTTCCCGAGGCCGCACCGTTTAACCCGAAGGATCTGTGCTATCTCTTTTCAGTTGACAGCCGGGCCTGCTATCTCTATACCGGAGATCCGGCAGTGCTCAGCCTTCCGGGGTTCTCCTGGCAGAACACCGCAGTGCTCCGCTCCGAAAACCCCCGGCTGGTCTGCTTTGCCGGCTTTACCGCCTGTCATCTTCATGGCTGGTACACCACCAACAGATACTGCGGGAAGTGCGGTGCCAGAACCGGACATTCCGCAAAGGAAAGAGCTCTGATCTGCCCCCGCTGCGGCAATGTAATATATCCCCGCATCGCCCCTGCGGTCATTGTGGGAATTACCGACGGGGACCGGCTTCTGGTTACCCGGTACCGGGATCGGCCGTACCGGGGGCTGGCACTGATCGCCGGCTTCTGCGAAATCGGGGAAACACCGGAACAGACAGCCTGCCGGGAAGCCATGGAGGAGGTCGGCCTCCGCATTAGGGATTTAACCTACGCCGGATCCCAGCCCTGGGGGCTGGACGGTAACGTTCTCATAGGATTTATGGCCCGGGTTGCCGGCACCACCCGGATCACCAGAGACGAGAATGAGCTCTCCGAAGCCTTCTGGGTGTCCCGGGAGGAGCTTCCGGAACCTGACTCCGTAATCTCCCTTACCAGAACCATGATAAGCAGATTTAAAAAGCAGGGATACGATTTCGGGAAATGAGCGCGTTCGGTGAATGGAAGCCGCAAGGCATGATGCAGAGCCGCTGACACAACAGGAAACTCCGGAGCCGACAGAAAATAACCGAACCGGGTTACTCGATAATCTCAATGCGCTGATTGCTGGCGCTCCCCCGGTGGCTCTTCTTCACAATATCGGCAATAAGTCCCAGATTGCTTTCCTCGGCAGATGACGAAAAGCTTCCCACCCCGCCCTCAGAATCCTGCCGGGGCTCATCGCTGCCGTGATTTACCAGCCGGTTTTCCCGAATCTCCTCCTTAAGGTTCCGGTTCTTTTCGATAATAATTTCCGACAGCTCCTGAAGCTTGTTTTTCAGGGTTTCGGAGTTTACCGGCTTTGAAAGCAGATCAATCATCCCGGCCACATGACAGTCATGACGCTCCTCATCGGAGCTGTTGGCAGTCAGCGCCACTATCGGAAGACTGCGATAACGTGAAAGAATCTTTCTGGTGGCCTGGATTCCGTCCATTACCGGCATCCGGATATCCATCAGTATCAGCTCCGGCAGCTCCTGGAATACGCTGACCACGGCTTCTTCCCCGTTACCGGCAACCCTGACCCGATGCCCCAGATTTTCCAGCATGGTTTTAAGCACAAACTGATTGATCCGGGAATCCTCCACCAGCAGAATATTGAAATGAACGTCCAGAATCTTCCGGGACTTGCGCACCGAAGTGGCTCCGATAAGTTCGTTTCTGGCCACAAGACACGGGATTTCAAACCAGAAGGTGGAACCTTTTCCCAGCTCGGTTTTAATGCCGATTTTGCCGTCCATGCATTCCACCAGCCTTTTTGAAATGGCCAGTCCCAGACCGGATCCGCCATACTTTCTGGAAATTGATCCGTCCAGCTGCTGGAACGGTGTAAACAGATTCTTAAGTTTTGCTCCGGGGATCCCCGGGCCGGAATCCTGCACCGAAAACTTCAGCCGGTTCTCAAAACGTTCCGCCAGAACGCTAACCCCGCCCTTCGCAGTAAACTTGATGGCATTGTTGATAAGATTGTAAAAAATCTGGGACAGCCGGTGCGCATCTCCCACCACCATAACCGGAAAGCTGTCGCCAAACTTCAGGGTAAGCTCAATTCCCTTGTCATGAGCCCGTCCCTCCATCTGTCTTACCACCGAACTTACGGTATCCCTGATGTTATAGTTGATTTTCTCCATAATCATGGTCTGGGATGAAATATGGGAGAAATCCAGCACGTCATGAAGAATATTCTGCAGCACCGAGGCACTCTGGGACACGCTCTTCAGGTAGCCGCGCTGCTCCTCGGTGATGTTCTCGGAATTGCCCACGATCTCGATAAGCCCCATGATGGCCTGAAGCGGGGTTTTGATTTCATGGGAAATCTCCGCCAGATAGCGGGTTGAGGCACTGCTGGCCTTCTCGGCATTTTCCTTGGCCTTGCGGAGAATCTGATTCTGACTGTGGCTTTTAGTAATATTCAGAAAATTGCCCCGGTAGCCGGCAAAGCTGCCGTCAGCATTGTAATAGGGTTCCCCGTTTACCAGCACCCAGATAAGCCGATCATTGTAGGCACATGGCACCTCCAGATTGATGATCAGGTTATGATTGGCGGCAATGTCATGGTAAATCTTTTTTTTCAGCTCCTTTGGCGAGTCATGGGCGTCCCATCTTATAAAATCCGCAAGCCTGGTGCCTACCAGACTCTGGTACGGCGGCAGATCATTATCCTGGTTCTGCATATAATCCATCTGATCTCCGGCAAAAACATGCACCATCCGGAAATGATCATCGGTCTGCCACAGCATTTCGTAGGACAGGCGCCGGAAAGTCTTTACCTTGTCCTGATAGTCCAGAAGAGACCTGGTTCTGGTACGCACCATCTGTTCCAGCTGGTTTCGGTAGCGGAGATTAATCATGGCCTGGGTAAAAACCGGAAGCACCTCCATGATGTCCCGGCGGCTTCTCAGGTTCATGGCAAAACGCTGTCTGCTCAGACAGATAAACAGGAACTTCTCATCCTGCAGGAGCAGCGGGATCAGCATGGCGCTTTTGAAAAGATCCCGAAGTGCCGGATCCCCGCCCTGAAAATCCGGAACATCAGCAGGATCATAAAGAACCTGGATCTCCCCTCTGAAACATTTTTTCAGAACGGCAGAGTTTGTCCAGGTCAGGCTTTTGAGAGCAGGATCGGAAACATACACCAGGGAAAAGTCCCCGGAATCATCAGTTCGGGAAAGAACCGCCACCTCGTTAAAACTAACAAAGGTATGCATGGAGCGGATCAGCACTTCATACTGCTCTCTTTCTCCGAAAACATGCTCCAGGTCCTTCAGCATTCCAAACAGGCTTTTCTGGGAAAAACGCTGCCAGGTTTCCCGGTCTTCGGAAAAGGCATGAAGCAGAAATCTGATCTTGTTCCGCTCTTCCAGGGAATATGTGGAAAAAAAATCCTCGCTCATCATAAGACTTTTCCTTTAATCAGGATCCTTTTCCAGAAACCACACCGAGGATATCACGTAGTTATCCATTATGAATTCCATGTTATCCATATCCTTGGCGAACTCCCCATGCTGGGGGACAGTAACGAACGGAAAGCTCTCACTGCCTCTGATCGCCGCAACCACGGTGTCAAAAAAAACGGATTCCCTTTCGCCAGAGGAATAGCTGTCGCACATATAATGCAGTGCTCCCTGAACCGTCCGATCCGAGGGACATCTTACCCTGCCGAAATGCCGGACAATGTCATGGGAACTCACAGCCATGAGACAGACGCGCATTCCCTTTTCCCAGACATTGGAGATTCTCAGGGAGTGATCCGGATTTACCAGCACCGGATAGGTAATATTAAAGCAGATGGTTCCTCTGATGTTGGCAGTCTGGCTGGCAATGGTCCACTGACTGCGCAGCCTGAAAAGCTCCTGATTGATCTTGTCCGGACTCCAGGATGAGATATCCCGATCCAGCCACCTGAAAAAAACATCCGCCGCCGGCTGATTGTCAATTTCGGAAATCACTTCTCCGGAGACCGCGGTAACCACCCCATGATGACCTTCGGGTTCTGAGCTGCTTTCGCCGGTCACCAGCACATCGCAGTCCGTGTACAGAAAAGTCATTATGTAGATGCTTTTCCCGGTCAGAACTCCTTCCTCGGTGAATACTGACACTTCGCCTTCGGAGATATCAAACATTCCGCCGGCAACCTGCACTGAATCCCCCATATATTCTGCCAGAGCACGGGCAAAGGGAATCTGGGCGTCCTCAGTACAGTGAAACATGATAAGATCCGGAAAAACCCCGCATAATCCGGCCTTCTTGGAAATTCTGTTGAACACCCGTTCTGAATTGATGATCTTGTCATCAGCATAGACTCCGGCAAAGCTGCCAAGGGAAACATCATCGCCGGCAAAGGCCAGTGCAATAACGCCGCTGTTACTGACAACCTTCGGCTCCTCAAATCTGTTTACGGAAAAACGGCTCCTGGAAACACCGCCTGCAGAAACGGACGATCCCGTATTCTTGCTGCCGATAACAACATTTCTGTCGAATGCCCGGTCCTTGGTGCTCATTCCGACAATGGGAATGCCGGGAAAAAACTCCAGAGCAGCAGCCCGCAGTCTGTCAGGAGACAGAGATTTCTGAAAATAAAAGCACACCCCGGCCGGTTTCCGGCCGTTCTTCAGAATCTCCCGTGCCAGCTGCTCCACAGCATCTCTTTCGTCGGAAAGCATGGAACCGGCAGTAACAACCTGCATAGCCTTCAGAATTCCTTAAGATCTTCCGCCGTCAGACCGGAAACGGCATCCCGGGTTTCCAGAAGAGTGCCGATAAACTGTCTGATTTCGGCTTCCATCTCCCCGATTGCCACTCCGGCCTTGCATTTTCTGTCAAGACTGAGAGCCTGCTCCAGGGCCGCGGCGGCGCCGTAGGTTCCCAGAACCGACTTCTGAGTATGAATGTCACGTGCCAGAGTCTGATAATCTCCGGACGACAGTGCCTTCTGAATACGCTCGATGGTTTCGGTCGCTTCCTGAACATAGACATCCCGGATTCCCGGAAACATCTCTATTCCCACGTCTCTGACCATGGCTCGCAGGATACTCATATCTATAATCATTGTTTAATCCGCCCCGCTGTCCCCCTGTGCAAATACCAGGACATCCTAATCACTAAAAAGAGCCGGGAACCACGCGAGCGCTTCCCTGCAGGGCATGATAACAATAGTTGCGTAAAAAAAATGCAATAGCTGTCAAAAACGCCGCACGTCCGAAAGGGAAAAATCTCAAAAACCGACATACTCCAAACTTTCCGCTGCCTTTCGACAGCATTTCCAGCCGGGAATTTCAAAAAACACGCTCCGTAACGCCGGAACAATCAGTCGGCACTTTTGAAATACACCTCTCCGGTTTTTACGATTTCTCCGGATTTCTGCCACCGGGAAATTTTGCGATAAAGAGTAGAAGGAACCAGCCCCAGCATCTCGGCCGTCCGGGACACCGAACCGGAATTTCTCCTGAGAATCTCCAGAATATAGCGTTTTTCCACCTCCTCCAGAGGCGGCACTGCGCTAGTGATATCAACGGAAAAGCTGACGGCGGCATCGCGGGAAACCGGCGGGAGCTCTCCGGAAGATGACGTCCGCACCGGAGGAGGATCATTCCGGGGGGCTTCTGAAACAGCCCCGGGGGTCCCGGATATTTTATAACCGTTTATGGCACCATAATCCCCGTCAGTTCCAAAAAAATGCGCCGGAGCATTATAGATGCTGCCGGTATTTCTCATGAAGGTATCTGAAGTAACGGCATTTTTATTTGCCGGGGCGTCTCCCTGCATCATGTCCCGGGGCAGCATATCCCGGGTCATCACCTTGCCGGTGTTCAGCACCACCGCCTGGTGCACCATATTCTGAAGCTGCCGGACATTTCCGGGCCAGGTGCGGCTCATCAGATACTCCTCGGCATCCTTTGAAAAGCCGATAAAGCCTTTCTTCTCCTCCTCGGAATACTTCTTAAGAAAGTATCTGGCAATCAGCACCACATCAAACCCCCGCTGCCTGAGCGGCGGGAGATGAATGTGAATCACATAAAGCCGGTAGAACAGATCCTCGCGAAAGCGGCCCTTCTGAATTTCCTCCATGGGATTTCTGTTGGTAGCGCAGATAATCCGGACATCAACCTTTTCATCCTTTGCCGATCCTACCTTATGAAAAACCGAACTTTGCAGGAAGCGCAGCAGCTTTGACTGCAAATCAATGCTCATTTCGCACAGCTCATCCAGGAAGAGAGTGCCGCCGTCCGCCAGAGACACCGCCCCCTGATGATCCTGAGTAGCCCCGGTAAAGGCTCCCTTCACATGCCCGAAAAGCTCGCTTTCCATAAGCTCCCGGGGGATGGCAGCACAGTTAATGGCTACAAAGGGCCCTTTCCTGGAGGTATTCATCTCATGAAGCGCGTTGGCGGTGACCTCCTTGCCGGTGCCGCTTTCTCCGGTAATAAACACCGCGGCGTTAGAATATCTTACTCTGCTGATACGGTCATAAACGGCCTTAATGGCGGGTGATTCTCCGATAAATCCTCCGGGAATGCCGTTTCCCGGAATAAACGGCTCTGCCAGAGCCGAGAGCTTGATTTTTTCAATGGTGTTGTTCAGTGTGGTCCGGAGGCGGTCCGCACTGATGGGCTTTTCCAGAAAATCGTAGGCCCCCAGTCTCATGGACTCCACCGCATAGTCCACAGTCCCGTTGGCAGTCATCACGATGGTGGCAATTTTAAGATCCTGTTTCTGAATGTACCTCAGAATATCCAGCCCCCTGACATCCGGAAGCAGGAGATCCAGCAGGATGATTTCCGGTTCAAACTCATTGATAATCGCCATGGCCTGAGTTCCGGTATCGGCTACACGGACAACCACATCCAGCTGTCTGGCTATAGCGGCATAAACCATCCCCAGCGATTTTGAATCCTCGACGATTAAAATCCTGACCTTATAATTTTCCAGCATAATCGGCTACCAGAATCCTCTTTAACTCCGGAACAAAGCACTGCACGGATCGCTCTCCGGCAGAACAGGCCGATTCTAACCCATTCCAGACTGTCTTTGTTTGACAGGTGTTATGCTTTTAACCGGGGCTCACGAAAAATCAGAACTGCCGGAGTCCGCAAAAAAGCACAGCCTCCGGAATTACGGCCAGCCAGAGACCGTGCTCAAGATTGCATAACGGCGCAATGCTGGTAAAATAGCACAGCTTTATTGATTATCAGAGGTCAGAGTCAGCAAATGGAACGCAGAATTCTCCTTACCGAATGCCCGGATGCCAAGGGGCTTATTGCCATGATCACCGGAGCCTGCTTCAGACATCAGTTCAACATCATAAAAAATGATCAGTTTGTCTCCGAAACTGACAGCCGTTTCTTTATGAGAACCGAGATCGAGGGCGATTTCAAAAATGGTAACGGCGACATTATGGTAAACGAAATTATAAGCTCCATACCGGCTGGAGGGCGCTGCCGCCTGGAACCGGAAAGCCGCAAGAAAATTCTTATTCTGGTCACCAAGGAACCGCACGTTCTCGGGGATCTGCTTATGAAAAGCTACTCCGGCGCCATGCCCATCGATATCGTGGGGGTTATCGGAAACTACAGCGTGCTCGAAGACCTGACCGCAAAATTCAATATTCCCTACATCACGGTAAGCCATGAGGGAATCTCCCGCGAAGAGCATGAAAAGCGCATGCTGGAAGCAATCGCGAAGTTCAAAAGCGACTATATTGTGCTGGCAAAGTATATGAGAATCCTCTCTCCGGAATTCGTAAACCACTTCCCGAAGGGCAAGATGATCAACATTCACCATTCCTTTCTGCCGGCCTTCATGGGAGCCAAGCCCTATCAGCAGGCCTTTGACCGGGGAGTGAAAATCATCGGGGCCACTGCCCATTTTGTAACTGAAAGCCTCGACGAAGGACCGATCATTGCCCAGGACGTTATCAAGGTTAATCACAACTATTCGGCTGAAAGCATGGCCCGGGCCGGACGGGACGTGGAAAGAATGGTACTGGACCGGGCTCTCAGCAGAGTCATCGCCGACAAGGTGTTTATCCACGGCAACAAGACCGTGGTATTCTGATAATTCCGCCGGTTCTATGTGCAAGACTCCGCCGTTCAGCCCCTCCGGAGAACGGCGGAGTTTCTTGTTTTATGATTCTATCGGAACAAACTCCTGATGCTGCCGATACCAAACATCCTGTTTCAAAACAGTGATCATTGTCATAAACAGGAAAGCTGCAGCAGCGAATCTGAGGACTTCCAGTAGCAGAAATGATAAAATACAGAGTGTTGAGTTGTACCTAAAGGATAACAATCTCGGAGGATGCCGACATGGATGCATCATCAATAAGTTCAGATAACTACGGCATGGAGGTCATGCAGGCCGCCCTTGCCAAGAAGGCCCAGGAAGCTGACGGTCAGATGGCTCTCAAGCTGATTCAGGACACTGCACAGTCCAACCCGGGAACTCTGGCTTCCGGAGGATCTCGCGTTCACGTTAACGCTGCCGGTGCTGTGCCTTCGGATCGTCTGGGATCGCACATAAACATCGTAGCCTGATTTCTGAAACCCCATTACGGACAAAGGGAGCTAGGATGAGCTCCCTTTGTCTTTTTGATACTTTTATGACACTGCTCTCATTTATTAATTTTTTAAAAATAATTAATAAATTTTAAGCACTGCAAAACGCCCTGACCATTAATATACCATTCCCCGAACCCTGTCTTAAAGCCGATTTTTGCATTTTTTGAAATACAATATCCGGTAATCCTGTGCAAGCACCCCCGCCACATGTAGTATTTTCATTATTAATTACCCAAAACATGATATAAATTTAAATTCCATTACACTTTTGTTCCTTTACTGTTAACAGCACGCAGATAATGTGCAACAATGATTGCAGAATTAATATAAGCTGTAGAAACACACGGAATTTTGACGCGATAAGCCCGTTAATAATTACGGGGTTAGTCGGATCCTTGATGAAATCTTTCACAAAGAAGGACTGCTGTGTCATATAAAGGGGTTACGAAATGAACGATTCAAATTCTGATATTTTCTTTACAGTGCTCGAATATTCAGGGGATATTCTGGTTTTTGGTGCTTTGATGGCAATGATATTTTTGGGGGTTGCCGCTCTCTGAATCAGTCATCCTCTCCATTTGGACTGCTATCTCTCATGACCGGGGACATCCCCGGTTTTGCTTTTTTATACCCGGTCCCCCTCTGCTCCCCTCATTTTTACCATACTTCCCCGAGTGGCTTTTCAGGTATGATACAGAAACAAAAAAAGAGCCTGCAGCCCCACTGGTTCTGCAAGCTCCTCTGATTCTAAGGCTCTAATGACTAAAAGCTCATTAGAGACTCCGGAGCAAAGCCCGTCCCGGACGGACTTCTTTCCTTCTCTCCTTACTTGACTGTAATGGAGGCCGTCTCGTTATAGGCATTAAAGGTTCTGTCGGTCAGTCTGGAAATATATCCGCTGCTCATCAGAGGCACTGACACCCCCTTGTGCGCCGCCTTGACAACATAGGCAAAGGAAACAACCTTGGCATTGTTTACAGACTGGTGCACTACCAGACCGGCATCCCCCCTGGTGACATCAGGATAACCAAACTGATCTGCCTTCAGACTCGGATAGCGCTTCTTGATATCCCCTTTGGTCAGAGTATTGACCAGAATGGTGTTGGACGGAATCTTGCTCTCAAATGCCAGATTGCCGCTAAAGGCTGTCTTGAAGCTGAACTCGTTAACCACCAGCAGGTCATCATTAACCTTAAGGTTAATCGGACCCTTTATTTCCTTGCCGCTCCGGTCATAATAGCGCTGTGTGAAACGCACAATGCCGTTGAAGGGAGTTTCTGCAGCCACGTAGTCGTTGACGGAAACGGTAGCCACGGCCAGCTCGGAGGAAGAATTGGAAACCGTTACGGAATTGTTCTTCAAAGTGTAGCTGGCACTGGCCTCAGGAGTCTTGCTGTGAGCAGACATGTCAACCACAATAGCCTTGCTGGCATCACTCAGATAGCCTCCTGCCGAAAGGAATCCGAAAAGACCGTTAAGCTTCTTGGATGATCCGGCATTTATGGAGGAACGGATCAGTGCCAGGGCATCGTGGTGCACGCTGTTAATCCGGTAAGGGAAGTACAGGAGCAGCTCCTTGTAGAAGTTTACGTCATCGTAAACCCGGTAGGTATTGGCTACAATATTGTACTTGTCGTTAACGGCCTTCAGCACATCAGCTCCTCTTTCAACCGCCCTCTTCTGTCTGTCGGTATCGCCGTACATTCCAAAAATGTCAGCATAGTATGCCAGAGACTCGATTTCGGGCTTTTCCTTCTCAAAGGTGCTGTCAAACCGGTAAATGGCATTGGTTTTGACATTTACCCCCATTTTTGCAAGAGCATACATGGAGAGAGCGGCAATATTGTCGCTGTCATCGCTTTCGAGCTCGATGAGAGTGTTCTTCAGGTTGCCCATAATGGTCTTGTTGACATTGAAGCCGGAATTGTTGGCCTCAGCCAGGAACAGCGCAATATACGCCATGGCATATCTCTGCTCCTTCCAGGACTGGAAGTAGCCGGTAACGTTGCCGTACATGTCTATCTTCGACTGCACCAGCCCCACGGTATCGTTAATATACTTCTTCATCCTGTTAAGCTCTTTCGGATCTCCCTTCTTGCTCTTTTCCATTTCGGAAAGAACGGAAAGAATCGAAAGACCGGCAGCACTGTTGTCAAAGACACTGCCGTACATGCTTTCGGAATCCAGGAATCCGGAGACAATCTTGCTGACATCAGAAAGCGGGTACTTGCCGAATCTGGCCGTTGCCTGAACCCCATCCGCAAAGACATTGTCAAAGGAAACCTTCTCGCTCTTGCCCGGGCTGATGGCAACAATGCGGTTCTCCTGCATCCGGGACATCGGATTCAGGACGGCAATTTCCTTACGGGTGCTGAAGCTGTAACCGTCGGAGGTGACTCTGATGTCAATGTAGCCGTCACCGGACTTAATGGCATCTACAGTCACCGGAGTTTTGGCCACGGCCTTGTCAGCCACATCAATCTTGCCCTTATCACCGCACTTCAGAGTGCCGGAGCAGGTGATTTCATAGCTGTATGCCGCCTTCTTTCCCGAAATATTGTTAATCGAGAAATCAGCCTTCATGGTGTCGCCCTGATGCAGGTAGTAAGGCATGTTCATCCTGGCCACAGCGGAATCCCGAATCTTGACATCCTGGGAATAGGATCCCAGCTTGTCCGGAGACCAGGCGCTTACCATTAGAGAGGCCGTACTGCTTATGGCGTTAAGATCGTAATGCACTGTGGCATAGCCGTTCTCCACCTTTACCTTCGGGGAGTAGTAGGACAGGAGCTCCTTGGTAATATTGCTGAGAGATGGGGTCTCTGCCGGCAGATCCTCTGCTCCGTCATCACCATAGCCCTGACCGTTGTGATCCACGCTCTTCATGATATACGAGTAGGGATCAAATATCTGAGACCTGAAGTTCTTCTGATTGTAGATAGCCTTGTCCGGAGAAGGGGCCTTCTGATTGTTGATACTCAGAATCCCCTTGTCTACCAGCGCCGCTGTCAGATAGGTATTCGCATCGGCATTGTCAACCTTGATTCTGATATCCACACCGCTGTTGGGCTTAACCTCCGGAACCTCTGCAGAAATCTTCAGAATATCCGCGCTCTTGTCCATGGAAAGGTAGGCCACCCCGATAGATCTCTGGGATCCCAGATACTTGTTCTCGCTAGATGCATAGGTGGTCAGAATGGCGTAGGTACCGTTCACAAAGTCAGGGGTTATCTTCAGAGGAAGCTTGTTATGCCCCTTCTTGACCTCATAGTGATACATATTGCCTGACCCGAGACCGTCCAGCACCAGATCGGCATATCCGCTGTAGGTACTGTCAAACTCAAAGTAGGCGGTATCGTTAACCTTGTAGGATTCCCGGTCCGTAAAGAGCTCAAATCTGTCAGGATATTTGGGATTCTCGCAGGACATGGAGCCCACATAGAAATTCACGGAAGTTTCCAGATCGCCGTGTGTCAGCTTGGCAACGTAACTGCCGTCCTGGAAGGTGTAGGCAATCCGCCCCTTGGTATCAGCACCGAGATCCATCACCCCGGCAGTTACCGGGCTCAGATACTCATTCTGGAAATAGTTCCAGGAGCCATTGTTGTAAACAAACTGATAGGTGATATTTCTCTTGTAAATGGCATAATCCACCTTGCCGCTGTGCAGCTTGCCGGACTGATCCGCCAGAATCACCCCGAAGTCGGACTTATGAGGATCCTCCTTGCTGAAATCGGTCTTGATTCCCGCCATCGGCTCCGGGAAGCTGAGCTTGTAGCTCTGTACCTTGGAAATCAGCTTGGAATTGGGATCGGTGAAATTAAGACTGAGATCAATCACCTGCGGATATTCCGTTGCGGTTTCCAGCGAACTCAGATTAATGGTTATATCGCCGCTGCCCCCGGATTCTACTTCATTGAGACCGCCATAGTTCTTCAGATTCTCGAATTCCTTCTGGTTGGGGCCAAAGTAGTAATCCTTGTACTTCTCCACCGGATGATTGTCCGGCTTAAGCACATAATTTCCCGACATGGTGATTCCCGGAGCCGGGGCGTCATAGATGTACTTGGTCTTGATCTCGATAAGCTCATCCTTCGAAATCACCGGCTTCTTGGTAACGATCACCGGATCGATGCTGGAAGGAATGAAGTTGTCCACCGTTACTCTGGTAGTGCTCAGGATGCTGTTCTTGTCAAAGCCCAGCACGAATCTCCAGGTGCCGGTAACAGCATGACTGTCAAATTCGAACTCGTAATCAAAGGCACCGCTGGCCGGATTGGCAAGTGTTGCCTCCTTGTAAAGCAGGCCGTCCGGACGGTAAACCATCAGCTTGAGAGCCTTGACAGACGCAGCTCTGAGCTTGCTGTCCCGGACAATAGCCTCATAGTAGACCTTCTCTCCCGGACGCACCAGAGTTCTGTTGGTATAGGCATAAACATTGAAATCCGGATTTAGCTGCACTGCCGACGAGGTCTTGACATTTTCAATCACCAGCGGGCTGACCCGGAGATCCTGACTGTAGAAATCTCCGTCCTTGACCACATTGAGGAGCACCGGCTCCTGGGAATGCCTGCCGCTAACAGCTTCCTTCGAAAAATGCGCATAGCCGTCCTTGCCGGTCATAACCGTGGCAATAACCTCATTGGCGGCGTTGATAAGAGTTGCCTTGGCGTTGGCCAGCGGCTGCGCAGAGCCAATGGATCTTACTGCAATATCAATGCCGCTGTTTTTCTGGTAGGTGGTAAGACCGATATCGGAAATCACCACCGACTTGGCCACCATGAGAGCGCTGTACTTGTCCTGCAGCTCGGAGAGGCAGGCTCCGGTATTGTCGCACGGCACCAGATCCGGAGAGGTAATCAGGAGCGTATAAACCCCGGAATCCCCGCTGCCGCCCAGTTCCTTGAGATCCACCATGGTGATCTGCCGGCTGTTCACCTTTCCGTCAGCATTGTACAGCCGGGTTCCTATAAACTTGCCATGGGACATTATGTAGTCGATGGTTCCCCAGCGGTCATCAAGAGTATCGGTAGCCCGGGAGGTGTAGCTGGCCAGGTCATTGGACGACATCCTGAAAAGGGAGACCCGGAACTTGTCCATGTTGACGCTTTCAACAGCCACCTTCTTCTCTGCCGAAGCCCTGGAAATGATATTTCCGGGCAGGAAGTTCACCATGGGCTGGTGATCGATGGTAGTGAAATCTACGGAAACATCCTTCGGCAGTCTGGTATTGTTGGCAGCCTTAAGCCCTTCCTTAAGAGTCACCTGGTACTCGGTTCCGAACTTGAGTCCCGAAAGACATACCGAGCGATCGTTAATGAGAGCTTCCGGCTCCTCAGTCTTGTTTGTCGACTTGTTAAAAACCCGGATATAAGATGCCAGCGCCTTGGGAGTGTTATCAGGATTGTCCATGCCCTGATTCATAATCAGACAGGAGGTGGCGGCACCGGTCTGGTTCTCATCTATAACTCGGAGTACTTCAATACCGCCTGCAGCCACGCTGAGCGAGGCATAGCCGGTACCGGAAATGGCAATTAACGATAATGCCAGTTTGGATAGTTTCATCGTCGTAAATCCCTATATGGTAAACATTCTAGGTTTATCATGGCTTCAGTCCTCCGGCTTCCTGTTTCGCTTAACAGCAAAAGAGACAGCCTCAGGAGCCGGAGGACACTCCCGTCAGACTGAACTTATGAACAAAAACCTCCGGAACCTAAAACTAATAATTTTATTCCCTGGCCGTTTTTTTTAAAAGCATGCAAGTACCATCCGACCGGGGACTCAGCATGGCTTTCAAGCCTGCCGAATCATGCACAATGGGACTTCCGGTCTCTTTTTTCGGATTTCAGCCTCCTAAGCTGTCAAAAACTGCCGTATGAAATATTTTGATTAATGTCAAAAAAATTACCACCTGTTACAGCTCTATCGGCTATAATTACGCACGATTTCGCAGCACCGGGAATCAACAAAGCATCTCAGAATGTGTGCACTGCATTTTACGGGAATCCCGTAATCCGACATTAACCAAACTTTTAAAGAGGAAGGCAGCATAAATGCAGAGAATTTTACTCAGATGTAAGCTTCACCAGGCCAGGGTAACCCACTCAGTACTGAACTACGAGGGTTCCTGCAGCATCGACATGGATCTTCTGGACGCCGCCGGAATTGCGGAACACGAACAGATAGACATCTACGTCGTGGAGAACGGCGCCAGATTCCATACCTATGCCATCGCCGCCGAGCGGGGATCAAAAATAATATCGCTCAACGGAGCCGCTGCCAGAATGGCCGCTGTGGGAGATCGGGTAATCATCTGTGCTTACGGAATTTTTGACGAAACCGAGGTTGCCGCCCACAAGCCCAGCCTGGTTTATCTTAACGGAAAGAACGAAATTGTACGCACCAGCAAGGATCTGCCGGTTCAGCTGGGCTAGCGGAATCTTTTGACATGGAGACAGGGATACGCCCGGTATTCCTGTTTTTTGTAATTTTAGAGTATGACTGAAAATTCCATCAAATCAATCAAGCTGATTGTCGGTCTGGGAAACCCCGGAACGGAGTACGCCAGGTCCCGGCACAATCTCGGATATGATCTTCTGAACATGCTGGCTGAACGGCATCGCATATCGCTCAGGGAAGAGCCGAAATTCTTCGGCATCGCCGGACGGGGCGACATCAGCGGCCATGAAGTCAGAATGCTTTTTCCGACCACCTTCATGAATCTCAGCGGCAAAAGCGTTTCCGCCCTGGCCGGATTCTATAAGATTGCTCCCGAGGAGATTCTGGTGCTCCACGATGAACTGGATCTGCTTCCGGGAACCGCCCGTCTCAAAATCGGCGGCGGCACCGGCGGGCACAACGGTCTCAAAAGCATCGTTTCCAGCATGGGAAACTCCCAGAATTTCTGCCGGCTCAGAATAGGCATCGGAAAACCCGGGAACCACGGCGAGGTGATCGGTTTTGTACTGGGAACCCCGGCCCCGGCTGAAAGAAAGCTTATCGACGCCGCTCTGGACGAAGCGCTGGAGTGCATTGATATCATATTCAGTCAGAATCTGGCCCGGGCCACTAACCGTCTCAACAGTTTCAAGGCTAATAAGGAGTAAGAAATGGGTTTTAACTGCGGCATTGTAGGTCTTCCTAATGTTGGTAAATCAACACTGTTCAATGCTCTTACCAAGGCGGGAATCGCTGCTGAAAATTTTCCGTTCTGCACCATTGAGCCGAACACCGGCATTGTTCCGGTTCCGGATCCCCGGCTGGATGCTCTGGCAGAAATCGATCATCCCCAGAAAATAGTTCCCGCCGCCATGGAATTCGTGGACATTGCGGGGCTGGTGAAGGGAGCCTCCCGGGGAGAAGGACTGGGAAACCAGTTTCTGATGAATATCAGGGAAACCGATGCCATCGCCCATGTGGTGCGCTGTTTCGAGGATCCCAATGTAATTCACGTCAGCAACAAAATTGACCCGGCTGCAGATATTGATGTTATCAACACCGAACTTGCCCTGGCCGACCTGGATTCCTGCGAGAAGGCTCTTAAAAGACTTGAAAGAAAGGCCAAGGGCGGCGACAAGGCGGCTATCAAGGAAACCGAGGTGCTAAAAAAGTGCCTTCCCGCACTTAATGAAGGCAAAAAGCTCAGCACCCTGGGACTGACTGCCGAAGAAAAGCTTCTGGTTCGGGAATGCGGTTTTCTTACTCTGAAACCCACCATGTACATCGCCAATGTGGCGGAAGACGGCTTTACCGGAAATCCTCATCTTGATACGGTTACCGAAATCGCCAGCAGGGAAGGCTCGGTGGTAGTGCCGGTATGCGCCGCCATCGAAGCCGATCTGGCCACCATGGATGACGCCGACCGCAGGGAATTCATGGAAAGTCTGGGCATTGCAGAGCCCGGTCTTAACAGAGTGATCCGGGCCGGCTACAGCCTTCTGGGCCTAGAGACCTTCTTTACTGCCGGACCGAAGGAGGTCAGAGCCTGGACCATTCCGGTAGGCGCCACCGCCCCCAAGGCTGCAGGAAAGATTCACACCGATTTCGAGAGAGGCTTTATCAGAGCCCAGACCATCAGCTATGACGACTACATTAAATATCATGGCGAACAGGGGGCGAAGGAAGCCGGAAGAATGCGCTCTGAAGGCAAGGACTATATCGTTAAGGACGGCGATGTCATAACCTTCCTGTTCAACGTCTAGTACCGGTAATGTCGCCAGATAGCAATTCTGGCAGCACCGGTTCCGTACGATGAACCCCCGCCCCGAAGAAACCGCTTCGGGGTTTTTATTTTCCGGGTTCCCTGAAATGCCGTTTTTCAGAAAAAGTCTCTCTGCCCGGAGCCGCAGAAGCAGCCTCCTAAAATTTGAATTTTTCTAACTCCGCGCTCATAAAACAGCCATCTTCTGTTCAAAAAGTAGTCAATATCAAGATTTTTCAGTTTTTTTGAAAAAAAGTGTTGACTAAAATCCCTTAAAACCTGATAATTCACCCCGCTTTCACAAGCAAATTAACTTTGGCTACGTAGCTCAGTTGGTTAGAGCATCGCACTCATAATGCGGGGGTCACTAGTTCGATTCTAGTCGTAGCTACCAAATTTGCTGTGTAGGGGTATCGCCAAGTGGTAAGGCAACGGGTTTTGATCTCGTCACACGCTAGTTCGATCCTAGCTACCCCTGCCAGGAGCAAAGAGTGAATAGGGGTATCGCCAAGTGGTAAGGCAGTGGATTCTGATTCCACCATCCCCAGGTTCGATCCCTGGTACCCCTGCCATATTTTTCTAGTTGGCTACGTAGCTCAGTTGGTTAGAGCATCGCACTCATAATGCGGGGGTCACTAGTTCGATTCTAGTCGTAGCTACCATCGGGTATGGCTTTGTTCACGTACATCATGCATAGGGGTATCGCCAAGTGGTAAGGCAGTGGATTCTGATTCCACCATCCCCAGGTTCGATCCCTGGTACCCCTGCCACTCATTCATTGTATTCAGATTTTCATCCCGCTATTATTTTCTGTCAGAGCCTTTAGCTGCTACTTCCATTTTTTGCATCTCTGTTTTTGCTTTTTCCATGAACTAAACAAATCCCGCTTCGCGTATTTTCCAAAATACCGCATAACGGTTATGGTATTCCTTCCGGCAGCGGAACCACCGTCTGGGGCACCGGCTCCATCAGCAGGCGCTCAGCATCCCGGCGGTAATGAAAAAATTACCGCACCTCCGGACAGACCGACCATTAGGTTCAAGATCAGAAAAAATGTGCAGGCTAACGGAAAGTCGCCGGCATAAAATAATTTGCACTGAGGTTCCTGTCTGTAAGATCACACGGGCTGTGCTCATGCCAGACCCCGCTGCCATGCCCGCTAAATCTAATGTCTTAATCACCATAGTCTCCCCTAAAAGTTGCTATTTAAGGCGAAACTCTTTAACATCAGGAGCTATAGAGCATTCTAAATCACAGACATCCTGCACGTAACAGCCATAAATTATACATATACGTCTATAAGGCACAAAGATGTCAGATATGATTTTGGAACAAGGGATTCGTTATGTCAGATAGTGAAGTTAAATTGTTAAATTCCCCATACGGTGAAGTTTCCTATGAACTGTTTCGCAAGCTCAAAAGAGCTATTGCCGATAAAAGCGGAACGATTAAGTCACTGGATGATGTTGGAATGACGCGATATCCCGTTCTTTTGCGTCCGAGAAGATTTGGCAAGAGCACCTTTGTTCAGATGCTTAAGTGCTTCTACGACATATCATATGCGGACAGATATGAAGAGCTGTTTTCAGAAACAGACATCTACAATGAGCATATGGAAAGTCACAACTCCTATCATGTACTGAATTTTGATTTTTCGGGAGTATCCGGAGATGACAGAAACACGCTAATCGAGAACTTTATAATTGCCATAAAAAGAGGAATAACCGATTTCAGAAGTCGTTACGCTGATTTCGTTTTTGAACCATCTGAAAGTGAAAGGAAAACACCTTCCGGTTTTATCAAGTCCTTTTTTGACGCTTACCTGCTATATCCTTCCAGAAAATCACTGTACATAATGATTGACGAATATGACAATTTCGCCAACAGCATTCTCTCACAGGATTTCAAACTGTTTAAGGCAATAACCGGAACCGGAGGCTTTCTCAAGGATTTTTATGCAGCAATAAAGGCAGCTGCCGCCGATGCCGGATGTATCGCAAAAACCTTTATCACCGGGGTATCATCAGTATCCCTTGATTCCCTTACCTCCGGATTTAACATAGCACTTAATGTCACTTCGGATGAATGCTTTAACGCGTATGCCGGGTTCACTGAGGATGAGCTAAAAGTCATAATCCCGCAACTGGCCGATTTACAAAAAATTGGCGTAACCGCTGAGGAAGTCATTTCCCGAATGAAGCCGGTGTATGACGGATACTGCTTCAGCAGACTTGCTGAGAGCACTCTGTATAACTCCTCCATGTGTCTGTATTATCTAAATAAGCTACGGAAGGAACATGATTTTATCGCCCCTGAAGACTGTATGGACCCAGCTTCTGATCATGACGGTTCAAAACTGAAGCAGCTTTTTGCTATTGCCGAAGACGGACTGGCAGACAGAATTATCGATACTTATTTAACCGGCAGATCCTTCAGTATTAAAAATCTTGCCGAAAACATTAATTTAAACAAGTCAGCCAGGTATGACGATGTCCAGCTGCTATCCATGCTGTATTACCTCGGCTATCTCACCATTGATCCAAAGCTATCCAGCAGCAGCAGATTATCATTAAAAATTCCCAACATGTTCATGTCAAAGCTGTTTGCCCAGTGCACTGTGGATTTACGGCTAAAACCCAGCAAACTGTTTAAGTATCAGGTACTGGATATCTCCGCCATGCTCGAAGCAAATGACGATATTTCATCATTTGCAAATTCATGTACGGAGTTTTTAAGCAGTATCTTCACTAATCAGGTTCTGTCGCACATGAGTGAAATGGCCCTGAATCTGGTACTTCACGCCAAGCTTGATTCTATGTTCGGTGTTTTTGCTGAAATGCAGAAATCCCTGAGAATTGCCGGCAAGGGTGAAAAATATGCCGATCTGGTAATTACGGTAAATGACGGAACCCAGGACGAATGCATCTATCTTATCGAGCTGAAGTATACTGCCAAGAAGGAGGCTACGAAAGCAAAGCTTGAATGCCTGAAAAAGGAAGCTTCCGCACAGGTCAGTACCTACAGGACCGCCCTGGAATTCCAGGGAAAACAGGTCAGGGCCTATGCCATGGTTTTTGCGGGATCGGAATGCGTATACTGCGGGTAACGGCGGATAATTGAACTGCGGCAGTTCACTTGTGGTAATGCCTTACAAAAGCATGTACCGCCTTAAATAAGCGTGTAATCTGAAAATACTGTCAGGACATATCACCGGTCTGAAGGCTATCCCTTCCGGTAGCTATCACACCAGTAATTCCGTTTCAGAACAGACAGGCACGGCTGACCTCCGGATTTCGGGACACCAGGGCCCCGGCCGCATTCTCAAATTCCCGTTTTACCGGAAATCTGCGATAATATGACATCTCAAGTATTCAGCAATCTTTGTAAATTAAATGACTAAATTCTTTATCCAGACCTGGGGCTGTCAGATGAACGAGTACGATTCTGACCGCATCCGGGATCTTCTGAAATCCCAGAACTGGCAGGAAACTCCGGAAATTGCAGAAGCCGATATCGTGGTTCTGGTCACCTGCGCCGTACGCAAAAAGGCCGAAGACAAGGTATACAATCAGCTCTTCAGCTGGAAACACAAAAAACTGCTCAAAGAAAAGGCAATCATCTGCTTCGGGGGCTGTGTGGCGTCCGAGGACGGCAAGAAGGTGCTTTCTGAAGCTCCGATGGTAAGCGTGGTTTTCGGGCCGCAGACCATTCATCGCCTGGTGTCCATGATAAATGAAGTCCGGGAAAACGGCAGAAAAGTGGTGGATGTCTCCTTTCCCGATATTGAAAAGTTTGATTTCCTGCCCTCCCCCGCCGGCAGAAACGGCTCATCTGCCTTTGTAACCATCATGGAGGGCTGCTCCAATTTCTGCACCTACTGCATTGTGCCCTACACCAGAGGCCAGGAAATGAGCCGTTCCCCCGAAGCAGTACTGGAGGAGATCCGGATTCTGACAGATCAGGGAATCCGGGAAATCAATCTCCTGGGCCAGAATGTCAACTCCTACAGCGGAGTCTATGCCTCAGGAAAAAGATGCAACTTCGCCGAGCTTCTCTATCTTGTGGCGGAAATTCCCGGTGTCGAAAGAATCCGCTTTACCACCTCCAATCCTCACGACCTCACGGACGAAATTATCACCGCCTTCAGGGATCTTCCCCAGATTGCCAGTTCACTGCATCTCCCGGTACAGTCCGGCTCCGACAGAATTCTCAGGCTAATGGGACGCAAATACGACCGGGAAAAATATTTCGAGGTGGTGACAAAGCTCCGGGACGCCCGCCCCGGAATCTCCATAAGCTCGGACTTCATTGTGGGCTTTCCGGGAGAGACCGCGGCAGATTTCCGGGACACCATGGATCTCGTGGATCGAGTACGCTTCGATCAGAGCTTCAGCTTTATCTATTCCCCCCGTCCCGGAACTCCTGCAGCCTCCCTGGAGGACAATGTCTCCCTGACGGAGAAAAAGGAACGGCTTTACGAGCTTCAGAACCGCATAAACTTTTTTGCCCAGACCTACAGCCGGGAAATGCTGGACACGGTGCAGAATGTACTGGTGGACGGCCTCTCCGTAAAGAATTCTCAGGAGCTGCGGGGCCGTACCGATAACAACCGCACCGTAAATTTCCCGGGGGACCCGGCCCTTATCGGAACCTTCCGCACTGTAAAAATCACCTACGTTATGGCTCATACCCTCCGGGGCGAGCTTGTCAGGGAGTAATGCATCATGTTTCTCATAGACTATCAGATTGAAGTGGCCGATACCGCCGGACTGCCGGATGAGAATGCTATTGCCCGGTATGCCGAAGTCGCCGCCCGGGGCATCCGCGACAGGGAATCCAGCATGACCGTCAGAATCGTGGACGAAGCGGAAAGCCAGGATCTTAACTGTACCTACCGGCATGTCGACCGTCCCACCAATGTGCTTTCATTTCCGGCTGAAATTCCTGAAGATCTCCCGCCGGAACTTGCGGAGGAGCTCATGGGATCATTTATCGGCGATCTGGTAATCTGCAAAAGCGTGGTGGAACGGGAAGCCCGGGAACAGCACAAGACTGCCGCAGAACACTGGGCTCATATGATAGTGCACGGCACTCTGCATCTTCTGGGCTTTGATCACATTACAGACGAGGAAGCCGAGATCATGGAATCCCGGGAAATCGCTGTGCTTAAGGAACTGGGTTTTCCGGATCCGTACCAGGATGACGAGCCGGATTCCGAAACCCCGTAATCCTGAGAACGAATCCGGATAAATCCCCATTTTTCCGGATAAACAGCTCCGAAAAGGTTTATAATGCACGGACATTTTTTATGAATCAGCACAGGGAGCGGTATTACCGTTAATAAAATATGAGCGACGAGCGTAGCGTTGAGCACTCCGCCACAGCACATCAGCATCCTCAGAAACGCAGCAACTGGCTTAACCGCCTGGGACACCTGCTCAAGGGTGAACCCAATGACCGGGACGAGCTGGCCGATATCATCACCGAAGCCGGCGAACGGGATATCATTGACGAAGACACCCAGGACATGCTCGAAGGGGTTTTTGAAATCTCCGAACTCCGGGTCCGTGATATTATGATTCCCAGATCCCAGATGAACACTCTGCCGTCTGATGCCTGCATTAACGACGTGATACCCAAAATCATCGAATCCGGCAATTCCCGCTATCCGGTAATCCACGAGGACAAGGATCACATCGAGGGCATTCTGCTGGTAAAGGATCTTCTTAAGTACATCGTCACCCGGGAGAACGCTCCTGTTACCGATATCATCAGACCGGCGGTGGTAGTTCCCGAAAGCAAGCGGGTCGACAAGCTGCTCAAGGAATTTCAGCAGTGCCGCTACCACATGGCCATTGTGGTGGATGAATACGGTGGCGTTTCCGGACTGGTAACCATCGAAGACATTCTGGAGCTTATCGTGGGTGAAATCGAGGATGAGTACGATGACGAGGATAATGCCCCGGCAAATATCACCGAAATTAACAGCAGCCTGTACCATGTGCTGAGTCTGACACCGATTGCGGATTTTAATGAAAAATTCGGCACCTCCTTCACCAATGACGAATATGACACCATCGGCGGTCTGGTTCTTCATGCCTTCGGACACCTCCCTGCCAAGGGTGACTCTATCTCCATTGAAAATTTTGATTTCCGGGTATTGTCTGCGGATAAAAGAAGCATTCATCTGCTGCAGCTGACGGTTAATCCCCGGGAAGAGGAATAGCCGCACCATCTCCATTTTTAACTGTAATTTGCTCCCGGATTTCTCCCGGGATTTTTTCTGAAGCGCTTCCTCCACAGTCTCACGGAGTTTTTCTGACATGAACATTCTGAAGCTTTTTCAAAGCGGCGACGGTGAAGGAAACTCCCGTAAGTACTCGGCGGAAAAACTGGCCCTGATCATCGGGTGCCCCCCGGCCGCAGTGCTGACCAGTATGGGATTTGTGCCGTCCGTACCACTTCATTATCTCTGTTCCATGGTGGGACTTGCGATATTCGGGATCACCCTCGTCTTTCAGTCCACCCCGAAAAGAGCCTTTCTAGCCACCGGAATCTTCGGAACTATATGCCATTCTCTGTCCCTGGGCTGGATCATGAATGTCATGACCACCTTCGGAGAAATGCCGGTACTTCTGGCAGGCGGCATCATTGTGCTCTTCGGGATGTACCTGACACTGCTGCCGGCACTGGGAGTCTATGCGGCGGTCAGACTTGTTCCCAGTAATCTGTTTCTGCGCCATCTGGTACTGATACCGGTATTCTGGAGCATGTCCGACGTTTTTTACGCCTGGTTTCTCAGCGGTTTTCCCTGGGACTGGCTCTGCTATACCCAGACGGACAGCATTCTCGCCAGCTTCGCCCCTCTTCTGGGCGGAGAAGGTGTCACCCTGCTGCTTCTGATACTGACCATGAGCATAAGCCTCTCCGTGGCCAAAAGAAACCCGGTATTCCTGACTGCCGGTATTTTTATTGTGGTCGCGGCCTTTGTCATCAGGGATCTTTCATTCACTATTCCGCTGAATCCTGTAAAAACCACCCTGATTCAGGGAAATATAAAAACCGAAACCAAGTGGCGTCCGGAAAATGTCATCCCCATTATCGAGACCTACTACAGCCTTTCGGAAGAAGCTATCGACACGGACATCATGGTCTGGCCCGAATCCGCAGTGCCGGCCTTTGAAAACGATCTGGAAAACCCGGAGCACGGACTTCATATAATTTCCGAAATGCACCGCTACATGAAAAATCATGGCGTAGGCTTTATCACCGGCATCCAGTATTACGAAAACTCCCCGCTGGGCTTCGAGGATCCCGAAGCCAGTCACGGTCTTAGATTCTATAACGCCATGGTTGCCATGGGAGTTATGGATGCCCGGGGTACAACCGACTATGAGCTTCTGCATCACAACCGCTATCAGAAAAAGCATCTGGTGCCGGTGGGGGAATTCATCCCCTATCAGGTCAGACAGCTGGCCAAAAGCCTGGGGCCTATTTTCAACATGCCCATGAACTCCTTCAGTCCCGGCGCTCCGGAACAGCAGAATATTGAAGTCCGGGGACTCAATGCCGCCAGCGCTATCTGCTATGAAATAATTTTTGGAAACGAACTCCGGGAACAGATAAAGCCTCATACCAATTTCATCGTAACTCTGTCCAATGACGGCTGGTTCACCGGAACCCAGGGGCCAGTACAGCACCTTAACATCGCCAGGATGCGGGCCATGGAATTTCAGAAGCCGGTACTCCGGGCCACCAACAACGGCATCAGTGCCATTATTGACAGGAACGGCAGTATTCAGAACTCTCTGGGAGAAAACATTGCCGGACATCTTTCCGGAATCATGACTCCCAATCAGGGCCTTACTCCGTTTGCCCGGTACGGAAGACTGCCGCTGTACCTGATTTACATTCTGACCTCCGTATTCTGTCTCGCAAGGCTGACAAACCTTCTGAGACTTGCCGGCACCGCAAAAATACTCAGAAAAACTCCGGAAGATAACCCTGACAGCAGTACCACTTCCTCCGGGAAAAGCCAGGATTCCGTGCGCCCCTCAGGCAGCAGAAAAGCCCTGCGGCAGCTGGAAATGATGCTGAAAAGACTCACTAATTCTGACAGATAGTCCGGGGCTGTTATCAGGATTCCCGTCCCCGTCCGCCCCGGCCATCTTTGTCCGTAGCTCCTGTTCCTGCCTGCTGCTTTTTTGAGCAGAATCCGGAAAAACGGAAGGCCTGCTCTCTCCCTCTTTTACTTGCAAAATGTATGTGAGATGTCGCACATATTTTCAGAAATTATGAAACTTTATTCCCTTGTGCCTTTCACTGTTTTTATTAAAAAATTCATCTCGGATTCCCAATAATTGGCACCGATACTACAAAATAACGCTTTGTATGAATAGCAGACAGAAAATCTGAAAACCATTTCAGAATCATGAAAGTATTTTCATGAAAAATTTTTGTAAATATTTTACATTTTGCTATTGCGTTTTGTGCGGTATATCACTATCATAAAAATGTGCTCAGGGAGATGAGCAGGTAAAAGTTTCGGAGGAAATCCCAATGAAAAGATTATTTAACAGATATGTTGCAGACAACCGTCTGGCTCCGGTAACCCGCGCCTACTTCTTCACCTATGTGAAGTAATTTCGGGAATATGCAGAGTATCTAGGATTAAGTATAAGTTTGAGACCAGAAAAACACAGAGGCAGCAAAATGAAGAGATTATTTAACAAGCACGTTGCAGCTCACAGGCGTCTGGCTCCGGTAACCCGCGCCTACTTCTTCAGCTATGTGAAGTAACTCCGGACTATATCCGGGCAATCCTCCCAGAAAATAAGGAGAAGCAGAATGAAAAGACTATTCAGCAGATACGCAGCAGCACAAAACCAGCTGGCTCCGGTAACCCGTACCTATTTCTTCAGCTATGTAAAGTGAGACGGGATCTCCAGTAAGTTTAAGAAGCCCCTGACAAATAACAAGAGGTAAGCAAAATGAGAAGATTATTTAACAGATACATTGCAGTAAATCGCCTGGCTCCGGTAACCCGTGCCTACTACTTCAGCTACGTAAACGGCGAACACTGCTAAATTAACCCCGCAGGAGGCCAAAAATTATTTAAAGACTCCTGCGATTCCAGTTTTTTTCTCTCTTGCCGGTATTGCAAAATTCCGGCTTTTTTATTTCCGGGGAGCTTCTGACATGAACTTTATTTCCCCGGATTCTGGAGCCAGCCGCCCCAATTAGCTTCCCGCTCCTGCCCCGCTGGCGAATTCCTGCGTTTAGGCAATTCTTGTCTTTGGAGTTCTCTGAGCTCTCCCCCCTTCCCGGTTGAGTGCGGGGGTGATTTCAGCATTTGCAATTATTGTTACATCACCTTACATAAAGAAAAAAAAGGAGCAGATCTTTTTAAGAGCATAATCACGATTTACGCAATTTATTATGTATTCCTAGCCAGGGCAAACGCTAATATACAGATACTAATTATTTGTAATAGCAAGGATGGTTCATGAATCGTTTAACTTTTAATCTTATATATTGGCCTTGTTGTATACTTTCCATAATACTCTTACGGGAATCAGGGACTGAGCTCTTTGTTGGAGGATTAGCGATTGCTTCCCTTGTGGTGGCAGGATTTCGCATTAAAGCACTAAACAGATCATTATGGAATATCATTTGGTTATTTATTCCTATTGTTGCACTTTTCTATTCTATCTGGTTAGGAACTACCACTGATAAAAGGTAGCGTGCAAGTTTACCGAAAAAGTAAGAACACATATAACTGCAAGGTAAAGTAGGACATACCTTTTTACTTCCGGACATCTTCTGGTACGAACCCTATTCCCCGGGGATTAAGCCCGGGGCATTACGAAATCCCGCTCCTGCCCCGCTGGCGAATTCCTGCTTTCAGGCAATTCTTGTCTTTGGAGTTCTCTGATCCCGCACCCGCTTCCCGGTTGAGTGGGGGTAATTTCAGCGTTTTCAAAGTTTCATAATTTTCCGGAGCAGCCATAATTCTGCTCCCGCCAGGAACTGAAACATTATCCCGGACCTAAATTCCTCTTCCGCTTTCCGCCCTGTTCGTGCTACAACTGTTTCTGATGTTACCGGAAATGATAGCCGCTGGTTCTGCATAACAGGAGTTCGCATGATTTTTTCAAAAAAGCTGGCCGTACTGGCATTCGCCGCGGCTTTGTCAGCCCCGGGATCCGGAGCTGCCGCCCCCGCCCCAAAATATTCTCCCGTATCCGTCAGCGGTTTTCTTCCCACTGCGGCCGACTGGCAGGAACATGCTGGTTTTCTGGAAAAATTCTGGCTTCATCCCACGGCATTCGGAATCCCGGAAGGAAAATTCCCCACCTGGCGCTGCAATGACGGCAGCCTGATTACCCCGGAACATTTTGTGTGCCCGGATGAAGGCCCTCAGAACAGCAATGCCCGAATGCCGGATATCCTTAAACTTGATTTCGTGAGAATGATATCCCGGCAGACCTTTGCCTACGGAGCCCTGTTCAATCTAACCGGAAATCCCGAATGTCTGAGACTCCATCAGGCCGGAGTGCGCTACCTTCTGGAATACGCCCGGGATCCTGCCGGCGTTTTCTACACCACCATTGACAGTGCCGGGCACGGAACTCCTAAAGCAGCACAGAGGAATGCTCAGGATCTCGCCTATGCTCTGGTCGGGCTGGCTATGAACGCCTACCTTACCCATGACCCCCGGGTAATCAGCACCATTATCCGCACAGAACGGTATATCTTCGCTAACTACTATGACCGGGAAAATCATCTTATGAAGTGGGTACTGGAGGACAGCGACAGCGATAAAACTGATCAGAAGGAGCTGGTGGCTGTTCTGGATCAGCTTAACGCCTATATGCTGCTGGTCTGGACTCTGGTGCCGGAATCCGAAATGAAGGACTTCAGCGCTGACATCGCCGCCGCTCTTAAAAGCATGAACCGGTATTATCTGCATGAGGACGGCCTTTCCTTCCGGGGCTGTCTGGACAGGCCGGAATGCTCCGGTGCCAACGCCAGGCATTCCGACTACGGACACACCGTAAAGGGGTTTACCATGGAACTACTGGCCGCTTCGCGTCTCGGAGACCGGCATATCCGGGAACAGGCCGTCCGGGGCATGCTGAGCACCGTAAACCGGGCCGCCACTCCGGACGGCCGGGAATGGTATGAAAACCCCCGGAACAGCGGCGCCAGCTGGTGGGTCTATGCCGAACTGGATCAGGCAGCCCTCACCCTGAATCTGGAAGGTAAATATGAAATTCAGGATCAGCTCCGGCTCTGGCTTGGCAAATACACCGACAGAAAATACGGCGAGGTACGTTTCGGCCGGAAACAGCATCTCTGGAGAAACGGCATGCACTCATCGGAGCACGCCCTCTGGGGATACATCATGAGCCAGGGGATCCGGGAAAGAAAATGTCTCCAGGAACGGCAGTGTTCCCGGGCAGAGACCGCCACAAAGGACCTGAAAACCGTCCTGTACTTCAGTGTATCGGCAAATCCCGCCAGAGTATACCCCTATCAGTTTTCCGGAGATATTGCAGCAACTGAGAAGCTTCCCGGAGGAATAATCAGAGTTTCCTTCAAGAACATCCGGCTTCCGGACCGGCTGGAAAATAGCGAATCCTAAAACCATAACCCCTTGCATCATAATTAGCTGCAAGGGGTTATTAACAATTTATTCACAGGATGAATAACAGCTTATGCACAGCATACTGACAACCGGATTTATTAACAGCAAAAAACTGATCCGGCTGCTTTGCCGTCAGAAATCCACCGGATTAAGCATCACCGGAATTCCGCTTCTCTCATTAAACTCCTGATCCAGAATGGCGGTGTTTATTTCGTTGCTCTGAAAGAACTCCCGGATTTTGGGTTTCAGAACAATGGGCGAATAGCTGTCGGAATTAATCTGCTCGAAGGTGGTGGAAAGCGGCTGGTGAATTTCGGCATAAATACCGCCGTCCGGTTCCCGGGTAACCTTCACCGGCTCATTTATAAACTCCACACGGGTACCCACCGGCACGTTCTCAAAAAGATACTTGATATCCGGATCCCGGAGACGGACACAGCCATGACTGACCCGGAGTCCGATGCCGAAATTGGCGTTGGTGCCGTGAATGGCAAACAGCCGGCCCACATACAGCGCATACAGCCCCATGGGGTTGTCGGGACCTGCCGGAACCACCGCCGGGAGATATTCTCCCTTGTCGGCATATTCCTTGCGGGTGGCGGCAGTGGGAGTCCATGTGGGGCCGTCCTTCTTGCGCTCCACCTTGGTTACCCACCCGGCCGGAGTATCCTTGCCCAGCTGACCGATACCGATGGGCAGAACATCCACATACCCGCCATGGTAATAATAAAGACGCATCTCCGGAGAATTGATAATAATTCCCTCGTGAACGGTATCCGGAAGAATCAGCTGCTGCGGAATAACAATGTTGGTTCCCGGACGCGGCGAATAAGGGTCAACCTTGGGATTTGCCTCAAGCATATTGCTGAAGCCCATCTGATAATCTGCTGCAATGGCTTCAAGAGAGACGTTTCCGCCCGGAACCCTGACAATCTTAAGCTCTCCCACCAGCCGGCTGCCGTTTTCGGGAACCCTGTAGGTTACAGCATGGGCATTCAGAGCGAGAGCCATGATGCCAAAACAAATAACAGAAAAAAACTTCATCGGTTCATCCTCGTTAAAACACCTCACATTATACAGATCTTGCGCCGGTTTGGCTTAAAAAAGAGGATGGAGAACGAACCTGAAAAAGGGCCGGAACGGGGCAGGACAGGGCGCCGAACAGGAATTCAGAATACCGTCCGGTCTCAGAGAGCGGGGAATCTTTCATTAATCGTTCCCTGAGAGATGTCATACCTATTTATTACTAATCGGATACTACCGTGCGGTAAACCGAAAAGCTGAATAAATACGAATAATCCCCCCTTCCGGAACTGAATTCAGGAGCAAAAATCGACATTCCGGAAGCTCAGCCGTCAGCCCCGAAAAATCTCTCACGGCCGCACATATTCCCTGGAGCTCCGCCTCCCGCCATATAACCACTCAGCCGCAGCGTATATCTCCGGAGCCTGCCGCATTTCCGATTTTGTGATTAATCTTGCAGTTCCGACCTCAAATATATATACTCACACCTAATATTCAGAGGGCAGCCGCAGGGTGCGGAAATCCGCAGAGCTGCCCTGAAACACCGGGAGCTCAGGGTGTCGGAAACCCGCCAGCGCTTTTTTGGGGGACTCTCCCGGGAGTCCCGGACAATCTCTAAAGGCCACATCATATGACAGTCATTCTCAAGCAATACAATCCTCACGATCTGGAACCGAAGGTTCAGGAATACTGGGCGCAGCACAAGACCTTCAGCGCCTCCATGGATACCGGCAGAGAAAAATTCTACTGTCTGTCCATGTTCCCCTACCCCTCCGGAAGACTTCACATGGGGCATGTCCGCAACTATACCATCGGCGACGTGATATCCCGCTTTCAGAGACTTAACGGCAAAGAGGTCATGCAGCCCATCGGCTGGGACGCCTTCGGACTCCCTGCCGAAAATGCCGCAGTAAAAAACAAAACCGCTCCCGCCAAATGGACCTATTCCAACATCAGCTACATGAAGAACCAGCTCAAGATTCTGGGCTTCTCCTTCGACTGGGATCGGGAAATCGCCACCTGCCGGCCGGAATACTACAAGTGGGAACAGAAATTCTTCACCGAGCTCTACAAAAAAGGACTGGTATACAAAAAGACCTCGACCGTAAACTGGTGCCCCAACGATCAGACTGTACTGGCCAACGAACAGGTACAGGAGGGACGCTGCTGGCGCTGTGACTGTCCGGTGGAAATCAAGGAGGTGCCGCAGTGGTTCCTGAAAATCACCGCCTACGCCGAGGAGCTCCTGAACGATCTTGACAATCTGCCGGGCTGGCCGGAAACCGTCAAGACCATGCAGCGAAACTGGATCGGAAAATCTGAAGGTCTTAACATCAAACTAAAGGTTGACGGCAGAGACGACGTTCTGGAGGTCTACACCACCAGACCCGATACCTTCATGGGTGTTACCTATGTGGCCATAGCCGCCATGCACCCTCTGGCAAGGGAAGCCGCCAGAGTAAATCCGGCGCTTGCCGACTTCATTCAGGAATGCCGCAATCTTAAAATCGCCGAAGCTGATATTGCCAAGATGGAGAAGAAGGGCATGGCCACCGGGTTCTATGCCATTCATCCTCTGAACGGCAGAAAAGTGCCGATAATGGTTGCCAACTTCGTTATCATGGACTACGGCACCGGTGCTGTAATGTCCGTGCCGGCCCACGACCAGCGCGATTACGAGTTCGCGAAAAAGTATGGCCTTAACATCATTCCGGTTATCCGTCCTCAGGATCAGGAGGCTCCGGATGTCTCGGAAGCTGCCTATACCGAAAAGGGCATTACCTTTAACAGCGGTGAATTTGACGGACTGGATTTCAAAGGGGCCTTTGACGCCATTGCCACAAAACTGGAAAGCATTGGCATGGGACAGCGTACTGTCAACTACCGTCTCAGAGACTGGGGCGTATCGAGACAGCGCTACTGGGGAGCCCCGATACCGATGATAAATCTTCCTGACGGCAGTGTGGTTCCGGCTCAGGAATTCCCGGTACTGCTCCCCGAGGATGTAACCATGGACGGCATTGTCAGTCCTATCAAGGCCGATCCGGAATGGGCAAAGGTTACCGTCGGCGGCCAGGAGGGACTCCGGGAAACTGACACCTTCGACACCTTCATGGAATCCTCCTGGTATTATGCCCGCTACTGCTGCAACAACTATGACGCCGGAATGCTTGACAGCAAGGCTACCGGCTTCTGGCTCCCGGTAGATCAGTATATCGGAGGCATCGAGCACGCCTGCATGCACCTGCTTTACGCCCGCTTCTTCCACAAGCTGCTTCGGGATGCCGGCATGGTTAACTGCGACGAGCCCTTCACCAGACTGCTCTGCCAGGGCATGGTACTGGCAGACGCCTTCTATTACAAGACCGAAAACGGTTCAAAGGTCTGGGTGAGCCCGCTGGAGGCCATCTGCGACAAGGATGCCCGCGGCAATATTACCGCAGCCCGGGATCGGGACGGACACGAGCTCACCCATGCCGGCATGACCAAAATGAGCAAGTCAAAGAACAACGGCATCGATCCTCAGGAAATGGTGGACCGCTACGGTGCCGATACAGTCCGTCTCTTTATGATGTTTGCATCTCCGGCCGAGCTGACTCTGGAATGGAAGGAATCCGGAGTTGAAGGAGCTCAGCGCTTTATCAGGAAGCTCTGGAACAGCGTCCAGGCTCTTCTGGAGCACGAACGTCCCGAACCGTACCGCCCCGGGGATCTGGATCCTGCAGAAAAGGAAATCCGGAGAGAGCTTAACAAAACCATTGCCAAGGTTACCGATGATATCGGCAGAAGACAGACTTTCAACACCGCCATCGCCGCCATCATGGAATTCCTCAACAGACTGCCCCGGCTGGATCTCTCCCGCAAAACCGCCGTTTCTCTGGCTTACGAGGCCTATGACAAGGTAGTGGTGATGCTGGATCCCGTTATTCCGCACACCTCCTTCGCCCTCTGGCAGGATCTGGGACATCAGGAGCCAGTAGACAGCGCCTCCTGGCCGGTGGCCGATTCCTCTGCCCTGGTTCAGGACAGCCGCCTCATTGTGGTTCAGGTAAACGGCAAGGTCAGAAACCGGATTACAGTTGCGGCGGATACTCCCGAAGAAGATATCAAAAACCAGGCTCTCGCTGACGAAACAGTTAAGAAGTTCACTGACGGAAAGTCTGTTAAAAAGGTAATATATGTAAAGGACAAGCTGGTTAACATCGTAGCAGTATAACCAGCCCCGCACAGTATAATTACTTGATAAAGAAAGCACAGCCGGGGATGTTTCTCCGGCTTTTTCCGGCCTGTTCCGGAAAAGGGTACCTACATGAAAATCTTCCAACACCTTCATTTTCATTCCCTGCAGGCAGCTTTTTTTCAGCTCCGGCTTCTCCTCATTCCGCTGACTCTCGTCATGATATCCGGATGCGGCTTTCATCTGCCCGCAGATGAAAGGCTGTCCGACAACTGCCCGGAACTTATTTTTGCAGGAGACGACAACGATCTTTTCTATAAAATTCTGGAAGAGCGGCTGTTACTGAGCGGAGTAAAGGTAACGGCTGTTACCGCCGGGAGCTACGCAGCATATCTTAACGGCCCCGTACCGGTGCTGTCCTGCGGCCCCCTGGTCAGCAACAGCAAGGTTCTGTCAGTGGCCGGAAACGCCCAGAATCTGGAATACACCTACAAAACCTCGGTGACCTGCAATCTGTTTGTAAAGGGACACCGCACCTATCCCATCAACAATACCCTGAACCGTTCCTTCCTTAACCGCTCAGGCGTCACCATCTCCACTGATGCGGAAAAGAGCGCTATCCTGGAAGAATCGGCCCGCAATCATGCCGCCATGACACTGATCCGTCTCGGCAACGTCTGGTCGGTGCTTCCGAAGCTTCGGGACAATAACGCTGCCTCTGACAAGTCCGAAACGGGGATCCGGGCAGTAGTGGATCCTACCTCCGCAACCCCCCGGGAAATGAGTCTCGAGGAAGCCTCCCAGTTGCCTGAAATGCAGAATTTCAGCCCGGAACACAATAATTCAGAGTTTTCCCCGTAACCCCGCTATAGCAGGAACCGCATATGCAGATCTACGGAAACAAACTGGAACAGCACCTTAGAGAGCATGGACTGTCTCCGCTGTACATTATTGCCAGCGACGAACCTTTCTGGCATGAAGACGCCGGCCGGGTTATCGTGAATTTTGCAAAAAGTACCGGCTTCACCAGCTATAACTATAACAGCTTCAGTACTGACAGCATTGATCTGGAGCTCCTGGAAGACTCCTGCGGCAGCCCCGGTCTCTTTGCGGAAAAATCCCTGGTGGTACTGAACGTCCCTGCCCTCACCAAAAGCAAGGCACTCCGGGAGGCTCTGGCAATTCTGGAAAGATGCCTGAATCCCTCCCTTTTGGTTATTATCAACACTCCCAGACTCTCCAAGGCGGATCTGGCAGCCTCGAAACCCTTTGGAAAGCTGGCAGCCAAAGGACTGGCCGTAAGCTTTTATCCTCTCAGGGACTATGAGTATCTGAAATTTATCAACGACCGGGCGGCCGCTTTCGGCCTTTCCATGGACTCCCAGGGCACAGCGCTGATTCTGTCTGCCTACCAGGGGAACATGTTCGCTATGGTGCAAACCCTGGAAAAAATCGCCCTTTCCGGACTTAAGGGATTTGTTTCAGCTGATGAAATACGCCGTCATATCAGTCCCGAAAACCACTTTTCTGTATACGATCTTCAGGATGCCCTGATAAACCCCTCCATGACCATCGAAAGACGCCTGGTAATGATCGACTCGCTCCGCCAGGAAGGAACCGCCCCCATGGAAATAATCGGACAGTTCGGTCAGGCCCTGCAGGATCTCTACCGGCTGAGAATCCTGATGGACCGGGGCCAGCCGCTCAATACTTTTTTCGAGGCCCACCGCATTCTGAAGTTTCTGCCCCAGAAAAGAACCATCTACCAGAAAGCAGCCCAGGGACTGGCTCTTCCGGTACTGCGGCATCTCATGGATCTCGTATGCCGGGCGGATCTCGCCGTAAGAAATTTTGATGAACGCACCGCCATGATGCTACTTCGCGAGACTGCGGCAGCCAGAAGCTGTCCCTCTAAAATAAGGCTGAACTCCGATGATTAAGCTGGGGATTCTCGGAGGCACCTTCGATCCGTTTCATCTGGGACATCTCCTGATTCTCCGGGAAAGCATGAAGGCTCTCAGCCTGGATCGGGCTGTGGTGGAACCCAACTTCATCCCCTACTACCGGGAACAGCCGGTACTGTCCGGAGATGAAAGACTGGAGATCTGCCGTCTCTCCGTAGCAGGAATGCCGGGAGTCTCCGTTTCCGATCGGGAGGTGCGCCGCGGAGTCTATACTCCGACGTACAGTCTGCTCCGGGAAATCAGAGCCGCGGAACCTGACACGGCCCCGGTATTCATCATCGGCATGGACTCCTTTCTCTATCTGCACAAATGGCAAAACGGTCCCGGAATTCCAGAAGCAGGCAATCTGGCAGTACTGAAAAGACCGGGCTACATCCTGAAACCGGAAACGCTTCCTCCGGAACTCCGCGCCATCTACGAGAAATACCGGGCTCCTGATAACCGCGTAACAGCGCATTCCGGACAGATCTTCTTTCTTGACACTCCGGAAACAGATATCAGTGCCACCCGCATCAGAAATCTGCTCCGCAGGGGGGATCTCGCAGAGGCCGGGAAATATCTGGCTCCGGCCGCCCTGCCCCGGATAGGCGAAATTCTGAAACAGCGTCTCACCCGCAGTGATTCCGGAGAATAATATGAGGACCTGCCGGGAATATCCGCCATTTTTCCCGGAATACTTAAATTTTTAGAAGATAATCACGGTTTGAGATACAATATACGGCCGAAATGCCCCTGGACAGTCTCATAAGGTTAATTCCGGTATTCGTAAGGCATTGTTGCTTTAACGGCACTGACTGCTCTGTACCGCATTTTTATCCCCCTACATAAACAGGA
Organism: Succinimonas amylolytica DSM 2873; assembly: GCF_000378405.1. GTDB lineage: Bacteria > Pseudomonadota > Gammaproteobacteria > Enterobacterales > Succinivibrionaceae > Succinimonas > Succinimonas amylolytica. The sequence goes on along the minus strand of NZ_KB899639.1, from coordinate 219,375 downwards.
GATTCTGATTTAAATGAATGACAATATTATTAAAGCCAACGGCACCCCGGTAATCGGCCCCCACACTGTTAACAAGGTAATCTATCTGGTGCTGGCTTTTTTCCTGGGCGGTTTCGGTATCCATAAGTTTTATGCCAGAAGACCTCTGGCCGGAATTATCTGCGTGCTTTTCTGCTGGACCTGCATTCCGCTGATATGGTCTCTCATTTCATTTGTAATAGCGCTTTTCACCCCCTCGGACTCCCTGGGCAACATCGAGGCCTGACTCCGGAACAACCTCCCCAGCAACCATCAGGAATAATAAGATTTGAACACTCAGGAAATAGTAAAGGAAATTGAAAGCGCCGTTCTGGACATCAAGGGACGGGATCTGGTATCCATCGACATGAACGGGCGTTCCGATGTAGCAGATGTCATGATGATCTGCTCCGGCACCTCGGTCAAGCATACCGCAGCCATTGCAGACAGGGTATCCCGGGCTCTCAAATCCCGTAAAATTCCGATCTTCGGAATCGAGGGGGAGCGCAAGGGAGACTGGGTGCTTATGGATGCGGGAAGCGTGGTGCTGCACATCATGATCCCGGCCGCCAGGGAAAACTATCAGCTGGAACAGCTTTACGGTCTATGAGAATTCTCGTCATTGCCGTGGGCAATAAAATGCCGGCCTTTGTAACCATGGGCTTTCAGGAATATCAGAAGCGTTTTCCCCGCGAAATGTCCCTGGAGCTTGTGGAAATTCCCATGGGACACCGGGGAAAAAATGCCGATGTAGAAAAGCTTACCGCTCAGGAGGGCCGGCAGATGCTGGCTCAGGTTCCCAAAGGAGCCCTCATCGTAACTCTGGATATTCCGGGACGGATGTACTCCACTCCGGAGCTGGCCGAAGAGGTACGCTCCTGGAAAATGAGCGGCCGGGATGTGGCAATTCTGATCGGCGGACCGGAAGGGCTGTCCCCCGAATGCAGGAAGGCCGCCGAAAAAAGCTGGTCTCTGTCCCGTCTTACCATGCCGCATCCCCTGGTCAGGATCGTCATGGCTGAAAGTCTTTACCGGGCCTGGAGCATTACTGCGAATCTCCCCTATCATCGAGAATAAAGCATGTTTTTTCTGAGATCCCGCCCCCAAAGACAGCCCCGCAACAACGACTTTGAACTCCGGCTTTTTAAAAAAAGACTTGTTGTGGCATTCATTTTTATGATCCTGCTGTCACTGGTGCTTCTCGGAAATCTCGTATATCTTCAGGTCTACTGCTACAGCAAATACCAGACCAGAGCCAACGACAACCGTATCAAGCTGGTACCCCAGGCCCCCTCCCGGGGACTTATCTATGACCGCAATCATATTGTTCTCGCCGACAACCGTCCGCTGTTCAGTCTGGAAATTATTCCCGAAAATTCCCGGAATCTTCGGAATGACATCGAGGATCTGAAGGAGCTTCTGAACCTGGAACTGGAAAGCGACGACATCGACCGGATTACGGAACGCACCCGCTTTCAGCGCAAGTTTCTGCCAGTCACCATTGCCGAAAATCTGACCGAAATTCAGGTGGCTACCTTTGCCGTCAACAAGTACCGCTTCCCCGGAGCCCGGATCGAGGCCAAGCTGAAACGCTACTACCCCTTTTCCGAAACCTTCACCCACACCATCGGCTACGTGGCCCGCATAAACCAGCAGGATCTGAGCCAGCTGGAGGCCCGGGGAAAGATAAACAACTATGCCGCCACCAACGATATCGGAAAGCAGGGCATCGAAAAATACTACGAGGATCTTCTGCACGGCATTTCCGGATACCGGGAGGTGGAGGTGGACAGCCACAGCCGGGAAATCCGGACCCTGAATCAGGTATCCCCGACACCGGGCAATGACATCACTCTGACCATTGATGCCAGACTGCAGCTCAAGGCCCAGCACCTTCTCCACCGGAAAAGAGGCGCCGTGGTAATGATGAACCCCCGGAACGGGGAAATTCTGGCAATGTTTTCTTCGCCGACCTACGATCCCAACCCCTTCGTCAGAGGCATCAAGTCCCGGGAATACCGGGATCTTATTAATAATCCCGACCGGCCTCTTATAAACCGGGTAACCCAGGGCGGCTATGCCCCGGCCTCCACGGTAAAGCCCCTGATGATTATCATGGGACTCAACGAGGAGCTCATTACCTCCTCCACCAGATTTTTCGGCGGACCGTTTTTTCAGCTTCCGGGATCCACCCATAAATTCCGGGACTGGAGGAAATGGGGACACGGCTGGATGGACATTTTCCGGGCGGTGGAAATTTCCGCGGATACCTTTTTTTACGATCTGGCATTCCGGGCCGGCATTGACCGCATTAACCGCTATATGAACAAATTCGGCATGGGCAGGCATACCGGCATTGACATCTACGAGGAATCCCTGGGAAACATGCCGTCAAAAAGCTGGAAAAAGAAACGCTTTAAAAAGGACTGGGTACCGGGAGACACCGTATCCATCGGCATCGGCCAGGGCTACTGGACGGCAACGCTGCTGCAGCTTGCCCGGGCTCACGCCATTCTGACCCAGAACGGCAGAAACATAAGGCCGCACCTCCTGCGTTTCGCCAGCGATCCCACCGGAATAAACCCCACCACCTACATAGAGCCGGACGAAAACATTGCACTTCCGGTACGCGATTCCAAATACTGGGACTATGCCAGAACCGGCATGTGCCTGGTAATTAACGGTCCCGAAGGCACCGGAAAAAAGGCCTTCGCCCATACGCCATACACAGTATGCGGCAAGTCCGGTACCGCCCAGATTGTCGGGATCAAGCAGGATGCCCGATACAACGCCAGTGCTCTTAAGGAAACCCACCGGGACAACGGACTTTTTGTGGCCTTTGCCAACAAGGATAATCCCGAGGTACTGGTAGCGGTCATCGTCGAAAACATGGGCGGTGCCGGCAGGGTTGCCGCTCCCACTGCCCGGGCCATGCTGGATGAGTATTTCCGCATCCGGAATACCCCCTGTACCGCAGATGAGCTCGTCGCCCTCAAGGAGCAGTACCGGGCCGAGGAGGAGCAGGAGGATCTGGAGAGACAGAAGGAGAGCAAAAAAAGATAATGGCAAACCGCAAGGAATCCGACAGTCCCTTTGATGTCGCCCGCGTGCCCCTGAGACACCGGGCTCATATCGATATGCCCCTTATGGGCGGGCTTCTGGCAGCTCTGGGGCTGAGTCTCATCGTGCTGTACAGCGCTTCGGGGCAGCATTATGAAATGCTTCTGAGACAGCTGGTGCGCACCGGCCTCAGCTTTATTCTGATGATCTTCATCGCCCAGATAAATCCCCGGATTTTCGAGCGTCTGAGCTGGCTTCTGTTCGGCATCTGTCTCGTCATGCTCCTGGGGGTCATGTTTTTCGGAGAAGTCAGCAAGGGAGCACAGCGCTGGCTCAATATCGGCTTCATGCGCATTCAGCCCTCGGAATTTCTGAAGATTGTCATGCCCATCACCGTGGCAGCCCTGCTCGGAAAGCACAGTCTTCCCCCGCGCTTCATAAGAGTGATAGCAGCTCTCATTGTTATCGCCATCCCCACAGTGCTTATCGCCAAGCAGCCGGATCTGGGAACGGCTATTCTGGTATCCTCGTCCGGGATGTTTGTGATTTTTCTGGGCGGCATCAGCATCTGGTGGATAGTGGCCGGACTGATTCTGGCTGGTTCCCTTTTCCCGATAATGTGGAACTTCGTGATGCATGACTATCAGAAGCAGCGCATCATGACGTTTCTTAATCCGGAAAGCGATCCCCGAAATACCGGCTATCACATTATCCAGTCAAAAATCGCCATCGGATCCGGCGGAGTCTACGGCAAGGGCTGGCTGCACGGCACGCAGTCCCAGCTGGACTTTCTGCCGGAACCGCATACGGACTTCATTTTTGCCGTATTCAGCGAGGAGTTCGGTCTTATCGGATTCGGCATTCTCATGAGCATTTACCTTTACATTATTTCCAGATGTCTATATATTTCCCTGCGGGCCGACAATACCTTCTCCAGACTTCTGGGCGGGGCGCTTTCCCTGACATTCTTCTTTTACATCTTCGTAAATATCGGAATGGTGTCGGGAATTCTGCCGGTGGTGGGAGTTCCCCTGCCTCTTATCAGCTACGGCGGTACCTCCATGGTTACCCTGTCCGCAGGTTTCGGTATAATTATGGCCATCCACACCCATAAGGAACGCAAACGCTATTCGGACATCTAAAATACTTTTAACGGACAACCAGATAAATTGGGGAGAACATCTTGAAAAAACTACTTGGACTGGCTTTCATGCTGCTGGCTCATACAGCGCTGGCAGAACCTCTGACTCCCGAGGATCGCGCTCTTATTGCCGATCTGGCCTCAAAGCATCAGGTTTCTGTCAGGGATCTTTCTACAGCTGTGGGAGAAGCCCGGCTGCAGCATAAAATACTGAGCACTATGGATCGTCCCTACGAGGCCAAGCCGTGGTATATCTACCGCAAAAACTTCATTGTCCCCGCCCGCATCAATGAAGGCGTGGATTTCTGGCTTAATAACGAGACTATTATCGACAGGGCCGCAGAAAAATTTCAGGTAAATCCGGAAATCATCGTCGCCATTATCGGCGTGGAAACCTTCTACGGCAAGAACATGGGGAATTTCCGGGTACTGGATGCTCTCTACACTCTGGGGTTCAGATACCCGAAAAGAGCCGCCTACTTCAGCGGGGAATTCGCCAGATTCGTGGAACTGGCTAACAAGCAGGGCTGGAAATACGGCGATATCAAGGGATCCTATGCCGGAGCCATGGGAATGGGACAGTTCATGCCCACCAGCTATCTCACATGGGGCGTGGACTTTGACGGCGACGGCCATACGGATCTCTTCAGGAACAAATGGGACATTATCGGCAGCGTGGCCTACTATTTTCAGGATCACGGCTGGAAAAAGAACTGGGAGGTAACGGTTCCCACCAGTGTAAAGAATCCCGATACTGCCGCTCTCATGCTGACAGAAACCATGAAGGACACCAGAACGGCCGGTGAGCTCAGAGCCCACGGGGTCTACGTTCCGGAACGCTTCAAGGATACCATGCCCATCAAGCTGCTCCGTTTCGAAGAAGAACACGGCTACAGCTGGCATCTGGCCTTCCATAATTTCCGGGTCATTACCACCTACAACCGCAGTCCGCTGTATGCCATGAGCGTTTATCAGCTGAGCCAGATGATCCGGGACAGCTATCTGAACCGGAAGAAAGCTCAGAGCGACACCCCGGCAAAGACTGACAGAAAGGATCGGCACCACACTCCGGTACCGCCCAGGAATAACAAAAAGCCTGCCGGAAAGCCAGCCCCGAAACCGGCCCCCGGCCCTGCCAGAAAGCCGGCTCACAACAGAAAATAGTTCGGCCCCCCCGGTTTTCCGGGGGCATTCCGGATAATTGCCCGGATACCTTGTCTGCAACTCTGAAATGAAAAACACATGATGAATATAATCCGCTGTACAGGCATTCTGTTTCTGACTGCTCTGACTCTCTTCGGCTGCAGCTCGTCTCATGTTCCGGTAACCGAATCCGGTGAAAAGGCCGCTTCCGGGTGCTTTTACGGCACCGGAGCCGGAAATCGCTGCCCCCAGCCGCAGGAAACCCCTCCGGATCTCGCCGGAGTCCCCGGAGCCAAAGTAACCCGGGAGCCCTTCAGCAAAAGAGGGAACAAGGACTACACGGTATTCGGACAGAAATTTCAGGTCTGGCGCAATCTGGACAGCTACACCGAGGAAGGCATGGCTTCCTGGTACGGACCAGGCTTTCATGGCCAGAAAACCTCCAACGGCGAGCATTACAACATGAACGGCTTTACCGCCGCTCACAAAAACCTTCCTCTGCCCTGCTTTCTTAAAGTTACCAACCTCGCTAACGGGAAAGCGGTCATTGTCCGGGTAAACGACCGGGGACCGTTCCACGGCAGCCGGATCCTGGATCTTTCCCGGGGCGCTGCTGCCAAAATCGGCATTATCGGCCCCGGAACCGGTAAGGTTCGGGTGGAATATATCAATCCCGGAAAAATTGCCAATCAGACCAGCGAGGCAGAGATGAACGGCTTTAAACCGTACATTCAGGTTTTTGCCACCGGAGACCCGGAAAGAGCCCGGGAGATTTGCGAAAAGGTAACCCTGGCTACCGGCAAGAATTCCCGGGTCGAAAAGTCCGGAAGCACCTATCGCATCAAGGTGGGACCTCTTACCGAAAAGGAGGCCACGGACGTTCTTGCTAAAATCAGGGATTTGGGTTATAAAAACGCATATTTCACGGCCGGCTGAATACAGCAGGTCATCTCCCGCATCAAGGTAAAAAGGATACGCGGGAACACAGGAGGCACCCATGATAAAGAGAATTCTCGGCACCTTACTGATCACCGGTACGATAGCCGGTACCGCCGTGGCTGATCCCGGCACCGCAGCACCTCAGGAAAGCACGCTCCCGCCGCCCTCTCCCGCCCAGAAAATACCGGATCCCCCGCACCCCGACGTGCGGGCGTATCTCCTTATGGACTACACTTCGGGCAGAGTACTGTTCGGCGAACATTATGACGAACGCATCGATCCGGCCTCGCTCACCAAGATGATGACCTCCTATGTTATCGGACAGGAGCTGAAGCTCGGCCGCATTCATCTGGATGACAAGGTTTCCATCAGCGAGAATGCCTGGAGCAAAAACCTGGGGGATTCCTCCAAGATGTTTCTGGAAATCGGCAAAACCGTTCCGGTAGATCTTCTGAACAAGGGGATTATCATCCAGTCCGGCAATGATGCCTGCATTGCCATGGCCGAACATATCGCCGGCAGCGAAAGCTCCTTCGCCTCTCTTATGAACGAATGGGGCAAGCGTATCGGACTTCGGGGGTCCCATTTTGTTAACTCCCACGGGCTCTACAACGAACAGCATTATTCCACCGCTTATGATATGGCGGTGCTGGGCCGGGCGCTTATCAAGGATCTTCCCGAGGAGTACAAAATTTACTCCCAGAAAGAATTCACCTTCAATGGCATCAGGCAGATGAACAGAAACCGGCTCCTCTGGGATACCTCCATCAACGTGGACGGCATTAAAACCGGCCATATCAGCCAGGTAGGCTACAATCTGGTAGCCTCAGCTGTAAACAGCAGTAACGGCATGCGGCTGATTTCCGTGATCATCGGCGACGTTTCTGAAAAGTCCCGGGCCGCCAACTCCCTGGCTCTGCTGCGCTACGGCCTCAGGTTCTACGAACCGTACACCCCGCTTGCCAAAGGCCAGGTGCTGCTGAAGAAGGAGGTGCGCCTCGGAGAACTGAGCGAGGTGCCGCTGGGAACTCTCCACGATGTTTCCTTCGCGATCCCCCTGGAAAGCGAAAACCGTATCAAGGCCACCTATGTAATGAAGGAATCTCCCCTGAAGGCTCCGATTACCAAAGGTCAAGTTCTGGGTACCCTGTCGTTCTCCCTGGACGGCAAGACAATCTACGAGGTGCCGCTGGTAGCGTTAAGCGACGTTGCCGAGGGCGGTTTCATGTCCCGGATGTGGGATCAGATGTATATGGCCGTTTCCGGCTGGTTTTAAGAGGCACAGTATGATCGCAGCGGCATTCGGAGAGGTTTTGAATTTTCCCTGCTCCGTGAAATTCAGATTTATCGGAGAAAACTCCGGCGAGCTTCATGACAATGTTCGGAAATTCTTTACAGAGGATCTCCGTATCGTTCCCGCAGAAATAGCTCCCGGCAGAATCAGCAAAAACGGCAGGTATCTTACCCTCAATGTCACCGTGGAGGTATCCAGCGAGGATATGATGAATACTGTTTACCGCGAAGGCGCCAGGGTTCCTTTAGTGGTGCACGTTCTTTGATTCATGGTGGCATGATGGGATGGCAGCACGATGTCGGTATTTAAAAACGAATTCTCAGGATTTATCCACATCGTGCTTTACTGCTTCGCCGTGGTTTTACTGCTGCTCTGCGCCGTTCTCCTGACTATGGTGGTGCGCATTTCCTGCATGTCCACCTATACCTACAATCTCCACGAAATCGACAGCATTCCCTATAACCGTACCGGGCTGGTGCTGGGCACCTCCAAATATCTGGTGCACGGCGGCATCAACGGCTTCTGGACTGCCAGAATCGATGCGGCCAGCGATCTTTTTCATGCCGGAAAAATCAGCTATATCGTGGTTTCCGGCGATAATTCCCACCGGAACTACAACGAGCCCCGGCAAATGCGCAAGGCACTCATCGCCAAGGGCGTGCCGCAGGATCGGATTTATCTGGACTATGCCGGCTTCAGAACTCTGGACAGCGTGGTCAGAATTCAGCGGATTTTCCGGCAGAAGAACATCACCGTGATAAGCCAGGATTTTCAGAACGAAAGAGCTATTTTCATTGCCCGCCAGCACGGCATCAACGCCATCGGTTTCAATGCGGAAAGCAGCACCGACAATATTTTTACCACGGATATCAGGGAATTCTTCGCCAGAATAAGATGCGTTCTGGATCTCTACGTCTGGAACAGCAAGCCCCGCTTTCTGGGTGACGCCATCCGGATCGGCGACAAAAATATTGATCCCAAGGAGGCCCAGATGCTGGAAAACGGCCAAAAGCCCCTGCCGGCGGATGAAATGCCGCTGGAATCCGGCGAGGAGGCAGAATCCGCGGATCAGGATTCCGACGGGGCAGCCCGTATTCTGTCTCCCTACGACCGGAATTTCGCCTTTCGGGATCCTTTCTCCTCCTAAAGTAATATAATATTGTCGTTCTTGACAATACGGGGATCAGATCAATGTATCAGTGGAAGGAATGCACCTATAACACGCCGGATCGCCAGGTGTTTTTTACCATCAAAAAGCTGACGCTACCCGATCATTTCTTTGCCACCTTTGTGGGTGCCAACGGCAGCGGCAAGACTCTCATGACCCGGGCTCTGGAGGGAGAACTCCTCCTGCTGAACGGCACCTGCCCGGACAGTCTCAGTCTCAGCGTCATCTCCTTCGAAAAACAGATAAAGCTGATGGAGCAGGACTTTGAAAGACGGAACAGCGACGATCCCCGGGATGAAACCGGATATACTCCCCGGGAAATGTTCGAGACCGTCTCCGGGGATCAGGAGGAAATTCTCCGGCTCTGCGACATCCTGAATTTCTCCTACGCTCTGGATCGTTCCTATCACAAGCTGTCCTCCGGAGAAGGCCGCAAGGTGCTTATCATCGAAGCACTGCTCAAAAAACCGGATATCGTTATGCTGGACTCCCCCTTCGACGGTCTGGATACTGCCGCCCGGAAGGAGCTTCAGGAGCTTCTGGTGGCAATCTTCCAGGCAGGGACCTCGGTAATCGTCAACACCAACCGCTTTGAGGAGATCTCTCCGGCCAGCGAATACCTCGGACTAATCATGAGCCGGGATCTCGCGCGTTTCGGGGAACGGGATGAAGTGCTGAACGACAGCGCCGTGCAGCAGCTCACCCATTATGAAAAGCTTCCGAAGATCTATGCGCTCCCCCGGGTACCCCAGGACTGCGCGGATCCTCTGGATCGCTCAAAGCCTCTCATCATCATGAAGGACGTCACCGTGGCCTACGGAGATCACGTCATTCTGAATCGCGTAAACTGGACAGTGCAGCCCTACGAGCACTGGGAAATCACCGGTCCCAACGGCTCCGGAAAGTCCACTCTGCTGTCGCTGGTCACCGGAGACAACCCGCAAAGCTACTGTAACGACATCACCCTGTTCGGCATTAAGCGCGGTTCCGGTGAAAGCATCTGGGATATCAAGAAACACATCGGCTATGTCAGCCCCTCCTTCCATCTGGACTACCGGATAAGCTCTCCGGTGATCAACGTGATCCTGTCGGGCTACTTCGACACCATCGGCCTTTATGAGCAGCCCGGTGATGAAAAAATCTCCCTGGCCCGGCAATGGCTTGGCATTCTGGGGCTCTCTGCCTATGAAAACGCCAGCTTCCGCTCCCTGTCCTTCGGACAGCAAAGGCTTCTTCTGATCATCAGAGCCCTGGTTAAGCAGCCGCCCCTGCTGATTCTGGACGAACCACTGCAGGGACTTGACGGACTCAGCCGGGAGCTTGTAAGACGCTTTGTGGAATTCCTGATGCAGAACGGCGACACCCAGATTCTTTTTGTATCCCATCATGAAGGAGATGCCCCCCGGGGAATCACCAGAAGGCTCACGTTTGTCGATAACGGCACCCGAACCTTTGATGTGCGAATTGAAGAGGTGCCCAGATAGATAGCGCCGGAGTTATTCAGCCTAACAGGATACGGGGATGTTAGCTGCCGCAAACATGCCTGTACTGTCGCCGTAACACATGTTTTAACCCGTAAATTATCCTCAGAAGTGCTTTCCCGGCAGTCCTCGATATGCTATATCCCGGAATGCTTTCATTTCCCGAAGGTGCTGCCTGCGGAGTCCCATAGACAGAGGGCCAGCTCCCGCCGGTTTACCGCGCCAGGCTTCATCATCAATGCTGCTCCACCAGACCATACCGCAGACACTCCCGCCAACTAGCAAAAAAGGACTTCCGAAGAAGTCCCTGCTCATCATAAACCGGATCGGCCAGTGCCTGATCTCCTTGGAAAGGCCTACTCTCTCAGGGAGTAGCTGCCTTCACAGATCCACTTGTAGGTCGTCAGCTCCTGAAGTCCCATAGGGCCCCGGGCATGAAGCTTCTGGGTAGAAATGGCCACCTCGGCTCCGAGTCCGAACTGACCGCCGTCTGAAAACCGGGTGGATGCATTCACATACACGCAGGCGGAATCCACGGCATTCATGAACGTCAGGGCGTTTTCATAATCATTGGTAAGAATGGCATCAGAATGCACCGCACCGTGCGCCCGGAGATGAGCCACGGCAGCATTCAGATCGTCCACTACGGCAATGTTTACCTTGAGAGACAGCCATTCGACATCAAAATCAGCGGGCTGCCCTTCGCGGACATGACCGGGAAGCAGATCCTTAAGAATCTCCCAGGCTCTGCCGTGCGCTACAAGCTCAACATCTCTCTCCGCCAGATACTGTGCCAGCCGGGGAATAAAGGAATCCTGAAGGGCCTGGTGCACCAGAACCGTATCCACGGCATTGCAGGCACTGGGCCTCTGAATCTTGGAGTTTCCGATAAGCGGCAGTGACTTTTCCGGATCTGCTGAGGCATCCACAAAAATGTGGCCGATGCCGAAGCCGCCGATGATCACCGGAACCGTACTTTCCCGGCGGCAGAGCTCCTGCAGCTTCTGTCCGCCCCGGGGAATAATCATGTCCACATAGCGGTCCAGCTTTAAAAGCTGATTTACATACTCACGGTTAGGATCAGAAATATACTGTACCGCATCCTCCGGAAACCCGGCCTCCTTAAGAGCATTTCTGATAACCGTCACCAGAACCGTGTTGCTGCGGAGAGTCTCCTTGCCGCCTCTCAGAATGCAGGCATTTCCGGTTTTGACGGAGAGTGAGGTAATATCCACGGTGACGTTGGGACGGGCCTCGTAAATCACCCCGAGAACTCCCAGAGGAACTCTTCTTTTCCGGAGTCTCAGGCCATTGGGCAGCACCCGGCTGTCAAACTCCTCGCCCACCGGATCCTGAAGCCCCGCCACTTTGCCGATATCCGCAATAATTCCCTGAAGCCGCTTTTCGTTAAGGGTTAGACGATCCAGAAGCGCCGCCCCGATCCCCTTGGCACGGGCCTCGGTAAGATCCTCCTCATTAGCCTTCAGGATCTCCGGAATGGCGTTTTCAAGCCCTTTCCTGATGGACTCAAGAGCCCGGTTGCGATCCCTGGTCAGAAAGCCGGCCATTATGTGAGAAGCCTCTTTGGCGCGGCGGCCCATTTCTTCAATTGAAATCATAATAATTCCTCAAATCCTAAGCATCTTGTTCGTAAAAGGGCCTCGGCAAAGGTCATGACTGCTGCATTTCCCCATGACAGAACCTGCAAATCATCCGTCTGACGTGTTTTAAGGAAGTTTCCGGTCTCTCACCGCACTCCTGCGACACCAGAAACTTCGAAAGCCGGGCCCGAATCTGGGCAAAGTCTTTAATCCCGGATCAGCTGGTTATTACCATATCGTCACGATGCACGGCGACAGATCCGTTTTCGTATCCCAGAATATTCTCGATTTCGTCAGATCCATGCCGCTTAATCCGGTCAAGGGCGACACTGTCGTATCTGGAAAAACCCCGGGCAATTTCCCTGCCGTCAGGAGCAGCAATAATCACGTCTGCCCCTCTCATGAAATTTCCGCTCACCGCAGTAATCCCGCTGGGAAGAAGACTGGCTCCCCGGTTCCGGAGCGCATTCTCGGCACCGGCGTCCACCGTAATCACCCCCTCCGGCTTCTGCCCTGCCAGGATCCAGGCCTTGCGGGCCTCCAGCGGCGTAGTCTCCGGCGCAAACCTGGTGCAGTCCCCGTGGCCGGCCACCAGATCCGGAATCAGCGCCGGGTTATCTCCGGAGGCAATGATAACCTCAATGCCGCTCCGCGTGGCAATTTCCGCAGCCTGCAGCTTGGTGCTCATGCCACCGGTGCCCAGACCGCTGACGCTGTCTCCGGCCAGAGCATGAATTTCGGGGGTAATCTTCGAGATCTCCCGGATCAGCCGGGCATCCGGACAGGACCGGGGATCTGCAGTATAAAGGCCCTTCTGATCGGTGAGCAGAATAAGCACGTCCGCATCTGCCAGCACCGCTACCCTGGCGGAAAGATTGTCGTTATCCCCGAACTTGATCTCCCGGGTGGCCACGGCATCGTTCTCGTTCACAATCGGCACGATATTCTGCCCCACAATGGCCTCCAGAGCATCCCGGGCGTTCAGAAAGCGTTCCCGCTCCTCGAGATCCGCCTGCGTCAGCAGAATCTGTCCCACGCTGATACGGTAAATAGCAAAAAGCTGCTGCCACCGCATCATGAGGCTGGTCTGCCCTACGCTGGCCAGCATCTGCTTGTGAGCCACGGTGCGGGGGACATCGGGAAATCCCAGAGCCTCCCGGCCGGCGGCAATGGCACCGGAACTGACCACCAGCACCTGATGCCCCGCGTCCCGGAGCGCCTTTACCGCCCGAACCAGCTCAATCATGCGGGAGGAATCCAGATATCTGGTTCCCGAAGTAAGCATGGAGGTTCCCAGCTTAATCACCACTGTTTTAGATTTTGTTGCCATAATCCTGAATCTCTCAAAAATCGTCAGTATCCGTTCGTCTGTCGTCTGTCCGCAATGCCGTCTGGCCGCCTTTTCATCAGCCGCCCCGTACAGAAAGCGCCCCCGGAGCCGGCATCCCGAAATCCAGACTGCGATCCCTTCGGCTGTATCTCTGGGGCCCGGAACTAAAGAAGATGCTTTTTAAAGAATTCCGCCGAGTCAAGCACGACCTTCTCAAAAATCTGAATGCTGCTGTCCCCGGTAAGATCCCGCACCTCGCTCTCGGAGCTGATGCCGGCAACCAGCTTTGCGTCGGCCTTTGAATTATAGAAGTCCTGCTTTGACCCCAGCACCAGCATTTTAACGCTGGTACTGAAACCGGACAGAATCCCCTGCTTTTTAACAGAATAGGCCTGTAGCAGCGGGATGATATTGTCCCACAGCGAGGAATCGCCGTTTACCCGGTTGGCAATAAGATCCCGCTGCATGGGTGGCGCCTTGGCCAGCACCTTGCTCATCAGAAATTCGTCCACTACCGGTGAAACCATGCAGACGGCCCCGATCCGGGAACCGGCGGACAGCATAAGCTGAATGGCCGCAATGCACCCCATACGCTGGGCCAGAAGTCCGATTTTATGGTGATCCAGGTACAGCACATGATCCAGAATGTAGTTCAGAGCCGCCTCGTGCACCTTGCCAAGATGGGGGCTGAACTTCACCTTCCCGGACAGCCCGACTCCTGGAAGATCCACTGCTACCATGGCAATGCCGTTAGGCCTGAGGAGCTCCTGATAATAGCGCAGATATTCTGTGCACAGGTTCTGGTAGTTACTGAACACCATTACCGCCGGATGCACGGAGTTTTTGTCCGGAGTATGAATAAAGGCGGTAGCCTCCGTATCCTTGACCCGGAATTTAATTTCCTCATAATCTCCGTCAGCATACTGGGCCGCCCGGCGATAAAACCGGTAATGCTGGAGCAAGGACTGCTGAGCCAGGTCATCATTCACCATATAGGGATAGGAAGCCAGCAGAAAATAGAGCTCCGCGAGCCGGAAGCTTCTGTAGGCCTCTGTGCGATCCTCCAGCTTAACGGCATTTTCTGCCAGCTCGGCATGTCTGGTGCCCAGCATGGAAAATTCATAAATCCAGTTCCCCGGACCGTACTCGTATACCGTATCCAGGGCATGCGGACGGGTTCTCCGGTTCCGGGAGGCCGCAATACGGGAAAGCGCGGCATTCACCTCAATAAGATCGAATCCCAGCCAGCCCAGGTACGGCAGGTGAATGTCCCGGTACCAGTAGTTCTCGGTAATCGCGGGATCCTCGGGAACGGAATTCGCCACAAAGGAGGTTTCCTTGGTTTTTCTGGTGGGCTTGAACAGCACCTCGCTCAGGTTCTGATCCTTTTCCAGTAATTCAGAAGTCATTGAATATCTCCTCAAAATGTCAGAAAAAACCTGAACTGCATACACGTCCCGGAATAACAGGACGGTCTCCGGGTGGCGGTGTCCGGAACGCACATAAAACGGGACAGGGAATCTCCCGAACCATGTGGCATTATACCCCATGCAGCCATGAAAACCCACGGTTTTAACCGGATACAGCCTTGCCCGGCACGGAACGCCGCCCGCTGCCGCACGGCGAAAAACGGACCGAAAATCCGGAATCTCTGTCACGAAAGCATCCGGCAGGTGTATAATGAAAAAGCAATCCGGAATACCGCCCCGCGGTTTTATTTCCGGAGCCGCCCGCCCCCGGGGAACCGTCTCCCGAAAATTCAGTAATGGCAGGCGCTTCGGAAATTATCTTTCTGATATTTGATGAAAGTCGGATTTTTCTTTTAAAGACCGCCTTATTTTATCCGCTAAATATAACAGACGGACAAGGATGCGGAATTTGCCCGAGGAGGAACTGAAAATGGATACCGGAAACAAAGAAAACCTGAACGGAAAGAAAATTGTTCTCCCGACTGCCGAGAAAAAGGTTCGTGATCAGGCTCCGATGGTGTACAGATCCCCCTGCTGCTGCACCAGAAACCGGGTACACAGTCTTTTTCTCCTGGATGCCAGCGACGAAAAAATTCTCCGGGTCTTTTACGCGCATTCCGCCGTGTTCAACATCGGTTCCCACTGACAGGAAGCGATGAAGAGAGCCGGAACGGCATGACAGTTTTCCAGAAAAGGAGCGCCCCGGCGTTCCTTTTTCTTTCCCCGGTTCCGGAATTCTGCCACTTCATCCGGGGTACCTTCTCCAAAATCATTACGGAATTCCGAATTCTTGAAGCCGATCCGGTTTCGGGAAATTCCGTCCCCGGTTTTTTCAAAAATATAGAACCTTATTTGTCAGCGGTGCTCTAAATGAATATACTGACTCGTCGCAGCATCCCTTTGATCCCTCCTGACAATCCCGTCAGGGAACAGCTTCGGTGTTATTTGGTCATGGAAAACGATATCTCAAATCTTGAACCCCGCTCCGTCTGGCATTTTTTCAGCCGCTTCTGTCAGATCCCGCACACCTCGGGAAACGAAAACGGAATCGGGGAGCTTCTTTTAAAAATTGCACAGGAGCACGGGCTTGACGGCGTCAGAACTCCGGCCGGAAATATCATTCTGTCCTGCGCCGGCTCTCCCGGCCTCCAGAACCGCCCCCGGGTGTTTTTCCAGGCACATATGGATATGGTGGGAGTAAAGGAATCCGGATCGGCATTTGATTTTAGCAGGGATGCCATAAAGACCATAATTACCGGAAACGGCTTTGTCACGGCTGACGGCACCACACTGGGCGCAGATGACGGCATCGGGATGGCCCTGGCACTGGCCGTCATGACAGACCCCGCAGTCCGGCATCCGCCGCTATCCGCCGTGTTCACTGTTTCCGAAGAAACCGATATGGGGGGAGCCCTGGCGCTGACACGGGAGGATATTCCCGGGAAAACCGCCATCAATATCGATTCCGAAGACATCGGAGAAATCTGTATCGGGTGTGCCGGAGGCATCTCCATGGATATCGAATACACCCCCGAAATATCCGAAGTTCCCCCGAACTACGGCACCATCGCCATCACCATTGAAAACGGCAAGGGCGGGCACAGCGGCATGGAGGTGGATAACGGCAGTGTCAACGCTGCCACGGCTCTTCTGACTCTTATCTGCTCCCTGGCCAACGAGGATATCAAGGTCAGTCTCAGTTCCCTGGAGTCCGGCACGGTCCGGAACGCCATTCCGGGATACGGCAAGGCGGAAATCGCCCTGCCCGCAGCTCTGATCAGCAAAGCGCTGGACTCCCTGGAGGATATGTCCGGCAGGCTTTCCGAAAAGTACCGGAATACCGATCCGGGGATTTCCGTCAGCATCGACCGGGTACCCAACAAAAACATCATGATGTCAGCCCATGACACCTCCAACATCATCAAGCTCCGGGGACTTAATACTGGGGTTCTGGAAAGAACTCCCGACGGGCAGCCTCTGACCTCCTGCAACCTGGGACGGCTGGTCATTGACGGCGGGAAAGTGCAGGCCTGCATTCTGGGACGTCATGCCACAGAATCCGGAAAGGAGCTTCTGAAGTCCCGTATTGAAAAGACGGTTTCCGAGGCTTCGGCCCACATCTGCCGCAAGGAAAGCTACCCTGCGTGGGAGCCGGATTATGAGAGTCCTCTGGCCCGGATTATGGCCGCCACCTACCGCGGGCTTTTAGCGGAAGAACCCCGGGTAACCGTAATCCATGCCGGCCTGGAATGCGGACTCCTGAAAAATCTCCGGCCGGATCTGGATATCGTGTCCGTGGGGCCCAATGTCTTCGGAGCCCATACTCCGGATGAAAGAGTGGAGATCACTTCCGTCAGAACCTGCTATGACTGGATTCTGAAAACGCTGGAAAAGCTTTGCCAGGATGAGGTAGCTGAGAATTCCGGCTCTGCGAAATAAGCCCCCTCATTCCGCCGCCGGCCCTTTAACCACCTCGAAAAACCCCCGGATTTCTCCGGGAGTTCTGGTTACGGGGGATAAAGCCCGGTTTTCAGACCGGCTCAAAAGAAAACTCTATTTTTTTCCTTTCTTGCCGGCAGGCTTTTGCGGATAGAGCACAAAACGCTCGGATCCCCAGAGCTCGTTATCGAAGGTTGTCTTGTTAAACACCATAAACACCAGTCTTCCGGCAGTGCGGGCAGTAAGCTGCGTGCTTTCGGAATACGACTGATCTTCGCTTCCTGCAGGGTACATGTAGTACCACTTCTCATGGTATTTTCCATTGCCCTTGAGATAACCGACACCCTTGTTCCAGGGGCCGCCGCCCGGGATCATCTTGTATTTCTCCCCGTTGATGGTCAGCGTGCTGAGATCATGGGTTATAGAAGCGACAGCCTTCCCGTCGGCACTGCGCCAGTCACGGTGCAGAATCTCGAACACGAAATTGCCGTGCGGGGCAAAAAATCTCACCTCGTTCCTGGCAACCACATTGCCCACCGTGCTTTCCACATCCACCCGGGCTGCAGAATAAAGTGCCGCAGAACAGCGCTGCTCATCTTCCCTGGTAACCATCATGATTTTTCTGAAGGGTTTGAAGTCCTTGAGACGGTCATTGCAGAAATTGTCGTTTTTGCAGCCATCGGGACTCTGAAATTCCGGAGCCTCGGTTTCCAGAAGATTATAGCTGTCTCCTGTGGCAAAAACCATAACCAGACGTCCTGTGGGTTTGGCTTCGCGATCCGGAGTAATATTGTACACCGGAGCCGCCGCCCAGGATCCCCGCACCAGATAGTAGAACTTCATGGGCTCTCCGCTCCAGGTAATGGAATTGTAAATCCAGTTAACCAGCGGAAAGGAGCGGGAAGGCATGTCGGAATTTTTGCTGACATAGCTGGTATCCTGCGTGGTCAGCTTCAGAGCCTGAGGAATATCCTGAACATAAATGCGCTTCCGGTTATTGTGAATGACATAATAGTCAATAGCAGCCTGAATCTCCGGATCTCCGGGACAGAATCCGGCATACAGATCCGCGGCCTTTCCCTCGGGAACCTCAGCCTGAAAATCGGCAGTTATCGCACTGAAAAGCCCGGTATCCGCACCATGGGCGGCACTCCCCAGAACCAGCCCGAAAACCGCGCCGGCGGCAGGGAGAGCTTTCTTGAGGATGTTAAAAAAAACTGATTTCATGGACAGTCTCCTTAATTCTGCCGTTCCAGCGAATAGCGCTCACAATTGCCGTTGCCGCTTCTCACAAAAAGCAGCATCCTTTCCGTAGGCCGGACGCACTGATCCTCCATCGCACATCTGAAATTCTCCGTTTCCTGATTAGCTCTGTCGTAATCTCCGGCCGGCACCGCCAGAATCTCGGTATCCCCGTTCCGGAATACCATATTGTGTTTAAGGGAATAGGCGGTTTCGAATTTCTGCCCTTTAAATGTCAGGACTGCAAAATTCACGTTTTCCTCATAGCTGTTGTCGCCGGATCCGCGGGTTACCTTGCGTTCCTCGAAGGAAAGAGCCATATCACCGGTTCCGTTCCGGTAGGAGTTTTTGAAAAGATCCGGCTGCTCCAGAGAAAAGCCTTCGGTGAAAAGACGAATCTCGGCATTGAATCTCGGAGAGAACGGACAAAAGTTAAGAGTATACTTTTCTGCCAGCACAATCTCTCCGGAATCGCATTTGGAGGCCCCCCTGCTCTTGGAGAACACGTGAATAAACGGCACCGGATGGCATACTCCGGGATAACTGCAGTATTCCTCGCCGGGCTCCGCCGGTGCCAGTATCATATATTCCTTGCTATCATCGTGAAACAGAGGCGCACTGTTGAAGGAACCGGGATCCCGCACCAGATTCAGCTTCTTGCCCTCAAAGATGAAATCATAGCCGCCGCCCGCCACTGTATCTCCCGGAATCATCTCCAGGCGGGAATAGGCATGATCCCGAAAATTTTCGTAGGTACCGCTATTGAACATCCAGAAGCTGTTAAGGGCCAGCATGTTTATAAGAGCATCCTGCTCCGGATCACCGCAGAACTGAAGCTTCGGTACCTTGAGGCCGCCGCAGCCGGTGCCGTTAACAGCAAAAATACCCTGCTGGGTAAAGTTGATGGTAACCATCTCCCTGTCGGTAACATAAGCCCCCACACCCATGACCTGATAGTTGTCGTAGCTGATCTCAAAGGCCTCTCCGGAGCTCTGGGACTGAAGACTGGTCACCAGGGAGGAAACCAGACTGTCACTTCCGATTATCTCCGCTACAGTGTATTTCTTCAGTGCTTCCGCATTCTGATAGACCTCCAGCTTCTCATTTATACACAGAGCAACCGGATAGCGGAACGCTGTAAGCAGGAGATCCCGATCATTATTGCTAACCGCCGTCTTAATAATGCCGAAGACGTCCCGTTCCTGAGCCTCCTGCTCCGGGGCCGCCGCTTCACTGCCGGCGCTGACTCCGGGAAAGCCTGAGGCCAGAACCGCCGCGCCGAACACTGCCGGCAATGCTGATTTCATGTATTTCATTTTATCATCCGTAATCCTGAAAAACCGATCTTCCGGTAATCCGGGGTTTCCCCGCAGAGTTCCGGAAAACGTACCGGTATTTTACCGCAATTTCCCAAAAGAGACCGCAGGGGCCAGGACGCTCCTGTACGGAATGAGACTCCTGAAATAAAAACGGCATTAAGACGGCGGGAATCCGTTATGGCATACTCCGGATCTGCTAGAATCAGAGGGATACAGTTTCAGAAATTGGCAGGAACTACTATGAAATGCAACTTCTGCGGTAAGGACATCCCGGACGATTCCCGCAACTGTCCCTTTTGCAAAATCTACATCTCCCGCACCTTCCGGGATCCGCCTCCTAAAAAAGAAGAAACACCGCGGACGGACTCCTCTACCGCGCAAAACCATAATTCAGATAGCAGCCTCACCAGGCCTGCAGCCACAGCACCGGAAAATGTGCCGGCCCGAAATACGGCAGAACCAGCTTCCGCTCCGGAAAAATCACCGGCTCAGGCAAATTCTTCTGACAGCATTAATATTCCCGGCGGCAATGAAGGTATTTCTTCCGGTACCGGCACAGCAAAACCGGCTCCGGAGAAAAAAGCACCGCTCAGTCTTGCCAAACCGTCCCGGAACAACTCCGGTGACTCCAAACCACTGGCGGCTTTCTGCGCCTCCTGCGGCAGCCCCCTGACTCCCGGGGCGTCATTCTGCAGTGTCTGCGGCGCCAGTATGTCCGGCAGCAATGCAGGGACAGAGGCTGCAAAAACAGATTCCCCGTCCCGCGACAGTATGCATGCTCCGGCTTACTCCCCTTATGGAAACAGTGCTTCCCCGGAAAAACATCCCGGCCTCGGGAATCTGAACACCCGAATGGATTCCATGGCAAAGATGGTAACAGCAGAAATCATCATCAGCCTGATCTCGGCAATCATCAGCATTTCCGCTCTGATTTCTCTGGTTCTCTACATCATTATTCTGAAGAAATCATTCCCCCTGGTTCAGGACGCTGCAAAGATGTTTGCCCAGGCCGGATCCTCCTGGCCGAGATGGATGGTGTACTGCCGGAAGTCCGGTACCCTGCTGAAAGTCCTGTCCTGGCTTCTGGCGGCGCTGTTTATTAATACAGCCGTTATGTTAACTGTGCTGGCTATTAAGCTTGACAGCGAATCGTATTCCGAAAGCCTGGAAAGCTTTATGATCATCTCAGTCCTGCTGTCTATGACCCTGATGCTGGCAAGCATAATACTGCAAATCCAGGCCACTGTGCGGTTTTTCAAGGTCAGGGCAATGCTGCGGGAACTTGAGAAGAACTGATATCGCGCCCGGACACTCCCGAACCGGAGCACATTCTGAAGAGTGTGCCGGGAGATTAAAAAACCGCAGTCCGGAATAAACTGCGGTTTCTCTTTCAGGCAGCATCAGAAGCTGCCCTTTTCAATTATTTCAGCCTGAAGCTAAAGTCTCAGAGATCTCTCACCTCTGGAAATGCCGCAGACGCCGGATCTGACCACCTCAATAATCTCGGTAACCTTGGTTACAGCCTCCAGGAAGTGATCCAGCTCCTCACTGGAACCGATGATTTCAACAGTATAGAGGGTAGGAGTGAGATCCACAATCTGCCCGTGGAAAATGTCGGACATAGTTTTAATCTCACTACGCAGATCCCGGGTGGCCGCTTCAATCTTGACCAGCATGATTTCACGCTCCACATGGCTGGAATCACAAAGATCGGTAACCTTGAGAACATTGATCAGCTTGTGAAGCTGCTTGGTAATCTGCTCAACCTCCTGCTCGTCGCAGAAAGTGGTGATGGTCATTCTGGAGAGCGTCGGATCCTCGGTGGGAGCCACAGTAAGAGATTCAATATTGAAACCCCGCTGAGAAAACAGTCCTACCACCCGGCTGAGAGCACCAGTTTCATTCTCCAGGAGCACTGAAATTAAATGACGCATTACACACGCTCCTCTTCTTCTCTGTTGATACGCATATCGCCCATGCTGCCGCCGCCAATCTGCATCGGATATACCCGGGAATCCGGATCCACACAGACATCGATGACCACAGTCTTATCCTTTATCGCCAGAGACTGTTTAAGAACGTCATCCAGCTCCTCGGGCTTATTGACTCTTAAACCGACCTGACCATAGCACTCTGCCAGCTTCACAAAATCCGGAGCGGCATCCATGAAGGTTTCGGTCTGGCGGCCGTTATAGAACATCATCTGCCACTGCTTTACCATGCCCAGGGACACATTATTGAGGATCACAATCTTCACCGGAAGACCGTACTGCAGACAGGTAGCCAGCTCCTGCAGGTTCATCTGGAAGGAACCGTCACCGGTAACGCATACCACCTCGGATTCCGGGCTGGCTATCTTGGCTCCGATGGCTGCCGGGAAACCGTAACCCATGGTGCCAAGTCCGCCGGAGGACAGGAACTTCCGCGGCTCGTCAAACTTGTAGTAGAGCGCCGTAAACATCTGATGCTGTCCTACATCGGTAACCACAATGGCCTTCCCGTCAGTAACCCGGTAAATCCCCTCAATAACCTGAGCCGGATGCAGGAGTCCTGGAGTGCCGTCCCCCTGGCAGGTTACCGGATGCCGGGACTTCATGGCCTCAATCTCGTTCCACCAGTCATCAAGCCGGGCATTGTCAATGGCAAGATTCATTTCCTTAATGGTATCGTTCATCTGATCCAGCACCGTTCCGATATCAGCAACGATAGGAATGTCCACCTTAATCCGCTTGGCAATTGACGAGGGATCAATATCAACATGAACGATCCGGGCATTCGGACAGTACTTGGCAACATTGTTGGTGGATCTGTCCGAGAATCTGGCTCCGAGAGCGATTATGAGATCACTTTCGTGCATGGCGGTATTGGCAGCATAGGTACCGTGCATGCCCACCATGCCCAGGAACTGGGGATCGCTTCCCGGGAAGGCCCCAAGACCCATCAGAGTCGCGGTTACCGGCAGATGATACTTTTTGGCAAACTCGGTAAGCTTGGCACATGCCCCGGGGGAGGCAATAACTCCGCCACCAATATGAATAACCGGCTTTCTGGCCTCGGCCAGCAGGTTCAGGGATCTTCTGATCTGTCCCTTGTGTCCGAATCTGGTGGGATTGTAGGAACGCATGGAGATCTCGCTGAGCGGCTGGGGCTCATAGGGGAACTTCACTTTGGGATTCTGGCAGTCCTTGGGAATGTCAACGACTACCGGTCCCGGACGTCCGGTGGAAGCAATGTGGAAAGCCTTTCTGATAAATACCGGAATATCCTCGGCCTTCTTGCAGATGTAGCTGTGCTTGACAATGGGACGGGAAATGCCGACCATGTCAACTTCCTGGAAGGCGTCCTGTCCGATAAGGAAGGTGGCAACCTGACCGGTGATGATAACCATGGGAACCGAATCCATATAGGCCGTGGCAATACCGGTAATGGTATTTGTGGCTCCGGGGCCCGAGGTAACAAGACAGCAGCCTACCTTCCCGGTGGTACGGGCATAGCCGTCAGCGGCATGAGCTGCCGACTGTTCGTGTCTTACCAGAATATGCTTAATTTTCTGAGAATCCTTTAAGGCATCATAAATGTCGAGAACGGCTCCGCCGGGATAGCCAAAAAGCCTGTCAACCCCCAGATCCTCCAGGGTGCGAACCACCATCTCTGCGCCTGATAACATTTCCATAAGGAAAGCCTCCGCTGGCTTTAAAAAAAACACAAATAAGTAAAGGAGCCTGCCGAAAAGCTGGTTCGGTCCGGTAAGACCTCCCCGGCTTTTCCGGGGATATGTAATAAATCCCCGGCAGACTCCCAGAAACAGCTCACCTGATAAAAAGCACCTTTCATAAGTCGAATCGTACTTAAGAAATCTGCCTTTCTGCCTTCGTTTGTTAAAGGCAAGGAACTGTTCCAGGCTTTGCAAAAAAGCCTGAGGTGATTATAGCACCAAAGAAAATAACAGAGTAAAGACTCTCGGGGAAAAAAAGTGAAATCCGGCATATACCCGATCTCCGGGGCGGAAGGATATGTCAGAGCACGACGGAAACAGGAACCGGGAAAAGAATAATCCAAAAGGCGGGGGAGTAAAGCTATACTTAGGCAGAGGACATTGAACGCCGGATGAAAAAAGCCCGGCGTTCAAAGGACTTAAAACTTGAAAAACTAGGGAGACACCCCGGGGCAAAAAATCTGAAGCCCCCGATCTCCAGAAGACTGATGACTTAAAAAATGCGTGATAGCGAATTCAGGCAGAAATCACCATGTTTGCACCGGACTCTTATATTTTAAAACAAAGAATCTGCATTTTTAAAATTAATTATTTGTTTAAAACTTTTACACGGTCACAAGATTCCTGAATACCAAAAACACAGGCTTTCCTGTAATTTTCGCTAGCAATGCCGGGATCAGCAGAAACAGCTTCGCCATTTTCATATAAAGCCCCTAATAAATGACAGGCATATCCTTCATTCAGAAAGCAGGCTTTTTCATAATTATTCTTAGCCATTTGTATATCCTTTTTCACCCCCTGACCATAATAATACATCAGGCCCAGAATCATACAGGAACGGCTATCGAAGGTTGGACCGCATTCGGCATTGTTATACTGAAGGGCTTTTTCAAAATAGGTGCGGGACTTTAGAGGATCCTGTTTCAGTATTTCTCCATCATTAAACATCTGACCAATGCTGTAGCAGGCATAGCCATTTTTAAGATCACACCCCTTCTCCATAAATTTTACATACTTAACATTGTCAGTCTGAGAAGGAACCTCATTACTGAACATAACAGCAAGATTAGCACAGCCTTTTCCAGAATTGAGATTACAGGATTTTTCAAATAACTGTCCGGCTGTCGAAAAGTCCTGAGGAACCCCCACTCCTTTGGTATAGAGAACCCCTAAATAAGAACAGCCATCACCAAAATCAAGATTACATGAAATGTCAAAAAACTTTCGGGCATTTTCAAAATCGAGCTCTAAGCCATATCCTCTGTAGTAGAGCATTCCCAATGTTAGGCATGCTTCACCATCCTGCAGCGAACAGGACTTTTCATATAAAGATTTAGCCTTCTGAAAATCACGGGAAACGCCATACTCCTCAGCGCCTAATAAAAAGAGGAAGGCGGAAGATGAACACGACGAAGCATCATTTAAATTACATCCCTTTTCGAAAATTTTGGGGACACTGACTGAATTCTTAATTTTAGATCTGCTGTTTGTATATAAAATGCCGAGACTGTTACAGGAAGGTCCAAAGTCTAAATCACACGCCTTGGAATAGAAATTTTCTGCCTGATCATAATCATCTGAGGCTTCGTACAGATAACCAAGCTGATAACAGCCCGGGCCATGACCGGCACTGCAGGCCTTCTGAAAATAAAGCTTTGCTCTGTGAAGATTAATCTTCGTTCCCCGCCCATGCTGGTACAGAAATCCAAGATTGTAACACCCTGACATAACATCAAAATCACAGGCCTTCTTATAGTAGTCCATTGCTTTAACGAAGTCAGTTTCAGACACTAAACCATGATCAAAAATATAACCAGCGTTAGAACATGCAGGCCCGTTATTCAATTCACAGGCTTTAACAAAATACTTTAAAGCTTCGCCATAGTTCGCAGCACCTTCCAGACCTTCGTCATAGATACGGGCCAATGAGTAGCATCCGGAATCATTATCCAGATCGCATGACCTTTGGTAATACTCTTTGGCTTTCTGGATATTCTGACCTGCGCCTGTCTGATTCTGAAAAAATTTACCGGCATTTAAACAGCCCGTGCCGCTACCCAGATTACATGATTTTTCATATAATTCCTGAGCTTTGGCAGTATCCTTTTTTACCCCATTTCCTCTGCTGTAAAGGTAACCGAGATTAGAACAGGCATCCTCATAATTCATCTCACAGGATTTAGTATAAAAGTCCTTCGCCCGTGCATAGCTCTGGGGAACACCGTGTCCATTATCATACAGCACTCCTAAATAAAAGCACCCTTCGCTGTCATTGCCTTTACAGCTGAGCTCCAAATATTTTTTTGACTTTGAAAAATCCTGTTTCAGCCCTCTAAAGGCATTATAACTGCTACCACATTGCAAATTATGACGCCTGCAATTTTTTGCCAACCGCTGAACAAAATAATCATAGCTTAAATAACGGAGACCCAGTGCCGTACACGACTGGGGATGATTAAAGCTGCATGCCTTTTCAATATATAACAGTCCCTGTTTTATGTTCTGATCAACACCTATTCCAAGAAGATCCATAAAACCGATATTGAAACATGATTCCGGGAAATCTAATAAACAGCCCTTTTCATAATATTCCCTTGCCTCTTTATTGTCATGACCAATTAGATAATCAGCGGTTTGATTACAGGCAACTCCGGTATTATCGTGAAGACATAATTCCTTAGAATCTCCCAGTGTCATCGCATTTGCACCGCCAAGCATAAAAACAGAGGTACACAGCATTATTAAAACGGTACGGTATAACATAATTAAAGTCTCCAGAAAAAATCCAATGACACAACACCTAAAATAATAACACCGATTCAGGTCACGATACCCACATCAATAGAATCAAATAATAAAAAAATTAAAACCGCACCACAAAAAATCCCACAGCAAATATAAACAATGACTATTCAGTAATACATAATTTTATTGTATTAAACAATATGACCATACTGTCACTATTAAAAGGAAACTTGCATTCTGCACCAAACCTCATAGAGGCTTAGTGCAAATACCATTTAAAGCAAAAATCCCATCAGTAAGGTCACTTGTTATAAATTATTACCCAAATTTTTAATACCAAAGAATTATATTAAATTATAATATCTACTTACGGTTTGAATTACGAAGGATATCAAGATTCTGGCAGGATGACTGCTCTCCTGCATTACAGGCAGCTTCAAAGAATTTCAGGGCCTTATTCAGATCAGCAGTCCCCCCCTTTCCCTTGTAATAACAGAAACCGGCACTGGAACAGGCTTTAGGCTCATCAAGACCACAGGCCTTCTCGAAATACTGGCAGGATTTTAATTGATCAGCAGGCACTACTTCACCCTGTTCATAAAAGATTCCCATGTTATTGCAGGCTGTCCCCGTATCCAGATCACAGCCTTTTCCTATATATTCAAGGGCCTTTTCAAAATTTTTGGAAACCCCAAGCCCCGCATAGTAATGATAACCCAGCTTATTGCACGCAACGCCCACATCCTTGGCACAGGCAATATCCAGATATTTGTTTGCCTTCAGAAAGTCCTGTTTGGTGCCACGTCCATCAGCGTAGTTGTGCCCCAGATTGGAACAGGCATGCCCGTCCTCTAAAAGACATCCCTTGCCATAGTAAAGATTAGCCTGCTTGGCATCCTGTTCGACTCCCAGTCCTTTACCGTAATGAGCCCCAAGATTTGAACAGGACACGCCGGAATCCAGAAAACACCCTTTTTCGTAATACTCGACAGCCTGTTTATAATCGCCAAGATCATCAAAATAATTACCGGCCTGCATGCAGGCTTCGCCGTTATCATTAGAACAGGCCGTCTTAAGATCATTAATATCCAGATATTCTGCAAATGCCAGCGGGGCCAGAATAACAAAAACACCTGAAAGCAAAACCGAGAGAGCTGTTTGTTTTAGCATAGAAAACTCCGTTTATAAAATATCAAAAATAGATAATTTAAAACTTATCAACCACCTTGCCACCTTTTTCATCAAAATATATATGAAAAGGTTCTGAGAATACCGTATATCCAGAAGTATTACTAAATTCAAACCTCACTATAAAATGATCCTTAATATTATCCATTCGAAAATTATCTCTATCATTGAATATCAAAAGAGTGTCTGGAAAAATCTGGTCTGAATACACTTCCTGTGTTTGCATAATTTTATTATTATGCATCTGATGAAAACGATACAATAACGAAATTTCATCTCCTGCTTTAAGCATTTTCGCGTGGCTAATATTGTTACTTTGAGCTTCACTATCGTATACTTCAACTTTTACAGGAACCTGTTCCATAATATTATCTAATAACACCAGACGCTTAGCATTATTATTAATTTTAGCTGTTACTTCATACTTAATATTATCAGAATCTTCAGATAAAACCTTTAAAGGAACCGGAAGATCTCCAAAATGTATCCATTCACCGTTCCAGTCTTCCCTGAATACACCTGCTTTCCAATCCGCATCGACACTGAGATCCTCACCCAAATCAAGACAGATATTATTTTGGGGAACATATAAACATACGTTCAATTTTACTGCATTTACGCTTCGTAATAACCTATCCGGTATTTTAACCTGTGCAGTATTATTATTGACATCTACGATAATTGAGGACAGTTTATCAATTTGAAAATTCTGCAATTCTAACGAATTAAGTTTTTCATCATCTGAATTTAAACCGCTCAACGAATTATTATAAGAACTTAGTTTAATCTTATTACCATCAGCAGTTGCAGAAACAAACTCCGAGACAACCTCATTACCAAAAGAATCATTAAATAAGAAGGAATATACCAGTCCCTCATTGCCTATTATATTTCTATCAGTAATTTTAGATGTACTGTTATATCTAAATGTTTCAAATTCTTCATAATAATAGGTATTAGTTTCAATATTTTTAACTAAATAATGAGTTGTAAGCTTATCCTGAGGCTTAATACCATTCCTGTAAATTCTGCCGGGAGTTCCGTCTTTGTAAATTTCCTGAACTCCATAAATAAAGTATTGCTGTTTTTCAAAATCATAGCCAATTCTCAAAAAACAGGGAATATTATTAATTTTAACAAAACTTAGATAATCGATAAAATCATCACTAATCCCCAGAGAAAAAACCGGAAGAATATGGCCGTCTATAGTTGGCCAGGTTCCATCCATTTCACCCCGGAAGATACCTCTTGACCAGTCTTCCCGTATCCGGTAATCATTACCAATAGTTTTCAGGAGTCCCTTTGGAGCATTTTTCCCAGGCGGAACATATTTGCCTGCCATGAGCGTAACAGAACTGACGGCTTCTAAAATATCAGCAGGCACCTTTACAGTTCCCAGAGTATTATCAGAAAGTGAGATTTTTATTCCTCGGAGATCTTCTATCTCCGTATCAGATATATTTGAAGCATTAATCAGTTTATTTACAAACTCGGCCGATGCCGGTACATCAGTGCTTTTAATAACAGAACGATTGACACTGGGGACAATACTATAATCTTCAGCATAACGGCTATATTTATCGTATAACATACTTGTCTTTAAAAGATAAGAATCAACATAATTAACATTGTAAATTAATTTATCAACAGACTTCTTATCAATTATTCGTTCCGGATTCCCTCTGACATCGACAATCCTGCCAGTATTATCTTTCTTATAAATCTGCCGTCCATAAATAATATTAAACACCGTAGGAACAGCATGACTGAATATTTTTACATACGTATCATTTGCCCTTGAAAGCGGATAATATACCGAGATACCTTGACTCTTATTCCTGCTTATTCCATTTCTTTTTGCAATAACAGCGTCAGTAAATGCTGCTTTTACTTCTGCTGCTTCCGCTGGAGCTAAACTCGATAAATGCTGCACAAAATGCCATATATCTATCGATTCAAAATTAGAATTAGCACAATTTCCATAACAGTCAGACTGCTTGGCTGCACGGTCAATGGCAGTTGATAATATTTTATAATTATCTACAAGCTTCTTAAGAATAGCATTACCGAAGTTATTATATGAAAGGATCAGTCTGGGGATTTTATCTAAGGATACTGCAGATAATGTAGCACTCGGCACACCTAGCTCCTCGCAGGCACGGGCATACGAATCCAATATCTTTTCAGAAAGCTTTCTCAGACTGATGCGGGGATTATTTTCAAGATCACTGAGCCACGAGGTGTAATACCATCCTGTTCCCGGTTCCAGCTCCTGTGAGGCCACCATCACATGTCCCCAGTGGCTCATGTAATATGCATTGCTGAGATTTGCCATGAGACAGGCGTCAAAGCCTATAATCTCAAAAGGCTTTTCTTCCGATTGGTATACATAATTAAAAGCCTCAGTGATTTCCTTCATTTCGAGAAAATCATTGCCAAAATTCTCATCATAGCCAACACCTCCAGTATAACCGCCCCCGTGATCCCAAAAAATAATCATCCGATGCTTCGGTTTATAGAGTTGTTCACCAACGTTCAAAAAATTGGCAAGAACAGCCGGATCCCCCATACTGTGGTTGTTATAGGCTTTCAAAAGCCTAAGCTGTCCGCCTGATACCTCAAATATTTGCAGAGCCTGACTGGAGACCTCCGCATTTTGCCACTGCCGCGCCCCTCCGGTCTGCACCAGAACACGAACGTTTTTTCCGATTTTGCTTCCGAGGATCTCCTCAAGATCCTTAGTTGCAGATCCTTGCTTGGTTTCCAGATCGGAGCCTACCAGATATACATAGATAAGCCAGGGAATCTCTTCGCGGCCCTGGGGCAGTGCCAACCCCTTAACCTGCATAGCATTGCTGTCATTATTTATGACTAGCTTATCATTTGCATACGAGTCCATGTATGATGTCACTAATAACATGCACACAATTATGATTGTAAAAAACTTATCAAGCTTCACAATAATATCTCCCATGCAATGAGTATTAGTCATTCTAGAATTGCACTGAATGCCAAATTAGAAAATAACAATGTTTTGCATTTTGATTATTGATTTCATAAAAATAGTCATGACCTATTAACACTTTGTGCTATAGCATTTTACGTTTTTGCAACCATATAATTATTTAGTCAGTTCTTTAACTTCTTCACAGGAGCTGGAAAAATTTTCCTGGCACGCTTTTTCATAATACTTTTTAGCCTGAACTATATCTTTATCAATACCATTATTACCAGACCGGTAGTATTTACCAAGTGTATAACAGGCATCACCTTTAAAACGATTGCCAAGATAACAGATATTATCTAAATATTTTACCGCCTGAGCCGAATATCCATTTTGAATAAGTATGACAGATAGAACCACACATTCATTCTCTGAATTTGAAGTAGATTCTTCACATGAAGATTTCAGGTAATTGATTGTTAATTGAATACTTTGATTAGCCAGATCCTGATTTTTTTCAAATCCATGACTGCCATTTGAATAACCGTCTATCAAACCGAGGCATCCCATACCGTTCTTCAACTCACATGCATGTTTTATAAAATATTGTGCCTTATTAAAATTATA
Organism: Succinimonas amylolytica DSM 2873; assembly: GCF_000378405.1. Taxonomy (GTDB): domain Bacteria; phylum Pseudomonadota; class Gammaproteobacteria; order Enterobacterales; family Succinivibrionaceae; genus Succinimonas; species Succinimonas amylolytica. The sequence goes on along the minus strand of NZ_KB899639.1, from coordinate 188,512 downwards.
ATTGTTATTAGAAGTGATGTTATTGTAGTTATCGTATGCTGCAACACATCCATAAGAATTATCAGAAACACATGCCTTTTCAAAAATATCAATTAAAGGCATCACCGATATATCGTTCTTATTACCATTATTTCTAAATGCCTGATCAATCATATTGGTTATGTAAATATTTATAATTTTATCGCACGAACTGCTATAATCTAATGCACAGCCCTTTTTTAAGTATTCCATCTTTTGCGAAACATCAGTCAGGAGATAACCTCCCAGGTTATCACATGAATAACCAACTCCTTTCAAACATGATTTTTCTAAATACGGAACAGCCTGTTCATACTGATTTTCTTCAACTTTAGCCATCCCCAGAAGCATACAGGTGTACCCAGATAAAAAACCGTCAGAGACACATAAATTTTGATATATCTGCTGAGATTCACTGTCATTCGCCAGTCCTCTGGGCATTTCCTTATTGTTATAAACAAATTCTGTGGATTTTATATATCCTAAAAAGAAGCAGGAACTGTCATTGCCTAGCTCACATCCTTTTTCCAGATATTTAATTGCCTGAATATAATTCGTTTCCGCCCCGGCTCCCAGGATGTATGAAAGACCGGCATTTCCACATTCGGTCCCCGAACCTTTTTCACAATTCTTTTCAGAGTAAACCACCCCTAGCTTCAGAAATTTTTCTGATTTCTCCAGATCCGGCTTTACAGCCTTACCTAGGTTATATATTGCTCCTAAATCTGAGCAGGCCACCCCGCTTTCTAATGAACAGCCCTTTTCTGAAAATTTTATACCCTGTTTGTATTTCTTTACATTGCGCGAGGAGTTAGAAAGATTCCCAGCCGCAGCACATGACAGCCCGATTCCAATATCACATCCTTTAATAATCAGATCTGCATTTGGTATGTATTTCTGCATTTCTTTAGAAATACTGATCATTGCGTTTTTAACATCATTATCTTCTGCATCCTCAAGCTCTGATTCAATTTTTGCTGCCATTAGAGAAATCATATAATAAATTTCTGAAATTCTGTAACAGCCATTAGCATCATTCTCTTCGCATGCCAATTCATAAAATTTAACTGCCTTGGAAAAATCTTTTTGGAGACCGTTGGTACCTTTCTCCAATGATTCTCCCAGAGAAAAACAGGCATGGGCTAACTTTTGATCACATTGATTCTTCAGCAACTGAATATTTGCATTTGGTAAGTTGTTATTTTCTGCAGCATTATGCGCATTTTGATTGTGGATATTTATTTTTTCTGAAGCTGGTTCTGCAGGAGATTGTCGGGAAACAAAGCCTTCTATAGAGCTAAGCCTTTTAATCAGTGCACTATTATTAACATCAACAGAAGCTGTAATCTTGATATTTCTTTCTTCATCAATTTTTTCAATTACGGTAATGTTTTCAATAAAATCATCTGCTTGACTGATTACCTTCTTACGGATATCGTTCATGTTTGCTATGATAAAATCAGAGTCAGCCACCTGAAACATAATCTTTCTTGAAGCTGCCACCTTGGCATTTTGAAGAGCAGTATTAAAATCCTTTCCCTTGGATTCAACAGTTACTGTTTCTGCCTGAACGGCAGGCATAATCGCTGTCAGTGCATAAACAAAAAATGATATCAGTGCTTCCCAGTACTTTTTATTCATATTTATCCCTTTTTTGCTATTTCTGTAATAAACCCCGACTAAAAAGTTAATTTCTAAGTTAAATTAGATATAGTCAGGATGTTTAATACAGTATCATTTTTGGAAAGGGTAAGCTTTCGGAACTACGGCATACCACTCATTAATTTATTAACACATGTCATATTAAGACATTTATTTCCCAGACTATTTCAAAAAACATTTCCTAGGGCATTAAGTCCAGCGGTATAGGGGCAACATAATCATCAGGATCATCCCCCTCATTAAGAGACACCCATTTTTCTGTATTATCATGAATCTCGCTGTAAACCTTTAGCTTCCCCTCCAGGTTACTCAGAAACGCATTCTGTTCATCCGGTCCCCAGCCTTCCCAAACTTCATTATTAATTTCCATAAGACGGCTCTTGTAGGGAAGCCCTTTCAGAAAATCCGGAATCAGTCCTGACTCTGCTATATTTCCGGCCTTTGCAAGCTTGTCAGGATCTCGGGCTACTACCGCAGATGCGGCCTGAAGCGATGTGAAGAAATCCTCTCCGCTCACCATATTGGTTTCTCCCGCAACAATCACCTCTTTAAGCAGCGTTGAAATGGCATCCAGCTGTGCTTTTGAAAGCAGCAACTGTACTTCCAGGGCCTGCCTGGTACTATCCATTAAATCTTTATCAGATACCCAGGCTTCTATATCTCTGGGAGGCGCCACGTTTCTTTCATTTCCAAGCCAGGTCACCACAGCAGCATGCAGAGCTCGTTCAATTTCCTTTTTACCGGGGCCAACCATATCCGGAGCATCCGGTTTTACAACTATAATTTCTCTTTTCATTTTCCCTAATAATGCCGATTCGGCATCAATAGCCCAATTGGACAGATATTCACTAATTTCTGCCGCCGCTACATCAAACTGTTCAATATCCGAGGCTTCAACATCAAAAAACACTGAATGATCTGTTCCGGGATTTAAGGACAGCGTTTCAAACTGTTTCCTGGCTGTCTTGTTATGTTTCTTTGATTTAGGGGGATTTATATGAATGGCAAATATGGTGGTATTTTTTTCATTGGCAAGCTGTCGCATGCCATCCTGATCAAGCTTTGTTGCATTCCATTTATGATCCTGTTTATGGCCTGGCGCATCACCAACCAGGATTACAACTTTTATGGAATCATCCCGCCACTTCGTATCAACGACAGCATCATGAATTCCTGAAAACATATCCTCATCAAAGGTAACTGAATCCACCTTTGTTTCCTCAACATTTTTTGCAGTTTCAATGAAATCATTAATATCCTGAAGATCTGGTGTAAAATTCCTGGTAACATATTCAAGTCCCTTGACATCAAGAGAATCCCGGTATCCCCAAATTCCGAACGCCACTTTTCCCTTAAGGGCTTGATTTCCGGCCAGATTTTCGGAAATCCTGAGCATAACTTCCCGCACCCTGTCTATATAGGGCCGCATACTGCGTGTAGTATCAATTACCCAGACAATATCCCATTTCAGGTTTTTTACTTCTTTTGCCTGAGATTCAGACGAAACATTTGAATTTATCAAGTATTCATCGTCCTTGCGAATATCTGACTCTTTACGATCCTTATCTGTGCTGTTTACCGCCAGAACATCCAGAAGCCTGGATTCTCTTCCTTCAAACTCCACCACCTTGTAATCAATTATTGGTATCAGCGTAAACTTATCAATATTATCCACCGCCATTTTTGGCTCTATTGATACAATCGGAAAATCCTTCTCCAGCTTAATTTTTCTCGCAGCAGCCTTTTCGATTTTCTCATAGTATCCGTTTAGCTTTTTGTTTCTCTCTGCCTCCGGCATGTCGATCAGGGTATTAAGAACATCATCGTCATCAAACATAAGCACCGGATTTCTGCCATCGGGATGACTAAATGTCAGACACATAGTCTGTTTCCATTCAAACAGATCAGCACCTTTCATCCATCCCTTGACAGATCCCCTGTCATCACTGCCAATTTCATACCAGCCATCTCCTGAACCGGCAGCCTCCCCGAGAGGTCTGGTATACACATAGTACGAGGTGAATGTTGGAATATTGCTTTTGAGAATTTTCTTGCCTTCACTGTCGGCATAAAGAACAGCTCCCGGACGGGTCAGAATTCTCAGAGGTACTTTTGAATCTTTTTCCACTGTTACCGGCATGCGGTTTTCGGCAGACAGAACAGCTGTATTTGCGAATATCGCACAGGTGCAAAGAAGCAAGCCGATGCTGATACGATTTAATACTGAAATCTTCATCCCATATTCCTTTCGAAAGACAAAATAATCTAGAAATAATTTTACCAATAATGATTATTTAAAGAAAACAAGTGCAGTACACACGATAGACTTTACCGACATTTAAAGAATTGAAGCCTTTATTTTTGTCATTTATCTTTCGTAAAGTACCCTATTTGGATTTTTTTGCAAATGACAGCAACCGTCTCCATTACTAATACTATTCTAACTTAACAGTGCTTTTACAGTCCTATAAAAAACTCTGTGACTCACTTCACCTCATTTTATTGGCTCTCATGTAACATCATCAATGTTACATAAATTTATAACAACAAAATACATAATCACTGTGTCAACAAGCTCCAGAACATTATCTTTTCAAAAGAAAACGACTATTTTAAAGCTTTGTTATATTGAAATCAGGTATAAACCAACCTGTTACACATGACAGGATTACACTATTTCCACATGTAGATATCGTACAAGTTTTGAAGATAATCACAATTAATGCAAACACAAAACAATTGTATTTACACCGTCTTCAGTTGCGAATATAGTAATCTAAGATTAATGATTTAACATAAAAAAATACCACAAAATTATCACAATTGTAATGACTAATGTTTTTTTGTTATTATTTTGTTGGTTAAAGAAGAGCTGGTTTATGTACTATACGCAGTGATCATTTTATGGATACTGCACTTACAAACTGCCATATTTATAGAAAATGAGAGAATGCTTTTTATCAGATAAAGCAAACAAATCACCCAGGGTATGGCCGTTTTATCCCTGACATACCCCATGAAAGAAAGTACTAGACCGTTGTAAGTTCATGGTCCGGTACATAAATTTTCGCTCTTGAAACCTATAAGGCCTTAGAGCCTGCCCATGCATTTGAGATGAGGCCTGGTGGTGAAAGGATAAACTTGGAGGCCATCCACGGTAACGAAATTTGAAAAGTGATACGATCAAAGACGGAGGTGGACTTGCCTGTAAACCCTGTTCTTTTTTTGGCATTTATAAAATGCTGATACAAAACTGGGGTTAATGAGTAGACGCATACATACTTAGAGGTCTAACACT
>NZ_KB899639.1:178276-182149 GCF_000378405.1 Succinimonas amylolytica DSM 2873 | reverse complement strand
GAGCGAAACCAGCAATCAGGGCAAAGTGATCTGTGCCAGCGTCAGCATGACCCAGCCAACTTAACGGGGGCCGGAACGGATCTTACCGAAGAGATCCGGGCCGTCACTCCATGCCAGGGCATGCAGCGTTCCGAATGCGGCTTAAGGGCCGTCGCTTTCGTTTGTCCGCCGGGGAGCTTTCTTTCATAATAAATAAGCAATAAGAATGACAGAGGAGTATCAGCACGCAACAGTAGTAGTGCCTCTGCTATCCAGACACCACAATCAGATGTCAGCCCTGTTGCTATCTTAATTAATCTATGCTGTCTCATTTTTCTGTTTGAACAAACTAACTGATTAGCATTTATTTATTAGAGCTACACACATATTTATTTCGGATAACTAATGACACGTTCAAACACTTACAGATTTCCCTAATATGGATCCAATTTGATTGACTGCCAGAAAATATCATACACAAATCGAGGTTACATAATTTATGAAATTCAAATACTTAGTTACTCTCCCAGTCCTAGTGTCTGCTACAGTCAGTGCTAATGAATGTGAAAATTTCTATGAGAGCAAAACCTATGACAAGGCTGTTACTTCATGTCAGGATTCCTGTAACCAAAATGAAGGCATAGGGTGCAAATCCTTAGGTAACTTATACTTTTACGGTCTTGGTCTAGAAAAGAACTACAGTCAGGCTATTACCTATTTCGAAAAAGCCTGCAACATGAACTTTGGCCCCGGGTGTAACAACTTAGGTACCTCATATTACTATGGCCTTGGCGTGAAACAGGATTACAACAAAGCTTACGCCTATTACGAAAAAGCATGCAATATGGGGGACAAAAACGGATGTTACAACTTAGGTGTTTCATTCGAAGAAGGCAAGGCCGTACAACAGGACTACAGTAAAGCTAGTGCATATTTCGAAAAAGCCTGCAACATGAACTTTGGCCTCGGGTGCGCCTCCTTAGGTTATTTACATCATAATGGCCTGGGCACAAAACAGGATTACAGCAAAGCTAATACTTATTACGAAAAAGCCTGCAACATGAATTCTGCCAGTGGGTGCCTCCTGTTAGCTAATTTTTCCAGCGAAGACAACGGAAGTGTAAAACCGGATCACAGTAAAGCTTTTGCCTATTACAAAAAAGCCTGCGATCTTGATGATGAGAGTGGCTGCTTTAAATTAGGTATTTCATACACCCAAGGCAAAGGCGTACAACAGGACTACACTCAGGCTAATACCTATTATGAAAAAGCCTGCAGTATGAACTATGGCCCCGGATGCTTCAAGTTAGGTAATTCATATTTCAAGGGCCAGGGTATAAAACAGGATTACAGCAAAGCCATTACCTATTACGAAAAAGCCTGTAAGCTGGATAATGACACTGGCTGCTATAACTTAGGTATTATGTACACCGAAGGTATAGACGTACAACAGGACTACAGTAAAGCTAATGCCTATTACGAAAAAGCCTGCAACCTTAACTATGGCGCCGGCTGCAACAACTTAGGTTCCTCATATCACAAGGGCCGGGGTGTAAAACATGATTACAGCAAGGCTAATACCTATTTCGAAAAAGCCTGCAGCATGAACTATGCCCGCGGGTGCGTCACGTTAGGTTATTTTTATAGCACCGGTAATGATGTGAAACAGGATTACAGCAAGGCTAACACCTATTTCGAAAAAGCCTGCAGCATGAACTACGGCCCAGGGTGTTTCAACCTTGCTAATTCATATGATACTGGGCGTGGCGTAACACAAAATAGGAGCACTGCAAAAAAATACTATCAAAAATCCTGTGATTTAGACGCTCTAAAAGGATGTTTTACGTACCGCATACTGAATGAACAGGGGTACTAGGACTTCCCATAACTACAATTGCTTTGCGATAGTGTAACAGAAGGAGTTTATCCCACTAGTAACAAAATCACCAGTTAGTGTTCCCCTGAAAACAATAAAAAAGAAAAATTCAATTTTCACATTTTACTACAGGAGTATCCAAATTAAACAAAGCTGGACATAAACTATTTTGCTATCTTTCATATAATTAAGCAATACTAAATTTAATACTTTTAGATAATAATTGTATCTCCGGAGACTAGTTATGTTATCCCTAAAAAAGTCGTTATTCCATTTAATAGCCATTTCATTATTTTCCTGTTTTAATTTGTCTTCTGCCGGTATTATCAATTCTCAATTAGCTAATCCTTCCGCCAATACTGCTACTCAGAGTATTGTTGGATCCTGGAAGGGTGTAGATAATGATGGAAAGGAGTTAACGCTTGATTTTTCAAACGATGGCAAAATTCGTCTGCGGCAGGAAGCAATTGATTTTATCGGTTATTACCGTGTTAATGATAATTTTATCAATTTATCTGTTAATGAGAATTTTGATCAATTATCAGAGTCATGGTCTTTTCAATTATCCGGTAATACACTAATTATTAAATCCTCAGATGGTTCTGCTCAATTAACTCGCGGATCTACCTTATCCCCTGCTGTTCCCTCAAATGATACTTTTTTTCCTGATGGTACCTATAACTGCAGATGGCCCGGTTTCCAAAAAGCAATGGAAATTCAATATCAAGGATTAATAAGGATACCTCAGATATCCTTTGTTTTCTCAGGTAATAACTTTCAGCTAATTATGAATATGGCAATGGTATATAATGATATAAATACGGGATTTAGTACCAACATGAACATCCAGTTAATTTCCACTGGAAAATACTCGATCTCTGGCAACATGTTCAAATCTAATGTTCAGCAAATTAGAACTATTCCTCACATGGATCTCAATGCTATTAATGCTGGTAATTTGGGGAATGGCTTTACTCTTGGAGAACAGCCTCCCACGAAAATTGAATATATCCAGGGGGGATTTGCCATGGGGGATCGCTCTGCCAGTATCCCTGCTGAAGTGCAAATGCAAATGCAGCAATATAATCTAACCGCTTCTGATTTTATAATGACCTGCACAAAAAATTAAATAATATTATAGATATGGTGTAAGAGCTTGATGTTTATTAAAGATGAATGATAAACATCATTATTCCGTTTGTTACGTTTTTTTTCGTAATACAATTTTTAACATCTACACCATATTTACATTGTATTCAATCCCAGACAACCGTGCGTAAAATACAGATTTTCTGCATATCAGATATTTTAATATGAAATACAAAAGTCTTATAATTTTCTGTTTGTTATTATCTGCAGATGCCCTATCTGATGATTTAACAACCTGCAAAAACTTAACTGATAATTATATATTTTCTCAAGCTATTATTGTCTGTGAACAGCTATGCAACAAAAATATAGGTTCTGGCTGTCTGGCTATGGGAGACATTTACATTACTCCACAATTTGAAAATCACAATCTCGAAAAATCAAAATCATTTTATGACAAATCCTGCAACCTTGACGATGCTTTAGGATGTTTTAAGGTTGCTGAATTATATTACTATACTCCAAGACCAAATTATACTCTGTCATTAGAATACAGCAGGAAATCCTGTCACTTAAATAATGCAGACGGGTGTTTTCTTCTTGCAAGATCATATGAACTTGGAAAAGGCGTGCAGCCCGATCCTAATCGGGCCAAGCAATACTATAAAGTTTCATGTTCCTTAAATAATATACAGGGATGCGGAAACCTGAGCGCTCTTTACTTTAATAGCTCCAATGGAAATAAGCCTGATTTGGAAAATGCCAAATTATATGCAGAAAAAGCATGTGATTCTAATAACGGTGTGGGCTGCAGTGTTTTAGGCTTAATGTACAATTAAAAGTTTCACAATTCTACGGACTATAACCTCTAATTTTCAGTGTTTTGTGAAACTGTAACCTTTCTTGGTCTCCCCCTCGGTCTACGAGGT
>NZ_KB899639.1:122648-170326 GCF_000378405.1 Succinimonas amylolytica DSM 2873 | reverse complement strand
TCTCCAGGAACGGACGTAATCATCGATCAAGATTCACCGGAAAAGGGAGTCATGAATTACCTCAAAAGCTGGTCACGACCTCACTAAATTTCCAGCTCACGTACAGAATACCTTTTAGGACCATCTCTGCCAGAGTCTTCAACAATAGTATTAACCGGTCTTTTAACCTTTCTGATTTCTTCAGGAACCTTCATAAAAACACCTCTTATATATAGTCCGTATTATATCATAAACGGACTAATAAAGACATAAAAAATGATAATTTTGCAAAGAAATCACTAACTTTTACGATAAAACAGGAGTTAAAAAGGCAGAATATTTCCAAAAAACAGGGGAAACAGATGAATTTTTGATATGATTTGAAAAGAAAAGACCTCAGAACAAGAAGCTTTCTATAGTCCTGAGGTTTGTGAAAGTTTTATACAATCTTGGTTTAGGAGTAACTCAGGATTATGCTCGTTCCCTTTCGTATAATGAAAAATCCTGTAACCTGGAAGATAAAAATGGCTGTGCAAATCTTGGTTATATGTACTCCGAAGGTCTTGGAGTTACTAAAGATAATGCGAAAGCTTTGGCCTATTCAGAGATAGCCTGTAATTTAGGTTCTTCATTAGGATGTTCTAATGCAGGCTTTTGCTACCTCAATGGAATTTCTGTGGAGAAGGATTTGAAAAGAGCTAATGAATATTTTTCTAAGGCCTGTGCCCTTGGTGATACTGAAAGCTGCACTGAAGTAAAGTGATAATGATGAGCAAAGTGGCACCATATCTAATTGCACTGCACTTTTGAATCCTATACCAAATTCATGGCTCATTATTATTGATAAGCCCACTTTTAACCAGGATAAACGGAATACCCCGAGGTTTCTTTACTTTCTGAGGGGCAATCATCCTGGGAAAACTGGCAGTGCTTTTTTTATAGTCCGTGAATCCCCTCGCTGAGCTGTCTGTGTTTCAGCTTCAGGATTTTGTATTTTCCTCCCCCGTTTTTATGTTACCTGCCGTCAGCATTTCCTGTAACTACCTCCTCTTAATTTTTGTCTGAGACTGCAGGCACTCGTCCGGAGGAAATAAAAAATGAGACGCCAGGGTGATAAAAGCTGATTTTAGCCGGAATCCGTTCGTGCACGCGGCCAGGCGCCACCTGCCAGAGCCCCAATTTCTGTTTACAGCCAGCAACAAGCCGGGCTGTCCCCAGATTTATGAACAGGCCCCGGATGTTCCAGAAACTCTGTCAACATCCCGGCCCGGCCTCCAGGAACTACTCCGCCCCGTCTGCACCAGCGGCTCAGCTACATAATCTCGTTCAGAATCTGCAGCGGATGCCGCACCACGGCATTTTCCATTTTCCTGACCTGCTCCCGGCAGGAAAAGCCGGTAACAAGACAGCGGTTTACCGGGTATTTTTTAAACACCGGAGCCCAGTTCTGGCGGTAAATAGCTTCGGATCTGGCAACATTGGCGGCCGTATGACCATATAACCCTGCCATGCCGCAGCAGCCCACCGGAATAGGAATCAGCTTCAGGGAAACCTGTCTGAAAATTCTGACCCAGTCATCATGGGTAGCCGGCTTCAGAGACTTCTGCGTGCAGTGGGCCAGCAGGTAGTACTCATTTTCATCACGGATCCGCGGGGTTAAAAGGCTGAGATTGTCCAGGAGCCATTCCTGCACCAGCTGAATCACAAAATCACCCCGGGCGGTTCCCAGAGTTTTGCGATACTCGTCCCGGTAGCAGAGCACAATAGCCGGATCCACCCCCACCATGGGAATGCCCAGCCGGTATACCCGGTTGTAGAAATCCGCACTTCTGGCTGCCGTGCCGGCAAACTCACGGAGATAGCCCCGGATATGGAGAGCCTTGCCGTTGGGCTTAAGCGGCAGCAGTACCGGAATTTTTCCGGTTTTGGCCACCAGGGATATCAGATCATGCACCAAAGTGGCATCATAGACCGTGGTAAAGGTATCCTGAACAATCAGTACCCGCTTTTCCTTTTCTGCCGGGGTTAGCTGCTCAAGACGTGCCAGATCAAAGTGTTCCAGGGGCTGCCCCTTTATAATCTCGCGGAGAGCGGGACTGCTCAGCACCGGGACATCTACAAAGCCCAAAACCTTCTTCACCATCATCTTCACCGGATTCAGGGCAGTCACAGCGTTAAACAGCGCCGGAGCCCGGGACATAAGAGGGGCGCTCTCCTCAAAATGCCGAACCATAAGATCTCCCGCGGGACGCAGGTATCTGGTGTAGTACAGATTGAAAAACCGGGAACGGAAATCCGGGACATCCACCTTTATGGGACACTGTGAGGCACAGGCCTTGCAGGCCAGACAGCAGTTCATAGCCTCCAGCACCTCATCGCTGAAATCATATCCCCTTTTAGCAATGGTGTTCCGGGTTTTGCGGGCCAGATCCAGCACCGAAAATCCGCGGCTTTCGGACAGTTTTTCCTCGAGAAGCGGATTTACTCCGGCCTCCTCAAGTTCCCGGAGCCACTCTCTCATAAGGCCGGCCCGGCCTTTAGGAGACTGTTTCCGGTCTCCCATGAACTTGTAGGTAGGACACATGGGGGAAGTAATGTCAAAGGAGAAGCAGGCGCCGTTACCATTGCAGCTCAGAGCCCGATTGAAGCTGTGTCTTACTCCTTTCGGGATCTGCCGGTCAAAGCTCCCCCGCTTGGCCGCATCCACAGAGACCAGTTCATCGGCATCATTGCCGTACGGGGTACAGATCTTTCCAGGATTAATCCTGTTGTCCGGATCAAACGCCCTCTTGACCTTTCTGAGTTCATCAAAAAGTCCCCCGTAATATTTCGGGCCGTACTCGCTCCGGTACCCCCGGCCGTGCTCGCCCCACATAATGCCGCCATATTTGGCAGTAAGCTCGACCACCTTGTCGGAAATGGTTCTGAGAACCACCTCCTGCTCCGGATCACAGAGATCCAGGGCAGGACGGACATGCAGTACCCCGGTATCCACATGGCCGAACATCCCGTAACGGAGATGATGACTGTCCAGAAGTGCCCGGAATTCCAGAATAAAGTCCGCCAGATGCTCCGGCGGCACCACCGTATCCTCCACAAAGGCCACCGGCTTGGCATCGCCCTCGGCGTTTCCCAGAAGCCCCACGGCCTTTTTGCGCATGGCGTAAATCGCCTGGATATCCTTGTTTTCAGTACAGATCTGGTAGCCGATGATTCCGCGGTCATTACCGTTCCGGAGATCCGCATCAAGAATTCTGACAAGCTCGTCCATCCGGGATTTTTCCAGAGCGGCATCGGTACCGGCAAACTCCACAATGTTGATGCCGTCCATGTTCTTGCCGGGCACTTCGGTCAGCAGATCCTGTACCTGATACCAGACAATATCCTTTTTGGCCATGCCAAACACAACGGAATCGACAGTTTCCACAGAAAGCACCCCGGCCTTAACCAGCACCGGAGCATGCCGGAGCGCAGAATCAAAGCTGTCATACTTGATGTTTACCAGCGCCCGGAATGAAGGCAGCGGTGTAAGATCCAGCGTGGCTCCGGTGATAAAACCCAGGGTGCCTTCGGCGCCGCAGATAATCCGGGAGATATCCAGAACTCCGGTATCGGGATCCCAGACATGCTTGAGATCATAGCCGGTAAGAAAACGGTTGAGATCCGGGAAGGTGCTGACAATTTCGGCGCGTTTTCCGGAAGCAATTTCATAAACTGTCCGGTAAATCTGCCCCTCCTGGGTGTTAAGCTCCATTTTAGCCCGGAGCGCCTCTCCTGACACCGGGCCGAAGGTAACCAGACTGCCATCCATAAGCACCACATCCACGTCCAGAATATGCCGGGAGGTTTTACCGTATTTCAGGGAGCCCTGCCCTGAGGCATCATTGGAAATCATCCCCCCAAACGTGGCCCGGTTCGAGGTGGAAAGATTCGGTGAAAAAAACAGTCCGTACTGCCTGATATCCTGGTTCAGACTGTCCTTGATCACTCCGGATTCCACGTGCACCGTGCGCTTTTCGGGATCCACCTTTCCCACTCCCCGCATATGCCGGGAAACGTCAATAATCACTCCTCCGGTGAGAGAACCGCCGTTGGTGCCGGTACCGCCTCCTCGGGGCGCAAACCTTATTTTCCGGAATTCCTCCCGGGACGCAATGCGAAGCGCCGTCTGAATGTCTTCCGGAGTTTTCGGAAAAATAATGCCGGCGGGCAGGAGCTGGTAAACACTGTTGTCGGTGGCTTCCGACAGTCTTGCGGCGTAGGAATACTCAACATCACCGGTAAACGAGGCATCGGCTGCCACTGCCTTGAAATAGCTGAGATACAAGGGATCCAGTGAATATTCCTTTGAGAGCTGCGGGATCATATGTGCTTCCTGTTTTTGAAAATCAGAGTCCGGCAAAGGAGAGATCTTCCGGAGAAAGAAGCGGCTCCCCAAACCTGAATATCAGGGCTGCAAGGCTGTCAGTCTTCCTTCGGAAATACTATGCGCGGCGTCAGAGATTTAAAAATTCTGTGATGTAGATTCTGTTTCAGAATTTAACACGTTTGCACTAAAAATCAACAGCAAAGAGAGCTGAAAAGAAAAGAAATTCATCCGGCATGTTTCAGAAAGCATGCCCGATCAGGGCGGACGAGAACGTCGCGGCAAAATTCTGATAACCGGGAACATCCTCAATTCCGATTTGAGGATAGTCCGCCGGCCGTTAACTGGGAACCTCTGCCGCATCCTGAGAGACCTAGCCAGCAGTGCCAGTAATGTGGCCTTCATAATGCACAGCCCTTCTTTATTTATAGAAAGGTTTTTCAGATATCTCAGCCGCGGCCAGGTTTACATTTTTTGACCACTCATAATTGTATGGATTACGGAACTTCCTGACAGGTACCGGAACGCTGTCATATTTTTTCAGCATACACCCTCTGTTCTCTCCGGGAAATCACCACCTCCCCCTCAAATAATAATCGTGTACCTAATCGCTCCTCCCTTTCGGAAAGCCGCTCTGCCACAATTGAACACGAAAGCATTTTCAGTTAGAATTCCACTATTATTCCCGTTTATTTTTCAGACAAAAAACATGCTCGAATCCACCAGTAACAGCTCCGGATCCGCCGCCGGACTGCCCCGCCCTGCCGGTCTTATCCGTATTGTTCTTATCGACTCCTACATCGGATCCCGGGAGAACCGCGTCTTCGAATTCGATTTCGAAAAGCATACCCAGATCAACGGAGCCAACGGTTCCGGAAAAACCAGTCTGCTCAAGCTTATTCCCCTTTTCTACGGACTGGTTCCCGGAAGAGTCACCAGCTCCAGCAACGTCAGAAAAAGCTTTTCCGGTTTTTACCTGCCGCGTTCCGACAGTGCTCTGGTGTTCGAATACCGTAATTCCCGCTCCGAAATCGTCCATGTGATGATGACCAATGCCGGAAACAGCCAGAACAGTAAAAGCCTGAACTACCGCTTTGTGAAAGGGCCGTTTCGGGTAGAGGATATCGTGGTTTACGATGAAAATCTGAAATGCTACCGGGCCCGGGAATGGCGGGAGTACCAGCAGATCCTGAAGGAACGCGGCATTCGTTCCGAACCACTGGTAACCACTGTAGATCAGTACCGTTCGGTGATTCAGAATATTTCCTTGGGAGCCAATAACAACCTGCGGTACGATTACAGCCTGAGCGGCGGGAACCGGCAGCTTCGCTACATTGAAAGCATCACCCACAGCCTCATCACCGGACATGTCAAGTTTGACAGCATCAAGCTTCTTCTGGGGGAAATCCTCCGGCAGGATCATCCGGGAGTGGCGCTGATTCTGGATCCCGCCAAGGTTCTGGAATGGTGCGCAGATATTGATGACTACCGGGCAGTGGATGAAAAAAGACAGACCCTGGAAAGCGCTTCTGTCCTGGGCGAAAAGATTTCCGGAGACAAAAAGGTCCTCCGGGAACAGGCCGGAATTCTAGCCTGGTATCACCACAGCTTCGAAAATGCCGTCAAAAAGCTGGAGCTGGACATCGCCAACGCCAGCACCAGACAGACTGAACTGAAACAGCTCTGGGAGGAAAAGGACAAGAAGCTCTCCCAGGAACAGAAGGATCATGAATCCGATCTCAACAGCATCCGGGAAAAAATCCGGAAAATCGAGGAAGAGCAGGCCGAATATGAAAAACAGGAAATGGCCGTCTGGCTCCGGGAGTACGACAATATCTCCGCTCTCAGGACCTCTCTTGAGGAGAACGAACGCAAGCTGGGGTCCGTAAAGGCTGTCTATAACGACATCAAAACAGAATTTGAAAACCGGAAACTGACCGCCAAAAGCAGGATTGATGACGAAAAATCCCGCATCCGGCAGGAGCTCACTACCGGAGAGCAGAAATTCCGGGATCAGCTTCATGAACTGGAGAAAAACCTGAAGGACAGTCTGGGCAGACTGGAGCTTAACAGACAGTCCCGTACCGCAGAGCTCCGGATTCAGGAAAACAATGTCCAGAACAGAATAGCAAACCTGGAACGGGAAAGATGCAATATCATTCCCCCGGACAATCTCCTCAGCAGCCGAAACGAAATTCAGGAGGAAATTAACAAAAGCAACCGTACTAATTCTGACCTGAACTCACAGCTCTACCGGCTGTGCCAGGATATTCAGAACCATGAAAAACGCCTGGCCTCCCTGGGAGCCGCCGCAGAAAAGAACGCCCGTATTCGGAAGGAAAGCGAGGAACGTATTAATGAAATCGACGTGCTTCTGAATCCTGATTCCGGCATTCTTACCGAATATCTGAACGAATACTGCCCGGAGTGGCAGAACGGCATCGGAAAAGTTATCCGGGAAGATCTCCTTTCCCGGAATGATCTCTCCCCGGAAATTATTCCCTCTGCGGAGGAGCGGCCGCACCGTATCGCCGTAGGGTCTCTGTCCCTGGATGTGAGAGACCTAAAATCGCCACAGAAAAACGATCAGGATCTCCGGACAGAAAAGCAGAATCTGATGACCGCAGTTAAAAACTGCATCCAGTTCCGGAATGAAAACGAAGAGGAGCAGAAAAAGACTCAGAAGGCCATGGAAGATGCTCTTTCTGAAAAATTCCGGCTGGAATCCCGGCTGATTTCCGAGGAATGCTTTGCAAATCTCCGGGATCGCCTCGGCATTCTGGACGGCAATATTGAAAGCTACCGCAAGGATCGGAATCTGGAGCTGACCAACGCCCTCACCGCTGCCAAAAAAGAGCTCGCCCAGATTCGCAGTTCTCTCCGGGACGTGGAAGAAGAGTACGAAAGAATGACTGCGAATACCAGAGACAACTACCTCCTGAACAGGAGCGATCTGGAAACAGCCCACGGAGAAACCGCCGGGGCTCTCAGCCAGAAAATCCAGGATCTGGAGGCCGAGCTTAGGAAAACCGTCTCCGAATACGAAGATATCATGAAGCAGAAGCTAGCCAATCAGAATGTGGACGCCAGGCTTATCGATCTTATTCAGAACGAGATCACTGCCAAAGAAAAGCGGATTTCGGAAATTCAAAGCCGCAGACAGGAGATTCTGACCTACCGGGACTGGCTGGAAAGCAGCTATGGAAAACTTCCGGAATACCGGCAGCAGGAAAGTGCCCTGGAGCCGGTTCTGCAGGACACGCTGAATCGCAGAGCGGATGCCAATAGAGAATATGATTCCGCCGCAAAGATCATTGAGAGGGAACTTGACGCCTTCAGAAAGGAGAAAGCCGCCTCCGACAAAAACGCCGGCAGTGCGGAAAAGCTTCTGGACGAGCTCGGGGATCTCAATATCCGGCCCCATCCCGACGCCATCGATCAGGAGGCGCCAGCGCGGATATACTCCGATGTGGTCACCACCTCCAGATTTGCTCTCGACAGCCTGAAAAGAAACCAGTCCGGGCTGAGAGAATGCATTAATACCATCTGCCGGATCATGGGCGGCATGACCTCCAAGATCAAGGACTACTGGGTCTCCTGTCTTAACGACGCCAGAAACCGGGCGCGGCTGGCCGGAATAGATATCAATGACGAGAAGAACCAGGAAAACGCTGAGAATTTCGCCTATCCCCTGGCCGCACAGGAGCTTCTGAACCACGGACTTCCCCAGCACCGGAAAAGCATTCTGGATCAGGCCCGGGATGTGCTTCACATGATTAAGCAGTACTATGATCAGATGCGGGACTTTGACGAAAGAATCCGTGGGTTCAGCCGCAGGATATCCAGAATCGTGTCCGACAATCTCCAGTTTGAGGCTTTCGAAGAGTTTTCCATTACCCTGGAGCCCCGCATAAAGAACATCGCCGGCTGGGAATTCATCGAGAATCTTTCCGGATTCTATCAGGAATGGCAGAACAATGGCCGGATCCAGTCCGAGCTCCCGAATGCCGAGGTCTCCGGAAAACTGCGGAGTCTGGCCAATCTTTTTATAAACGGCGAACTCAGAAACGACCTTAACGATCTGTTCAGCATCGTGTTCTCAGTAGTGGAAAACGGAAAGAAAAAAACAGCCGAAACCGAAAAGGAGCTGGAGGATGTCAGCTCCAACGGTCTCACTTTCCTGCTCCTGTGCGCCCTGTACATCAGTCTCATCCAGGAATCCCGCAGCGGCAGAAACATTGCCGTGCACTGGCCGGTAGACGAAATGAGCAAGCTTTCCGGCAAGAATATCAGGCTGCTTCTGGACGTAATGCAGCGCAACAAAATTGTCATGGTATCCGCCGCTCCGGATCTCAGCACCGGAGTAGCTTCGGAATTCAGCAGAATCTACCGCATAACCAGGGATCGGGTATATGTCAATCAGGATGCTCTGGATCCCGTGGGAGAAGCCATCAGAAAACGCATCAAATCCGAGGAGAACAGCAGATGATCAGAGATACCGCGGAAAGACTGCTTCGGGGAGAGTTTGTCTGCAGCACCTCCGCCCCCGAGGCCTACCGGGATCTTGAAGAACCGGAAACCCGTGCCAGGGTGGAGGCTATTCTGGCACCCCTGAACCGTAAAATATCGGTAACTGCCAACCGGGCCGCCTATTATGCCACCTGGATTAATCTGGATCTCGGCGAGGATCGGGCCTCTATAAGACGGGAATTTCAGAGCATTATGGAACAGCTCCGGCCGGTTCTGGAATTTATTCTGCTGGTAATGGATGCCAGTACCCGGGATCATCCCATGATGCCGGGTAGCCAGGTCACCGAAGCCGAGCTCACCGCCCGGGTACAGAACAACCAGTACCTGACCACCAGAGCCAAAAAAATCGGCACCCTGCTTAATAAAAGACCGCAGGTCGAGGTTCCGGAAATCATCAGAAACATTATCGACCGCATGGTAAAGTTCGAAATCCTGCGGGAAAACCTCCCCGGCACTCGGATTTTCACCTTTACCGGAAAGGTTGACTATATCTATGAGGTTCTGGAATTCATTGACGCTCACGAAAACATTCTGGCGGAGGAAGAGGCTGCCATGGAGCAGCAGAAGCAGGAACCTTTCGAGGAGGATCTCTTCAGCTCATGAAAAATTCCAGCTCCGGATCCCCGGAACGCAACGAAAACCGGGTAATCCGTTCCATTCTTGCAGACCTCAGCAACGGGGCCGATCTCATCATCGCCGCCTATAACGGCGAACTCTCGGCCGTATCCCAGGAAAACGCCGCCCTGTTCCAGGCACTGCAGAACCGCAACATTCTGATGGACACCGTTACCGGCTACTGGCTGAACCCCCACCTGAGCCGGCTTATCAACTATATTCTAAAAATTGATACCCGCAGCTATATCGACACCGATATCGCCGCCCGTCTTAAAAACATCGCCATTCTTTGCAACAGCTACATCGAGCATCTTAAATCACGAAATTCGGAGCAGGCGGATCGGGTGCTCACAGACCTCACGCAGCTCGTACATGAAATTGGCTTTGACGCCCAGATTGCCGTGGACGGACTCTCGCGGAAACTTCTTACGGAATTCGGATTTGTCCACAGTCTCCGGGATAAAATTGCAGAAAACGAAGCTGCCATTCAAAAGGCCTCGGATCTTGTGGATAACCTGACGGCCTATACCTACCAGGAGCTTAATCAGTATGTGATCAATGCGGATAATGACACCCGGCTCTACCGCATCCTGATAAGCGATCTCCTGACCTCCATCACCCGCTGCCAGAACGAACTCAATGCCATTATGGGACCGCTGCGCAACATGCTCTCCCGCTTCCGGCAGCAGGTAAGAAAAACCAGCCTTATCAAGGCCTACTGCGATCACTGCACCAAAAACAAAAACTACCATCCCGGCGACTACGTCTCACAGACAGTTCCTCCGGAAATATTCACCAGAGCCGCTCCCCTGGAGCTGGAAGGCCACGCTCTGGTGACCGATGATATGAATCTGGACACACTGGCCGAACTTGTCAAGAGCATCCGGACCAGACATCCGGATCTTGAAGAGATTCCCCTGGAGGATGAGGATACCGGCTTTACCAGCCCCCCGGAAACTGCTGAGGAAGAGCTGATCTATTCCGGCATTGAAGACGATGTCATTAATTTCTTTGTGTATGTGGTGGACGCCGGAGTACCGGTAAGCGCTCTGGAATACTACCACCGAAAATGCGCCACTCCGGAGGAATCCGGAATTCCCTGTTCTCCGGATCACTGGCTTTTTGCGGTAAGCTCCTACTATGACAACATGGACAGCGGGCATCAGGAATTCTACCGCTCCACTCCGGTGGGCCGCCTGATTCCCTCGTATACTGAAAAACTGCGCCGGCTCCGGGGAGACGAAAGCCCGGGAGCTGCCGTTATCGACACAGCGGACAGCGGCACAGAATTCCATTACGGCGACATGATTCTGGACGATATCATTATCGAAAGACATCTTGAGGAATAAGGATCATGCAGGATCTCCGAAGCTTCCTGAACGCCAATAAAATCCACGCGGTCTGCCTTCTGAAAATTTTACAGGATCCCTCGCAGGATCCCGTCCTCCGGAAGCATGCTGCACTTCTGAATTTTCTGGAGGAGGATCTTCCGGAACATGCTGCCCGGACACTTTTAAAGTATCGTACCTTTCCTCCTGGAAAAAAGGAGGAGCAGAAGCGGCTTTTTCTGGAACTGGGACTTCTTATTCAGGACTATCTGGAAAAAAACGGCATTACCGCAGAATTCCTGCAGGAACTTGCCGCTCCTGAAGACCGGATCACCAACGCCGCCTCCGGCAGCGAAAAGCGTTCCGGTATCCGCACCACCGCAGGCCGGGTATTTGCAAGAGCAGGCTCGGAAGTAAAATTCCGGAACACGGCATTTGGCGATCTTGCCGGAATACCGTTTTTTCCGAAATCGCAGGAATTTGCCCGGGAGGTGGCGGATTTTTCCCGGATCGTGGTGGTGGAAAACCAGGCGGTGTTCTTCGATTTCGAAAGGCTGACTGTACTTTCCGGGGATCCGGAAACGCTCGAAATCGCGGCCGAATACCCGCATACACTATTCGTACAGAGGAACATGCCTCCCGGCAGCCGTTTTACCGCCAGCGAATACTGCAACGAGATCATGACTGTTCTTTTCCGGCGTTTCCCGGAAATCCCGGTAGTCATGGCCGGAGATCCCGATCCGGGAGGAATTGACTGGATGAAAGGACTTTACGGCAGACTGTCCGCAGCGGGAGAAAACGGAGTCTCACCGCAAGGCGGGATTCTGCTTCCGGAAATGACGCCTGAAGACTGGGAGCATCTCCGTAAAAACGGCAAGGACCTGGGAGCAGGAGACCGGATATTCAGGGATTTTGAAAGATACTCCCGGGGAAACCCTGCCAGCGCAGTCACGAAGCTCCTGAAAACCCAGTTTACCCTCGGAAAAACCATTACCGAGGAATACCTGCGCGCCCGGAAAATCCCCCTCAGGCTTTATCCCTGGAGGGAACTCCGCGACTGACGCCTGCCGCTCCCGGCATTCTGGTTACCCGTAATGCCGGGCCAGCATATCCAGCACCTTTTTCAGCGGAGCCGTTACCAGAGTTCTGCCGCGGATCATCCTGGCCAGAGGCGGCGAAATCCGGTAATAGCAGCGAATCAGAATTCTGCCATACCAGCGGGGCTCAAGAACCTCGTTTCTGAACCTTCTTATGGCAATAACCTCCGGAGCACGGGAATCGCCATAGACGGCAGTGGCAATAAAGCAGGCTGTAAATTTTCTGACCATTCCGCCGCAGTACGGACAGTAGGAACGGTACGGCGCACCGTTCTGAGTAACCATCCGGGGCACCATCTTTCTCTGACAATGCGGGCAGATCATCCGGTAGTCGGTCTCGGAACGCTTTCCAGAGGACGCACCTGGAGCAGAATTTCCGGTAATCACAATATCCTGAGCTTTGGGCTTGCGGCCCTTTCCGGAAACAGGAACGGCAGTGAATTCGGCGATCTGGCCGGTACGCGGCGGGCCGTCGAACACCTTGAGCCCGTGAACGTTGAAGTAGTATTCCTGGCCGTCCTCTCCCTGAATAAAGCCGTAGCCGTCGGCTTCCTTGTAAAACTTAATCTTTCCCTTCATGACGGAAATCCTTCTGAACCGCTAAAGAGCCGCCATTTTATCAGAATTGCGGGTATACGGCCGATTTCAGCATCGTTAAATCCGCTGATCCATTTCC
The DNA here is from genome assembly GCF_000378405.1 of Succinimonas amylolytica DSM 2873. Classification (GTDB taxonomy): domain Bacteria; phylum Pseudomonadota; class Gammaproteobacteria; order Enterobacterales; family Succinivibrionaceae; genus Succinimonas; species Succinimonas amylolytica. The sequence continues at coordinate 157,735 of NZ_KB899639.1, read as the reverse complement.
ATGGCCGGAATCTTGTCAGGGCAGCGGCCCGCCTCCCGGCCCGGAACCCCCACCACGGTGGAATGCGGCGCTACCGGTTTTACCACTACGCTGCCGGCTCCGATTTTGGAGCAGTCTCCGATGGTAATATTGCCAAGAATGCTGGAACCGGCTCCAAGAAGTACTCCGCTGCCTACCTTGGGGTGGCGATCCCCCAGATCATGTCCGGTACCGCCAAGAGTCACATTGTGCAGGAAGGAAACGTTATCCCCCACCACAGCGGTTTCACCGATGACAATGCCCGTGGCATGATCAAACATTATCCCCCGGCCAATGCGGGCTGCAGGATGAATGTCCACCGCAAACTTCAGCGAAATCAGATTCTGTAAAAAGCAGGCCATTTCCGTACGCCCGTTATCCCAGAGCCAGTGCGCCACCCGATAGCTCTGAATGGCATGATAGCCCTTGAGGTAAAGCAGGGGCGTGGAATAGTAGACTACCGCCGGATCCCGATCCCGGACCGCCTTGAGATCAATGGCTCCGGATTCCACTATGGCGGGATCGCCGGCATAGGCTTCGTCGCAGATTTCCCTGATGACCACCGCCGGCATTACCGGAGACTCCAGCCTGTTCGCAATCTGAAACCCCAGGGCGTCCTGGAATCTTTTCTGATTCAGAATGCCCTGAAGAAAATAGCTTCCCAGCATCGGCTCCTTGGCCATCATGCTTCTGGCTTCTTCACGGATAATCTGCCAGATTTCATCGATTATCATAAATATCTTTCCTGTCTGTTACTATTTGTCATCTTTCCCGTTTTTCGCTCCCTTCAGGGTTATTCATAAAGGGACTCTTGGGGAGATCATCCCGAACCGGTTCCATATGCAGCGTGATATCGGCGTCAGGATAAACCCTGAGAACATTGGCCTCAGCGGCATCGGCAGCATTATGAGCCGTTTCCAGACTGACGCTGCGGGCAATTTCCACATGCGCCTGAATAAAGATCCGGGGACCTGCCGCCCGGGTTCTCAGATCATGAATGCCTCTGATCTCAGGGACATCCAGAAGAAGATCATATATGGCGCTCACGTCCTTTGGAGGAAGCCCGCTGTCCAGAAGGGACGCCAGGGATTTTTTGCCAATGGAGATTCCGCCGTAGATAATATAAAGCGACAGAATAACCGCAAAAAAACCGTCAGCCTGCAAAAAGCCGAAATACGAAAACACCAGCGAAACCAGAACTCCGGCGTTAAACAGGATGTCGCTGGCATAATGCAGCCGATCCGCCTGAATGGCAGTGCTGGAGGTTTTTCTGATGACATAGCTCTGATAGCACACCAGCACGACGGAAATTGCCATGGCGAAAACCGTAACCCAGATGCCGGCATCCAGACTGGCCAGAGGCCGGGGACTGGCGATGCTGATACAGCCGTTTATAAGCAGAAAAACTGAAGAACCGATAATAAAGGCGCTCTGCACCAGTCCGGCCAGTGCCTCCGCCTTCCAGTGCCCGTAGCGATGCTCCTCGTCCGCAGGATACACCGCATAGCGAAGTGCCATCAGATTAACCACCGAGGCCATGACATCCATCAGGGAATCAGTAAGCGAAGCCATCATGGAAGCGGAATTGGTCAGTACCAGAGCCAGCAGCTTGGCAGCAATCAGAATACCCGCCACGCATACCGAGGCGAAACCGGCAAAAACCACGTGCCGGGCATAATCCCTGGTTCGTCTGGCGGATTCCTGATTTTCCGAATTATCCGAATTGTTCATAAACTGTCCTTTGTCCCGGAAAAATCGTTCCCCGGCCGGATCTCCGATCCCCGAAAATTCTGTAAATCAGCGGACTGCCTTTAAAGTACACTGTTCCTGGGCATTGTAGCACAAAGAATATTTTCCAAAATCCTGACCTGCATTAAAAAATGCAAAGAACGGATAACGCATTTTTTAGGTGGATCGCACTGCCGCTCTCCGGGATTTTATAAAATATAACGACAGTCATTTGGCATGTCAGGGGGCTCTTATGAATACACTGCTTCTGCTGAGATATCTGTGGTATTTGCCGGTAAGGATATTCGCCTCCTGCAACCCGAGACCGCTAAACCCCCGGGAAGGCCTGAAGCTTGATGCCGACACTCCTGTAGTCTACGTCATGCAGTCTGATTCCATAAGCAACCTGCTTACCCTGGAGAAGCTTACCAGAACCAGCAGACTGCCAAATCCCTTTGTACCGGTAACCAGTCTCGGGGATCCCCTGACCCGCACTGTTTTTATGAAAAAAGTGCCGTTTATCGGAGGAAAAGCCCGGGATTACGGATACCAGAAGGTCTTCCGGCAATGGATTGACTACTGCCAGGAATATCATACTGATATCCAGATCGTTCCGGTAACAATTTTCTGGAGCAGAAATCCCGGACACGAGGGAGAACCGTACCGGGATACCATTAATCAGCCCTATTCCAAACTGAAAAAATTTTTCAGAATCATGTTTTTCGGGTATGACAATCTGACTGTGCTTTCCGGCCCCATACGCATTTCCAGCATTCTGGAGCACCGGAGCGGCACTGATGAAGATGCCACCGAAAGCATCGCCCGGGCCTGCCGGCTTCATTTTGAAAGACGGCACAACGAAATAGTGGGCCCGAAATGCCTGAACCGGGATCACCTCATTCAGGATCTGCTTAACTCCGACTATGTAAAAAGCGCCATCAGAGCCCGGGCCGACAAGACAAGGAGAAACTATTCCGAAATCGAGGCGGAGGCGTACGGCATGCTCAACGAGATGGCAGCCGACTATTCCTACCACACCACAAGGTTTTTCGCAGCGCTCCTGCACCCTCTGTGGAGCAAGTTCTATCACGGAATAAACGTATTTGGCGCAGACCGGGTACGGGAGCTTATCAGCTCGGGACATGAAATCGTGTATATCCCCTGCCATCGCAGTCATATGGACTACCTGCTTCTGGCATATGTTCTTTTCAGCGAGGGGCTGGTAATGCCCCACGTGGCAGCGGGAAACAATCTGAACTTCTTTCCCATAAACCGGTTTCTCCGGCAGTGCGGTGCTTTTTTCATCCGCCGGAAATTCAAGGGGGATGAACTCTATACCGCCGTATTCCGGCAGTATCTCTATACCCTGTTCAACCGGGGCTACAGCGCCGAATTCTACATTGAGGGCGGCCGCTCCCGCACCGGAAGAACCCTGCCCCCCCGCACCGGAATCGTGGCCATGGCGGTACAGGCCCAGCTTTCCGGCATTGAACGGCCGATTTCCTTCGTTCCGATTTATCTCGGCTATGAAAAGGTTCTGGAGGTCAGTTCCTACATGAAGGAGCTTAACGGCGCCAAAAAGGCCAAGGAAAGCCCCTGGCAGCTTCTGAACTTCTATAAAAGGCTCAGATACTACGGACGGGGCTATGTAAGCTTCGGAGAGCCGATTGTTCTCACGACATTTCTGAGAGAAACCGTTCCCGACTGGAGAAAATACATCACTCCGGGGGAATTCTCCCGCCCCGCCTGGCTGTTTGACACCGTAAACGCCCTGTCGGACGAAATTGTAATGCGCCTTAACAGCTCCGCCACCACCAACGGACTCAATCTTTCCGCTCTGGCGCTACTATCAGTAAGAGAACACCGGCTCCCTCTTGCCAGTCTCCAGAACATCATAAACTTTTATATTTTTATCCTTAAAAGCTCCCACAGTATCTCGGAAAGCGCCCTGCCCCGGATACCGGGACAGGTACTGCTCCAGCAGGCGCTGGAGCTCAAGCCGTTCAGCATCGAGGAGATCAACGGAGAAAAATGGGCCGTGCCCTCCAAGAAGCAGATCATCTACCTCAGCTACTTCAGGAACAATATCCTGCACTTCTTCGTTCTGCCAGCACTGATAGCCACCATCGTCGCGGTACACCGGCATCTGTCCATGGCGGACATTGTGCTTCATACCAGAAACGTGTTCTATTTTCTCAGGCACGAGCTTTTTGCACCGGTAAGGGAGCATGTGCTGGATCAGACCATAAGGGCATATGTGAAGGCCTTCCAGCTGGCAGAATACTTCTCCATCGTGGACAAGAGTCTTTATCAGGTGAATCCGGATCCCGGCAAGCGCGCCCTCCTGGACATTCTCAGCAATTCCATCCACGACAACCTGATGCGCTACGTTATCGGGGTGGAAGCTGTCAAACGCTCCCAGAACGGCACCTGCGATCAGAATAAGTTTATTGAAAGCTGCGTCCGTCTGTGTCACCGGCTGCCGGAGGAGATAACCAACAATTCTCCGGAATTTTCAGACCCGATAACCTTCAGGGTAATGAGCGAAACCTTTGTCCGGCATCGTTATGTATACGTATCCGAAATTGACGGCACCTACACCAAAAATCCGGTAAAGCTGCAAAAGCTCATAAATGCTGCCGGACCGCTTCTCCCCGAAGAGATCCGGAAGAGTCTGGATAACGTATAATGAAAAATATCCCGTAAATAGCAAACGGGAGCTTTCCCGTAACAGAGAGGATTTATGAAAGGATTTCTGAAAACCGCCAGCGTACTTGCGACTGCTCTTAGTCTCGCCCTGGCAGTGCTTCCCGCCAGGGCGTCGGACGGCGGATCCGACTCGCAGATCTCAGGACCGGTAACCGGCTACTATGAAATAAAGGGGGCCATCACCACTAATCTGAGCTCCACGGGAAACAAGCTCAATTACGTTTCAGTGAACATCACCATTTCTCTCACCGATTCCCGCGACTACGAGCTTATTCAGAAGCATGAGCCCATGATAAAGGATACCATCACCGATGTGCTGGGGGCAGAAAAATATGACCGGATTTCGGAACCCGGAAGCAGAAATACCACCCTCGCCAAAGTGCGCGAAGCTGTGATCCGGGTTATGGATGACTGCGTCGGAAGACGTATAGTCAAAGATGTGATGTTCACCGATTTCAAGTGGCAGTAGCACCACAGAGACGGCCGCAGCATAAAAATCCGGCATTCCTGCCCTCTTCCGGACTCCGGTAATCCGGAGTTTTCTTTGCTCAAAAAATTAGTGTATCCCCTGCTGTTTGGAATATAATACCGGAATGTGTTCCTAATATTAGATGTTTCAGGGGTATTTTCATGACCGGTGAACTTGATTCTGACCGTCCGGCAAATTTTATCACTCAGATTATCGACGAAGATCTGGCTCAGCAGAAATATCAGGTTATAAAAACCCGCTTTCCTCCGGAGCCCAACGGCTATCTGCACATCGGGCATGCTAAATCCATCTGTCTCAACTTCGGCATTGCCGAAAGCTACCGGGGCACCTGCAATCTCCGCTTTGACGACACCAATCCCGTCAAGGAGGATACCGAGTATGTCGACTCCATCAAAAGGGATGTTAACTGGCTGGGATTCCAGTGGGACGGAGAGCCCCGCTACTCTTCTGATTATTTCGAAAAGCTGCACGGCTACGCCAGAGAACTGATTGAGAAGGGACTGGCCTATGTGGACGAGCTCAGTCCGGATGAAATCAGGGAATATCGCGGCACCCTTACCGAACCTGGCAAAAACAGTCCGTACCGGGAACGCACCCCGGAAGAAAACCTGGCTCTGTTCGAAAAGATGAAAAACGGGGAGATTGCCGAAGGAAAGGCCTGTCTCCGGGCTAAAATCGATATGAGTTCCCCCTTTATGTGCATGAGAGATCCGGTAATCTACAGAATCCGCTTTGCCGATCATCACCGTACCGGGAACAAGTGGTGTATTTATCCGATGTACGACTTCACCCACTGCATCTCGGACGCCATCGAGGGTATTACCCACTCCATCTGCACTCTGGAATTCCAGGACAACCGCCGGCTTTATGACTGGGTTCTGGAGCATATCACCATTGAACACCATCCGCACCAGTATGAATTCAGCCGTCTTAATCTGGAATATTCCATCACTTCCAAAAGAAAGCTTAATCTTCTGGTGAAGGAAGGAATTGTCGATGGCTGGGACGATCCCCGCATGACTACCATCTCCGGTCTCAGAAGACGCGGCTATACTCCGGCTTCCATCAGAGAATTCTGCCGCCGCATCGGCGTAACCAAGCAGGAAAACACCGTGGAGATGGGAGCTCTGGAATCCTGCATTCGGGAAGATCTCAACGAGAACGCCGAAAGAAGAATGGCCGTACTGGATCCTCTGGAGCTCGTAATTGACAACTACCCGGAGGGAAAGGAGGAAACGGTTACCGCCATGAACCATCCTCTGAAGGAGGAGCTCGGCACCAGAGAACTGCCTTTCGGAAAGCGGGTTTTCATCGAGCGCGAGGATTTCCGGGAGGAAGCCAATAAAAAATTCAAGCGTCTTGTGCTGGGGAAGGAAGTCCGCCTGAGATATGCCTACATTGTCCGGGCTGACAGCTGCGAAAAGGACGAGGCCGGAAATATCATCAGGGTTCACTGTACCTATATTCCGGAATCTCTGGGTACCGAAATTCCGGATCACAAGCCCAAGGGGGTAATTCACTGGGTCAGTGCCGAACGTCATGTTAAGGCTGAAGTCCGTCTCTACCAGAGACTTTTCCTGGTGCCGAATCCCGGAGCCCAGGAAGATTTTCTGGCTACCATCAATCCGGATTCTCTGAAAATTGTAAAGGACGCCGTGCTTGAAGAATCTCTGGCAAATGCCGTCCCCGGTCAATCATTCCAGTTTGAACGTACCGGCTATTTCTGTCCTGACAGCAGATATTCCGGTGATTCCGCAAAGGTATTTAATCTGACAGTGGCTCTTAAGGAAGATTCCCAGAAGGCACAGTCTTAATTTGTAAGGAAGTTTTATGAGCGAAGATTTATACGAAAACGATACCGAAGCTGCCGATGAGGTGGCCGACGACGGTCAGTTTGACAATGATTTTGAGGTCGAACTCAGCAGAAGAGCTCCCAAAGGCGATGTTTTTCAGCAGATTTTCCCCAGAACCAGACACTGGCTTCACGAAGGTGTTCGCCCAGAAGAAATTCTGCGGGAAGACAAGGATGATCTGGTCTTCTCATTCATAAAGAGAATGAAGGATCCCGACTATCCGGCCTCAGAGGGAGTGCGTTACATCAGATTCCGCAGCACGCTGGCCATTTCGGATCTGGAAATTGAAATGACCTTTACTCATATAGAGCTATACTACCAGGATGCCGACGGCAATCTCAGCCCGGCTATTCCGGTAAGAGACGGCGCCGACGAGTGCCGTGATATCCAGAAGGTTTTTGAAAAGGTAGTGGATAACCTTGCCAGCTATCTGGGCAAAGTTATTAACAGATAAACATTAACGGGATGCTGGTATTTTTTATTTACCAAACCATTTGAATAGGGATTTTCTTATGTTTTTCAAAAGATTGTTACTGACACTGGCCGGTGTTGCCCTTTCCGCAGGCGCTTCCGCAGCAGTCAGCTCCGACATTTCCGGATTCATTTCCAGTTCTGGACTGAACTCCCGTCAGGAGCGTGCCGTTACCCAGTATGCCGAGAGTCTGGACAAGATTGCAAACATTGATCTGCAGAGCCAGGAATCCGTGATTTCTGTAAACAAGGAGTTCATGAACGCCCAGCAGTGCCTGGCTCAGGTTTACAGCATTGATCAGAAACCTCACATGATGCGGGTGAGCCGCCAGGTTTACGAAAAGACCTTCAATACCGCAGAGCTGGTTACCAAATACCGCCAGTTCCTGGGACAGGCACTTCAGGAAGGTGAAAAGGCCCTTCCTTCTGCCAAGGCTCGTGCCTGCAAATAATCTCTGCTGCTGAGCTTCTGGCATGCCGGCAGCAGAGGGAAATCCTGCTCTGCATGCTGCCGGCATCGTCCTCGCCGAAAGGTTTTTCCGGGGGCTCCGGAGTACCCGGTATCAACTGTCCCGTCAACCGGGATTTTCGTCTCTCCCGGCGGCTTCCGCCGGATATCTGTCTGTCCTTTCAGACCCGGGTATAACCTTCTGGCAATGCCTTACAGACAGCAGACATCCCTGCTATGTCTCTCCCGAGATAAATCATAGTTGACAGAATGCTGTTTGATTTTCAGAATATGCAGAGTTAATTACAAAGGAATCCATACGCTATGCCTAACAAAAGGAACGTTGCCGGCCTGCTGATGCTGTCCGGAATGATGGTCGCTGCCGGCCTTATGTCCGGCTGCCGTTCCAGTTATGTTAACAATGACATCAGACAGGCCAACAACAAATTCGGATACCTGGACTCCGTCCCGGTGGAACGTCAGCTGGTTCAGCCGGAGGGAACAACTCCTATCAGCTATTCCAAAAAATTCGATCTTCCGGCGATGCAGTTTGATGATGTTCGTTCCGCTCTGGTGGGCAAGGCCGTGGATGTGCGTCCGCCGCAAAAGCTGATTCCTCTGAACAGCAATGTGGCCGTGGGACAGGACGGCGATATTGCCTATGTCTGGTTTTATCCCGATGAAGACGGCAACGAAATAAGCTCAAATGATCTTCTGGTTACTCTCTTCAGAATGTTCACCAGATCCGCCATCAGCGTGGATACCATCGACGCCATGAACAGTCTCATTCAGACCGACTGGTACGATGCCACAGAATTCGCCACCCCCTACAGTCCCGATGCCATGGAAAAGGGCTTCCTCATCTACCGGCAGCGCTATGCCTTCGGTCTCAGAAAAAATACCGAAGGAGCTCCCGGAGTCTCCATACAGCTCACTGACAATATAATCGAACAAACCGACGGCACCGAGCTCAAGGCCGGTCTGAACCGCTTCGAGCCCTCCAGATTTACCGCTCTCATGGCCAACAGACTGATGTGGTCCTACAACCTGGATATGAAGAAGAAGCACAGCGGCAGTGAAAGCGCCTATGTGGCCATAGCTCTCGGGCGGGACAACAACGATCTGCCATGCTGGCTGGTGGATGCCGGATTCGATGATACCTACAAGGCTCTCGTGGATCTCCTCAAGGCATACGAAATAACTATCAAGGAGTACTCTTCAACTTCCGGGGAAGTTACCATCAAGTACAGCGAACCGGATCCGGAATTCTGGGAATCCCAGGGCGTGGAATCCTGGGGACTTGAATCCGGAAAGTACACCTTCAAGCTGGGAGTGTTCCAGGGCAAGACATCAATCACCATGTACGACGAAAAGAACAAGCCGGTAAATACCTCGGTTACCGCCAAGATGTACAGCGGATTCGCCTCGTCATTGAACGTGCAGTTTTATTTGAACCGCACTGCAGGAAAGTGATACCGCTCACTTATTTTGTGGTACAATGCGGAACATTGACCAATACCTCATTTCGAGTAATTTTCGGGAGTTTTTTCAAATGGTTGAAAAGAAAGAAGAGCTTTATCGTGGTAAGGCAAAAACTGTTTATGCTACTAACGATCCAAAGCGTTTAATCATCACTTTCAGAGATGATACCTCTGCATTCGACGGCCTTAAGATCGAGCAGCTCGCCCGTAAAGGTAAGACCAACAACAAGTTCAATTACTTCATTATGAAGAAGCTTGAAGAAGCTGGTGTTCCTACCCAGATTGAAGAACTTCTCAACGACAACGAAATTCTGGTAAAGAAGCTCGAAATGGTTCCTGTAGAGTGCGTTGTTCGCAATGTAACCGCCGGTTCCATCTGCAAGCGTCTGGGCGTACAGCAGGGTCTGGAGCTCAAGGTTCCTACCTTTGAATTCTTTCTGAAGAATGATGCTCTCCACGATCCGATGGTTAATGATTCTCATATCATCTCCTTTGGCTGGGGCACTCAGGAACAGATTGATGAGATGAAGGCTCTCAGCCTCAAGATCAACGATGTTCTCAAGAAGCTTTTTGACGATGCCGGACTGATTCTTGTTGACTACAAGCTTGAATTCGGGCTCTATGACGGCAAGCTGGTTCTCGGAGACGAATTCTCTCCTGACGGTTGCCGCCTCTGGGACAAGAACACCAAGGAATCTCTGGACAAGGATCGTTTCCGCAAGGATCTTGGCGGTGTTATTGAAGCATACGAAGAGGTTGCCCGTCGTATCGGCTGCCCTCTTGATTAATCACGGCGTTGTGGTATAATCCACTGCCGTACAGGAAACCGCCTGATTATGGCGGTTTCTTTTGTCCGTTACTCCACTTTTATATCAAAACGCCACTTTAGCTCAGTCGGTAGAGCAGCTGTTTCGTAAACAGTTGGTCGCAGGTTCGATTCCTGTAAGTGGCACCACTGTATTTTTTCAAAAACCTCAAATTCTTGACCTTTAAGCCTCTACCCTCCAAAATTACCCCCTGTTTTTGTGATTTTGCCCCCGTTTTTTGCCAAATTTTGGGTTTTTCTGAGGTCTGAAATTGGGGTCTAAAAAATTTTGTAAGCAGAGGTTAACAATGATAAAAAAGGGGATCTGCAGCAAAAAATTGCAGAGGGAGAAAATGTCAGAATCACTGATATTAATGGCCTGAGTCTGATAATCAAGGGAACTAAGAAAGGCACCACGTATTCATACGTGCACAGGACTACGCTGGACGGGAAGCGAATAGACAGGACGATATTGAAGAAGCCCGGAAAATTGCCCTTGACCGTTACACCAAGGCAAAATCCAGACTGCATCCCGAAGGAATATCCGAATGCGACCTTACTTTATCACATGCGGTCAGCGATTATCAAGCCCTCCAGAAGCAGAAAAAGATTGCTCCGGCTACCGAAAAGAAGCTTAATCTGATAGTCGGCAAGTACCTGAAGCCGCATTTTGATTATCCGCTGTCCAAAATTAAAACACGGACGGTATGCGACCTTATTCTGAAGCCGGTCATTGATAACGGGAACTGGGAGACGGTTTCCTACCTGAAACGCCTTCTTCAGAAAGTTATGCAGCTTGCTAGGGCAAAATACCCCGAGTGGAATCTGGACGGACTCTTTGAGATTGACATGCTGATCCAGAAGCCTGCCGGGACATCTCAGCATCATCCGGCCATGACGGACGGAGATTCGGCCTCCAACATCAGAAGCCTGTATGACGTGTTCCGGTGCATCTCCCAGATGTCTTCAAGATGTCTTCAAGATGTCTCTGCGAACTCTCCCTGCACCTTCTCCTGAGACCTTCCGAGATTGTGGAGCTTCAGGTGACCGATGTGAATATGCAGTCCCGGATTCTGACCGTGCAGAAGACCAAGACAATCCGGGACGGTTCCGGCTTCCGTGTGCCGCTCTCGGATCAGGCGGTGAAGCTGCTTAACATAGCCATCAGCGCCAAGAAGAACCCGAAGAATCCGTATCTCTTCGAGAGCCGGCAGCAGCTTGCCGGGCACATGAGTCATGAAACAGTGAACACTACCCTGAAGCGGCACGGATTCAAGGGCATTCAGACCGCTCACGGATTCCGGGCAATCGGCCGCACCTGGATGGAGAGTCAGAATGTGAAATTCGAGGTGGCCGAGATGTGTCTCAGCCACAAGACGGGAAACAGCACAGTGAATGCCTACCGGAGAACTGACTATCTGGAAGAGCGGAAGACTGTGATGCAGCAATGGAGCGATTTCATAACGGCAAGCTCTCAGGGAATGAGTCTGGCATAACCTCGCAAAACCATGTAAAAACCTCGCAAAATCTGCCGGTATTTCCGGCAGATTGGAATTATGCCTTACGTTAGAGATAATTGAAATTAACAGAAAGTGAATTAGCCTATTGACTAATTCGATATGACTTGTTACAATGACATTTGTTAACCGATTGGCTAATTGAATAAATGATAGACTTTTAGATGGTGGTGGTCAATTGCGGATAACTTATGCAAGCAAAAAGGTTGAACGATACTTTGAAGATTATGGGGAGATGAAGAAAAAAATCCCCGCCGACTGGGCACGAACCATAAAAAAACATATAGATCGCCTAAAAGCGGCTGACAAATTTGAAGATTTCCTGAAATTGAATCTCGGTCATCCCGAACCATTAAAAGGAAAAAAAGATGTCGGGAAGTACTCTGTTCGTATTACGGGAAATGTCAGGCTGATAATAAAGCCTAACGAAAAAGGCGATACTGTAATGATCTGTGAAGAAATTGAAATAGAAGGAGTGGTCGATTATCATGGCGGAAAAGAATCGTGGTATATCCCCTGATCTGCTGATCCATCCCGGTGAGACAATTTCTGATCTGTTGGAGGCACGCAACATCGCACAGAAGGAGCTGGCTCAGAGAGCTGGTGTATCTGAAGCGTTTTTGAGTGACGTTATCCATGGTAAGAAGGACATCTCTAAAGGGCTTGCAATGGGGCTTGAGTATGCCTTGGGATTACCAAGGTCTTTCTGGCTTAACCTGCAGGCAAACTATGATGCAGAGCTCTTAAGCCTTCAGGAAGAAGATAGTATTCAGGAGGAAGAAAAAGCGGTTCTGACTTCCATCCATGAAGTGATTGATTATCTGAAGAAAAGATCCGTCATTTCAGACAAGCTGACTCAGGAACAGATGATTATCGGATTGAGGAAGTTATTTCAGGTAAGTAGACTGACAGGGCTTCGGACACTTGCGCCGTCAGGCGCATTCAGGATGTCAGATAAGGCTGCGATTAATCAGGATGTTCTTGGAGCCTGGCTTTGCCTGTGCAAGATACAGGGATCAGGACAGCAAGTTGATACTAGCTTTGATCCGGATCGTGCGGATGAACTTGTTTCCGCAATCAGGCGGATTATGCTGACAAACAGAGGCGATCTCCAGAAAGTTTTGAAAGAACTCTTTGCAAAATATGGAATTTATTTCAGCATTGTCCGCAATTTTCGAGGAGCGCCAGTTCATGGCTATATAGCCAGGAATGAAGATGGGACGTACCAAATGGTTCTGACATTAAGAGGTGCTTTTGCCGACATCTTCTGGTTCTCCCTTTTCCACGAGCTGGGACATATAATTAATGGCGACATTTCAAAACCGGGAAGTTTTATTGACACTGACTGCATAAAGGATGAGAAAAAAGAGGCTGCGGCAGATGACTTTGCCAGTCGATCGCTTCTTGACCCGGCAAGTTACGAGCGTTTTCTGGATCAAGGAACATTTTCCATTCCGGCCATTAAGGAATATGCGCAAACGCAGAGCGTTCCGCTTTACGTCGTAATCGGAAGATTGCAGAAAGAAAAAGTTATTCCGTGGACGTGGTATCATAGGTATAAAACCAGGTACAAATGGGCAGAGTCATAAAGTGGATCAGACTCTTTAACCTTCAAAAAAGCTGTTAAAGAACAGGGGATCAAAGAAAGCTCCGAAAGAGGTATTGGCATCTATTTTGACAACGCGGGCGAAAGGATGCGCAGCACATGGGACGAAATAAAAAAACGAGCAAAAATCCGCCCCGGAGAGGCAGTAAATTAATGGGAGTCACACGGCATTAAAAAAGGAGCTTAAAAGTCATGGCAAATGTTTTTGACACGGCAAAATACATTTTAGAGCAGTCTGAATCAGGCTTTATGTCCACAATGAAGCTGCAGAAACTGTGCTATTACTCTCAGGCGTGGTCGCTTGTCTGGGATGATGCTCCGTTATTTGATGAAGATTTTCAGGCATGGGCAAACGGCCCTGTATGTCCCGAATTGTTTTTTAAAACAAAAGGAAAGTTTTCGGTAAATGCCAGCGATGAGACCAGAGGAATTGGCGATCTCTCTGATAATCAAAAAGATACCATTGACAAAGTTTTGGAATATTACGGAAAACACGATGCTCAATGGCTCAGTCAGCTGACTCATATGGAGGATCCGTGGATTAAAGCAAGAGCCGGAGTTCCAGCTGGCGCAGAATGCTCCAATATAATCCACCAAGGAAGAGAGAGGGATGCGGTGCAAAACCTTGACTTTTAATAATAGCTCCCACAAAACAGCCTTTGCAAAGAAATCACATAACAGAGCTCTTAATAAGCGGGCTGTCAGGTAAAGAACACAAAAGACAAATTCTGGCAGCGCCTCCTTAGCATTCAATGACAGAGAAAAATCAGGAAGTGAAACAGAGTCTGACAGGATTTTATTAGTTCCTGTTAAATTCTTGCATGCAATAACCTTAACTAACGAGTTATACCATGGATACCCACATTAGGATTGATAAAGGGGATCTGAAACTGCTTCTCGAAAAAAGACGGGACAGCATCGTTCACTCCGCATCAGGGAAAGTGATCGCCGCTGATATTTTGGCTTTGCTTTCGCTGTGTACTGCTTCTTTTCAGCTTTTTGTAGCTGATAGCATAATCTTCGGAGCATTAATGGTTTTCGCCGGAAGCATCTGGATTGCAATAACTCTGTCAAATTACATCTACCGCAAAAAGAACGCTTTAAGTCACGAACAGCTTTTTAAAGAGATTGAAGGGATCGGGAATAATGAACACCCCTTCAATCTAATGATTATCCAGAACAAAACAACAAATATAATTCTGACTGTCTATGATAAACGGTGGGATATGTGGCTTCTGCCTTATGAGAAGGCTTCCTCTTCCGAAGGAGGATCCAATGCCGACAAAACTGAAACAGCCCTGGTCAGAGAATATCTCAATGCCGTTTTAGGAATTAATAACGAAGACGCGGCCCAATGCAAATTATCCTTCTCTGAGCATACCCGCAAGTACTCGGTATCAGACAATGTTTTCAAGGTCTACTACCACCGCTTTTTCAAAGTTGCAACCAGCTGTCTGCCGGAAACTGAGGAGTTTGAAATCTGCGGAACACGTTACCGCTGGTGGTATTTTGCCGATCTGGAGATTGACCCGAAAACACAGCAGAATAATTCCGAAATCATAGCGACCGTAAAAAGAGAGGTGCTGTCCCTGTAGGCAGAAATATTTCCGGCGTAGCCCGCTGTTACAGGAACAATTGGCGGAGACGGTCTCCAAGTCTTTCTCTTGATGAAAACTCCGGCAGATAATATAATTTCAGAAATACCGGGGCTTTCCGGAGATTTTCCGTAGCAGCCTGAAGATTCGGAACCGGAGTGCAGATTCAGTTACCCGCTGGTTCACTCTTCTGTTTTCGGTAATGCTTTCAGGCAGATATCGCTTTTTTCGGGAACAGGAATCCTGTCCTGCCGCCGGACGGAGCCTGACTGGAATATATAACGCGCCGGTCTGCCGGTACCGATTGCAGATCCCTGGCGCCTTACCGGCTGCGGTGATGATTTTTACTAAAGAGAGTACAACATAATATGAGCTTTGAATCAGAAAAGTCCTTCAGCGACTTTACCAACTTTCCCCGCGGAATCCGCAGAAGCGGACGCTTTTCTGTAAAGGAATCTGAGCTTCTTGAAGAATTCGGTACCGCCATGATGGAAATCTACAAGGGCGAAAGAAAACCCAAGGACAGTGTCGAAAAGGAATTTCTGGCCCAGATCCGCAGCAGCAACATTCCAACGGATCTTTATGCCAAGGTATTCAAGAAGTACCTGAAGGAAATCAGCCCGCGGAAGACTCATGATCTTACAGCATCCGGCGGAGATGAGGATGGTGAGGGATCCTACGATTCCGGAGATGATTCCATCGAATAGTATCTGAGTAAGTGACGTTTTTTGAAAAGGGAGACTGCCGCCGTGCGTCTCCTTTTTTATTTTCTATGTTTTGCGGCACCAAGACCACCACCCTCTCAGAAGATGACATCTCCGGAAAATCCATTTTATTAATGGCAAAAGGGGCAAAAATTCTGACACTGATCTCAAATTATCTTACAATAGGCAGAACCTGAAAGGCTTAGGTCTTTCTTGCGGAGTTGTCCTTATTTTTTCCCTCATTTTTAAGGAACATGAACATGAGAGTTAACAATGACAGCCTGGTGGAGGCATTCAGACACAGTGCCCCGTATCTCAAGCATCACAGAGGTGCCACCACAGTGGTTCTTCTTCCGGGATCGGTTCTGGCCAGCCCCCAGATCGATAACATTATCAGTGATCTTGCCCTGATTCAAAGTCTTGGCATGAAGCTGGTACTGGTTTTCGGAGCCAAGGAGCAGATCGACGAGGAACTGGCCAGGGAAAAAATCGAGACCCGCTTCCATAAGCGCATCCGCATTACTGATGACAGAACCTTCGCTGTTATCAAAAAGGTCTGCGGCATCATGTCAATTGATCTTACCACCAAGCTTTCCATGGGGCTTATCAACACCCCAATGCAGGGAAGCCGGCTCAATGTAGTTTCCGGAAACTACGTAACCGCCAGACCTCTCGGCGTTGTTGACGGCATCGACTATATGCACAGCGGTATGGTCAGACGGGTTGACGGGGAAAATATCAGGAGAGAGCTTGATAACAATTCCGTAGTACTCATTGCCCCGGTGGGATATTCCATTGCCGGTGAAACCTTCTGCATCAACAGTGAGCAGATCGCCGCTTCTGTTGCCGTGGCCATAAAAGCCAACAAGCTTATCACCTACTGCTCTGACGAAGAGCTTATCAGAGACCGGAATGGCGATGTAATTGCCGAAATGTTCCCCAGCGATGCCGAAAAGTATCTTGAACAAATTGATCCGGAAACCCATAATTCCACCTGCCGCTACCTCAGCGCTGCCATTGAATCCAGCAAGGAAGGCGTGGAACGCTGCCATCTGGTATCCTACGAACAGAACGGCGCCCTGATCCAGGAGCTCTTTACCAGAGACGGTATCGGTACTCAGATCGTCCGGGAAAGCGCCGAAACCGTCTGCCGAGCCACCATCAACGACATTCCCTCCCTTATGGAACTCATCAGACCGCTGGAGGAACAGGGAATTCTGGTACACCGCAGCCGGGAAAAGCTGGAAATGGATATCGATCACTATGTCATTATCAAACGCGACGGCATGGTTATCGCTTCAGCAGCCATTTACTGCTATCCCGAGGAAAAGAAGGCCGAACTGGCCTGCGTGGCCATAAACCCGAACTACCGGGGATCAAACCGCGGCATTGTGCTTATAAACAAAATTGAGGAGCTGGCCCGGGAACAGGGAATGGAATACCTCTTCGTTCTCACCACCAGATCCGCTCACTTCTTCCTGGAGAAGGGCTTTGTCTCCGGCAGCATCGAGGATCTGCCAAAGGAAAAGCAGGATCATTACAACTACAAGAGAATGTCCAAGATCTTCTTCAGAAAAATCAATTACTGATAGGTTCACGCCTGAAAGGGAGCCAAGTGCTCCCTTTTTTTGCGGACTCCGGGCATTAAGCCCGCCCCGCAGCGCAAGCCCTCTTTTGAAGCGGCAGTTCACACACAAATTCCCGTAAACCCCCACAAAATCAGACACACTGCCACATCTTCAAAATCTTTAAATTGTGAACTATATCAGGTATTGACAAAAACCCCCTAAAAAGGTATTTTGCTAACCAATTCTTACTTGAACCAGAAGAGGCGCTTTTCTTAGGTATCCGGCATCCCGGGAATTCCAGTTCGGCCGGAGAGGGAATGAAAAGCCGAGGCGGCAGCACCGCTGGAACACGGTGCGGCTGTCGGCCATGAAGGCTGAATCCTTCAGGCTGTCACACTAAGGTGAAGGGCTTCTGGCGGATATCAGTATTCCCCGCCTCCAAATCTTTTTCCTTAGGTAACTCAAACAAAACACTTATCAGGAGATTTAAATGAATCAGGTTTGCGTTGCCAAATTCGGCGGCACCAGTGTTGCCAACTATGCAGCCATGTGCAACTGTGTCAAAATTGTTACCTCCAATCTGGACACCAAACTGGTGGTATTAAGCGCCAGTGCCGGCATCACCAATCTTCTTGTTGAACTTGCCTCCGGAACTCTCGACGAGGCCAGCATTGAAGAAAGAATGGGAAAGATCTGCAATATTGAGTTCTCTATTCTTGACGATCTCGGCCGCCCAGCCGAAATCACTGCGGAAATCGAAAAGCTCATCCACGAAATCCGTGATCTGGCCAAGCACGCTATCATCGAGCATGACGACGCTCTCACCGACCGCATTGTTTCCTACGGCGAAATCATGTCCACCAAGATCTTTACCGAGGTTCTCAAGTCCAAGGGCTACAACGCCAAGTGGTTCGACGTGCGTTCCGTAATGCGCACCAACAACCAGTTCGGCAAGGCCACCCCGATCATCGAGGTGCTCAGCAATACCGCAAAGGAACTCCTGACTCCGCTTCTTGATGATTACATTGTGGTAACCCAGGGCTTCATCGGCTCTAACGCCATCGGTCAGACCACTACCCTGGGCCGCGGCGGCTCCGACTATTCCGCCGCTCTTCTGGGCGAGGCCATCGGCAACTGCAAGGCCATTCAGATCTGGACTGACGTACCCGGCATTTACACCACCGATCCCCGTCTGGTAAAGGAAGCACACGTGATTCCGGAAATCACCTTCTCCGAGGCTGCAGAAATGGCAACCTTCGGGGCCAAGGTTCTGCACCCGGCCACCATCTTCCCGGCCGTACGCCGCAATATCCCGGTATTTGTAGGTTCCTCCAAGGATCCGGAATCCGGCGGTACCTGGGTAAGATCCCAGACCAACACCAAGCCGACCTTCAGAGCGGTAGCCCTCAGAAGAGATCAGATTCTCCTGACTCTGAAGAGCCCGAACATGATTGGAGCCTGCGGCTTTCTGGCAAACATTTTCAGCATCTTCGCCAAGTACGGCATTTCCGTTGACCTGATTACCACTTCAGAGGTAAGTGTGGCCATTACCCTTGACCATACCGGCTCTCAGTCCAGCGGACAGTCAGTTCTCAGCGACAGACTTCTGGCAGAGCTTAAGAGCATCTGCAGTGTAAGAGTTACCGAGGGCCTGGCTCTCATCGCTCTTATCGGAAACGGCATGAGCCAGGTTTCCGGAACCGGTGCTGCTGTATTCTCCTCCATCATGAATGTCAACATCCGGATGATCTGCTACGGTGCCAGCTCTCACAACCTCTGCTTCCTGGTTGACCAGTCTCAGGCAGAACAGGCTATTGCCGAGCTGCATCACCACCTTCTGGAAGGCAATCCTCAGAACATCAGATAAACCGCCCGGCGGCATTATCTGAGATTATAAAGAACGGGAGACATCTCCCGTTTTTTTATTTCAGATCTCCCTTTCCCGTAGGGGCTTAACGATTCTCTGTTGCCGTTTTTTTTCAGTCAGCACCTGTGCTTCCTTCATTCTGAAATAAGAAAAACACAAAAGGGCGAGGAAATATCCCCGCCCCTGATTTATCCGGCACTGTTCCGCCGTCTTTTAGGCAACGCCTCAGTTATCGGAATTGATTTTTGCAAAAAGCTTCAGGAATTCCAGGTACATCCATACCAGGGTCATCAGAAGTCCCATAGCATAGGCCATTTCGTATTCCTTGCCTACCCGGCCGTGACTGTTGGCAATATTGTCAAAATCCCAGATCAGGAAGAGAGAGGCCACTGCGCAGATCAGAGTCTGAACACCATAGCTGAGCAGGGAATGATTCTCAACCTGAATGGTCTCAATGCCACTGCCCCCGCAAAGATGCATCACGAGATTGATGATGTATGTCAGGATAATGGCAATGCCAGCCATCATCAGGAACTTCTTCAGGAAGGGAGTTGCTGCTATCAGGCCGGTGGAGAAGGCAATAAACATGGACAGAGCAGTCACCACTGTGGCACTGAGAGCCGCAAAACCGACACCAGGATACCTGGATTCAAACACTGCAGTAACCCCGCCCAGGAAAATACCTTCGGCAATGCTGTATATGGGAGCTACCACCTTGGCTGATTTCGGAAAGAAGGTTCCTACCAGTCCCAGCACGGCACCGACAATCAGAGCCATCGTGGTAATCCCGTACAGCCCCCCGCCGGAACCGCCGTTTACTATCATATCGGCAACCATGCCCTCAGCTTTAAAGTACATCATAAAGCCGGTTATAAGGCACAGAGCAATAAGCATTACGGCCTTTTTGGCAGTTCCCTCAAGAGTCATAAGCTGGCCGGAGGTTCCTGCCAGAACTTCGGAATTTCTCTCCAGAGAGGATACCACTGGATTCGAATAGTTGTAACTCATGTTTTTATCCCTTAAATAAATCAAGGCTGACTGCAATCAGCTTAAAAAAAACTCCGTATGCAATATACCATATTTAGAAAGCATTTAACGGATTCCCAGCCGCTATTGTGTGATTTTATGTTACAGTCTCCGAAACCGCCGCATCTTTCTGAAATCAGAAGTCCGATGAAAAACTGCCGGCCCCGGCCTGTTCCGGAAATTTTAAAACAGGATAACAATAACGGGCGGGGCCCCGACAAATCAGAGCCCAGCCCGTCGCCTGCTTCCGGGAACGAAAGCTATTTACCGGCCATTTCGCTGAAGATCTTTCTGACCTTCTCCAGATCCTCGGCAGTATCCACCCCCACCATAGGATCCTTTTCAGCATAGGTTACGGCAATCCGGTAGCCATGATAAAGCACCCTGAGCTGCTCCAGGGATTCCATGGCCTCGATTTCACAGGGCGGCAGAGTCAGATACTTTCTGATAAAGCCCACTCTGTAGGCATAAATTCCGATATGCCGGGCATGTCCTCTGAGAGCCTCCCTGTTGCCGTCCCGGAAATTGTTCCGCTCATAGGGAATTGACGCCCTGCTGAAATAAAGCGCATCTCCCTGATGGTTGATAACCACCTTCACGCAGTTGGGATCAAACACATCCTCGCCGGTAACCCTGGCACACAGTGTGGCCATGGGGGCCTGGGAGCATTCCAGAAGATCTGCCACCTGGGCAATGTTCTCCGGGGGAATCAGAGGCTCGTCTCCCTGAACATTTACTACAATCTCCTGATCCTCCAGCTTGAGGACATTGACCACCTCGGCAATTCTCTCGGTACCGGAATTATGATCCGGAGAGGTCATGCAGACTTCAGCCTTAACTCCTGAGGCCAAAACGGCATCCCTGATACGGGTATCGTCGGTAGCCACAATAACCCGGTCGGCACCGCCTTTGACCGCCTGCTCCGCCACCCGCACCACCATAGGCTTTCCCATAATGTCAAGGAGCGGCTTTCCCGGAAGCCGCGTCGAAGAATAGCGTGATGGAATAACAACCGTATAATGCATTATCTTATACCTCTCTCTTTTTGAATTCTGCTGATATCTGCCGTCAGTCTGTCATAGAATTCTGACGGCAGATCCGCCCGGACACCCAGGCTGTAAAAACCCTCAATATGATTTCTGCCGTACTTCACCATATCCTTTTCGGTCATAATCACGGGAAGACCTCCGGCAATCCGGCGCACTTCAGCTTCCGTAACAAAGCCGTGATCAGGAACAGGAATGCTCCGCGAAACCCGGAACCCCGCATCCTGGAGTGTTCTTCTGAAGCGTTCCGGATCTCCGATGCCCGCCAGGGCGCAGACCTCTGTCCCCTCAGGAAGAACCGCCTCCATGCCGTCAAGACGGCGTACCTTGTCGGGAACCAGCCTTACCGGATACTCCCCCTCTTTCTCTCCGCCGTTGTTGAGCACATAGTCCGCCTCCGCCAGCCGGGAAGCAGGTTCTCTTAACGGTCCCATGGGAAGAAGCCGTCCGTTCCCGAAACGTCTCTTGCCGTCAACCACCACGATTTCAATATCTCTCCCGAGAGCATAGTGCTGAAGACCGTCATCGGTAATAATCACATCCAGAGCGTTTTCCAGATACCCGACAGCCCGGGACCGCCGGGGATCAATGACCACCCGTACTCCGGTTTTAAGCCGGATAAGCAAGGGCTCGTCTCCGGCCTCGCCGACAGGGGAATCCGGAATAACCTCATAGGGATATACCGGGGGATGCGCCCGGTACCCCCGGCTTACCACCCCGGGCCGGAAGCCCCGGGAGGCCAGGTACTCCGCCAGGGCAATCACCACCGGAGTTTTTCCGTTTCCCCCCACCATAATATTACCCACCACCACTACCGGAATCCGGCTCCGGAACGAGGGCAGAATATTCCGGAAATACAGCTGGCGTCTCAGTGCGGAAACCAGACCGAATATCAGGGAAAAAGGCCAGAGCAGCCACATAAGAGGACTTCCCTGAAACCAGATTTTTTCATGAAGACTCATAGTCGCTCCCTTCTTCAGAGCTGCTCCGGAAAAAAAGAGTCTCCCTGAAATCCGGCTCCGGTGCCGCAGCCGCTCCGGAACCGGAAAACACGTTCAATAACGGCATGGAAAATACCCTAAAAAATGCTAAAATTCCCGAGATCCCGAAACAGAGGTGGCCATGACAGTTAAAACTCTCCCGGACCAGAAATGCCAGTCCTGCGATAAATGTCCCTACTGCGAAATCTGCCTTCCCGGAAAAAGCCCGACGTCCTCGGATCTCTCGGCGCTCAACAACATTATAGATAAAAGGCGGGGGCTTAACAAAGGGGAGATTCTTTACAAAGCGGGAGATCCTCTGCTCAGACTTTATGCCATAAAAAGCGGCAGCCTTAAAATTTATTCGCTGAGCCAGGCCGGAGACGAACAGATCACCGGTTTTTCCATATCCGGAGAAATTGTCGGCTTTGATGCCATTTTTGAAAAAAAGCATAAATCCTTTGCCCAGGCTCTCGAAAATACCTCCATCTGCGAAATTGACTATGCTCAGCTTTCCAGAGCACTGTACCGGCATCAGGAAATGAACATGCGCTTTATGAGACTCATGAGCCAGGAAATCTCCGTCAAAAAGGAGCTTCTCATGATGATTTCCCGGGAAACAGCACCCCAGCGCCTGGCATCATTCCTGCTGCACCTTTCCGAGGCCCAGACCAGACGCAATCTCTCACCGGATGTAATAAAGCTGACCATGACCCGCTATGAGATCGGAAACTGCATTTCCCTTTCTGTGGAAACCATCAGCAGGCTGTTTTCCAGGCTGCATGATGCCGGTATCATTACAGTTAAGGGCCGTTATATTACCATTCTGGATCAGGTGCTGCTCCGGGATGTTAAAAACGGCAATCTGTGCCAGGCCGCCAAATCTGAAAATCACCCGTAATCTCCCCGTTTTTCCTGCCGTTAATTGAAGTACTGCAAGGAAAAATTTCCCAAAATTTTCTACAATCAGAATATACATCTTAAAATTGTGGAGGTATCCCATGCGCAAATTTAAGAATATTCTGGCTGTTATTGAACCGGAACGGAACGAACAGCCTTCCCTGGAAAGAGCTCTGGAAATCGTCCGCTTCTCCCCGGACACCCGGATCACCGCATTTCTTGCCATCTATGACTTTTCCTACGATATCACCACACTGCTGAATATTGACGAGCAGACCGCCATGCGCCACAGCATTCTGGAAAACAGCGAGAACTGGCTTGAAAACGAACTGAAAGCACAGCACTGCGAAGGCACATCAATCACCGGCAAGGTGGTATGGCATCGCAGTCTGCCCAGTGCCATTACCGCTGAAATCAAATCCGGAAATTATGATCTGGTGATTAAAAGCGCCGACAGCCATGGCATTCTGGACGGAGTTGTTTTTACCCCCGCAGACTGGCAGCTCCTCCGCACCTCCGACATTCCGGTACTGATCGCCAAAGACCATCCCTGGCCCGAAGGAGCAAATATTCTGGTAGCACTGAACCTTTCCGACACGGAGGATCGGGATATCAGACTGATGAACATCAGACTGCTCCGCAATGCTCAGGAGCTGGCCCGTCTTATGGGAGGCAGAATCCACCTGCTTAACGCCACCCCGCCTCTGATGCCGGTTTCCATTGTAGAAATCCCGGGATTTACTCCGGATATCTATTCGGAAGCTGTAATGAAGCACAGCCGCGAACAGATTGAGGCCTTTGGCGCAAGGCACCGGATTCCTCCGGAAAACTGCCATGTAATCGAAGGCCAGCCGGATGACGTGATTCCCAAGATAGCCGCTGATCTCAATGCCTGTGCCGTGCTCATAGGACATACCGGCCGCACCGGTATTGCCGCCGCGCTGGTAGGAAATATCTGCGAGGAAATTGTGGATGCGGTTAACTGTGACCTTCTGGTGCTGAAGAAGAGCGCAAGGCTCTGACTGTGTCCGGCATTTCTGCCGGTACGTGATTCCCGGTTTTCCGCCCTTCCCGCCCCGGAGATCCGGGGCTACTCCCCTGCCACAGGGTTCCGGTGCTGTTCCGGATCCGGCCTCTCAGTTCCGGCCCGGCTTCCGGCAATAATTTCGTCTCTGTCAAAATCATAAAGCCGGCGATCCAGCATATGACTGAGACTGATCCGTCCCATGGCCTTGCACATATTCATGCTTCGTCCCGGATACTTCCGATCCCATGCGGCAATCATCTCCCGGATCTCCCCCCGCATTTTGTTTTCTCCAAACTCGCACAGATTTTTAGGAAACAGGGGATAGCCCCGGCCTTCTGCCAGTCTGACAATATCACGTTCCCGGCAGTACACCAGCGGCCTTATCACTATATGACGGCCGTCATCTGTATGAAGCTTCGCCGGCATGCCCTTGACAGTTCCGGAATAAAAAAGATTCAGAAAGAAGGTACCGAGAACATCATCCGCATGGTGCCCCAGGGCAATTTTGGTAGCCCCGATCTCTCCCGCCACCCGATAGAGAATCCCCCGTCTCAGCCGGGAGCACAGAGAGCAGATATTGTGGCCGTCGGGAATCTTTTCCCGCACAATGCCGTAGACATTCTCATCAATAATATGGTACGGAAGTCCGGTACCCCGGAGATACTCCTCCATTACTCCCTGGGGATATCCGGGAAGATGCGGATTAAGATGTACCGGAATCAGATCGAAATCCACCGGCGCACTCTTCCGGAGACTGGAAAGGATATCCAGAAGCGCGTAGCTGTCCTTGCCGCCCGACATGCATACCATCACCCGGTCTCCGGATTCAATCATATTGAAATCCCTGATGGCATCTCCCGTCAGATGCCGCAGTCTTTTAAGTGTCTTATTGGTGTTGTAGAGATATTTTTTTTCATCCATTGCAGATTTCCCCCGAAGAACCGTCCTAAAAACGTTCCGAAAGATTCAGCCATCTCTGAAACGGTCCGAGATCCGAGCCGTCCGGCACATACCACTTCCGCCGGGAAGCATCCCAGCGGGCCCCCAGTCTCCTGGCAGCATCCTTTTCGGCATAGGGCACATTCAGATAAACCCGGCTCTGGTTGTCATCCCGGGCCGGATTGCCGTATTGCGGGGCCGGAAATGACTTTCCGCCGCCCCGCTGTCTCCGGAAGCTTCCCATGCCGGAAACATTCTCCGGAATCCCGGCACGTCCGAAATCCGGAGCCCCTTCCGGACAGCATTCGGGATCAGCAGTGCCGAATACGCTGCCGAACATCCGGATCTCGGCCTCTGAAAACGGAATATATTCCTTACAAAAATCACATCCGGCACTCTCGCCGCCATCATTATAATCGGCACAATCAGCTGTCATTGCCATAATTCTCCCCGTTTATCTCTGCCGTACCGGGCTTTCCCGGCCATTATTGCTGCCGCCAGTCTGTTTAGCCGGCAACAAAAAGGAGAGACAGCATTTCCGCCTCTCCTTTAACAGACTGTTTTTGCTAATGTCCGGAAAATTATTCCCTTAGCTCGGCCCCGAAGCTTTCTCTGAGGCTGGACACTATACGGTCATTAATTTCCTGAATATCACTGTCCTCGAGAGTACGGTCCGGAGACTGCAGCACCACGCTGAAAGCCACACTCTTCTTGCCCGCAGCAATGTTATCGCCTTCATAGATATCAAAAATATTAACATCCTGAAGGAGCGCTCCGGCATTTCTTCTGACAGTATTCAGGATCCTTGCTGCCGGAACACTGCTGTCAATCACCATGGCGTAATCGCGGCGGATTGACGGGAATTTCGAGAAATCGGCATATGCGGTTATGCCTCTGACCGAGAGAGCCCGCATCTTTATCTGGAACAGGAATACCTTCTTTTTAAGTCCCAGGGCCTTCTGCACGGAAGGATGGATAAGCCCTACATCTCCCACATGCTCGCCGTTACGGAGAATGGCGGCAGAAACCCCGGGATGCAGTGCCGGATGCACTCCGGTAACGAAGTCAAACTCCGCATTGCCGGAGGTAATCTCCAGAAGTCTTTCCACATCGCCCTTGATATCGTAGAAATCAAGATCCCGGGGCTTTCCGTACCAGCTTTCACGGGAACTTCCTCCAGTGATAAGACCGCCGGCCATCTCCTCCTGCCGGATACCGTTTTCCGCATCCGGATCAGAAATAAAGGTCAGTCCCGTTTCAAAAAGCCTGAGGTCGCTGGCCTGCCGGTTCATATTGTAAAGGGCTGCATTCACCAGTCCGGCCCAGAGGGTGGTTCGCATGGCGTTCATTTCCGAAGTAATCGGATGCGGAAGAATGATAGGCTTTTCCGCAGGATTAAGCACTGACAGAGAGCGGTCGTCCACAAAGCTGTAGGTAATCACCTCATGATAGCCCATATCTGCCAGCAGGGACTTCACGTCCCAGGAGGAAACCTGCGCCTCATGCCGCGGAATCATGCGCAGAGGAGCCACCGGATCCACGTTCGGAATCCGGTCATAGCCGTACATCCGGGCCACTTCCTCGCAGATATCCACCGGAATGGCAATATCATAGCGCCAGCTGGGGCTGATAGCGGACACCGCATCGCCGCTGACCTCCGGCTCCATGCCCAGTCTGGTCAGATAGTCAGTGACCGCGTTTCGCTCTATGGAAACACCCAGCACTTCCTTTATCAGGCTGAAGGGAACATTGATTCTCTCCGGCTGCGGCAGCTTCTCCTCGCACACGGTCTCGGAAACCGGACCGGCCTCGCCGCCGGCGATGTCCAGAATGAATCTGGTAGCTCTTTCCATGGCTGCAGCCTGAATCCGGTAGTCCACCCCTCTTTCAAAGCGGTGGGCAGCCTCGGTATCGAGACCATAGCTTCTGGCCCGGTTCTTGATGGCCTTTGGGCTGAAAAACGCTGATTCCAGCAGAATGTTGACCGTGCCGGCCTTTACTCCGGTGCGGTCTCCTCCGAAGATTCCCGCCAGTGCCACCGCTCCGGCATCGTCGGCAATCACCAGAGTATCCGGGGAAAGAGAAGCCTCCTGTCCGCTTAAAAGCACGATTTTTTCATCTGATCTGGCCTTTCTGACGGTGATTCCGCCCTGAAGCGTGTCCAGATCAAAGGCGTGCAGCGGCTGCCCCAGTTCCAGCATGACATAATTGGTAACATCCACCACCGGATCCAGACTGCGCATTCCCAGTCTTCTCAGCTTCTCCTGCATCCAGAGTGGGCTCTTCCGGGAGAGATCCACATTTCTGATTACCCTGGTAAGATAGCGGGGGCAGCCCTCGGTGTCCGCAACCTGAGCCGGAAAGGTATCACTTATGGAGGCGGGAACAGCAGGGATTTCCGGATAGCGCACATCGGTGCCGGTAAGAACTCCGAATTCCCGGGCAATGCCGCGAATGCTGAGACAGTCGGCTCTGTTGGCAGTAAGATCCACAGTTATGGCCTGATCGTCAAGCCCCAGGTAATCGTGAATATCAGTACCTACCGGAGCATCGGCCGGGAACTCGATGATGCCGTTGCTTTCCTCGCTGAGTCCCAGTTCCTTTGCGGAGCAGAGCATGCCGTTGGACGGAACGCCTCTGAGCTTGGCCGGCTTGATCCGGAAATTTCCGGGAAGCACAGCCCCCACCTTGGCGCAGGCTACCCGAAGCCCCTGTCTGCAGTTCGGGGCCCCGCAGACAATGTCCAGAACCTCGTTTTCACCAACCCTGACGGTAGTAATGTGCAGATGATCGGAATCCGGATGATCGGCGCAGGTCAGCACCTCGCCCACTACCACCCCGGAAAACTCCCCGGTTACAGGATCCACAGAATCAACCTCGAGACCGGCCATGGTGATAATGTCCGAAACCTCGTCTGCCGAAAGGCTGTTCGGTACCAGCTCGTCCAGCCACTGCTTATTGAAAATCATTTAAAAATATCTCCTAATTCTGACCGGCGGCCGGTTTTACTTGCCAAACTGCTTCAGGAATCTCATATCGTTCTCGAAAAACGCCCTGAGGTCGTTTACACCGTAGCGCAGCATAGCCAGACGCTCCACTCCGAGACCAAAGGCAAAACCGTGATATCTGTCCGGATCCAGTCCTACATTGCTGTAGAGGCGGGGATTTACCATCCCGCAGCCCAGAACCTCCAGCCACTTGCCGTTCTTTCTCCTGACATCGACCTCGGCGGAGGGTTCGGTGAACGGGAAGTATGAAGGACGGAACCGCACCTCCAGCTCCTCCTCGAAAAAGTTGACCAGGAAGCTGTGCAGCACCCCCTTAAGCTCGGCGAAGGTGCTGTGATCATCCACCAGAAGGCCTTCCACCTGATGAAACATCGGCGTGTGGGTCATATCATAATCGGGACGGTAAACTCTTCCGGGCACAATAATCCGGATGGGAGGAGCCTTCTTCTCCATGGTGCGAATCTGCACTCCGGAAGTCTGGGTGCGCAGAAGCAGGTTGTCATTGAAATAAAAGGTATCGTGCTCGGAGCGTGCCGGATGATCCGGCTCAATGCAGAGCGCATCGAAATTATGGAAGCAGTCCTCAATTTCCGGGCCGGACTCGGTAGTGAAGCCCAGAGACTCAAAAATCTCCTCGATTCTTCTGATAGTACGGGTAACCGGATGCAGGGTGCCGGATTCCGCCCTCCGGCCGGGAAGGGTAACATCCACGGTCTCTGAAGCCAGCCGGCAGTTCAGAATCTCCGCCTCAATTGCCGCTCTTCTGGCATTAAGAGCCTCGGTTACCTGGGTCTTGGCAGCATTGATAACCGCTCCCATTTTGGGACGCTCTTCCGGAGAAAGCTTGCCGAGTCCCTTCATCTGTTCTGTAAAAAGGCCTTTTTTCCCCAGATAGTCGACCCTTACGGCCTCCAGGGCAGCCTCATCTCCGGCCTCGGCAATCCGGGCCTGAGCCTGGCTCACAAGCTCATTCAAATCACTCATAAATTCCTCTTAAATCCGTACCGGAGGGAAAGCTCCTCCGCAACAAAAAAACCGGCAAAAACTGCCGGTGATTATACTTTATCTTAGACTTTAATGACAATTGAGAGCCGGAACAAAAATCTGCCGGCCGGTGGAGCCTGGCACTCTGGCCGGTCAGGCCTTTCTGACCGCTCCGCATTCCTCCGGAACATCATTCTGCGCTTCCGAGACCTGGTAGTCCTGACTTACCGGACTGGGAGGACAGATATAGCACCCCTGACAGAAATCCACCCCCAGCTCCTCGAAGATCCGGAAATCATCTTCGTTTTCAATCTGGGACACCATGGTATGCATATGAAGCCCACGGGCCATCTGAATCAGCGATTTGATGATGATAAGGTTGCTTTCGTCGCGGCTGATGTTCTGGGTAAAGTCCGGATGAAACTTGATATACAAAATCGGCAGCAGCTTCAGCATGTAGCCGAGACAGCCGCTCTTCCCGAAATTGTCCAGGGCAAAACCGAGACAGCTGTTCCGGAACTTGTTCATAAAGTTCAGCACCGAATCCAGATGATGACTGACATCATCCTCGTCTATCTCAAAGCAGATAACCCTGGTAAGAGCGAGATTGTTGTTGAGAAGATTCCGGAGCCTGGAAACAAAATCCTGATCGCAGATGGTTTCCGAACTGATATTGACAAAGACCACATCAATATCCTTAAAGCCCTCCGGATTGTCCCGGTATATTCTGTTAAGGCTTTCCAGCATCCAGCTGTCAATTCTGGACATGATATTGAAGCCATAGCACCGGGACACAAACGAGGAGGGCTCAATAACATCCCGCCGATCCCCGATGATTCTGGCAAAAAGCTCGTAGCACTTCCGGTTCCGGTACCGCATGTTCAGAATCTTCTGTCTGACTGCAAAAATGGAACCGCTGTCCAGAGCCTGATGAATCCTGGTAACCAGAGAAACGGTCTCAGTATAGGCAGGAAGACGGTTTATGGCATTATCGGAAATAAACAGGTGGTAGGTATTGGGCCCCATGTCCATGGCAATCCGGCAGGCGGCATTGGCACAGGACAGGAGCGCGGAAACATTTCCTCTGGCAGTATCAATAAGCACCAGCCCCATGTTCATGGTGATGACATGCATATTCCCGGAAACGTTCAGCCTGAGACTTATAAGCTTCCGGCGCCATTCCTTGGCATAACCCAGAGCATCTCGGGCGGAGCACGAACGCATCAGAACCGCAAACTCGTTGCCGTTAATCCTGAACACGTCAAACTCTGTCCTGATGCCGGATTTCAGGCAATCCGCTATCCGGTGCAGAATTTCATCGCCATAGGTATGGCCGGACACGTCGTTGATATAGTTAAGATTCTGAATCCGGATAAAGCAGAGCACTCCCTTGTTGGCCCCCTCCAGCCCCAGCTCCCGGTTCAGCATTTCCATAAAGTACTTGCGGTTGTAGACTCCGGTCACCGGATCATTATTTTCCAGGAAACGCAGCTGACTTATGTAGCTTTCATCCTGACTCATGTCAGAAAACTCGCCGATAAACTGGTACATGCTGTTGCTGACCTTGCCCTGGGAATTCAGGCATCTTCTGAGATCATAGGTCGGCAAAAAGGTCAAAGTGAGCTTCACCGGCACGGTTTTCCCCTCCCGCCCTCTGATATCCAGATTCCTGACGTCGCTCACCGAGGGAATGCTGTCATTCTTCATCCCGTCAAGTACCGTATTTACCTTGCGTACCAGCCTTGCAAAAAAGTCATCAAATACATCAGGCTCGCAGCAGAGACTGGAGAAGGAGCAGTAGCTTTTGCCGTCAGAGCTGTCATTTGCCGGATTCCCTACCAGTGCAACAAAGGCCGGATTCACCTCCTGAATGCGCCCGGTCCAGGACATAATGAAAAGTCCGGAGGTACTGTGATTCAGGAACTGGTTCAGCCGGTTGCTGTTTTCAGCAGCCTGGATGGCGGCCTCATCGCCCCGGGTTCTTTCATAATAGGCCCAGTAGCCCATGGAAATGGAAACCATAATCCCGAGAAGACCGGAAACCAGACAGAAATACCGGTGCGTGTCAGCCTCGAAGCCCAGATAGCCCAGAAGTGCCAGATTCGGAACGGTAACTCCCGCCAGGAACAGCTCCGCGACAAACACATAGCAGAGGTGAATGTAGTTCTGCTCCCGGAGCGCCCGGAAAATGAAATAGACTCCGATCGCCGCCGTAACGGCATAGC
The DNA here is from genome assembly GCF_000378405.1 of Succinimonas amylolytica DSM 2873. Classification (GTDB taxonomy): domain Bacteria; phylum Pseudomonadota; class Gammaproteobacteria; order Enterobacterales; family Succinivibrionaceae; genus Succinimonas; species Succinimonas amylolytica. The sequence goes on along the minus strand of NZ_KB899639.1, from coordinate 126,740 downwards.
AGGACAGCATATAGAAAAAACCGGCCTTTTCGGGCAGAAACCAGACCGCGGCGACACCGATAATGCCCAGAGCCGTAAAGACAATCTGATAATATCTGAATAGCGCCGTCCGGAAATACGGCAGGAAGGTAAACACCGATCCTGAAAACCCGGCCAGAGCCAGAAGACCGGCACAGACATAATTCCGGACCAGATCCGCATTGCCGCTGAAAAACCGGGATATCAGGGTGAGGTAGCTTCCGGAGATCCAGATACAGGAGGTCACTGAAAGCGCCAGAATGGTGTAATAAAGATAGCGCTTTTCCCGGAGAAAAATAAAAAACACCAGAGAAGAAATAAATACGATGAGCATGATGCCCACCGTAATTCCGTTTATTACCTTGTCTGCGGTGTCCTGAAAATTAAATTTCTTTACATCTACCAGACCGAAATTGAACTGGGTATCCAGATTCGATATCAGTCTGACATAGATAGTGCTGTATTCATGATTACGGGTAAAAATCGGAAAATCCCAGCCGCTGGACGGAAAAAATTTGGAGCTGAGCCCCCGGTCAATGCCGGTATGCCAGACATTGATGAGCTGTCCCCGCTGGTTCTGAACAAATACATCGACCTTGTTAATGAAGATATTGTTGACGCTGAGCACCAGACTGGCACTGTCTCCGCTGCGGTTTTCCACCCGGAACCGGAACCAGCGCACCCGGTTATCGCTGCCTGCCCACTTTACGGGCTCAACACTGTATTTTTCCCAGGGACCGACAACCTCCCACGGCCACAGAGCCTTCGGAGACTCGCGGTTGACCTCGATGCGTCCCGAAATATCCATCTGAACATTGCTGTCGGTAACATAAATGACCGGTACTTCTCCGAATACGGCCGAAGAGCACAGCAGGATCAGTAAGCCCAGGGCAAGTGAAAAAATGAAACGCATCTTTCATCCAGATATAATCAGTTATTTTAAGGTGAAAACCTTTTCTACTTTTTTTGAATTATATCACATTTGATTACAGCAAATTAACACTTTTCAGCGAAAAGTTATTAAAAAATTAATAATTATCCGGTTTCATGAAACTGTTTATGAAAACAAAAAACGTGAGCTGCATCTGATACCGTCATGGCAGAATAATGCATGACGGCACGTAACGCGCACCAGTATGAAATAACCATGTCAGGATCTGTTTTTAGCAATATCAAAGCTTATTTGCTTATTCCTCCGGCAGTTACCGGAGAATGCTTTCTGGTCCATTTTGCCTGTTATCTGGCAAGGCCGTTTTTTGCGGAAAGCAATGATGTCCGGCCTGAAGAAAGTCCGCTCTCCCTGATTACGGAACAATTCCGAAACCTGCCCGGCGATCTTCTGACCGGATCCGCGCTGCCGCTGACCGCTTTAGGACTTACGCTCATCACTGCAGGAATCATCATCGCCGCTCTGGCGCTGGCCCCCTTTATCAGGTACCGGATAAGCCCGCACCCCCTATCGAGAACGCCGCACCGCATTTTTACGGAAGGAATCTACCGCCGGAGCCGGAATCCCATGTATCTTTCCCACTTTTTTCTGCTTTCAGGATGGGGACTTATTTTCTCCCCGGCCCTGCTTCCCCTGACGCTCCTGTGTGTCAGGCACTTTTTAAAACGCCAGATTCTCATGGAGGAGGCCTTTCTCGAAAAAACCTGTCCTGAATACCGGGAATACCGGGAAAGAACCCCCCGCTGGTTCAGGATCCGGAATAGTTAATTAAGCCTTTTTGTGATAGAATTCCCGCTGCCGGTTTCAGATTAACCGTATTCAAAAAACACTGTACCAGCGTGTTCACAGCACTTTTAAAAGCAGGAATACCATTCCTGATAATTAAAGGATTCCCGGAAGTTCGACAGTTGATCTTAAACAAAATTGCCCGAAGCCCAATGGTGGCTTGCTTTTTTGCCTAAAAAAGTTATTAAAAATATTGCGTAACATTCGTAATATGTTATACTATAGTTTGTCTGTTGAACTAACCATCCACTGTTACCATGAGACTAAGCCACACCGGAAAGCCGGACAACTACTATTACTTTGTTATTGAAGACTGCCGGACAGAAACTGGCAGGAGAACATCAAGGACGATTGAGAAGTTAGGTTGTGCCAGTGCCATAAGAGAGAAGTATAAGGTTGATGACGCTGAAGCCTGGTGCAGGAACTATGTGAATTCACTGAATGCCAGGGCGTTGAAGGAAAAGTCAGAAAACCAGCGTGAGATTGTAATCAAACTCAGGGAGGATCACCTTAAGGACAAGAAAAGCAACATCTTCAATGCTGGCTATCTGATTCTGGAGAAACTGTACTACGAGTTTGGAATGAACCGGATATGCGAGGAGCTTCAGGACAAACATCCTCACATTACCGGATATGACCTTACAGAGGTTCTCAAGGTCATGCTCTTCGGACGGATCCTGTTCCCATCGTCAAAACTGGCACTGGTTAATGACTTCCAGCACAGGTTCTTCGAAAAGTATGAAATCGAACTGCAGCACATCTACAGAGCCATGGATGTTCTAAACGAAGACGTCAGTCTTGTTCAGGACAGACTGTATCAGTACACAGCGAATGTCTGCGAACGTGATGTGAACCATCTCTACTACGACTGCACCAATTTCTATTCTGAAAAGGAACTGGAAGATTGTGACAGGGATGATATTCCGGATGATTGGAAGAAGAACCATACACTGAGAAAATACGGCAAATCAAAAGAGAATCGTCCAAATCCAATCGTCCAAATGGGGTTATTCATGGACGGCAACGGTATCCCTCTGGGTTTCTGTATCAACCCCGGCAATACCAATGAGCAGACGACCATAGTTCCACTTGAAAAAGAGCTTATAAAGAACTTCAAAACGACTGATATCACAGTCTGTACCGATGCGGGGCTTTCGGGTGATGCCAACAGATCTTTCAACAATGTTGGAGAAGATGACCTGCTGGTAAAAATGGGATTCCGCGGGCAGCGGCACTTCATATGCACCCAGTCAATCAAGAAACTGAAACTCCATCTGAAGGAATGGTCTGTCGAGAAGACCGGATGGTCTTATTTTTCTCTTGATACAGCCGGAAAGCGGGTGACTAAAACAAATTTTGATCTCAGCAAACTGTCTGATCCAGCCTGCTATGCAGAGCATTATCACACGATTTTTTTCAAGGAGCGGACAACAGCTGAAGGCATGGATGCCAGACTGATTGTCACATTCTCCATCAAGTACTACGAATTTTTGAGGTCTCTGAGAGAACGAAAAATCAAAAGAGCAGCAAAAATGATTGAGAACAGGACTTTTGACCGTGAAAGTGACCATAGCCCCAAATCTCTCATTGAAAAGACGTATTCAACAGAAGATGGTGAAATAGCTGTTAATGCCTCTGCTTTCCTAAACACTCAAAAGATAGAGGAAGATGCTAGGTTTGACGGCTTTTATGCTGTAACTACAAATATTTTTGCTGACAAGATGCCTGCCGAGCAGATTGCTGCAATCAGTGCCCGGCGGTGGGAGATTGAGGAATGTTTCCGGATTATGAAAACAGATCTGGAATCACGGCCTTTCTATCATAGCAAGGATCAGAGGATAACGGCTCATTTTCTTGTTTGTTTTATGGCTCTGGTACTGCTTCGAGGAGTTGAACAGAAAATTGCTTCCTTAAACGAGAATAAACTGAAGTATCCCGACGGAAAATACTCAATTGAACAGATAATTCAGGCTTTGAAGGACATACGTGTAATAGAGGTAGATAACGGCAATGGTTATCAGCCTGACTACAACAACTCAGAACTCATTTCTGATCTCCTGGAATGTTGTGGACTCACAGAACTGACCCATGAGGTAGTGATGAAAGACACAATGAAAAAAATTTTGAAAAAAATTTCGGCAGGCCCTAAAAAGCTGAAACAGCCTAAAACTACCTAGCATTACAAAAAATCTTATCTAGCAAGGATTTGCAGAGATCTATGTTACGCAAACTGTCGAACTTCGGAAATTAACACTTTTCAGCGAAAAGTTATTAAAAAATTAATAATTATCCGGTTTCATGAAACTGTTTATGAAAACAAAAAACGTGAGCTGCATCTG
>NZ_KB899639.1:52945-121743 GCF_000378405.1 Succinimonas amylolytica DSM 2873 | reverse complement strand
GGTTTCAGATTAACCGTATTCAAAAAACACTGTACCAGCGTGTTCACAGCACTTTTAAAAGCAGGAATACCATTCCTGATAATTAAAGGATTCCCAAATGACTTCTAATGTTGAAAAAACTGTACTGGTAATTAACTGCGGCAGTTCTTCTCTTAAATTCGCCATCATTAACCCTGATGACGGTCATGTGTTTCTTAACGGCATTGCCGAAAAGCTTGGTCTGCCGGATGCCCGCATCGAATGGCGTTTCGAGGGGATTGACAAGGAAAGCGCGGATCTGGGCGCCGGGGCCGATCACAACGTTGCCGTTTCCTTCCTGAACAACAATATTCTCTCCAAGAGAAAGGATCTTCTGGACTCCATCTGCGCAGTGGGGCACCGTATTGTGCAGGGCGGAGAACTTTACAGCGAGCCTACTCTGGTGGACGACGAGGTGGAGAAGGGAATCGAAAAATGCATTCCGTTCGCTCCGCTTCACAATCCGGGACATCTTATCGGCATCAGAGCTGCCAGAAAGGCCTTTAACAAAGTGCCGCACGTTACCGTGTTCGACACTGCCTTCCATCAGACCATGCCGGACGTGGCCTACAGATACGCCATTCCGGAAGAGCTCTACACCAAGCACGGAATCCGCCGCTACGGAGCTCACGGCACCTCCCACGGCTACGTGTACAACGAGGCTGCCAGAGAACTGGGCTATGAGGCCTCAGATTTTAACGCCATTACCTGCCATCTTGGCAACGGCGCCTCCATATCGGCAGTGAAGAACGGCAAGTGCATGGACACCTCCATGGGTCTTACCCCGCTGGACGGACTGGTAATGGGCACCCGCACCGGATCCATCGACGCCTCCGTAGTATTCTTCATGTGCGACGTGCTCCATTACAAGGTGGAGGAAGTCCGCGAAATCTTTAACAAGAAATCCGGTCTTATCGCTCTTTCCGGCACCACCTCAGACTGGCGCGGCATCTGCGAAGGCTACAAGAACGGCGACGAAAAATGCACGCTGGCCTTCAAGATGTTCTGCTACCGGGCTGCCAAGTTCATCGCCTCCTACTATGTCCCCCTGGGACATGTGGATGCCATTGTCTTTACCGGCGGCATCGGCGAAAACTCCTTTATCATGAGAAAGCAGGTTATCGAATATCTGCCCGAGATCCTGGGTGCCCGGCTGGATGACGCTCTTAACGAAAAGGCCGTTGCCTACCTGGGCGGCCGCGGCCTCATCAGCGCTCCGGATTCCAGGGTAAAAATCATCGTCGTACCCACCAACGAAGAACTGGTTATCGCCAGAAGCGCCTATAAGTTTGTGAAGTAAAAGCCCCGGGGAACAGGACAGTTCCCGGAAAAGGAGCTTCATTAAATCAGAAAAGAGGGGGCCCGGGCTCTCTCTTTTTTTTTTGCGCCGGTTCCCCAAGGAGGCTAACACTTCTCCGGAACAGAAGAGGATTACAGGGCTGTCTCCCTGTCCAGAACCAGCCATATCTCCTCCAGGGTTTTCTTTAAAGCCCCGCGGTTTTCGTCAATAAAGGCCTTTCCGGCCGCTCCCAGCTTCTGTAACTCCCGGGGATTACCGAGAAGCTCCTGAAGCTCTGCCAAAAGACTCTCAGCCGGAATTACCCTGCTGGCCTGACGGGCCGCCATTTCCTGATAAATTTTCCGGAAATTTCTGATAAAGGGACCAGTCACTACCGGACAGCCCAGGGCGGCCGGCTCCAGGGGATTATGTCCTCCGATATCCACCAGACTGCCGCCCATCAGTACCAGATCCGCCATCCCGAAATAAAGATAAAGCTCATTCATGGAATCCCCGAGAATCACCTCCGGACAGGAAAAACCGGAGGAGGCGGCCTCTTTTTCCAGAAGAGTACGCCGGCTGCGCCTGAACCCCGCAGTTCCCATAAGCTCCCAAACCTCCTGAAAGCGCTCCGGGTGCCGGGGAATAATAATCATGACCAGTGCCGGCAGCACGTTTTTAAGCTTCCGGAAAATATCCAGCATCAGGGAATCCTCGCCCCGGTGAGTACTGGCCACCGCCAGAAAGAGCGGACCACCGGACGCAAAGCTGTCCGGAAAAGCCGCCCTGCAAAGCTGCTTCCTGAATTCCCGCCCTTTGGCAAAGGCTCCGGTGTCCGGAGAAATGTCAAATTTTACGGATCCCGAAACCGTAATCCGGGATCCCGGAATGCCCAGTTTTTCAAAATTGGCGGCATCTGCCGGAGTCTGGCACACCAGCCGGGTCAGCCGGTTTCCGATAAGCTCCTGAAAAATCCCGGCCACCCTAAGATAACGATCCCGGGAACGATCAGAAAGCCGGGCATTCATCACCACGGCAGGAATCTTTCTTTTTGCCAGCTCCGCCAGAAGAGCCGGCCAGAGCTCCGTTTCCATGGTCACGTAAAGCCGGGGCCGCACCCGGTCCAGAAATCTTTTTACCGCCCGGGGCGAATCCAGAGGCGCATAAAGATGCGGCACCAGATCCCGGACACTGTCATAAACCGCCCTGCCGGTAGCGGTGGTGGTGGTTACCAGCACCGGAATGTCCGGCCGGGTTCTCCGGAATTCCATTATAAGCGGCCGGGCCCCCATGGATTCCCCCACGCTGACGGTATGAAACCATACCGGATTTCCGTAGTCTTTTTCGGGAACATCCCCGAGAAGCTCCCGCCAGCGGGCACCGTAGGAGGTTTTGGAACGAAATCTGATAAAAAGCGCCACCACAGGGGCCAGCAGAGTCGTGCCGGCCCGGTAGACCAGCTCCGGCACTGCCGCCCTAAATGAACTTCCGGACATGCGAGATCCCCTTTTTCCGGTGCCGGCTTAAAGATCCGGCCACTTTGCAATGATTTTCTCCCAGACAGCATCCGGAACTAGCTTCAGAAGACACTCCGTACTGCCCTTGGGACAGACCCGCTTAAAGCAGGGATGACAGCTCACCTCCGACTCAATGATGAGAGCACTGTCATCAGAGGGCGGGGTGTACTGAGCACTGGTGGAACCGAACACCGCAGCAAGTCTTACCCCGGTTGCTGCGGCAACATGCATAAGGCCGGAATCATTGGAAAGCACCAGAGCGCATGCCGCCAGGAGATCAATAGCCTCCTCCAGCGTGGTCATGCCGGCCAGAACCCTGACCCGCTCCCTAAGCTCCTCCGGAACCTGCCTTCTGATGTCCTCCCCGGTATCACGATCCCTGGCGGAACCAAAAATCCAGGCCTCCCGCTCCGGAAATGCGGCCAGATACCTGGCGGAAACAGCGGCATAGTACTCCGGAGGCCATTTCTTGGCGGGACCAAACTCCGCACCGGGACAGAGTCCCAGAGGTTTGAGCCCCGGCCGGATACCAAACCTGTCCAGAAGTGCGGTATCCGGCTTCCGGCTCTCCAGCCGGGGATAAGGCAGAAATTCCAGATCCGCCTGCTTTGCTACCTTGTCCCGGGGCCAGGCCAGAGCTGAATACCGGGCAATCAGTCTCGGAAAATCCTGTTTGTTTTTGCGCATAACGTTAATAAGACCATAGCGCATTTCCCCTTTCCAGCCGATGCGCCTTTTAATTCCCGCAAAAAAGGGAATCAGGGCACTCTTCCAGGAATTCGGAAGAATATAGGCCTCGTCATAGTGTTCCCCGGCCAGAGCCCGTCCCAGCTTTATCCGCCCCCCGAGATCAAAGCTGCCATGTCCGATGGGCATCAGAATCCCCTTCTCCGCCTCGGGCATTCTTTTAACAATATCGAGACACCAGGCCGGAGCCAGCACATGAATAACTGCCGCAGGGTAAAGCTTTTTCAGGGTGATAAGAAGACTCTCCGCCATCACCAGATCCCCTACCCAGGAAGGGGCCACCACCAGAATTTTCATTTAAACCTCATTATTCCGGATCTGAAACCCGGCATTCACTTTCCGTTTCTCTGCCGCCGCTAGTCAGGAACCACAAAGCCGGCCTCCCGCATTTTGGAGAGCTTGTAGCGCAGCGTGCGGGGACTCATGCCCAGCCTTTCCGCACACTCCTGCCGGCTGCCGCCGCAGTCAATCAGGGTATCAAGTATAATCTGAAATTCCTGAATCTTCATCTCCTCGCCCAGCTTTCCGCCGCCGGAAGGCCGTTCCGGAGCTCCCGGCGAAGCCGCCGCCGGAACCGGAGTCTCAGGAATAAACTGACTTTCGTCATCAAAAATCAGCGCTTCCGGGGTAATTTCGGATCCCGCGATAATAAGCGCCCGCTGCATCACATTGCCGAGCTCCCGGACATTTCCGGGCCAGCCATAGGCCAGAAGCTTCCGTTCCGCCTCCGGAGTCAGAGGCTTATCGGGAAGCTTCTGCTCCTCTAAAGCGGATTTCAGCATAAAGCGCGCCAGAGGAACGATATCCAAAGGCCGCTCCCGGAGTGCCGGCCATTTCAGCGGAAAAACATTAAGACGGTAGTAGAGATCCTCCCGAAACCGCCCGTCCGCAACCGCCGCCCGGAGATCCCGGTTGGAGGTGGCAATCACCCGGACATCCAGAGAAATGGTCTTCCGGCCGCCAAGCCGCTCCACCTCCTTTTCCTGCAGTACCCGCAGAAGCTTGGCCTGCAAGGACAGATCCATCTCGGTGATTTCGTCCAGAAGAATGGTACCGCCCTGGGCCTGCTCGAATTTACCGGGACAGGCCTGAACCGCTCCGGTAAAGGCACCCTTCTCATACCCGAACAGGGTGGACTCCAGCATGGTTTCGGGTATGGCCGCGCAGTTTATGGCCACAAAGGGCCCCGCACTTCTCTCGGAATTGTCATGAACAAAACGGGACAGAACCTCCTTTCCGGATCCGCTGGGGCCGGTAATCATCACCGTAGCCTCCGAGCGGGCCACCTTCCGGGCCATTTCCAGAAGCTCCGCAGTCTTCGGGTCCCCGTATACCGGTCCGCTCCTGTCAACTGGCTCCTGCGGCACATACCTGATAACCTGGTTCAGAAGCACCTCGGGAGCAAAGGGCTTGGCCAGATAGTCCACGGCGCCGTCCCGCATGGCCTTCACTGCCCCGTCAATATTGGCATAGGCAGTCATAAGCAGTACCGGAATCTGCGGATACTTCTCATGAATGGCATTAAGAAGACTGTGGCCGTCCATGCCGTCCATCTGAATATCGGAAATCACCATGCCAATCCGCATTCTCGAAAGAATATCCAGCGCCTGCTCGCCCCCCGCCGCTTCCGTGCATTCATATCCCGAAAGCATCAGCGTGTCGGTAATGGCCTCCCTGAGTCTGGCATCATCGTCCACAATCAAAATCCGGTTTTTTCCCATAGCATTCCCCTGTTTCCGTCCCCGATTTCTGTCCCTGGACATCTCTCCTTCAACCGATCCGCTCTTCCCGGCTCCTTGTCCGCCTGGCACTCAGTCAGAAAAACCGCTAAAGAAATTCCGCGAGGATCTCCTTCATTTCTGTGAGCTCCGGCTTATCAGCTTCGTTGACAAGCTCCCTGAGTGACTTGACCACCTTTTTGGCATCCTTGCCCTTCCCAACCTTCACCTCATGAGTGACACTGAGAGCCCGATCCGGATCCGCTCCCATTTCCAGCAGCAGACGTATTGCTGGAGGATGATTGGAGGCAATCGCGAATGTCAGAGCCGTGGCACCTTCCTTATCCTGCGTTTCCAGCAAGGCACCGGCATCTATCAGACTTTTAATAGTCGCTATGCTGGGATTTTTAGGCTCGCTTACCGCCATCATGAGAGCGGTGTGCCCCGCCGGTGTCGCAGCGTTGGGATTGGCTCCGCTCTTAAGAAGCAGATCCACAACACCGTCCTTGCTGACACTGCGATCCCGCACTGCCTGCATCAGTACCGAAAATCCGTTTTTGCTGCGCACAAAATTCACATCGGCGCCTTTTTCAATAACCGTTCTGATGAAATCAAGGTCGGGATTATCGTCGGCCACCGCAGCAAAAAGAAGGCTTTCGCCGTACTTGTTGGTAGCATTCAGATCCGCCCGGTAATCTGCAAGAATACGGAAGAAATCAGGATTTTTAGTCTCAGCCGCCAGAAATATCAGGGGCTTCTGATAGCCATTCCGGGCATTGGGGTCGGCTCCCTTTTCCAGAAACACCCGGACATAGTCGATACCGCCCTTCTCGTAGGCCTTTTCGATCATAAGCGAGTTGCCGTTCCGGACATTGGGATCAAACCCGATATCAAACAGCTTTCCGGTAAGCTCCAGATGACGTTTATCCCCGACGGATTTGAAATTAAGCCAGGAATACAGTGCCTCCTCCTGCAATTTCGCCAGGGATTTCATTTTTCTGATATCGGGACCGAGACTGAGCCAGTACTCAATGATATCCAGAGAGCTCTTGCTGCTAAAAAGTCTCCGAGCCACGGAAGATTTGCCGTCCGGGGATTCATAGCCTATATCTCCTCCGGCCGCCACAATCGCCTTTATAAAATCCAGACTGTAAAGCCGGTTATTCCCCGCACTTACCAGGTCAAGATAATAAAGCAGGAACGAGGACACCCCTTCCGGATTCAGAGTGGCACCATGAGAAACGGCACTTCTGAACAAAGCAACATCGTCATCCCTTGCTGCCAGATAAAGCGGGCTGGTTTCGAACGCCGTAAACAGGTTCGGATCAGCGCCGTGATCCAGGAGAGCCTGAAGATACTTTGCCCCGCCCTTTTCATAAACCCTGTAGGTGAGATAGCAGTTGTGAAGATCGATTTTTTCATTTGCAGGAAGCCCCAGATCCAGAAGTCTGGTAAAGACCTGGTAGTGATCGGTTTTTTTGACGGAATCCTTCCGCGCCATCCAGTCCAGAAGCAGGACATCCCGGACCGCCTCCCCGTCAAGAGCCTTCCAGACATTGAGATTCTTAAGTCTCCTGAGATCCGGATTCAGGGAAAGCCAGTACTCCAGAAACTCCTCCCTTCCCTTTATGAACTGGGCAGCCAGAGAAACTGTGCCCTCAGGATTCTCCCAGTTGTAGTACGCCCCGTGCTCAATAAGCATTTTTACCACCTCAAGGCTGGCATTGCTCCGGCTAAGATAGCGGTACAGAAGCGGCACCTCCACCGCAAGCTGCTTTTTAAGCTTTGAACTGTATCCCAGTTCCGTACTGCTCATGACATTGGGATTGGCACCATTTTCCAGAGCCCTGAGAATTTCCTCCGGCTTTGCAAAGCCAATAAGAACCAGATCCCGGAACTTTTTATCCTCCTCGGCGGTGGTGCTGCCGCGATACTCCTTAAGCGCTTCATAACCGGATGCCGTGTCCCCCTCCGGTGAAGCCCGGGGGCTCTCAGCTACGGGAACCTCCGGATTCCCGGAGTCCGGGGGAACCGGAGCTTCTGTATTTTCCGGAGGGGCAGAAGCCGGCTCCTCAGCCGGGCTCCCGGAAACACTCCCCTCCTTAACCAGGGAATTTTTGCCCAGGGTAGCCAGAATTCTGGCATCATCTACCGTCACCTGTCCTGCGGCCACAACCCTGTCTCCCTCCGTCCGGTAGGAGATCTCGCCCTCCGGAGATACATAATCATCAATTTTCAGAAAGATCTCCGTGCGGATAATTTTGGCGTTGCTTTTTAGCTCGTCCTGTGAAAGATGGCGGGCCATTTCCGTCCGGAGAGCTTTGATTTTCAGGTTCCCGAGAGCAGCCGCCTCATTCTTTCCCGCGGCCTCCATTTCATACGCCGTCCCCGCCAGAACGGATTCCGGAATCATCATGAGGAGTCCCAGCAGTATTTCCAGACCGATACTCCGATACTTCATATTAACTGCCCCCTTAGTAAATCCCCGGCTGTGCTTTCAAGAGAAATATGCAGGAAATAAAACTCCGGTTCGCTCTTCCGGAAAGGAACAGCACCGGAATTTCTTCTCGCTACGGATAATATTAAACTCTTAGTTTATACCGAATGCCGCCGCCGGCACTCTGAAATTCACCAAGATTGTGAATTCGCACAGGCAATCCCGGGGAAGACAGCGGGGAGAGGCCAAAGGTCATTTATGTGTTTTTCAGAACAATTTGCTAGAGAACTGAAAACACCGAAGGAATACTGCAGGAATAAAAAAAGCCCCGGCGCATTTCCGGCACCGGGGATCAAATGATAAAAGCTTAGGTTTGTTGTTTTACAGGTCTTTCCTATATCGTGCTATCAGCCCGAATCTCGGATATCTTCCGGGTGCCGCTTACTTCACATAGCTGAAAAAGTAGCTGCGGGTTACCGGTGCCAGACGTTCTGCTTCAACGTATCTGTTAAAAAGTCTTCTCATTTCGGTTTCCTCACGATTTCTGTTCACATCAGTGTTCACAACAGGGGCCTTTTTTCTCCGCCCCGGGGTTCGGACGACTTCCGGACGCCGCTTACTTCACGTAGCTGAAAAAGTAGCTGCGGGTTACCGGTGCCAGACGTTCTGCTTCAACGTATCTGTTAAAAAGTCTTCTCATTTCGGTTTCCTCACGATTTCTGTTCACATAACTGTTCACAACAGGGGCCTTTTTTCTCCGCCCCGGGGTTCGGACGACTTCCGGACGCCGCTTACTTCACGTAGCTGAAAAAGTAGCTGCGGGTTACCGGTGCCAGACGTTCTGCTTCAACATATCTGTTAAAAAGTCTCTTCATTTCGTTTTCCTCCGAAATCTGTTTTGCTCATCTCCCTGAGCACATTTTCATGATAGTGATGTTGAGCACACTTTGCAATAGCTTTGTGTAGTATTTTTTCAAAAATTTTTAATGAAAATACTTTCATACATCTGAAAATATTTTCATAACAACCACAAATAAAAGTTACAACACGCCTTATATACAAAGGTTTTATAGTTACAAACCCCAATATCTCACAAAACCAAAATTCGAAACAATATCTAAAACTTTGACGAAATTTAACTACACAAAACCCTAAATATAAGAGATCTGTATCACGCCAGAAACATAGGCCGCATTTCCTGTACCATAGCCGCCTCACTACTCCTACTCCGGTACCGGAGCCGCACTAAAAAAACGCCTGAGATAAAGAAGATAAGAAAAGGGAAAAAATAACCTGGAGAAGAGAGAAGACACCGGAATTATCCCGGCCATAAAACACAGCCATCCGTTAATTCCAGAAAACGGGATTAACGGATGTAGTTTTTGGAAAACTGTGTGCCGGTAACGCCGGAAGGATTACGCCGCAAGAGGCATCCCCGCGGCCCTTCCGGAGTCTGCCAGCGGCAGCACTACCGAAAAGCAGGTGCCCCGGCCGCTTTCCGAAACCAGACCGATCCGGCCCTGATGCGCCGCCACCACCGATTTCACCACCGCCAGACCAAGTCCGGTGCCATTGGCCTTGGTAGTGAAGAAAGGATCAAACACACTGTGCTGAAGCTCAGGACTCATGCCGCTGCCGTTATCGGCAATTTTAATAATTGCCTCCCCGCGCTCCCTGGTAACGTCTATAAAAATCCGGGTAGCTCCGGCCTCCACCGCATTGGCCACCAGATTGTTAAGGGCACTGGCCAGGGCGGTCTTATTCGCAATGATTTCCATTGGAGGATCATCCATCCGGATATCAATTCGGGCATTTCCCCGGGAAAGCACCCCCTCGGAAGCGTTTTTCACGGCGGAAACCAGCTCGGTAAGTTCCAACCGATCCGCAATTCTGTCCCCGGCTCTGGCAAAAAGGAGCACATCCTTTACCTGATTTTCCAGATCCTGCAGCCTGTCGGAAAGCTTTTTAAGAAACTGCGTTCTTACAGCCTCGTTCAGGCCTCTGTTTGCCAGGTTGGCGGCATAAAGCATGGCGGCAGACAACGGAGTTCTAATCTGATGAGCCAGCGAAGCCGCCATTTTGCCGAGACTGGAAAGACGTTCCATGTGACTGATACGCTCCTGAAGCTTTCTGGTGGGAGTTACGTCAGTAAGCTCCACCAGCTGCCCCACAGAAAGCGGTCTGGTATTAACTGCAACTTTACGGCCATCCCGCAGAGTAACCTCGTTTCCGTCATCTCCGGACGGCTGAAAGCTGTCCCTGATAACGGAACGCCACTGTTTTCCGGAAATATTCTTTCCCAGCATATTCCGGGCTGCGGTGTTGGCATGCGACACCAGCCCTTTTCTGTCCACAATCACAAACGCCGCCGAAGAGGCATTGAACACCTCCTGCATAACGGCACTCGGGGCGTTTTCTGAAAATCCGGGTATTGCTGAAGCCTGCATAGTCTTAGTCCTGACAAAAAATGATTTCTGTCCTTTAGATACATAAAACATGCCAGCCTGATTTTCCGCAGGTAATAAACGGTGGCACAAGCCATAGCAGGGCCTGAAACCAATGCGTCATCACCCCGGATACCGCAGCTGTCAAAAATCCGTCTCGAAACCCCGGGTATAAAAAAGGGGGATCTTTCAATCCCCCTTATTCCTATTCACAGCTGTTTCCAGATCCGGTGTTCCGTCTCCGGAAATTGGTTATCAGCCCAGAGCCTTTCTGGCGTTCCGGAAAGCCCTCATCCACGGACTGTCTTCACCCCAGTCATCCGGATGCCAGCTGTTGGACACGGTTCTAATAGTACGTTCCGGATGCGGCATCATGATGGTTACCCGGCCGTCACGGGAGGACAGGCCGGTAATGCCGAACGGAGAGCCATTAGGATTGAAAGGATATTTCTCGGTAACGGCACCGCGGTTATCCACAAAGCGCACCGCCACAAGACCGCTGTTCTCAACCTGGCTAAGATGCTCCGCATTCAGATATTCGGTACGCCCCTCGGCATGAGCCACGGCAATAGGCATTCTGGATCCGGCCATATCCGCAAAGAACAGAGACGGCGACTTCTGGATTTCCACCAGGCTGAACCGGGCCTCAAAGCGATCGGATTCATTTCTGACAAAGCGCGGCCAGAGGTCGGCTCCCGGAATAATATCCCTGAGGTTCGACATCATCTGACAGCCGTTGCAGACACCCAGGGCCAGAGTATCAGTTCTTTCAAAGAAGCTCTGGAACTCCGATCTGGCCAGAGGATTGAAGAGAATGCTCTTGGCCCAGCCTTCACCGGCACCCAAAACATCGCCGTAGGAAAAGCCGCCGCAGGCAGCAAGAGCCTTGAAATCCCTGAGAGACACTCTGCCGGACAGGATATCCGACATGTGCACGTCAACGCTCTCAAATCCGGCCCGGTCAAAAGCGGCTGCCATTTCATTCTGGGAATTCACACCCTCTTCACGCAGAATGGCAATCTTCGGAGCAGCTCCCCTGGCAATGTAGGGAGCAGCCACATCCTCTCTGACATCAAAGGTCAGGCTGACATTAAGTCCCGGATCCCCGGCATCGGACTTAGCCTCAAATTCGCTTCTGGCGCAATCCGGATTATCACGGTATGCCTGCATTCTGTAGGTGGTTTCCGCCCAGATGGAACGGAAGAAGGATACCGGCTCGTTGATAATGTCGTTTCCGGCCCTTCTGAAGATCAGCCGGTTCTCATTATTGAGAACACCCACAGTGTGAATGCAGTGAGCCAGACCGTGTCCGGAAAGAATGTTAAGCACGTCTTCCTTGTGGGCAGACCGAATCTGGAGCACTGCACCGGCTTCTTCATTGAACAGCACCGCCAAATCATCGACACCCAGATCTCCGATTTCCACGGTAACACCGGTGTGGCCGGCAAAAGCCATTTCGGCAACAGTAACAAAAAGACCGCCGTCAGACTTGTCATGATAGGCCAGGAGGAAATTCTTCCGGTTCAGGAACTGTACGGCATCAAAGAAGCCCTTAAGCTGTGAAGGATTCTCCACATCGGGGGTATCCCTGCCGAGCTGCTTGTAAACCTGTGCCAGAGCAGAAGCTCCCAGACGGTTTTTGCCCAGTCCCAGATCGACATAGATAAGAACTGTATCGCCCATATCGGTTCTTAACTGCGGGGTTCTAGTGTTTCTCACATCCTCCACCCGGGCAAAGGCCGTAATGTTCAGGGACAGCGGAGCGGTTACCGCACGGGCAGTACCGTTTTCAGTCCAGGTGGTCTTCATGGACATGGAGTCCTTGCCCACCGGAACGGTAATTCCCAGAGCCGGACAAAGCTCCTCGCCCACAGCCTTGACAGCCTCGTAAAGTCCGGCATCCTCACCCGGATGTCCGGCGGCGGCCATCCAGTTGGCCGACAGCTTAACCCTGGTAATATCTCCAATCTGAGCGGCCGCAATATTGGTAAGAGCTTCAGCCACCGCCATTCTGGCGGAGGCGCCGTAATTCAGAAGCGCCACCGGAGGACGTTCGCCCATGGCCACGGCCTCGCCTTTATAGGAATCATAGGAGGCGGCGGTTACCCCGCAGTCTGCCACCGGAACCTGCCACGGTCCCACCATCTGATCCCGGGTAACCAGACCGGTTACAGTACGGTCACCGATGGTGATAAGGAAGGTCTTCTCGGCAACGGTCGGGAGACGGAGAATTCTTTCGGCAGCTGCTCTCGGAGTAACTCCGGACAAATTCAGATCCTTGCCCTGGGCCTTCAGGCTCTTAACATTCTTGTGCATTCTGGGAGGCTTGCCAAGAAGCACATCAGTGGGCAGATCAATCGGATTGTTACCGAAATGACTGTCGTGAAGTCTGAGATGTCTCTCTTCAGTGGCAGTACCCACTACTGCAAAGCGGGCCCGCTCACGCTGGCAGATCCGCTCGAATTCCGGGAATTTCTCCTGACTTACTGCCAGCACATAGCGTTCCTGGGATTCGTTGCACCAGAGCTCGTAGGGAGACATGCCCGGTTCATCGTTGGGAACCTTGCGGAGCTCAAAGTCGCCCCCCCGGTTACCGTCGTTCACCAGCTCCGGAAGCGCATTGGAAAGGCCGCCGGCACCTACGTCGTGAATAAAGAGAATCGGATTCTCGGAGCCCATGGAGGTACAGACATCAATGACCTCCTGACAGCGTCTTTCCATCTCCGGGTTGTCGCGCTGCACCGAAGCAAAATCCAGATCCTCGGCAGACTGACCGCTGGTCATGGAGGAGGCAGCACCGCCGCCGAGACCGATATTCATGGCCGGACCGCCCAGAACCACTATTTTGGCTCCGGGCGGGATTTCGCCCTTATTAATGTGCTCACTGCGGATATTGCCAAAACCGCCGGCCAGCATGATGGGCTTGTGATAACCCCGGATCTCGTAGCCGTTATGACTGTCCACAGCCTCCTCATAGGTTCTGAAATAGCCGTTAATGTTAGGACGGCCGAACTCGTTATTGAAGCCGGCAGCCCCCAGAGGTCCGTCAATCATGATATCAAAGGCGGTATCAATGCGTCCCGGCTTCCCGAAATCGGTCTCCCAGGGCTGCACGAACCCCGGAATTCTGAGGTTTGATACTGAAAACCCGCAAATACCGGCCTTGGGCTTGGAGCCGACGCCGGTAGCTCCCTCGTCACGGATTTCACCGCCGGAACCGGTAGCAGCGCCGGGATAGGGAGAAATGGCCGTAGGATGATTGTGGGTCTCCACCTTCATCAGAATCTGCACCGGCTCTTCATGATAGCTGAACACATGGGTCACCGGATCCGGGAAAAATCTTCCGGCCACTGAGCCCTCCATGACGGCGGCATTGTCCTTGTAGGCACTGTAAATGTAGTCATGGTTGCAGTCATAGGTGTTCTTTATCATCTTGAACAGGGACTTGTCCTGCTTCACCCCGTCAATAACCCAGTCGGCATTGAATACTTTGTGCCGGCAGTGCTCGGAATTGGCCTGGGCGAACATGTAAAGCTCCACGTCGTTGGGGTTTCTGCCCAGATCCGTGAAGCTTTTAACCAGATAGTTCATTTCGTCATCGGAAAGAGCCAGTCCCAGCTCCACATTGGCCTTTTCCAGAGCAGCCTTACCCTGTCCCAGCACATCCACGGAGGTCATGGGCTTCGGATCCTGCTTCTGGAACAGCTGCCCGGCGGCTTCCAGACTGTCCATAACATATTCCATCATCCGGTCATGAATAAGAGGCAGAATCCCGGCGCGATTACCGGCATCGTCTCCCTCTATATAATAGGCAATGCCGCGTTCCAGACGATCAACGGACGGAAGACCGCAGTTATGAGCAATGTCTGTTGCTTTTGAGGACCACGGAGATATGGTACCCGGTCTCGGGGTAACCAGATACAGCGTGCCCCGGAGTTCCTTTTCGGAAATGCGAGGGCCGTAGGTCAGAATCTTGCCGAGAATATCCTTCTCACTGTCGGACAGCGGGGAGGAAAGACTGGCAAAATGCACATATTCGGCATAAACGGAGGTGATTTTCAGACCTTTTTCCGCAAACCCCTGAAGGAGTTTCTTTACACGGAATTCAGAAAGAGCGGGCGCTCCACGTAAAATTTCCATTATCAATTCTCAAAACAGGTGAACAGAGATGCTCAAAGAGCTGGACACGACCCAGGGGATCGCTGCATGACAGTGCAATTATAGTGAACTTGTGCACAAAAATAAAGACAGGGGATCATCGCAGAATGAGAGCGAAATCCGCCCCGTCCGCCTGCGAACATCTGCCGTTCCGGGCTTATAACGCCGGATCTCCGGGCTCTGCGGCATCCGGATAGGACATACCGGAAAGGCCTCAGAAGAAACGGCTCGTTCTCTCCAACGTCATGTCCTCCGTTGTAACTCATTCCGCAAAGTCGTAAAATACCCGGCGAATTCGCACTGACTGATTAAGGAAGGAGGCATTCCGTGCGCAGAACAAGAAGACTAATGCGGCCTCTGGCGAACCGCATCTCAAGACACCGCAACCCGCTCTCGCTCCAGAAAAAAAGAAACCGTCAGCGAAGACACGTCCTATATACCATTCATATCGAAAACGGCATTTAGCACATCCTCAGAAGGAACCTCCGGGTTCCTTCTTTATTTCTGCCGGACAATTCTCTCCCCGACCGCCGTAATTCCTTCTGAGCTCCCATCTCTGATTCTGCTATGGCATTGTCTGCTGTCAATGCCCGGCAGTTTTGTCTGTTATTGCCAGGAGGAGCCTCCCCATTGACAGTCAGGAATACTCCGCACCGGCTCATCATGCTTCCACATCACCGCTTTACCGGTGTTAAGAAGCGATAAATAATAATTAGGAGAAGAGAACCTCTCACTGGGCGCAGTCTGGACAGACTATCCGATCCCCCCCTCTTCCGGGAATCAACATTTGATACAAGCTTCCACAAATAAATGTTTAAACTTCCACCATTACAACATTTTCCACATGATAAACACCTATTTTTGTGGAATATTTGTGCAAATTCAGCCTGTTAACCTTATCATTTCCGCATTTTTCTCACATTCACACATTATCAAATATGCAACTCTTGTTAAAAAAAAGAATTTTTTGAACGACTTCGCAAAAAATTGTTTGCGTTTTGCGAATTCTCTCGTTTATAATTCCGCTCCGGAAGTTGAGGAACATTCAAAAGGAATGAAATGTCTCCCAGCCATTTTTGAAGACCAAAATTGAATTGGAAAATCCTATGAAACTTTTACAGCACGTTTATGACAGCGTTTTAGCACGCAATCCCGATCAGCCGGAATTCCATCAGGCCGTTCAGGAAGTTCTTAACACCATTGAACCTGTAATGGAAAAGCACCCGGAATGGCTGAAGGCAGGCATCGTTGACCGTCTCGTTGAACCTGAGCGTCAGATCATGTTCCGCGTACCCTGGGTTGACGATCAGGGCAATGTTCGTGTTAACCGCGGCTTCCGTGTTCAGTTCAACAGCGCTATCGGACCTTACAAGGGAGGTATCCGTTTCCATCCTAGCGTAAACCTTTCCATCATCAAATTCCTCGGCTTCGAACAGATTTTCAAGAACAGCCTTACCACCCTCCCTATCGGCGGCGGCAAGGGCGGTTCCGATTTTGATCCCAAGGGCAAGAGCGATCGTGAAATCATGGCTTTCTGCCAGAGCTTCATGACCGAGCTCAGCAAGCACATCGGTGCTGATACTGACGTTCCTGCCGGCGATATCGGCGTTGGCGGCCGTGAGATCGGCTTCCTCTATGGTCAGTACAAGCGTCTCCGCAACGAGTACACCGGCGTTCTCACCGGCAAGGGACTCGAATGGGGCGGCTCTCTGGCCCGTACCGAAGCAACCGGCTACGGTCTCTGCTACTTCATGAACGAAGCTCTCCAGGCTCAGGGCAAGAGCTTCAAGGATCAGACCGTTATCATTTCCGGTTCCGGCAATGTTGCTATCTATGCTGCCGAGAAGGCTACCGAATACGGTGCCAAGGTTATCGCCATGTCTGACTCCAACGGCTACATTGTTGATACCAACGGCGTTGACCTCAAGCTTATCCACGAGCTCAAGGAAGTTAAGCGTGCCCGTATCAGCGAATACGTCAACACCCACAAGGATGCCACCTATGTTGCTGATTCCAACGGCTCCAAGGGTATCTGGACTGTTAAGGCTGACATCGCTCTTCCTTGCGCTACCCAGAACGAAATCAATGCTGAAAGCGCTCAGAAGCTCCTGGACAACGGCGTATACGCTGTCGGCGAAGGTGCCAACATGCCTTCCACCAACGAAGCCATCGCCCTTTACCAGAAGGCCGGCATTATCTTCGCTCCTGCCAAGGCTGCTAACGCCGGCGGTGTTGCTACCTCCGCTCTGGAAATGTCTCAGAACTCCGCTCGCCTGAGCTGGAGCTTCGAAGAGGTTGACAACAAGCTTCATGACATCATGAGAAGCATCTACAAGAACGCTTCCCAGGCTGCTGAAGAATATACTGGCAACAAGTTCGACCTGGTTTCCGGTGCCAACATTGCCGGCTTCCTCAAGGTTGCCAAGGCTATGTATGCTCAGGGCATCGTTTAATAGCTAAACCAGAACGTTTCTGACATGTTAGAGGGGTTTTTCCGGAAATCCCTCTTTTTTTGTCCTTTAAATTTATGTATGAGATAGCCCGCGGGTTTGCCGGTTCCTGTATAAACGGGGCCCCCATTACCGCAACATAAATACGCGGGACAGGCATGATTCTGACTGAATAAAGAGAAGGGAAATAACTGACAGGAGGAACAAACTGTCAGGAAAAAGAAGAGTGGCAAAAAGTGTGCAGCAACAACGTGTGACAAATACTGAACCGGACAGAGCCATAAACAGTCTTTCTGAAAACATAACCGGAGTTTCCGGGATTTTATAAATCGGGAGATGACCTTTTCTGCGGTTCTCGCAAAAAAAATCCGGGACACCATCCCGGAAAGCATTCAGAACCAGAGGGGAAAATCAGTGGAGCTGATTTCCGTCAGTATAATACCATCTTCCTCCGGTTTTCACATAATTGGCAATTTCATGGATGTAGTCAAATCTGGTTCCCACCCGGAGTCTGGCAATATATTCCACCACCCCGGTATCCCCTGTTATCTCCTCCCGGAGAATCTCCAGACGGGTCAGCTTGATCTTCCTGTAATCCGAAACCATAAAACGCGGCGGAACAGCGGGACAGAAATCCGGATGCCAGGAGGCCTTCACATAATCCCCGTTCTGAAGAGCATAGGCGGTATAGCGGCCCCGCAGAAGCTCCGTCGGGGTCTCAGCCTGCCTTTTGCCGGAATGCAGTTCCTCACAGCATTCCTGATACGGTTTACCGCTGCCGCAGGGACACTTCGTCAAATCATATTTCTGCATGTCCGCTTATCCCTTTCTGGCTGCCTTTCTCTTTTTGGACATCACAAACTTCATAAGCCGTCTCTTGGCCCGGATCTGACTCTGGGTAAGCTTGTTCTTCTTGTTTTCATAGGGATTATCCCCCTCATGAAATTCCAGACTTACCGGAGTGCCCACGATCTTAAGACTCTCCCGGAAATAGTTTGTCAGGTACCTCTTGTAGGAATCGGTAAGATCCCGGGTCTTATTGCCGTGAATAATAATGCGGGGAGGATTATAGCCGCCGGCATGAGCATATTTCAGCTTAATGCGCCGGCCGCCGGACATGGGAGGCTCCACCTGCCGGACAGCCATTTCCAGAATCCGGTTCAGCTTGGAGGTGCCAACCCGGGTAGTGGCCGAAGCATAGGCTCTCTTTATGGAATCAAACAGATTTCCCACCCCGGTACCATGCAGAGCGGAAATGAAGTGCACCTCCGCAAAATCCACAAATCCCAGCCGGAGATTGAGCTCGTTCTTTATCTTTTCCTTTACATCCTGAGTAAGACCGTCCCATTTGTTAACGGCAATAACCAAAGCCCGTCCCGACTGAATAATAAAGCTCAGGAGGCTGAGATCCTGATCCGTGACTCCGGCATTGGCATCAATTACCAAAAGAGCCACATTGCAGTCTTCAATAGCCTGAAGAGTTTTTACTACGGAAAACTTTTCCACCGCCACAGTAACCTTCTTGCGCTTTCTGACTCCCGCAGTGTCGATTACTATGTAATGATCCCGATCGCGATCCAGAGGAATATAAATTGAATCGCGGGTGGTGCCGGGCTCGTCATACACCACTACCCGATCCTCGCCCAGCATTCTGTTGGTAAGAGTGGACTTCCCCACATTAGGACGTCCCACAATGGCAAATTTCACCGGCAGATCCGCAAAGGGAACCTCCTCCTCTAAGGAGGCGTTTCCCTCCGCCGGAGCTTCCGCATGCTCCTGGGATTCCTCGGTGCCGCTTTCCTGACCGGGTTTGTGCCGCTGCTTCCACTCATACCAGTTAAAGCCGCCGGCCTCCTTGTCCACCGGAACATTATCCAGGAAATCAAAGCCCTTTTCCCACTCCAGAGCCTCCGGGTCATCAAAGGGGCCCACCTCGAAGCGGGGCTTTTCAGCTTCGTCATTAAGAACCGGGGCCAGAACCTCATCCAGAAGAATCCCGACACCGCGGCCGTGCTCGGCAGCAATGGGATAGATTTCACCGGAAAGTCCCAGGGCATAGAATTCACCGATAGCCACGTCCGGATCCATGCCGTCCACCTTGTTGGCCACCACGGTAACCTTTTTCTGCTGCTTTCTGACATAGTCGGCAATCATGTAATCCCCGGCGGAGATCCCGAATTTCGCATCCACCAGAAACAGCACCAGATCCGCTTCATCGATGGCCTGCAGGGACTGATCCGCCATATGGGTCTCAATGCCCTCCTCGCTGCCGTCAATGCCGCCGGTATCAATAAGAATATATTCATGATCCTGATACATGGCACGGCCGTATTTACGGTCTCTGGTAAGCCCCGGGAAATCCGCCACGAGAGCATCCCTGGTTTTGGTAAGACGGTTAAACAGAGTAGATTTGCCTACATTCGGCCGCCCTACAAGAGCCACTACTTTTGTCATGAACTTTTTCCTTTTTAAAATAAGAAGCTCCGGTCCGAAGACCGGAACCCGCAAAACCCCGGCAACACTAATCCTGAGATTCGGAATCCTGTTTTTCCCGGACCGCGTAAAGATTGCCGTTTCTGGTAACTACGTATACAGTATCGTCATCCGCTACCGGGGCGGTATAAATACCGGAGCTGTTAAGCTGGAGCTTGGCCCGGAAATCACCTGTGGCACTGTCCAGCCAGTAAAGATAGCCCTCGTAGTCCCCCACCACCACATAGCTTCCTGCATAGGCGGGACCGGTAACATTCCGGTAGGTCAGACGGGTATTGCTCCACCGCTCAGAGCCGTCAGTGCGGATCACCGCATAAACATGCCCGGACTGATCGGTAATGGCAATGTCACTGAGGTCATAGGCCGGGGTGGCCACTGACGAATACTGCCTTACCCACATGGGACGGGAGGGATTATGCAGGCTGAGCCCCTGGAACTGGCCGTTAAGAGCAATTACATAAAGCTCGTCACTGATAACCACCGGAGACGCATTCACATCGTTGAGCCGCGAGAGCCTGGTGGAGCCGTGAGGAACCCCTACCTTGATCTGATTCAGCAAGACGCCGCGCTCCTGATTGACAATATTGAGCTTGCCGTCGGAGGTTCCGTAAAAGACTACTGCCCCCTGTACCGGCACCGGAGCACAGTCTCCCCGCACCGCAAACTGGGCGGAATCATCCCCCGTAGCCCAGATCCGGGAACCGTCACTGGCGTTAAGCGCAAAAAGCTGGCCGTGAGAAGACAGTACAAAAACCCGATCCCCGTCCACCGCCGGAGCTGTCAGGATCTCCTCACCGGTAAAGTGCTTCCAGATAAGCTCGCCCTTCGCTCCGTCCACGGCATAAACCCAGCCGTTTTCACTGGCCAGAAGAACCAGCGAGGTATCAAAGTCCTCACGCACCGTGATACCGCCTGAAATCCTGGCAGAACGGCGGTCGTCGTTTTCATCCTCGTCATCCAGATCCAGGTGCCACAGCCGGCCGCCGTCCTTCTTGTCAAAGGCATAAACATCACCGTTGCGGGAAGCGGCATACACCCGTTCTCCGTCAAAGGCCGGATGCAGCGCAGAGTAGAATCTGCCGACCCCGGAACCCACCGAGGAGCTCCAGGCCACCTCCAGCCGGATCTGATTCTCAAACTCGGGAACCGGTACCGGCACATACACGTCCACCTCGGATGAACACCCGGCAAGACCGGCGCCGAACACGGCCGCTGCCAGCAGTCTGTATACCTGGTGTCTGAATAAATCCCTCATCTGTCACGCCCTTTTTGCAAGACTGTCATCCTTCCGCCGAGATCCCGGGGATCCCGTGCCGGAACTTCCTATTTTGCCGGAACGGCCGGAGCCTCGGGCTCCTTCCCGGAAGCAGCGGCAGCAACGAATTCCGGAGCCGGCTTCACGCCCTTTTCGGCAAGAAGGCTTTCGTACTTCATTTTAAGGCCCGGCTTCTCAAAACCTTCCTTCACCATGCCAAGAGCTTCGCGATACAGGGCCACAGCCTCCTCACGCTTGCCCTGAGCGGCTGCGATATCACCGCGGATCTCGGTAACCACGCCCTTTACCGCTTCATCCTTTGCCGCTTTCAGAAAACCCTCTGCCTCATCATACTTTTTGAGGGTGACTGCCAGACGGGCAGCCCGGATTCTGAGAAGATTGTCCAGAATGGTGTCATTGCCCTTGCCGATGGCATTCCGGAGATTATCCAGAGCCTCTTCATATTTGCCGGCAGAAACCAGAGACTTCACCAGCACAGATGCAGCCAGTTCACCGTAGACATCATTATGACCGGCAATAAAGTCCTTAACGGACTCCAGCCCCTTAGGATCATTAATGTCGCCATTCAGCACCACCGAATAAAATTCGTTGGCACCGTGCTGACGCTGCCTGGTCACATAATCTCTGTAGAAATAGACCGAAACTATCAGGAAAATTGCCAAAAGCACTCCGCCGAAGATGCTTTTCCAGTTTTCCTTCCACCATTTCTCCAGCTCTTCTTCCCGCTGCTTCTCGTCTTCTTCTAAAATATCCACTTTCATTCCTCCGGGGATTTTAAATATGCTGTTTAATGAATGCGGCCAGATCTGATTCCGGGACAGTCTGCTGTTCGCCGCTGGAAAGAATCTTCACGGTGGCGGAATGTCCGGCCACCTCCGTGTCTCCGAGAATCAGGGCCAGCCGGGCATTGACCCGGTCGGCATGGCTCATCTGCTTCTTGACCTTGCCGCCGCCGCAGTGCAGCATGAAGCGCACCTCCGGAAGCTCAAAACGCAGCCGGTTGACCAGATACTGAGCCTCCCGGGCCGGCTGTTCTCCCATGGAACACACCATGACATCCACCGCCGGAGTTTCCTGTACCAGATTCAGAGCCTCCAGGAGCAGCACGAGCCGCTCCAGCCCCACGGCACATCCGATGGCCGGAGTGGGCTGTCCCCCCAGCTGCTCCACCAGCCCGTCATAGCGGCCGCCGCCGCAGACAGTGCCCTGGGAGCCCAGAGCCGCAGTTACCCATTCGAATACTGTAAGATTGTAGTAATCAAGCCCCCGGACCAGACGGTCGTTTATGACATAGCTGATCCCGAGACCGTCGAGAAGCTCCCTGAGACCGTCAAAATGAGCCCGGGTCTCTGTCCCGAAAAATTCAGCCAGTGCGGGAGCATCCGCAAGAATCTCTCCGGTCCTGGCATCCTTGCTGTCCAGTACCCGGAGCGGATTTGTGTACATTCTTCTCTGCGAATCCTCATCCAGCTCAGAACGGTATTTCTCCAGAAATGCCACCAGGGAATCCCGGTATCTGGCACGCTCTTCGGGAGATCCCAGAGAATTAAGCTCCAGCCGGACATGATCCGTAAGCTTCAGCTTTTTCCACAGCATGGCCGAGAAGGCAATAATCTCGGCATCGATATCCGGGCCCGAGAGACCGAAAACCTCAATGCCGAACTGATGAAACTGCCGGTAGCGTCCCTTCTGGGGTCTTTCGTGCCGGAACATGGGGCCGCGGTACCAGAGACGCTGCTCCTGATTGTGGATAAGGCCGTCCTCCAGACAGGCCCGCACGCAGCCGGCGGTGCCCTCGGGACGGAGCGAAAGCAGGTCGCCGTCCCGATCCTCAAAGGTGTACATTTCCTTTTCCACCACATCGGTAACCTCGCCGATGGCTCTCGAAAACAGCGAGGTCTTTTCAATAACAGGGGTCCGGATCTCGCTGAACCCGAAAGAGCCGGCGGTTTCCACCAGCGTTTTTTCAACCTGTTCCCAGACACTGCTCTGCCCCGGCACAAGATCGTTCATGCCTCTGATGGCGGTAATTTTTGCTGACACGGTATTTTCCTTTTAGTCTGATTCTGAAACCGCCCGGGATGCCTTCCCCGGATGATTTTTAACATAGCTTCTGATTTTCTGCTCCAGAGCCGGGAGAAGCTCGGAATTAGGAATAAGCTCCTTTCTCTCGCCGTCCTCATAGTAGACACTGCGGTCCTTGGCGCCGCAAATGCCCAGGTTGGCCCGCTGGGCCTCCCCGGGGCCGTTCACGATACAGCCCATTACAGCCACCGTGATATTGTCGGTAATATCCTGAAGACGTTCCTCCAGAGCATTCACCAGGCCAATCACGTCACACCCCCGGCGGGAGCAGGTGGGACAGGCCACAAAGCTGATGCCGCGGGAACGGAGCCCCAGTCCCTTGAGAATGTCAAAGCCCACTTTGACTTCCTCCACCGGATCCGCCGCCAGGGACACCCTGAGAGTATCGCCGATACCATCCCTGAGAAGCCATGAAAGCCCCATGGCGCTTAAAACAGTGCCCTTCCTGAAGCCTCCGGCCTCCGTAATTCCGAGGTGGAGCGGCTGATCAATTTTTGCGGCCAGAAGCCGATAGGCTTCGTAGCACAGAAAAACATTCGAGGCCTTGACACTGACCTTAAAATCCGGAAAGTTCATTCTGTCCAGAATGTCCACATGCCGCAGGGCCGATTCCACCAGAGCCTCTGGCGTCGGTTCGCCGTAGCGCTCCAGAAGATCCCGCTCCAGAGAACCGCCGTTTACTCCGATGCGAATGGGAATGTGCCTTTCCCGGGCCGCCTCCACCACTGCCCTGGTCTTTTCCTCGCTGCCGATATTGCCGGGATTAATGCGGAGACAGTCAGCCCCGTATTCAGCTACCTTAAGGGCAATCCGGTAGTCAAAATGAATGTCCGCCACTACCGGTATCGGAGATCCGGCCCGGATTTCCCTGAAAGCCTCAGCCGCCCGCATGCTGGGCACGCTGACTCTGACAATATCGGCACCGGCTGCAGCAATAGCCCGGATCTGCGCCAGCGTGGCAGCCGTGTCCTCAGTGTCGGTATTGGTCATGCTCTGCACCGATACCGGGGCAGAGCCGCCCACCGGAACATTGCCTACCATTATCTGCCTGCTCTTGCGGCGTGTTATCTCATTGAAGTTCATACTGTCTCAACTCTCCTCCGCGGGGGCGGATCCGGCTTAGTTTTTCATAACAAGATCAGCCTTTCTTCTGACCTCGTCAGGATCATAAACCCGGCCGTTTCCGGAAACCTGTCTCACCTTTACTGCACTGGCGGTCGTTCCTGCCGGTGCGGTAGTCCGTCCCTGTTCAGCTGCCAGAGAACGCACCTCACCGGATCTGAGAGCCGCCGGCTGCCCTTTTCTGGAACTAGGAGCGGAACCGGCAGGCCGGGAGTTCAGGTTCCGGGGGCCTGTGCCGGGAGCAGTCTTTGCCGGCTTTTCAGGAGCCTTGGCGGGCTTCGGGGCCTGAGTCTTCCCGTTAGGAGCCGCAGGCTTTGCGGGAGCTGCTGTTTTCTTAACCCCCATCTCATCTGCCAGAGAACGCACCTCTCCGGCCCGGAGTGGTTTCCGGGAAGTAGTCTGCACCGGGGCCGGCTTTTTCGGGGGCTCCTGCCGCGCACCGGTTTTGCCGGAGGCTGGGCGGGTGTGCGCCGGATTTCCGGAATTCTGCTGGGCTGCCGGCTTTCTGGAGGCGTAGCCGGCGTTGGGATTACGGTTTTCCTTTCCGGAAAGATCCTTCCCGGAACTCTCCTTTTTAGACGGCGGGGTCATAGCCGGAGAGTCCGGGAGATTTCCCGCTGCCTTGAGCTCTTCATCAAAGGTAATCACGCCGGATTCCGGCCCCGCAGAGGGAATCACTGTCTCCGGAGTTTCGGGAGCAGGCAGCACCAGAGGCGGTTCATCGCCAGGCTGCACGCCGGACAGCAGCGGATCGTCAGTAATTTCGACAGGCACCGGTTCAATCACCGGAGGCTCCGGATCATTTACGGCAGGAGCTTCCGGAAGCACGGCAGTGTCTCTGCCTTTGCTGATCTCGGAGAGATTGAGCTCCTCTCCTGCAGGAAGAACCTCAGAGCCATTTCTCAGAGGCTCCGACACCAGGGCCTTTTCCGCCTCGGGCTTGCTGTCAGAACCGCCGGAAGCTATCAGAAGCACCACTCCCACGGCAATAACAGCCAAAGCGCCGATACCGATTCCGGTGCGGATACTGCGCAGCCGGGAACCGTCATCAGAAGCCCCGGAACTCCCGCCAGCGGCCAGAATCGCCCGCACCTCGGCCAGATCAATCCCCATGTAACGGGCATAGGCAAGGCATTCACCTTCTTTAAGGTGCCTGAAATTCCCGTTCTCCATGTCGTTAAGCACATGACTTCTGATCTTAAGCTTGTCGGAAACATCAATAAGACTAAGATTATGCCTGATGCGGAGAGCCCGAAGCCGCGCTCCCAGATTAGCAGCCGGAGAGGCTCCGCTTTCCGGTTCGATATTAGTGTCTGTCATTTTTTCCAATAGTATGAATATTAAAACTTGCCCTTGGTATAATCCCGGGCCTCCTGACTGCGGGGGAATCTTTTCGTAAGAATTACCCCCAGATCTGAAGCCTCTTCATGATGCTTCAGACATTTTTCAATTTTTATTCTCAGAGCCAGAACCTGCGGACTGGGATCCTTAACAAAGAGCCCGAAGGTACCAATCAGATCCTGCGCCTTCTGACAGTTGTTCTGACTGTAGCTCCAGACCGCATAGCTGTACAGGGTATTCGGATCGGAGCCCCCGTACTGCTTGGCCTTTTCGAAATAGGCTCCGGCCTTGTCATTCTGATCATGATCCGCAGCACAGCGGGCAGCACTGGCATAGGTATAGCCGATACTGGTATATTTGGGAATCTCCACGGCCTTCTTATAAAGCTCCTCGGCCCGGTCCATTTCATTGGATCTGCAAAGAAAGTTTGCATACCTGGTCATGGTATTTCCGGAGGAAGGGAACTTCTTATAGGCATCCTCGTAGGTCTCCCGGGCCTTCACGTAGTCCTTTACGGTTTCATAGTAGTTGCCCCAGGACAGGTACAGAATTTCGCTGTCGGGGTCATAGCCCTGGGCAATCTCCAGATTCTCCTTCGCCTTGGTCATGTCTTTCTGTGCGATATAGGCATTTGCCAGCCGCAGTCTGGCCAGAGACGCCTTTTTGTAATCAATGACGCCCACTTCCTTGACAATATCGTTACCGTCAGCATCCTTGCCTATTACCACTTCCTTGCTGGTAACGCATCCGGCGAGCACTGCCGAAAGCAGCAGAAAACCCCATAATCTCATCATAATCAACTTCCTAAAAAATCACTCCGGCTGTGCCTCTTCTCCGGCAGCAGCCTTCAGTTTATTTCTGACCTCGCCTGCCAGCTGGCCGCAGGCTGCCTTGATATCGTCTCCCCGGGTCTTTCTGGTAACTACCGTATAGCCATGATCATACAGTACCTGGTAAAACCTCTGCTGAGCTTCCCGGGTCGGCTTCATAAAGGTGCTGTCGCCATGCGGATTAAACGGTATCAGATTGATTTTGCAGGGAGTGCTTTTGAGAAGCCTTGCCAGTTCCTCGGCATCCTTTTCGGAATCATTAACCCCCGCCAGAAGCACATATTCTACAGTAACACGGCCGCTGTTGGCATTAGAGGAATTAACATATTTCCGGGCAGCTGCCAGAAACTCGGCAATGTTGTATTTTTTATTAAGGGGAACCAGCCGGTCTCTCAGAGCATCATTCGGGGCATGCAGGGATATGGCCAGCGCCACATCCACCTTTCCGATAAGCTCCAGAATTCCCGGCACCACTCCTGAGGTGGAAATGGTCACTCTTCTTTTGGAAAGGCCGAATCCAAAATCATCCAGCATGATATTAACAGCCGGGATGACATTTTTGAGGTTAAGGAGCGGCTCCCCCATTCCCATCAGCACCACATTGTCTATGGCCCGGTATTTGGGATTAGGGGTGAACCCTATAGCTTCCGTGGCCCGCCAGACCTGGCCGATAATTTCACTGGTGGTGAGATTTCTGTTAAAGCCCTGATGCCCGGTAGAACAGAAGGTGCAGCCCACCGGACAGCCCACCTGAGTGGACACGCAGAGTGTCGCCCGGTCATCCTCCGGGATATAGACAGTCTCCACCAGCTGGCCGTCTCCGACATCCAAAGCCCATTTAACGGTTCCGTCAGAGCCCCGGTTTTCGGCTCTGACCTCCGGAGCCCTGATAACGCACAGGGAGGCCAGTTTTTCTCTGAGAACCTTGTTGATATTGGTCATCTGACTGAAGTCAGTAACCCCGAACTGGTATATCCATTTCATAAGCTGATCGGCCCGGAATTTCTTCTCTTCCAGACTCAGCATGAATTTATTAAGCCCCTCATGATCCAGGTCCATGAGATTAATTTTTGCGTCAGCCATTTTTCCGCTCGGATCAAACAATACCAAGGCGGGATTCTATCACAGATAGCCACCGGTGTCATTTCACGACACAGGGAGACGGGGAAAGAAAAATGACGGCCAGCCCTGCATGGTACGGAAAGACAGCCGTACCTGGTTCTGAAGCACTTAAGAGAATCACTGCCGGAGGTCCGGGAGCCCCCTTCCCCAAAAGACCGCCAGATGGCGGTCCTCTGGGGAAGGGCATCTCCGGAAAGCTTTAAAGATTACACCTTTGTTTTTTTCAGAAAATCAATGCTGCCCTTTTCCAGCAGTTTGTCCACAAAATCGGGCACCGTGATACCGGCCTTGCCGTAAACGCTGAAGGTAAAGCTGGAATGCTGCAGGGACGGCCGGAGATTAAACTCCACAGAGGGGTAATGAAGACGGTTTACGGTGCTGATAAAACCCGCCGCCGGATAAACCGCCCCCGAGGTGCCTATGGACAGAAACAGACTGCCGGAGGCCAGGTATTCAAAAATCTCTTCGGAAAAATACGGCATTTCTCCAAACCATACGATATCAGGACGGAGCTCCTTTCTGCCGCACACCGGACAGACATCATCCTCCGAGGAATCCCGGTCCCATACGGAGTGAGCACCGCAGGCCTTGCACAGAATACTCTTAAGCTCGCCGTGCATGTGGATAACCTTCTGGGAGCCTCCTCTCTCATGCAGATCGTCAATATTCTGGGTAATCACCGTGACCGATCCCCGCGGCCACTCCCGCTCCAGACGGGCCAGTGCCCGGTGGGCGGAATTCGGCTCAGCGCCGGCCAGATTCTTCCGGAGCCGGTTGTAGAAATTATGTACCAGAACCGGATTCCTGATATAGCCTTCGGGAGTCGCCACGTCCTCCACCCGGTGCTGTTCCCAGAGTCCGTCCTCGGATCTGAAGGTCGGGATACCGGATTCCTGGGATATTCCGGCTCCGGTAAGAATTACAATATTCCTGATGTCAGTCATAATCGCCACCTATCTGGTTCGGGGACAGATTTCATCCTCGGTGAAAAAATACGAAATCTCGCGCTCGGCGGCCTCAAGACAGTCCGATCCGTGCACAGCATTCTGATCTATCGAGGTGGCGTAGTCCGCCCTGACCGTGCCGGCTCTGGCATGCCGCGGGTCGGTATCTCCGATAACCTCGCGATGCCTTCTTACAGCATCCTCCCCCTCCAGTACCTGAACCATAATCGGTCCGGACATCATAAAATCCATCAGAGCCTCAAAAAACGGCTTTTCCCGCAGATGAGCATAAAATCCGGCTGCCTCCTGATGATTCAGATGCACCATTTTGGCAGCGATCACCCGGAGTCCGGCATTTTCGAAACGGTGGTAGATGTCTCCAATAAGATTCCGGGCCACAACATCAGGCTTGATAATAGAAAAGGTACGTTCAATAGCCATGTAAAACCTCGCTCTTCTGAAAAATTTTTTCCTAGCATAGATCAAAAAAAGCCCCGAAACCGCGGAGCTTTCCTCATTTGTGATCTTCCTTACCGGAAACCCCAAAGATCTTTCACAAAGCGGGCGATAGATCTTATTCCGTGTCCCCGGGCCCCGAGACCATAGCCGAATCCGGGGGTTTTCTGATAGGAGGCGGAAAGATCAAGATGCAGCCACTTCTCCCGGTTTGCTACAAACTGCGCCAGAAATGCCGCCGCAGTGGTGGCTCCGGGCCCGTCCGGCACCGAATTGGTAATATCGGCCAGTCCGGACTTTACAAGGTCCAGATGGAACTCCTCCAGAGGCAGTCTCCAGGCATATTCACTGACACTGCCGGCTGCTCTAATAAAGGACTCCGCCAGACTGTCGCTGAGACTGAGCACGGCATGATACTCCCGGCCCAGTGCCACCTTGGCCGCTCCGGTGAGAGTGGCGGCATCCAGAATATAGCCCCCGTCCCCGGCCGCCGCCAGGAGGGCATCCGCCAGAACCAGCCGGCCCTCGGCATCGGTGTTGTCAATAACAACGGTTTTGCCGTTCCGGTAGCGGATAATGTCCCCGACACGCATGGCACTTCCGGAAATCATGTTTTCGGCACAGGCAAGATAGGCTCTGACCCGTCCCGGAAAACCGGACAGGGCCAGAAGAGCCAGCGCTCCCGCCACGGTGGCGGAACCGCCCATATCACTGTGCATGGACTTCATAAGCCCGGAAGGCTTGAGACTGTAGCCGCCGGTATCAAAAGTAATGCCCTTCCCCGCCAGCGACATGAAAACCGGTGCCGTATCACCGGAGGGCGCGTAATCCAGAATGTAAAGACAGGGGGGATTTACACTGCCCTGCCCTACGGTGGCAATTCCTGAAAACCCGGCACTGTCCAGCTCGGAACCGGAAATCTTTTTTATGGAAAATCTGCCGCCGGCAAGTTCCTGAAGCTTCTCCAGCTCCTTCTGGTACGAATCCGGAGTCAGGAGGTTCCCCGGAAGATCGATAGTGTCCCGCACCCAGGCAGTAACCCCGAGAAGATCCTGAAAACCGGAATTCCCCGCCACCTCCGGAGTAAAAGCCAGGCTCTGCTTCCGGTTCAGCGTGCGAAACCCCTGACTGAAGGCAAAGGAGCTCTCCGGATCCCAGACAAAATCCGGGGAATCCCGGAGTCTCACGCTGTTAAAATTCCGATCTGCCAGCGTTCTGGCAGACTTCCGGACAAATCTTAAAAAGTCCCGGGAAAGCTCCCCGGGAGGCGGCAGCGGCTTTTCGGAAGAAAGCGCAATCCCGTCCTCCAGAACAGAGATGCTCTGTCCCCGGGGATACCAGGCGGGCAGATGCTCCCGGGCAATCAGATATACATCAATGATCCTGTTCTCAGCTGTTTCTTCTGACTGTTCTGTCATTTCCAGAAATCTCCCTTTGCCTTGAGTTTCAGATACTCCGTCTTCACATAATCCACGGTAAAGTCAATCTCCTCCTCCGTGGTGAACCTTCCCAATGAAAACCTGATGGATGCATGCGCATCGGCAGGAGAAAGCCCCAGTGCCCGCAGCACATACGAGGGCTCTACCGCGGCCGAGGTGCAGGCCGAGCCGGTGGAAACCGCAATTTTGGTCAGGGTCAGCAGAAACTGCTCCCCGTCCACGCCCCGGAAGGTTAAATTAAGATTTCCGGGCAGCCGATCCCGGGCCGCGCCGTTCAGGGACACTCCCGCAAGAGAGCAGAGTCCGTGTCTGAGACGCTCCCGAAGTGCCGCAACTCTCGCATTTTCTGCCGCAAAGCTCTGCCGGGCCAGCTCATAGGCCAGCCCCATTCCGGCGATCTGGTGCACCGCCAGAGTCCCGGACCGGAGTCCCCGTTCATGACCGCCGCCGTGAATCACGGCCTCGGGACGGGGCGCATCATTCCGGATATAGAAGGCGCCAATGCCCTTGGGACCGTAGAGCTTGTGTCCTGAAAACGAAAGGTAATCCACCGGCATTTCCCGGACGTCAATACTGACCTTTCCGGCACTCTGGGCACAGTCTGAATGAAAAAGGGCGCCATACTCATGGGCAGTCTCCGCCAGGGCCTTAATATCATTAACCGTTCCAACTTCATTGTTGGCCTGCATGAGAGTTACCAGAAGCACCCGGTCACTAAGATGCTCCCGGAGCATTTCCGGAGTTATCCGCCCCTCGCGATCCGGTTTAATGCGGACAACCTGATACCCGAGACGCTCGGCAAAGCTACAGGAATCCAGAATCGCCTTATGCTCGATTTCAGAGGTTACGATAACATTTCTGGTTCCGCCCTGAAATCTGAAGGCCAGTCCAGTCACCGCCAGATTGTCGCTTTCCGTGGCCCCCGAGGTGAACACAATTTCCCGGGAATCAGCCCCGACAAGATCCGCCACCTGATTTCTGGCAATATCCACCGCTTCCGCCGCCTGCCATCCGTAAAGATGAGTTTTGGAAGCCGCATTTCCGAACACCCCGTCCATGGTCAGGCAGGAACTCATTTTTTCCGCCACCCGGGGATCCACCGGAGTCGTGGCGGCATTGTCTAAATATACTGGAAACTTCATCTGGCTAATGACTGCTATAGATTCTCAAAACAAAAAACCGGAAACTGATTCCGGTCACTTTCCCTGCGGGCATTATACCCGCAGCCTCATTTTTTTACCGAAATATGCACCGAATCGTCAATGGTGGTGACATCGATCTTTTCATCAGAACGGATAAGGCCCTTGACCACCAGACCGAGGCGGAGAAGCTCCGGAAGGTCAATGTCGCACCCGGTGACATCCACCCCCCGGGAATCCCTGACGGAGCCCAGACGGAAGCTGCACTTGCGGCAGGCATTGATGTCAAAGCCATGGCCTCCTGAAATTATCCCGAGCCCCTCCAGCACATTCAGAAAACGGTAGACTGTGGAGATGCCCAGATCGGGATTCTTCTCCCGGGCCTCGTAGTAAAGCTCCTTGACACAGGAGAAGCTGCCGGAAAACAGGAGATTCACCAGCTCCTGGCGCTGCCGGGACATGCGGACCCCGGCTTCCTTCAGTTTTTCCAGACACCGGGACTTGGCTTCCTTTACCTGAAACTGTTCATTGTGCAATTCTGCTGAATCTGTCATAGCCGCCTCCCCTTGCCGCGGAATCCGAAACTCTTTTTCATCAAACAGGCCGGACTTCCCCGGGTTCCAGCGGGATAAACTCCACCTGTCCGTGCAGTCTTTTCGAAACCCCGGAAAGAAGCTTCCCGAGTTCCTCCGGAGAAAGTCCGGTTTCAATGTCCACCGTATTTCCCAGAAACGGCATTTTTACCGCCGAAAGCTCCTTAAGCCCGGAAAGGCTCCGGGCCAGAGCCAGCGAACAGAGAGGACAGTCAATGCCGACAATCCGGAAACGGCAACGCATAATTCCTGACCGCCTCCTAACCGCTGAAAAAACTCACGTCCTTCGGAATATAGCAAATTACCGGTGGCGGCGCAACACCGAACTGTTTTCCATACCGGGAGATCCGGAGACTTTAATGAATTTTCCCGTTCCCGCGCCGCCAATAAAAAGGCCGCGGAACACCATCCCGCGGCCATTGCTATTTATAAAGCGCTATCCGGCTCTTACTTCCTTCTGTTTCTTCTCAGGAACAGAGCTCCCAGAGACAGCATGAAGAGAGAAAGCGCATCCATGGCACCGCCGCCCTTCTTGCCGCCGGAACCTGCGGAATCACTGTCGGAACCGCTCTCCCAGTCGGAATCCGGGGCAGTGCCGGAATCATCCGGATTGGCGGCATCCGCAGCTGCGACCGTCAGCGGAATGTAGCCTGAGAAGACGCCTGCCTCCTGAGCTGTGGCATCAACTCCTTCAGTCAGAAGCCGGTATTCGCCGGATTCAGCAAAGTCCAGAGCCAGCTCGTCCCCCTTCTTCACGGTGATATAGTCATCACCGGAAGCGGCATTGCAGTCCACCACGCCGTTACCGGTGATGCGGCAGAGCTGATAGCCCTCCATTCCCTGCACCGAGGCGGCCTGGGAAACTGCACCGTCTGTCTTGCGGTACACCTGATAGGTCATGTCAAGCTTTTCGACAACCAGGGTAAACAGCTTGCCGACAAAGACCTCCAGAGGCTCGACATTGCCGCTGTCAGCAGTAACCACGCCGATCTTCCCGGTATGACTGCCGCCGTTGCCGCTGCCGAAGGTAAAGTCAGGCACCTCGCCTTCCTTCCAGTAGCCCTTTACGTATACGGAATGGGTATCACTGGCCACAGCCCTGCCGCTATCGTCATACACGGTTACAGAAACCCGGTGGCTGCCGGCCCTGGCAAATGTCCAGTTCAGCACCGGATTGTTAACAGCCAGCTTTTCGCCGTCAACCTCCCAGACGAACTTGCTTATGCTGCTCTCTCCGGAAACCGTGGCATTGGCAGCCGAGAACATTACTCTGCTCAGAGCATTAGCCTCGGCAGGCCCTTCGATATCCACGGCACCGATGATCTCTCCTGCGGCACCAACCTCAACAGTGGCCTCAGCGGAGTCAACCACCCCTGCATCGTCTGTGACCACTACCATTACCCGGTGCGAGCCGGCCGCAGTAAACTCATGCCTGAAGGTGGTTACCTTGCCGGAGGCCATTTCCACCCCGTCTACCATCCAGGAGTACCTGACAATCTCGCCATCATCGGAAGCGGCAGCCACAAACTCGTTAACAGTGTTAACACTGGTAACAACAGTCTTCGGAGTTACGGAAACCACCGGCGGCAGATTCTCGGACGGCGGAACCACAGTAACCTCTGCGGAAGCGCTGGCAGAGGCCCCCTTGTCATCAGTCACCACCACGGAGTAGCGGGCAGTCTCCTCCGGAGTTACCCTGATGGAGGCAGTGGTTTCGCCGGTGCTCCACTTGTAGGTGATTCTGTCACCGTCAGGATCGCTGGAGGCAGAGGCATCCAGCACCACGGCGGTACCGGCCTTAATCACACTGGCAGAGCTTTCGATTACTGCAGCCGGAGCATGATTCTCCACCCCGCGTACCGTTACGGTTACCACCTCCTGAGCGGTCCGGCCTTCCCGGTCGGTAACAGTCAGTACGTAGGTGGTGGTAGCCTTGGGAGATACCTTGATGGAGGCAGAGGTCTCACCGGTATTCCAGGAGTAGGTCAGCCCGGCACCGGAGGATCCCGCAGCACTGAGCGTTACGGTTTCACCCTGGGAAATCTCCGTGGCCGAAGCGGTAATCACGGCCCTGACATCAACAATATCATCAGCGGAGGCTACCTGAATCTTCTGCGTACCGGTCATGGTATTGCCGGACGGCGAATTCTTGGTCATGGTAACCACATACTCGCCGGACTTGGCGTAGGTATGACTTACCTCATTTCCGGTACCGCTGGCACCGTCACCAAAATCCCATTTGATGTTCTGATAGTCAAACGCATGGCCGCAGCCGTCATTTTCGCCGGGCGCAGTCCAGAGCTTAACCCCCAGCCCGTTAACCTTGGCCACGATAGGAGCGGTGGCATTGGGCACCGGAACGCAGTCGGAGGATTCCACGGTCACGGTAACCGAGGCTGCAGAAACCGCCCCGTTATTGTCAGTAACGGTAACAGTGTAGGTCTGGGTCTTTTCCGGAGATACAGTGATCTTCGCCGTGGTTGCACCGGTGCTCCACTTGTAGGCAGTAATAGTGCCATCAGGATCGGTGGAACCGGAGGCGTCCAGCACTGCAGAGGCGCCCTTGGCAATGGTAATGGCAGAACCGCCGGCAATTACCGCCTTGGGAGCCTTGTTTCTGGTATCCAGCTCTTCCGGCATGCCGTCAGAAAGCTTGGTACCGTCAACAGAGGTATCCTGAACGGAGGTAATGGTGAAATTGCCGCCGCTGGAATTCTTGTACCAGCTATTACCGCAGTCGTTGAACAGGAACTCAATACCGGTCTTGTCGGCACCGAAGTTCAGATCCTTCTTGTACCAGCCCTTTCCGGCATCGGACATTTCCTCGCCCGGAACCTTGGTCCAGTCAGACTCGGTGCCCGGAGTGCCGCGATAGTGAATGCACACCTTGGTCAGATCAGAAACTGAAGGCCTGAAGTAAATAGTGGCATTGTTGGGAATGTCGGTAGGAGCCCCCTCGGTTACCGAACCGTTCTGGGCGATGGTATAGGTGCCCTTGGAAAGACACTTGCCGTCAGCAGAAGGATAGAAGGTGTTTTCGCCGCTGTTGTGAATCCTGATACTGGCACAGCCGGCATCACGGGTGTAGGAAACCGTGGTCTTGAAGTAGCCGGATCCCTTGTAGTCGCTCATGGACACGGAACTCCAGTCCCCGGTGCCGGAATCCTTGTAGTCAATAAATACGGCACCGGTATCGGAGGCAGCCGGCTTGGCATAGACTGTTACCTTGTCAGTAAGCACCACATTGCCGTCAGTGAAGAACATGTGGGTACCTTCGATGTCGCCGTTCACATCCTCGATATAGGCACCGCCCTCCTGCTTGTAGCGGCCGGCACCGACATAGGTATGGCCGATTTCACTGCGGGTTACGTTGCCGAGGTTGTCAGTGGCCTCCATGTAGTAATCCACCAGCTGATCCCGGAAATCAGAGATATAGGCGTAGTAGGTATCGCCGATCTTCTGGGCCGGAAGCACCTGATAGTTCTTGGAAACATCGTTGTCCTGCCAGGCCACACCGTTCATGACCGGAGTCAGCTCACGCTTCTTGGTGGAGTATACTTTCCACTCGCCCACCTGATTAACGTCCACATTGGGCTGACCGGTAAAGGCCTTCGGATTGTATACCCGGGGAGCAATGTCGGTAGGAGACATTCTCTTGTCCTTATGGGCGCGGACATAGACCTTCACATCTTTAATGCCGCTGACATCATAGGCATAGGTATAGACGGCCCAGGTGTTGTCGGCATAGGCCGGAGTCCAGCCTTCAGCCTTGCCGGCATTGGCGGAACCCGGGTTGGTCGGATAGCGCTGCACCCACCACATGGAAGGACCGGTCCTGTCCTTGGCCAGATTCCTGGAAACGTAAGGCTCGGAGAAGAACAGCGACTGATTGAAGCCCAGAGACGGCTTGACATTGTCATCGGTATTTTCGTCATAGTAGCCGAATCCGGAATCGATGGAGGAAATCAGGAAGTACCAGGCCAGCTCGGCAGGGTTGGCGCCGCCCTTGTAATCATTGGCTTCATCACCCTTTACCGGGTAGGACATCATGTAGGGGTTAAGCTGATTTCCCTCATAGGTAACCTGCTTTTCGGCATCGGTGGACGGAGACCAGTAGTTCGGGTGGGTGTCCAGCCAGATCTGCTCGGCGGTTTTGGCATAGTTGAGAGAAGCCTGCAGAATGGCGAAGTTTCTTTCCAGATAATGATAGCCGTATTCCAGGGAAACTGCATGACCGAACGGAGTGCCGGCAAAATTGGTCGGCGCCTCGAATTCGGTACCGTTGGCCTTATTGAAGGCTGCCAGCTGCCCCTTGGTCCAGACCCCCATCGGAATGTGCCAGTGGTACCAGTCCGGGTCTGAGGAGGAATCACGGGTATCTACCCAGGAGCCGTCCTGCACGTGCTGAACATCATCCTCGGGAATAGGATAGGCCTGGAGATACTCCTGAACGCCCATACCTACTACCCCGGGAACGGAATATTCACTGCCGGAGGCCATCCAGGTATCCAGGGAACCGGCACGCCCCTCGCCGTTGTCGCCGTCATGGGCGATAACGAAATACATAGTTCTCCCGCCGGCATCCTTCTCGTAGCTGGGACGGTTAATCTCGTTGGAGGCAGTGGCCTGGCCCTCCCAGCCTTCCAGCCATGAACCGTTCTGATCCACCGGAATGCCGGCAATCTGGGAAATCTCGCCGGTCTCCGGATTTACGTACTGCACCCAGTGCGGAATAGCACAGAACGGGAACTTATTGAGAATATTCTGCTGCTCGTGAGCCATTCCCACATGCTCCCAGGCTCCCTTTTCGTAAACATTCTGGAGGTCGGCACGGTTGGGCGGGGAAACCAGGGTGTCATACGCCGGATTGGCATGATTGTACGGATAGTCTCTGAGAGCCCGGGAGAAATGGTTGTTGCCCATTACAGACCATTCGATACCCAGCTTCTTAAGAGTCGGAATCAGTCTTTCAGAAAATCCGAGCTCCGTGGGGAAGAAGCCCTTGGAGGACTTAAACTGGGATCCCAGGAAGTAGTCCTGCTGCAGAGTGACATTCTGATAGATGAGATCCTTGAGGAAATAATCCGGTCCTACCAGAGGTCCCATGGAATGATGCCCGGTGAAGTGAATGGGATCCAGGGCGTTAAAGCCGTTGGTGGTCTTGACACTGCCTACGGTTTCCTTCCAGGACTTGGCCCAGCCAGGCTGAAAATAGCTTGGAAAGGTGCCCCTCTCGGCGAAATCCTGCAGGTTGTTGATAACCGCAGCCGACATGGTTACGTGAGTCTGACTCTGGGGATGGTTGCGGTTATTGGCCCGGGCGGTCTGAGCCGGCCAGTCATTATAGGCATACTGCTTGGCGGGACGCATGTAGTACTGCTCCAGGTTGTCATGCGGCATCGCCTGCCCCGAAGGCAGGAGATACTTGTAGCCAGCCGGGGTTTTGGTCTTGAGCAGCAGAGCTCCGCCGTCATAGGTGTAGCGGATCGGGCTTCCCACGGCGGCCGACTTGTAGGTGGAGGTGTCATAGTACGGCCAGAAATTAGGCATGTGATTGTGGTAAATATGGGTGGCGGCAATCACGGCCTCGGCATCCTGCGACAGGGTAAGACCCGGCAGAGCCATGGCAAGACCGATGGCAACGGTCAGTGCCCGGGGATGAAAAGTAGAAGGCTTGTTCTTCATAGGTGTCAACTCTTAGGCTAATTGGCAAGGAATATTCAACATGGGGAAGGATCCCGGTTAACTTATCATTCTACATTCCGGGAAAATATTTTCATAGAAGATATGTTAATATCTTGTTAAAACTTTGTTATTATTTTCACGTTTTATGATATTGTTCAAAATTTAGCACCGGCACTGGAAAAATTTTCAGGGAAAAAGCACTGGGAAGAGTTTCAAAAAAGAAGAAGGCTCCGGCAGCGTTCCCTGTTTCCGGTAATTTCAGAATCAGCCGTGGCGTGCATATGCCTGGCAATAAGGGGAACAATAGTAATCATTTAAGCGTCATGAACAGTGCCCTATGCCCCCTCAGCAGGTTTGTCCATGTTTTGCTCGGTGGAACTGTTCGCAATATTTGAAATATCAGATATCCCACATCTCCTTATCATTGCTTCCAAACAGCCGCTTTACCTGTGCTAAAGAACGCTAAATAATAATTAAGAAGAGTAACGGACATTGGGCAAATTTTTGGACAGCTATCTGCCCCCTGAATCTGTTCCGGGGGAATGCTGGCACGTCTCAGCCTGTCGGACTTACAGCCAGATTTATAAGAGCAGTTAAAAGAATCCTGTCAGCTTTTCAGTCAGCATCATAAACAGAATGTCATATATGCCGGGATACACACTATATTACCCTTTATTATCAGATTTCTTGGGTGGATAATATAGCTCTCTCCGATTCTTGATTTGTACTTCTCTGTAAATCTGAGTAATGAAGCTGCAGTGTATCTGTTCCCTGACTTAACTTCTATGGGATACATCCGGTATTTCAGCTTGCTGTTATTGGAAATGATAAAATCAATTTCTATATCATTACGGCGCTTTTCGATTGAGTAATGCGTATAGAAATACAATTTGTATCCATTAGCCACGAGCATCTGTGCTATAGCATTCTCGTATAGCATCCCCTCATTAACAGAAAGGCGGTCATTAAGTATCTGCGCATATACCTCACTATCAAGCAGTTCATTCTCATCAAAAGCGTGACTGAGCAGGAGTCCGGTATCACCCATATAACATTTTACGTAAGTCCGTTCTTCGTTTATCGAAAGTCCGACATTTGGATCGTTGCACAGAAAACATTCGTTTGAAATCATGGAATCAGCCAGCCAGAAAAAAGTATCGCTGTACTGATCCGCATAGCTGCCTTCCTGTATATCTTTAAACACCACACGTTTTTCATGCTGTGACAGCAATCCCGGGATCTGATCAAAAATAGCCAGCACTTTACTACGGTACTGAGACCGGATCTTCATGATATCATTGCGATACAGCTTCAGAATATCCCGCTTTTCCGCATCCGCCAAACCGAAGTTTTTCCCATTCTCAATGTAGACAATAACCGGTTTGGGCATTCCGCCTACCAACATATACTGCTTAAAAAGCAGCAGCGCCTTATTATGCATTCCTCTTTCCAATGGTTCACGCTTTTCAAAACAGCTCCTTATATAATTTACAAGCTGTTCTTCTCCAAGCGCCCAGGCAAATTCCTCAAAATCCAGAGGATACATTGTAATACTTCGCTCCTCTGAAGGAATTACAATATCCTTTACATTTTCTCTGATTGATATCAGCGATCCGGTTTCTATATAATCGTATCTGCCATCTGCAACAAGATACTTTATTGCAGCTCTGGCCTGCGGAAACATCTGCACCTCGTCAAAGATCAGTACAGATTTTCCTGGAACCAGCCTAACCCCGTAATAAGTGCTAAGCAGCATGAATAAATCATCGAGCGTGTTAAGGTGCTGCTTAAAGTATTCTTCTACAGCTTTATCCTTCTTTGCAAAATCTATGAGAATATAGGATTCGTATTCCTGTCTGGCAAATTCCTCTACAATCGTGGACTTGCCTATACGCCTGGCACCTTCCACCATTATCGCTTTGGTTCCCTGACACTGATGTTTCCAGTCCAGCAATTTGCCATAGATTTTTCTTTTTAAAATCATTCCAGATTTCCAAATTAATTGAGATTTTTTGACTGTACGCAAACTTCGTGTTTGCATTTTCATTGATTATGCGCAGTCCAATTTAATCAAAATCTTTGATTATGAGCAATCTAATTTAATCAAGATCTTTGATTATGCGCACTATTGACTTTAATGAAACTGCAGGATGCTATCAGACACCCCGGAAACTGACAGCAGGGGAAAAATAGAGTACGGGAAATAAAAAGAGCGGGGCTGCAAAAAAAGGCCCCGCCCGTGCCAAAGGGAGCTCAGTTATTAGCCGTGCCCTCAGTGCCGTTTCAGAGAGGCCATCACACCGTACAGGATCTGAAGCTCATGGTTTGTCAGGTCGGCCTTTCCCATAATATGGCGGAGCTGCTCCATAATGGTTCCGTTGACGTCAGGCTTAATGAAGCCGCTCTCTCTGAGAGAATCCTCAAGAAAAGCATAAAAGCTTTCCCACTGCCGGTGCGCAGGCTTGAGAGGCTCCTCCCGGAACCCGGAATTTCCCGTTTCACCGTGCTCGCTCCGCAAAAGAAGCTGTCTTAGCTCGTAAGCCAGCACCTGCACGCTCATGGCCAGGTTCAAAGAGGAATACTCCGGAGAGGCATCAATATTTATATGAATATCGCA
Organism: Succinimonas amylolytica DSM 2873; assembly: GCF_000378405.1. Taxonomy (GTDB): domain Bacteria; phylum Pseudomonadota; class Gammaproteobacteria; order Enterobacterales; family Succinivibrionaceae; genus Succinimonas; species Succinimonas amylolytica. The sequence goes on along the minus strand of NZ_KB899639.1, from coordinate 81,833 downwards.
TCGTGAAAGCTCGGCATTGCTGAGCCCCGAGCTCTCCCTCCCGAACACCAGAGCAGTCTCCTCTCCGTTTCCGGTATGGGACAGCACTCTCGAAAGGCCCTCCCGGGGCTGGTACAGGGGACGATCCAGGGTCCGGAGCCGGGCGGAGGTTCCGGCAGCAAAGGAAACATCCCGGAGCGCCTCGTCCAGAGAGGAAACCACGGTAATTTCCTGAACCACATCAAAAGCACCGCCGGACAGGGCTTCCGATTCCGGAGTCACTACCGGGCGATCCGTTACCACTGTAAGACGGCTTAGCCCCATGGTTTTCATAGCCCGGGCTGCGGAACCGATGTTCCCGGGATGCGTAGGCTCCACCAGAACGACCCGTACCAGATTTAATAGCTTCCGGGAATCCGGACTCAGCGAGTCCCGGGCATTCTGCTCCTTAATAATTTCGGACATTAAATAAAAACTCCGGACTATTTTGCTGACCTGGCCCCGTTATCCGCGGTAACCTGATCATCGCCGTCGGAATTCTGGGGGGCATCATCCGGAGCAGCCCGGTGATAGCCGCCAACCCTCTGGAGTTCCTTTCCGGCATAGTGATATTCCAGATAATAGGTCACATTGGTCATCATGGCCAGCCGGAAATAGTCATTGGCTCTTTCGGTCTCACCCTGAATCTGGTGGTACTTCCCGAGATAGAAATAGGCCTCGCACAGCCTTTCGGTCTTCTGCTCATCGGTAGCACCGTCCAGCACATGCTCCCAGAAATCAGCCTCGGATCTGACGCCGAGAATAACCTGAAGGAGTCTCACATTCCATTCGTCCTCCCGGTCAGCCACCAGGCGGAATCTTTCCTGAAGCCGGGACCTGGCCTGATCCGGATACAGCTTTGATTCAATGATGTAGAGCCACATTATCCGGAAAAAATCTGTGCGATCCTCAAGATAAAACCTGCTGAAATCCTCATGGGCCATCTGATCCCGGAGGCCGTAGTAGAGAGCAATGCCCCGGGCGGAATAGATACTGGTAAGAGTCGGCTCCAGCTCCAGAGCGGCATCGAAGGCGTCGTAAGCCTCAAGATACTTGCCGTCCATGGCCAGCATCACTCCAAAATACCCGTAGCCCTCGGCAAACTGGAGGTTTTCCTGAATGGCAGACATTATCCCCAGCTGCGCCAGAAACGACAGGCCGGTCTTGTCATAGACAAAGCTTCTCTCATAAAGCAGCCTGGCTCTTTCAGCCTTGGTGATATTGGGATTGGCAATCTGCCGGGAGAGCTTGATAATCAGCATCTGATCAGCGGTATCAACTACTCTGGGGGTTACGATTTTTACAAATGACGGGTCAATATGTCCGTCCGCTACCGTCCCGGCGGTTCCATTAAGGCCCGCGCATCCGGTAAGAACCAGACTGCCAAAAGCCAGGGACAAAAAAACTCTGTTAAACATTGCTGCTTCCTGCTGATCTTGAAACGCCCGGGATCAAACGCTTTGCCTTTCAGGACTTAATCCGGTACATTCAGTGCATTTTAGTGCATTGCCGGGAAATATGGCCCCTGGAGCCCGCGGATCATGGGGGAAAATGTGAAGTAATGCCGGGAGAATAACAAAAAAGCCGGGAAAACCGCCATGGCAATCCCGGCTCCTGAGATATCGCACCTGAAAAAAACTAATCCGGATACGGAACCTCGGCCTCCGGCTCTCCGACATCCTTCTTGATTTCCATCGGCAGCAGATTCTCGCGCTGAATCTTCAGAAGGAGCGGCCAGGTAGAGGCCACATAGATGGATGAAAAGGTTCCGAAGACAATACCTACCAGAAGCGCCAGGGAGAAGCCGTAAATCATTTCTCCGCCCAGAAGCAGCAGTGCCACCACTGTAATAAGAGTGGTTCCGGAGGTAATAATGGTTCGGGAAAGAGTTTCGGTAAGAGAAACATCAAAAAGACGATCCATCGGCATCCGGTGCAGCCTTCTGGCATTCTCGCGGATTCTGTCAAACACCACGATCTTGTCGTTCAGGGAATAGCCCACCACGGTAAGCACAGACGCCAGCACCGTCAGGTCATATTCCACCCACATGAAGGAAAACACGCCCAAAACCACAAAAACGTCATAAACCAGAGAAACCACAGCTCCGGTAGCCATACGCCATTCAAAGCGGGCGGCAATATAGGCCAGCATGACAATAAGTGACACCACTATGGCCACGATACCGCTGGTCACCAGCTCCTCGCCTACTGCCGGACCCACAAACTCGCTGCGGGTGACCCGGGCGTCGGGATTCATGGAGGTTACCGCAGTCTTAACCTTTTCGGTGATACCCTGCTGGTTTTCACCCTCCCGGGGACGCAATCTTATGGACACGTCTCTGGAGGTCCCGAAAAACTGCACTACCGCACCTTCAATGCCGTTTCCGGCAAGGCTGGCACGCACCTTCTCCAGATCCACCGGTTCACCGCCGGCGTTTTCAGGGTACTGCACCTCAATAACGGCACCGCCGGTGAAATCCAGCCCCCAGTTAAGCCCCTTCACACTCAGAAGGACAATACAGCCGATAACCAGAAGCAGGCACAGCGCCTCCACCGGCTTGGCAATTTTCATAAAAGGGATAACGGTTCCCTGCTTAATTACCTGAAACATAGCTTCTCCCTGTTATATCCACAGCTTCTTGATGTTGCGGCCGCCCACAAAGGCATTGACCACTGCACGGCAGGCGGTAACCGCCGTAAACATGGAGGAGGCCAGACCCACCATCAGCACCAGCGCAAAGCCCTTGACGGAGCCGGTGCCCACCAGGAAAAGAATCAGTGCCACAAAGAAGGAGGTGATGTTGGAATCCGCAATGGTAACAAACGCTCTTTCGTACCCCAAGTTAACAGACTGCTGTACTCCCCGGCCGTTTCTGATTTCCTCGCGGATACGCTCATAAATAAGCACGTTCGCATCCACCGCCATGCCGATGGTCAGCACAATACCGGCAATGCCCGGCAGGGTCATGGTGGCCCCGGGGATCAGAGACATGAGACCGACAATCAGGACAAAGTTCATCAGAAGCGCCATATTGGCCACAAGACCAAAGGCCCGGTAGTAGAAAATCATGAAGACAAAAAGGATCCCCATACCCCAGAGCATGGCGTTCATACCGTTAATGATATTCTGCTGTCCCAGGCTCGGGCCGATATTTCGCTCCTCCACAATCTGGATCGGGGCAATAAGGGCACCGGCACGCAGCAGGAGAGCCAGGTTATGGGCCTCCTGCGGAGAATCCAGACCGGTAATGCGGAACTTGGTTCCCAGACGGGCCTGAATTGTGGCCACGTTGATTATCTGCTGGGTCTTGCGGAAACGCGGTCTGTTCTCCCCCTCCCCGGCAGGCTGGGAATCATCCTGATCAATGGCCTTGTACTCGATAAAGTTGGTGGCCATGGGATCCCCGATATGATCCCGGGTAAAGTCGGACATAATCTGGCCGCCCTTGGAGTCAAGACTGATATTGACCTCCGGACGGGAATTCTCATCCATACCGCTCCGGGCATCGATAATATGATCACCCGTCAGAATTACTCTCTTGGCTACCACTACCGGCTGATCATCCTTGCTCATGATCACCTCGGAGTTGGCGGAAACCTCTCCCTTGGCAGCACCTTCAATGCCGGCAGACTGATCCACCAGACGGAATTCCAGAGTAGCGGTGGCACCGAGAATTTCCTTGGCCCGTGCCGAATCCTCAACACCGGGAAGCTCCACCACAATTCTCTCCGCGCCCTGTCTCTGAACCAGAGGTTCGGCAACCCCGAGCTCATTTACACGGTTTCTGATGATATTGATGTTCTGCTCCACAGCATAGGTGCGGATCTCCTTAAGCTTTTCCGGCTTCACCTGGGCGGTGATGACAAATCTGCCGTCAGCCTTTTCGTCTCCCTGGAAAACCATGTCCCCGTGCTTGCTCTTAAGAAGCTGGAGAGCCTGATCCATGGTAGCGGAATCCTTGAAGAAGATCAGGATATCGGAACCTGCAGCCTGAGCTCCGGTAAGACGGATTTTCTCATTGCGAAGTTCGGTACGGAAATCCTGAACGGTCTGTCCGATGATCTTCTTCATGGCCTCGTCCATGTCCACCTCCATCAGGAAGTGGAGACCGCCCCGGAGGTCAAGACCCAGCTTAAGAGGATGGGCGCCGATGCCGCGCAGCCAGTCCGGAGTTGCCGCAGCAAGGTTCAAAGCCACAATATACTTGTCGCCCAGCTCGCGGGACAGCTTGTCCTTGACGCTGAGACGCAAATTATTGTCCTGAAATCTGATAAGAGCCTGACCGTTTTCATGCTCAATCCGGCATTTATCGCCGCAAAGTGGAGCAACCACCTCCTGAATTCTGGACAAATCACTTTCTGCCAGAGTAACGCCTCTGGTTCCTGAAATCTGAATCGCCAGATCTTCGCCATAAAGATTCGGCAGAGCGTAAATCGCTCCCATGAGCAGAATCAGGATAATCAGCAGGTTTTTCCATAACGGGAATTTGTTTAACAAAACCGCCTCCTTGTTCTCGGCATTCCTGATTTCCTGTACTTAAAACAGAAACACCAATTTTCTGAATAATCCGGTAAAACTATAAAATCCTATTTGAGATCCGAGGTCTTTACTACTTCGAAGGTTCCCTTCGGCAGCACCCCGGCAATATTGACGCGTCTTATCATCAGAGTACTGCTGGCACTGACCTGAATGGTGTAGTAGTCACGATTTTCACTGATCTTCAGAATTTTGCCCACAATACCGCCGGTGGTATAAATCTCCTCCCCGGGCTTAAGCTCATTCAGGATCTTCTCCATTTCCTTTCTCTTCTGGCTCTGCGGACGCATCATCAGGAAATAGAAAACAACAAAGAACCCCACCATGATGATGAGAAAGGTGAAATCAAACTGCGGCTGCGGGGCCTGAGCGGCTCCGGCGGCTGCTTCATCAGCCAGCGCTGTCGGAAAGAAATTCATGAATCTACCTCAAAAGTACAATGCATTTACAAAGCGAGCATTATAACCAATTAGGAGATCCTCCGCACGTTTTTTAAATTGCCGGGACGGCATGCGGATCTGCCAGGGCACTTTCGCTCAAAAAAGCAGAAGACCCAAACAGGACAAAAAAGGATTTCTGAAAGGAAAACAGAAAAAGAAGGAACGAGGAGACCTCATCGGTGCGAGGACAGGCCGGAACACGCATTCCGCGCCCTAAAAGACAGTCACCGGACGATCTGCGCCGGCATCTCGTTCAGCATGGCGCTTACCAGAAAAATACGATCCGCCAGATAGAGATCATTAAGCTCGAAAAGACCTTCCTTGATGATGTAGCCCCGGGCCTGATAACGGTCAATGGTCTTCTGTCTGGCAACACCGGCCACAATTCCGGCACTGATGCTGGGCGTGTAGATAATACGCTTCATCTGCCAGAAAATATTGGCCTCGCAGCACTGGGCCACATAATTGTCGGTGTTCAGAAAAATAAGGTCGTCCACCCCTTCCCTCCGGGCCGTGTTCAGCATAAGCCTGCTGTCCAGCCGGGAAAGGGTCAGATACCGGGAAGTCAGCCCCGTGGCGGGAATCCGGGTTCTGGAAATCTTGACACGATAACCCCGGCGGTAGTCTTCGTCAGGGACGATCCGGGAATCATGGGAAATCAGAAACTCCGCATGGGGATAGTGGTCGGCCACAATATACACCGATACGGATCCGGAACGGATATTTCTGGTGCCGATAAGGGCACTCAGGGCATTTTCCAGGCGGTGGAGCGAAAAGTCCCCCGTAAGTCCCAGCTCCTCCATTCCGGCACTGAGTCTCCGATAATGCTCGGCCAGATTTTCGGCACGGATAATGTTGCGTTCCTTTTCGTAAAGGATTCTCATGGTTTCATAAAGGCCATAGCCGGTAAGGAAGCCGTCAGGAATGTAGCCGCTGATTTCCGCAATACCGTTGTCGGTTATTCTGAACATAATTAAAAGCTCCCTGCTGCAGGCCTGCATGCCCTTATCTGCAATTGTACCGAATTCCAAAAGGGCAGCAAAAAGGCACAGCCCCAAAACCATGCCGAATTCACCAATTTTTAGCAGCTTCCGGTTCCGGCACCATTAATCCGTTTTCCCCTGTTCCGTCCGTTACTCAGGGATACCGGGATGTTCCCCCGGCACCTCTGAAAAGGGATCAGCCGTTTTCAGGATAGATTTTAAAGAACTCCTCGGCAAACTGCTCAAAGGTTCCTCTGGCAATCTCCTCGCGAATCCGCTCCATAAGATGCTCGTAGAACCGGAGATTGTGAATGGTGTTAAGCCGGGCTCCCAGCATTTCGCCGCACTTATCCAGATGATGCAGGTAGCTGCGGGAATAGTTACGGCAGGTATAGCAGTCGCATTCCGGGTCCAGCGGGCCAAGATCATTGCGATACCTGGCGTTTCGAAGCTTAACCACCCCCGCAGAGGTAAACAGATGGGCATTTCTGGCATTTCTGGTGGGCATGACGCAGTCAAACATGTCCACGCCTCTGAGCACTCCGGAGACAATATCCTGCGGCTTCCCTACTCCCATGAGATAGCGGGGCCGATCCTCGGGCATCTGAGAGGTTACATGATCCAGAATCCGGTGCATCTCGGATTTTTCCTCGCCTACCGCAAGCCCGCCAATGGCATAGCCGTCAAAACCGATTTCCAGAAGTCCCTCAAGGGAGCGATCCCGGAGATCCTCATAAACGCTGCCCTGAATGATCCCGAAAAGCGCATTGTGATTATGAAGCCGGTCAAATTCCTCACGGGAACGCCGGGCCCAGCGGAGACTCAGATTCATGGACCATTCCGCAGCATCGTGGGTGGCCGGATACGGGGTGCATTCGTCAAGGCACATGACGATATCGGAATTAAGATCCGTCTGGATCTGCATGGAAACCTCCGGCGACAGAAAAACCTTGTCCCCGTTTACCGGACTGCTGAAATAGCATCCCTCCTCCTTAAGCTTCCGGAGCTTTCCGAGGGAAAACACCTGAAACCCCCCGGAATCGGTAAGAATCGGTCTCTTCCAGTTCATAAACTCATGAAGCCCGCCATGAAGACGCACCACCTCCATTCCGGGACGCAGCCACAGATGAAAGGTGTTCCCCAGAATGATATCGGCATCAATGTCCCGCACCTCTTCAGGAGAAAGCCCCTTCACGGTTCCGTAGGTTCCCACCGGCATAAAGGCGGGAGTGCGCACGGTTCCTCTCGGAAAAACCATTTCACCCAGCCGGGCCTTGCCGCATTTTGCCTTAAGATTGAATTCCATTAAGCTATTCCTTATGCTCGCACATTTGTTCAATATCTTCCCGGGTTTCCGGACGGGGATTACGGGTAATAAACATGGCATCCCCGTAGCTGAAAAACCGGTAACGCTTCTCCACTGCATAACGATACGCTGCCATGGTATGGCGGTATCCGGCAAATGCCGCCACCAGCATTATCAGAGTGGACTCCGGAAGATGAAAATTGGTGATCAGGGCATCAATCACCCGGTAACGGTAGCCCGGATAGATAAAAATAGCCGTGTCGGAGGCAAAGGGAGCGAGATCCCCGCCATTCTTCTCGGAAGCCAGGGCTGCACTTTCCAGAGAACGTACCGAGGTGGTTCCCACTGCAATAACCCGGCCGCCGTTCTGTTTCGTTTCCCGGATCCTGGCCACGGTTTCCGGAGGAACCACCGCATATTCCGAATGCATATGATGCTTTAGTACATCATCCTCCTTCACCGGCTGAAAGGTTCCGGCTCCCACATGCAGAGTCACCCAGGCAAAGTTCACGCCCTTTTCCTGAAGCTGTTTAAGGAGCTTTTCATCAAAATGAAGGCCGGCGGTAGGCGCTGCCACAGCCCCGGGATTCCGGGCATAGACTGTCTGATAGCGTTCCCGGTCCTCGCTGGTATCCGGTCTGTCAATATAAGGCGGCAGCGGAATGTGTCCGATGGCGTCAAGAACATCAAGAACGCTGGTGTCCCCGTCAAATTCGAGCTCAAAGAGATCCCCCTCCCGGGAAACCATGGTGGCCGCATAGCCCCCGTCAAAAAGGAGCCGGGCCCCGGGCTTCGGAGAACGGGAGGATCTGATGTGCGCCAGAGCGGTATGCTCTCCGGTTACCCTCTCAATAAGGAGCTCAAAGGCTCCGCCGGACTCCTTTTTTCCAAAGAGCCGGGCCGGAATCACCTTGGTGTTGTTGAAAACCAGAAGATCTCCGGGTCTTATAAAATCCAGAACGTCGTAAAAATATCCTTCTGAAAGCTCTCCGGTAAGACCGTCCAGCCTGAGAAGCCTGCTGTGGGTACGTTCCTTAGCGGGGTATCTGGCTATAAGCTCCTGAGGGAGCTCGAAATTAAAATCTGATCGCAGCATAATCCTAAGAAAGAAGCATGTTCAAAAAACGGGTCTCAAAAAATTGTGCTCAATATTAAGAAGTGGCAGGATTTTTTGCAACCATTATCTCGGCCCCCTCTTTCCAATCCCCAAAATCCGCCGGTATCATCCTGTGGCACTTTCCGGACGGAAACAGCCTCCAGAAGACAGGTACCGGATCTGAAAATGAACCTCACACATTACCTCCGGTATAGCAGAGGAAAGGAATACCGGACCTTGCAAATAACCGCAGAGGAAGCGCCGGCAATACCGGAAACGGGAATGTTCTATGAAGAAAAATTTTTATAAAACTTGACACGTATCACAAGTTTTGTGATAATGACCACGATATGACTTCATTGGTCAATCGTTCATTAGTCACTTTGTATTCATAGTTATTGTTTAATAACGCCAACCCCTCATCGGGGGTTGGTTTTTTTTTCGGGAAAAATTTCTGAAATCCCCGGCCGAAAACACCTGACAGGACAGCCACCACCAGCCCAAAAAAGCCCACCCTTAAAACAGCTCCGGAGATCATCTGACTCCCGGCCACCACTCCGGAAATTATGATTGAAAACTGTGAAAGAAGTCGCCTCCGGCGCTTCTGTTAATAACTGAAGGGGATTCTCCCCTTCACCCCATTCCCGGAATCAGAAAAACACAGAAATTAACCACCGGCAATACCTGAAAAGAACCGGCGTACCTTGACTGCTACAATTCCCAGAAGTCAGCGGAGTGATTTCCGGCCCCGCCCCTCCCCTGGGATAGGCAACAGTAAAAGGTATCCTGAACGGGGATGAACATGCACATCCGGGAGCGGGATAGTATACGGGATGGCAGGGGTGGGACTCCTCTCCCTCATCATTGCTTCCGAATAACCGCTTTACCAGTGTTAGCGGGCGCTAATAATTAATAAGAGAGCAGCTCATGAGAGAATTTCAGACTGAATATCTGAGATTCTGCAGTCAAAAGAACCTGTCAGAAAAAATAATATTCCACAAATACGACGAGCCCGGCAGCTATTAGTAATACAATCGCCCAAAATATTACTGACTGGATAATATGAACAACGATATTTAATATTTTATGTTCCGGATCGTCTTTCCTTTTGAATAATAATGAGTATATTAATAAAAGAGGCAGCGAGATAATGAAAAAAAGAATTTTTCCAAAAGCATTAAGCTGCGATGACTCCTGCGGATAATCTGAACCGCAGCAGCGGCATCTTATATTCTGGTGATACCCGTATCTTTTCCATGCATGTCTGCCACAGGTAGGACATGCCTTGTCCTCATCTGTGCCAGCCAGACAGTTAAATGCCGGATCACTGTCTCTGGTGTCGGTACCTCCTGCCACGGCAGCAGTAACTGGAAGCTGATTACCGCAGCGTCTGCATAAAGAATCTTTCCCCGGGGCATAGTCACGTCTTCCGCATTTAGGACAAGGTGTTTTTAGCAAGTCACGCAGATTTATAGGGGAGATTTCACCGATGGTCTTTCCATGCTTCAGAAAATATACAAAATCACCGCGATGAATGACTGTGTTTCCCAGCTGTGCGGCCGTAACCCGCCATTCTTTAACAACATTTTTAAGATTTCCGGTATCGGGAATTTCCTGAATATAGCCAAAGCCCTTATCCTGGTCGAAAAACTTCACCCTGCCAGTGTAGGAATAGAGATCCAGCTCTTTAGTTCTGGGTACCGGCTTATCGTTAGCGTTCGTATTTTTTAAAGCGGAATCCTTCGGGGCAGAAGATAATTTAACGTCTGTCATATAATCAGTTTGAAATCCTTATTTAATAACATCTTCAATATTTTTTACAAAATTCCGGGTATCCAGGAAGTAATTCGGGTAGGCAATATTTAATTCTTCCAATTTTTCGGATCTTACTAAAACCACCGCTACTTCAGGGGTATTTCCTGTTTCCTTTTCCAGGGTATCATAATACCGTACAGCCTCTTCTTCATCACCGAAAGGTATAACTTTTACCTTATAATCATTTTGACTGGAAACATCCAATAGTAGCACAAAGAAAACAGCACCGGGACCTCCGGAACTGAGAGACGGTTTTAATGCTGCCAATCCCCTAAATTTAGATAATATATGTTGTTCCTGTTCAATTTTTCTTAACTCTTCAATTAAATAATCTTTGGAATACTGTTCATATCCCTCAGGAACATTACAGTTCTCCTTTAAAGAAAATAAGGCGCTGGCAATTTTTAAAAATTTTATATTTGCTGCCTGTCCATAGCCAGATTTATACAAAACCTTATCAATCACCCCCAATGTTTCTACAGTCGTTGCCCAGGCGTGCTGCAGTCTGGTTCTTATCTGGATTTCAATTCTCTTATGGTTACTGTCTTCATCCTGTTCATTCAGATATTTAAATACCTGATGAAGACTTCTGTAGCCATCAGGTTTCGGTTTTGCAATATAGTCTTTTACCGGAACAACGGCTTCAGGCTTTACAAGCTTCAGTAGTGCCTCATGAACTATCCTGATATCCGGAATATCAGGCACAATAATTCTTATGCCGCCAACATCCTGCATCCTGGAAACTGTCATATCCGGAAATCTGACAATCTTTCCGATCATGGAGGGCATTCTTTTTAGTCTCTGACCAACAGTACAGGAAAAAGGCAACTGTTTCAGACAGGCATCGACAATGGCTCTCATATTCTCTAAAGGAAGCATATAGCTGCGGCGCCAGTGATTTAACAGCGTAATAGCCTGCTCTTTTTCTTCAGTGCTTCCGCTGCGAATAATTTCACCCGCTCTATTAATCTGTTTATTACTAATTATCATGCATAAAGCCAAAATAATAATTTGGAGCCGTAAATATCACAATATTAATCATATCATAAATTGTTAATAATATCAAATAACACAACATTAAACAAAATTAAATATTTTTATTTCGAAAAATCTGAAATTAATAGTAATACTATAATCCGCGTTTAAGTTAATAAAAATAAATTGATTACCTCCTTTCCGCTAATCCTGTTCGCTAGCTGTCCTATACTGACACTCTGTTCCGGAATACCGCTTTCATTACAAGCGGGCAAAATAAAAAGGCGATGTTCGCACACCGCCTTGTCTTTAGCTAGGATTGATTCAATTAAGAACGATTGTACTTGGAGGTTCTTCTGAAGGCTTTTTCCTCATGGTCGAAGAGATAGCATGCCTTGGCAGGAATGCCTACTTCCAGGGAATCGCCGGTATCAACCGGAATTTCGGAAGCAGCCTTAACAGTAAAGTCCTCACCGTCAACGTCCATGTAAACGAAGGATTCGGCACCCAGGTGCTCTGCCACCTGAACCACACCGGAGAGACGGTTTTCGGCATCCGGATGATCAACCGGAACCAGGTGCTCCGGACGAATGCCGAGCTCAACCTTGTCTCCCACATTGGCACGGCGGGCATCAACACAGGCAGTAACAACGTCGCCGGTATTGAGCTTGACGCGGCAGCGCTCTTCACCGATTTCGATGAGCTGGCCCTTGAGGAAGTTCATCTTCGGAGAACCGATAAAGCCGGCAACGAACTTGTTGCAAGGATTGTGGTAGAGCTCCAGAGGAGAACCGAACTGCTCCAGATTGGTTTCAGCAGAATCCTTGAGCGGGCTCAGAACCGCAATGCGGTCAGCCAGAGTCATAGCTTCCACCTGGTCGTGGGTTACGTAAATAATGGTAGCATTAAGTTCCTTGTGGAGCTTGGCAATTTCAATACGCATCTTTACACGGAGAGCGGCATCGAGGTTTGACAGGGGCTCGTCAAACAGGAACACGTTCGGCTGCTGCACGATAGAACGACCGATAGCCACACGCTGACGCTGACCGCCTGACAGAGCCTTGGGCTTTCTGTCCATAAGAGCTTCCAGACCAAGGATCTTTGAGGCATGAGCAACACGCTTTTCAATGGTGTCCTTGTCGAACTTCTTAAGCTTAAGACCAAAGGCCATGTTTTCACGAACGTCCATGTGGGGATACAGAGCGTAGGACTGGAACACCATGCCTACACCACGCTCTACCGGAGGAATGTCGTTCATGTAAACGCCGTCGATCTTGAGCTCGCCGCCGGTAATGTCCTCAAGGCCGGCAACCATACGGAGAAGAGTGGATTTGCCGCAGCCGGAAGGTCCGACGAAAACGATGAACTCGCCATCCTTAATGTCAAGATTGATGTTGCGAAGGGTATCCTTGAGAACACCAAGCTTATAGTTTTTCAAAACATTTGTTAAAGTAACTTCAGCCATTTATATAGCTCCGAATTAAAAAATCTCTGAAAGGCGGCATCAAACTGCCATGCCGCCAAATACATCTTTTAGCCCTTTACACCGCCTGCAGTAAGACCGCCGACCAGCCAGTGCTGAGCCAGGAGGAATACCACGGTGATAGGAAGACCCGACATAACTGCAGCTGCAGCAAAGTCGCCCCACTTCTTGTCCTGAGAAGCCATGTACTGCTGAGAACCTACAGCAAGAGTGTAGTCGTTAACATTGTCAGTAAGCAGAATGCTGGCCACAGGAACCTCGGTAATAGTACCGATGAATGCCAGAATAAATACTACGGCAAGGATAGGTACCGACAGGGGCAGCAGAACCAGTCTGAATGCCTGCCACGGGGTAGCGCCGTCAATTGCGGCAGCTTCTTCCAGAGAGGCGTCGATGGTTTCAAAATAGCCCTTAATGGTCCAGATATGCAGCGCAATACCGCCCATGTAGGACAATATCAGACCGCCATGAGAGTTAAGACCCAGAGCCGGGATGTAGGCACCGATGTTATCGAACAGAGCATAGATGGCAACGAGAGCCAGCATTGCAGGGAACATCTGGAACACCAGCATGCAGTCGAGGATCAGACCCTTTCCGGAGAAGTTAAGTCTCGCAAACGCATAGGCGCTGGTAGTTGAGAGCACTACGATAAAGGCAGCTGTTACAACTGAAATATAGATTGAATTCCAGAGCCAGCGCAGAACCGGGAACGGCGGGAGAACTTCCTTTCCGTTCGGATCAATATAGGACATACCCAGAGCCAGCTTCCAGTGATCCAGTGTCAGGGAATCAAAGCCCGGGAAGAAAAGTCCAAAAATACTGTCGGACACGTTGGTTGCAAAGTTACCTTCACGGAACGAAATCATTACCACCATGAACAGGGGGAACAAAATCGCCAGGAGGAACAGGCAAACCAGCGCATGAGTTGCCCAGATGCGATATTTAATCGACTTAGGTTGTACTATTGCCATTTATTATCTCCCTGCGTCTTTCTTGGTTAACTTGAGCTGTACTACTGCAAGAGTGCCTACGAGAACGAAGATCATGGTAGCAATTGCAGATGCCAGACCGTAGTCATGACCGCCAGCTCCGCCTTCAAATGCCAGACGGTAGGTATAGGACACCAGCAAGTCGGTGGCACCGGCCATGGTTGCAGTGGTGCTGCCAGGCTCAGGCAGATAGTCAGGACCGCCGTTGGTCAACAACATGATAAGAACGAAGTTGTTGAAGTTGAATGCAAAGGATGCAATCAGGAGCGGGAACAGCGGCTTCCAAAGAAGCGGTACGGTAATATTGAAGAAATTCTGGAAAGGACCGGCGCCGTCCATTGCAGATGCTTCATAGAGATCATCAGGAATAGACTTGAGAAGGCCCATGCAGAGAATCATCATGTACGGATAGCCCAGCCATGCATTAACGATTAAGAGCATCATACGTGCCAAGTTGGGAGAAGTGGTCCACTCAGGCTTTACACCGAATACGAAGTCAATGATCCGGTTGATTTCACCGAAGTTCTCATTAAAGAGTCCCTTGAACACCAGAATGGAAATAAATGACGGAACCGCATAGGGGAGAATGAGAATTACCCGGTAAATGGCACGGCCCTTCAGGAACTCCCACTGTACGAAGCAGGCAAGCACCATGCCGATAGCGAGGGTTATGCCTACGGTACCCAGTGCGAACACAACAGTCCAGATAAAGATCTTAATGAACGGTTCTCTGATGTTGTTGTCCGAGAAGATTCTCTTGAAGTGTGAGAAACCAACACCTACGCGGAAACCAGGGGTATAGTTTTCACCCTCGAAATCACCGGTCTTGTCATCGATATAACGGAAATACCCTCTTTCCATGTCAGGCATGAAAAGCTTCTGGGTCTGGTTATCGAGAAGGAGATGCGGATTCTTGAACATACGTCCGTTGCCGAGAACCTTGCCGTCTTCCAGCTTGGTAAATTTCTTTCTCATGGCGCCGAAGGTATGCAGGTCGATCATGGAAAGCTCGTTGGAATCAAGGCTTACCTTAACGGTCTTAAGGAAGTCACGGAACTTCATGGTGCACTTGATGCCGCAGGGAGTGGGCTGATAATTGCTGTCCACCTTCTCCACCGGAATAACGTTCTTCTCAACGCTCAGTCTGGTGGTCTCCTTGGCCATGTCATCCTTGTCATAGAAACGGATTTCTGATGACTTGTAAACTTCAACAGGAGTTACAGAACCGTCAGCAGCCGTTTGTCCGCCAGTGGTGAGAACCAGAGAGTACAGGCCTTTGTTGCTGCTTTCAACAATGCTGAACTTGTATTCCCCGCCCTCAACGCGGTACTTCTTCTGAAGATGAAATTCTTCAGCTCTTTCAAGAGTAAAGAGGTTATTATCCGAATAGTTGGTAAAGGCAATATACACTGTGTATACCAGCGGGAAGATAATAAAGATTATCATACTGGCAATGCCCGGGTATATGTAGCGGTGCGGGTAGAAGCGCTTGCACCAAAACGCTATCAAACCACCGCCAATTACCACGGAGAACAACGCTGCAAATGCATACTGTCCATCCACAAGCATTGAGCAAACCCACCACAGTCCAAACACCAGAATTGGCGCCATGATTAGGATTTTTCGTAAAGCTCCGGAATCGCCCTTTGAGGCTCCTCCTCCTGAAGCTTTTCCTCCATTCTTAATAGATTCCATGCTAACAAACCTTAAAAACAAACAAACCTAGCTTTTCTGTTCTGTAATAAACCATGAGCTTTATTACAAATAAAAACTTTAATAATTTCTTATTAAAGTTTTTACTTCTAAAAACTCTTTAAAAAGCTCCGGAAGATTCCTTCCGAAGCCTCTAAAACAGCTTAGCAACTATTACTGCTCAATACGGCGCTCAGCAGTGCTCAGTGCCTCGTCAACAGTCTGACGGCCCTTGGTGGAGTTGGTAAGAGCAGTCTGGAATGAAGACCAGAAACGGTTCATTTCAGCTACGTTAGGCATCGGATGACCAACCTCGGCGTTAGCTCTGGTTGCAGCGATACGGGAACCGATCTTAGGATCAGCCTCAAGCTTCTTTTCGAAGGAGTTGAGAGCTGCCACACCGAGCTGCTTGTCATCGTTCATAGCCTGGAGACCTTCATCGGTAAGCAGGTACTTCTCGAGGAATTCCTTTGCAAGGTCCTTGTTAGGAGAAGCTGCATTGATGGTCATGCCCTGAACACCTACGAAAGGATGAGCAGTCTGGCCGCCAAGGGAAGGAATGGCATTAACGGAGATGTCGATCTTCTTGGTGTCGTAGTTACCCCAAGACCAAGGTCCGTTGATGATACATGCAACCTTGCCGTTAACGAAGGAGGAATCCATTACACCGTAATCAACACCCTTCTCCATATGGCCGCCCTTGATGAGGTCAACGAGGAAGTTAACACCCTTCTTGGCACCGTCGTTATTAACACCTGAATCCTTAACGTCATAGCCGGTTGCAGTCTTCTTGAATGCATAGCCGCCGTTTGCGGAAATCAGAGGATAGGTGAAGTAGCCGTTGTTGTAATCCCACATAATAGCACGCTTGCCGTCAGCCTTTAACTTGTCATCGAGAGCGATGAAGTCTTCGAATGCCTTAGGAGCGTCCTTTACAATTGCCTTGTTGCAGATGAGGCCGATTGCTTCGATTGATACAGGATAGCCGTAATACTTGCCATCTACCTTCATTGCTTCCCATGCGAAGTCAGCAAAACGAGCCTTCTCTTCGGCAGTAGGCTCAATCGGGGTAAGAAGAGCCTGCTTAGCCCATTCGCCGAAACGGTCGTGAGCCCACATGAAGATGTCAGGGCCGTTACCGGTAGCAGCGGTCTGCTGGAACTTGTTTTCAACCCCGTCAGGATGCTGAACAGTAAC
This sequence comes from Succinimonas amylolytica DSM 2873, assembly GCF_000378405.1. GTDB lineage: Bacteria > Pseudomonadota > Gammaproteobacteria > Enterobacterales > Succinivibrionaceae > Succinimonas > Succinimonas amylolytica. The sequence goes on along the minus strand of NZ_KB899639.1, from coordinate 65,303 downwards.
CTTAACACCAGTAGCCTGCTCGAACTTCTTGCCTACCTTGGCAATGCCGTCATAAGCCTTATCACCGTTAACCCAGATGGTGAGCTGACCTTCTTCGATACCGGCAACAGCAAACTGAGATAAGCCAAATGCAGCCAAACCAACCACAGTTGCTAAAACACTCTTTTTCATTAGTCTATCCTTTTATATATTTACCAGATGAGACGGCATCACTGTCAAAAAAAAACAAAACAGTTAGCCTAACAGATAGAAATGATAGACGATATCAAGATCCACTACACAACAAAAAAAGCGAATTTTTCTACCTCGCTCATATTTTCAGGAATTGAAATCAGCTTTTTGCGCAATATTTATTCAAAAGAGCCGCCTGTCCGGTAAAATTCCGTTTTCCGGGCTGCTTCCGTTTCCATATTCCTGCTTTATTTCCTGGTTGCCGACAATACCCTTCATAGTTCCGGAAAATGAGTTACCCGCCCTCCCCTCCTCCCTGCCCGCACACTGCACATTTTTTTGCCCGGAAATACAGTTACTTTGTACACCACTGCCATCTCCGCAGGGAGAGCACCGCCTTCTCACCAGCAATCTCCCGAACGCCCGGAACCGCCATGTGGAATAAATCAGCCGTTTTACTTATAATTACATACCGGCATGCACGTCACAGAAATCGGCATTCTCTTAGGATCAGGCAACATGGATAATTTGAAAATTCCCAGTTTTTTTACCTACAAGGACGAAGTTTCCCGCACCATAAGCTGGGGACACTGGTTTCTGTTCCTGAACATCTTCCTTGCCGTGGCCATCGGACTCAGCTATCTCTACAACACCCCCACACCGTCCACCGGCCTCGGAATTGTCTATCTGGTCATCAGCTGGCTGGGACACTTCAGCTGCCTCGTAACCATTATCTATATTCTGATTTTTTTTCCCCTTTCCTTTATCGGAAATCTGAAAATCTACCGGGTTCTGGCAGTAATACTCACCGTGCTGCTGTTTATGATCATGCTGGTGGACGTAAAGCTCTACCAGGCCATCAAAATCCATATCAATCTGTCCGTGCTGGATCTCTTTTTCGAACAGGAAGGCTTCTCCACCGGCCTGAATTTTAATTTCCTTTATATTGCCGCCCCGGTGCTTCTGGCCATCGAATGTCTGTTTTCGTCGCTGGCCTGGCGGCATATCTACACCAGAAGCCACCAGAAGCTCAGCTTTTTTGTTTCCTCGGTCTTTCTGATTTCATTTTTTTCTGCTCACATCATGCATATCTGGGCCGACGCCTACAAATACGTCCCCATCACACAGCAGAAATCCATATTCCCGGCCTACTACCCCATGACCGCCAATACCTTCCTTAAGGAACACGGCTGGATAGTGGACATCCATGAGGGCAGTCATAACGAAATTGAACGAAAGAATATTGACCGCTATCAGCAAAAAATACGCTATCCCCTGGAAAACCTGAGAGTAACACCAAACGAAGCCCCCCTGAATATCGTGATGGTATTAATCGAAGGACTCTCCAAGGAGTATCTCAACATTGAGTACATGCCAAGACTGGTGGACTTTGCTGCCAGGCACGATTCCTATGAAAACCACTATCTCGGCAGCAATGACGCCACTCTTACAACCTTCGAGATCTTCTACGGTCTCCCCGGACAGTATCTTCCCCTGATAAGATCCAGTGAAACACCTCCGGTAAGCATGACGGAAATGCTGCAGCAGGATTATAAGTTTCAGTCCTTCATGACCGGTAAGCCCAGCAAGAAGGTTACCGATTTCCGGGCCATCAGCGGCATCAGAAGAAACCAGCTTAAAAGTTTTTCCTCTGATGAGGAAACCGTAAAGTCGGCAGTGCAGTACATCAGAAAATGGGACTCATCGCGCCCCCAGATGGTAATTGTCAGCCTTAACGGCCCGCTGACTCTGAAAGACTCCCGTATCGCCCCCCGGAAGTTCCAGCCTGAAATTCCGTACAGTCAGTTAATTTCGGAAAATGTCGAAAACGGAGATCCGCAGGTATTCAACCGGTACTACAACACCCTGCTCAGCACGGACATCCTCATTGACGAGATTCAGGAAGCCCTTCTGGAGGACGGAAAACTCAAAAACACGGTGTTTATCATCACCTCGATCCGGGGCATGACCCTTCCCTTCCCGTCCTATCAGGAAACCAAGTACGATCGCCGGACATTCCATGTTCCCCTTATCATAAGCTGGCCCGATGCCATAATCCCGGCAAAAATTACCGCGCTTACCAGCTCCCAGGATCTGGCACCCACCATTTCCCGGGAAATTCTGGGAATACGCAACGATTACGATACCTACAGCACCGGAATGAACGTCAGGGATCTGGATAACCGTCCCTGGATACTGAGCGGCGATTCCTCCGAAATCCGGATCATTGCCAGCACACAGACCACCGCCTTTGACAAGCACGGAAATGCCAGTATCTACAGCGACGACCCCGAACACAAGAGTCAGCCAAACATGTCAACTCTTATCAAGGCAATTAAGATTCTCAATAAATTTAAGGATAAATAGAAAATGATTGAAACAGCAAATCAGAGCAACATCAGGGACATTATTCAGAAATCAGCAGAAAAGACGGTGCTTTTGTACGTTTTCGACCCGCAGGACCCCAAGTCCCAAGCACTGACCCAGACACTGGAAAACGCCGTTGGACAGAATAACGACTACATAATGCTGGCAGAGGCAGATGTTCAGGATCCTGCCATTTACAGCATCTGCGCCCAGGTGGGGATCTCCTCGCTGCCGGCAATATGCGTGCTGAAGGAAGGGCGTCCGGTGGATCTCGTGCTCTCCGACAGACTTGCCAATCCGGAGGCTGTTCCCGGACTAATAGCCTCCTTCCTTCCTGCCAAAGAAAAAATCCTTCTCAGCGAAGCCGTGAAGCTGGAGGAGGCCGGAAATAATCATGAAGCCTATGCCAAGCTGCAGGAAGCCTTTGAAATAGCGCCGAAGGATACCAATATCAGATTCGGTTTTGCCAACATCGCCATTAAGACCAAAAAGCTGGAAAAGGCCCGGGAACTCCTCGCTGCTGCGGATCCTGCCGATCAGCAGTCCCAGATCTTCAAGGATCTCATGGCCGCCCTGACTCTGGCCGAAAAGAATCTGGAAAACCCGGAGACAAAAATTCTGGAAAACCGGCATCATGAGAATCCTGACGATCTCTCCATCGCCGAACAGCTGGCCACTGCCTGGAGCCAGGACGGAAAAACCGAACAGGCTCTCCAGATGCTCCTGGACTACCTTAAAAAGGATCTCAATGCCGGAAATATCAAGAAAGTTTATCTCGACATTCTTTCTACTCTGAACGGAGATCCGCTGCAGGCGAAGTACCGCCGGGCCATTTACTCCCTCATGTATTAACTAACCTGTAATCCGGCAGCACAGGAGGCTGACAGAATGCCGCCTCCAGAATCAGAAAATCCGCGGGACTTCAAAAAGTTCCGCGCTTTCTTTTTTCAATGAAGACTCTCTCAGAGAGACAGCATAATCGCTCCGGGGGGGTTATTTCAGGAGCTCCTTGTACAGGGACTGATCCTTCGCAATTTTTGAAACCAGAGCTCTGGTTCGCATCACATCGTTTTTATTTTTGCAGACTCGCAATGCAGTATTTGCATTCATCATCGCCTCTTCCCAGCGGCCACGATAGGTCATAAGCTCGGCGTTAAGCTGATACATGCTGCAGATATCCTTTTTACTGCGATAGGCCTTCATCAGAAGCTCCTTTCCCACAACAGAATCCCGGGTCCGGTTAAGGCGTCTCAGCACCTGAATGGCACTGTCCGGCTTGCCGCTTTCCAGATAGGACTGGGCCAGATTTACGGCCACCACTTCGTTGTCCGGATGCTTCTTTAGCTGCTTTTCCAGCATTTCAGCAGCACTGGCCGCCTTTCCGGAACCAATCAGATAGTCAGTCATCGTATCAATAATAAAAAGATTGGAACTGAATTTCCGGTTAAGAACTTCAAGAGCCTTCCCCGCTGTAGCACGGTCTCCGCCGTCAGTCGCTACCAGAGCCAGAAGATACCAGGCTCCGTAATCATCAGGATTTCCCCTGATACGCCTTTCGGCTTCCCCCCTGAGGTAATCCCGGGGGAGCTTGCTGAATCTGGCCAGAACACGGCTTTTGGCAAACTGATAGTCATCACTTTCGTAATACCGGTTCTTTTTGAGCTGCCGGGCTCTGTTTTCGGCATCGGCCACGCGCTTTTCGCTGAGAGGGTGTGTCAAAAGCATTTCAAAAGCCGGATTAACCTTATTATCAAGAGTGCGCAGTTTTCTAAACATTCCCGGCATCCCTTCGGGGTTGAAACCGGACCGGTACATAAGATCCACCCCGAGTCTGTCCGCCTCCTCCTCGTTACTGCGGGTATAGTTTATGGACGTCTGCTGTACTCCGTTAATAGATGCAGAAACAGTGGCCATCGCCAGGGCGGGGTTTACCACTCCCAGAATAAGCCCGCCAAGCATTCCCAGAATTCCGGCGGTCTGAGCATCACTCTGGATCTCAATACTGCGTGCCAGGTGTCTCTGGGTAATGTGAGTCATTTCATGGGCCAGCACTCCGGCAAATTCGCTCTCCGTGTCGGTTACCGCAATAAGGCCAGTATTAACCATGACCTTTCCCCCGAAAAACGCGGCGGCATTAACCGAAGAATCCTCCACAAAAAAAGATTCAAAGGGATACCTGACACCCTGGGCCTGAGCGGCCATTCTGCCTACAGTACCGGTGAGATATTCGCTGAGCACGGGATCATAGACAATCGGAAGCTGGGATCTGGCCACAAGCATGAAATACTGTCCCAGCTCCTTTTCCTTTTCAACAGTCATCCCCCTGACACCGGCTGTTCCGATGTTAAAATCAGAAGCCCCGGTACCTCCGCAGGTCAGAAGTCCGGCTATCAGAAGCAATTTAAGAGTTTTCCGCACTTTCAGAATCATAAAACCACCATTTGATGTGAGAGAGCCGTCCCGCACGGTCCTTCAGGCCTAAAAATCCCGGATACTGCAGGAAATCAATAGAAAAAACCGGAAAAACACCCAGAAACTTCCCGACATCATAAATCCATTACCAGCATTAGATAGAGAAAACGGTCAAAATGTTCGACGCTCTGCCGGCTGAAACAGTAAAAAACGGAATCTGAATCCCTGGCACAGCTCGCAGGACCGCACATATGCCCCGGCAAAATCCGTTCCAAGGGCTTAGCTGACGTTTATCAGGCACTTATCCACAGATACTTCCCGAAAAATTCTCCCCTGATTGTGATTACCGGCTTACACCCCAAGAGGCCGTCCTGCCACATTAGCACGGCAAGGCCACTTTATGGTAGCATAGCAGTATATTTCTGGTCTGTTATTGAAGAAGTGAAATATGTTTGAGTTTATCAGAAAGTGGTATTTTCGAAATCTTTCAAATCCCCCATGTGCCGTCCTTCTGCTTCAGTTCATAACCATCTACCTTATGGTTTACTACGGGAGCAGCGTATTCGGGCCCCTCATCGCCGCTCTGGTGCTGGCCTTTATCTTTGAACGGCCGGTATCCTTCATGGTGAAGCACGGCATCAGCCGTACCAAAGCCGCCACCATCATCATGCTGTCCGCCCTTATTCTCGTGGGAAGCATTGTGTTTGCCGTAGCACCTCCTGCGGTAAAGCAGCTTACCACCATGACCCAGAAAATCGGCATTGCCATTAATAACAGCAATACTCCCGCACCAAACGAAGCCGTCTTTGGTTCCGGGAAGGGAAAAATGTTCTCCCGGTCTGAAAAAATCTCCCCGAATAGCAATACTTCTCAAAAGGAAGATACGGTAATCAGCGAAACTCCCAAACCGGAGTCAGAGGAAGCGGTAAAAGACCCGGACGCAGTCCCGGATACCCCGGAACAGCATTTAGAAAATGCGGACACTCCCGTCCTTGAGGGAACCCCGGTGATTTCCGAAGCCCCCCGGGAAAGTGCGCTTAATGAAGCCGTGAAAACTCCTGAAGGTAGTCCGGCCCCGGAAAACACTGTAACCAATGTCTCTGAGACCGGAAAAAGTGTTCCAGACGAAAGCATCGCCAAATCTGAAGATCCCGCAGCAAAGGATGCCGGCGATAACAATGAAGAAGTGCCTGCTGACAGCGGAAAGCAGGCCCGGAATGAAATTGACAAGGCCGAAAACGACAAGGCATTAAACTGGCTCACCGAGCAGTTCAACAAAATCCGGAGCAAGCTTCCCGAAAGCTATCAGAACATCATCACTACCGATCAGCTGAAGTCTCTGGTAGACTATCTTGAAGAGGGGTTCAAGAATCTCATTACTCCTGCTATCAAGCAGATTGCCCCCCTGTTCATGAACACCATGAGCTTTATAACGGTCTACGTTATCATTGTTCCGATATTTTCCTTCTTTATGCTCAAGGACAAGGATCGCCTGCTCAGTATCATCGGGCATTACTGTTCCGCCTACGATGAAGTGGCGAACTTCTGGAAGGAGATCAACAGGCTTATCACCCAGTACTTTATCGGAAACATTATCCACATAGCCATTGTTGCCCTAATAAACGGCATTTTCCTGTGGGCAATGGATCTGAACTACGCCCTGCTCCTGGCAATCGGCGTTGGTCTCAGTGTGCTGGTACCCTATGTGGGAATGGTAATCATCACCATCCCCCTGGTCGCTGTGGGAATCATGCAGTTCGGTCTAAGCGGAGATCTGGTAATGCTCCTGACCATCTATGCCGTTCTTCAGCTGATAGACGCCTATGTCATTACTCCGATGCTGTTTTCAGAAAGACTGAACATGGATGCCTTCTCAATTCTGATATCGGTATTCGTGTTCGGGGCCATCTGGGGCTTCTGGGGAATTGTGCTGGCTATCCCGCTGGCAATTTTTGTAAAGACGGTGGTAACCATGTGGCCCACACGGGAACTGCCACCCCACGACACCCCGCCTGAAAAAGAGCTGCCGCCGGATGCCGCGCAAAGCTGACGGCCGAAGAGAGTTCGGGATTTCCGTATGGACATACGGAAATCCCGGCATAAAACCGGAAACCGGGAATAAAATGAAGAAAATCTGAACAGTCCCAGAAAATCCTGGGTGAGATACTGAGTTTTCTGAAAATAAACCCCAGTCTGAGTCTGAACCTTACGAAAAAAGTCCTGAAAACGGCTTTCCTTTTATTTTGGTAAAAAGGAAGTTTTTGAGCTACTCTCATCGTTCGTAAATAACAATGAGGTAAGCCTCTACTCTACTTCTACTCTCTCCTACTCCCCCACCTCTCTTAAGAAAGGTATGGTTTACGTTTTCCTGCTATTTCTCGGCATTCCGGCCGAACAGCCGATCCAGCACCAGATTTACCAGATTCCGGGTAACGCCCTTCTTGTTGGCAATACTGGTTTCGTCAATCAGATCTACTGCCCTGATCGCATCCTTGATATTGTTAACGCGGCGGCAGATCTGCTCGGCCCGGGATTCCGGAAGAATGCCGCCCTTTGCCTTCTCGCGCCGCATCAGCATTTCAGGATACATTTCCGGGGGAATGCAGTCCACTGAGAGGGTGACCCCGGAAGAGAACCGGGAAATAAGATCCTTTTTGGCAAAGCCGGACTTGGTGGGGGATCCGTGAGAAGCAACCGCCAAAAAACCGGAAGGCTCTCCTAGCCAGCGGTTGTAGAGACTGAATATCTCCGCCTCCAGATCGCTGTTTCCGGCAATGGCGTCAATATTGTCCAGAAGGATAACGTCATTGCTTTCCACACCTACCATCATGGTGTACATGGAATCCCAGTCAAACTCGCTGACGATGGCCATATCCAGTACTGTGGCCCGCATTCCCATGGCTTCGGCCCGGAGGGTAGCCCCTTTTATAAGATGTGTCTTCCCGCTGCCTGAAGGACCGTAAAGGTACAGAAAACGACGTTCATCACGGGCGGTATCCACCGATTCGTTAATATAGTTATAGGCAGCTGCATTTGACTGGCAGACGCAGAACGAGTCCATGGAAATGCCTGCCCCGAACGAAAGAGTCAGGGGCATCTGGATGCCGCTTTCTGTAACGTCAGAATTTCTTTTCACCATAGTAGCCTGCCTGTCCTGTGACAGCTTAACGTTCTACCACGCCTCCGCCGGTATGAAGTCTGTTGTTCGGGTTGGGAGAGCCGCCGGAATCGCGCCGGTAGCGTTCTCTGATCTCCTTGGCAGCTTCATCATAGGACACGCTGCTGCTGTCCTGAGCATCGCCGCTCTGAGGGGCTTCAGTGACACGCCCGCTTCCGGAACTTCCTCCCGAAGACTGGGTGCCGGAACTGCGTCCGAAGGCCTTGGGATTATACAGATAAACATACTGCGTTCTGTTGACCAGTACCTTTTCCTGAGCCAGAACCTCTTCGAGAGACATGTTCTTCTCCGGTTTCAGGGCATAAACCACATCTCCGCCCTTGACCTCGGCAATGCTTACCGACTGGAATCCCCGGTTGTAAAGGTCATCCTTAATCTGCTTCATTATGGAAAAGTTTACCGCTCCCTGCACCAGAATCCGGTAGGAGCCGTCATCCTGCCTGCCAAGTCCGAGAGCCTCCACATGAGAGTATCCGGGAACAGTATCGGCATCACTGCTGTTGTCCCGGCCGTTCTGGCTGTCCCGGTCATTATCTACGACATTCTTTCTTGAAAACAGCGCCGCATTATTTTTCAGATCCTGATAAAACCTCACCGCCACCTGAGAAAGGCTCCCGGAAACTGAATTTGAAAGCACTTCGGATTTCTGGGCAATATTCACAATGTGATAGGAAAACTGGTACGGACCGCCGGCCTCCGGACTCAAAACCCCCAAAAGAGCATATCCGGAACTATATCTCGCAGAGGCAGTGCTGGCCTTTCCGGCATCTGAAAGCATTACATCTGAGGTTCCGAGTGCGGTCATGTCATCAAGATCAAAAACCGGCACCAGAAGACTGACGCCGTTTTTGCTGCCCGCATTCTTAAGTTCCTTTAAAAACTGATCCTCGGTATCGGTAATAAATGAGGTTTTGTACTGCTGCTCACCCAAATCATCGGTTTCCGGCAATCCCAGAAGCACCCAGGCTACCAGAGGCTGGCTGAACCCCTTCCATACTGAGATATCTCCTCTTGAAATAAGCCGTTTTACCTTGGCCTCATCAAAAACCACGATGTATTCCGAACCGTCCAGAGAAATATCCTCGGAAGCAATCAGGGACGGAATGTTAACTCTGAGAGAATCCGGATCCGTGGCTCCGTGGCTCACCTCGGTAACCATCTTTTTAAAGGCTTTGGAATACGCCGCATCATAGTCACCGTCAAAAGGAACCTTATAGGTGTATCCGGCTGCCAGAGAAACTCCGGATAATCCCAGAAGGGAACAAAACAATGCACTTTTGAATGAAATTTTCATAGCTCTGCCGACAGTTAGTTTATCTGACTCTTTTCCGTGGATCCCCGGAATGACACCTGAACAGCCCTGTCACCCGGCCTTCTAATCCGGCAATACCGGACAATCTTTACAGAACAAAACCCGCCTCATTATATCATTTACGGTTTAAGTATCAGAAAAATATCCCGTGCCGCCCGGAATAAAATTTTATCCAGCTCGAAAAACCGGCCGGAATCAGAAGCAGTCCAAAGAAAATTTATGGGAAAAGATAAGAAATCAGTGTTCTGAAGCAGCAATAAAGCAGGTTTGATAACACTTTCACGCTGGATCCTTATTCGGAGCGATGCCACGGCACAATTTCTGAAAAAGGCAATTTTCTAAAAATGTGATCTGCCTTGATAAAATACGGGGCTGTTGTTAAAATGAACAAAATTTTTTCAGCATCTCTTACGAGGCAGATTCAGTAACATATGGATAAATTAAGCTACAAAGAGGCTGGTGTGGATATTGACGCCGGCAACGCACTTGTGCAGAACATCAAAGGCAGCGTAAAGTCAACCACCAGACCCGAGGTAATGGGCAGCATCGGAGGTTTCGGAGCTCTCTGCGGGATTCCGGCTCGCTATAAAAATCCTGTTCTGGTATCCGGAACGGACGGCGTCGGCACCAAGCTTCGTTTAGCCATTGACTTTAAAAAGCATGACACTGTGGGAATCGATCTCGTAGCCATGAGCGTAAATGATCTTATTGTTCAGGGTGCCGAGCCGCTGTTCTTCCTGGACTACTATGCCACTGGCAAGCTTAACGTAGATGACGCAACCAGGGTTATCGCCGGCATTGCCGAAGGCTGCAGACAGTCAAACTGCTCCCTTATCGGCGGCGAAACAGCAGAAATGCCTGGCATGTATCACGGCAACGATTACGATCTGGCCGGATTTGCTGTAGGCGTTGTTGAAAAGGACGAGATTATTGACGGCAGCAAGGTTAAAACAGGAGATTCCGTAATCGCCCTGGCCTCCACAGGCCCCCACTCCAACGGCTATTCCCTGATCCGCAAGGTTCTTGAAGTATCAAAGGCTGATCCCTATGCGAAGCTTTCTGACGGCCGCACTCTTATTGATTCGCTTCTTACCCCTACCAGAATCTATGTCAAGTCGGTTCTGAAGCTTATGGAATCCGTAACCATCCACGCCCTCGCTCACATTACCGGCGGCGGATTCTGGGAAAACATTCCCCGGGTACTTCCTGAAGGAACCAAGGTGGTATGCGATTCTGCCACCTGGACCTGGCCGGAGGTTTTCAGCTGGATTCAGAAGAACGGCAACATTGATACCCACGAAATGTACCGCACCTTTAACTGCGGCGTTGGCATGATCTGCGTTGTTAGCAAGGAAGATGCCGAGAAGACTGTGGAAATCCTGAATTCCTGCGGCGAAAAGAGCTGGATCATCGGTTCTATCGAGAATGCTGCAGCTGGCGAAGAGCAGGTAATTATCAAGTAGCAGAACCGTAACAACAGATTGTACTAATTAGGACAAGGGGAGCTCTGGCTCCCTTTTTTAATTCAAGGCCCAGGAAGAGAAGCTAAAATTTCTCTTGAGGATGTTCACAATTCAGGAGTTAAGTTTCAATGACAAGGATCTTAGTAACCGGCGGCTGCGGCTATATTGGAAGTCACACCACTGTAGAGCTTCTTAATAGCGGTTACGATGTCACCATCCTTGACAATCTCTGTAACAGCAAGGCCAGCGTTATTGACAGAATTTTCGAGATTACTGGTAAAAGGCCAGAGTTCTGTCAGGCCGATATTCGTGATTTTGCCGCTCTTGACCGGGTGTTTTCGCAGGAAAAGTTTGATTCGGTAATTCATTTTGCGGGATTGAAGGCTGTAGGTGAATCATGTGACAAACCGGTGGAATACTATGACAACAATGTTAACGGCAGTGTGCAGCTTATTAAGGCTATGGCCAAAAACAATGTGAAAAATATTGTGTTCAGTTCCAGTGCCACAGTTTATGGAACACCATCCAGTCCGCGTATTTCGGAGGAGGAGCCGTTAAAGAGAGGAAACAGTCCTTATGCTCAGACCAAGGTTGATATCGAACTTATTCTTCAGGACTGGTATAACTCCGACAACAGTCTTTCAGTCTGCGTATTGAGATATTTTAATCCGGTGGGGGCTCATAAGTCAGGGCTTATCGGAGAGGATCCTCTGGGAATACCAAACAATCTTATGCCGTACATCTCCCAGGTGGCTATTGGAAAGAGACCGTACCTTAATATCTGGGGCAATGATTATCCAACCAGAGACGGTACTTGTATCAGAGACTATATTCATGTCGTGGATTTAGCTAATGGTCATCTTGCCGCACTTTCACACTGTCTCAACGTTCCAGGGGGCTATGCCTACAATCTCGGTACCGGACATGGCATTAGTGTCAAAGAAGTGGTAGATGCTTACAGTGCCATTCTGGATAAGCCTCTTAACTTCGTTTATGGCCCTAGAAGACCTGGTGATATTGCCGAATACTATGCTGATCCTGCCAAGGCCAGGGCGGAATTAAACTGGGAGACCAGACTGGATCTGCATGACATGGTAAGCGACGCCAATAACTGGCAGCGTAAAAACCCAGACGGGTATAGATGTAACCTGTAGAATCGAAATTTTCCCGAATGTACGACCTGGTTCCGCTTGTTTTGTGGTACCGTGACAAATCACCCAGGGTATGGCCGTTTTATCCCTGACATACCCCATGAAAGAAAGTACTAGACCGTTGTAAGTTCATGGTTCGGTACATAAATTTTCGCTCTTGAAACCTATAAGGCCTTAGAGCCTGCCCATGCATTTGAGATGTGGCCTGGTGGTAAAAGGAAAAACTTGGAGGCCATCCACGGTAACGAAATTTGAAAAGTGATACGATCAAAGACGGAGGTGGACTTGCCTGTAAACCCTGTTC
>NZ_KB899639.1:22956-51685 GCF_000378405.1 Succinimonas amylolytica DSM 2873 | reverse complement strand
CCGAACGATCAGTCGTTGGCAAAATTCCGGATGGATCAGGTCAAACGCGCCATCTCCAGAGCCAAAATTACTGAAGGTCTGTGTGTGCAGAGCGAAACCAGCAATCAGGGCAAAGTGATCTGTGCCAGCGTCAGCATGACCCAGCCAACTTAACGGGAGCCGGAACGGATCTTACCGAAGAGATCCGGGCCGCCACTCCATTCCAGGGCATGCAGCGTTCCGAATGCGGCTTAAGGGCCGTCGCTTTCGTTTGTCCGCCGGGGAGCTTTCTTTCATAATAAAAATATCAACATTGTAAAACATTAATTCAATGATTCAGCATTCCCTACTGATACCACAGAATTATTCTGAAGAAATTCGCCCGAACATCTTAAGTATCAAAGTGTATAACTTACGAATTTGACGATACAGTTTACTCCTGATCAGGAGAATCCTGTTCTGCCGAGTTCCTTCTGGATGATTGTGCAGAACAGCAATGATTTCCTCCGCGGAGGCTACACAACCAGTATCCCAGTTAAAATACCTAGGATAAAGGATCAGAGATCCAATAACGAGATCAGTAATATCTAAATTTGCAACTTTTCGGCGTTTACAAGCTTGAACCGCGATACCATTGCCATCCTCAGTACTGACATCCTGGGTAAGTCCATAACCGGCATAGAAAGGCATGCCGTAGCAGACCACCTTTTTTCCCCGTATCAATGCTTCAAATCCAGTGAGAGAACTAATTGTGTGAACCTCATCTGCAATCTCTATCAGATCCAGGGAGGTATATCTGTCAGTACATAAAAAATCGACAGAGCTTGCAAGGTCATTTATTCCCAATAACCCACCACGAAGGCCAATCAAAACATCCGGATGAATTTTTACAATAAGAAGAGCATGAGGATTATCCTTCCGTACTCTGCAAATGAGAGAGTACGTATTGTATCCTAAGCCGCCTTTGATTACAGAAGCATCCTTATCAACCTGAGCGGGAATAAAAATCACCCTATTAAATTTACCGGGATTGTCCCGAAGAATGGCAGCTACTTCCGGCACTGGTTTAGCATGACTTCCTGTGTGGTATTTGGTTACACCGTACTCCATAACGGATTGACGAAGATTTTCTGCACGTACACGGAGTCGCAAATAGTCGGAACGCTTTCTAAGACCGATGAGAATATTTTCCAAGTCCGATGGTCGAGATGGATCGTAATAGATACCAGCACGATCAATTGAAAGTGAATAAGGATAAAAAAAATTACAACCAAGACCATTAGAACGAATAAAAGCATCCTCAATTCTAATAACCTTGATGCCCTGAGATCTCAAATCTAAGGCAAGCTTGTTCAACTCAGGATTGGAAACTTCACTGGCAGACCAGAATGCCACAATTTCGTCATTATTAGTCTTAGGAAGATCTTTTCCCGAAACCATCTCGTGTCTAAGTTTTTTAATTCCGACAAACCTGACTTTACAATCTTTAAAAAATGCCGGTAGCACTATCCGCTTCCAAATGGTGGTTTTTATAAAAGTTACTTTGGTCATAATAATAGGAGTGATCTTATCTTCTGAACCCAGAAAGAGAGGTATGAATGATATTGTTACAATTTGAAATATGGATTCAACTCTCTGTGTTTGCACTGATGAAAACACAGAGGAAACAAGAATACTGAATTCTCAACTGTTTAATTGACGTATCTCACCGGACAAAAAATTTATAATATCAGCAACTTTACAAAAATAATAAAACATCAGGCACAAAAGACCATTCCAATTTTAAAACAGATATAACAAAATATTTAAAAAGCTATCAACTTTTGGAAAAAATGAAATTTTATGACGTTTTGCATACCACTCATATATATTCATCACATCCGTTAATTAATGAATAACTTTTATCCACGGATATAGTTTTCAAAGGAGAATTATCAACTCAATAAAACAATCGAATTATAGATACCCTGTAAAAACGAAAAATTAGATTATAAAACCCTGATATGCTCCCAGTAAGCAGAATTTACTGAAGATTTACAATACTTCTGAAAATCTCCCCCTTGAGTTTGTACTGTTCGGCAGTTTTGTCCCAATGCATTTACATACTTTTCAAGAAGAGAACACGTATTGAGATTCACACATTCAATCTCATCTACAGTATTTTGGTGGTCAGCTACTAGATTATCGTTATTGTGGGCAGATACTCTTGTAGATGTACTACATCCGCTAACACTCAACCATAAGAAACATACAATTGAAATAAATTTTGTCGTATTCATAATAAAAACTATCGTTTACCAACTTAACATCATGAATTGTATTAATAAAACTCACAATTCCATAGCACAAACAAAAAACATTCTCTAAAATTGATTCCATAATAGGAAAAACTGGAATCCTCTAAGTTACCAACATTGGTCAAACCGTCTTTCCTCACGTAGCCGCATCAAATATTAGTCTTCAGATTAAATAATCTGAATTTACTATAAAGAAAGTATCTTAGTTCGAATCTTAATCATCTTCCTCAAGAAATATCACTACATTACCACCACAAGACTACTTCCTGGACATATGGACACAATTGAAATAATTGTTCAAAGGTGCGTAAATAGCAACTAAATAAACACATTATAATCGTTTTCTTTTAGAGAATTTGTTTAAACTGAAGTAATGTCAAATATTTATCTAAAAGAGCACCTATTCTTCACACACAAAAATAATAATAATACAATTCTTTTAATTCTCTTAATAATTAAAACAATACCAAGAAAGAAAAAGAGATAAGATCAGCAACAAGGGAAGTAAAACCACATTATCCCCGCCCAATGGTGATATATTAACCATCAAAAAGAATATTTCACGCCATTATTACGTAGCAGAGAAATACCCAATTCATAAACACAAAAGTGGTCACTCCCCTCCTCCTCTCCAACATCGTTACAGACAATACCGAAAATGCCGTAATTTCATAGTCCACAATGTCCTTAATAGCCTATGCCTTCAGGAATTGGATAGCACGAGGAACAAATTCCGCGGTTATATAGCGTAACAACCAGGGAAACTGTAATAGTATTTGTTTTTTTAATGCTAGACCTCTGACCGCTTTTCCTATAACCCCACCGCAATCTTGGTCGCCACGGCAATCTGGTAAATAACTTGCATAACATCTTTTGCAAACTGCATACTCTTACTGTCAACCTCTGGCATCACGATAATCCTAGAACCAGGAACAATTGCCAGATCCTTTGCCCGTGCCACCTGACCATTGGGATGAACAATGAGAATATTATCCTCGTCCGCTCTTTCCGAAAAACCCCCGGTTTCGTTAATATAATCAAGCACTGTGTAGTTTTCATCATAAACAACAGCCTTGGGCATCAGAACTTCCCCGCCGATCTGGATTACATTGGATTTCTGGGGAATTACTATCTGATCCTCATCTTCCAAAAGCAGGTCTCTTACTCTGCCATTGGAGGAAACCACAATGATGCCGTCAGGCTGAACAGACTGGGCTCTTTTAACAAAATCCTGAATAAGCTCCGCTTCCTTAACCCGGATATTGGCTTCGTCCACCGAACCTGATTCTGCAGTTAAAGCGGCCTGCTCCAGTCTCTTAAGAGCATCATTGATAATTATCTTCTGCTGTTCTGCCACACTTTTGCGTTTTACATAAACGGAACCGGTATCGGCCACGGCAGGATCCACGCTTATATTGGCCAAAACCTCTTTAAGATGAGTTCCCTTGGCTACTATGTAGCGGGATTTTCCGGTAATAGGACCAATAACACTTGCTACCAGAGTATTGTTCTGGCTGTCGGAAACAAACATCACCCGATCATCCGGATGAAAACGATAGTTTCGAAAATCCTCCAAAGACAGGTATCTGTTGAAGTTTTTTCCATTAACAATACCACTAACCTGCACATGGGTCACATTAGCTTCAACACCGGAAAGCGCTAAAAGATCACTTCCAGTACAAGAATCTTTCAAAAATTCATAGGAGGCCGGTTTTTTAATAAGACCATAGGCACTCACAGCGATCTGTTTATTATTAACCAGAATTACATCGTTGTTTTCGAGAATAAGCTCCGGGAGCTCGCCCTGAGTAATAAACCGGTAAAGGTCGATTCTCTTTACAATACCCCCTTTTCTTTTTATAAGAATCTCCCGATAGCTTCCAGTCTGCGAATTGATACCCCCAGCTCTGTCAATATAAGACAGAATGTTATCGTTCTGACTTCCGGCGTAGCGGCCCGGGTTATTGACAGCTCCGGTAACAAACACTGCTACAGGCTGGGAGCTCTGCAGATTTACATAGAGCTCAACATTGCTGGTAAATACCCTGCCGATAGCTGACTTTATCGTACCTCCCAAAGATGAGTAACTGCATCCTTGAACATAAACAGGCCCGATTTCCGGAATAAAAATATTTCCCTGAATATCTACAGTAAGTACATCCTCATACTGCTTAGCTCCCCACATTTTGACCACAATCCGATCTCCGGGAGAAACCCTGTAATTAGGATTGATGTCCGTCTGGAATGTATTTGCAAAATTTCCCTGAAATAGCTCGTAACCAAATGGTTTCAGCTTGTTGAACTCCACTGTTTGATAGGCCCCTTGAGCCCAGGCGGGCTTGGAGGTTCCATCAGGATTGAAAGGATTATAGTTAGGATCAGCAAACTCTGGGAGGCCTTTGTTAGCACTACCGATTACGTTACTATCAGTAGTTGCAACACTTGGGCGCTCTCCAATTTTGCTAATTGACTGAGGAAGATCAACACTGTTAGCAGCAAAAACCGGAGTACACATAGCACCGTAAAACATAAACGACATCAGCAAAAAATGAAGATTACGTTTGCCCCTCGGGTGACTAGACATAAAAAAATACATTATATTCCCAAATGTTCTTTAATAGCCGATATCAAAAGAGATATGGCACTAAGTAGAAAAATTGTAACAATAAATGTGACTATTGTAGCAAGAAAAGGTCTCGGCCACAAAGATTCATCAGGAATCTTGGGATTATCAATAGTAACTAAGTACTTCGATTTACTTAGAGAATGCTGTCTTGTTGTTTCTAGATTATTTAATGCTGCTTCAAGAACCTTTTGAGCAAACTGATACTCCAATTTTAATTGTTCGAACTCACTCATCGTCCTTGTTAGTACATTAGCAAGCGCAGAATCGCCACTAGTATCTAAAGTAACACCTTTGTTCTGGGCAATCCTGCTCCTCAACGATATAACCTCCTGCTCCAAAGAAGAAATCTTGTTCTTAAGACTTACAATATCAACTGAATCTTCTCGGAGATAGGCTCTCTTTTGGGCAAGATCAGCCTTCGACTGAGTAATGAGATTTTCAAGATTGTTAATAATCGAAAGGAGATTACTAGCCTCACTGTTAGGATCTATGAACGTATTCTGATCCCGGAAACGTCTGATACGATCAGAAATGGTCTCAATATCTTTTTTTGCTTTTTCTACCTCAATACTTGCCAACCTAATAGAATCCTGAGTTATCTTGTTATTCATATTATTTATGAATTTTTCAAGCTCATCGAGGATCCCCTGAGATAACGTCTGAGAAAAATACGGTTCATACGATCTGACCTGAAGCTTCATCAATTCACTCTCAGTATCAAGCTTCACTTCAACAACGCTCTTCCAGTAATTTTCTATATCAGATTGTGTAGGATTATTCGGCATAGATGACACTATATCATGACCCGAAAAATGATTAATTAGATCTAACTTAGCATCAAGGGCACGAAACATATCAAGAGATTGAATATACGCAGATGCCGTATAAAGATCCTTATTGTCCCCACCGCCAAAAAAGCCAAATTGAGATGAAAGATCTGAAATCTTTTCATTTCCATTAGACTTAATAGTAAAAGTTGAAGACGCAATATACATATTATTGTAGATAAAAACAGAGTATATAAAAACAAGTAAAGAGGGTAGACAAATTATAAGAAATAATAGAATTTTTCTAACATTAATAAAGCTTGAGTTTGGTATTAAAGATTTATTATTATCAGAATCTGTTCTATTTGTTACATCTTGATTATCAAAGGAAGATTTTACTTGCCGATTCTGAAGCTCCAAAACCAATTGTTCAAGACGTTTAATTTTTTGTTCACGGCCATGTGCTAATAAAATTGCACTTTCCAATTTAACCTGCAATTCATTGTAATCATTTTGATTACCCTTATCATTTGCGACTGCTGAACTATCAGAAAAATCACTATGACATTCATTTGTTTCAGCGATAATATCTGTTGATTCAGAATTATCGACACACTTGTTACTAACAACGGTTTTATCCATAAATAAATCCTATTGCATACCGAGTTTCTTGTAATACTGTATAGATTCAGCCAACGAAGGAAATTCTAAAAATTTTGCTTTATCTAGAACAATTCCCTTAGTACAAAATTTTGAAATACTCGCCACATTGTGAGAAACTATAATAATAGTAGAATTTTGAGACTTTTCCAAAAATAGCTTGTGAGCCTTTGCATTAAATTGAGCATCACCAACAGATAAAGCCTCATCAACAAGGTAAAAATCAAAGCCAATAGACATGCTCAAAGCAAAACCTAATTTTGCGCGCATACCAGAACTATAAGTATTCACAGGTTGATACAAATAATCCCCAAGTTCTGTAAATTCCTCAACGAAAGCTTTATCCTTTTTATAATTACTTCGATAAATGCGACTTATAAAATGTAGATTTTGGTAACCACTCAAAGAACCAACAACAAAACCAGAAAACCCCACAGGCCAAGAAATAGAACTAGTTCTGATTATTCTACCAGATGTAGGAAAACTA
The DNA here is from genome assembly GCF_000378405.1 of Succinimonas amylolytica DSM 2873. Lineage (GTDB taxonomy): Bacteria > Pseudomonadota > Gammaproteobacteria > Enterobacterales > Succinivibrionaceae > Succinimonas > Succinimonas amylolytica. The sequence continues at coordinate 44,869 of NZ_KB899639.1, read as the reverse complement.
GATCCACAAAGGAGCTTTAACAAAGTTGACTTTCCAGCTCCGTTTAACCCCAATATCCCTGTACTTACCCCTTCAGTGAAGGTATAGGATACATGCTTTAACGTATATTTAAAAGTACCAATATTGAGGACAAAACGTTTTGTAACATCATCAAGCATAATCATAAGTTAAGCTTTCCATAAGACAATTTTTGTAACAAAAGACCCAATACAAGAAATAACAAAATTAATGAATTAATGTAGTTAACATTCAACACATTATTTATTACAACAAGGTGAGAAATTGAGGATCTCAAGCCCTCTATAAGTTGCAAAATCGGATTGTATGATATCAGATCATGATACTTTACAGGTATTCTATCAATTGAAAAGAACACAGCGGATAAAAATAATAGAATTCTCTTCGCGATAGGCCAAATTCTTTCATAAACCGGGTAAAAAACTGCTAAAGATGATAAAAAAATTCCACCTGAAATACCTAAAAGCACAGCAGAAATAATGCAATACAAAAAAATAGCGATATTCGATATTTCAAAATCAATATCGTAATATAATGCAATTAAAATAACAACAATAGATGCTTGGATATTCGTAAAAAAAACAAAAATACACCTAGAGATCATTAAATCAAAAGGTGTTACATGAGGAAATGAAAGAATCGCAGTATTTGCTCTAATAGCAGTCATACATTTAGAAATACAATCAGTTACGATAAAGTATATAAAAAATCCACATAGAACAAAGTAAACTATATGAAGACCCTTTTCAAATTTTATCCCTATTAACATACGGATAATTATAATTAACCCAACAGTAAAAACATCTCTAAGAAGGGCCCAGATATAGCCAAACCTACTTTTACCATACAAAGAATACGTTTCCCTTAAGAATAAAGCAATCATTACAGTATAAGTACAACGGAAAGCGCCTAAACAATTCTGAGAAAATTTTAATGAATGTCGTTGAAAAAGTGGCTTAGAATAAAGTGTTAACTCTGATATGGCCAAATCATTGTTACTCGTTTGCCCAACTCTCCCAGCATAGATACAAACTGAAAGTTTAACATTAGAAGGTATATCCCTTGAAATTATCAAAATACAAGATTCAACATCACTAGATAATAAATCTAAAAGAGCAATGGATCTGTTTTTAATAGTATCATAAACTCCAATTGTAAAAACATCATACGAAGAATTAATTTTAAGATCTTTAATCTTTAATATATAATCATGACGTGATTCAAGAAAAAAATCTGCCATTTTAAAGGCATTCCACTTAAAATTTTTACTTTCAACTACCACAGGCCTAAAAAAACTGATAAGTTTAAACTGAGAAAGATCAAGGTTTTCTGGATCATGACTAATCATTTTGACAATTGATTCCGACATCAAAATCTCCAACATCCAACAGTAGAAAAGATACAAGATGTAAAATATTAGGCTAAAGTCAGCACTTCAGGTCTTCTTAAATTTCGTATTAGGTCTAAAGTCAGCACTTTAGGCCTTCTTAAATTTCCATGGCATTGCCTGCTCAAGAATAGCATTTCTTCTTTCATCAGACAGCGATTCATCTTTCAGTTCGTCTCTGTGAATACCCATATATCTGAACAGAAATTCAAGGTAATCTTCCAGGTTAACTCCATGGACTTTACAGGTTTCATGAAATGATGAGAACACGGCCGTAGACTTAGCTCCTTCAATAGAGCCAAATCCACTGGGCATTGAATGTCTCAGCACTGCAAAGTCACGAATAGCTCTCTCGGCGGCCGAGTTATCCAGAGGGATAGAGCCGTCCTCCAGAATTCTGGTAATTTTTCCCACTGATTGTGAGAGTACTTGACCGCTTTGATGAATTTTTCCGTATATATCCCTTTGGGGGACTCGCTTTCAGAAATGATTTTGAAATGTTTTTCTGTAAGCTTCCCTATTTCTTCAAAATACTGCCTGAAATCATCACTTTTCCGCAGTTTTGTTCGTTCCTCGATGGTACTGCACTCGCTGTCCCGGTGAAATACTTCCCCGATAAGCTCAACCACACGTTTTGAAACCTGATATTCTTCGCTTTCTTTGTCTATGTGGTTCTGGTGGGCCCCGTAAATGTCGTAAAAATATCGTCGAAGATGAACCAGACAGCCAACCAGGTTTGCCTTATATGTGCCGTCCGGATTCTTCAGCCATTCCACGTCGTACCATCCATCAGTGGAGATTATTATGGAATCTCCGTCTTTCGATAACCATTTGCCATCGCCGAACTGTTCCTCCATGATTTTGAATGGAACTGACTGCGATCTGGTATTTGTATAGCAGTAAAAACAGCCTTTTTCAGATACAAACACCAGCATGTACTGGCGGCTGCCTTTTTCAGCCTGACAGCTGATGAAGGTCTCGTCAAGATGGATAATCCTGCTCTTTAGCACGCTGGCCTTCAGGTATTCGTATGCCGGCAGTATCCATTCTGCTGAAAAAGCTGAATACCTTGCCAGCTGCTGCCTTGAGAAGACATTAAATCCCAGACTATTGCTGATTTCCTGCGCTATTCTGTTCAGCAGGATGCGATTCCGCATTCTTTCTGCGATTATCTGAACCGCAAAGGAAAAGCCAAATACAGTCTTCGGAAGAAAATCCTTTTCCGGATTAATCCCGACTATCACGGCCGGCGTTTCATCATTCTGCGCTGGCAGAGCTTCCTCATAGACAGGAATGTATGATAAAACCCTGATGCTTGTTTTGACCCATTCAACACTCTCGGAATTTTTTTTCCAGCCCTTGAATACGTATTTTCTGCCGTCCTTTTCAATGGTCTGAGCGATTTCTTTTGAGGCCTCATCCCTGGCTGATGCCTCAAGGGCGTTGCCGTTGAAATCAAAGAACCTTTCTTTCTCGCGGTCGCAGCAGTCGGTTTTTGCTGAATTGCTCTGTCTGTTTCTGTGCGGGCTGTTTACGTGATGCTGTTTTTGCTTTTCTTCAGCATTCTGGGAGGCGGCTTCTTTCTTATCCTTCTTCTGTTCCCTGCCGCCTTGAAACAGGAGTCTTCTTAATGCGTCAAGATCAACCTCTTTGGAAGACAGGAGTGTTTTCAGGGTCTTAACGAGTTCTTTGCTTTTTAAAAGCTCGGATTCTTTCTTCTCAAGTGAATCCATGAGCTCGCTGATCTTTTTCTCCAGTTCTTCAACTTTTTTGGTTTGATTTTGAGAGACTGCTGTTTGCTCATGAGTGTCTGATCTCAGTTCCTGAATGATTTTATTCTGGTCTTGAATGGTTGAATTAAGAGTCTCTACTAATCGCCGTAATGCGGCAATATCTGCGTAAAGGGAGTCCAAGGTGGTAGAACCTGTATCGTGCTGATTGCCGGGAAGTGCAGTACTTGTAATCTTAACTTCCATTGCAATTCCCTTCAGCATGCCCAGATTTTTGTGTGCGATATAGTACGGATTCACCAGTACTCTTGTCAAGAATTCCTGGGGCCTTGAAATGGGGGTTTAAGACCTAATACCCAACAAATAAACAATACATAAAAACAAGGCCGTAAGCATTAATTTATAACACTAATTTATAACACTAATTTAAACATTTGTCACTCTTTATCTATTTTTGCGATGTTAATCGATTAAGTTCTATTTCTCTCCTAACGCCATAGGTTTAGAAATCTAGTTAAATTTTAGGTGTAAAAACTCGAATGAGATAAAAAGTGGAGATTATGAAGACTCAACTGCAAAATGTAAGCTAAATACACTTTTCAAATTTTTTTGCAAAAATCTGAATTGAAAAATCCAACGCTACATTTTGAGTCTCTCCATGAAGTCCCGCATATATCGCTAAACCAACATTATGTAGATTATCACCATTATTTATAACAAAGCTAAATCTATTTTCTATTATATCGCATATATCAAGTTTAAAAAAATTGGAAAGTACAACATCAGATTCTTCGTCAAACAGCGCAACATCAATTTGATGAACTTCAGAATCAGTAGCAATTTTTAAATCAGTAACTATTACACTGTAAAAAGACTGACTATAAGGCATATGTATTTTTACAGCATTCCATCCAAAATCAGATTTTGGAAGAGATTGTTCTGAACAAAAAACAAGATCATCATTTACAAAAAACTCTTTATCTACAATAAAAAAACAGTTTAAACGATGAGAAAATGACAGTATATTGTGGTAAAGGAAATTGCTCAAGAAAGAGAAATTAATTCTTAGGGAATAATTTTCATTGCATAAATCTAAAACCGGATACAGCATCGCAAAATTTCTTCTATAAAAATATAGAGACTTATAAAGATCATTCTGAAGGAAAATAGGGGATGCTAGACAACAACGTGGAATTGCAATAGTAAGATCACTAACACATTGACAGTCGCAAAAATTTCCAAGATCGATGCATGCTTCATACATTTTGCTTGAATAGTCATAAAATGAATCGTAGAAATAACTACGATTAACCTCAAAGCTGATCTTATCATACGATCTCTTACAAGGAATTTTTAAACAAGCACTGGGCGTGTTAACACATAATATGATATGCTCATGCTCAAAATTAAGGTCAAGATGATTAATAAACAACAAAAGGTTAATCTTTAAAAAAGATTGAGTTCCTTTTCCTAAAACAATATCCGTCTTATACAAAAACGCTTTAAAAACAGGAGTTTGTACTTTTTTAGTTAGATGTTTTGCGATATCGTAACAGTCAGAACCAAATGAATCATCTGCCATAGCCATCATTTTTTTTTCAGACGAAAATGATGGCGTATACCCGTAAGAAATTACAGAAAGCAAACCTTTAGTTAAAGAAAGACAGTATGGAGAAATTTTGTCATGCTTGTATGCTAATGGTGAATTTATAACAAATTCTTGAAATCGTGCCTGCTTGTATGAATTCAACAATTCAGACAATTCAACACAGGTATCTACATTATCATTATCAGAACGAATGAGGTAGAAATTGACATAATCAATATACGACGATTGTTTAATTGCCGATTCCAAAATTGAAAAAATGTACTCCTTCGACACTTCCTCTGACCCGAACATGTTCAACAAAGTACGATGCCATGTACGCATTGATGATAACAAATAATCAGGAAATTTGCAATATTGAGGAACTATACTAATGGCATGTCTATAACCAAATTTATATGCATAATACAGTACAGCCGTACCACCTTTTGAGCCTCCAATTATTGAAATATCATGCTTTGAAATATTAAGCGCTCTTGCAAAAGATTGTATGAATTTATTTACAGCCAAAGATAATGAAAAATCATTATTATGGCACAGGTAGTAGGAATAATAATTGAAAAAATAATCTTTGATCCATAGTATACTGCACGTAATATCAGTTAACGAATTTCCCATAAAATCAGGATAAAACAGTTTTGATGGAACTGCAAAACCTGAAAAAACTACAATTAAATGCGAATTATCCAGCAAAGCTGGACGGTAATAATATAATATTTTAAAACCATCAACTTCATATTCTTGTTGTTTGGGCTTACATTTAATCATTGCTACAATATTTCTCCATTTTCCCAAATTCCCTAGGGCATTTTCTAACTACACACACTCCACTTTTCTAAAAATGGGGAAGAAGCTAGTCATTCATTGTCAGGGATGACCGTTAATATTTGGTGAAATAATTTTACAGATTTCCATGATTTATGTAATTACGTTTCATAGTTGCAGCTAGTGAATTTCCAACTACTTCAAGATAGTGATACATTTTTAAAATTATCCACCATAGGGTTCTAGTATCTATTACTCAGTAATTCCAATATTTGGCTGGCCTGATCGTTAATGTGAAAGAACGCCTTCCCCTACTTTCCAGAATGACAGTGAGAACGGTGCTGAATATCTGGAACTCTTAACTCATTCATTGTTGTCAGTGAGTTTACCTGTCTGACTTGGAGCATAACGTTTGAAATCTTCATAGCATTCCGCAAGGCACTGTAATAAATAATATCAAAGAATTATTTATTAGGAACTACCATATAATTTCACTCACAATGGAATTCATTTTGATAAAAATTAAAATTGCATAATTACTCATCTGTAACCTTTATCCCCCATTATATAGTCTTTGAGATCAACATCAAATTTTAGGCAAGGACTACGAACGAATCGACAATTGATGTAAAGAGCGTGTTTCGAATCAATTAAATTTCGAAACTGCCTCTTATTTTCAGAACTCAGGTCATCTTTGCGTTATCTTTACATATCAGTTCCGTTTTTAAAGTACAGTTCTTCAGCCTCTGCCGAGTCAAAGAACTGTTATTTGTAACAGCAAACAATTTTGAACTTATTCATTACAGCATTCAATCAGCTTTATACCTCGCCGTTCGCAAACAGACTTGTGGCAGTTTCAACATGCAGATCCAGCTGGTTATCCAAAAATGCCACTGCATTACCTTGTTTACACAAAAATTTTATCACTCAGGGATGCGGACAATATCCTGGACAGTTATCGCTAACTTTGCTTAAGTCTGTATTGAACAGGACTCAATCCACCTTTTGTACCCTTTGCAGAGCCTCGCTCACTGATTTTTTAAAATCCAGAAGCTGTCCGAGCTTTGTCAACACTCTGCTTAATTCTTCTCGTACCTCGTTGAGTTCTGTAGTTAGCTTATCAATATCCTTACGAGCTTCCTCGCGTACATCTTGTATGATCGATTCCCGCTCATTGGTACTGATTAACCGCTTTCGTTTTCCTTTTTCTGCTTTGGGTATGATTTCATTTGTTACAGGATCAACACGGCCCAGATACACCTTTTTTGTTATTACCTTTTTAGTTTCGGGATCCCTGTGTGATGTAGAACTGTAGGCATGAATATTCCCTGTCTTCTTATCCTTTTGGTAAACAATGCATGACACTCTTTGGCTTCCTACTTACAAGCATATCTAATACATTATTATAGCACTTACCAAACACAGCCAAGAAATACTCATGCATTAAACATGATTTAGATCAATTCTATAACTTTTGTAAGTAGATTCATAACCACACAGACTTAAAGAAAGCAGTACTAGTGTTCCATTTCATGGGGTATGTCAGGGACAAACAGTCATCCGCTGGGTGATTTCATTGAAAATCTTCGGGGATAGCTCGCCTACATCATACAGGATCTTAGTTAACCTGACATCTGCCTCTACCATATGCAACACTCCGTCTTATCACACGAAAGTGTATCATAATGAGAGAACCTTTTTCATCATAAGAATTACATTTTATTTTAAGACAGTTTCACAGGTACAAAAAACCCGAGTTGATTATATTATACTATCAGTAATGTTTATGGATAGTCGGTCTTTCATATATAAATAATATGGTGAACTAATATCCAAATTTTGTTCTATATATTTTTGTATATCAGGAACATCTTTTTGGATTATTGGTTTGGAAGCCGGACCATATTCGATTATATGATTTAAAAACAAAGGAGAACGCAGACAAAATCTTTCACACATTTCCGATATTACTAAATCTGGCTTTTCATAATCAATAATATCTCTCATAACAACTGAATTTGAATGAACAAACACCAACTTTTTAAATACTGTGTATAAATAAGGTACTAAAATATATGAAAAAGAATCACCGAAAACGACTACCTTCATGGTAGTTTTTGCAGACTCATTTTGATATACGTTAACCATCCCCTGACGCGAATAAATAAAATTAGTAAAAACAGGAGCTGCCATAGTACATCCCCATGGTCCTGGAATAATTTCGAACTCACTATAATATGGAGGGTGAATTTTAGAACCTAAGTCCCCAGGATGTCGAATATTCTTGACATTTAAACAATCAACACTATGTTTAAAATTCAACAATGAAAGCAAAGTATTGCAAACCTTCATAGCTGCGGGATAACTCCAATGGGTATCAGTTTTACAATATGAATTTTTATAACTCCTAAGAATTTCAACAGGATATAAACAAGTAATATCGTAATCATTGATGATTTTGAGAATTTGGTCTGTAGATCGAAAATCTGATTTAGGATATGGATAGTATTCAGGAAAAACAGATTCTTTAGAAGGAGCTAGCAAAAAAATAGATTTGCTAGGAATTGTAGAGAAATCAACTAAGTATTTTTTCCAAGAATCAATATTTTGGTTATCGATCAATATTTTACCAGTATACTGACCTATAGAATTATTTGTATCATTAGTTAAAAAAAGCCACCCCTCTCGACCAATCAAAACATTATTAATTGGTGACAGCAGTATATCATAAAGCCAGAAAAACTGATTATCAAAATCAACACCAATTCTAGAAACTTCAATCAGGTTTAATTGTAGTTCTATTGAATTACCAATCGACTCATGAACAATACGATCTGTTTTGTTATTTTTATATAGAAAAGTAACAGTCAAGATTTTAGATTTGCAAAAAGATACATCAATATTTAATGAATAATTTACTAATTCTGATGCAGAACTTATAACATCATCTAAATGTGTAGCAAAACTGCATTTTTTTTCAAATCTAATGATAAATCTCTTACTCCGCGAACTATCATAATAATATTGCAGATCTATCAGCTGTTGTTTCACACCCAAGTCTGCAACATTTTTTACTTTTTTATTTAAAAATATTAAATTTTCAAATGCCTTATTAAACTGATAATCATTAATCAATGAGCGAGTTTCGTCAAAAATATCATAATAACAAGAGAAATTGTTTAATAGTAAAGGTTTGCAATAAAGGGATACATTTACAATATCAAGAGATCGATTACGAGTTCTTCCAAATAAACCATTATATATACAAATATTAGGTTCTATATTATTGGGAATATTTCCAAAAATTATTGATATTAAAATTCCATCTTTACATGACTTTTGATTTACACATGATATCATTCTATCTTTAATTATATCATATACCCCAATCGAAAAATTATCATATTTATCATCAATATTTAAATCCGAAATTTTTAACATGTAATGATAACAAGACTTAAACTTTACACCTGTGAATCTATATCCATTGTAATTAAATTGTTTTTTTTCTATTTTTATATTATCTAGAGTTAAAATTTCGGAAAAATCATAAAGATCTATTTTCCTGAAATCATGTCTTATCAGTAACACATTTAAATCTAATTCGTCCACTTCAAATCCTCCTAATCTCAACAATAAACACAATACTAATAATTCAGAGATTGTTTATAAATAAGCATAAAATAACCAAACTAAGCTAATTATATACAGATTCTTTAAAACTCTGACCTAAGAAATCATCAAAGAATTATTTGTATTTCGTAAATCCTTGAATAATGTATGCATAATCCCCAGCAGGGCGAATGCTTCAAGTTTGCCCTAGACAAGTCCCAAAGAACATGCTATGCATTCAAGGGCTGCCTTAGGGTCGTAGCATCTTTTCTGCAGGATGTTAAGACTAAGCTTCTCTTTTTCTCTGCCTTTATTCCACAGCCAATAACGGTATTTCTCCAAATATGCCAAAGCAAGTTTATTCAACGCACTGCGATTAGCAATGTAATTAGGGTTGTTGGCTTGAATTCTATCTTGGTTATATCGCATATCAAGACACCAGTGTAAATTATTTTCAATACCCCAATAATGTCTAATAATCTCATTTACTCTTTTTGAGTTTTCATCAATTGGCGGTAATGATGTGATATAAAAACGCTCTTCCCAAGTATTATTTTTAGTTGCTTACTGATAACTGTTTCTTTCAACTTTTACAATACTGCCGTCATCCAATCCTAACCACTTTTCTTTAATTATTCTTGATAAACGACGACCGCTGATTAATGATATCTTGTACTGCTCGATACGTCCATGCTCTTTAGTTATTTCAGGTTCATATGAAACAATTTGATTTTGAGGTGTTGTGTTAAATAAATAACGAACCTCATCAAATGATTTATTTTGATTGCCTTTTAATGAAAGGCAATAATGAGCACCTTTACCTATAACTGTGTTTACAAAATCAATTTGGCAGCTCATTGCATCAGCTGTAACTACAGAATTAGTTAGATTTAATTTATTTAGTGACTCAGGGCCAGCGCTGATTTCATTTTCTTTTTTCTGTATCAGTTTATGGTAAAGACAGACTCTGTTCGTTGCATCATAAAAGTTCATAAGCATGTAGGCACCGTGCTTGCCATTGTTTTCAGGAGTCGTTTTTCCCGTCGCTCTTAATGCCTGTCCATCGGCTGCAATAACCCTAAAGTCATCTTTGATAAGAGGTTTTATTAATTCTGTATACAATTCACTTAATGTATCAGTTTCTACCAGTAAAAATGCTTTTCTGATGGTATCATGAGAGCAATTATCAACTACTAAATCTCCCATGTTATTATCATTAAAGTAATTTTTAAGTCTGCCATTAATTGCTTCGCTGATTTCAGTGCAACCAGTATCACCAGACAGTGCACTAATAATTGATCCTAATACTATGGTCAGCATAGGTATTTCAATTTTACTAGAATCCCTTTGATCAAATGATGTTTTCTTAAGAGCTTCATCTATCTTATTACAAACTTGCTTTTCACTGTTTTGTTCATTGTTATCTGATGATGAACTTGATACAGATTTCTCATCTTCAGATTTGCCTTCGTATGTAATTTAGATGCCACTTAAATATTTTCTTTCTTCAGAAGATAGGTTTTACAAAAGTAAAAACACCGTTTTTGATAGATCCGACAGTTTCGCGAATATATTTAGTCTTGCCAGTTTCAGGATCAATTGTTTTAACATTTTTATAAATCTGAAAGAAATTAAAAATTTTGTTTTCGTTAACTGAACATCCTAGTGGTATTTCAGGGTATGCAGAAAGGTCTGGCTTCATGACATGCTCCACTATTACTAATAAGTATCAATTTTAGTATAATTTTTATCAAACTGTCAAGTCAAAACGTTTACTGTATTACTAATATCAAAGGTCGATAAAAAGTTCATGCGTTCGCCCTGCAATGTTCACACTCCCGATTTTGCGTCCAAGGCTATCCATGATGCCCAGAGCCAGCTCGGAAAATAAAGGTGTCAGGCCATATTCGTACAGTGCATCCATGGTACAGCCTATAACATCATCGTTAAACCAGGCTTTCTGGTATTCTATTCCCAGCATGGCCTCAACATCTCTGGCCTCGAAAAAGGTGTTGCTCATATACAGTGGCCGGGTGGTATAGCCAAGCCCGTTCAATATCATCAGATCAACAACCTGACCATGAGTAAAATGTCCGGCATTATTACTGATCTTGGGAAGCCTGGAATCGATCTTCTCGATAATTCCGCTCTCTTGAATAAAAGCTCCAACCAGTCCCAAATGCCCCATGGTTAAAGGTTTAAGCTGCTCTCTCGTAATAACGGTCATGACATCCCACAAAATTGGCAATACGGAACTGTGCATAAATAAACTTTACAACTTCGGGCTGATTGTATAGTTCCAATCAGGGTAAAACTCATCACCAACTATGTTCAAAGATTTAAATTCTTCATCAGACACTTTGATTCCAGTTAAGTACTGTTTTTCATCCGCTGTTGCCACCACTTTCAGTCCGGTCGCTGTAGTTGTAGTTGTAGTTGTTCCGGCAATAAGATCTATTATCACTTGCAAACTAACAAGGAGACGCCCACGCCAGTTTTTTGTAATTTGACTGAATAGCCGATGTTCAATTTTGTTCCATTTTGATGTTCCTGGCGGGAAATGGCAAACGCTGATCGCCAGTTTAGTTTCGTCTGCAAACTGCTGAAGTTCATATTTCCACAGTCTGTTTCGCGATCCATTGCTTCCGCCACCATCTGCGGTTATTAGGATTTGCCTGGCTTCCGGGTATCTTTCCTCGCCCATTTCATACCACCATGAACGTATTGAATTTACGGCAAACTGCGCGGTATCCGAACTTACTCCGACATTAACAAAGCCTTCATTCAGACCAATATCATATATCCCGTAAGGAGCAGCTTTCCCAAGTTCAGGCAACGGAAAATCATGATCAAGAACTTTTGTCGGAGTGCCTTTTGGAGCATACTCTGCACCGTTGTACTTGAAGTTTCCTATGTTCTCCTTCTTTTTGCAATCTATTGATATCACAGGAAAGTTTTGTTCAAGAAAGGAGTTTGCCTTGCTACTGATATGCTTAAATTGCTCATCACGGTCAGGATGTTCCTGCCCCACTTGATTCATCTTTTGATTCAGTTGGAGGCTGTATCCCAGTTCTTTCAACAGGTAACCAATTTTTCTGTATTTGAGATTAAATCCTTTGCGGTTCATTTCCTGCTCAAGATTTCTCAGACTCTTCGTAGTCCACTTCAGCAGGCTTTGCGGATCACCAAAGGAGCTTTCACTTATGATTGATTCCAAGGCTTCCTTTACCCCAGGCTGCGTTTCCTCGACACGCTTCCTCCCGCCGCCTTCATTTCTTACTCGCTCTTTTTGGAGGCTGATTTGCAATTGTTCAGATGTTTCTCTATCAAGGGAATTGAGTTCTTTTATTCCCGAGCTTATGGTCACTCTGGAAACTCAGTTTCCTTGCTGATTTCGAAACACCGCCATAACCCAAAATTTCTGCTTCTGAAGCAAGATATATCCGCTTTTGGAATTCATTCAGGAATGGAGCATCTTTTTATTTTTTGTTGCTATTACAACCTCGTCAAGCTCTACCATATCAGCCTCATTGACATCAACGTTACAGTTGCTTGTCATGATAGCATAATAGGGCTAGACTTATAAAAAAAAAAGTTGTAAAGGTTATTTATGCACAGCTCCTAACCGCTGTATTCTAGGGAAATAAAATCGCCCGCCACAAGCGAGATAATATTAAAGCAATCAGCGCATCACATTTTAAAAATAAATATTTTATATATGTATTTTTGTGACGAACCCCCTATATCCAATCGACTTCACAACATACTAGTCTCAAAAAAGGAATTTGAAATTCCTCCAGCTCATTATAAATAAGTGCTAATTAAGCAATCTCAACTGCGAAATGTAAGAACCACACGTTTTGAAACCCGATATTCTTCGGTTTCTTTGTCTATGTGGTTCTGGAGATCCCCGTAAATGTCGAAAAAATATCGTCAAAGGTGAACCAGATAGCCAACCAGCTTCGCCCTATATGTGCCGTCGGGATTCTTCAGCCATTCCACGTTTAATACCTAATACGAAACTTGAACGTTTTTACGTGGTAAACGAGCTATAGCAATCTTGAAGGTTAGATTTCCTACCTAAACTACGCGGAAGTTGTGAAGCAAAAAATCCCCTTAACGTTTGCCCCTATCGTGACGATAGCTCCGAGACCATTTTAATATTCATCATTACACGGAGTCCTAGATATTTATATCAGAAATTGTGAACTTCTGTTTTTCATTTAGATCAAGAGAATTAAACCAAGCCTCGAAACCAATTCCCTCCCAAGGCATATAATTGCAAAAATATTCTCTCCAGGGATAAACCAACTTGCCAGTAACCTTGTTTTTAATTTTACGAACATCCGAAATTGACTTTGCAGGATTCCCAACCACAACAGTATAAGGCTCAACCGATTTTGTTACAATTGCACCTGCCCCAATAAGGCAATCCTGACCTAAATCAAGACCTGGCATTACAATAGCACCACTCGCAACAATAGCAAATGAATGAATATGTACACCAACAAAATTTGAAGAAGGCGGGGTCGGATCATTTGTTAGGATTACATGAGGAAATAGCCACACAAAATCATCTATAACAGACAGCGGTGCAATAAAAACGTTGGAATGCAAACGAACATAATTACCAATTTTACAGCTACACTGGATATCTGAGAGAGTACCTATGCTGACATTGTTCCCGATATTGGCTTTTTCCCGAATAGTTGTCTGATGACCAGTCTGAAAATGATCTCCAATGGTTGACCCTGCATAAATAATAGAACCGCTTCTGATAAGTACATTAACGCCAATGGACAGAGGGTGGCTATGGTATTGACGATCCTTGCAAAAATCCATCAAGTACTCACCTATAATGCAGTTTGATCCGATAAAACCGCCCCTACCAATAGAAACCCCCTGTCTTATGATAGTGTTACTGTCAATAAAGGTATCATCACCGATGAAAACTCTGTCTTCAATAATACAGTTATGGCCGATATGGACATTGTTACCTATACGGGCCGATTCTGCCACAAAGGTATTATTTCCAATACCAAAATTATTCATAATTAACAGGCCTTATTAATATTACATAAATAACAATTAAAAAAACAAAAATAACACAGATTAGCTGAGAGTATAAATATTATAAAAAAATAGACACTATAACAAGTTAATAATAAAAGTTATTGAATCCGATTGTATACAAGCAGCAAATATCATTTATTAAATCTATCAATAATACATAAAGTTAAAAATGCTTAACGCAAGTAATACAATAGTAATCAATTTCTAAAAAATAATATTAATATTTTAAGGATAGAATACTATCGATGAAAGAGTAACACCTCACCTACAATTAATAATTATTTAAAACATCAACTATATGATCAACTTCATTATCCTCCAATACGGGACTTATCGGAATACTTAGAACCTCATTATGGATCATTTCTGTTAAAGGCAATGAATAATCGGAATATTCTGCATAGGCCAGCTGCTGATGAGGTGGTACCGGATAATGAATTAAAGACTGGACATTATTATCTGACAAATATTTCATTAGATTTGCTCTGTCAGTAGTTCTAATTACAAACAGATGCCAGACGTGAGACAATTCACATAGAACTCGAGGTAAGACAACTCTACTGTTCTTGATATTCGCTCTATAATAGGCAGAGATATCTCTTCTACGCTGATTATCACTATCCAGCAAAGCCAATTTGCAATCTAGAAAAGCTGCCTGAAGTTCATCAAGACGAGAATTTACCCCTTTATAGATGTGGTGATACTTGTAGTCGGAACCATAATTTGCGATCGCCTTACACTTCTCATAAAGAATAGGATCATTAGTCGTTATAGCACCGCCATCCCCTAGTGCTCCAAGATTTTTTCCAGGGTAAAACGAAAAACCAGCTGAATCTCCTAAGGAACCAGTTCGCTGACCGCGAAAGTAAGCTCCATGAGCCTGAGCCGCATCTTCAATAATTTTAAGATTATATTTAGCTGCCAGTTCTTTGATTTTAACCATATCAACGGCCTGACCGTAAAGATGAACCACGACTATTGCCCTGGTTTTCGAAGTAATTTTTTCTTCAATCAAATCAGGATTAATCAAATATGTATCAATATCAGGCTCAACAAAAACAGGAGTACATCCATTGTCTGATACCGCAAGAACTGTAGCAATAAAAGTATTGGCAGGTACTATAATCTCGTCGCCTGGACCAAAACCGTAAGCTTTTATAATAATCCTTAACGCATCAAGACCGTTTGCAACACCAAGAGCATATTTAACACCACAAAAATTCGCAAAATTTTTACAAAAGGAGTCATAAAACTCTCCATGAATATACTGTCCTGATATCAAAACTCTGTTCAGTACAGCCCTAAATTCGGTATTGAAACGCGAATTAATTTTCTCTAAGTCTAGAAATGGAATCATTATTTTGATCTCGCAATCTTTAAAAATTCTTCATAATCATAAATATAGTCAGAAGTATCATAATACTCCGAAGCTAAAACAACAACAACACAGTTTTTTGAAAAATTTGTAAACTCTCTCCACACCAAGCCCGTCAACAACAAACCTTTTGACGGTGAATCCAAATGAACAACAGATCTCTCATAACCATCATCAAGAGTAAAATCACAGCTACCGCTAACACATACTAACATTTGAGAAAGATTATAATGCGCATGCCTACCACGAATAACATCAGAAGTAGAACCAAAAACGTAATATACACGTTTAATGGCAAAGGGAACTGTATTAAAAGACTCAAGAGCTACAAGTTTGCCTCTGTAATCCCCATGGACATTAAAATCAACAATTTTAAACAAGTTTATAAACTCCCAGTGAATAAAGAAATTTCATCAATATGCATATCATTATTATGAGTTTTTGGAACAATACCACAGTACACACACAAATTCAAGTTTAATCGCAAAACTCCAGTCACAATCATTACACAATAATTACCATCAGATCTAGAGTTAACATTAATCTTGTAAATCAACTTATCTAAATCAACATCATAAACACCTATAGAAAAGGCTTCAGATGCAGGATTGATCACTAAGTTTGAAATTTTAACATAATATACAGAAAAAGGATTCAATGATAATTTATTAAATCGAAAAGCATTATATCCAAAATTTTTCTTATTAATATCAATGTTAAAATATGTTTGATATAGTCTATATTTATCATCTAAATCTTTTCTATCAGAAACGTCTAGAGCAAAAATATTTTGAAGAAGATCTGTTTTTACACCAATATCATATTTATTTTTAAATTTTACAAAATTAGGCAGCAGCCTCTTATCTGATATATCAATAGAACCTAAAATATCCTTCTCGACCATTCTTGTCCGCGAATCCATCTCCCTTATTCTACGGTGATTTTTAATAGTATTTGAATCATGCCATCTATAGCAAAACAAAGGTTCTTTAAAAAATTTAAATAAAGCATACTTAGAGATTTGTAACATTATATAGTAGTCTTCAAGTGGTGCTTCTTTATTAAATAATCCAACAATATCAAAAATAGATCTTCTAATGAGATAACCGTTAGGAACGTGATTACCACGGTGTAACAACTCATAGCGCCCGAATAAATCTGATGAAAAATCAAAACCTCTTCTCTGTTGTAAGAAATCTCCAAAAGTTAAAAAACTTGCTTCTTCTTTAGAGTAAACGCATTTTCTCCCCACACCCCAATAACATTCAACACCGTTAGAATCGATAATCAAATTATCAAAAACCACCAAAGAATATTCAGAATTATTAATATTGTTTAAAAAAGAAACTTCTTTTTCAATAAGAGTTGGTTTTGCAAGATCATCAGAAGCAATGATAAAGATATAATCACCTTTTGAATGCTTTATTAGTTTATTAAGAGTTTCACAAGTTCCTTCGTTATGTTTGCGTTCATAGTAAAAATTAACAAAACGAGAAATACAATCACCTTGAATTTCAAGAATCCTTTCATTAGATTCATCTACAGAACCATCATCCATAATCAATAATTCAATGTTCCTATAGGTTTGGTTTATGATTGAATTAATTGTTTCTTTGATGTACTTTCCATGGTTATAAGAAGGAATAACAACTGAAACCAAAGGATTATCTGCAAAATAGCCTCTTTTTATTGAAAAATTATCCACACTTTTGTAAAAAAAAGACATTCTCTCGTCAGCAACAGCTACCTTACGCTGGTACTCAAGATTATCACGATAAATAAAAAATTGAAAACCAACAACTCGTTCAGAATCTGAACATTCAACAAAATTATTAAGTTCAATAAAGTCTGACCATCTAAATTTACTAGTTAGAATTCTAAAACAAAAACCACAATCAAAATCAGAGTCACTAAAGCCAATTTTAGATATTTGACCAACATCCCCTAAAGACCCCAAAACAACTTCATCTTTATTAATTAAATGTCCATTTATACTGTCATCTCTTCTAAATAACAAACAATCAAGTTGACAATCCGGTTTACAAACTATCGAAAGCTCTCGAATATCATTTAGCCAACCAATTTTTGAAAAATGAAGATTAAGCATTTATTACACTCTTCTCAAAAAAAACGAAAAACAAAATCTAATATAAACTAGATATAAAAACTGTTATAAGATTAATATATACATTCTAATAAGTTATGAAATAATTCAAAAAATGTCATAAAAAACAATCAAACACACAGCATTATAGTAATATATACTAAGAAAACCACTATTGTGTTGAATCACACAGCTCGAGCAAAATCTCTAATATTAGATATTTTCTCTAAATATCCACACCCATTAGGAGTTCTTAAACCTGTTATATCAGACATTTATGAACATTGAGTTGACCAATTTCCAATTCAACACTTGAATTATTACCACCTTTTGATACTGCTGTTATCTAATTAAATTTACCTTCTGAACAAAATCAGATAAAAATCCATGATGATAATTCTCATCAATAATGGTAACAGTTTTCAAAAGGGTATCATCATACTTCTCTGATAAATTCATCGCAATAATAAATATTGCAATTAAATATTACTTTATGTAATTCTCTATCACAACAAGCGTTTATATTGTTTTCCAAATACAACTAACCGTCTTTATTATCTCAGTATAAAAATTCTCATCTGACTGCCATCCAAGACCAGAAACAAATTTGTCAGCACATATGGCCTACCTTAAATCATGACCGGCCCTGTCTTGAACAAAAGTTATCAGTTCATCGTATTTACGATACATTGCCACGGTGACGCATTTCGTCGTCAGAGATAGAACAGACCTTTTTCCTAACGATGGTGATACTTTTTCTTTCGTTGTGACCACCAATATTGTAGGTTCTCTGAAACCCCCCTTATGGATTGATCAGGTTTACGTCCTTGCAATGTTCAAGAACATATAACCAATCCCTAACATTAATTCTGTTTCTGTAAACAGACGACGGCTTTTCGGCAAGGGTATTGGATATTATCAGAGGTATCAGTTTTTCGTGATGCTACCTAGATCCGAAGATATTTGAACAGTTAGATGTCGTCACATTTCATGCCCTATGTACGACGGTAAGCTCGTACAAAAAAGAACCAGCATAGGCAGCAGAATAGGGATTGTCGGGAGCATATGGAGTTGTTTCATAAAAATATACTCCATGCTCCCCTATAGTGCCATAAACCTAATCTGTAGAAATGTGGTGAAACTTGTCATCTTCATAACCTTCCCTAAATTTGCCAAGAACATCCATCCAGTATTTTTTGACAACCTCCAAAAGATTCAAGGTCTACATAACATTGGTTTACGCCAATACCCGCGGCAACTTTATGGAGTTATCTACATGACTTTCTACCTGCGCAAAGTGGATAACGCCCTTGATGTCGTTGTTGTTAAATATCGCGGTAATGAAATTTTCATCGCAAACACCGCCCTTTACAAAGAGATAATTATCCATACCCTCACATTCACTGACATTAGTTTTCCCGCATAGTTTAACTTGCCAAGGTTAAAAACAAAATAATCGGGGGATTGCAACAAATAGCTGATAAAATAGGCTCCTCTAGTTACTAAAGATTGACTTAAAACTTCTTTGAACTATCTTTCCTGTAAGGAATATCAATCCCGAACACTATTTTATGCAACTCTTATCCAGCACGATGTAATGAGGACGATGATGCTCCTTGGCTCATAATAATGAACCAGCATAATTTTACAATAGTACCAGACATAACCATAATTTCATAGGAAAAATCTCCATACCAAAACATACTCCTTCATTTTGTAATGATATATTCCGGAGTTTCCATCTCTAATCTGCGGCAAAAATCACTCAATGGCTTTAGCAAAATTTCCAACATAAGCACAAAGGGCCAATCTTGTCGCTCTCACCACATTGATCGCAATATATTTTTTGGAGCGTCCTAGCATTTTCATAGTTTTAACAAAATTGTTACCTAGGATTGAATAAAGCCATAACGAACAAACAATAACCACTTTAGTGCTATTATTCTGATCCGGTATTTAGCCTACCAACTTGTTCTAACGCTGGTAGAAAATTCGTTTCCAGGTGCTCCGGAGCGTAGGGAATACAACGATTTCCGACAAAAACATAGTCAGTGAAGAAATGCACGAAGTTACAACCGGTAATTCCCAGAAATTACAAGAGCGTACCCATTAACATTTATAGATCAATCCTCCCCCCTAGTCCACAGCAACCGACGCAACACAGCTGACTATGACTATGACTATGGCCATGATCTATTTTTCATGACTAAAAGGACTTACTGTTTCATAATCTGTGACATCAAGCTCATTCACATCAACACAGACAGTTTCCGAAATAATTCATCTGAATTCGTCACCAAATGACGTTACTTCCGATCACGAGAATTCTATCACTTATCTAAAATATCCTTAAGTCTGTTAGCTGATCTGTCCTTCTGTGAAGTGATAATTTTATCATCCGGAATTTTCCAGTCTACTCCGATATCCGGATCATTGTAGGCAATACCGAATTCCGACTCCTTGCAATAGAAATTATCAACCTTATATGCGAAGACAGCCTCTTCGCTCAGCACGGAAAATCCATGAAGAAAATTCCTAGGAATAAAGAGCTGTTTCTGATTTTCATCTGAAAGCTCTACCGCCACATGTTTCCCGAAAGTAGGTGATCCCTTTCTAATATCGACAGCCACATCAAGAACCTTGCCACTGAGGACACGCACTAGCTTTGCTTGGGAATACTCCCTAAGCTGACAGTGAAGTCCTCTGATCACCCCGTAACAAGATTTTGATTGATTATCCTGCACAAAGCGATTGGGAATCCCGTTATCGGTAAAAATCTTTTCATTATAACTCTCAAAAAAATACCCACGGGAATCCGGATATATAGAGGGTTCAATAATAAAAACACCTTCAATTGCAGTTTTTATAAAATTCATATTGGATACCGTCACAAAAATACCAATAAGCAAAAACAATCATTAAAGAAAATTATCACTGGCCACAGCTTGCAAGTGTTTGCCATAAAACGACTTGCCATACAATTTGGCACTCTCTAGAAGCATACCCCTATCAATCCAACCCTTATTGTATGCAATCTCCTCCAACACAGCTATTGAAATTCCGGCCTTGCTCTGCACGGACTGAACGAAGGTCTGTGCAGAATAAAGGCTATCGACTGTACCGGTATCAAACCAAGCAAAGCCGCGTCCAAGGGGTATCACCGAAAGCTGACCATTGCTGAGGTAAATCTTATTAAGATCAGTAATTTCCAGCTCTCCCCTTAAAGACGGCTTTAAGCTCCTAGCATACTCACTTACTCTATTGTCATAAAAATATAGACCAGTGACAGCATAGTTGCTTTTAGGAATCTGAGGCTTTTCTTCTATGGACACAACACTCTTATCCTTTGCGAATTCAATAACGCCAAAACGGCAAGGATCATCAACATGGTAACCAAATACCATGGCACCACTAGTAAGTTTTCCGGCATCTTCAAGATAACGAGAAAGACCCGCACCATAGAAAATATTATCCCCGAGAACCAGTGCGCAACAGTCTCCATTTATAAAACTTTCGCCTATAATAAAAGCCTGAGCTAGCCCACCAGGTGAAGGCTGTTCCGCATATGAGAGATTAAGACCATAGTGCGAGCCGTCTCCCAGAAGATTTTTGAAATTTGGAAGATCCTTTGGAGTGGAAATTATAAGAATATCTCGAATCCCCGCTAGCATCAACACGGACAGCGGATAAAATATCATCGGTTTGTCGTACACAGGCAAAAGCTGTTTACTCGTAACGATGGTTAATGGATACAACCGTGTACCACTACCACCAGCTAAAACGATTCCTTTCATATACCCAATTTAAGAAAAACAATATAATCAACCGGAACAATTCTACCAAAACTAGCAGGATAAAACCACCAAAGTTAACTTTCTTCTTATTATGAAAGAAAGCTCCCTGGCGGACGTATTAGGTCTTAAACCGTCTTTTTAAGGCTTCAGGGATTCTTGACAAAAGTGCTGGTGAATCCGTACCATATCGCACACAAAAATCGGGATGTGCTGAAGGAATTTGCAATGGAAGCGAAGATCACAAATAACAATCTTCCTGCTAATCAGCACGATACTGATACTTCCAAACTGGACAACCTTTACTCGTTAATCGAAAAACTTACATCAACCATTCAAGAGCAGACCTCAACCATTCAGAAGCAGACTTCAACCATTCAGAAGCAGACTGAAGCCTTTCAAAATCAAGCCAAAAAAGTTGAAGAACAGGAGAATAGGATCAGCGAGCTCCT
>NZ_KB899639.1:0-14271 GCF_000378405.1 Succinimonas amylolytica DSM 2873 | reverse complement strand
CTGGCATCGCTCCTGTCAGTTTTGCGTCCTTTCAGTGGTTTCAGAATCCTCGGGTTTATAACAACTATGCGATCCCTCGGAAAACCGCTCTTCTCAAGTTCCGTGTAGAGTGTCTTCCAATAGATTCCCGTTGATTCCATGATGATAATTTCAGGATTTTTGCTATTGCACCAGATCACTAAATTCCGGATTGCTTTTAAAGAAGTGCCGGATTCCTTGAATTCTTCGGTGAATGAACTGCAACCGAATTCTCCTTTTTGGAAACAGGCTACCATCCAATCTGGAATGCACATCAATGCCAATGGCCGAAGAATATGTGGCATTGAATGCGGCAATTTGAGATGATCCGGTACAGACTTGCGGTGGGCGAGCCTGCGAAAATGAGTTTATACTGAAAAGTATCGGAACAATTTCTGAAAGAAACTGTATCCGCAGCATTTTATTTTACAGAGTGTTGTGCCTCTAAGTATGTATGCGTCTACTCATTAACCCCAGTTTTGTATCAGCGTTTTATAAATGCCAAAACAAGAACAGGGTTTACAGGCAAGTCCACCTCCGTCTTTGATCGTATCACTTTTCAAATTTCGTTACCGTGGATGGCCTCCAAGTTTCTCCTTTCACCACCTGGCCTCATCTCAAATGCATGGGCAGGCTCTAAGGCCTTATAGGTTTCAAGAGCAAAAACTTATGTACCGGACCATGAACTTACAACGGTGTAGTACTTTCTTTCATGAAGTATGTAGGGGATAAAACGGCCATACCCTGGGTGATTTGTGTGCGATATGGTACGGATTCATATGCACTTTTGTCAAGAATCCCTGAAGCCTTAACAATGAAGGTTTAAGCCCTAATAAAAAAAATTCTTGAAAAAAAAAAAAATGGATTACTATGATGATGAGATGAAACAAAAAAGGGAGGGGGGGGTTAATGACTAAAGAAACAGTTATCGAATTATTAAACAAATATAAAGAAAATTCTGAGCTAAAAGGGTACATTTCAAAAATCTTTCTTCACAAGGACGAACTCCCCGTTATTGAATTCACATCCAGGAACAGAACATTTGCGTTCGATGCAAAAATCAAAGGCACCGAAATAGAATTAAAGCTTATTTGGAGAAAGAATTCTAAAAAATTCGGAAATTTCATCAGCTTCAACAAAACTGTTTCGGAAAAAGAAATATCAGCTGTTATAAATACTGTTGCATATCAAGCATTAGATCTTATAGAAAAAAACGGAAACATATTGGTATCAGTGGTGGTTCCAGTATGTAACAGCAATTACGCGATACCTAGACTGATTGACAGCTTAAAAACACAGTCTATAGATAAATCATCATTTGAAGTTATATTTATAGAGGACTATTCAACAGACAACGCTGTTAAGAAGATTAAATTATGTGCTAATGGATTAAATTTCAAAGTAATATCAACCTTTAGCAATTCAGAATCTCCGTCTCTATCAAGAAACATCGGTATTAAAACAGCAGTGGGTGATTATTTACTGTTTGCTAATATTGATGATTATTTGAACAAGGATACTCTAAAGGAAGCAATTGAGTGTGCTTTAGAAAATGGAAATGACATCATTTATTTAAAATATGAATCAACAGATCCAGAGACGAGAGTCCCAACTAGAATATGGAATGGTTCAGACATAAAATCAAAAGCCGATATTTTTAAAAACTCTCTCATTTCAAGTCTTTCCCCGTATAAACTATTTAGCACACATTTTTTAAGAAGCAACAATCTCTACTTCAAACTTGAACTCAACAATATGGCAGAACAATTGTTTATGATTGAATGTCTTTCAAAGTCGAAAAATGTTGCAGTATTAAAAAATCGAACATACTACTATCTTACCACAGAGCAAAATTTGAAAAATCAATATAAGATTAAAGAGACAGATGACACAATATATAAGCTTTGGTCAGAAAGTATTATGAGCGTATTGCAAATGGACAACTATAATAAAAAATCTAAACTATTTAACTCACTCTATTATAGTTTTGCAACAAAATACCATTCAGTAATAAGAGAAAACAAAAAACAGAAGCTGATAAATCAACTAGCTAAAATTATTATTCTATTTGAAAATTTTTCATCACTATTTGATGAATCTTTAATTTTCCGAAGAGGGTTAAATAACGTTGTCTTTATGAGGAACTATTCATTAGAAACTATACAAACAGATTATGACAACTCTAAAAAAGTTAAAAAAATTGCAACAAAGTTAATTCCAAAGGAAGAGGTTATTAATAACAGAAATGTTATGACTTTTAATGATTCAGGAGAATTAAATCTTATTGATTCAATACCTAATTTAGAAGTTAAATTCTTAGGGAAAAGCGGATTGGTAAAGATTCATGAGTCCGTCAACATAAAAGGCAAATGTATTTTTACACTAGGTAATCAATCAGCAGTTGTTATCAATAAAAACACAGTTATTGATTCTATTGAAGTAGTTCTAAAGGCAAAATCATGCAACTTATGGATAGGAAATAATACTACTATCATTAAAACTACTTTCGCATCAAATTATCAGAATAATTCTGAAATTATCATAGACAAAAACTGTTATATCAATAAGGGAACGAAATTTATAGCATCTGTCCCGTACTCAATATGTGAAAAAGTCAGCAACAACATAGTCAATGCAGAAAACTTCGGTATTCATCTTGGAGAATCAGTTTATATCGAGAATGATACTACCATTACTGAAAATGTTCAGATTCCGTCAAATTGTCTCGTTAAAATAAAATCTGTTGTAAACACTTCCAAAATCGTATCGGGTAGTATTTTGTCGGGAAATCCCGCAAGAACAATTGCAACAGGAATCTACTGGAAAAAGGAATCCCCTCAGAATATTTGTAACAAGATTTTCTAAAGATATGAAATAATAAAGACCTAAACAAAGAATAAATATATGACATCTTATATTACTCTTAACTATATTATTGAGAATCTAGAGAATATTGAAACAAAACTGAATAAACTTGTTAAGTCATCATTTTGTAAAGATATTCAACTAAATATTTTTGACACTGTAGGAATAGATAATAAAACAATAAAAAAACATATTTACAACATATTAAAAAGATGTCATTCATCTAGCAGTTTTAATAATTCATACGTTGCAAGAGATTCATTAGTTGATAAGAAACTATATTCTCAACATCACAATTATGCTTCTCTACGTAACTATGCTCTTAACATTTCTTCATCCGACTATGTTAACTTTACTTCCACAGAAGTAGACATGTCAGAAAGAGATCTAAAAATCATATTAAAGGAAATTAAATTACAAAGCAATGAACTCAACATTTTTTGCTACATTCCATACGTTATTAATAATAAAGATAAGGTAAAATATTTTGAATATAAACAAAAAATTCTTAACCAAAATGACAATTGCATAAATCTTAGAATTGAAAGCTATTTTTGGTCAAAAAAAATTCTGAAAAGATTTTCATTTGATGAGAATGCACAGTTCGAATTTGATGCAGAGTATATCATCAATCAAATATCAATGGAAAAAAAATATGGCTGCATTAATCACAGTGTTAAGCACTCGTTTATATATGAGTTTGACTTCTACAACTATCCAGGTCAGTATTACAAAGACTGGTATACGGAAACCGTTAATGGTATTCTTTATAGGATTTTACAGAATAACAAAAAATCACCTTACGCAAAATTAGCAGTTCTCTATCTTTTGGAATTAAGGTTCGCATGCAACAGAAACAACAGACATAAAAATATTTTAGAGGTTCAAGAAATAACAGATTTCTACAAAGCTTGTTCAAAATGTCTAAAACTTATTGACAACTGTATAATATTTAAATACAACATAAACAATAAGAAATTATTGCCTAAATACATGTCTCTTGTTCTGTTAAAGATCAAATACAACAATCAGAATTTAAAACCAGTAATAGTATATAATAAGAATGAACTAATAGCTTGTTATGATGATACCATCTTAGAGTATTCGAAAAACCTTAAAGCAGAGATTAAAGCAGTTAACTGGGATTGGAATAAATTAAATATTAATATTGAAATAATTAATTCGTACATCTTTGATTCATCTAAGGTCAATTGTTATGCTAAAATCGGATCAAACAAATATCATTTAGTTCAGGATTGCATTTATTCATTGGACAAATATTTCGGCAAAACTTTGAAATCCGGTTATACAGGGCAATTTGACATACCTATTAAAGATTTTAAAAATGGAAGTACAATTGGCATTTATCTTAAATATCAAAATTTCGTAATCAAACTTCCAATTAAGTTTACAAAACTTGCCTCACGTCTAGTAAATAACATAGATTCATATACTAAAGTTAGTAATTATTTCGTAAAATATGACGAGAAAAATAAGGTCCTTACATTTTCAAAAACAACGCTAATTGGCAGAATTGTTAATGAACTTAGGTTATATGCAGATATTATGAATAAGGCAGTTAAAGAAAAGAGTGAGGATAAGATATTCTTTTTTCATGTTATTTTCTACAGATTGTTTTACTGGTTAACTAAGCCACTTTTCAATAAAAAACAAATATGGATCACTTATGATCAGCTATTTAAAGGTGGTGATAATGGCGAGTATTTCTTTAGATATATGCAAGACCATCATTCATCCGAAATTGACACATACTATATTATAAATAAGAACAGCGAATATTCAACTAAACTAAAGAAAAGGTATAAGCATGTACTGAGTTTCGATACGTTTTGGTCTCGAATTATCGCGCTTAATGCGAAGTATGTCTTTGCTACACGAGTGGATGTAAAAAAATATTGCGGTTTTTCCGACAGATTTTCCTTATATTTCAGAGATTTACTTTCTTTTGATGTTCTTTGTTTACAGCACGGTCTTTCTATTCAACAAATAGCGGAATACCAAAACCGTCTATTCGACAACACAAAATTATATTTCTGTGTAAGTCCCTATGAAATAGATAATCTAATGCATCCTGTATACGGTTACTTAAAAGATCAATTATGTCTTACCGGCGCCCCCCGTTATGATGGCTTATACAACAAAAATAATAAAATTGTTCTCATTACCCCAACCTGGAGAAGAAACGTTACTGCCGGCACCAACCAAAAGGGACATATGCACTCTTACAGTGAAAACTTTAAACATACTGAATATTTCAGAATATACAACAGCTTAATAAATGACAAGGAGCTAATTAACTGCGCAAAAGAAAACGGATATAAAATAATATATCTCTTACATCCAATCGTAAGTCCTCAAATAGATGACTTTACAAAAAATGACTTCGTTAAAATTATTGCTGGGGCAGGACCATCATTGAATTACGAAAATATATTATCAGAGGCAAGTTTGATGGTAACAGATTATTCAGGTATTCAGTATGACTTCTCATTTATGAGAAAACCAATTGTTTACTATCATCCTGAAAAGTTACCTCCTCAATATGAAGCTAAGACAATGGATTTTGAGGAAATGGGCGTTGGTCCTGTATGTAAGAACCAAGAGCAGTGTGTGAAAGCTATATGCGATTATATGAGAAAGGGATGTAATATCAGTGATTTTTATGAATCAAGAGTTGACAGTTTCTTTGCTTTCACTGACCATAATAACTGCGAAAGAGTTTATGAAGAAACAAAAAGATACGAACATAGATTATCTTCTAATTAATAAAACCAGCGAATATAAATTCACGAGGAATAAAGATGCTATTATCAAATGAAATTCTAACAGGATATATAAACGAACAATTTAATAGGTACGGAAATATAAAATTTCTAGAAAAAATTTGGGAGTATGGAAAAAATAAACTACTAGTCTGTGAATTTGTTTATAAAAATGTTAGGTTTGGTATAGATATTACTCCATTAAATGATTCTGATAAGCTAATACACCTAAAATTATGTTGGAGAAAACCTTATGAATTATACAGAAGTAAATTAAAGTTTGAAAGAATTATTTCTACAGATGATATTGGCCAATATCTAGAAGACATATCCAAGAGATGCTTTGATTATATCGATAAAAATGCAGAAATTATGGTTTCAGTCATAGTTCCTGTATACAATAGAGAACAAACTTTAGGCAGACTTATTAAGTCTTTTCAAACTCAGTCCATGCCAAAAGAAAAATTTGAAATTATATTTGTTGATGACAGTTCATCCGACAAATCAATAGATATCATACATAATCTATCACAAGGTTTAATTTATTCAGTACTAAAGAGTCCAATTCAGTCCGGAAATGCAAGCCAACCGAGAAACATAGGACTCTTAGCAGCAAGAGGTCTCTATACGTTTTTTGTCGATAGTGACGATTATATCGATAATGATTGTATAATGAAATCGTATAATATGGCAATACATAACCATTCGGACATCGTTTATGTCAAATGTGAATCAACAAGTAAAAGCAGGTCATTAAAATCTCGTCTATGGAATGGTCCAAACAATGTTAAGGATGCTGATATTTATAATGATTATTTGCTACTAAGTTTCTACTCTTTCAAATTGTTCAAAACATATTTACTTACCAATAATACAATCTTTTTTGATAAATCATTATCAGTGGGAGAAGATCAGCTATTTATTGTAAATGCACTATGTTATGCAAAGAAAATATCAATCATAAAAGATAAAACCTATTATTATTTAACAACTGAAGATAATATAGAGCATTTATCACAAGTGAAGGAAACTAATGATAATTTATATAAAAAATGGGTTCTATGCTTAGTTAACATTTTTAATGTTAAAGATATCGAAAGAAAGAAAAAATTGTTTAATTGTTTATTGTTTAGATTTGTCAAGAAATATTCAGAACATTACGAGAAATATGAAAATAGTAGGAAAGAAACCATTATATCTGTATTAAATTTATTCAGTAAATATTCAGAATTGTACGACGACTCACTCATATATGAAGACGGAAAAGAGGGACTAGTTAAATTTCTTTGGAATAGAAGTATTGTCAATTAGTAGAAAATGGAGATAAAATTCAGCTTAGGGACACACTTAAATCTCTCTTAGAAATTATAATATTCAGCCTATCTTTTGCGTGGTCAGAGATTTAATAAATGTTCAAAATTCAGGCATCTTAAATCGTTTATAGATTATACGCATAGACATCCCAGTTAAAGGTACTAGCGTTGATTACTTTCTTTATAAGTTCTATCAATATGGTTATTTTTAATAATTTATTATGACTATTAAACAAAATTGTATAGAATATTTAAAATCGACAAATAATAAATGTTGCGGTTGTGGTTCTTGTTTTAATACATGTCCTACAAAAGCACTATCAATGTCCCACGATCAAAGAGGGTTCCTTATTCCTAATATAGATATGGAGAAATGTATAGATTGTGGTATGTGCCAAATTGTTTGTCCCATCTTTATCCATATTGAAAGAAGAATAAATAATAATCAAAAAAGACCTCAAATTTTTGCATTTACAGGTGAGAAGGGAATTGTATCAAAATCCTCTTCTGGTGGAGCTTTCTCGTATATCGCTGATTGGATGTTGAATGGCAAAGAAGGATATGTGGTTGGTGCAGCATACAACAATGATTTTTCAGTACAACATATCATAATTAACAGAAAAGAAGATCTTGATAAACTCAGAATATCAAAATATGTCCAAAGCGACCAAAGAGATTGTTACACTCAAGTTAAAAAGTTACTCAATAATGGGCAATCGGTGCTTTATACTGGAACTCCATGTCAAATTGCTGGATTGAAAAGTTTTCTTAAAACAAAGGATTATCCTAACTTGTATTTAGTTGATCTTTTGTGTCATGGGGTACCTCCATACAAATTACTAAGAGAGTATTTGGAAGAGCAATATGGATTAACTAATATATCAGAAATTTGCATGCGTAAAAAGGATGGCTGGTCTTCATGTTTGGATATTAGGATGAAAGACGGAACCATATGCGTAAACAATGGAACCAGTTCAATATACATGAAAGCATTTTTAAAGGATATTATTCTTAGAGAAAGTTGTTATACATGTCATTTTGCATCATTACCAAGATATGGCGACCTGACTATCGGTGATTGCTGGAGTGCTCGAAAATATAAATATAGTGAGCCATATAAGAGTAAATCATCTATCGTATTAGTAAACAATACAAAAGGATATTACATATGGAATGAGTCCTTAAAAAATAATCCTAATTTTAACCTAATGGATATGTCTGACACAGATATAAAACTTCTAAACACGAATATACAACGACCAAACTCAAAGTACACCAATTTTGTCAATATATTTTGGAAGAAATACGAAACAATGAATTTTACGGAATCATATTTAAAAACTGTTTTAGGTGAAAGACCTGTTGGATTAATACTTTATGGCTCTAATAATTACGGTTCTTGTGCAACAAATTTAGCATTATATCTAGCTATAGAAAAAATGGGATTTGTTCCAGTAATATTAGATTCCTTAGTACCATTAAGAGGAATATCTAATGATTTCCTTACCAAGAATTGCAGAACGAGCCACAGCCTAGTAAAGAAAAACGATGTAGAACTAGTAAATAAGATTTTTCCATCATTTGTTGTTGGAAGTGACTATTCATTTAATATAACTGCTACCTTTACCAGAAATCACTTGGAATTTTTCTTAATGGCTTTTGTTAGTAATACTAATCGTAAGATTGCATATGCACCATCACTAGGTCTACCTAATTTCGAACAAGACAATAACACTAAGTTCCTATTTAAACACATGTTAAATAGATTTGATTTCCTTTCGTTTCGTGAAGATTCAGCTGTAGAACATTGTAAAAAGTATCTAAATATTAGTTCTCAGACAGTAATAGACCCCGTTTTTCTAGTAAATAAAGAAATTTTTATTGACGTTGCAAAAAAATCAAAGCTAAAAAATATTTCAGATTATATTCTTGTGTATATATTGGATCCTACCCCTGAAAAGATAGAATTGGTAAAGAAGTATGAACAGTTACTAGGATTAAAGAAATTCGTTATTTTAGATTTGGATAAACATGACAAAATTAATAAAGCATTCGATGAAGGGGTGTTAGGTAAATTATCATTTGAAGATTTTATCTATTATTTTCTGAATGCCGAATTTGTCATTACAGACTCATTTCACGGCACCTGTTTTTCCCTTATTTTTAATAAAAAATACATTTCTATAAAAAATAGAAATAAGAGAAGATTCGATACAATAATTAATCTACTTAAAGACGGTGTTGATTTTATTCCTATTTATGATAACATTGATAAAGCCTTTGGAAGTACCATTATGAGTATGGATTACAATTTTTCACGTATAAATAGCATTATTGATGCTTGCCATAATTACAGCAATAATTTGCTTTACAATGCACTTATGCAGACGCCAAAGACCGAGAAAGATTCAACTGACATTAATGTTCAGTACATTCAACTTTGGAGACAAAACTATAATTTAAGAAAGGAACTTTCAACTAAAGATGATAACAAAGATGAGATATCATTTTCAGAAATAAAACAAGATGAACTGTGGCAAAAAATTTCAATTAAATTAAAATCATTAATACCTTCATATTTAGAATTATCCACTGTGTATTCAAATTCATTTTATAGAATATATTTTGTTGGAACTAATCATAAAATTCATTACGAATTTGCTGTTTACAAAGGAAAATTCTACTTCGGGATACATTGTGAAGACCAAACTCTGCAAGAAGCATGTAGAGTCTCGTTTGAAAATATTCAACGATTGTGGAATATTAATAACCCTAAATCATTATTTAAGTTAAATATACCTATTAATCTAACAAATATTGATACTATTATCATTTTCGCCCTCGATAATATTAACAAGATTGAAGGAATAGTTACAAAGCTGCTATCTATTAAACAATTACATATCTAGTGTGGTAGTAAATTATGAGGTTAAGTATGATTATACCTATTGCTGAAAATGCTTTTATTAGGGACATGGGGAATGGGAATAGAATTGTTCTTAACCATCATGACAGAGATCTGACCAAAACAAAGGTAGTTTTTGGAAATAATAGTCATGACAATTCGTTAGTTTTGGATAAAAACATTACATTAAACAATAGTATTATAGAATTTAAAGGTTCTAACTCCGTGGTTTATATTGATGAATCCAAAAGGAATTATAAAATAATAGCTATCATTTATAATCACTCCCTTCTTTATATTGGAAAGAATTGCTACTTTAATGATTTTAACAATTCGAAAACTGTTTTTTTAGTATATGAGCATCAAAATATCGTTATAGGAAATGGCTGTATCGTGTCTTACGGCGTAACTTTTCGCAACTCTGATGGGCATCTCATATATGATATCGACACATGCAAAAGAATCAACAAGTCTAAGTCAATTATTATTGGAGATCATGTTTGGATTGGGCAAAATTGTTTAATTTTAAAAGGAACATTTGTTGGTTCAGGGTCTATCATTGGAGCTAACTCGGTCGTCTCTGGAAAAACAATTCAGTCAAATTCGATATGGGCAGGTAATCCTGCAAGAGAACTTAAAAGAGGAATATACTGGCTCAGTACAAGTAGCAACAGCTGGGAACCAGAAGAGTCAATAAAATATGACACTCTTGAGAATAGAAAGGTTGTTTATAGATCAAATAATAAGGATTCACTTATTAATCATGTGGATGATATCACCCTTGAATTCCTTTTAAAATATGACAAAAACAGATTCTCTATATAGCAAATCATACCGACATATTATGGACATATCAATGGAACCGAACTTAGCAGCTGAATTTCAAGGACTTTATAGACAACTTAGAAATCTTGCCACTTCTCAAAATTTTACGGTAACGATAGTATCAAGTTATAATGTTAGAATTTATTGCAATGATATTAATTCTGTTTTTTTTTATTCACTCATTGCAGAAGAAACCCAAGTTTGCATTAAAGGTGTTTTTCTCAAAAACAAGATAAATACCGCCCCAAAAATTATTACACTAATACAACAAATTTCTCAAAAATGTTCCTGTGATTTTATTAATTATGAAAAGTATTTTGCAGTAGCGCAAAACATAATACCATGTATTGAGAATGTTTTTGATTTTATTATAAAAACAAGAAATCATTTTAGGAGAATTGTACAAATTGAATCCTATTATTGTGTTCCCAAAAGTGTAGATGATATATCAAATAGTTCGGATCTTGATATACATATTAAACCCAGTTCAAAGATCAATTACGGTTCTTTTGTTGTAGGAAGACACACCATTATTAATGGTGCAATTCAATCTAAAAATGGAAATGTATTCTTGGGACAATTTATTGCAGGTGGATACAATATCGAATTTATCGCGGGAAACCATATATTACAGTTACCAAATTTACAAATTGCGTTAC
This sequence comes from Succinimonas amylolytica DSM 2873, assembly GCF_000378405.1. Classification (GTDB taxonomy): domain Bacteria; phylum Pseudomonadota; class Gammaproteobacteria; order Enterobacterales; family Succinivibrionaceae; genus Succinimonas; species Succinimonas amylolytica. The sequence goes on along the minus strand of NZ_KB899639.1, from coordinate 2,903 downwards.
AAAAGAAAATTGATGGTGGAACACGAAATAGATACATTGATCGAGGTTTCATAGATATCGGAAATAATGTATGGATCGGAGATAATGCTGTCTTTTTAAACAATGTTACTGTTGGCGATGGGGCTGTTATAGGCTCATGCGCTGTGGTTACGCGTGATGTTCCCCCTTTTGCTGTAGTTGCAGGCGTGCCTGCAAAAATAATTAAGTATCGTTACACAAGAGCAGTAATAGAACAAATGCTTGAAATTCAGTGGTGGAATTGGGATATGAAACGAATATTATCAGAAAAGATCTTTTTCTCTACTGAAATACCATGTAATGAAGATTTTAATGTTTATGCACTTCTGAATGATTTTTCTAGTAAATAGCAACATGTTAATTTTTAAGATTTTCTAAATATTGTTAACTCTATTTCGTTTTTATTGTATTTTTATAATTCAATAATCATGATGCTAACATTTTATAATTTGGTTGACTGGTGGATATAATTAATGAATAAATTAGTACATATTTATACTAATAAATTGTTTTATTCTAATACTACATGCAGACTGGTAACGCATATTGAAGATTGTGGTGAGCCTGTTGATTTATTTTTTGAAGTGGAGATTAAATATGCTCCATATCTTGTCACTGAAAATGCTGATGCTATAATTTATCTTCTTTTAATGTATGCTATAAGAAAAGGTATATCTATAAAAAGCGAGGTTCCTGTAACCAGTTCTTTTATGTATAATATTAAAGAAGTATTAATTCCTAGCTTGTTGCTAGGTGATAATTCGCTGCATAATATATGTATTGATGCTCCATTGGTCAGCATAAATTTTAACGCAAAAGGTGTCGGAACAGGGGTGTCTTGCGGCGTAGATTCCTTTTATACGATTATGACACACACAGGTGACGAATATACTGATATGAAATTATCGCACCTTTTTATCTCTTCATGTAGCATAGATTTATGGAAATCAGGTTGTAAAAACATTGAAGAATTCAAGCGTCACTATTCTGTATTGTTTAATAGATATTATGGTGTTTCTAAAGATTTAAATTTGCCTTTGGTAGTTGGTTACTCTAATTACATGGAATATATTTTTAATCCTAAAAGAATAAAAATACCAGTAACAGCTCACCACTATAATACAATGGCAAATGTGTTATCCTTGAGAAAATTATGGAAAACATATTATTTTTCCTCAGCTGAACCCTTTACATCTTTTAATTTGATTGATAATTCAAAGACAGACACATCTAAACATGAATTACTATCAATGCACATTCTAGCAATACCGGGTTTTAATTGTTATAGCACTGGTTGCACTGTATCTAGAGAAGAAAAAACGATCCGTATCGCCGACTATCCTATTGCACAAAAATATCTTCATCCTTGTTTTAGAGTAGGTTTTGTAAATAATTGTTCAAATCCAACATGCTCTAAATGTTTACGAGCTCTTTTAACGTTAGATTTACATAACAAACTTCTTTCGTTTAAGGATGTTTTTGATATTGACAAGTATTCTAAAAATAGAATTAAATTCTTTATTCGTGCATTTAATCTTAAAGACAATGAGTATATATCAAATTTGTATGTAGGGCTCAAATCAAAATATCCTAAACTAATGGAACAGGCTGAACACTGGGCAATCATAGAAAGTGAAAGAAAATTATTTTGGCGCAAGTATCGTATGAATATTTTAGCGAAACACCCACTTCCTAATGGGCTCGTATTTGGCAAAAATTCTGGATTTATTCATTATCGTATTTTTTTATTAGGTATTAAACCTCAAATTAATTTTAGATTAACATATTCCGAATCAGACGACACAGTAACACTAGGGTTACACTGTGATGACGAGGATTTATCATTATTCTGTGTTAACGTATTTAATGCTGTTCAAAAAGTTATTAGTCCAAATACTAATACCGAAGATCATGTTAGACTAGATGTACAGCTATCAAGTAGTAATTATGTTAATGAATTTTGGGACTATATTTTAAAGGTGCAGAATATTATTAAAGAATTGTATAACATCAATGAGTTAAAATTCATGTCAAAACAAGGGGATAAAATCTACGAAATGATAAATTAAATCCTCTAGTTTCCAACACCTAAAACCTGTGTTCCTCAACTAAAGCGTAAGAAATTACGACAACACAGTCGTACCCGAGATTTAGGTGAGATTTGGATTGCCGTAATTTTATGGTGCTCACTTTAGCACTAAAAGAGCATTTTAGTCCTGAATTTCCCTAAAAACGTTAAACATGAAACCGTTTTTTAGGAATTATCCTATCATACATATATTTTATTCTTACTCCCTTTAGGTCTGCCAGGGGATCTTTTCTCTTTTGGGGGCTGATCGGTTTTTGGCTTGTTTTTACTCCCTTTGGGCCGTCCCGGAGAGCGTTTTTCCGGAAGTGGGGATGCGGACAAAAAACTGGACATATATTACTCAGATTGTTCCCTGCTAAGTCTGTACTGAACAGGACTCAATCCACCTAATGTATTTTTAATTCTATCGTTATTGTACCATTGAATATATCTATTCATGTATATCTTGAATTCCTCTAACGAAAGATCCTCCAGGGAATGATTATAAAAGCATTCCGTTTTCATTCTTCCAAAGAATCCTTCACAAGCAGAATTATCAGGGCTGCACCCCTTTTTGGACATTGAACGTACCAGCCCGTTATCTTCCGTAATTTGTATCCATCCAGGCCATCTGTAATGACACCCTCTGTCAGAATGAATTATGGGCTTGAGTCCGGAATCTCCCAGACTCTTAATTGCTTCGGATAATGTGTCGTTAGCCAGAGCTGCCGTAGGCTTATTTCCAATCTTATAAGATATTATTTCATCGTTATAGCAGTCTCTGATGACTGATAGGTATATTTTACCTTTGCTTGTG
>NZ_KB899638.1:339590-343859 GCF_000378405.1 Succinimonas amylolytica DSM 2873 | reverse complement strand
AGCTTCGTAAGAATTCAACCCTGTCAATGAGTTCTGTTCTTGGTAAATGCCAGTCTCTGATGTGCATCAGAGATAAAAAGACGAACAAAGTGTTTGTTGAAAAACCTAACAGACAGGTCCGTGAATGTTATGAGAATTTTGGAATACCTGTTCCTCATGAGATAGATCTCAATTCTTATATCAGGCAGTTATACGAAGTTTGAATATCATCACTTGGGATCTTTTTGGGGAGAGGACTCGATCATAATCTATTACTGTCAGAGTGGAGACTCAATGGTGGATATGATCGTGTGAGTTGTAGTGTTACTTTTTGTAAAATCTTAGGATAATGGTGTACCGTTTTCGCATGCCATTACGAGTTTTTTAAGCGAATAGATCCATGAGCAAATTTCCTTTTTGCCTACAGAGAAATTCCGTATTATTCCCAAGAGAGGTGATAAAAATATCTTCCATGGCGTATGATTCAAGGTTTCTGCGGAGTAGTGTCTTGAGACTGAAGTTCATTACATCACACTTGACTTCATGATGCTTTGTCATATTTTTGATCAAACTTTAAAAATCAAGATACCGTCAGACCGTAAATTGTTTTCTGGAAATGGTATCAGCATTTGCTTTCAGTGAAATCTTCAATAAACAGACCGGGGCAACTGTAAGGATTCTACCTATTGGCAACTTAGCGCTGGCAAATACATGCTCTATCTGTTCCCTATTCAGAATACTACGAATGTTGTTGTATTTTATGAACCTGTGTGCCCAGCGCTCTATTGTAACTTAAGCAATAGTATGATATGAGTAGCGCCTGATCCAATGATAAGCACATGAAGATATCATCTGTCAGCATTTAGTTGAATTGAATTCAGTTGATCTGTAACTCTTTCATATTCTTCCTCTAAAACTATTGAATATGTTTCATTTATTTCTGGAATTGAAATGGATAAAAACGATTTGTATTCCGCTACGGAATCTTGAATAATATGTAATACATTATCTGCAATTTGAACTGTTCGATACAAGTTTTTTAAGGCAAAAATCTTTTCATCATTTTTACTGCTTTTACTCTGTAAATCACTTTTGATCTTTTTAAGAATGTTTTTATACGAAGTAACTAGAGATATTGTTTTTTCATTGTAATGAATATTTTTAATCAAAATATTATTACTTTGATAATCATTAACACTTTTGGCTTCATTGATGGCATGGCGAGCTTTTCTGATTAACAGATTACAGTTTTTGATATTTTGATCTATGCTCTCAACAGCCAAATCCATAGAATAACGATAAGCAATTGTAGTTGCTACGTACACTTCTATATAGCGCTTAACTGCTGCCGTGCTATTGTCATTTATGATTTTTTCTTCATAATATTTTTGACTTTGAATAAGAAAGTCAATGACTAGTAGAAAATCGCTCAAAACAGGAGAGGAAGCGGAAGATAAAATAAATTTTAAATTTTGCCGATCTATGGAAAAGCCATGACTGACAAAATAATCGTAGAAAATTGAATCAATATCATTCTTTTTTTTCTTTAAATTCTCTGTATTTTTATTTAAATTGGTAATTTGATTTTCTATGATTATTTTTTCATTATCATCAACTTCATAAAGTTTATATTCAAGTTCAGTTGTTTTTCTTTTGTTCAATTGAATCTTATCACTAATCTCAAATCGTGATTTTAATAATCTACCAACATCACTATCGGTGATGATATTTATTAATTTGGAACTGAATTCTCTATATGATTGAGGACTTGTCCGGTTAATTGAACTAGTGTTATCAAGTAATAAGAGATTTAAATTTGCACTGGTTACCTTTGAAACTTGTCTTATCAAGTTTTGATCGATTCCTCTATGTCTCACAGACAGATCGCTGATGGAAGATGAATCTGCGTATACTGCGGGAACAGTTAAAGATAGCATTACCGCAAATGAAATTGATTTAATTTTAAACATACAGACCTCTGCACACACTTACTTGCTGAATATCAGAAATTTTACTGAAATATTTCTTCAAGCCTATCTAGCTCATCATTTGTAAGATCATTCATGAATTCTGAATCTTGTTCCGGTATTGAAAAACCGTTGAGCACTTCCTTCAATGACGCGATATTGTCAAGATCTGAAGAAACACTTGACAAGTTCAAAGCTCCCTCATACTCAATTAAAACTATGTCTAAATTTTCGTGCAATGTTTCTTTTTTTACATCAAAGGAAAGAATTAATTTTTTTATTACAGTTCTTACTTTCTCTAATATGTTTAACAATCTGCCATCTGTTTCAATAATTGTATTAAGTTTAACTATTGATTTTTCATTCTTATTTAAATTTTTCTTTTTGTTAATGAGGATTATATGCTGTTTAGTATTTTCAATGTGCTGATTAATCTTTTTGAGTGAGGTATCTAACTCCCCTAAAGCATCTTTGATTATATAATCACTTAACCGATGTAATAAAATTTGGATTTCAAGAAATTTCTTTTTACCTTCATTTGAATCCACATTTACATTATCTGGCATCTGTCTTATAATTTCATTAAAAATATAAAATTTTATTAACTTTTGTTTTGGTGATAATCTAATCAATACATCAGTGATTTTTGGATTAGCCTGTGTTAGATGCATTTTTGTTACAATTTCAGCAATCTCGTTATTCAATTGTTTATTTTGAGATTTAAGCTGATCAATTTCCTTTTCCTTTGCTGCTAGTTCTTTTTCACTTAATTCGATTTTTTTATAATTAAAATTATTTATTGCAGCTTTATTATTTTTTATTTTACTCCTTTTTTTGTTTACATAGCTTAGCAACGAACCGAGATTTCCTTTATCAATAATACCATTTGCAATTTCATAAAAACGATTATAAGCTGCAACGTCTTCGCCAGACATTGAAGTAATATCATTTAATACGAATTTGAGATTTCTTTCTGATAACTTTGATAGATTTGCATAAATATAACGATCTGTTCCAACATTTGTACTATCTAATATATCCTCATTAATTGGCTTTATACTTTGCTTGTTGTCTGGAACTTCACGTTGAACTTTTGGCGTTTCTTGCTGAACTATTTGGACTGTCTCCCCTGAAACAGAATGATTAGATTCTGGATAAACAAACCTAATGTCGGCATAAATTGCAAAAAGTGCAGGTATTAAAAATATTATATAAATTATTTTTAATCCTTTGTCAGTGGCTTCTTGTATTAAAGCTACAATAATATAAAATAAGAAAATTAAACCACCAGTGACAAAAATAAACCAAATAAATTTTATAACATACCAAATACTTGAAAAAAAATCAGCCATACATCACCAATTAGCGTGAAACATTGATCGCAACATCGCAACATCGTAAATCATCTACCTATGTTGAGATATTGGACTATAATCTAAATATAACCACAAATTTTTAAGTTAACAAAAGTTTAAAGTAGTGTTTTTTGTGTGTAAAGTTTTTTGTTTTTTAAACTTGAGTCATATTCCAATTTTTGTTTAAAGCGAGTACTTCAGTCGTATAACTTCCATGTTACTTTTGATATTTCATGATTCTTGTCACGTTTTTTTTTTGTTGTACATTTCTTGATACAATTGACTGTCACTGGATAGTAAAATTTTAAACTGAAAGACTGGAAGAAGACGAAAGTCATCAGTAAGTTTACACCAGAACGTAGATGTCAGTACGCCAGGAACCGGGCGAAACTTCTGGATGAAGAGATAGCCGGCCGGTTTGAAGAAATGTAGTCAAAAATTACGTCAACGACGCGGCTGGGACTCAGTGATTTCTGCCGCTCCATAGAGATGCTTACGACCAATAATGCACAGGGGTACAGCAAAAAGGCGCTGATAGAGAAGTGCGGACTGTCCAGCACCAGATATTACCGCGTTATTTCGGACGAGTCCTACACCATGACAGAGGAGCTCCGCAATACCCGAGATAATGAGGAAGCGGCCAAAATCAGGCAGGTGCTGGAGAAGTACCCTAACTACTTTGGTTTTATCACCTCGCATAACCCAAAAAAAATTTTTTTCTGAGGCTTTATTGACATCGGTTCTTAGCATATAGGTAGAAGTTACAAGAGTACGTTATGGATGACAAGGATCTGAAGTATTTACTCCGATATTGAAGCAATTTTCTGATCGATTTGTACTTCATCAAGATCCCAGAAATTGAGTATTTGCTTTTGATGTGCATCAGAGATAAAAAGACGAACAAAGTGTTTGTTGAAAAACCTAACAGACAGGTCCGTGAATGTTATGAGAATTTTGGAATACCTGTT
>NZ_KB899638.1:331678-337245 GCF_000378405.1 Succinimonas amylolytica DSM 2873 | reverse complement strand
ATTCTATAAAAATGCGTGTCTGTTTGATGAAACCAGAGTGCATGATGATTACTCAATCATAGGAAGTGAATTCTGCAATTTCCTGTCAACTGTTCTATCATTTAAATTGATTAACAAATTTGATAAGGCTGAATTACTGAACACTTTTACCTATAAAAAAATCATGTCAATTTTAAAAAGAGCTAAGCAAGCCAGAATTAACTCGGGTGATTGGCAACTTATAAATATGAATCCGTCTCAGGTTAAGGTACTTCAAAAGTTGTCTCTTTTACCACAAGATGAAGTACCAACTAAAAGATCTCCTGGCAGACCAAAAAAGAATGTATAGTATTACGATTTGGGAAAGTTCTAGTTTAGAATTAGGTGGCAGGAATTACGGATAATACTCGGGATCGGGTTTCCTGCCTCAGAGCCCTGCAGAAGCGGTACAGTCTTTTAAGAATGACAGTGAAAGAAGGGGGCAGCCTGCGGCCGTGGCACAGGCCCATGGTACTTATGTCAGCGATGACGTTTAATGCTGGTGGTGGCTGCGGTAGCCGGGCGGTGATCAGGGCGGCGCGTCGGGCGTGTCTATTCGGGCAGCGCGCCCCTTGCGGGCGGCACGTTATTTTTGAGATACTGGCGGTGTAATACCCAGGTTCGTTTTTGTAATGCCTGACTCTTAATTTCCTAACCGGAGGAGAAGAACATGTACCGGAATAAGCAGCAGAACATGTACCGGAAAAAGCAGCAGCCGGAGCTACCGTAATTACCAGGGCGAATGAGCTCTGTTCCTGTATCATAACGGTGGTAATGCAGAAAGACTGTGCTGTCCGAACTTCCGTATTTTCGTCCTTGAGAGAGAGAATAGCGGAGAGCCTCCAAAGCCGCCGAAATCTGTTCAGGCTCGCATTTTTGGCCATTATTTTTTCAAATAGGGCTCCCTTATCAAACTATCATTCCGGGCATTCGGAGATAATCTTCTCATATTCAAGGATAATTTTGGGATCCGGTTCCCGTCAAAACGCCTTTGCTGTCAGGCTGATAAGGTGTTTTCAGGAGCGGGGTTCTATTGGCATAGGCCCGTCTGCTGTTACGGGGCAAGTTTTTTCCGGGAGCATGCATGTCAGAAACCAAAATCAATCTCTCTTACCTGGATAAGCTCCGGGGGACCCGGATTAACGCCGGGGAATCCCCGGTACCGGATCTCACCGGGAAAATGCTGGGGGATTTTTATGCAGAGCAAAAAATGACTGTTACCTCCGGCGAGGCTGATATCTACCGCTGTTCCGGCACGGGGGCTTATGCGGGGAAAAGCTACGTTCTCAAATACTACCGCCGGGAGAATGCAGTAAAGCCGGATGTGATCGAAAAGCTGAAAATGCTCAATAGTCCCTGTGTGGCTCCCGTGGTAAGCTTCGGCGTTTACGAGAAGCATCAGTACGCAGTGCTCCCGTATTACGGGATGCCGGCTCTTTCAGAGGTTCTGGCGCAGGGGATCCTGTTTTCCGAAGAGGAGCTTGGCAGCTATATTATCCCTTCAGTTACTGAAGGTCTTAAGGCACTTCATGACGCGGGAATTCTGCACAAGGATCTCAAGCCCGGAAACCTGATACCGGATGATACCGGGGAGCATATCGTCCTGATTGATTTCGGGATCAGTTCTGATGCCGGAAAAAACACTGTTCTCCTAACCCGTACCGGCATGACTCCGGCCTACGCCGCTCCCGAGACCGTGCAGAGGCTTTTTCACCGGGAGACAGACTACTATGCTCTCGGCATTACCGTCTTTGAGCTTTATACCGGCTATACCCCTTTCCAGAATGAAGCTCTTTCTCCGGAGGAGGTCTCCAGACTGGCCGCTATCAGTAAAATCAGCTTTCCGGCAGACTTCCCGCCGCGTCTTAGGGATCTGGTGCTGGGGCTTACCTACAAGGATCTTTCCCACCGTAACGAGAAGGATAACCCCAACAGACGCTGGGGCTATGATGAGGTGAGAAGGTGGCTAAAGGGCGAAGATGTGCCGGTACCAGGTGAAGGTTATGAGGCGGGACCAAAAACGCAATTTCTTCCCTACGGCTTTGCCGGGGTTAAGTATGAGACTCTGGAGTCTCTGGTTAAGGCCATGCTTAAAAATCCTGCTTCCGGAATCCGGGATGCGGGTAGAGGAATTCTGACCCATCACTTCAGTCTCTTTGCCCCCGATTTCGAAAAGATCTGCCGGGAGGCGGAGGAGAGTCTGCAGGGGAATACGGATGCGGTATCAATGCATAAAACATTTTACCGCCTGATGTACCGGCTTCTTCCGAGCCTGAAAACAATATTCTGCGGCGGCCGGGAATTCGGGAATCTCTCTGAACTTGGCGAAGCGGCGGTGGCTGCGGCGTTGTCCGGGAATGCCGGATTTATGGGCGAGCTCCGGCTTTTACAGAGCTCCTTCCTGGACTTCTATGCGGGAACAATTTTAAAGAGTGATGCAGCTACCGTTCTTCTTCAGAAGGCCGCATTACAGATTACGCACCAGAAGTGTTCGGATATGCAGGCTGCCTGGGTATTGGGCTATGCATTTTCAGATAAGAGAAATATCCGGGTGGGCGATAAGGCCTTCAGCTGTCCCGCAGAGCTTTTGGGGTATCTTAAAAAGCTGGAAAGCGAGCAGGGTTTTTCGGGGTACATCAGGTATATTGAGGATCACCAAAAGGATCTGGAATTCTTTTCCGCTGTTATGCCGGAGGAAAAGTCCCGGGAGGCTTTAAAGCTGGTTTTGGAGGATCTGAACCGGGCAGTTTTCGGGCAGGGCGAACTCCAGTTTAAAAACGCCAGAGCCTTTGATGACTACGTGGGCAGTCTCCTCCGGAAAAAGGAGACCTATCGTCTCCGTAAACTCCTTACCTCCTATGACGCCGCTCTTAAAGAAGTATCCGAAAAGCTCTGGCATTCCAGCTCCTACGATAATCTCAGAAGAACCGTTTCCGGTTTTGTAAGGTTTGAGGAGCTTTTATTCTCCTCGGTACCGGATTTAAAGGCCTATTTTGAGAAGCTTCTTCAGGAAAACCGGGATACCCCGGAGTTTTTCCAGAACTTTGTCAGCTCTCATAACAGATCCTTAACCGAACTCGAAAAAATCTCCGCACTCTCGCAGGTTATCGGAAGATTCCGGTCATACTCCGGTTCCGCTACGGACACGCAGGCCGGCATTACCGTAAAGGGCATTAAATATCCTACGCGGAAGCCCATGCGGGTTAAAGTCGGGGAATATGTAAAGTTTGGAAGCTATCCCCAGAACAACGATAATTCCAAAGAACCAATTGAATGGCTGGTTCTGGAGGTCAGCGGCGATGAGGCCTTGCTGGTGAGCCGTTACGGTCTGGACTGCAAACAGTATCATCATGAGAGTGTATCTATAACCTGGGAAAAATGTGATCTCCGGAAGTGGCTTAACAATGATTTTCTGAAGGAGGCTTTCTCGGAGGAGGAAATGCGAAGAATTCGGCTCTCAGAGGTAGTGAATGAATATAACCGGAAATACGCTATCCCTGGCGGAAATAATACCCGGGACCGGGTTTTCTGCCTCAGCCTTGCGGAGGCGGAACAGTATTTTAAGAATGAGAGTGAAATAAGGTGTCAGCCTACGGCCGTGGCAAAAGCCCATAGGGGAGGTTGTTCCTATGAAGGTTATTGCTGGTGGTGGCTGCGGTCGCCGGGCTTCTCTCAGGACAACGCATCGTACGTGAGTACGGTTGGCGCGCTAGGCCCGCTTGGTAGCGACGTCTACGGTGGTGACTACGCTGTGCGGCCCGCTTTACGGCTAATCTGGAATCTGTAATCTTCTAATCTGGTAATCAGCCGCCGCGGCGGAGCCTCGGAATCTGGCGCGGCTTCCCGCGCCCGTCTTTCGCCCGCCTGCGGGCGGCCGGGCGTTATTTTTGAGAAAGGGCGCTGGAGTTAGCCTGCTTCACTTTCGGAATGCCTGACGCCTGGTTTCCTGACCTGAGAAGATGTACCGGAAAATTCAGGAGGCGGATCTTACCGTATTTAACCAGGGCGCATGATCTTTGCTCCGTTATCCTTTCGGTAACCATAAAATCCCCATGAGCAGTTTCCGTTCCCCCGGAATCCTGAGAAATTGGAAGCGCTCCGGACAGGACTTTTTATGCCATCCGAGTATAATTGAGGAGGGATGGATTCTAATAAAGGCGGGATGGATTCTAATAAAGGCGGGGGCTCCTGTGGTTGCGGCTCCCAGATCATACTCAGAACATTGCCCTGTATACATAAAGACGGACTGCTTACTCCCCCGAATGGTAACAGCGTCAGCAATGATAGCAGCGAATTGAGATCCGGACTGGCCGGTCCTGAATAATTTGTAAAACCTCGCAGGCCTGGGGAGCGTTTTGTTTTTTCCAGGGGAAAAGCCTGAAATTCCCGGCACTCAGGGATGGTTTTTGGAGTAAATGCGATATGGGAACTTTTTTAAATCCCGGGGGCAGTAATGCCTTCACAGAACTTGTAGCTAAACAGGACTCCGGTATCTTCGTTGACAAGACTGATTTTATCGCTGAAACCATTGACAGACTGGATGCCGGAGATTTAAAGCTTATTGCCTTTGCCAAACCCCGGCGTTTCGGAAAAACCGTCACCGCGCACATGCTGGCCTCCTATTATTCCAAAGGTGCCGACTGCAAGGCCGTGTTTGCGGGGCTGAAGGTGGCCGGTTATAGCGGACAAAGACAGTTAACGGACAGAAAAAGGAAATTACCTACGAGGAATACCTGAACAGGTGCAATGTTATCTACTGGGACATGAACAGCATAGATAATGATTTCCGGGCCTACGAGTCAGATAAAAGTCTTTATGTTGATTATGTAGACGATATTGTTGACTACCTCCAGTATGTGACATTGCTGGAAATCAGACAGAACCGGGAATTTGATGAAAAGATCAGCAAAGCGCCCCTGATTGGCAGAAAATCGTTAAAACAGGCTTTGGTCGCCACGGAGGCAAAATTTGTCCTAATTATGGATGAATGGGATCTGCTGTACCGGGAATACCGGGATAACGAGGCTCTTCAGAAAAAATTTATTGATATGCTCAGAGGTCTGTTTAAAGCTGCCGACGGCCTTTCGTGCTTTTCTCTGGCATACCTGACCGGTATTCTTCCCATAAAGAAATACAATTCCCAGTCAGCTCTTAATAATTTCGATGAATACAATATGCTGCATCCTGATACGTTTGCTCCGTATTTCGGTTTTACCTTACATTTCGCAGTTGAGATTGCTTAATTACCACTTTTTATAATGGGCTGGAGGAATTTCAAATTCCTTTTTGAGACTAGCATGTTGTGACGTCGATTAATATAGGGGTTTGTCACAAAAAATACATATATAAAATATTTATTTTTAAAATGTGATACAAGGATCGCTTTAATATTATCTCGCTTGTGGCAGGCGATTTTATTTCCCTAGAATACGGCGATTATTGCCAATTTTGGGGGATGTCATGACCGTTATTACGAGAGAGCTGCTTAAACCTTTAACCATGGGGCATTTGGGACTGGTTGGAGCTTTTATTCAGGAAACCGGAATTAT
>NZ_KB899638.1:301127-323643 GCF_000378405.1 Succinimonas amylolytica DSM 2873 | reverse complement strand
GTAAATGACGCAGATGATAACGCTAATAAGGCTGACGGAAACAGCAATGATAACCGTGGCAAATACCGCCTTATTGACGTTTACAATCCTAATTCTGTCTGTAAGGCCGTCAGCAGAAACAGGTGCAGCAATTACTGGAGCAGCACGTCGTCAAATGAAGAGGTAATCCGCCTCATAAACATGAATTTTGACGGCATTAAAGACGATATTCTGAGCATGATTGCCGGGGGATCTGTCTCTTTCAATTTCAGCAGTTTTCAGAACGACATGGTTTCCCTGACCAAGAAGGATCAGATATTTTCTCTGCTGGTCTGTCTGGGCTATCTGGGCTGTAGCGGCCAGCCAGTTTCCGGAACCGAACGCTATGCCTACGTTCCGAACAGGGAAATCAGAGAAACTCTCATCGACATTGTCAGGGAGCAGCCCTGGTACAATGCCATGCCTGTTATCGCACGTTCTGAAAGGCTCTTTCAGGCCATAAGATCCCGGGATGCCGCAAATACTGCGGAAATAGTCGGCAGCATCCATAACTCTTCCTATGTTTCCGTTATCGGATACAACCGGGAGGAGGCTCTGGCGTTCTGTCTCATATCCGGGCTTATGTGGTGTGCTGAGAGCAGCTATGACAGCTTCCGGGAGCTTCCGGCCGGGAAGGGCTTTGCGGATCTGGTTTTTGTGCCAAAGATCAGAACGGATCTCCCGATCATGATTGTGGAGTTCAAACGGGACTCTAGCGCGGAGACGGCCCTGAAGCAGATAAAGGAACAGGACTATGCCGGAAGATACCGTAAGGACGGAGACGAAAGAGAGGTTCTTCTTATCGGGCTTAGCTACAATTCCGGCACCAGGGAGCATGAGTGCCTTATCGAGAGGATGTGAGGAGCAATCTTCGTCTGCCGGGATAATGAAATAAAAAAACAGAAATCAGAAATCAGAAATCAATGAAAGAGGCCTGGCCCCATGTTTCAAAGCCTCTGTAATTCCTGACAGGAGCACGGGGGAATCGGTACGGGATCGCATACAAAAACTGCCGGGGAGGCACCGGTCCCCCTTTTCCCCCGTGTCTTTTCCCTCCCGGAGCATGTTTTTCCGGGAGACGGTTCCCGTTTTTCCGCCATCCCTGAAAAATGCGTGACCCGATCCCCTAAAACGCTTTTTAAAATGCGACTCCGGGTGTGCTCTGTAATATAATCACGCGATAACTGGTATTTTATTGTGAGCTGCTTTTGCAGATTTTAACCGCAGGCAGAAAATCAGCGCAGATGTTCAGGCAGTATTTTGGAATTTTAGGTATGAAATCAGGTTTTTGTCTCTCTATTCTGGCCGCGGCCGTGGCGACCATGCTTTCAGGGTGCGGCAGCAATGCCGAGCTTTGCCAGAAAAACTTTCAGGCCGGGAATTACGGAGACGCGCTTAAGTACTGTTCCGCCGATACGAAAAACCAGGAGTCCCGCTATACCGAAGCTCTGATAAACATTGATGCCATGATTCCGCTTTCTGATCAGACCCGGGGGCTGGCGGTTATGAGCGAGCTGGCCGCTTCAGGCGATCACCGGGCGATTCTGAAGCTGGCCCGGGTTTATTCCCGGGGCGCCGGCTCCATCGGGCAGGATCCCGACAAGGCTCTCGAGTACTACCGTCAGGACGTAGCGCACTGGGATCCCGAAAGCCTTCTGGAATATGCCGCCCTGGCTATTGGCAGAAACCGGGCTTCCGAGGTTCTGCCTGTTCTGGAGGAGCTGGTTACTGCCGGTAACAATGCCGCCCGGAAGCAGCTCGGCATGTATTTCGTCATGAAGAAGAATCCTACCGAGCAGGATTACCTCCGGGCCATTGATCTTCTGAAGCCGGTGGCGGAAGAGGGGGATGCGGAAGCACCCTATACCCTGGGCTGGATCTACCGCTTCCAGGAATTTGTCAGAGATCCGGTGCTGGCCGAGAAGTACTTCTGCATGGCTGCGGAAAAGGGCAATCATCTGGCTGCCGACATGATGCTCACCATTTCCCGGGAAAAATATCAGGAAAACAATACTCCCGAAACCCGGGCAAATTTCCGGAAGTGGATTCGTATCAATGCCGACTATGGCGCTCACAATGCGGAAAACCTCATGGGGCTGGACTATCTCACCGGATTTATCGGTAACGATATCGAGATCAACGAGGAAGAGGGGCTCAAGTGGCTGATCCGTTCCGTTGACGGCGAGAACGTCAACGGCATGTACTATCTGGCCAAGTATTATCTCCACCGCTATCAGACCCCGGAGTATTTCCGGAAGGCGGCCATTCTTCTCCGGGAAGCGGCTCTCCGGGGGCAGAACGATGCCTCCCGGGATCTCGGCGAGTACCTGGTGCAGGGGCGGCTCAGCTTTTCTGAAAACGAGGCTGAATCCCAGGAAACCCGCGAGGAAAACCGGAGACTGGGCTACTATTTTCTGGACAAGGCTTCCCAGGCCGGAGACTATAAAGCCTCCGAGCGTCTCGGGGCACTTCTTATCAGCGGCAAGTACGGTGTCAGCGAACCCGAGGAGGGTGTGAAGATTCTCGAGCTGGCCATGCGCCAGGGTTCCCGGGTGGCCCCGTGCATCCTTTATGAGGTCTACCGTGACGGCATGGGCAGCATTGCCCAGAATCACCGTAAGGCGGTGTCCTACCTTTATACGGCGGTGGAGGCCGGCAATACCGAGGCGGCGCTTTATCTGGCAACCCTTAAGGAGAATGGCCGGATGGGGGTGGCGCGGGATACGAATGCCGCCCTGAATCTTCTCAGGGATGCCTGCAAGGTAAACGAGCCCCGGGCCTGCTACCGTCTAGGAGAGCACTATCTCCGGGCCAGGGAGCCTGATTATGCCAAGGCCTATGATTATTTCACCCGGGCGGCATCCCGCGGCATGCCGGAGGCCTACAACACTCTGGGCAACCTGTCCTATGAGGGGAAGCTGGCACCGGATTCCGAGAACCAGTCCAATATTCAGGCGGCCATGAAGTACTATGCCCAGGCTGCTGAAAAGAAGTATCCCGAGGCCATGGAGAATATGGCCCGTCTTTACGAGGATGGCCGGATGTTCCGTGAGGCTTACCGGTGGTATATGGCTGCCGAATCCTGCGGAGCCAGAAATTCCCGCGGCGAGAGTCTGCTCCAGAAGCTGTCCAGTGATGAGCGGGACGGAGCCCAGGATGGCGTTCAGGAGTTTCTGAAGACGAACGGCTGTACCGCCGAGGCCGGCAGCACTGACAAGGTCAATGAAGTGTCAAGCCTGGTATCCCGTACCGCTGATGCCGCTCCGGGGTCGGAAGTCCGTCTTTATGACAGAAAGGGCAATAAGGGTTTTAAGTGATTTCGGGGAGTTTGGGAAACGCTGTTTCCTGCCCATGTCCGCTAGTTTGCTGAGGTATTGAAATGAAATTTGTCAAATCTTTCGTCTGCGGTGCTCTGGCCGCTCTTTCAGTTTCCGCCGGTGCTCTGGCCGGTGATTTCACTGTCGACATTGCGGGAACCCGTTTTCAGGTATGGACCGGCTACCGCATTGCGGCCGGAACTGCAGATGGCGAGCTCCCGGAGGGAGTTCTGGGTTTCTGGGGCTCCGACAGTGTGGTTTATCCTGCCGCGGCTCCGGACCCGGTTCCCGGGAAGGGCATTGCCTTCGTCCGGGTACCCCAGAGCGTTTTCGGGGGTGTTCTGAAGAATGCCGTATATGTAAGATGCCGCACGCAGGAGAACTGCATTCCGGACGAGCTGGCCCCCCAGGCCGAAAAGATGTCCCGGAAGGGCTACCGGGTAATCGTGGACAGCTTTGCCGGCTGGCAGGATGCCGTGCGCCTTCTCAGCACTGCTCCCGGTGTCAGGGAATGGAATCCTGATATTGATTACAACACCAGAGCTGAAGTTCAGTAGGAGTCTGTCATGAAAACCGGAAAAATTTCCCGCGCCATAATGCTGGCGCTTCTGTCGGGAGCCCTGGCGGCCTGCGGCGGCGGTTCCTCCCATGATAACGCTCCGGATCCCGAGCCGGATCCGCAGCCCCAGCCTCAGCCGCAGCCGGATCCCCAGCCTGACCCGGGACCCGATGATGACAATACCGGGGCGGATCCCGCACTTGAATGTACCGGAACCCAGGTAACCGTCGACGATACGGCGCTTTATAACCGTGTGGTTTCCGGTCTCGATATTCTGAGCGGTCCCGGTACCGTAGCCCTCCCGTTTGTTAAAAAGATCCGGGACGGCGGCAGGTTCGGAGAGGTGACTCTGGGAGCCGACAACCGGTATGTTTATACCTTTGATGCCGCCGGCCTTACTGATGACTTCAGCGAGACCGCCGACGAGATTACCTACTATGACAGGGACTGCGTGCTGCATTCCCGGAAGGTGCTTCTCTATTCGGATCCGTTTGTGCCCGAAATGTGGCATCTCCGCAGTACGGGTACCCAGACTGCCTACAATGAGGAAGGTGCGGTATCATCTCCGGGAGTTGATCTCAATGTCAGAAAAGCCTGGGCGGACGGAGTCAGCGGCCGGGGCATTACCGTGGCCGTCATTGACGACGACCTGGAGGAAAATCACCCGGATCTCAGGGATAATCTTTCAGAAAGGCCCACTATCAGGCTGAGCTCCAACAACACAGCCGGACACGGAACCGCAGTGTCCTCTCTGATTGGTGCCGTGGCCGGCAACCTGGAGGGGGTGCGCGGGGTAGCCTACAATGCCAGACTCCGGGGCGTCATCGGCTATATTCCCTTCCTGGGATCCTACATGTCTGAAGCCTATACCAAAATTGCCGAGGATGCGGACATCAGAGTCATTAACAACAGCTGGGGCGTTACCGAACCGTATTTTGAGTCATCACCTGTCCGGAGACAGCTTCTGGATGATTTTGCGGACAGCGGGGTGGTTTTTGTAAAGGCCTCCAGCAACTACTTCGCCAATAATCGCGGCGTCAGCAAATGCGCCTCCAGAGGAATAAGCTGTCATCTTCCCATGAACGTGGAGGAGGATATTCATCCGGCCAGCATCATTACGGGAGCAGTGGCTTCGGACGGTTCTCACGCTTCATACTCGGATGAGGGATCCAACCTTCTGGTGACAGCTCCGGGCGGCGAAAAGTTCTCTACCGGCACCCTGGGGATTATCTCTGCTGACATGACAAGCTGCTCTCTGGGAGCGGCAAAGGGAACCGAAACCACGGCCTTTATGAACGGTTCTCTGGAATATGACGGGGTCTATCTCAATCCCGACTGCGATTACCGGAACAATTTTTCCGGCACCTCGGCGGCCACCCCCCTCGTGTCCGGAGCGGCGGCGCTGGTGCTGTCCCGGGATCCCGCCCTGACCGTGTGGCAGGTGCGCTATGCTCTGGCCGGCACTGCCCGAAAGCCTACGGAAAATCCTGAAGTGACGGTAAAGTACGAAGGGGTCTATGTTTACAAGGGCTGGGTGGAAAACCGGGCGGGCTTCAGCTTCAGCAACCGCTACGGCTTCGGTCTTGTGGATGTCTCCGCCGCAGTTGACAAGGCTGCGGACTGCCGCAATGACGAGCGCTGCCGGATTCGGGGCCAGGAGCCGGTGGAGTTTATTTCCAATGATGATCCGGTTTGCGAGGACATTTCCGGTGACGTGATGCTGAGTTCCGGCTACCGGTGCGTTTTCCGGAACTTCCGGGCTAACAGCTATGATTCCTCAAAGACCTACGATATTGAGAATATTACCGTCAATATCGGAGCCACGGCCTTCAAGCCCTCACAGGACTCCTCCGTGTCCGTTACGGATTTCTGTACCGGAGCCTCCTTCCTGGAGCAGCCCTCCAGCATTAACAACCGCAAGGCTCTGGCCGAGGTGCAGATCGACGTGGAATCTCCTGCGGGAACCCGGAATATCATGAAGCCGCTTTATGCCAATTATTCCGGGAGCCGGGACGGCACGCCTTTAAGACTGCTGTCCAACGCCTTTATGGGAGAGGATTTCCGATCCGGGGACACGGTGACAGTCTATCTGTACTCCACCTGTCCTCTGGCAAATCCCATGGCGGGCGGTTCGGTTACTGTACGGGCTTTTGAAAGATAGTTTTTTGCCGCGGTGATTCGTTTACGGAACTGCCGCGGCCCTGATTTTATGGAGCATTTCATGTTTCCCAGAATTGTTTCCCGGCGCCTTCAGGCAGCGGTTGCCATTATGGCAGGGCTGTCTCTGGCAGCCTGCGGCGGCGGCTCTTCTAAAAAAGGCTCCTCCGGCGATGATGACTATATAGAGATTATTGATGACAACAGCGGGGCGGATACCACGCTGGAGTGCGATGCCTCCCAGGTTGAGATTAATGATCTCCGGGGTAACCGGGTGGTACTCGGTATTGATGCCTTTACCGGAGCCCGGCGGGAGGTGCCGCTTCCCTTTGTGAAAAAAATCCGTTCCGGCGGCCGCTACGGCAGAGTTTATCTGGGGGAGGACAATGTTTATGTCTATTCTCTGGATCCGGCCTATGCCGGGAATCCTGCGGGAGTTCCGGCACTGGCGGACACGATTACCTGGTATGATGGCGACTGCCGGCTGCATTCCCGTCCGGTGGCGCTGTACGCGGATCCGCTGCTTCAGGAGAGCTGGCATCTTCTGAGCACCGGCAGTCAGAAGGGGTTCCGGGAACTGGTTCCCAGTGCGCAGCGCGGCATTGACGTGAACGCTCCCGGGGCCTGGCAGCGCGGATTTTCAGGTGCCGGGGCTACGGTGGCGGTGGTGGATACTCACGTGGACAGTACGCATCCCGATATCAGGCCGCAGTTCCGGGCGGAGCATGTTTACAGCTCCTATCAGAAACCTCATGGCACCAACGTTGCGGGACTTATCGCCGGAAGCTGCGGAAATTTTGAGGGCGGCTGCGGGGTGGCTCCTGCTTCAGAGATTGTTTCCTATGAGGGGTATTACGACTCTATCCCCCGGCTGACGGAGCTCTTTATGAACGCCTTTCAGGATGAGCCATCCGTTAGAGTGGCCAATGGGAGCTGGGGTGCTCTTAATCCGTTTTTTTCCGGAAATGCGGCATTACAGGCGTCGCTGGACATGGTGGCCGATGCGGGGGTGCTTCTGGTCAAGTCGTCGGGAAACGGCTATGAGCAGTTTGAGCAATACAGTGACTGCCATGAAAAGGGCGTGTCCTGCTTTGCCTCGGTCTATGACGAACCCGGAGTCTATCCGGCCACAGTGGTTGTCGGAGCGGTATCTCCCACCGGATCCAGTACTTCCTATTCCACGCCGGGCTCCAGTCTTTTGCTCGCTGCCCCGTCCGGTGATGATTACTATCCGGCGCTTATTACAGCTAATCAGGACTTTTCCTGCAGCGGGGAGCCCGGACAGGAGCTGGTTTATTCCCTGATTCTTAAGGGGAAGAATCCTTTTCAGGAGATTTCCTGCTATCGCTATACCAATATGTTTGCGGGGACTTCTGGGGCGGCACCTCTGGTAACGGGAGTGGCGGCTCTGGCACTGTCGGCCAATCCGGATCTCACGCTCTGGCAGCTCCGTCATGTGCTGGCGGAGAGCGCCCGTAACGATACCGAGATTTCCGGCATGAACGGAGACGAGGTGGTGCGGGACCGGGGCCTTACCGTGAATCAGGGCTGGATTCAGAATGCCTCGGGACGCCGCTTCAGCAACCGTTACGGTTTTGGAATTCCGGATGCGGAGCGGGCGGTGGATCTGGCACTGAACTGCGCCTCCGATTCCGGATGCCGTATCCGGGGGGCAGATCCCCTGGAATTCCGCTCGCAGACGGTGTCCTGCCAGCCGCTGTTCGCCGACAGCTACTTTGCAAGCTCCTATACCTGTGTATTCTCCGGCTTTAATCTGGACGGAGCGGATCCCGATACCAGCTACGAAATAGAAAGTGTGGTGCTGGATACCGGGAAGACAGATTTCAGCGCCGATGAGTATGCCAATAATCTGGACTGTGCCGGAGTGTCCTTTGACTTTCTGAGTCCCACTCTGGAAAACAGCTTCTGGGCACTGTCCCGCTTGCAGACCGAGATTAAGTCTCCCTCCCACACCCTCAGTGTTCTGAAGCCCCTTCATGCGGTATTTCTGGGCAAGAGCTCCGGTTCCGGCTGGAGAAACATGACCAACGCTTTCCGGGGAGAAAGCTTTTCCGGCGGTGACAGCTTTAACGTGAACATCTATTCCTGGTGTCCTCTGCAGATGCCGGTTATGAGAGATGCTTCCGTGGCGGTTACCGTGTTCCGGAAGTAGTACAGGGGCCCGTGCCTCCCCTTAATTCCGCTGCTAGCAGAATGCCGGGAGGAAACGGGGACCGGAAAGCCGCTGATCTTTTTTCGGTGTCTCCTGACAGCGGTTTTCCTATCATTTCCCGAATGGTGTATAATTCCCGCGGGAGGGCCGCCGGAACCGGTTCTTCCGGATACTGTGAAGAGGGATGGAGAATGCAGAACAATAAAAACGCAATGATGTACAGAATCCCGAATGCGCTGACCATGTTCAGGGTGATTCTCATTCCCTTCTATGTTCTTTTTTATTATCTTCCCTTTAATTTTAGCAATTTAGTGGCGGCACTGATTTTTGTCATTGCCTGCCTTACTGACCTTCTGGACGGCTACCTGGCCAGAAAATGGCAGGTATGCTCCCGCTTCGGCGCCTTCCTGGATCCGGTGGCAGACAAGATCATGGTCTGTGTGGCCCTGATTCTTATGGTCAGTCATTACAGCAAGTACGAAGCCAGTTATTTCCCCTATATCAGTGTTTTCATTACCCTCTGCGCCATTGTGGTGGTATCCCGGGAGATTGTGATAAGCGCACTCAGGGAATGGATGGCCGAAATCGGCAGCCGGGCCCGGGTGGCTGTAAGCTGGATCGGCAAATGGAAGACTACCATTCAGATGATTGCCATTGCCGGACTAATCTGGCGCCATGATCTCTGGATGGTGTATGCGGCGCTGGTGATGCTGCTTCTGGCGGTGGTTCTTACCATCTGGTCCATGGTGGATTACATTATTGCCGGAGTGCGGGCTATAAATGAAAAGTCCGCCCCGGCTCCGGAAGCCGGAGCCTGTCAGGCTGAGCCGGCTGACTCCGGCATTTCTCCGGAGGCCGCTTCTGACGCTCCTGAAGGAGTCTGACTGCCGGCAATCCTGGATTTTGCATCGCATTTCATGAGGGCTGATTCATGACCGAGGATCCCATCCTGGCCAACACCTCCACCGGATCCCGGGATTTTTCCGGAGAGGTTCCGTCTGTCCGTCCTGCAGAGGCGCTTCCCGGCGCCGGGACTCAGCTGTCCGTTTCCGGCCGGGAAGCGGTCAGAAATGATTTTTTATCTTGATGCCTATCGCCGCTTTGACAGCCGGAATACTGTTCCCTGCAGCTTTTGCGGCGTTCCGGTACTGCCCTGGATGCACTACTGCCCCCTCTGCGGAAAACCGCTGTTTCCGGAGTCAGGGGAGCTTTCGGAAGCTAGCCGCTTTCCGGTTCCCGGAAAGTCCCTGGGAGATCCCCTGAAGCTCCGGGCCCGGCGCCTTCATTCCAGCATGCTTGTCCAGCTTTTTGTTCTGTGCGCAGTCCCGGTGTCGGCGCTTCTGGCTCTGGTTTTTGCGGTGCTTAATGCCGGATCGGTGCTGCATGCCGCACTGACCGTGCTGGTAAAAAAACTTCTTGGGCCGGTGCTTTCGGTAATTCTGGGGCTGGACTTCGGTGCCGTTACCATGACCCAGCTTCAGGGGGAATACCTGTCCCTGGCCGCAGAATACGGCGATAAGGCGCTGTTCTGGGCGGAATCCTTCGTGGCCTCCCCCTTCCTCATTCTGATGATCTTAGGCATCTGGGCCCTGGCAGTATCCGGAGGCGCTTTCGGAATCTTTACCGCCCGGGATTACCCGGATCAGCGCCGGCTGGTGCGGGGAACCTTTCTGGCGGCACTTTTTTCGGTGCTGGCTTCAGGTGCTGCCGTGGCCATAATCTATACCTCCTGGAATTTCACTCTTCTTCTGGCCGCCTGCAATGTGGCGGTTCTGGCCGGAACCTGGCTGTGCTGCCGCTTTTTCACGGTCAAGGGAGCTCTCCGGCGCTTTTATCGCGGGGAAATCCCGGTCAAACCCGGAAAGCTCCTTCTGTGCGCCGGGGTCGGCAGCGTGCTTCTGTGCCTCCTGGCACTGGATATTCTGGCAGCGCCGCTGCTTTTCATGTAGGGAGTTTATGGCAGTGGGGCGGTTTTGGGGCTCCGGAGGGGGTGAATTTTCTGCAGCTCCCTAAAAATCAGCGTTTCCCGGCGAAAAAATTTGAATATAGTGATCTGTTATAAAAAACTTTTTGCGCGTCTTTGGCAAAATAGCAGGATAGGGTGGGCTTTCTCCATTAATTTACGCGTGAGATCTCCGAAACGGAGACGGCGATATATGTCAGTTGTTACAGGGAATTTTTTAGTATGACTAGCAATAAGGATACCGTTAACATGCATCTCGCGGCACTGGTACGTGATTTCATCATATACGTAGACCACGAATGCTTTGAGCATCCTGACGAACTTCAGCGCTTTCTGGGCGACTCTTCCCAGTATTTAAGACGTTACAACAGAAAAGTGGTGGTCAATACTGACTATGTTACCGGTGCCCAGAAGACGCTGTCAGACGAAAGCAAGCTTCACGCCAGCATGCAGCGTATCGAAAACTCCGGACGTCTGGAACGTCTGGACAGCGAGGATATCGAAACGGCGATAAGCACGCTTCTTGAGAAGGACAATGTACTTTTGATTACCCAGGACCGCCCCCTGGCTGATGCCGTGTTCGGAGCCCCCCGTTTTCAGGAACTGACCCAGCTTTATATTAAAACCATTGCCGAAACTGCCGAAATGCAGGATTTTCCGGGAATCCGTCCCAAAAAGAGCGTTCCCCTCGGAAATTCTCCCATGCAGGCAGCAACGATCAGACACATTGTTATCGATATCAGCTCCCTTAAGTTTGAGTGGACCTCTTTCTTCCTTGAGGATCTCTCGGCCCCGCTGGTGCTTAATCAGCATCTTTTTACTATCTATGTTCTTAACCGCCAGCTGGAGGAAGCCAGAAAGGAAGGCGAAATCAGCCGTGCTGTGCACCGCATTTACGGTCATTTCAATCATGAAAACACAGCAGAGGTCAGAGATGAGCTCCGGTTCAAGAATGATGAGAAGGCTATTCAGAAACTGCGTACGCAGGGAAATGTGGCGGTGCTTACCTTCACCCCTGCCCGGGCCGGAGTCTTTTTTAACTTCAATGATGCGGATCTTTCAGGAAGAGCGGTGCTGCCGGTTTCCTATTCTGACGGCAGGATTACCGCCGATTTCCAATGCCCGTGGCGCCGTGATATTCTGGCGCTTTTTGAACACCTGGCCGGTGAGGTTAAAGAGGACAGTTTCGATAAATATGAAAAAATTGCTGAGAAGGAAAAAATCGCTTCTGCACAGGAGGAATCGAAGAGCATTCTGGTATCTTCTGAACGAGTCGGCGCTCTCTTGAAGAATCAGAAGCGCGAACCGGATGACGGCTCGGTGGTGACACCGATGAACAAGCCGGTCGACAGTGTTCAGATTGACATTCCCGAGGCTCAGGAAGTGGTAAATCCCGGACTGGCGGCTCCTCATGTCGATATGGGCACCATAGATCCGGATAAGGGAGTTTCGGGGCAGATGGATGCCATCATTCCCAATGTTCCCCGTCAGAAAAGCAAGCGTCCGTTTGACCCTGTATCCGGGATGTTTGACACCGGTCGCAGCTCTCATTCCCAGAAGAACAAGTCCCGCACCGTTTCCCTGTTCGGTGATGAGGATTCCCGCAAGAAGCCGGTGACCGGATTCCGGGAAGGCTTTGAGGATAATGCAGCCCGGAACGCCGAACCCGCTTCAGCCGCTGTTCCGGAACCGTCTCCGGCAGTAGCTCCGTCTCCGGCTCCGCTTCCTGAGCGTCCCGTAAGAAAGGATTTCGGGAAGGTTGCCGAGGTGGCTCAGGCGGCTGTTACCGCTATTGAGAATTCGGACTTTCTGAGAGCGGAGGTCAATCCGGATCCCCTGCTGACTGCCACCGGTGTCAATGCCGCTCCCCGGAATACCGGCTCCTCCTCTGCTGACGACCTGATTACCGAGTCCTTTGTATCCCTTAATCCGGTGGAGGTGGCTCCTATTGAAAGCGGTGATGCCTTCACGGGAGAGGGAATCGAAATTGAGGATCTTGCCCAGGAAGGCAGAAAGCGCCAGGAAAAAATGGAAAAGGAGCAGAGTGAACGGCTCTCGCGTCCTGGCCGGGTGATTAAGCCTATTGCTCCTCCTGATCCGGCTCTTGAGAAGCGCAGCAGGGCTCCTGAGAGCAGCTCCCCCCTTTCCGGCAGCGGCAGAATTGCGGCTCCGGCTGCGAGTCTTAATCCTGACGGCATGATTCAGAATCCCAACGCCCCGGCACTTGGCGGTGTTTCGGGCCCCGGGGCCGGATCCAGTGAAAGAACCGGTATTCTGAACCCCGGCGCTCCTTCTCTGGGCGGCTTCTCCGGAAGCAGCGCCGTCTCCGGTGAAAGAACCGGCATTCTGAACCCCGGCGCTCCTTCTCTGGACGGATTTTCCGGAAGCAGCGCCGTCTCCGGTGAAAGAACCGGCATTCTGAACCCCGGCGCTCCTTCTCTGGGCGGCTTCTCCGGAAGCAGTCCTGTTTCCAGTGAAAGAACCGGCATTCTGAATCCCGAGGCACCTTCTCTGGGCGGCTTCTCCGGAAGCAGTACTGTTTCCAGTGAAAGAACCGGTATTCTGAACCCCGGAGCGCCTTCTCTGGGCGGAACGTCATCTGCTGAAAGCGGGCGCATTGATCCTTTGCCGCTCCGGAACCCGGAAGCTCCGTCTCTGGAACCCATTTCTTCTGCTAATGCGGCCCCCGCTCCTCAGGAGGTTCCTGCAGAGACTGCTGCGGACACTGTTACCGGGAAGACTCTCCTGGAGGATACAGCCCCGGACGCTGCGGTTACTGCGCCGGATCCGGACTTTGGTGCTTCTTCAGAGGCTCCGGAGGATCCCGAGCTTATGAAGTCCTTTGCGGCACTGAGAGCCGGCTTCCGTTCCCGTAAAGAAAATCCGGCCGCCTCTGAACCGTCAGCACCCGTTAGCGGAGAGGTGCCGGAGGAGACCGTCTCCTCTGGTGAACCGGAAGAGGGAGCTCATTCTGCCTCTGAACCCGAGACCATCTCCGGGCCGGAGCCCGCTCATATTCCCGCAGAGCCGGAAGCGGAGATCCCGTCTCCAAAAGCCCCGGAGGCCGGCCCCGAACCGGTTTCCGCTTCTGAAAGTGCTCCGGAGGAGGCCTCTCTGCCCGATGAAGTCCCGGCTCAGGAAAGCTCTTCAGGTAAGGATAACCTCATAAATGCCCTCCTGGGACAGAAAGAGTCTGCCGCGGATCCGGCTACGGAAACCGCGGGCGCTGCTCTGACTTCCGCAGAACCGGCTCCGGAAGGCGTGTCCCCGTTTTCTGCCCCGGAGGAGACTCCAGAGGCCGGCACTCTTTCCGGAGAGGAAAAGCCCTCCGGAAAGGATACCCTCATAAATGCTCTCCTGGGGCAGAAAGAGACTCCAGAGGATCCGGCTTCAGAAGAAACTGAGAGCGCTCCGCTGACTTCCGCTGCACCGGCCTCAGAAGCAGCGTCCCCGGTTTCTGATCCGGAGGAAGCTTCACAGGATGACACTCTGTCCGGTGAGGCAAAGCTCTCCAGAAAGGATGACCTCATAAATACTCTCCTGGGACGGAAAAGCTCGTCTCTCCAGCCGGGTACGGAAACTGAGACTGCCGCTTCTCTGGCTCCGGAGCCGGAAGCAGAGGCCGTGCCTTCTGCTTCCACGGAACAGGATTCCGCTTCTGACAGTCTGGATGACGATCTTCTGGTGGCGGCCGATGCGCCGGACTCCCGTCCTGCTGCTGCGGAGGATGATTCCGCTTCCGGCAGTGCCCCGGAAACTACTCCCCGGGCTCCGGAATTCAGCAGCAAGACAGATCTTCTGAAATCTCTGGCCGGCACAGCCGCTAAGGCCGGGAATTCCGGTTCCTCCTCCGGCGGGAATGGCGCTTCGAAGCCTGCCTCCTCCGGGGCCTTCAATATGGAAACCTTCCTGGGACGCAAGATCCCCAAGCCGGTGAAGAAGAAGGTCGAGGAGGAGACCGAAAATGCCTACGGCCATCGCAATCTTAAGCTGAAGGGCAGCGCCGTGGGCTTTACGCTGCCCCCGGAGCAGCAGGCCAGACTGGAGAAGCGCCGGGAGCAGGAAAGACTGCAGCGCGAAGCCGAAGAGAAGGCCCGCCTGGAGCAGGAACAGGCTGCGATCCGCATGCGCGAGGCTCTTGACCGTTCCCGTTCCGAGGAGCTTAAGAAGAATGCGAAGAGCTGTTCCGAGGTTCCGGAATCTGAACTGGTTGTTAAGGATACCCTTAATCCGGTAATGCCGGAAGGGCGTCAGCTTAATTCCGGCAAGCCTGATGTGGCTCTTATGGGAGTGCAGGACGATACGCCGGACGAACTGGCAATTACCGAGGAGGAAGCCCGCCTCCGTGAAAAGTACCGTGCCGAGGAAGAACGCCTGGCCCGCGAAGAGGCTGCCCGCAATGCCCCCAGGATCAACAAGGAGGAGCTCTTCCAGGATCTTATGAAGAAGAACTCTTCGATTAAGGAGCAGCGCGAGGAAGCCGAGAAGGAAGCCAAGAAGGAACGGAAGCGCAGTATTCTTGATAAATTCAAGAAGAAGAACGAGGAGATGGAGAACAAGCAGCGTTCCCGTGCCGAGCTTGATTCTGTCGAGCCGCCTGCGCAGCCTGCGGGTGGTGTCAGGACCGAGAAGGCCGAGAAGAACGGACGTTCCATTGAGCTTTCCGGCAATACCACCGGCTTTACTCTTAATCAGGATCAGATGGACGCCATCGAGAAGCATCGTGCCGAACTCCGCGATATTGAGGAGAAGGAGCGGCTGCAGAAGCTGGAATGGCAGAAGCCGAAGGAGAAGCATGATCCTACTAACTTCCAGCTGACCGAGCAGGCCTCCGTCTTCAAGATGAATGAAGAGGATAATGAAAAGTTTGCCAGAAAGCGTGAAATCAACAAGATGGCCCGCGGTGATGCTGCCGTGGCTGAAAAGGAGAGACAGGAGAAGGAGCATGAGGAGCTTATCCGGCAGATTAATACCGTCAAGGCCATAGAGGAATACGATCTTGACGGCCGGACTTCCGATTTCGTCTTTGACCCCAGCCAGGCAAAGACTTCCGGTTCTGCCGATCTTGAAGATTTCGTTATGACTCCGGAAAGACAGGAAAAGCTCCGCCGTTTTGAGGCCAGCCAGCGTCCTGAAGTGGAGGTCAAGAGGGATCTCGGCGGAGCCAGCATGTTCCGCAGCGAGGAAGGCATGGTCAAGAAGCGCCGTGCCGGTACCGGACGCCGTACCGGTGCGATTACCGGTTTTGATGCCGGGCTTCTGAGCGATCAGCGTCAGAAGGTGGTGCATGCCGCGACTAATGAAGAGCGCAGCGTGCAGGATCTGGCCGCGGTGGATCGGGCTATTATGGAACGGGTGAATGCCCTCAATCAGCAGTCCTCCGAGCAGCCGAAGCCCCAGATCCGGACTACGGTCACCCAGGCAGTGGAGTCCCGGACCGTCGAAGTGGTGGCCCAGAGGAGCCTGTCCTCCGGCGCACATGTTTCGCTGGATGTTTCCCGGGAAGCTCCGGACAATTCCGAGCTGGCCGTCCAGACTGCCAGCAGGGCTCCGGTTCCCGAATCCGAAGCTCCGGAGTCCTCTCAGGTGACTCTGGATCCGCATGCGGCGGTAGAATCCCGTACCACGGTAGCGGAAACCCATGTGTTCGGCTATACCGGAAAGCCCTACAAGCCGCCTGTAGATCTCGGCATTATCAGTATTCCGACCTTCGGGGATACGGTAATTATCAATAACCAGCGGCGGACCCTGGACCGGCCTCTGGTAATGAGCCAGAGCCTGGCTATTTTTGAGAATGACGAAAACACCGTGATCCGTATTTTTGGAAACAGTGTTCTTAATGCCAATATGATTGCCAAGCTGCTGGCTATGATTGAAACTCCGGTTTCCATGAAGGGGATTGACTGGCCGCTGACTCTGGCCAAGAATGAGTCCGGAGATATTGTGGGCTGCGTTCTCAGCAAGGAGAATACCTCCTCGCTGCAGAGCCTCTGCAAATCACTGGATTCCTCCTCCTTTGTCATTATCAACCGGAAGAATCTTGTGAAGATGGCCATCAGCCTGGTTGAAAAGGTAGTGGCCCTCAACAAGATGAAGATCTTTATCGGCGAGGGGGACATGAACTCCATTGTGGTGGACGGCGACGACGAGGTTTCCTTTGTCAATATGGAGCGCTGCCAGATCGGTGACTATCTCTATACCAGAATGTCCAGCGGCATTGTGCCTCCGGAGCTTAACGACGAAGAGCAGAACTGCGCTGACGAGCTTTCAGACCGCTACGTGGTGGCTGAGGCGCTGTTCCGTATGTTCTTCCTGGGCCGTGCCCCCTATGTAATGAGCAGACGGCAGGGCGTTCTGGAGAATCAGTACTCGGCATTCCGCTTCCCGACAAACTATTACGACGAAATGACCGCCCCGAAGGACATCAGCCTTTATATCTGGAGCTTCTTCCCGGAATATATCCGGAAGGCCTTTATTGATACCCTGAACTATGGCTATCATAACCGCGAGCTCCGGGTGGACTGCCTCCGCTGGCTCTTCTTCCTGAAGCGCTGGCTGGAGGATTTCGAGCAGGACAAGCTGTCTCCTATGGCTTATGAGATTAAGCCTTCCCGGATGAATATCGGTAATTCTTCGGAAATGGTGCCCTGCAAGATCTGCAGATGCCCGGTTACCAAGACGGAGGCGGTGGCGACTGACGGACTTTGTCATCACTGCTTTACTACCCGTGGGAAGATGCATGTCTGCGACTGCTGTAACCGCGAGTTTATGGTAAGCTACCGCGATCTCATGGTGGGAAGCGAGGAATCCCGCAGTATCTGTCATGACTGCCGCGTGAAGTTCCACCGGATCAACGCCATAGTGAAATGCCACAGCTGTTCCCGTAACTATACGGTTTCAGACGGCGATCTCACCATGTTCGGAGAACGGGTTTACAGTACCTGTCCGGATTGCATGAAGAAGATCCGTGCCCGGGAGGCACTCGGTCTTGCCGGTACTCCCGAGATGACCGAACCTTTGAAGCGTCCCGGCACCCGGGATGTGATAAATGCGCTGATGGCTGGGAAGAACGGCGGCACTGCCCAGAAGGCGGCGGATAACTCCGAAAATCCGGCCTCCTAATCAGGTGTGCAATGAGATTCCCCGGTTTAACTTTTGTTTAACAGTTCTTATCGGGGGATTTTTTATGTTGTTTTCTCATAATTATCGCAATTTTTTGCCGAGATGTTTGACGGCAGGCGGTTTCAGGATCATAATTGTCAGTGCGCTGCAGTTTGTTTGCAGCCTGCAGCGCGGATTCTGAGCGGTATTGCACTGCGAAGATTGGTCTGACTGACCGGATATAACTGTCCAGTCCGTTGTGGGATGTATTAAATTGATTAGTTTATACCTTGTTGACGATCATGATCTGGTTCGCGCCGGTATTAGAAAGATTCTGGAAGATTTCCGGGGACTTAAGGTTCTCGGGGAAGCAACCACTGGCGAAGAAGCTGTAGCCTGGTGCCGGGAACATCAGGTGGATGTGGTGCTGATGGATGTCAGCATGCCCGGAATCGGCGGTCTTGAAGCTACCAAGCGCATTCTGCGCTATAACCCCGACAGCCGGGTGCTGATGCTGACCGTGCATACCGATGATCCCATTCCGGCCCAGGTGCTGAAGGCCGGAGCAGCCGGTTATCTCACCAAGGGGGCGGCTCCTGAGGAAATGCTGAAGGCCATTCAGGAGGTCTATGCCGGAAGACGCTACCTGGAGCCGGACATTGCCCAGCGTATGGCTCTGGAACGCTTTCCGGGGAACGGGAAGCATGAAGTCGGTGATGACTGCAATCCTTTCGGGATTCTGGCAGAACGGGAGTTTCAGATCAGCGTGATGATTGCTCAGGGCCACAAGGTCAGCGAGATTGCCGATAAGCTGGCTATCAGCCCCAAGACCGTAAATTCCTACCGTTACCGGGTGTTCAAGAAGCTGGGGATCAGCGGCGATGTGGAGCTTACCAGGCTTGCCCTCCGGCACAGCATCGTACCCCGCTAGATCCGGGAGGGGCCCCGTTTCGGGCAGTGGGGGGAGCTCCTGGCGGAAATGAATGCGAAGCCGGCAGAGAATTAGCAGATCATATGGAAAATGGCGTCAGACGGCGCCTTTTTTTATACAAGCGGGTGGTAACAGGTACCCAGCTGACCAGCTTTATGCTGTTCCGGATCTTCCCTGTTTCGGCTTTTTGGGAAAAGCTCAGCCTCCCCGAAAAGTTTTCCTATGCCGATCCTCCGCGCTCCGGGAAGCTCTGAAGCCAGCCTGTGCCGGCTGCTCTTTCTGAATACGTGACGGCGGCACTTCCGGGGCTGCTATGATTTTATCCGTCCTTCGAGAATATCCTGATAAAGCCTCCAGTACCGGTCTGCCATGTGTTCCGGAGCGAATTTTGCGAGATTTTCCGCGGCGCCGGCAGTCAGCGTCTGTTTCAGCTCGGTGTTT
Source organism: Succinimonas amylolytica DSM 2873 (assembly GCF_000378405.1). GTDB lineage: Bacteria > Pseudomonadota > Gammaproteobacteria > Enterobacterales > Succinivibrionaceae > Succinimonas > Succinimonas amylolytica. The sequence continues at coordinate 304,983 of NZ_KB899638.1, read as the reverse complement.
CCGTACAGTCTTTCCATAGCTGCCAGAAGAGCAGCGCTGTCACCGTTCGGAAACAGGAGTCCGGTTCTGTTATGAATGACCACCTCGGGAATGCCGTCAGCGTCCGAGGCGATTACCGGAATCCTATGATCCATGATATCCAGCAGTACCGAGCCCAGACCTTCGTTGCGGGACGGGAATACAAAGTAATCCATGCATTCAATATAGTTCATGACATCATTTTTGAAGCCGGCCCATTCAATTTGCGGCACATCCGCAGATTCGGCCCGGAGTGTTTCCTCATCGGCGCCGGCTCCCAGAAGAACAAAGCGGGCCTCCGGATGCTTTCTGACAAATTCCCGGGCAGCTGCGATAAGAATCCGCTGTCCCTTGTGCCGGTCTACATAGGCGCCAATATGGCCGAATACCGGATGCCCCGCATAGCCTTTTCTGATTTCCGCCACCCGTGCGGGATCAGCTTCCTGGTGGGTAATGGCATCGTAGATCAGGAATATTCTGCCGCTGAAGTTCAGATCCCTGCCGAAGCTCCGGATGACCGATTCCCTGATGGACTGGGAAATGCTCACTGTGGCTGCGGCAGTCCGGTATACAAATCTGTTGAACATATTGTTTCGCACCAGCTGGGGAACCCGGCGGCATATTACGAAGGGGGTTCTGAAAAGCAGCCGGTGAATGGCGGCCCAATGGCAGGCTTTGGCCTCGTGAGCCTGATAGATGTCAGCCCGTACCCTGCCGGAAAAGTGGCCTCCCAGGGCTCCCGCTACCGGAACAATGTCCAGATCCGGAACATCCTCCAGATATGCGGGAAGGGCGCTGTTTCTGTGGCATATAAGCACCTGCCGGAGATCGGGCCGGGCGATTTTAAGGTGCTTTATGAGAAGAACGGTCTGTCTTTCTCCGCCGCGGAAGCCTTTGGCAAGATTTATGTGGGCGATGGATGATATGGATGAAGCAGTCATGCGATTTTCTCCTGATACCTTCCGGAAATCATAGCAGAACCGGCGGCGCAGCGGTACAGAAACAGCTGTTTCTGTTACTAAAACGGCAGGCTGTCGCAAATGCGGAGCGAAAGCTAAAGCTTCACCAGGAAAATCCGGCAGGGAAAAGCTGTGCCTGCCGGATCAAAACCGCTAGTTCACGCTGGTAATTTCTGCTTCCCTCTTGTCGAGACGCTTTTTGCGGTAACGGCTGTCCAGAAAATTTTTACCGGCTACCAGAAGTCCGAGGGAGATAAATGCCCCCGGCGGAAGTATGGCAATCAGCAGTCCCTGATCACTGCTGAAAACCTGGGTCTTCAGGTTTGTTCCGAGATCTCCGATAAGCTGGTCCATGCCGGAAAACACTGTTCCCTGGCCGACAAGCTCCCGGATCATTCCGATAAACAGCAGTACCAGAGAAAATCCGGCGCCGTTGGCAATGCCGTCCGTGAAGGAATGGATAATGCCGTTACGGGAGGCAAAGGTTTCGGCCCGGGCAATGATAATGCAGTTTGTCACGATGAGGGAGATATAAAGACCGAGAGCCTGGTAGAGCTCGGGGGTGTAGGCCTCCATCAGCAGCTCCACGCAGGTAACGATGCTGGCGATGATAAGCACGTAGATAATGATGCGGATCTCATGAATGATGATCCTCCGGGTCAGGGAGATCATAAGATTGCTGACGGAAAGCACTATGATGGTGGCGATACCAAGTCCCAGGGCGTTTACCGCAGTTGAGGATACGGCCAGAAGCGGACATAGCCCCAAAAGTTGCACCAGTCCGGGGTTTTTTGACCAGAGGCCGTTTTTCAGAATTTCCGTAATCGTCATTGCCTGTTTTTCCTGAGTTGTAAATAAGCCGCATTCTCCGTTCCCGTTACTCCGGGGATCTCATCCGCAAAACGGGTTACTCGCTGTCGCAGACCGGGAAGCTTCCGGGATCCGCTTTCCGGAGCTTTTCCAGCATGCTGCCGGTAGATCTGGCTACTGCCCGCGGGGTTACAGTGGCGCCGGTGTAGTAGTCAAAATCGCCCCCGTCCTTCTTTACGTTGAAGTTTCTGTTTTCCAGAGATGCGCCGGCAAAGCTGTCCAGAAAGCCTCCGCTGCTCCGGAGTACCTTGTCGCCGAGTCCCGGAGTTTCATTAAACTGCTCGATGTCGGTATAGGTGATGGTGCCGTCAGCACTGACTCCGGCGACCATGGTAAAGGGGGAGCTGTAGCCGCCGATAACGCTGTAGTTTACGATATAACCGACAGTTTCGGTACCCTTGCGGACGGTCATAACCCTCATGAAAGTGTTTCCGGGGCCGGGAAGAAGGTGGCAGTCAGCTGCAGGATCATTGTCGAAGGATTCCGGATTGAACAGCCTGGCGAATCTGGCATTCCGGGCATTGATTTTTCCGGCGGCGATAACGTCTTCGGTAATGCTGCTGACGGAAAAAATCAGACAGAGGCACGCAAAGGTTACCCCGGACAGGGTGAGTCCGGCCTTGAGATATTTCATTTTGGGGTTTTCAGGTGTATCAGTCATGTTCGTGCAGAACCTCAGGCGAAGAACCGGCACCGAATTCTCTTCGGCGGGTCAGAATGGAAATCAGCGGAGCCGCGGCATTTCCCAAAAGCACGCTGAAGGCCATGGCGTCGGGGTAGCCGCCCAGATTGCGGATTATTACAAAAAACACGGCCACCGTGGCGCCGAAGATCCAGGCACCCTGCGGCTTTGGCACGGCAGTGACCGGATCGGTAATGATGTAGAAGGCCCCGAATATGGTGGCTCCGAATACCAGATGCCACAAAGGGGAGAGGAAGGCATCGGGATTGGCCAGCCAGAATACTGTGGCAAGAGCGCCGGTAACAGACAGAAAGGATACCGGAATGCGCCAGTCAATAATCCGGAGTACTATAAGAGGCAGTCCCCCGAGAAGAAATGCCAGGGCCGTGGCGATGTGTCCGATAAAAAGCCAGGGAAGACTGCCGGTCCCGAGAGTGCCCTCGGTCCAGCCCTGAAGCGAGGCGTCAGGATTTGAAGGAACCGGTCTTTCGTGCATGGCATCAGTCAGAAAGGTGGGGCCGGTAAAGCTGTCTGCCAGCCGGAAATACTCATGACGGTCTCCCGGAAGCTCCAGACTTTCCAGTATTGCCTGCTGCGTTTCGCGGCGGGCGGCATCGCGGGCGGCAGAGTTTCCGAACATGATGGCGGCACTCCTGGAAAATGTGAGATGATTCCAGTTGCCGGGAACCGGAGAAACATAGCTGGTCATCTGCACGGGGGAGCTTATCAGAAGAAAAACAAAGGCCGCCATAGCGGGATTGAAGATGTTCTGTCCCAGCCCTCCGAAGGCATGCTTTACGAGAGCAATGGCAAATACGGAACCGATAACGGAAAGGTGCCATGGCAGGAGCTGCGGCAGGGCGAGTCCCAGAATTACGGCGGTAACCGCGGCGGAGCTGTCGCGCCACAGCAGGTTGAGATGCCGTTTCCGGAGCCGGAGCAGGATCCCCTCGGTTACGAGACAGGAAACGAGACAGAGCAGGATATTGATAAGCACCCCGAAGCCGTAAAGGTAAATATTGACCAGCACCGCCGGAATCAGGGACAGGAGCAGAATTTTCATAATCCTGCCGGTGGCGGTTATACCAAGGTCATGCGGGGCACTTTCCAGGGTGAAGCTGCTGTTCATGTGTTAAATTCCTTTGTGTTCTTTATCTCATGGAGCGATTCCGGAGCGGGGCAGAAAATTCTGCCGGTGATTATTCTCCGGGATTCACTTCTCACTGTTATTCCCGGATCCGGCCTTCTGCGCCTTCAGAGCGGCCATTTTTTCCCGGGCAATGCGGATTTTGTCTGCCGGGGAAAGTGTTCCGGTTTCCGGGGCAAC
>NZ_KB899638.1:273536-300482 GCF_000378405.1 Succinimonas amylolytica DSM 2873 | reverse complement strand
GCGGGGCTGTTTCCGGAAGAGGACGCGGTTTCGGGTGCAGAACCGGAGGCATTTCCGGATCCGGCCTTCTGCGCCTTCAGAGCGGCCAGTTTCTCTCTGGCGAGGCGGGCTTTGTCAGCTGCGGAAAGCGGCTGGGCACCCTGAGAGGCCGCGGAAGCAGCGGCCGGATTCGGTTTCGGAGCAGCGGCTCCGGCCTTCTGTGCCTGAATTCTGGCCAGGGCGGCAGCCTTTCTTTCCTGCCGGGCCTTCTCCTCAGCCTCAATGCGGGCCTTTTTGGCCTCGAAGCGCTCTCTGGCGGTTTTCAGCTTTTCTTCCTTCAGCTTTTCGTTTTTAACCTCGGCCTTGGCAATTCTGATAGCAGCCACGATACGGATGGCGCTGGGACATACAAAAGAGCAGCAGCCGCATTCAATGCAGCTTTTAAGTCCGGTTTCGGCAGCCTTCTTGAATTCTCCGTTCACGCAGTAGTCATAAATTTCGTAGGGTACCAGACGTACCGGACAGGCGTGGGCGCAGCGTCCGCAGCGAATACAGTCCACCTGGGGCTTGGTCCGCCGGATTTCGTTTGCATCCGGAGCAATGATGCAGTTGATGGTTTTGATTACCGGTACCTGGATATGGGGAATGGTAAAGCCCATCATGGGACCGCCGACGATGATTCGGGGAACCGGCGGCGGGCGGTAGCCGCATTCCGAGAGAATAAATGAAACCGGAGTGCCCAGGCAGACCCAGGCGTTCATCTTGGCAGTCAGGGCGTCACCGGATACAGTGATCATTCTGCGAGTCAGCGGCTGTCCTGCGAGAACTGCTTCTCCTACCGAAAAGGCGGTGGAAACATTATGAACCACCACTCCATAGGCGGTGGATCTGGCGCCGTAGGGAATCTCAATACCGGTGATGATTTTTATCAGGTTACGGGCGGCTCCGGAAGGGTATTTTACCGGGATGGCGGTAACCCTGATGTCCTTAAGATTCAGTTCCTTTATTTTGCATTCCAGACTTTTAATGGCCTCGGGCTTGTTGTCTTCCACGGCGATGACCGTAAAGTGCGGTTTCAGGATGTACCTCAGGATATCGATCCCCCTGAGAATTTCTTCCGGAGCCTCCTGCATCAGACGGTCGTCGCAGGTGATGTAGGGTTCGCATTCTGCTCCGTTGATAATCAGAACCTCGCAGTTCTGAGCCCTGACACTGGATCGCAGTTTGGCTTCGGTGGGAAATCCGGCACCGCCCAGACCGGCAATTCCCATATTTCTTATATGATTCAGCAGGGTGTCGACCGGAACCTCCGTGTAATTCGGATAGGAGGGATTATTAAATTCCTCCCCGGAACCGTCAGGATCGCTTTTAAGAATGATGCAGGGTTCGGTAAGTCCGCCGGGATGAGCGATGGGAGCTGCGGTTATGGCGGTAACGGTGCCGGAAACCGGGGCGTGCACCGGCACCTGCCGATCATTGGACGGAGATGTCAGGGGCTCGTTTCTGAGAACATGCTGGCCCGGCTTTACCAGAACCTCGGCCGCTCTTCCCGAATGCTGTTTCAGCGGGATGACCAGGGTTTCCGGAATTTTCAGCGTAACGCTGTGAAGACCGCTGGTGCCGCTTTTGTGCTCGTCGGGGTACACTCCTCCCTTGAAGGAATACAGAACGCCGTTTGTAATGTTTTTCCAGTTGCTGTTCATGTCGGTAGCTTCTTTTCCGGTGTTTGGCCTGACTGATCCGGGAGCATCTGTATCGCAAATTCCCGCGTTCCTTTTGCTATGAACCGGGCTTTATGCCGGGACCATCCCGGAAAGTGGTCCCGGCGGTGACTGTCATCCTGTTTCACTGCTTTGTGCCGGAGCTGCTGACAATTTCGGAAAATTGCCGTAATCCGGGGGCTGTGACTGTCTCCGTGCGTATTGTAATCTTTTCGGGAATACATGACAAACCTGAGAGGGGGCCGTTTCTTCCGGAGCGGATATCGACGGATACGATTTTCGGGGGACTGTGCGGTTTTTTGCAGTCCGGAGTCCTTATGCCGGGCCATCCGGGACTTTTACCGGGGAAAAGAAAACAGAAGCAGTGTCCTCTAATGACAAAAACTCCCGGAAGAGGGCTTCCGGGAATTCAGAATGCCGGTAACTGCGGTCAGCTGCTACTTGCTATTGTCGTCATCGTCCTTTTCGACCTTTTTCTTCCAGCTTCCGGCAGCGGAACCGAGAGCCTCGTCAGAAGCCATGGCTTCCATGGTAAAGTCGACAACGGCTTCATAGTTGGAGCGTACTCCGGAAGATGAATTTCTGTACTTGACCGCATTTTTGGTGTCTATTCCCAGAGCTCCGGCCTCGGCAACGGCATCGATGTTGGCACCCAGGAAGACAAATTTCCAGCCGTCCTTTTCCTGATGGTCGCTGACCATCTTCTTGATGCTGTCCTTTTTGTACTCCTTGCTGGCGTTTTCCATGCCGTCGGTAATGATTACCACAATTACCTGAATATCCTTATTGTTCTTAAGTTCCGGGATTTTGTCGATATTGGTCAGGCTTTCGCCCATAGCGTCAAGAAGAGCAGTAGTGCCTTCGGCAATGTAGTCCTTTTTGGTCAGTTCCTTGATGTTCTCTATAGGCTCTCTGTTATGGAGTACCTGAGTCCTGTTGTTGAAAAGCACGGTGGTTACTTTTACCGGCAGCTTGAGATCACGGTATTTCTGAATCATGGAGTTAAAGCCGCCAATGGTATCCTCGGTAAGACTGTACATGGATCCGCTCTTGTCAAGCACCATCAGAACTTCGGCCTGGGAGGCGGTGAACTCGGGGAGGCTCTTCTTGTCATCGGCAGGAGCAGGGGGATTATCGGGAACGGTGGCCAGGGCGGCACTTCCCAGGAGCATAAAACTTACGGATAAAAACAGGGATTTGCAAAAGTTCATAACGGATCTCCAAATTAGTCCGGACAGGCCGGATAAGGAAGAAATAATTCCGGAAAAGAGCGGGAAGCACCGCAGGTTTCTCATATCATAAGAATATCAGAGTTCACCGGATGAGTATTGCCGGAATGTCATGTTTTTTGAATTTGTAAAACAATGTTTGAAACAGACAAACTTTGTAATACTTTCGGAAAAGAGGACTGGGAATTCCGGAAAAGAATGAATGGGAAAAGAAAAGACCGGAAATAAAGGATTCCGGTTCTCTCCGGGAAGAAAACCCCCGGGATATCGGGGGCCCGGACCGCCGTCAGCCGCCAATCCTGTCAATGGCTGCTTTAATGGGAGACCGCTTGTTAAGGGCGCTGAAGTCGGCAAATATGAAATAAGCCAGCGATACAATGGATAAAATGCCGTACAGCATGGCTATATAGTAGCCAACGGTATCCGGGAGAATCCAGGAGAGAATTCCCATGCCGAGACCTCCGAAGATCAGGCCCAGAAGAATATTCCATTTCATCTTCTGCTGCTTGTATACGGTTTCTGCCTCAAGACTGGCGGCGCTGTTTCCGGCGGCCTCCAGAAGCTTCTGAGCCCGGAAGGCCAGCTTATAGGCCCTGGGGATACTCAGCAGGAACAGCGGCATGAAGATGTATGAAAGAATATAGATAAGAAGGGAGGAATTCATCTTCGAGGAAATTTCCTGGGCCTCTTTGATATACTGAAGCTGAAGATTCTGGTTACTGGTGTCAGTCATTTTGCATTATCTCGTTTTTATGAATGATTTTCCTGAAATACCGGCGGGATTCAGGAGAGTTATATGATGCTCGTGAAATCCGCATCCTGCCCGGATCTTACCACAAAACCGGAGGATGTTCCGAAACTTCCAGGGTGTGCAGTAAAGCGGGGGATGTTTTTTTGAGGAGCGTGTATGCCGGGAGGAGGCTTTAAAAACAATGGCGGCTATCAGGTTCGGAGCTGGCCAGACTGATTTTCAAGAAAATTTTCCGGGAGCCGTTATGTTTTTTCGGATTACATTTGTACCGCCGGTATTCCTCAAACAGGAAGCCCCGCCGTAATTTTCAGAACGTCCGGCAGACTAATCAAAAACTATGGGAGTTTCGATTTTTGATGATTTTTTGTATATAAAATAAACACATTGATTAAAACATAAGCAAATATATTAAAAATTGTTAATCAGTATCAATTAAATTTGATGTTTTACAGTAACTGTGATAAATTTGAACTGTGTCCTCTACACCGAGGACTAATGCCGAAAGTCAAAGATTTGTTTTTGCGTGTTTTGTTTAAGTTCGAAAGGTAAAGATTATGAAAGGTATGTTCACTGCTTCTCTCCTGTTATTTCTCTTTTATGCCGGAAATTCCGGTAAGCCTTCCCAATCGATGTTCCTGTCAGTCTCTCACAGGGAGCTCCGGCTCTTTTCCTGCTGGCAGATTCTCTGATAAGTCCTGATGCCGTTTCAGAATTATGCAGTTTTGAAAATTCTTCCTGGGCTGGTACCGGCCGGGGATTTCAGAATGACGGTGGTTTATTAATTTTTGCTCCTGGCGAATTCATGAGTTTTGAATATGCCATGGCAGTTATGATTATTTCAGGCGGTTGTTTTATGAATCATCTGTACAGGGATGCTTTGAATATTAATTCTAAAAGGATAGCCGAGCTTAAACAGGAATTCTCGGAAGAAGTGATTAATAGAACGGATGACGGATATTTTAAGTATATAATCAATGAGTCAATTATCAGAAAAATAATGCTTGATTTTATTAAATTAGGACTTATCCCGGATGTGGTTATTCCTGATTTAACAGTTTCCAAAAACGAAATTCAGCTCGCATATAGAAAAAGGGTGTTCGATCTGGATGTAAAGGCGGTGTCGGAAAACTATTATCTGGGGTTTGAAATGCAGACACGTTCTTTCAGCTGGCAGAGATTTTTTGCTTTTTGGTCAGCAATGGCCGCTTCGCAGAGAAAGGGGGTTCCTACTGCCAGACTAAAGCTAAAAACGTGTGTTATGGTGATTATTTCCACGGTTGGGAAAGACTATGACGCCGGATTTAAATCAAAAGATATTTACTATACGTGGCACACTTTTCCATCAGATGTAAAGGGGAATATTTTAGGAAAATATCACCAGGCAGGACTTAATATAATTTTGATAGACTTGAAGCAATTTAAAAAGCAGATTGCTAACCCTGTTAGTTTTTTAGAATTTTTTTTATTGTTTTTGACTTGTCGCACGTGTCAGGATTTACAACAACTTTTTGAAAGGGATGTTCATGGTATAATGAAAGAAGTTGTGCGACAGGATATTGATTTTCTTTCCGGAGCCGAATGGGAGAAATATATGGAATTAGATAAGTTTTATTCCGCAAAATTTGCAAGAGAAATGGCAAAATTCAGAAGAAAAGCCAGAGCTGAAATTAGAACTGAGGTAAAGGCTGAAGTGGAGGCTGAGGTAAAGGCTGAGGTAAAGGCTGAGGTAAAGGCTGAAGTAAAGGCTGAAGTAAAGGCTGAAGTAAAGGCTGAAGTGGAGGCTGAGGTAAAGGCTGAAGTTGAGGCTGAGGTGGAGGCCAGACTGAAAGCAAAAGTACAGGCCGAAGTAGATGAAGTTAAGTCAAAAGCAAAAGCTGAAGTAGATGAAGCGGAGGCCAGACTGAAAGCAAAGGACGAGGAACTGAGAAAACTCAGGGCCCTTCTTGGAATCAGCAGTGATTCCGGAGTGGTGGCGTTTTGACAGATTTGCTGATATCCTGTCATCGGTATCATAGCAGAACTTCCTTTGTCCGATGGGGTGGACAGGATAGGTATGCAATTGGATAAGTTCTATTCCGCAAAATTTGCAAGATAGATTTCATAATTCAGACGCTCTGTTGCAGAGGATAGTTGATCCAGTAGGACTCTGATTTTTGTCCGATGTAAATATCTCTAAAAGAGGTTCAAAATGATTTTAAGCGCTTGCTTCTACATAGACAATACAAGATGGTTCAAAGAACAGTTTGAACTGTCAAGGTGCTTATTTAATCAGGCCAGATACTTCTTTAGGGATTATTACGACAAGAACAAGTCTATTATGAATCAAACTGACCTTGAAAAGGTATTAAGGACTCAGTATACAAAGCTGAATTATTACAGAAAACTCTGCAAGGCTAAACTTGCCCAAATGATTGTAATCAGTTTATATAAGAATTACTCCGGTTTCTTTAATGCTATTAAGGAGTTTAAAGCTCACCAGGAGAAGTTCAATGGAGAACCTAAAGCGCCTAAATACAAGGAAAATCCGAATGTACTGTATTTTGATTATCAGTCCGCTAAAATCAAAGGTCAGTTTATAATATTAAATAAAAATGTAAAAATTCATATTCCTCATAATACATTTGAAAAATACAAGGATAATTTAAAGAATTTTAAAACTATTAACTTTATTCCGAAATTCAATAAAATCAAGGCCTGCATTTCTTATAAAACAGAAGAGTTAAACTCTGATTTAAACCAGAATCAGTATTTAGGCATTGATCTAGGTCTGAACAACCTTTGCAGTTGCGTTTCGGAATTTGACTGCTTTATTATAAACGGAAAGCCTGTAAAATCAATAAATCAGTATTACAATAAAGAGTTTTCTAAGTTAAAATCTGAAAGACCTTTAATCGGAGACAAGCAGGATTTCAATTACAACAAATTCAATATTTTTAAGTTATGATTTAAACGAAACTTAAAAATTGAAGACTATTTGCACAACGCATCCAGAAACATTGTGAATTTTTGTGTGGAACACAAAATCGGTACAGTGGTTATTGGAAGAAACAAGCAATGGAAAGACTCCATTGCATTAGGTAAACGAACCAACCAGAACTTTGTATCGATTCCGTTCTTTAAGTTTATAAATATGCTTAGATACAAGTGCAAAATGGCAGGGATAAATCTTGCGGAGCAAGAGGAATCCTATACCTCCAAGTGCGATTCACTGGCATTTGAACCCGTTGAAAAGCATGAGGAATATAAAGGCAAAAGAATTTTCCGAGGCTTATTTAAGTCGTCTGCAGGCAAAGTTTTAAATGCTGATATAAACGGTGCTTTAAATATAGTCCGGAAATACTTGGCCAAGTTAAAAGTAGCTGATGAGTCCTTTGTAAAAGGGATAGTTGGTAGAGGTCTATTCGCTAGACCGCATATAATAACTTTCTAGCTGTTTTATGGAGAGTTATTCCCTATGGAATGTTTCAGATCAACTACAGACTGGAACAGAGCGAATTCAGAAGAATAGCAAGATCTGAGATTTGAACTGAGGTAAAAGCTGAATTGGAGCCAGAAGTGAAGGCTGAGTTCGAAGCTGAAGAGGGGCCGGCAGGGGGATCAAAAGCAAAAGCTGAGATAGATGAAATGGGGGCCAGACTGAAAAAGACGAGGAACAGGGAAAACTCAGGGCCCATCTGAGAAATCAGGGGGGATTGATAGACTGAACTGGCGGAGGATCTCTCGGCATGAATTTAAGAAGGTTTGTTGGAAACTGGAGTCTTCCTCTGGCGATTATCGTTGGAATCATTTCATATTTCGCAATCCGGTTTCTGTACCGGGAGCTTCCGGCAGAGCTTGCGGTTTACCTGCCGGCCAGAAGGACGGTGCTTGCTGCAGTGGCTGTAGTCCAGCCGGCGCTGATCTTCATTATGCTTTTTATCAGCTTTGCCAAGGTACGGTTTTCAGATCTCAGGCCACCAGTATGGACGCTGCCTCTTTTGCTGGTACAGGGAGGGGTTTTTTCCGCACTTGCCGGAGTGCTTTACTGCTTTCCGGATCTGAAAATACGCATTCTTATTGAATCGGCCATGCTGGCCTTTATCTGTCCTACAGCCACGGCGGCGGCCGTGATTGTCCGCAAGCTTTCCGGATCTGCGGGACATGTTATGTCCTACACCATTTTTGCAAATCTTCTGTCCAGTGCTCTGCTTCCGGCGGTGATTCCCTTTGCGCATCCTGTTCCGGGCTTCTCCTGCGGTTCCGCTTTTGTCCTTATTCTGGCAAAGGTAGTGCCTCTTTTGGCCGGGCCTTTTCTTCTGGTGAGTGTCTGCCGCCGGGGCTGTCCCGGTTTTCTGGAAAGACTTTGCCGGATTCCGGATCTGGCTTTCTATTTCTGGCTCATTTCGCTTCCTCTGGCTATGGCGGTTTCGGTAAGGATTCTGGCTCATTCCCCGCTGGGGAGCTGCGTAATTCTGGAGATTGCGGCGGTGTCCCTGGCCGCCTGTGTTGTCCAGTTTGTTCTTGGCAGGGTTATCGGAGGAATGTCCGGAGACGGAATGACCGCCGGACAGGCCCTGGGGCAGAAAAGCACTGTTTTCATGATCTGGACGGGCTATACCTTCTTTACCCCGGTTACTGCGATTACCGGAGGTTTCTACAGTATCTGGCACAATGCGTTCAATTCATGGCAGCTTTATCGCCGGAACCGGGAAGGCTGTTCCGGGGAGAGTCAGGCTGAAGGGCGTTCTTCTGAAAAGTAATGCGGCTTCCCTGTATCTGTTCTGTCCCGCCCCGATACGAAAGCTCCCCGTGCGCCTCCGGAAAATCATCCGAGCGGTACGGGGAGTATCTCCTCATATTTTGATTAAACTGGAATCCTGGATTCAGATCCTGCTAAGTGCCTGATCCAGATCCTGAATAATATCATCCGCATCCTCTATACCGATGGAGACCCTGATGGTGTTCGGCCTTATGCCGTGCTTCAGAAGCTCGTCTCCGGACAGCTGCGCGTGAGTGGTGGTGGCAGGATGAATAGCCAGTGATTTTGCATCTCCGACATTTGCGAGAAGCGAGAACAGCCTGAGACTGTCAATCACAGTCTGGGCTTCCTTTATGCCGCCTTTGACATCAAAGGTAAAGATGGAACCGGCCCCTTCCGGATAGTATTTCCGGTAAATTTCCTGCTGCCGGGCGTCAGTGGTAACTGAGGGATGGTTGACCATTTCCACTTTGGGATGCCGGCTCAGAAATTCCGCTACCCTGAGGGCGTTGTCGGTATGCTTCCGGAGTCTCAGAGAGAGAGTTTCCAGTCCCAGAATGAACAGGAAGGCATGGAACGGGGAGAGGCAGGAGCCGGTGTCACGAAGAATAATGGCTCTTATCATATTTACGAAGGCTGCGGGAGCGCAGGCATCCGCAAATACCACATTGTTGTAGGAGGCATTGGGTTCGGTAAGCGCCGGGAATTTGCCGGAGGCCTTCCAGTCAAACTTTCCGCTGTCAGTGATAACACCGCCAAGACCGGTACCGTGGCCGCTGATAAACTTGGTGGCGGAATGCACGACAATATCGGCGCCGTATTTAATGGGCTGAATGACTGAAGGCGGGGTGAAGGTGGCATCAATGATCAGCGGAATGCCGTGCCGGTGGGCGATTTCCGCCAGTCTGGCAATATCCACCGGATCGCAGTTCGGGTTTCCGAGAGTTTCAGCATAAAGGGCCCGGGTATTGTCGTCGATGGCCTTTTCGAATCCCTCGTAGTCATAGGGATCTACAAAGGTGGTTGTGATGCCGTAATTGGGCAGGGTGTCATGAAAGAGCTCAAAGGTTCCGCCGTAGAGATTCTGAGCGGCCACAATGTTCTGACCGGCATGGGCCAGGGCAATTACGGCATAGTTGACGGCGGCAAGACCGGAGCTGGTAGCCAGGGAAGCGGCGCCGCCCTCAAGAGCAGCCATTCTTTTTTCGAAGACCTCAACAGTCGGGTTGGTAAGACGGCTGTAGATGTTGCCAGGATCGGAGAGATTGAAGCGGCTGGTTGCCTGCTCGGCGTTGCTGAACACGTAGGAGGAGGTAAGGTAGATGGGAACGGAACGGGCTCCGGTAGCGGGATCCGCCTGTTCCTGTCCGGCATGTACCTGAAGGGTGTCAAATTTGTATGTCATGAGTTACGTCCTTAAATTGATTATGCCAGAGGATTTTAACGCAATTCGGCTCTTACGGATCCGGCAAATCTTAAATACTTCCTGTTTTTTTTCAGCGGACGTGTTTTCCTGCCGTACTTCCAGGGTGCCGGCAGTTTGACAGAGAGCCCGTGTTTTCTGTCCCCGATACCTCCGGGGAGTGATTTATCCTGCTTCGGTGGTATATAATCCCTGTAGTACGGTTTTCCCTGCCAGTTTGCTTTATAAGGACAGAGGTTTGCATTGAACATGCAGTTTTTCGAGCTTTACATGGATGCCCGGATGTTCCCCGGACCGCTTAGGTCTCCTGATTTGGATTACGGCGGTGATTATGCTGCTGTTTTTGCCGGTATTATGGACAGCTTCCGGGAGCATGATACGGCCAGTCCGGAAGATGTCTCCGGTGCTGACGCTAACGGTGCAGAGCAGAGTTCTGCTCCGGTGAGCCAGGAGTCTCCAGCCGGGAAGCCTGCGGACCTGGATATGACTGATCTTTATATGATCAAGCTTTATTCCCGGAGGCTCCGGGAGCTTATTATGAAACTGGCTCCTCCTGCCGGTGAAAATCCGGCTTCCGGAAAGGTCTCTGACAGCTGTGCCGGCACTCTAGGGGAACCGGATACCGCCTCCGTGCCTCCGGCAGCACCTGGGAACAGTGAATCCTCTCCTGTATCAGAAGATCCGGGAGTGCCGGGGAATTCCGGGTACGCCCCTGCGGATTCTCCGGTGTTTAGAGAGCTTTCGGGATTTCTTACCGGTATTCTGGAAATGAATCGCGAGGATCGCGAGGGGGAGACAGTGTTCAGCGGGGCCTTCCGTAACGGTGCTGCGACGGCTGTTCTGATATTTGACCGGAAGACTGCCGCGCTGGCTGGCGTGGCCCAGGTGTATCCCCGTCTTGCCAAGGTGCTGAGATGGCCTCTCTATGTTTCCTGCTCATCTGAATCAGTGGTTTACGCACTCTATGCCGAAAAGTGCGGTATTGCCAGATTCAGCGAGATTGTTGATTTTACAGCCTCCCGAAACCATGCTGCCGAGGAGACTCTTTTGGAGAAGGCGGATCTTGCGGAGCTTCCGCCGCTGTCGTCTGGTGACAATGACCGCAGCAGCTATCTCGGCCGGTTTATCACGGTTCCTGAAATTACTCCGGCGATCAGGCGGGAGTTTCGGAGAATGTCTGAAAGTGCTGCCGCAGGATCCGGAAATGCGGCTGCCTCCGGAAAGGGCGGTTTTCTTTCAGGTATTACCGTGCTGGCGGTGATTCTGATGATCATTCTGACTGCTCTCGTATATGCGGGAGTTATTGAATGGCCGGCTCTGTAGCAAAGGCGTTTTAAACAGGATCTCCGATAGTCTCCCAATAAACACTAAAATTATTTTTATTTTGGTATTTTACGTAAAAATAGTGATTATCCCGCTTAAATCGACAAATCAAAGGTTGCAATTCAATAATCCCTTGCAGAGACTGAGATGTTGTTTGGCAGGCTGATGCAGCATCATTTCGGGTAGCATAAGGTTGAATGGTATGGCATTGATGACTGTATATCATGGTGGATATCAGGCTGTTGAGAGGCCGGAGATTAGAGTTGGTAAATATACCAAGGATTTTGGCAAAGGTTTTTACTGTACTGTAATCAAGGAGCAGGCGCAACGCTGGGCCAGAAGATATACTTCCAAAATAGTCTCCGTGTATGATGTTCGTCTGATACCTGGATTGCGTATTCTTGAATTTAAAGAAATGTCGGATGACTGGCTTGATTTTATTGCTGACTGTCGCAGTGGCAAGCCTCATGATTATGATATTGTCATAGGGGCCATGGCTGATGATCAAATTTACTCCTATGTTGCTGATTATATTGAAGGTTCTATTACAAGAGAGCAGTTTTGGATCCTGGCCAGATTCAAATATCCTACTCATCGAATAGTATTCTGTACTGATGATGCTTTGAAGTGCCTGTCATACAGATGTTTTGAGGAGGTCAGGTAATGGAAGATGCAGGTAGAATGGCTCAGCAGGATAACGATCTTTTTTTTACATGTGCGCTGATCGATTATATTGCAAGAAAAACCAAAAATACCCGGGCTGACGTAGTTAACCGGTTAGGTAAAGAACAAATATCTAAAATTTTTGAGCTTGCAGGTGTTTATCACTGCGATAATCCGGAGAGAGTCAGTGATGATTTCATAGAAAGTGCGCATATTGAAATAGGAACATTTGATAATATCGCAGACTGCGGATATGCGGTGCCATCCTATTGGGATATAGGAAAAGTATACAAACGTCTGATCAAAATGGTTGCTGAAGATAAAAAAACGGATGTAATTGACGCGCTGATCGAAGTGTACAATTCATTTATCAGTCCGGCAATAGATGATTACAACAGTAGTTTTTATTATGAAAACCCTCTTTTTATTTTTGAGTGCTACAAGGCAAAAAAAATGCTGTAGTTCTTTATGTACGTTGTAAGTCCTTGCATTCGGCAAAGACTTCGCTTTTGTCCGCAATCAGTATCATTTGGAGGCTTTCGGGGAAGACCAGTATATTGATCTTCTATCTATTATGAAAGAAAGCTCCCCGGCGGACAAACGAAAGCGACGGTCCTTAAGCCGCATTCGGAACGCTGCATGCCCTGGAATGGAGTGGCGGCCCGGATCTCTTCGGTAAGATCCGTTCCGGCCCCCGTTAAGTTGGCTGGGGCATGCTGACGCTGGCACAGATCACTTTGCCCTGATTGCTGGTTTCGCTCTGCACACACAGACCTTCAGTAATTTTGGCTCTGGAGATGGCGCGTTTGACCTGAGCCATCCGGAATTTTGCCAACGACTGATCGTTCGGGCTGTCTTCATATTTGACCTTCCGCGTTATTATCACGTAAATAATTCTGACAATCCTGTGCGCTACAGCTACCCTGGCCTTATTGTAACCCTTGCGTTCACGAAGACGCTGGAACAGATTTCCCAGGCCGGATTTATTCTTCTTCTGGTTTGCGCATCCCTGAGCGATGGCCAGGATTGTCCTGCGAAAGTATCTGTTTCCGTGGGTAATCCGTGATGAATAGCTCACGCCTGCTGATATATTATTACCCGGAGCAAGGCCGGTCCAGCTGGCAAACTTCTTGATAGAAGAAAAACTGGAGAGATCGTCACCAACCACGCAGATTATGCCAATCACAGACATATCCTCGGTACCGGGGATTGTTTGTCAAAAGGAGATCGTACAGTTCCTTGTATGACTTGAGAACCATGACTTTAATCGTATCAAAAACCGTCTTCATGTGATCTTCGTAAATCTTAAGCTGGTTCGAGCGCAGGTTCAGTGCCATACGAATAGCCGGATGCTGTTTACCGGGCTATGTATCTGAGGATACTTACGCTAAAAGAAAAGTGGGACAAGAGTCGCGTACAGAACTGGACCACAATTAAAAATGAATTTCTTCAACTACCACTTACAAAAGAGAGAATGGAGAAGTTTTTTTTTTAGAGTTAAATCACAGTTTACACAAAATAGTATTTACTCCCTCCGCTCCTGCCTTTTGGTGTATCGCTTTCCTGAGTCTGTTGCTTTTTTAGGTAATGGGTACACCTTACGCAATCCGTTTTTCTGAAAATTCAACATTGCTGGCGATTTTATGCCGTATTCTGTGATATAATGCATGCCGCTTCTTACGGAGAGGCAGTTTATCAGGAGAGTTTTAAATGGCAAGAGTAACTGTAGAAGATGCAGTAAGACAGATGGGCAACCGCTTTGATCTTGTTTTAAATGCGGCAAGAAGAGCGCGTCAGATTTCCGTTCACGGCTGTGATCCTTTGGTTGATCCTGAAAATGACAAGGCTACCGTTATTGCTCTTCGTGAAATCGAAGAAGGTCTCATTACCGAAGCTTTTCTTGATACTCAGGATCAGAAGAGAGCTCTGCGCAAGGTAGAGGATGAAATTATTGAAGTCGAGATGCCGCCGCTTGAGGATGTTGCACTGTTCGACTGAGTCGCTTTTGGATTCAATCTGAAGGCCAGACAACAGTCTGGCCTTCTTGTCACAGGGGATAACAGGTCATGGCCAGACTATCCAAGATCGAGCGCCAGCAGAAGATAATCGCCGAACTTCAGGCAACTCCCACTATCAGGGCTCTTGATTTGGCTAAAAATCTTCAGGTCTCCACCGAAACTATCAGAAGAGATCTGGAGGAACTGGAAGCAAAAGGACTTATTAACCGTACCTATGGCGGGGCATCCCGTCCGCTTTCTCCGGATGGCGATATTAGCCAGAGAGAGCAGATGTTTGTCAGGGAACGGGAAAATATTGCCCGGGAGGCCACCCGTTTCGTTAATCATGGCGACGTGATTATTATCGCAGGCGGTTCTACCACGCTGCATGTCGCCCGAAGACTTGCTGCCGAAAAGCACGATCTTCTGGTAGTCACCGATTCCTTTGCTGTGGCAGAGATTATCGCCACCAACTCCACTATCAGAGTTCAGATGTGTCCCGGAACCTATAATCCCAGAGAACGCAGCGTTTACGGAGCTGATACCATTAATTTTCTGGAGCGCGTTTATGCCAATCAGATTATTATTGGCACCTCCGGTCTTACCAAGGGCGGAATCTGCAGTGCGGATTATGATATCGGCAGTACCTACAGTGCGGTTGTCAAAAGAGGCAGCGAGGTTACCGTGGTGGCAGACCACAGCAAGATTGCCCAGACAGCAGTGCATACCTTTGCCTCCTGGTCGGAGGTTACCCGTCTTGTAACCGATCAGCCTCCTTATGACGAGGAGCTTATTGGGGCTATTAAGCTGGCCCGGGTTGAAGTGGTGGTGGCCCAGGATATCTGGGGCAATAACTGATTTACCGGTACTTGCCGGCCGTTTTTTAACAGGAACTGCCATGTTTTTTGAGAAGCTGTTTTCCTTCGGAGGAAAGAAGCCTGCGGTAACTCCCTATGACAAGACCCGGGAAAAGCCGCTGATTCGTGTCGGCTGCTGTACCGGCGAGAAAATGGCCGGTTTCAGGTCACTGGAGAACGGCCGTTTCCGTGAAATCATGCTTATTCAGTCAGATCGGGACTATCAGGAATTTCTTCGGAGATATGCGGTGGATCCGCGGGATGTGGATCAGGATGTTCTGGAGTCCTGAACGGATTTATTACGTCTGTTTTGGTGTTTTTCAGGTACGTTATGGAATTACAATACCCAGGCAAAAGACCGCTTCAGGAAATCCGCGAGGAGCTTCTGGCTGCGGCGGCCGGAAGTGCGCGGGATATTCCCTCTGATTTTAAGACCGGTCTTGCGGTTACCGGCGATAACTACGAGGTTATGCTCAGCCTTCTGCGGCATTTTGCCGGAAAAATCGATCTTGTCTATACCGACCCTCCGTTCAATACAAGGTCCTGTTTTTTCAGGGGAACTGATAGGGTATCCACCGTCAGCCACGGCAGCTCGGATCGGGTGGCCTATAACGACAGCATGCCCATGGATGAGTATCTTGAGTTTATGCGGGTACGACTCTGTCTTATCCACCTGCTTCTCAGTGAGTCCGGTTCGCTGTATCTCCATATAGACAACCGGGCCGGGCCGTATCTCAGAATCCTTCTGGATGAGGTGTTCGGCATGGATAATTTCCTCAATGACATTTCCCGGGTAAAGTGCAATCCGAAAAATTTCTCCCGGGCCGGCTACGGGAACTGCAAGGACGTTATTTATCTGTATGCAAAAAACCGGGATCAGGTGATTTTTAATGGCATAACGGAGCCTCATTCCGAGGAGGACCTGGCCCGCCTTTTTAAGAAAAAGGATGCCCGCGGCCGGAGATATACCACGGTTCCCTGCCACGCCCCCGGAGAATCGGCCGGGGATACTGGCGGAATGTTCCGGAATCAGCTTCCCCCTCCGGGCCGGCACTGGCGTTATGCTCCGGACGTTCTTGCCGAGCTTGACGAAAAGGGACTTATTGAATGGTCTGCCAACGGAGTGCCCCGGATCATCAGGTATGCGGATGATGCCGCCGGAAAGAAGATTCAGGATATCTGGCTCAGATATAAGGATCCCCAGTATCCCCGCTACCCGACAGAAAAGAATTCCGAGATGCTGGAAATGATCATCCGGCAGTCATCCCGGGAGACTTCTCTGATTATGGATCCCTTCGCCGGATCCGGATCATTTCTTGCGGCCGGAGTCCGGCTGGGACGCCGGGTTATCGGTATTGACTCTTCATCAGAGGCAATGGCGGTAATTTCCGGGAGTCCGGAGCTTTCGGGGTTCAGTTTTGCGGAGGTGTCCCGGTGCAGATGACCCGTCCGGCTCTGATTCCGGTTTGGGGCGTTTCGCTGCCGCTTTTTGTGACGCAGGATGTTTCCTCTGTTTGCAGTCTCCCGCTTCCAGTATCTGGCCGGCCGCAGTCCCAGTACTGCTTCTGGAGATAGTTTCGCGAAACACCGTTACCTGCTGTACGGCTCCCTGAGATTCCTGATGAACAGATCCATGACTCTCCGGCGATCACGCATGCTCTGGATCTTTTTTCTGCATTTTGTGTTCGTGCCTATGCCGGCGTGGTACCATACACCGCAGTGGCTTCGTTGTTTTCAGTGATTGTTTATGAAAAAGATTATTTCCTGCGTGCTTTTTGCCATTCTGGCGGCGGGCATCAGCTTTTACCTGGTAAGCGGTTTTGCAGAAGCTGTGGCAGACGGTATGGATGCCACGGTTTATCCCACCCCGTATTTTGCGGTCATGGATGCCTCAAACGTAATTACTCCGGAAACCGCGAGGTATATTGACAGCGAGGTCAGAATTCTTAAGGACAGGTCAGGGGCGGAGTTTTACCTGGCCACGGTGCCCGGCTGCTCTCCGGACTGCAATACCTATGCTACGGATCTGTTTAATACCGTGGGGGTCGGAGATGCCGCAAAGAATAACGGTGTCCTGCTCCTTCTGGATTCCCTGGATCATCATACTGTACTTAGGATCGGCAGCGGAATCGAGGATGTCATCCCGGACGGAAAAGCCGGCCGAATTCTGGATGAGCATGCCGTGGCTGCGGTTAAGGCTGATAAATGGAACCTGGCCGCCCTCAATACCTTTGCAGCTGTAATGACCGAGCTTTACGGAAAGTATCAGCTCCCGGTGCCCGTCACAGTGACCTTTCATGAAAGTGCCTCTGAGGTTCCCAGAGAACAGTACTGCAATGATCCCGTACCGCTCCCGCCTCCGCCTGAGAATTTCTGGATTGGTTTAGGTACCGGAATTATTTGCTTTATCTTTTTACTCTGGCGGATCTGCTTTCATTACTACCGGGATCCGGCTGCCGAATGCACACGCTGGAAGGGCTTTCTGCTTGCCGCGGCGCTGTTTCTTCTGGACTGCCTTCTGAGTTCCGGATCCGGAAAGGGCGGCAGCGGGGGATCCGGCGGCGGTTCTCATGGCGGCGGAGGTACCCGGGGCGGCGGTGCCTGCAGGTAGCGGAAGCAGGCGCCGGGCAGAAGGCCAGAACTGTTCCGGGCGTTTCTTCCGGAGAGAGAAAGAAAATGAAAAAAGGGGGAGTATCCCCCTTTACTGTCTTTCATCGCATTTGCCAGCGCTGCTGCCGGATCAGATAAGTCCTACCAGGTCCAGGCTGGGCTTCAGGGTTTCAGCACCCGGCTTCCATTTTGCCGGGCAGACCTGATCACCGTGCTCGGCAACAAACTGCAGTGCCTGCACTCTTCTGAAAAGCTCATCCGCATTGCGTCCGATATTTCCGGCAACCACCTCATAGGCTACAATTTTGCCCTCGGGGTTTACGATAAAGCTGCCGCGTTCGGCCATGCCCTCGGATTCAATCATGACATCAAAGCCTCTGGCCAGAGTGCCGGTGGGATCCGCCAGCATCGGGTAACGGATCTTCTGGATGGTTTTGGAGGTGTCATGCCAGGCCTTGTGAACAAAATGAGAGTCGCAGGATACGCTGTAGATTTCGCAGCCGATGGCCTTGAATTCCTCGTACTTGCCAGCCAGATCCTCAAGCTCGGTAGGGCAGACAAAGGTAAAGTCTGCAGGATAGAAAAAGAAAACACTCCACTTGCCGAGAGTATCCTGTTTGGTGATGGTCTTGAATTCACCGTCAAGGAAGGCCTGAACGGTAAACTCAACAACACTCTTATTAATAAGGGACATTGTCTGGGTACCTCTTGCTAAAAAAACAACTTGCTCTTTGATTATAGCTGACAGGGAGGATTGGGGTTGGATATCTGCCGCAAAGGAGAATTTTTTGCAGAAAAATTTTCGAATTTGAGATTTGGACCGATTTTTTCTGAAACAGACTTTCGTAAAACAGCACACCTGTTCTGTGCTGCTGCCCTGTATCAGGTGTCAGAGCCTCCGTTATCACGGGGACGGCAGGAAGCTGTCCGCTTTTCCGGATAACACCTTTATGAAACGGGAGCATTCCATGTCGCATGAAAAATTTCCTCGCTCCGGCAGACAGTTCTTTGAAAATATCGGAATTGCTGCTGCCGTTCTTCTGACTGTTGCCGGTACCGTCCTCAGTATGACAGTTTTCCGCGCGCCTGGTTTTCATGCGGATCTGGACTTCCTTATGGCACTCCAGAATTTTCGGGAGTACACCGGTGATCTCCTTACCGGTTTCTTTCAGATGGTAACCTGGTGCGGCAGCTCCTATCTGACTATGCCGGTACTGGTGCTGGTCTATTTCGGGATAAGCACCCGGCTGGGAAGCTTTCTTCTGCAATGTGTCGGCTACAGCTCTATGCTGAACGGATTTCTGAAGCTCACGGTGTCTGCCCTGAGGCCCTGGGTCCGTGATGAACTTATTGTTCCTCCCGGAGATGCGAAAATCGCCGCTACCGGCTATTCCTTTCCCAGCGGGCATTCCACAAACGCTACCGCCGTATACGGCAGCCTGGCCCTCATGACCGGTTCCCGGTATCGCTGGCTTACCGCCGGATTTGTTTGTCTGCTGCTTCTGGTGCTGTTTTCGCGGAATTATCTGGGCGTTCATACTCCCGAGGATGTTCTCATCGGCTTTGCGAGTACACTGGGAGTGGTTCTGCTAATGTGCAAAATATTTCGCTGGACTGATACCGGAGACTGCCGTGCCAGGGGCCGCAGGAAATGGCTGCTTTTTCTGATATCCATCGTGATCAGCGTACTGTCTGCAGTCTGTTTTGAGTGTAAGTCCTATCCCGAGGTCAGAGATGCCGCCGGACATCCTATAGCGGATCCTGCAAGGCTGGTGCAGGATTCCAGCCGGGTTATCGGCCTGTATCTGGGGGCGACCTCCGTAATGCTTTTCCGGCATTATTTCCCGGGGTATCAGGCGGAAAATGCTCCCCGGAACGAACGGGTGCTGATGACTCTCGGAGCCGGATTTTTAATGCTCCTTCTCCATCTTGGAATGCCGCCGGTACTGTCACTGGTATTTCCGGCGGGGGTGGCCGGAGTGCTGAGCGTTTTCGTGATGGTATTTGCGGTTTTCGGGGTGTTTCCGGTTCTGGCGGCCGGCAGGGAGGGTGGTACCGATCCCGAAAAATAGCGGTTTTTCGGGACTGCGGCATGCCGGCTGTTCCCTCCGGAGCATTTTGGTGCTTAAATACTGAGTACGGTTTTGTAACCCTGTCAGTGTTTCGGCCGTTTACCGTCCGATGCGCTGAGACCCCTGTTCGCGCATTTTTCGTTTTGAGAGTGTTACTATGTCGCAAGAAAAGCTACCCGAGGTCTTCGTAAGTACCAGAGCCGAAAACATCGGAATTATCGTTACGGTTCTTCTGACGCTCGTCATTACCGTTCTGAGCATGACAGTGTTTCAGGATCCGGATTTTCATACGGATCTGGACTATCTTATGGCCCTCCAGAATTTCCGGGAATTCAGTCATAATATCTTTACCAGCTTTATTCTGTTTGTCACGGAATTCGGCGGCGGGAAGCTCACTCTCCTTATGGTGGTTTTGATATATTTCGGATTCAGTACCCGCCTGGGAACCTTTCTTGTTCAGGTCAACGGCTACGGCGAGATGATGAACGGTATTCTCAAGCTTACAGTGTGCGCCTTCAGACCATGGGTGCGGGATGAACTTATAATACCTCCCGGAGATGCGAAGGTATCAGCCACTGGCTATTCCTTTCCCAGCGGACATTCTACCAATGCCACCACTCTTTTCGGGGGGATTATCGTAAAAACCTGGGGCCGCTGCCGGATTCTCCTGGCTGCCTCCCTGGCTATGCTGCTTCTGGTGCTGTTTTCCAGAAACTATCTGGGCGTTCATACTCCGCAGGATGTCTTTATCGGGCTAATGAGCTCGCTGGCGCTGGTTCTGGTGATGAACAGAGTGTTCCGCTGGCTGGATCACGGCAGCAAAACCCGTAAAGCCTGGATACTGTTCCTGGTATCAGTGGCGGTAAGTGTTGTTTCCGCTTTATATTTTGAATTGAAATCCTATCCTGAGCTTACGGACGCTGCCGGAAAACTCGTGGTTGATCCGGCAAAAATGGTGCTGAATTCCTATAAGGGGATTGGCTACTATCTCGGGGTATCCGCAGCCCTGGTGTTTTTACAGTATTTCAGAGGATATGATACCGGGAATACTCCGGCTTTTCGGAGGCTTGGCGTAACGATTGCCGGCATGCTGCTTCTGCTGCTTCTCTATATTATCGTGCCGCACGTTTTCTCTCAGATAATGCCGCACCGGTACGCCAACCTGATCGGCGGATTTTCGGTTATGTTCATTACCTTTGGAGTATTCCCGGCACTGACTGCTTCCCGGGATAATGGAGGCAGTTCCGAAAACGGCGGTACTCCTTCCCGGGAAGCCTAGCCCGTAATTCCGGCAGGGCGGCATGTGCCAGTGCCGTCCTTTCGGGGAGTTCAGCCTTCCGGAAAAATCTCCCGTGGCACTACCTCGAAACGGTACTTCTGGGAGGCCTGCGGATATTTTGCATGATCTACCTCGCTCTCAAACATCTCCAGCGGCCGGGCACAGACCTTGAAGGGCGGATAGAGAGCCTGGTAGACCACCAGCTTTTCATGGTTTTCGGTATGTGTGGCGAAGGCCAGAATCCGGTAAAGGTATTCCGTGGTTTCCGGACTGACGTTTTCCCTTTTGAAATGCCGAACGATGTCTCCCTCGTGAAAGCGTTCCATATTTTTCTCCGTGTCTGCTGGATGGAATGGCGAAATTGCATGCCCCGGACCAGTACCGGGAGCCGTGTTTTTCATTATACTCTTTCCGTTTTACCTCCGCCGGGAGTTTTCCTATGCCCCCGGGGTATTCTTTATGATGTTCCCCAAAAAAATTCCCCCGGAATTCAGGTTGTGTTTAAAATTTTGGCCGGACAGGCGTATCCTTTAGTAAAGATGTCTGGATTTGACAGTGTCCGGAACAGTTTTTTCTATTGCCTTTTCCTGATTGCCAGGAGCCGGGGATTTTTTTTCTATGCGCGATCTTTCTTCCCGGGATTCGGGGGACGGTTTTGTCTTTTGCGGAAGAGAGTATTTCTCTCTTGCCGGTTTGGTTTCCGAGGTGTCTCGTCAGGCGCAGGAAAGTATTGCCCGGGGCGATGCGGAGGGGGCTCCGGTTTTTCGGGCCTTCCGGGATCTCCTTTTTTCCATAAGTCCCGAAAACAGAAAGCTCCCTGATATCCGGAAATTTTACCATCTGGTGGTGCGGCTAAGGGAGTCCGCCGCGCGGGAGCAGTCTGATCCCCGGTGTGCTGCTCTGGCTGCGGGCTATGCCTTTCCCGGAGGAGACCGGCGCATTTTCTGCGGGGGAAGATGGTTTTCCGGGACAGATGATTTTGGTTCCTCTCTTATTGATGAATCTCTGGCACTGGTTCCGGACAGAGAATATCTGAGCCGGGCGGTCAGGCTTCTTTTTAACGGCAATCTCCTTTCCTTTGCCGAATTTGCCGAGGGCAGTCAGGATCTTGTTTCCAGTCTCAGAGAGGCCGGAGAGTATATTTCAAAGACTCCCGGGGATTCTTTCCTGCCGGAGGATCCTTTTCTGAATGCGGAACCCTGGCTTCAGAACGGCGTCTGGCAGGCCCTGTATCTCGGGTATCGCCTTTCTTCAGTTCGCAAATTCCGTCTGGGTACCAGCATTTATCTTTCCCCCCGAGATTTCGAGGAAAGTGCGGCGGTCCTCCAGAAGCGCAGCACCGCGGATTATCAGGATTTCCTGCGCCGGCATAAGAATGCCCTTATATTTCTCAGCACCGCTTTTCCGGAGGCGGAAGCCCGGCAGGTGCTGGAGGCCCGTCTCAGCAGTATTACTGCAGCGGTGTTCGGGAACGGGGAATACCGGTTCCGGAACGGGACCCACTTTAATCATTTTGTGGACAGCCTGCTCAGAAGACGCCGTTATTACGAGCTTCGCAAAATCTTTACCTGCTACGGTCTTGGTCTGTACGAGGCGGATCGGGAGGTCTGGCATACCTTCTCCTATATCCGGCTTTCGGATGCCCTGAGCCAGGGAATGGCAATCAGAAGACTGATTGCCGATATTCAGAATCGGATTGTCAATAAGAACAACCGGAAGCCGGTTACCGTTAACGGGGTGTGCTATGAGTTTTCTGATGAGGAAATTGCCAGAAGAAAGCACGAAACTCAGGTAACCGAAATCTACTATCCGGACGGAGATTATCCTCCGGACTACCGGAAACCGTTCGGAGGAAATTTTCTGGCAGGACTCAGGTATCTGGTGCTTCTTGCTATTATCTGCCTTGCAGGTAAGTATACCCTGGATCATGCCGGCAGGGCAGAAAAGTATCCGGAGCCGGACGTCGTCCAGTCCGACTCCGATGCTATGCCGGCGGAATCACGCACTCCCGCGGCTTCAGATATTGTTTCCTTCGGACGCTATCCTCAGAGCGCCAGCGGAGCGGCCACCAAGCTGGAATGGTATCTGCTGTCCGGAGATGACGGAACCCTGCTGCTTCTGTCCCGAAAATGCCTCGACGTGCGTCCCTACAACCAGGGGTATTCCGATACCTACTGGGGAACCAGCACTATTAACAAATGGCTGAATCATGAATTTATCAGGGATGCCTTCACGGATCGGGAAAAGGACGCTCTCGAGACTACTGCCGTTCAGGATGAGGACATATCCGGAAAAAGAAAGGGCGTGGGACGCTATTCCCGGGATCGGGTCTTTCTGCTCAGCAGTGCCGAGGTGGCGCAATACCTGAAATCCCCGGATCGCCTGCTTTGCGAGATTACGGACTATGCCAGATCCCGTCTGGGAAACAGAACCGAATTTCCGGGGCGATACGGCTCATGGTGGCTGCGGAACCGCGGCACTAAAGCCTACAGCGCTCTCACCGTGTCCGTAAATGGTCAGGTGGTTCCTCAGGGTAGCGAGGTGTTCAGCGGGAACGTGTTTGTGCGGCCGGCACTGCGGGTGAGCCGTAATGCCCTGAGACAGCTGAGAATAAGGTAGCATTTCAGAAAGGGCGTTTTTTTATAGCTTTACAGTCAGATGCCGTAGCTCATTGACGGTTCTCTTTCTGTCTATGGCAGAATACCGGCAGAATGACATAATTATCCCCGGGGAGTTTTTTTTTCCGGAAAACAGCATTTTTACATGACGAGAGGACATCATTATGACGTTAGCTGTTTACTGCCACAGCCGCTGCACCACCTGTAAAAAAGCCCTGAAGTGGCTGGATGACAGTGGTATCAGCTATAATCTGAAGGATATTGCCGCGGAACATCCTGATGAAGAGACACTGCGCCGGTTTCATGCCATGAGCGGACTTCCCCTGAAGCGTTTTTTTAACACCAGCGGCATTAAATACCGCGAGAACGGCCTGTCCGCAAAGATTCCCGGGATGAGCGACGATGAACAGTTTGCCCTGCTGGCTTCAGACGGCATGCTGGTGAAAAGACCACTTCTTGTGGGGCCGGATTTTGTTCTTGTCGGTTTTAAGGAAGCTGAATGGGCCGAGAAACTTGCCGGAATTTTGAAGAAGTGAGCGGTAACCGGGGTTCCTTCGGACGTGGTACCATCTCCTCGTTCTGAACTTTCCGCCCGTTATGGCTATCAGTCAGCGTATTTAAAGTGAAGGGCGGAACGCCGGCGCATGAACATATTTAAGAGAACAGTATATGACCAGATTTGTCGTTTTTGATGTTGAGACTCCCAACAGATCCAACAGCCGCATGAGTGCTGTCGGGATTACCGTGGTGGAGGATGGCCGCATTTCTGACAGTTATTTTACCTATGTCAATCCGGAGCAGCATTTTGATCCCTTTAATGCCAGACTAACCGGAATAGATGCCGGCACCGTGACCGGTTATCCCTCATTTGCGGAAGGCTGGAAGAATCTCGAACCCTATTTTTCATCCGGTATCCTGGTGGCCCACAATGCCGTATTTGACATGGGAGTGCTTAAAAAATGTCTGCGGGATTATCGAATTGTCTGGAAACCGGCGGTACCGTATTGCTGTACCGTGCAGATGGGGCGACGCGCGGTACCAGGACTGGGAAGCTACGCACTGGACTGTCTGTGCGACCATTTCGGTATTGACCTGGACCATCATAAGGCCGACAGCGACTGCAGGGCGGCCGCAGAGCTCCTGATCCGGTATCTTGAGTCCGGATTACCTGTCACGGATTATGTGAAGACCTATTTCCTGTAAATCCTGAAAGAGGCGTTTTTTAGGGGCGTCCTCCGAAGATTCCGCGATATTTCAGGGACGTTTTTTTAGTCCGGTATTTTTCCGATGTGCAAAAAAGAAGGCCGCTTCCCGGGGAAACGGCCTTCCTTATCTCCAGTTCTCTGCTATCCTCAGATAATGAACTTTTCAAGTTCCTGTCTCTGTTTTTCAGAGCATTCCTGCTGTTCCTCCAGAACCTGGTTTTGCTGTACCAGCATCTCATGAACCTTGTCGGTTATTTCGGAAATGCTGGAGGAATCGTCATTGAGCTTTCTGGCCACACAGCTGTGCTCTTCGGCTGCTGAAGAGATCTGGATGATCATGCTGTTGATGTTTCCCGTAATCTCAATAATTTTCTCAAGCATTTCCTCGGTTTTGTGAGCCATGGCTATGCTGATCTGAGAGTCTTTCTGGGACTCCAGCATGAAGTTATCCAGCTCCTCGGTGCTCTTTTGCAGATCATTGAGAACCTTGGAGATTTCACTGGTGGAGTTCTGAGTTTTGGTGGCCAGGGATCTGATTTCGTCTGCCACTACAGCAAACCCCCTTCCTACTTCACCGGCTCTTGCGGCTTCAATAGCGGCGTTCAGAGCCAGCAGGGTGGTTTGTTCTGAAATCGATGAGATAACGCTGAGTATCATCTCGATTTGCTGCGCTGACTGGTTAAGAGCGTTGACCTTCTTAACTGCAGTGTCTACCCGGGAGGCAACATGATCTATAGAATTTATCATCTCGCTGATCTGTTCCGAGCTGCGATCGGTAATCTCGGTGGCCTTTCCGGTAGATGCGGCGGCTTCTTCCGCATTTTTAGCGATGCTTTCAGCCACAGTGGTGAGTTCGCTTACCGATTCCACAAAGGTTTTTGTGAGCTCCTGCTGAATATGAAGTCCCCGGCTGGCCTTTTCTGATACCTTGTCGGTGGTCATGGTCAGTGAGTACATTTCCTCGGAGATTTTCATATTGTCTGCGAGAAGATTCTGGAGCTTTTCCAGAAAGGAATTAACACTCTTTACAATATCTCCGATCTCGTCATCCTTGCTGTATTTCAGCCGGAAGGTGAGATCCCCTCCCAGTGTCAGGAGCTCTCTGGAAATCCGCCGCAGCGGGGATAGTGTTTTACTGATGATGATGGCCAGAATAAAAGAAAACAGCGGAATAGATATAAGACAGATGATGATCTGTTCCCATGCCAGAGAGGAGGCCTGGTTCAGAGCTACGGATTCAGGAACCTCCATAACCATGTTCCAGCCGATTTCTGGAACAAAGGATGAAGCTACGATATATCTGGTTCCGTCCTTTTCGATATTCTGGATCAGAAAACCTTTGGAGGACAGAATGGCATTCTGAACCTGCGGGTCGGAACTGTAGCTTTTGCCGGTCTGCTCCCGGGTTCCTCCCAGACTGATCTGTCCCTTTTCATTTATAAGATAAACCTTGCTCTGATGCTTTTGGTTATATTCGTTGAATTCCTTTGAAAGATTGCCAAGACTGTTTCCGACCCCTGCAACGCCAAGAACCTTTCCCTGCGGATCGGTTATCAGATAGTTTAGAAAAACGGAAAGCTCATTGGTGTTTTCATCAAGATCCAAATTGTAAAGATAGGGCTTTCCGCTTTTAAGGATGTCAAAGAACCACCGGTCCTTTTCCACATCAGGAGAAACGGTCTTCAGGAATTTGTCGTATACATAGTATCTGTGGTTAATGGCGGAGGCGAAAAAGGCTGCCGTGGTGCTGTGGTTGTTTTTGATATGGGTGAGATAACTCACGATCCGGGCATCATCCTGAGCTTCCTTGCTGCCCTTGATAACAGTGTCCATTTCCCGGAGATCGCCGTTCATGCCGATGGAAATAGTCCGGTAGGTTTCCAGTTCCTTCTCCAGATCAGTTGTTATGGCATGGATTCTGCCCGGAAGCGTTTCATTTACCAGGTTTTCCGTAAGAATATCCCGGGATCTGGTATAGGAGAGGAAAATTACAATGCAGATAATAGTGGTAATGGCCGCAGTGCTGATCATTACCAGTTTCTTGTTAAGTGAAGGATTCATGATCTGATCATTTCCCTTGAATTTGCCAGTAAAAGACCGTGAGGCCTTAGGTTCCAATAATTCTGTTTTGGCAGCCCGTGCTGTGCTAATTTCCCGGAATTTTAGCTTTTGGCATCCGAGATAATACCGGAGCAGGTTTGGCGGCTATGGAAAGTCATTATAAATTCTACTACCGGAATTAAATTTTAAATATGAGACACTGCCCACTTTTGAGGTTTGTTCTCTCTGAATAATGGGGGAAATGGGAATCTGTCCGGATGCTTACCAGGGACTCTGCACGAATCGGTAACTGACGGAGAGGGTGTTTCTAATCTATTAAATATTATGTATTAGGTCTAAAGTCAGCACTTTAGGCCTTCTTAAATTTCCACGGCATTGCCTGCTCAAGAATAGCATTTCTTCTTTCATCAGACAGCGATT
>NZ_KB899638.1:259655-271956 GCF_000378405.1 Succinimonas amylolytica DSM 2873 | reverse complement strand
GAAAGGCTTCAGTCTGCTTCTGAATGGTTGAAGTCTGCTTCTGAATGGTTGAGGTCTGCTCTTGAATGGTTGAGGTCTGCTCTTGAATGGTTGAGGTCTGCTCTTGAATGGTTGATGTAAGTTTTTCGATTAACGAATAAAGGTTGTCCAGTTTGGAAGTGTCAGTATCGTGCTGATTAGCAGGAAGATTGTTATTTGTGATCTTCGCTTCCATTGCAAATTCCTTCAGCACATCCCGATTTTTGTGTGCGATATGGTACGGATTCACCAGCACTTTTGTCAAGAATCCCCGAAGCCATAAAAAGAAGGTTTAAGACCTAATACAATATTATGAAACACTCTTACGTTTTCCAGAGCTCAGGTCATTTTTTACTACCTTTACGTGTCAGATCCGTTTTTAAGTACAGTTCTTCAGTCACTGCCAGTTAGGAAACCGTTAGGCAATAAATGCAACGAAGACAAACAAAAAAGGCCGAATCTTTGTGAAGTAAGAAATTCAGCCTTATAATAAATATAGATTTTATTTATTTTATAGGGGCGCTCCAGAGAGACTATGCGAAATAGTTGGTACTGTGCTAGTCACCTTCTTTGTTTAGCGCCCGGTATTCATCGCAGCCTATCTGCTCATCGAAAATACAGGCTCTTTTGTAATATTCTTTTGCCATGGCTTTATTTTGCCTAACATTATAACTGCCGTGCTCATATAGCCTGCCCAGATTGAAGCATCCAAAGCTTTCATCCATGTCGCAGGCTTTTTCGTATAGAATTTTAGCCTGGTTGTAGTCCTGTTTTACACCGTGACCTTTTTCGTATAAAACACCTAAGCTGTTGCATCCGAAGCTCTCATCCATATTACAGGATTTTTCGTAAAGCTCTCTGGCCCGGCCATAATCCTGCTTTACTCCGTTGCCTTCTTCGTACAGTTCACCTAAGCTGGCACATCCTATGCCCTCATTCATATTGCAGGCTTTTTCGTAAAGCTCTATGGCCTGGCTGTAGTTCTGTTTTACTCCCTGTCCTTTCTTGTATAATTCGCCTAAATTATTGCATCCGTAGCCCTCATTCATATTGCAGGCTTTTTCATAAAGCTCTTTAGCCCGGTTATAATCCTTCTCTGTTCCCTGGCCGTATTCGTAAAAGTAACCTAAGTTGTTGCACCCCAGGACATTATTCAGGCTGCAGGCTTTTTCGTAATAGGTTTTAGCCTGACTGTAATCCTGTTTCACACCCTGGCCATTGTCATATAAAAGACCTAAATTGCTGCATCCTGAGCCATTATTCAGGCTGCAGGCTTTTTCATAATAGGTTTTAGCCTGACTGTAATCCTGTTGCACGCCCTTGCCGAGGTAATATAAGTCGCCTAGACTGTCACAGCCGCCGCCACTGTTCTGGCTGCAAGCCTCCTGACAGAGAGGCAGGGCTTTGGAGTATTCCTTTTTTCCAAAGTAACTGCTGCATTCGTCAATTGTATCTGCATAAACAGCCCCAGACAGCAAAACTGGGATAAGCATTAAATATTTGAATTTCATAGGATCTCACAACCATTTTTACCTGAGTTTCGCTAATTTTAATCGCTAGCCAATCATCAGTTGGTATACAAAAGTGAAAATTTGTCAGCTACTTCATCATTCTCTTAAGCTTCTCGATCTTCGACAGCGCCTTCGCTTTCCGTCCACCGCTTAGGCAGCTTTCATGCTGCCGCTTCATAGTATTCTTCCTGATATACCGCTGCCCGGCAGTTAAACTCGGTGCCGTGATAGTCCACCCCCCTCGGAGAGCTGCCGGTGAGGCTCCCGGACTTCACCGCCAGTCTGAATATGAAGCTGTCCCGGATTAGTTTTTCAGGTGTGGTTCACCCCCGCAACGCTGAAGATGAAAATTAGTTCCCCTGGATGCCTACCTCCGCTGAGATTACGTGACAGCTCCTGCCACACAGTCTTGACAGCCTGTTCTTTAAATTCCTTTTTCCATCGTCCTGAGCATGCTCAGAATGGGCCAAAACACCGAAATCCGCTTCTGGAACCGTCTTCAGGATCCGTTAAAGCCTGAAGCATGTTTGAATTTTGACAGGGAATACTGGTAAAAATAGAGAGCATACTCCGTCGGGAGTGGCTGCTAACCATGATGAGGCGGAAATCCTCCGGGGATTTGCCGTCAGAGGCTGACATCAGCCTGGCCGTAAGGGGGGATTGCTGTCCATGTCTCTGCCGGAAAACTCTGTGTCCTGGTTTTGTTTTCAGTGAGCTTCTCTTTAAGTTATCCGGCACCACGTGGTAGCAGGGGCCGGTACCGATAACTGAAATTCTCTTCGCGGGCCGAGTGATTTCTGCACTTATTTTTTCCAAATAGCGGGTATCCGGGACTGATAATGAAGTATGGAACTGGTAACTATCACCCCCGCTTATAGCACTGATATTCCGTGGCGGAATCAGTTGGAGCCTCTGATGATAGGTTCCCGGTTCCCGGATGCAATTATTTACCATTCTCGAAGGAGCACTATCATGAGCAGCGATTACAGAGCTTTTGTTAAGAAGGTTGTGGCAGACAGCAGAATTCCCGATTCCTGGCCGGAGGATGTTCTTAAGGAGGACGGTCGGATACCGGAAAGCGTGCGTCCTGAAGACATGAAAGGGCGGCAGGATCTCCGGGATCTGCCTTTTGTTACCATTGACGGCGAAACGTCGTGCGACTATGACGATGGTGTATATGCCAGAAAGAACAGAAACGGCTGGCAGCTGTATGTGGCCATTGCTGATGTTTCCTGGTATGTGCATCCGGATTCCCCGGCAGATCGGGAGGCCTATAACAGAGGAAACTCTGTCTACTTTCAGAAGACCATGATTCCGATGCTTCCCAAGAAATACGCGACCGGGATCTGCTCGCTGAATCCTTTTGAGGATCGGCTGTGTCTGGTATGCGAAATGAATATTGCCAGGAACGGATCTGTCTGCTCCTGGGAGTTTTATCCGGCAGTCATAAACTCGCATGCCAGACTCACTTACCCGCAGGTCCGGGACCTGATTTCCGGAAAACAGCAGGCTGCTGAGAAGTACAGGAGCGTTTATGTCCATGTATATGAGCTTTATGAAATGTCTCTGGCCATGCGGGAGTGGAACCTCAAAAACCGGCCGGCGGTTTTTCAGAATATGGAACCGCAATATGTTCTGAATGCTGCAGAAAACAAGGTTGTCTCCATCCGTCAGGACAGCGACTATGAGGTGCACTGGATGATTGAGGCGTGCATGGTTGCTGCCAATACCGCAGCGGCACGCTATATCAGGGACCATGGCAGGGATCTGATATACCGTACCGAGGATTATCCTCTTTCCGAGAAGCTTTCGGAATTCAGAAAAATGATCAGCAGTATCCCGGAAACACTGGGCGGCGGCAGCCATCCTTCGCTTGCAGATCTGGCCGTATTTGCTGCGGCGCTTCACGGGAAGTCTTATGAGGACTGTATCAGAAAGCTGCTGCTCCGGCATCAGGCCAGAGCAGAATACACTACCGGGAATATCGGTCATTATCTTCTTGGTATCAGTGAGTACACTCATTTCACTTCCCCTATCAGACGCTATGCCGATCTTACGGTGCATCGGATTATCAGACAATGCATCGAACTTGACCGGAAAAAGGAAACGGCGCATCGCCGGAGCGAGGCTTCAGCGGCTTCCCGGGGCTCTGAAGGGAATTCCCGTTCCGGTAATGCCGGCGGACTTGGAGGATTTATCGGCAGATTGCTCGGCCGAGAGAAAAACGTTTCCGTTTCTGGGGCAGCTTCCGAAGTCAGTGCGGGATCTCCTGGCGATACCGGAACTATTCAGGACGGGAAGCGGAATGCCGGTACCCCGGTATTTGACAGGGATTATCTGAACCGGGTGGCTGCGCATTGCACAGAAACCGAGAGAAGAAGCCAGGAGGCTGGCCATGCAGTTACGAAGTGGCTTAATGCCAGCTTTATGTCGGACCGGATCGGTCAGGTGTTTAATGGCACTATTATAGCCACCAGAGAATTCGGGCTGTTCGTCAACCTGCCGGAATTCAATATTGATGTTTTCGTCTATATCGGACATCTGGGCTCGGGAAGATTTACCTTTTCGGGAGATGATTATGTTATCCGCGGTCCGTATGGGACGGCGAGCTTTTATATTGGACAGCCGGCAGCGGTGCAGATTGCGGAGGTGAATGTGCCCGAAGGAAAGGTGCGCGGGGTTCTCCGGTAGACACGGCAGGGCTGTTTAGGACGTTAACGGAGTCAGTTATCAGGAATGCTTCCGGAGAGGAGGATCTGACCGGAAGCAGAAAACGTACTAATTGTCCGGATAATCAAAAAGGACGGTGGTTATCAGCTTGATGAATCAGTGATGAATTATTTAATTTGATTTGATTATAGAGTGCTCTACTGAAATCCTTAACTGGGATTCTCGGCTGGAACATTAGTTCTGGTAATTACAGGAGGTGATGTTTTATTATTAAAATATCAAAATTTGTGATGAATGTATTATACAGGTGTTTGTTTCTTTGTTATATGTTTATATATCAAAACATAATTAAAAGTAATGATTAGTCATGAGTAGCAATTACAAATATGCAGATATTCGAGTTAATGCGTATGAAATGGTTCTTTATAATAAAAAGATAGATTGATTGCTGTTGATTTTGATAATAAATCAATTAAATATGGTAAGGTCAGTTCTGGTTTATGCAAATATTTTGTCGAGGTGTCTGCGCAGTATAAAACTCTGAAAATAGCTGACGATGTCAATAATGGAATTACAGCTGGAATCAACTTCGTTATCTCTGTGATCCGTGTTCGTGAATCTGTACGCTACTATAGTGAAACAGCGGCTGAAAATACTTACATTGCAACAATTCTAAGGGAGAGTCTGTCCATGAAAATATACAGGTGTTTCAAAAGAAAGGATGATCGCGTTGTTGATATGTGGGATGATAATAACGATCTTTTTAAAAGAAAGCATGTTCGCGTTGTAGATATATGGGATGATAATCACGTAATGAGTTTTGAATTTAATGATGAGTTATATATCACGACGGTATGGTTTGATAAAGAAGTGATAGGCATGAATGAAATTGTTAGGTATCTGGCCTGTTTTGAAGGTCCGGTTGAGTATGAATCACTGTGGATTGCAGAGTTTATTAATACATTAACCTTGAAGAAAAAGCTGCCGCTTCGCTGCGATAAAATAACTGCAGGAGATAATTTATAATCATGCTGGTAATATTTGCTGATGATTTCTGCCGGGCGGTGATTTGATTTATAATTGAATTGCTGTGTCTGTCATAAGATTATTATGAAAATATGATTGTGTTAACGTGTTATGATAGAATGGCCCCTGTGTTTTCTAGCAGGTTGTGCAGGCGGAAATCAGAATGTTGGGATGTTTTTTAAAAAAATACCGGAAAACTGGCAGAATCAGACTTTGCAATACACTGGCAATTTTGATTCTGGCAGAAATGAGCGGTGGTGCTGTTTCTGCCGCTGATTTTCTGTTTGATTTTCATGAAGAAAAATCTGATATCTACCGGATGTCCGGAGAGATTCAGGAGGGGGATTCTCTTAAATTCGCAAAGCTGCTAGGCAGAACCAGACATTCCGGAAGACAAGGTTTTCTCTTCCTTAACAGCGGTGGCGGGCGTCTGGATGAAGCTGACAAGATAATGGAAATGGTTGCCATGAACAAGCTGGCGACAGTAGTGCCGGACAGCTATTTATGTGCCAGTGCCTGCTTTAATATCTTTATTGCCGGTTCACCCAGATTTGCGTACCCGGAAAGCAGAATAGGGGTTCACAGAGTCAGTGTTCTTAATTCTGTAGAGAATCAGTATACCCGGGGAGACAGTCTGGAATTAAACGAAACCTTTAAGAAATATCGTGTTCCGGACAACATCCGGCTGGCAATGCTTGATACGCCGGCCAGCGACCTGCACTTTCTTTCCCGGGAGGATAAGGCCAAGCTTTCGGATCCCGGAAAACCCAAGCTTACAAAAACCTACCAGAAACCGGCCACTGCCGATTTTCAGAATTCAAGTCCTGTGCGGTCAGGATCATCTGGCAGGGACATTCCTCAGAAGGCAGAGTACCCGGAATACAGGTCTTCAAAAAAATTCCCCTCCCTGAGGGTTTATCTGCAATCACTGGCAGCCCTTAAGAACAGCGATCATAACAGCAGTTACAAATTAAATGAGCTCGAGAAAACATTCAGAAGCGAAATAATCAGACTGACAGATAAGGAACTTGATGATTATCAGAAGCTGTATCTTAAAAAGGCTACCTTCCAGTTTGAAAAACAGATTGAGTATACCAGAAAGATTCTGAATGCAGCCAGAATACAGGATAGGAATTCATATAACGATGTTCTTCTGAATCTGTGCAACAATCAGATAAATGATATGCTGCTCCTGAATAACCTCATTTCGTCATATGCTTCAAAAACTGAGCTTAATAAGGAAGTACTGTTTTTTAAAGATAATGACATTGCTCCGGAGCTGGTTCTTCAGGAAAAATTTGATAATGTTATAGCTTTGTGCCGGGCTGGGTACTGCGATGAAGAGCTTGTCAGAACTCAGCAGAGAACCTGGTATGCCGGTCTGCAGGAATTTGTCAAAATTAATACAACCAAAGGCGGGTTTATATCGGGATTTATGATTCAAAGTCAGATTACCTACCTGAGAAATCTGTCATTTGCGCTCCTCGGTGATGTCAGCAGAAAGCCCTATTTTAACAGGCTGGATTATGCGTCAGTATCGTCATTGCTTAATTCGCTGCAGGGAATCCAGTCAGAATCCTATAAATCTGCTCTCACAGGAAGCGATATTATTCAGTATAACGCTGTGCTGGGAGGATTTCTGGAATCTGTTCTGGTTCATCAGATGAAGATGAAGGGATATGACAGTATGTCCATTATGAATCTGGAATATTCCGGAGATGCAGCAATGGCTGCATTAAAGAATTTCGTACGCGAATCCTTAAAAGGCATCGGAGCTCGCCAGACACCAGGAACTGCTGAACTTGACAGCAATATTATTAAAAATACAAATATTCTGATACTGCTTCTTGAAAATGAGGAGATGAAGAGATTTGCGCCTTTCCTGTACCAATGCGAGCATCAGATATGCAATAACAGAGAGCGTGCCGATCTGGTTCATAAGTACAACGACACTTTAAGTGATTTGAAGAGATTATGCAATAATAGAAAATGCAATGGGGAGCTATTGAATAAGTACAATAAAATGTTTTCGGTATACCAGTTAAAGTATGCTGCACTTGCTGATAAAATCGGGGACAATAAACTACGAGAGCATTTGCTTGCAATGTTTTATGATCAGGCTATTTACAATGTAACAAATGCACTTAGGAAATTTGAAGATAAAAAACAATGATTTTAGATTAGAGTTTTATCGTGGTGAGGGTAAGAGCTAAAAATGAATGAAATAATTATTTGTGTGAAGGGAAAGCTTAAAGAATCAGATAATGAGTATTATTTAAGAAAATCTGCTAATAGTTCTGCTGTCTGTTTGAATATTTGCCAAGGTGTAACAGAAATAGAATCAGGTTTTTTTGATGTGTTCAGCAATGTCTATCAAGTAAAAATTCCTGCCAGTGTTACCAAAATGGAAGTTTCTGATGCCGCACTTAAGATTTTTAAAAAAAATAATACAATCTTAACAGGTTTTTTTGATTCTCCTGCAGATACTTTTGCTAAAGATAATAATCTTCCATTTGTACATGCTGATATAATAATAGGCTACAGACAGAGTGAATACAGTACTGACATTGTAACGCTGTGTTTTGAAGCTGACGGAAAACCCTACATTTATGAAAATAGCGTATCCCCGGGAATGTCAGCAAGCTCGACCGGAGGTGGTGAGACACGTATTAATCTGAAGAAGGATTTTTTCAAAAAATATTCTCAGGTGGATTTGGCTGCTGAATGCTGGGGGTGCTGTTATAGCAGTATCGTAGAAAATGAGAAACTGAAGATTTTTCTTCAAAAGGCAATATCCAGAAATGGATATACAAGAGGAATTTAACAATATCGTTATATATATGGTGTTTATACATTTTTGTTAAAGTAAATTTTATTATTTAAGATATTTGTTATTGAAGTTTTTAATATTGATACAACTGTGATAAACCTGCTGGTGTAATAATATCAAGATTGATGATATATGAAGCTTTATTAGAGTATAAACACCCTAAATTACTATTTATTTTTGGTAAGTAAGAGGCTTGGTTTGATGCTCCTTGATTGGTTTTCTGAATAATATCGAGATTATGAAAAGCCTTATCCAATGTCTATAATAAAGATTGCCAAACTATCATATGCAATACCAAATTTTATTTCCATGGCAGCTATAATAACCTTTTGATTATTTAATTATTATGAGTTCTGGCTCTTTTGTAATTTAATAAATAATTTATCAAAACGAAAATTGCAAAAAAAGAGTTATACGAAAAGGTACACAAAGAACATCATCCTCGTTGGCATTGGAAATTTAGTGAGGTAGTGACCAGTCTTTGAGGTAATTTGTGACTACCTTTTCCGATGAATCCTGATTGCCTTTTCCGATGAATCTTGATCCCCTGTCCGTGGAGGACACACTACATTCAATCCATGCAGGCAGGAACAAAGTTAGAGTTCTGAAGAATAATAATTAAGAAGGGGCTTCGCTCTTACCCCCTAAAACTGCCTCGTATTTGCAAAAAATGAAGCGTATGACAGTCTCTTGAGGCTGGCTTTGCTGGCAATCTGTTACCAAATGGTACCGTACCATTTGGTACCACCTATGGTTTATTGATTCTACCTTGGTGATCAGTAATTTGAGGAATGAACTGTCATGATTGTGTGGAAAGGTGGGGCACTATATTTCAGCGGAGGTAGTCACATAGGGGTAGAATGCCAGTCTGTCAGATTTGACAGCCGGATCTGACAGGCTTTCCGGAAGTCAGTCCAAAAAAGGCTGAAGCGCAGGATTTCTGGCATGTTTTCCGGAAGCGGCCAGACTGTCAATATCTTCATAAGCATTTTCCAGCCGTTCCTGATGGTATTGGAAATACCCGTCATATATTTCAGCGGTTATTCCCAGCCGATCCCATTCCGCCAGCACATCGCCCGTCATCCGCCCCTTGAATGCGGCATAATGCTCCAGAAGGTACACAAAAAACCACAGTTCCTCATCAACGTGCAGTTCTGCCGGTTTTTTCATTATTCTCCCCTGATGTAAATAGAATTCCGGGGATCTCCGGTAACGACCTCGCTTTCCCAGATATCAAAAATCCCCTGACAGCCAAAGGAGCTAAGACCGTTATCCAAATCCTCAAGAAGAGCGTGAGTTTTGGAGAGAATAAACCTTCTCAGGGCCTCCATGCGCTCAAAGCCATATTTTTCCATCATGAGATCTGTAACCGCCAGATCATAATAGTGAAGCCCCTGGGGACTCATTCTGTTCATAGTAAAATCGTCTCCTGCCATACCAGAGCAGTAATAGCGAAATCCGTTTTGAAAGCAAGCTGATCCTTAAGCTTCATGGGAAGCAGCAGTTTCAGGGCAATCTCAGTATCAAAGAAGCCGGCTATATATTGGTTAATAACGTCAGCAGTCCTGTCATCAGCCACAGGCCCGGCTATGACATCAAAAACCTGGCCTCCGGAGAACTCCGCGACTTCTTTAGAATTCTGCCTCCTGCGGAATTTCACCACGGTTTCCAGCCAATTGCTGTCTGCTTCAGCAAGCCTGAGAATTGAAAGCCGGGACCAAATACTGTCATCCGTTTCAAAAACCGAAAGGCACGGCTGACCTTCCTGGCGGATTCTTGTCGTACGATGCGCCCATTTTTCAGCCTGAAGTTTGTCAGTAGTTGTATAAAAACCTGCCCCGAAATCCAAAGAACTTCTGGAAAAACGCAGTTCGGGCTTTTTTACCGCCGTATTGCTGCCATGGAATAAAATCATAAAGGAAAGCACTCCCCAAAAGCTGCAAAATCTGCTAGGGAACAGTCGCATTCTAAACCCGAGAACGGCTTTCGGGAAAGAGAAATCTGTCAATTACTCCGGAATCGTCCATCGTAATGCAAAAAACGTCTCATGAAATCATACCGGACTCAGCCAGCTCTGAACTGGCTGCAATCAAGAATGAGGGGATGGGGTCTGGCATACAGGCCAGATAAAACGGATCCGAAGTAGTTCGCAGCGACAGATGGAATTTTTCCCTGAATGCAGGACAGATCCTGATTAACCTCTCTTTCCCTAGTGCATACATATCTACATACTGAAATCCCCCCTCTTCTGGGGTGATGGTCGTCTACTCATCAACTCCACGCCGCTGTTCCTTATTTTTCATAACTTTCAACGCCGCTGCCCCTGTCTGATTACCACTCAAAAAACTATTTGACTATATTTGTAAACTGATCCCGAAAATCGGGTAGTAAGTCTGACAGGTTGAAGACGTGTCAGAACTTTTTCCCAGGATAGATTTGGGAGCAGTTATGAGTTTGGATTGCGTATGGACTAAGGAACAGATTGCAATCATAGGCAAAAATCCGCACGTTTCTTGTTTTTCGAAAAATGGCAAAATGTACTTAAACAGGGATTTTAGAAAACAGCTTTATGCTGCCTGGTCAGTTCATAAAACATTGCAAACAATCAAATCATTCTTTAAAACCAACGGTTTTCCCTGTGAGCAGTCGCATTCCCAGAATGTCAGAGAAATTTCCCAAGGTGTCAGAGTAATTTCCCAGGGTGTCAGAGTGGACTTCCCAAACTGTCAGAAAAAAGTACTTGAAAAAGGAAACAGTTTACGACGCTCCAAAATCACACGCCACGGGGATCACGAACAACCGGAAATCAGGGATCAGGAATTACTGGAAACTGAGGATCAGAAAGTGAAGAAACGAGGGATCAGAATCGCTTTAAAAGGTGGTCACGAATTTTATCAAAAGGGGTATAGCAAAGGAGAAAATTTCCAGTGGCATTAATTACGATCCGAAAACCAAGGAGCATCAGTGCCTTATTGAAAAACTAAATTAAACGCGCCAGTCAAAGTTAATATACTTACGCTCTTTGTAATGAACCACGTAAGTTGAACAGACTCTGTATTGAGTAATACAAATAATTATCCATTAGGTGTTATTGTTAGATGGGTCTACCATTTGAAACAATTGCTTGAACCCAAATTCCCTGTAGTTTCTGGTAACTACATCTAATTCTACATCACCAAATATCCCTTTCAACTCCTTATTTTATCTGTATTTCCAGTTGCTATGGACGAATTTGTTGTGCTATAATGTAGTTATAGGTTTATAAATGGTAACTACAAATGTCAGATAACTCCGCAAAATGCCCAAATAGGCTATCCTTCCAATATAAAGGCAACTATAAGTATGCTAAGGTTCCAGGAACTTCGTATCGGGAAAATGGAAAAATCCGGAAAAAGGGTACGATATATCTGGGCAGAGTAATTGATGAGAAAAATAATATTTTCTACAGCAAGGAAAGAGGGGTTTTTAAGTATGATATTGAAAACAACCAATTTCTTCGAGCCGATCCTTCCTTTACAGGTACTTTGCAAAACGATCAAAGAAAGAAACCTAAGTTAATTTTAGATTTCGGAGATTCGTTTTTCATTAATGAATTAATTCATCAAATGAATTATGATAAAGTGCTCAATAGCATCGGATATAAAAACAAAGATACATTATATTCCATGGTCATGTTTTATGTGCTTACTGATATTTCATGTATGCATTGTAACACTTGGTATGATGG
Source organism: Succinimonas amylolytica DSM 2873 (assembly GCF_000378405.1). Taxonomy (GTDB): domain Bacteria; phylum Pseudomonadota; class Gammaproteobacteria; order Enterobacterales; family Succinivibrionaceae; genus Succinimonas; species Succinimonas amylolytica. The sequence continues at coordinate 260,174 of NZ_KB899638.1, read as the reverse complement.
TAATTTTGCCAAAATATTATATCCCAATGCTGATTTACACTCACAACGAATAAGTGAATTCCTCTCATTTTTAGGGAAAGAGGAAATAAGACAAAAATTCTTCAAATCTCATATAGATTGGATTAAAGAAAAAATTTCTAACGATCCTGCTATTGTTATAGATAGCACTGGATTACCTAATGATATTCAAATTGAACTTACAAATGTAAGCAATCATAATAATATTATTAGTAATGAAGTTCGAATGATATCAGCTATTCAAAGAGATTCAGGCTACCCATTAATTTTCAGAGCAATCCCTGGGAATATAAACGATGTATCGACGCTATCTGAAACAATAACAGTGCTTAATGGGTATGGCGTAAACTCTGACATGGCCTTGCTTGATGCAGGTTACTTATCAGAAAAGAACATTGACAACCTCTACTATGCCAATATTGATTTTGTTGCAAGATTACCTGAAAAACTAAAGACCATATACGATAATATTGTTGAACAAGGTAAAAATGAATTGCGAAG
>NZ_KB899638.1:245120-257570 GCF_000378405.1 Succinimonas amylolytica DSM 2873 | reverse complement strand
GGGAAAACCGGGAAAACCGGGAAAACCGGGAAAACCGGGAAAACCGGGAAAACCGGGAAAACCGGGAAAACCGGGAAAACCGGGAAAACCGGGAATTCTGAATACAGGTCGCAATCCCCCTTTTTGCCCTTCTTGTTTACATAATATCCATTATGCGATCATGTGACACTCTTAACATAGTAGAACCAGAGCCACCTTCTTTTAAAAATTTCAGGCTCTCACTGGTTCGCCGGTCAGCCGGGCAGGCATTTCCCTGTCTTTCTCTTTACATCATTTGCCTATAAATCAGATCTCCAAAGCTTACTCCGGCGGATAGCACTGTGTGGCTATGCTTCCCCGTTCGTTGACCACAACCCAAGCTGCTGACAGAGAACAACAACACTATCTCCAAGCTGCCAGTTTTTCGAGGCTCAGGCGTTTGCTAATGAAAGTCTCCATTGACAACACCAAATATGCTATACTTATGTCTGTTCTCTTGTCAATTTTTTTTAGGAATTATTTAACTTTTTTTTGGTGGACTATGGAAAACGAGGAAGAAAAGGCAGAAAAGGTCAGTACCCCGTATCATGACTTTCTGGTGGAACGAATTAAGGATCTGCTTCATGAAAGACGTATGTCGCTGGACGAAATCTGCAATAAGTCCGGCGTGTCCAGAAGCTACCTCGGCAGAGTGATAGCTAAAACGTCAGTGCCGTCCCTGACCGTTGTGTCTCAGCTTGCCGAGGGGTTTGATCTCCCTCTTTGCGAACTCCTGAATATGCCCGAAACATTCCAGTTAGGCGTTAAGGCTGGTTTCAAACGTGTTATGCTCGTTGTGCCCGAAGATTTTGACGAGAGAAAAGCTGAATCTGGCGAGTATCAGGAAGCGGAAACTGCATACCAGAATCAGCAGAAAAACGATTCCCATACAGCTCAGCCTAACGATTTTATGGCCGTTCAGCGTGAGAATGCCCAGTATATCCTCCTGTCTAAGATACTTGAATCTCAGTACCGTGAAGAGACTGCAATTAATAAACTTCAGTGTCTTATTACTAATTCCCAGAAGAATAAATCTTAAATTTTAATTGCCAATATGCCCAATGTGTTTTACTCTATTATAGAGAATTTGCACATTGGGCTTTTTTATGGCAGATGAGATAGTAAAAAACAGAACAATAGACCAGATAAGGCGTTCATTGGGATCGGAACTTTCTAATTTGTTAGAAAGGAGCGATACCGTTGAACTTATGCTTAATCCTGATGCTAAGTTATGGATCGAACGTCTTGGATCTGCTCCCTGTTATACCGGAATTACTATATCCCCGGCTAAGGCATTGCAAATATTGCAGACTATTGCCTCATTTCATGGTCGTGTCGTTAATTCTGAACACCCTATTCTAGAATGCGAGCTGCCCCTTGACGGTTCCCGTTTTGCGGGGCAGATCCCGCCCTGCGTTGCCGCTCCCTCTTTCACTATCCGCAAAAAAGCCATTGCCGTTTTCACTCTTGATGATTATGTCGCTTCAAACATCATGACTGAACGGCAGAAAGAAATCATTCTCGATGCTGTTGCCCGCCACAAGAATATTCTGGTTATCGGCGGTACTGGATCAGGCAAAACTACCCTCATAAACGCCATTATTCAGGCGATGGTCGTCAACAATCCCCTGGAACGTGTGGTGATTATTGAGGATACCGGAGAGATCCAATGCACCGCTCAGAACTATGTGCAGTTTCATACCGCCCCTAATGTCTCCATGTCCGCCCTTCTGAAAACCACGCTTCGCATGAGGCCGGATCGCATACTTGTCGGTGAAGTCCGGGGAGCTGAAGCTCTTGATCTTCTCATGGCCTGGAATACCGGCCACGAGGGCGGTTCTGCCACTGTTCACGCAAATAATCCCCGTGCCGCCCTTGATCGGGTCGCAATGATGGTCTCTATGGCACGAGATTACCCAAAACCCATTGAGCCGCTCATTGCTGAAGTCTGTTCGTTCATTGTCCACATAGGACGAGTGGACGGTTCCCGAAAAGTTAAATCTATCCTCCGTGTTGATGGTTACCGGAATGGCGATTACATCACCACGGAACTTTAAACCTAGCTAACAAAACAACAATCTTTAACTGAAGGAGATTAAAAATGAAGAAATCTGTTGTTGCCCTGTTTGCCGCCCTGCTGGCTCTTTGTTTTGCCGAGCCAGCGTTTGCAACGTCATTGCCCTGGGAGGATGGTCTCACATCAATAAAAGAATCCCTCACAGGCCCGGTTGCTACTGCCCTTGCAATTGTAGGTATGGTGGGAGCTGGAGCTATGCTGATTTTTGGCGGTGAAATTTCGGGATTTCTCAAGAGTCTTTGCTATATGGTGCTTGTTGTGGCGTTCCTTATTTCCGGTTCGTCCTTGCTCGAAGTGTTTACCGGCGGCAAAAAGCCCTCTACTACCGGTGCGGTAATTACATACGTTATACCCGCTCAGTCTCATGAGCTCGTTCTGATCTAGTTCCCGGGAGGCGGTTATGTCAATTCCGATTCATCGTTCCTGCAACCGGATACCTGAATTTCTCGGCGGTGATCGAGAGATAGTATTGTCAGCAATGCTCATAGCCGCCATTTTTCTATTCATTGTTCCCTCTCTAGAGAGGATCGCTTTTGGCATTTCGTTATTTGCCTTCTCCTTGTTTGCAGCTCGTCTGATGAGAAAGTCTGATCCTCTTATGAAAAACATCTACTTAAAACAGCGTGCATATCAGTCTTATTACCCGGCTTTGGCTACGCCCTTCGTCCGGGAATCTCAGTCATTAACTGATATGTTTAAGAATCTGCCCAGAGCATTAAAGATTAAGTTATCAGGGAAGCAACGCAAAAAATGATTGAGATGTATTACGGCATGATTATCTTGTTTGCCGTTGTCGGGCTTTTAATGCTCGCTGTTCTTGCAAGTCTGATTTATGCCACCTCTTCCTCTGTGAGACTTAGCACTCACAGATCACGTCAAAAGGGCTTTTCGGAGCTTCTTAACTATGCCGCCCTTGTAGATGATGGAATAATCCTCGGCAAAGACGGCAGTTTGTCTGCATCGTATTATTACCACTGTTCCGATGCTGATTCTTCCTCGCAGGCTGAAAAAGACAAGTTTGCGAATTACATAAACAGTGCTGTCCTTTCCCTTGGAAATGGATGGATCTTTCATATTGATGCTGTCCGGGAGGAGGCAAAAAAATATGAAGATCCGGAACGTTCCTTTTTTGGAGATCGCATTACCAGAGCAATTGACGAAGAACGGCGGCGTTACTTCACAAAAAAGGGACTCATGTTTGAGTCTTATTTCGTCTTAACAGTTACTTTTCTGCCGCCTGCCCTGACAACACAGAAATTCATTGAGCTGATGTATGTCGATACGGCAAAAGGAAAAGTCAGCAGGGCTGATGAAATTCTGAATAAATTCAAACAGGATCTGCAAGTGCTTGAAAGCCGTCTTGAGCTTGCTATTCCTGAGCTGACCAGACTTCATGCTTACGAATCTGCTGATGATACCGGCAAAACTGAATACTATGATGATCAGCTCGCTTATATCAATTTCTGTATTTCCGGTACATTGTCTCCGGTACGCCTCCCGGAAAATCCGATATTTTTAGATTCAGTTCTCGGTGGCCGTGAGTTTTGGAAAGGAATCATCCCGAAACTTGGAGACAAGTTTATACAGTGCGTTGCGATTGACGGCTTTCCGTTAGAAAGCTATGCAGGTATTCTCAATTCCCTCGCCAATCTCTCTTGTTCCTGCCGCTGGAGTACCAGATTTATATTCCTTGATCAGCATGTTGCATTGGCAGAAATCAAGAAGCACCGCAGAGTATGGAAGCAGAAGGAGCGAGGGCTTATCGCTCAGTTGTTTAATCTGCCCACGACAAATATCAATCAGGATGCCGTTGCAATGACTGCTGACGCTGATGAATTTGCAGCAGAAATCAATTCAAATCTTGCGGGAGCCGGTTACTACACATCGGTTATAGTGCTCATGCACAAAGACAGGCAAGTTCTGAAGAATGAAGCTTTGGAGGTTGCTAAAAACATAAACCGACTCGGATTTAACGCACGGATTGAAACGATAAACAATGTTGAGGCATATCTCGGCAGCCTGCCGACAAACGGCGTTGCCAATCTCCGCAGGCCGTTAATCAATACGCTGAATTTTTCGCATTTCATTCCGTCCTCTTCGCCCTGGGCAGGTGAAAATTTTGCTCCGTGCCCTTTTTATCCAAAAGAATCTCCGGTGCTAATGCACTGCGTTACTTCCGGAGGAACGCCCTTCCGGCTAAACCTCCATTATGGGGATCTCGGTCATACGTTCATCCTCGGCCCGACAGGATCAGGAAAAAGCACCCTGCTGGCTACGCTGGCTGCTCAATTCAGACGTTACCCGGAGATAACGATCTACTGTTTCGATAAAGGCATGTCAATGTACGCATTATGCGAGGCCGTTGGCGGTTGCCACTATGAGATAGCCGCCGATGATTCCGAGCTGAGATTCTGCCCCTTGCAGTATCTTGACACACCTGCAGAACGTTCCTGGGCTGCCGAGTGGGTAAGTTCCATATTTGAGCTTAACAACCTTCAGCTAACGCCTGAACAGCATACTGAAATCTCTTCTGCCGTTGCTGTCATGCACGAAAATGGAGAGAGAACTCTTACAGCTCTGTATAACGCCCTTCAGGATCTCACGCTACGGGAAGCTCTTAATGACTACATAGGCAATTCTACCGGAGGAAATATACTCGATGCCGATGAAGATTCGCTTGCTCTAAGCTCTTTCACGGTATTCGAGATGGAAGAACTGATGAATCTTAATGATCGTTTCAAGATACCGGTTCTGCTTTATCTCTTCAGAAGAATACAAAACGCCCTTTCCGGACAGCCTGCGATAATTATGCTTGATGAGGCTTGGCTCATGCTGGCAAACCCTGTTTTCCGTGAAAAGATCCGGGAATGGCTGAAAGTTCTCAGAAAAGCTAACTGTGCTGTCATTATGGCCACACAGTCTATCCAAGACGCACAGGATTCCGGGATTCTGGGTGTTATAAACGAATCCTGCCCTACTAAGATTTTCCTGCCGAATACCACGGCAAAAGACAATGAGCAGGTTCGTGAAATGTATCACTCGCTTGGTCTCAGCGATACGCAAATAGGCATCATCGCAAATGCCGTCCCCAAACGTGAGTATTACTTTGTAAATCCCCACGGCAAAAGGCTTTTCAGCCTCGCCCTGGAGAAACTCGCCCTTTCATTTGTTGCCGTTTCAGACAAGAAAACAATCAGGCAGATAAAGGAGCTGAAAGCAAAATATAACGATTTATGGCCGGAAAAGTACCTGCTGACCAAAGGCATCAATTTGGAGAATTATCTGAATGTTTAAAAAAATCAAAGTTCAGGAAACGGAGAACGATGTTCCTGAAACCGCTTCTAACCAAAATCCGTATTTGTCCGCCAGGAGAACATGGAATGACTACATCAGCGGACAGGTTGCCCAGAGAAAACTGTGGCAGATCGTTGCCTTTGCCTCGCTCATGAGCACAGTCCTTGCTGTTGCAGGGCTGATATATCATGCCAGTCAAAACAAGTTTGTGCCTTACGTTATCCAGGTAGATAACCTCGGACGTGTTGAGTTTAAAGAGGTTCTCGTCCCAGTAAAGCACAACGATCCTCGAATCATCAATCTCATGATCGGGGATTTTGTAACAAACTCCCGGACTGTTGTATTTGACGGTCAAATGCAGCGAAAACTCATTGATTCCGTTTATGCCAAGCTGCTCTCTGAAGATCCGGCATGGCAGAAAATGACGGATATGTTTGCTCCGAAAAACAAGGAAAATTCGATAATGGAGCTTACTAAAAGCATCTCCAGAAATGTGCAGGTGTATTCAATCCTCCCCATCACGAATGAAACCTATGGCGTTGAATGGAACGAAGTTACCCGTGATACGTCCGGCAAAATCATATCAGACAAGATCTACAAAGGCACTGTGCAGATCAAGTTCGTTGATAACGCCAAAGCCAATTTTGAAGCCCTGATGAAAAACCCCATAGGGCTTTACGTTAAAGATTTCTCATACCAGAAGATTACACACTAAGGTGGCACTATGAAAAATAACAAGATTCTGCTGTCTCTGCTGACAGCTCTTCCTCTTTCTGCCGTTGTTCCGTCATATGCGGTTGACGATATGGATATTTACGTTGAGGAAGCCCAAGATCCCGAATTGGACAGTAACGAGATCAAGGCGTTGGCCTTGTCTCACAAAATCGAGGGCAGGCAGGGCATCCCTCCTTCAGAGGGAGAGAATGGCTATGTTGTTTACGTTTACGGCTCGCAAAAGCCCTCGGTAGTCTGTGCCCCTATGCGTATTTGCGATATTTCATTGCAACCTGGAGAGGTTGTTTCATCAGTATTTCTCGGTGATTCTGTCCGCTGGGAAACTCAGCCCGGGATTGTCGGAGAGGGGTATTCCGCTGTTGAGCATATTCTCATCAAGCCCTTGGATGTCGGACTTAAGACAAACATGGTGCTTACCACTAACCGCAGAATTTACCACATTAACCTCGTATCTACCCGCAGTCAGTTCATGCCGCAGGTGAGCTTTGTCTATCCTGAAGAAGCCCTGGCAAAATTCAAAGCTAAGCAGGATCGGAAAGCGGCAGAAAAAGAACGGAACACCTTGCCCTCCGGAGACTACCTCGCCAATTTGGATTTTAAGTACCAGATTACGGGAGATACCTCCGTTGCATGGTCTCCGGCTCGTGTCTATAACGATGGCCGTAAAACAGTAATTGAGATGCCACAGGAAATTAAAGCCTCGGAAGCTCCGGCTTTTCTTGTTACAAGATTCTCCAAAGATGCCAATGATGTGGAGCAGCTCGTTAACTATCGTATTTCTGATGGCCGTTACGTCATAGACGCTGTTTTTTATGAAGGCGAGCTGATCGCCGGTGTCGGCACTAACCAGAAGAAAGTGATTGTCAGGAGACTGGGAGACTGATTATGAAAACTACCGCCATTGCCGGATTCGTGCTTTCTGCCGCCCTGCTGTGTGCCGGATGTGCCACAACGGCCACAAACGGTACTTATATTGAGAATTCCGGTTATAACTATCGCTATATTACGTATATCACTGATGATGCAGTGAGCAAGATTACTCAGGTATTGCCGCCTGCCAAAACGCAGCTCAACCTCGCCAATGCCGATACATTATCGGACAAGGATCTTTTCGGGAAGTCTCTTATAAACGGCCTCCGTCAACACGGATTTGCGGCCACAACCGGGATACCTGATACGGATTCTTCTTTTCTGCCGTTAACTTACGCCCTCTCAAACCTTGATACGCCGAACAATTTCCACGTTGTCATTAACATTGGAAATTACCAGTTTTCAAGGCTTTACAGAGCTGACAAAGCAGGAAATATCCTTCCTGCTACGATGTGGACTGTGAGGAGGTAATAAATGACTGATAACAACAACGATACTTCTGCTCCCGTATCTCCTGATGATGAAAGCCCGGATTCAGGCGTTAAGAAACTCTCCCAAGTACCGACAATAATAGCTTGTGTTGCAGGTGCGTGCATCCTCGGTTTCATCTTCTTTTCGGTGATGCAAAAAAAGGCCGCACAATACGCTGTGGCTGAAGAAGAGGAACAAATTACTAGAGCTGCCACTGATTCAGAACTTAATTCCCAGAGTGCGACACAGGAAAAGATCCTTGCGGGGATCGATTATGGTATTTCCGCTCCTGCCGTTCCTGAAAAAACGGAACTTCCGCCCACAACAATACGGACAGAGGGGGAGAAAACGATAGAGCTTGATAATGGTCAAGGGCGTATCCCGGAACGGATACAGACTATCCCGGCAAATGATCCCATTATGCAAATGGAAGCCGATCCCCGTATTGCAGATTTTGCCCGCCAGAGGACTTTGCTTTTCAAGCAGGCAATAAAAGCTCCTATGAGCGTTGAAGGAATATCAGCCAAGGATTCGATGGAGTATCGCAAGAAAACGGCTGCCAATTTGCCTCCAAAGCCTGATGAAAATGCTTCATACGAAGAAAAAATGGCTTACTACAATGCTGTCCAGGCACAGATACGCCAGAAGCAGAATCAGAGCGGAGCCGGTTCTTATGAAGATAAGGTAAGGATCGCAAAATCAATGCTGGGCATTGAAGATGATACCCCCTCTTCTTCTGCCGTTTCCGTTTCGCCTGCACAGCAAGCCGCAAAAGGCTCCCGGGACTGGGATCTGCATGAAGGAGTACAAAAGTCAAAAGGCTCTCTCATCATCTCAACGGGATTCGTTATCCCGGGAATTATGATAAGCGGCATCAATTCAGATCTGCCCAACTCAATCATCGCTCAGGTATCACAGAATGTTTATGATTCGCTTACAGGACAAAACTTGCTGATACCGCAAGGCACTCGGATTTTTGGGACGTTCGCAAGTCAGATCAAATATGGGCAGGAGAGAGTTTTTGTTGTCTGGGACAGACTGATTTTCCCAAACGGCGAAACCCTCACACTTGAAAAAATGCCCGGTTCTGATGTTTCGGGGTATTCCGGTTTTACTGATCAGGTAAACAACCATTTCTGGAAGCTCTTCAAACACGCATTCTTGCTTTCTATAGTCTCTGGTGTTGTTTCATATTCAGAGCATCACTACGACAAACATGACGGTAATGATCAAACGGCTTCTGGCGCAATGGCTGAATCTTTCGGGCAGCAAATGGGAGCAACCACGACCAAAATCATCGAGAAGCATTTGGATATACAGCCGACACTTGAGATCCGTCCCGGCTATCAATTCAATATTATCGTCAACAAAGACATTAGATTTTCCCGTGCATACAGGAGATAAAAAATGACAACACAGAAAAAGACATTGCTGGCTGTTGCATTTGCTATTACAGCCACCCTATCATCGCCCTCTTATGCCGGTTTTCCGGTTGTTGATGTTCCAGGCGTCACGCAGCAACTAATTGCTTATCTGAAGCAGATAGAACAGCTTGATGCTCAGCTCAATACGTATTACAACGAGATCGAACAATTAAAAAGAATTGAAGTTCCGGGACTATCAATTATCAAACGTATAAATGCCGATATTGAGGCATACAAAAAAACGGCAGGACGATACAATGAACTTGTAGGTAAATATAACTCTCTTGCAGACGCATTGAAACAGTTTCAGCTTGTTGATGCTACTTTAAATGGTAAGTGTGCAAAAGGTAATACTTGTTCAGAAGATGATGTTATTGCGTTAAATAGCAGAAAAGTAGAACTTATAAAAAGTCTGAATAACATGATGGACGAATCACTGAAGGCTAACACTGAAGATTCTGCTGAAAATCTCCAGAAAGATTATGACAGACTTAGCGAATTGACAGATCCTAATGCTAATCCGCAAACACAAGGTGAACTGCTTGCAAAACTGTTGGAAATGGAAGCGTTTAATGCTGAACTAAATATAAAACTTAGGGAACAGCTTTCCAAAAATCAAGCTCAAAATCTAATGATAAAGAAATATGAACAGCAATTTGAACAAGGCGGTGCATTGAGAGAGATTGGTGTTAATCAATCAGTAACAAAACAAGGTATAAATAATGAAAGTAATAAAGAGTAATACAAGTGGAATTATCATAACATTACTTGTGGTGTTACTGTGTAATCAGCAGGTTTTTGCTAACGATGATTTGTCAAATATTGATCTTAATCAATTTGGAAATATACTTGATATTATTGAGGCAAAAATCTCAAAAGTAGGTAATAAAGTTTCTGAAAATGCTGCTAATTTATTATTGATGTTGGCTTTTTTTAATCTATTTATACTAGGAGTAAAGCAATTATTTAAAGGAGCAAATTTTCAGGAATTAATACTGGAAGTTGTGAAATTTATTCTTGTAATTGGATTCTTTATGTTTGTCATAGAACAAGGGCCTACTACATTTATTTCCGCAACTGAACAATTTATAGGAATGACAACTACAACAGCAACGGCAGGAACAACATCAGTTTATGGTTTTGTACAATTGCTGTTTGATAAAACATCAATGTTCATGTTTACTGCGTTGTTGCACGTAGAAAATGCTACATCTTGGGGAGTTCCGCAGCCATCAGTCTTGCTTGCGGCACTGGTTATAATTATCACAGGTTTAATTGTTCTCGCAATAGCAATAAACATGATTATAACAATGATTCAATCATGGTTTGTTCTAACTGCCGGTATGTTTGCTGTTGGTTTTGGCGGTTTATCATTTACGAATCAGTACGCAATGAACTATCTTAAAAGTTTTATAGTTTTTGGAGTACAATTAATGTCATTAGCATTTATTGGCACTGTTGTGATTGAAATATGTGATCAAATATCCAATTATATGCAATATAATCCAGTAACTAAGACAGCAAAAATGCTTAATCTTGCTGAACTATGTTCTATCATGAGTATCATGCTGATCCTATTCTTTTGTTCTTTTGCCGTACCACATGCAATAACAGGATTAATTGAAGGTGGAAGCCAGGCAAGTAAAACCATCTCTTCATGGGTAATGACAACAATGATAGCAAAAGCCGTTACATCCTCTGTTGGAAAAGGAGTTATCAGTGGTATTACAGGAGGCACTGGAGCACTTGCGATAGGTGCTGCAAAACTTGCGTCTAATTACATTAAAGGGCAACAAACAGATATTGAGTTAGGTGGTATGAAAGGTGGTATTCAATCATCGGATAAAAACAAAAAAGCATCAGATAACAATCCAATAAGAGAAAGATCTAAGGCCTAAAATAAGAAAACAGAGAGAGTTGACCTAATTCAGTTAACGGGCAAAAAGCATAAGAACATAAATCTTATAACTGAAACAACGATTCGTGATAGATTATTCCTTGAGAAGATAGGATACAGCGGGCAGATGAAAATAGGTTAAAAAATTTTGTAGATTTCGATAACTTTAACAGATATTCATCAGCCTACTTTCAGGTTATAATTGTAGCTGGGCCGACAGCCACAAACTGCCGACTCTTTTATTGCCTACACTCCTAACTTCATACCTCAAAGCATTATCCCAGTCAGCTATCCACACTAGCCGCTTCTTGCCGTTCCGTCTGCAGATGTCAACGCACAGATCTGCCAATGCGGAATACACCTTCGACTTCATGGCATAAGGCTCGGTCAGATCAGAGGCGCTCTCGATGATAACAAAAACTTACATGTACTGTAATCTGTTAGGAACTATCTCAAAATAAAATGTAATTCTTGCGAATGATATTTTCCCTATACTATGTTACACTTTTGATGATGTGTACATAGGAGCGGATTAAAAAGAGAGTCACGAAATACCTCAAAGACTGGGCACAACCTCACTTAATTTCCAATCTAAACCCGAGCATCCCGTCTTCTGGTACCGATGATAGTCCTATCTTCATGCAGCTTATTTCATCTGTAAATAGACACATGCTGGGGAATGGCCTTTTTTGCAGGCCTTTGAATAATACTTTTTGGCCTTTGACTGATTGGCTATTGACTTGTCAAATTTATAGCAGGTAGCAACATCATAGCAGCCTTTAGCGCTGTTGTATTTGTCGCATGCTCTCTCATAATATTCCAAGGCACCTTTGCAAGTCGATCCTCTGAATATCCCAAAGATCTTTTCGCCCTGGTTCTCGCAGTCACTGGCACTGTTACAATCAACGCCGAACTTCAAAAAAAAAGTACAACTTTTTGGCTCTCCTGCAGCACACCCCTTCCCAAAGTATTCTTTAGCCGTTTGAAGGTTCTTATTGACACCTCTTCCCATGTGATAGAGACCTCCAGCAATCATGCATCCAGTTCCATCCTTCAGGCTGCAAGCTTTTTCAACGTATATTATTGATTTCTGGTAATCATGTTCCTGGTAGTAAAGATATCCGAGCTGGGTGCACCCTATGGGATCAATCAGTTTGCACGCTTTTTCAAAATATATTTTTGCCTGCTGGTTGTCCTGTTTTACACCTTCTCCATTGATGTAAAGAAAACGTATTAGGTCTTAAACCCCCATTTCAAGGCTTCAGGGATTCTTGACAAAAGTGCTGGTGAATCCGTACTATACCGCACACAAAAATCGTGGCATGCTGAAGGGAATTGCAATGGAAGTAAAGATTACAAATAGCGCACTTCCAATCAATCAGCACGATACCGATTCTGCCAAATCGGATCCTCTTTACGCACTGATCGAAAAATTTACATTAACCATTCAAGAGCAGAATACAGTCATTCAGGGGCTGAAGACAACTATTCAAGAGTTGAGATCCGATACTCAAGAGCAGAAAGTAGCCTTTCAAAATCAAACCCAAAAAGTAGAAGAACTGGAAAACAGGATCAGCGAGCTCATGGATTCACTTGAGAAGAAAGAATCCGAACTTTCAGAAAGCAAAGAACTCGTTAAGACCCTGAAAACGCTCCTGTCTTCC
>NZ_KB899638.1:231636-243245 GCF_000378405.1 Succinimonas amylolytica DSM 2873 | reverse complement strand
TTTGCCAATAAATTTGCCTTCTTGGCAGCGAGCAATCTGTAACTGTCGCCATTGATTGTAAGCACACTACAATGATGAAGCAGTCTGTCTAAAATAGCAGTGGCGGCAGTTGTATCACCAAGTATCAGTCCCCAATCACTGACAGGTCTGTTGCTGGTTATAACAGTACTTTTGGATTCATATCTTCTGCTTATCAGCTGAAACAAAAGATGTGAGCCATTTGCACTGAAGGGACAGTATCCTAATTCATCAATGATGAGGACTTTAACCTTTGCAAGTTTCTGCATTTTTTGTTCAAGCTTTCCCATTTCATGGGCTTCGGAGAGTTCTTTGATAAGAGCTTCTGCCGTTTTAAAAAGTACTGAGTATCCTTGTTTTACGGCTAGCAGACCGAATCCTATGGCCAGGTGTGTTTTGCCTACTCCTGGAGGTCCAAGAAAGAGAATATTAGAGCCACTGCCAGCCCAGGACAGCGTTTTAAGTTCTCTGATGACAGCCGTATCGATACAAGGCTGCACCGAGAAGTCAAACTCCTCAAGAGTGCATTTGCGAGGGAAGTGGGCTGCCATAATCCCAATCCTTATTCTGTTTTCCTCTCGACGACTAATTTCACGACTAAAGACAAACTGCAATATTTCTCTGGGATTCATTCTGCTGTTTGTAGTTTCACTGATAATTTCCTCAATGTGATCTCTGCAGAAAGTCAAATTCAGCCTGTCAGCCATAGCAATAAGATTGTTGTCAGATGCCATTACCATGATCCCCCAGTAACCTTTGCATACTCATCGAGTGAACGTGACAGGCTGTTCTGCCCCCACGTTTCATAATCGGGACTAACGTCATTAAAAATTTTAATGGTTGATTTTTCCTGTAATTTTGCAGTATAAAAGGAAGTGGCCTTATCTATTCTGATAACTTTATTATCAGCATCGTGGAAGATGATTTCTGTGTCTGTTATCTGAATAAATACGCTTTGATTGGAGTACTGCTCCGGTAGTTTATACAATCTGTTCTCGACGCGGATAAGGCCACACTTGTCTGCCTTTCTGGTTTCCTCGCGTATGTTTGTAAAAAATACCCTGTCAACAGTCCTAAGTTCAGATCGTTCCTTTTGTGTGAATCTTTCTGCCGGAGTTTCAGCTTGTATGCCGGTGGTATGAACCAGTGAAAGTTTCCTTACGTCTGAGTATTTCACCAACCATAAATCTATCCACTTCTGTAAGTCCTCAAGAGAATCAAAGTTTCTGCCTGGTAGTGCATTTTCCTTGAAATACCTTACCATACGTTCACATTTACCTTTAGAGCGGGGTTTATATGGCGTACACGCGACAGGCTTAACATTCCAATAATGGCAGAATGCCGTATACCTTTCATTAAATTTGAGCTCACTGCCGTTATGTACTGTAACCAGACATTTTGTATTATCTGAGACTATTGCCAGAGGAACTCCTCCAAAATGTCTAAAAGCATTCTCAATACCATTAAGCCATGCTTCAGTATTTTCTGCCGTAAACGCCTTTACGTAAATTCTTCTCGAATAACCGAGAACACTAACAAAAAAGTGAATCCTGATATTACTCCCGCCTATCATCACATCCTGTTCTCCAAAATCTATCTGCAGGTGATCACCAGGTTGGGTTTCATAGCGGCAGGGGATTGATTCGCCACGATTCTTCAGTTCCTTTCTGAACTGTTTGCAGAAAATCTGTAACCCTCGTAAATTCGCACTGCCATCATACGATTCCTTAAGTTTTCTCAGCAGAGGTACACAGTGTCCATTCATCTCGAAAAACAGCTCTTTAATTGTTTCTCTGTTGATCTTCAAATAGTTATTAAAACTGTCCTGCACATGTACCTTTGGTTGTTGAATACCATTCATGTATTTACGAACAGATTGCCTTGAAATTCCCAATTTTCTGGCTATATCCCTGATAGACTTTCCTTGTTTAGAAAGTTCATGGATCTGATTTTGAAATATTGAATCAAACATTCTGGAATACCCATTTTCTTTTATAAGATATTCCGACATTTTATGTTTTTTAGATCTTCTCATGACCACTCCATTATCTATTTGTTTCATAATTTATAGGTGGTCAACTTTAATTCGTTTAGGTGGTCAACTTTTACGATCGTTTAACATTTAGACTGTTACGAGTGGGATTATATCACCCAAGGAGATGTCTCAAAATAAAATGTAATTCTTATGAATGATATTTTCCCTATACTATGTTGATGATGTGTACATAGGAGTGGATGATGTCAGAAGCAGAAGATAAAGTCAGTAGGATTATTAATGATGTTGGTGAACTGTCATCCAAAATTCTGAATGAAAAGCAAAGGAGATTAGTCAGTGGTTGCATATCCAAAGCATTCGGATACGGAGGAGATAAGATTGTAGGAGCAGCTTTTGGCCTTGATCCAAGAACTGTTTCAGCAGGAAGAGCTTTGATAAATGCTAACAGCCTAGATGATACTTCTGACAGGGTTAGGCAACCCGGAGCAGGCAAGAAATCAGCTACAACTCTACAGCCAAACATAGCCAAAGCTGTGGAAGATATTGTAAGCAACAATACCTACGGCTCTCCTGAGAAAATTTTGCTTTGGACAAATCTGTCTCTGAGAGATATATCTGAAGAACTACAGAAACAAGGGTTTAAGGCAAGAAAAGATCTTGTCGGAAGAATGCTTGAAGCTCTTGGATATAGCAAGCAGGTCAATCAGAAGCATATGCAGGTTGGTAAAGAACATCCAGATCGTGACGAGATGTTTAGACGTATCAACCTTACAATCGAGGAATTTTGTAAGAACGGAAACCCTGTTATTTCTACTGACACAAAAAAGAAGGAATTGATAGGAAATTTCAAAAATAACGGAGCTGAGTACAGAAAAGAAAAAGACAGCAGGAAAGTTTTAGACCATGATTTTCCAATCCCTGAATTAGGAAAGGTAGCTCCATATGGCATATACGTAGTCAACGATAACACGGGATTTGTAAATTTGGGAACTGACCATGATACAGGGGAATTTACTGTCGAAAGCATACGCAGATGGTGGCTGCATATCGGGAAAGAGAATTTCAAAGATGCAAACAAGATTATGGTTGTTTGTGACAGTGGCGGTAGCAATGGGTGGAGGCCAAGACTTTGGAAATACCAGCTGGCTATGCTTGCTGAAGAAATAGGCAAGGAGATTCATGTTTACCATATGCCGCTAGGAACATCAAAATGGAACAAGGTAGAGCATAGACTGTTTTGCTATATAACCAAGAATTGGGAAGGTAAGCCTTTGCTCGATATCAAGACTGTGGTGAATTATATAAGCAACACAAAAAACTAAAAAAGGATTTGTTGTTAATGAGAACAAATACGAATATTCAATCAAAATCTCGGATGAACAGATTGAAACAGTTGATATTGAAAAAATAGAACCTAATGGTGACTATGCTTACATTATTCGAGACTTTAGGAATTACAATTAATTTTGAGACGATTCCTTAGTTATAACAGATTAGAAATATGAAGTTGCAAGGATGCTACTCAGTACAACGGACGATGAATCAAAGACCTATGATTAGATAGCCATAATCATGAAGATAAGCAGGTATTCAGAATTGACCATTAGGAATTTGAAAAATGATGCTTGTTGGTTACTTCTCTCATATAATAAAAATATAACTCCATAATGAACTAAATATAAAAATTCAGCTAAATTGATAAAGAGATAAATAAGTGGGTGACTAAATGTACTGTAGCAAATGCGGAAAAGAAATAGCAGATAATTCTGTATTTTGCAAATATTGCGGAGCCAGAATTATTGAAGCTAATAGATCAAGCAAAAGAATTATAGTTCTTGGGACTTTGATAGCACTGATTGTAGCAGGTACTTTTGAAGCAGTTAAATGGTATGAGAATTATAAGAAGATGAATCCTGTTCTTAATTCCACCGCTGATATTACTGACGATCTCATACGGAAAATCATAATGAACAGTATCGATTCTCTGACTATAAATTACGATTTTTCAAGATGTCAGTATAAGAATGAAAAACATGATGATTGGGAAAAAGAGAGGCTGATATCCAACCCCTTTTGGAGGGCTAATCAGTTGAATCCAATAAGGAGGATTAATTTTGAAGTCAAGTTATCCGATAATGCCACATCTTTGGCCTGCGCTTTTTACAAATTTGAGAAACTTGAATATGTAAACATAAATGATACTCCAAACGTTACCGATATGAGAAAGATGTTCTATGGGGCACATTCCTTCAACCAGCCAATTGGCAGTTGGGATACTTCAAACGTTACCGATATGAGTGATATGTTCCTTGGGGCGCATTCCTTCAACCAGCCAATTGGCAGTTGGGATACTTCAAACGTTACCGATATGAGTGGTATGTTCTTTGGGGCGCATTCCTTCAACCAGCCAATTGGCAGTTGGGATACTTCAAACGTTACCGATATGAAGGAGATGTTCAATGGTGCAAGATCCTTCAATCAACCCATTGGCAATTGGAATACTTCCAATGTTACCGATATGAATTGGATGTTCTCAGGAGCATATTCATTCAATCAGCCTATAGGCGATTGGGATGTTTCAAACGTTACAGATATGCACAATATGTTCTTTGAGGCGCATTCCTTCAACCAGCCAATCGGTAATTGGAATACTTCGAAGGTTACCAAAATGTCTGGCATGTTCTCCCATGCACAATCCTTCAATCAGCCAATTGGCAACTGGGATACTTCAAATGTAACGAATATGAGGGTAATGTTTTGGGGAGCAGAATCTTTCAATCAGCCAATCGGCAATTGGGATACTTCGAATGTAACGGATATGTTATTGATGTTCTGTAGAGCAAAATCCTTCAACCAGCCAATCGGCAACTGGAATACATCTAATGTTATGTATATGGTTGGTATGTTCAAAGATGCAACTCAATATAGATATTCTAAACCTCGCGGTGCCGAATAATCCTTTCCTTGTATACTTATCAATTTGATAAGTATATTTTTGTGTGCTCGGCATGTTCTATATCTGTAGGGTGAAAGTCCCGAACACGACCGTGGAGGTAAGTGTTAGCGAATTGCAAGGTGGTTACAGTAATGTAATAGCTGAAAGAAGCAATAGTGAAATCCCGAACTGACGTACAGGAATCACTTCAGGCAGCCAGAGTGGATAAGAGTGCAAAATAACTCGAAGTCCGATAGCCAGACGGAAACTCTGAATGTAAAGGTGGCAGTGGTGGGAGGAAAGATGTAGGGCTTACCCGAGGAGATCCTGTCAGCTCATTAGTGGGTAGTAACAACGAATGGCAGGAAGTCAGCAGAGGCCGTAGTAGCGAGGAGTATGCGTGAAGGGCCGAACAAAACGAGTGTGAAAATTTAAGGAACGCAGCCAGAGTCCAGAAAACAAGGCATAAGACATAAGCGACGGCCGACCTGCAGGGAAAGATAGCACGGAATGTGAAGGATACCTCAGGGGTGAGATGATGACGGTGAGCGATATAGAGATATGAGTAGCATAAACTTCGAACCGATAACTCTTGAGAGAATACTCGAAAGGAAGAACCTTGCGGAAGCACTTAGGAAGGTGGTCAGCAACAAAGGCGGTGCCGGCGTTGATGGCATGAAAACCCTTCAGTTAAGATGTTACATATTGGAACACCCTAATGAAATCTCGGAAGCGGTGAGAAACGGGACTTACACCCCGAAACCTATAAAAAGGGTATACATACCTAAGGAGAACGGAGATAAACGACCTCTGGGCATACCAACTGTTATAGATCGTTTTGTGCAGCAAGCGGTGGCATTAGTGCTGTCCGAAGAGTATGAAAAGATCTTCTCAGATAACAGTTTCGGTTTCCGGCGAAAAACAGGGAAACTAAAACTTCCCTGTTATTTCTTTAATCAGTCTGCATTGTAGTATTTAAGTAAAGTTTTATCGGAACTGCTTCGTCCTTTTCCATTTTCCAAAATGTTTAATATTTTGCTTTTTGTTCCTTGTAGAAAATCCTCTACTGACTTACCACAATAATTATTTATCTCTTCTATCAGAACATCAGAAGCACTTTGGGTTACAGAGTCTTTTATAGCACTATATTTCATACTAAGTGAACCATTCATCATCTTATTGCCCTTATCATCAACAATCGATGTTGATCTTATAACTTGTTGCATAGCATCTTGAAATCTCATAAAAGCCTGAGCTTTTATAATTTTATCCTGGGCGATCTGCACTAATTGATTGTCTCTTGTTCTGATGTTATTACCTTCTATTTGAAAGTGTTCGCAATCAATAATGCCTTTCTTTAGATGTGAGAAATCAACGTCAGCAAAAGCAGAACCGCATAAGCTCATCATGAGTGCGGAGAGTAAAAGTTTCTTCATAAACAACCTCAAGTATTAAATGATCAATATCGCAAGGGGCGATGTTACCATCATTTAGAGCAATAATCAAAGTTATTAGTCATGTTAAGAAATAGGGACGGCAGTACACTGTTTTTGGTAGAATATGCACAGCTATTCTCACACATTAGAGAGGTAAAACTCATGAAATATACTGTTATGACAATATTGGCATTGTTTGTATCAGGTATGAGCCCTGCAGATGAAACAACAGAAGAGATACAAATACCGGATACGGTAGATATGCGGAAGTTTGAACAATCATACAGCAATCTGACTAATACAGACACAAACGAATTGCAGGAAAAGACTTCTGCCGCTCCTGTTATCATTTCTGAAGAAATGCTGAATAGCGTTCTGGCTTCAGACAACATTCCCGAAATAGACACCAGTAGACTGAATCAGGAACAGAAAAACGCCCTGGCAAATACAGATCAGAGCTATGATTCGGGCTGTGCTATTTGGATGTGTCTACCTGCCGGGTTCCCCGGGGACGAGTGCAGAGCACCGCACAAAGAAATGCTGCGTCGCTTGAGACATGGCCATTTCCCGTTGCCGACTTTTGGCTCGTGCGTTAAAAATTTCACAATAAAAGGACTTTCACTGAAGGGACTTAACAATTCTGAATTTTCTTACAATTACAACGATGCGGCCTTGATTCCTGCACATCAGGAATGCACCAGCTACAAGGAAGAGACGGTTTACACGCAATACGG
This sequence comes from Succinimonas amylolytica DSM 2873, assembly GCF_000378405.1. Taxonomy (GTDB): domain Bacteria; phylum Pseudomonadota; class Gammaproteobacteria; order Enterobacterales; family Succinivibrionaceae; genus Succinimonas; species Succinimonas amylolytica. The sequence continues at coordinate 236,126 of NZ_KB899638.1, read as the reverse complement.
GCCGCAAAAAAAACAAACTTGTTTAGAGTATGGCTTAACTGATGCTTCCTTCGTTAAGGACCGTGTGTGCGTTCCTAATTGCGGCAGCACTGGATGCCATCCTATTCCTGAAGGATGCACTGATACTTACAAATATATTGATGTGCTTATAGACGGACAGCCATATGGACAAACGTATTATTTCAAGCTGTAATCTGCTGTTTGTTTTAAACAAAAAAACCGCTGGATCTCTCCGGCGGTTTTACTCATTGGGAGATCTCATTACACGAGCTGCTTCAGTATAGAAGTGTCAGTTAATACTCTCTCTAAAATTTGACTCAGAACCGAAGTATAACCTTTGCCAAAAGACTTGGCTTTCTCCAATGCTCTATTAGACAAACGAACAGAAACAACCTGCTTTCTCTGAAGAGCCAAACGAATTCTTCTATCTTCAACCATTTCTCGTAGTTCTTCATCAGTAAGCTCAGGATTTTCCTCATCTGGAACAACAGGTCTGTCCTTAAGTGCTTTCAGCATAGCAATATCTTCTTCCGTGTATTCAAACGGCTTGTTAAGATCAAAATCCTTAGTAATTATCATAATACTCCTTCTCCTCTTTTTTGGTTGCACGTCTTGCCGATATAATTCTATAACACCCCGAACGAACTGTATAAGCAACACTTAATATGATCAACTGCTCTTTTGTTAGACCGACAACTTTATATCTATCTTCTTCCAACAATGAATTATAGGAATCATAGCGTATCATTCTATGCTCATCATAAAACACAGAAACTGCTGTACTGAATTTAACACCGTGCTTCTTGATGTTTTTTTGCTCTTTGTTTGTGTCCCAGCTAAATTGCAATTGAATCACCCCTTGCTTTCATCTTAACGAGAATTGTAATACAAAATAGCATCTAATACAAGATCTTTGTGAGAGAATGTGCTGTGCAGCAAACTTTGATCTGAACTTTAACAATGGCGGGTTAAGCGGGTTAACTCAGGTTACACCAATATGGAGAGATCAAAAAAGTTCAGCAGTAGAATGATTTTCCATATGTAGAAACAAGAAGGCCACTTGCAAGAGAGAGCATGGTGAAGTTAGTTTTTTAAGATCTAAATCACAGTTTACACAAAATAGTATTTACTCCCTATAATTTTGTATTTGTATGTTTTTTTTTGAAGTCGTTTACAGTAGTCTCTTTTCTCTTTTTATTTCCCATTGCCTTCCTGTATTGTTCTATCAAAAAGTGTGAACTCACTTGTATATAAATATCAGTTGTTTGAGGTGATGAATGGCCAAGAAATCGCTGAATAGTCTGCAATGGTGCTCCTTGTTCGTACATATGCGATGCAAAACAGTGGCGGATAATATGCGGAGTGATATGCAATTTGTTCTTCATGGCATGTATTTTGACTATCCTTGCAACCTGGAAAGGAGTTATCCTTTTGCCTGTTTCCACGTTGTGAAATAAATAGCAGCTATTTCTTGGCGTTATAGCAATATACCTTTTTATCAGTTCTTCTGTAGAAGAATCAAAAATCGTAAGCCTTTCTTTCTGTCCTTTTCCCTGCACTCGAATTGTTTTGTCTAGCAGGTTAATATCGCTATATTTGATATTACAAAGTTCAGATACCCTCATTCCTGTTGCATAGAGCAAATGTAAAATAGCTTTTTCCTTCAGTCCTGATGCAGTAGATTCGTTTGGAGAATTGATTAGCGTAAGTATACTATCCACAGGAATGTAGCTTTTTTTGGGGATACGGTATTTTGGTCGATAAACAATGTTAAGGTAGCTATCTCTCAAACCTTCATGGAACAGGAATTTGGAGAACACCAACAAGATGGAAAGTATCACGTAAATTGTAGCTCCTGACGATATGCGGGACTTTTGCTCAATATAGCTTTTAACATTGCTGTCCGTAAAAGATGTGCAGTTAATCATGTCAGGAAGAGACTTCAAAAATTCAAAGACATAATGACAATACAGTGTGCTAGAGGTCTCACATAAACACCTCTCGTTTAGAAGATAATCCCTAAATTCATTCATTATTGAAGCAATTTGTGTCATAAAAGCAAATATCATGTCATGTATATAACTATAAATTCATGATAATCGCTTCATCTGATTATCGCTCTTTTTCTTTTTCAGTCATATTTCAAAATCGTGATCTGTCTGGAGCCTGGACGGTTTATCAGGGTGATACTTTTGATAGAAGTATCAATTCTGAGTTTTTTTACTAACGTAGGTATCGTTTTTATAGTATGGTAAAGAGAAAGTATGTTCAATTGTACATTGAATATTACTTCCTTATAAGAAAGTAATATAATGAAATTAGATTGTGGTAAATGAACGATTAATAATAAGTTTAGTTTGTTTTATTATAAGTATACAGCTTAAGATAATTGACCGCAAAACATCTGATAACGGCAATTCATCACAATCTGCAAATTAATGGTAGTAAATTTATTGATGCTGCGTCTATTTGTAAAAAACGAAGTTTTCTGATAATTTTTATAATGGAGAGATGTGAATATGAAGATTGCTTCAATTGTGGTTACTATTATAGTATGTCTTTTAGGTTTCTTATATTCTTTTGGAGAAGCATATTTTGCTTATGTAAATGCACAATCAATTATGCACCAAATGTATAGTGGCATTTATGCCCTGATCGCTACTATATTTTTGTGTACTTCTTTAATTGTATGGGCAATTTCATGTATAAAGATAAATTGATAGTTTTAAATAAAATAATTATAGTCAAGTTTCAGATTGTTTTGTAATACTTTTTGCTTGTTCGTATGCTTCGGAGTTTGATGTAATCACACTTATCATAATTTATGAAATTGTTTTAATATTATGTTTTAATATATAACGAAGCATTCATAATTGTCATTCTTTTTAAGGGAAATGACACGTTTGGTCTTTTCACACCACTCTCTTCTTTAGTTAATGTTTAAGTACGTCAAATTATATTATTTTAATATCTATTTTGCTTTAGATAATGACATCATAGGGAACAAAAATGAAAATGAAAGTAATTTTAAATGCAATGCTGGGAATTGTTTTGTTGAATGCCTGTACCGATAAATTACAAGAATTAGAGAATTCTTGCAAATCGAATAATCGTAATGATTGTTTAGAGTTGGCTCATATTTATGAAGCGGGCAAAGAGGTCAAACAAGACTATTTGAAAGCTCTTGATTATTATAAAAAAACTTGTGATTTGGGAGATCTTGCAGTTTGTGCGTTTCTCGCAAAAACATATATCAATGGTGAAAATGGCATTAGTAAAAGCAATGCAGAAGGACTTTTATATTCGGAAAAAGCATGTAATTTAGGTGATAAAGACATGTGTTACATGGTAGCACAGTCATATGCTGATGGAACTCTATCAGAGAAGGATACTAAAAAAGCTTTGCATTATCATGAAAAAGGTTGTGAGTTAAATTCAGGAGCATCCTGTGCGGCTGCGGGGGTAATGTACATTAGTGGGAAGGATGGTATTGAAAAGAATCCTAAAAAATCTTTAGTTTTTGAAGAAAAAGGATGCAGCCTGAACATTGGTGTATCCTGTTATGGAGCTGGAAGTATATATCTAGTCGATAACCAAAAAGAAAAGGCAATAGCCAGTTTTGAAAAGGCGTGTAATTTAGATATCGGTGATGGATGTAAAATGTTTCTAGATTTGAATTCTGATCCTCTGCTTAAGTTTACTTTAAAGACAAAATCGGCTGCTGAAAAATTGTGCGATTTAGATAATCCGGTAGGATGTGTGGCTTTGGCAACTTTTTATACTTCTGATAATGATATAGTAAAACAGGATGATATAACAGCTAATAAGCTAGTAGAAAAAGCATGTAATCTTAAAGAAGGTAAAGCCTGCCTTATTTTAGGCCAGCGTTACAAAAATATTGACAAAGATAATGAAAAAGCAAAAGTTTTCTTCAAAAAAGCCTGTGATTTAAATAATCAAGAGGGTTGTGTTTACGCCAACCCTTATGGTGTATGGAGGGAATTTGTAAAGAAAGATGAATTTACAGAAAATACTAATTTAATATACGCAAATTCCTCGACAGATACATTTCATACTGGTTATGGCGGGCAAAGGAGAGCCACGCTTATCGCTAGATGCGTGGACAATGAAACTACACTATATATAGATTTTGATGCAGTTATGTCCTGCGGCAGAGACATGAAGATTGGTATTAAGTTCGTATTAGGTCTAAAGTCAGCACTTTAGGCCTTCTTAAATTTCCACGGCATTGCCTGCTCAAGAATAGCATTTCTTCTTTCATCAGACAGCGATTCATCTTTCAGTTCGTCTCTGTGAATACCCATATATCTGAACAGAAATTCAAGGTAATCTTCCAGATCAACTCCATGGATTTTGCAGGTTTCGTGAAATGATGAAAACACAGCCGTAGACTTAGCTCCCTCAATAGAGCCAAATCCGCTGGGCATTGAATGTCTCAGCACTGCAAAGTCACGAATAGCTCTCTCGGC
>NZ_KB899638.1:221155-230242 GCF_000378405.1 Succinimonas amylolytica DSM 2873 | reverse complement strand
CACGATTTTTGTGTGCGATATGGTACGGATTCACCAGCACTTTTGTCAAGAATCCCTGAAGCCTTAAAAAGACGGTTTAAGACCTAATACCTAAGTTCGATGATAAGAAAGCTTATTATGAAAATTGGTTGCCAAGTACAGATTGCAAAGCTTTGTTTTCACGAAAGGCTGTTAAGGATCTAAAAGGAATGAAAGACAGTAAAAAACTCATTGTGAGATTCACACCGCATGGAAGTGGAGATCAAAATGCTACGTTTGATCTTGGAGGAATTGAAAAGGTTGTTGAAAATATAGCATCTAGTTGCCATTGGAAAAAATAATTCTTAATTTTTAGAAGGAAGTTAAACAAAAAGTAATATTAAGATTTGATGTGCTTTTATGTCAGAATTACTGATAAGTACAGTATCAAATCAAACAAATGGGACTTAAATATGCCGCAGACGGAGTGCTGCGGTGATAAAATCATTAGATGTAGTCTGTAAGTAAGCAATTTTATTAGAGGAGATGTTCTATGAATTTAAAACTTATTATTTGTTTTATCATGATTTCTTTATTACCTGCTTTTTCTCATGCAAAAACCATTGAGAGTGCAATGGATTTTTATACCTGCAAAAATTCAGCACAAAGTACCATGAATGCAATGGGAGCTTCATATGATGTTATTTTTAATACCGATACTATATTCATGGTTAAAACTTATGTAAGCGATGGCTCGGTTTCTGTTGCATGTTATAAAGAGACAGGAAAACAAGTGATAATCACAAATCCTAATTGAACAAGGAATTTAGCATGAAGAAAAATCTGATATTCATTACTGCTTTTTTACTATTGTCTCCCGCAGAAATATTGGCGAACGACGATTTGTTAAACTGCATCAACCTGGCAGATGATAAAAAATATACTGAAGCTCTTCCATTTTGTCAGAAAACCTGTGACCTTAATGATGGACAGGGATGTGGTAAAATGGCGTATTTTTATAGATATGGTTATGCTGTGAACGAGGATCACACGCAGGCGATAACATACTATGAAAAAGCTTGTGACCTAAATAATGGAGATTGCTGTGCAGAACTTGGTCATCTCTACAAAGAAGGGAGAGCCATAAGGTTCCGGATTCCTGAAAACTACCAGTTATCTAGAAAATATTCTGAGAAAGCTTGCGATCTAAATGAAGCTAACGGGTGTAGAGAGCTTGGAAATATATACTATGACGGTCTAGGAGTGAGACAAAATTATAAAAAGTCAAGAACATACTATGAGAAAGCTTGCGATTTAAAAGACAAGCATGCATGCTTCAGTGCTGCAACTTTTTATCATAAAGGACGAGGAGTGAAGAAAAATTTTAAAACAGCAAAAGAATACTTTGGCAAGGCTTGTGATTTACAATATCAATTCGGCTGTGATGTGTATAAAGAGTTAAACGAGAAGGGATATTAATGTTTGATGATTTCGTATGTTAGTATGACGGGTAAGATTAAATACAACTAACTGATGTAGCAAACGGAACTGCACATGAAAAAATTACTGTTATGTTTAACTACTGTTGGGTGCTTTTCAATATTGAATGTTGCCACGGCAGATCCCGTGCTGAAATGTTATAGGATGTCCCGTGACAAACAATATAGAGAAGCCCTTCCAGTTTTGTCAGGAAGCCTGCGATCTACTAAATGATGGATTAGGGTGTGCCTTTCTTGGATGGTTTTATGCCGAAGGTCTAGGCATAAAACAGGACTTACAGCAGGCGAAATCATACTTTGAAACATCCTGCAACTTGAAAGATGCATTTGGATGCTACAGTCTTGGATTCCTTTACGACAATGGTCAAGGCGTAAGACAGAATTTTCAGACAGCAAAAGAATACTATGGCAAGGCTTGTGATTTAGGAGAGCAAGATGGTTGCGATAACTACCGGAAGTTAAACGAAAAGGGATATTAAGGCATTTCTTCAACACTCAAACAAGTTGGGTTACTAAAACTATCGGCTCTTTTTATGATTTTGTTCAAATCGATTCGTTGCACTAGTTTCTAATATTAATCCCCCTGCCACATCTCAGATTCAGCTTTTAAACTTGCTTATCAAGAGCTGTTCTAGCTGGGTGTGGTATTGCCCTTCTTCTCCTTTATTTCAGATGCTGGCATGCCATAATCTTCTAATGGAGTGGAGCTCACAGTCATGATAAACGCTTCTTATGTTATCCATTGTTGATTAGCATCAAAAACATGTTCTTCCATTAGGGAGCTGATATGACGGATCATTAGGGTACACCTCAAAAAACCGTGATTTTTAGCATGGTTCATAATTGAAAACTGGACTTAAATAAACCCTGATCACAAATTGGACTTAAATAAGCCGCAGCGGGGGTGTTGCGGTGATAAAGTCATTAAGAGTGTAGCAACAAGAAAGTCTAAGGGGGGATATGAAAAAAACACTGTTTTGTTTTACTGCTGTAAGCTGCTTTTCATTGTTGAATACTGCGTGCACCCCCACTAAGTCTATATGCAGTACTCTTTTTGAGTCTAAGCAGTACGCCAGTGCAGTTCCATATTGTGAACAATCCTGTAATTTGAACAATAATGGTATCGATTGTGGCAATTTGGGATATCTCTATGAGAAAGGTTTGGGCATACAGCAGGACTATCTTCAAGCTGAACTGTATAACGAAAAATCCTGCAAACTGAAAGAGGGTGTAGGGTGTTCCAATTTGTGGCTCATGAAATCCCATGGTCATGACGTACGGCATATGGAAGAAGCCTGTAACATGAAAAGCGGGGCACATTGTAACAATTTGGGAATCCTGTATGAAAAGGGACAAGGCGTAACACAGGACTTCCAGAAGGCAATAACATACTATGGGAAAGCCTGCAACCTGAATATTGGAGAAGCGTGCAACTATCTAGGATTGCTTTACGTGAAAGGTCAAGACGTAACACAGGACTTCCAGCAGGCGATGACATACTTTGAGAAAGCCTGCAACTTGAATTTTGGAATGGGGTGCTACAATCTTGGAGCTTTTTACGGCAATAAACAGGACTACCAGCAGGCGATGACATACTTTGAGAAAGCCTGCAATATGAAAGAGGAAAATGGATGCAAAAATTTAAGGTCTTTAAATGATCGAGCACAAAATGTACAGCAGAATGATCAGAAAGCTAGCGATAAGAATGCTGAGCCCCATCATGGAATAGCCTGCAACAGTGGATATGACTGCTACAATTTGGGAACGGTCTATTATAGTAAAAAGCTTGATATGACAGCCATGCAGTTTTTTGAAAAATCCTGCAATCTGAACTATGGAAATGGGTGCCACTTCTTGGGAAGTATGTATCTTATCTTACAATCCAATATTCAGAAGTCCATGCATTATTTCAAAAAAGCCTGCAATCTGAATGTTGGAGCTGGATGCTCTGCTGTTGGAAGGTTTTACTTGGACAGTCAAGGCGTAGAACAGGACTACCAGCAGGCGAAAACATATTTTGAGAAAGCTTGTAGATTAAATTGGGATGGCGGATGCGTGGAGCTTGGATATTTATACTTTTACGGAAAAGGCGTAAGTCGGAATTATCAGCTAGCAAAAATTTACTTTGAAAAAGCTTCCAATTTAAATAACGGAATGGGGTATGCTGGGCTCGGAATGATTTCGGCAGCAAATTTTGATTGGCTACAAGCAAAAATATATTTTGAGAAAGCTTGTAATTTTAATGATAAATTTGGCTGTACCGGACTTGGTATGCTATACGAAGAAGGCCGTGGTGTTGAAAAGAATCTGCAAAAAGCTAAAGAATATTATGGCAAAGTATGTCGTTTAGGAGAGAAAATTGGTTGCGATAAACATCAGGAGTTAAACGAAAAAGGATATTAATGTTTGATGATTTCGTATGTTAGTATGACGAGTAAGATTACATACAACTAACTGATGTAGCAAAGGGAGTTGCACATGAAAAAACTACTGTTATGTTTAACTGCTGCTGTTCTGTTATGTTTAACTGCTGTTATCTTCTCTTGGGTGTACTGGGAAAAATCTCCTCTATTTTTTTATTATCAGAAAGCATGCAACCTGAATTATGGATCAGGGTGCTACAAGCTTGGACAGCTTTACGAAGGTGGTAAAGGCGTAAAAAGGGACTATCGGAAGGCTATAGCATACTATGAAGAAGCCTGCGACCTGAATAATGCAGATGGGTGCAAAAATCTTGGATATGCGTACGAAGACCACGAAATCACCTATCGAGACGGCTTAATAAAACAGGACTTAAAGAAGGCTGTATCATACTATAGCAAAGCCTGCCTCAAGCTGAATGATGGAGATGGGTGCTATTCACTTGGAAGATATTACCAATCATATAAATATGATTATCTCTGGGCAGGAAGATACTATGAGAGATCCTGCAACCTGAATTGTAGATATGGGTGCAGGGATCTTGGAAATCTTTACGAAGAGGGTAAAGGCGTAAAACAAGATTATCAGAAAGCAAAAGAATACTATGGCAAGGCTTGTGATTTAGGTGAATACGCTACTTGTGATTATTTAGATAATTTAAACAAAAATGGATATTAAGGCTTGATGATTTTATGTGTCAGAATGACAGATAGAAAAGGTGATGTGTATGCCAGTGGTCAATAAAGGAGCCGCCGATTTTGCAAAGAGGTGGAAAGACAAAGGAGACGAGAAACAGGACTCTCAGAATTTCTGGAGAGATCTGCTATCTTCGGTATTCGGCATTGCTAATCCTGAGAGAAATGTATGCTTTGAAAAGAGAGTAAGCCTTAAAAATACTAGCTTCATAGACGTTTATATTCCTGAAACAAAGGTAATTATTGAACAGAAAAGTCTGGGTATTGATCTCGAGAAGGCAAAGAAGCAATCGGACGGCATAGAACTCACGCCTTTTGGTCAGGCAAAACGCTATAACGATGAACTCCCCTACTCCGAAAAAGCCCGCTGGATCGTAACCTGCAACTTTGAAAGATTCCTTATTTATGATTTGGAAAAGCCCAGGGAGGCTCCCACTGAGATCCTTCTTAAAAACATGGCCAAAGACTATCACCTTCTGGAATTCTTGGTTAAATTCAAGGATGAAGCCTTGATCCGGGAGGAAGAGCTTTCGGTTAAGGCCGGGAAAATTGTGGGAACTATTTACGATGCCCTGCTGAAAGAATACGGCGACAGTCCTTCTGTTTCTGATTTAAAAAGCCTCAATAAGCTATGCGTCCGCCTGGTATTCTGCCTGTATGCCGAAGATTCCGGATTGTTTGGCAACAGCGGAGATGCCTTCTGCAAATATCTGGAAAATTACCGGGCCTGCGATCTCCGGCAGGCTATTATCAGTCTCTTCAAAGTGCTGGATACCCCTGACAGCAAACGCAGCAAGTTTCTAAGTCCGGAGCTGGCGGCATTCCCCTATGTAAACGGCAGTCTTTTTGCCGTGGACGAAGATTCCGAAAACATTCCGAACTTTTCCGATGAACTCCGGGACATTCTCATAAAAAAGGCCGGGGAAAGTTTTGACTGGTCTGGCATAAGCCCCACAATTTTTGGAGCGGTTTTTGAAAGCACCCTCAATCCGGAGACCAGAAGATCCGGCGGGATGCACTATACTTCTATCGAGAACATTCACAAGGTTATTGACCCTCTCTTTCTTAATGATCTCAGAAACGAATTCCGGAGCATCCAGGCATTAAAACCGGGCAAGAACAAAAGGCTCAAGCTGGAAGAATTTCAGAAGAAAATCGCCTCCCTGACCTTCATGGATCCTGCCTGCGGTTCCGGAAATTTCCTCACGGAAACATACCTCTCTCTTCGCAAGCTGGAAAACATGATCCTCAAGGAACTTTACCAGGGCATAGGATTCCTGGGAGAGGATTTTGTGGTTAATTCCCCGATTCAGGTTTCCATAGGTCAGTTTTACGGCATTGAGATAAACGATTTTGCCGTATCGGTTGCCAAAACCGCCCTCTGGATTGCGGAAAGCCAGACCATAATGGAGACCGAGCAGATCATAAACAGTCACATTGATTTTTTCCCGCTGAAGTCTTACTCCAATATTGCGGAAGCCAACGCTCTCAGAATTGACTGGAACAGCGTCATACCAAAGGAAAGGTTAAATTTCATCATGGGCAATCCGCCCTTTTACGGTGCCAGATGGTTGTTTACCGCTGAACAGAAAAAAGACTTAACGGAAGTATTCGGAAACATATCAGGGGTTGGCTACCTTGATTACGTCACCGCATGGTACAAAAAATCAGCAATATTCATTCAGAATTCCGGAATCAAAGCAGCACTTGTTTCAACAAACAGCATTACCCAGGGTGTGCAGGCAAATCTGCTGTGGGATATCCTGCTGCCTTTTAACATTGAAATCATCTTCTGCCATCGTACCTTTATATGGGACAGCGAAGCCTCGGAAAAGGCTCATGTTCATTGCGTGATTATCGGCTTTCAGGAAAAGAAGGCATCCAGTTCCGGCAGGAAGTTTATCTATACCGAAAACAAACCAAAAGAAGCGAAAAGCATAAATCAGTTTTTGCTGGATGCTCCTTTTACAATCATCACAAAGCGAGCAATCCCTCTTTCCGAAAATGTTCATCCAATGATTAAAGGCAGTGTGCCTTATGACGGCGGTCATCTGCTGCTGTCAGAGGGAGAATACCAGGATGTTCTTCAGCATCATCCCGAGGCCGTTCCCTTTATAAGACCATTCACCATGGGAAGGGAATTTTTGCATAGCATTCCCCGGTACTGCATTTGGCTAAAAGGTGTTTCTCCTGCTCAATATACAAAATCAAAATTCATTATGGAGCGGATAAGACTGGTAAAGGAAATGAGAGAAGGCAGCACCAGAGAAATTACAAAAAAACAGGCTCAGACTCCAATGCTTTTCGGAGAAATCAGACAGCCGGAAGACAATGGCAATTATCTGGGAATACCAAAAGTCAGTTCCGAAAACCGCCAGTACATCCCTATCGGATATTTAAGTTCTGATGTCATTGCAGGCGATATGCTTTTTGTGGTTCCGAACGCAACTCTTTACGATTTTGGCATAACGACATCAGTTATTCATAACGCCTGGATGCGAACAGTGGCAGGGAGACTTAAATCTGACTATCGCTATTCCAACACCGTGGTCTATAACAACTTTGTATGGGTAAAGCCGTCGGAAAAACTGAAAACCCGGATTGAAAAAACCGCCCAGGCAATTCTTGATGCCAGAAAAATCTACCCGGATTCTTCGCTGGCCGATCTTTATGACGAGCTTTCCATGCCGCCGGAACTCCGGAAGGCCCACCAGGAAAACGACCGGGCTGTGCTGGAACTTTACGGGCTTCCCCGGGATGCCTCCGAGGAGGATATCGTAACCAGAATGTTTGAACTTTACGAGGCGAAAACCTCCGGCAAAAACAATACGGGCTTAGAGCTTTTGTAGCAGCGAGGAGGGACTATGACCATAAAACTTCAGAAGGGACAGCGAATCAGTCTTCATAAAGGCGGAAATTCCGGTCTCGGAGAAATTCTTGTTAATCTTAACTGGAATAGGCATCCGGTTCAGAAAAAGGGATTCTTCTCTCAGCTTTTAGGCGGCAGTGGACACAATACTGACACCGGGATCGATCTTGACCTGGCTTGTCTTTATGAACTTAAAAACGGCTATAAAGGCGTTGTTCAGGCATTGGGCAACCTGTACGGTAATCTTTCAGATGCCCCGTATATCTGCCTGGATAACGATGACAGAACTGGGGATTCTGAGCATGGCGAGAATCTGAGAATCAACGGCAATAAGATTGCCATGATAAAGAGGATTCTGGTATTCACATTTATCTATGAAGGCATCACCAGCTGGAAGCAGGCAGATGCCAGGGTAACCATATCATACCCCGGTGCTGAAGACATAATCGTAAACATGGATGAGTATGACACTCAACTTACAACCTGCGGTTTAGCGCTGCTCGAAAACGTAAACGACCAGACATTCAGCATTGAAAAAATCGTAAAGTTTTATCAGGGGCATATAGCTTTGGACAAGGCTTTTAACTGGGGAATAACATGGGGAAAGCCGGCCCGCAAGTTTTGATTTTGGAATACTGACATCGATTATTCATAATGCATGGATGAGAAGCGTGGCAGGAATACTTGAAATGAGATACCGCTACTCAAATACTATTGTTTACAATAATTTTGTTTGGCCGGAAGTAACTGAATCTCAAAAGGAAAAGATTTCTAAAACTGCTCAGGCAATTCTGGAAGCTCGTGCCCTTTATCCTGATAGTTCTCTTGCTGATCTTTACGATTCTTTAACGATGCCACCAGAACTATTAAAAGCACACAAGGTAAACGATAAAGCTGTTATGGCACTCTATGGCTTTAGTGCTGATGCATCTGAAGAAGAAATTGTTGCAAAACTCATGAATATGTATTCAGAGAAAGTAAAAGGGAAGTAAATTGAGAATGTATTGCATATCATTTTTACCATATATATTCTTTTGCTATGACAGGAAGCCTGCACATGAAAAAATCACTGTTATATTTAACTGCTGTTATTTGCTTTTCGTTATCGAACGTTGCCACGGCTGCTCCCATAGAAGAATGCTCTAGGCTGTTCAAAACTGATCAATATAGACAAGCTATTCCATTTTGTCAGGAAGCCTGCAATCAGAATTATGTAGGAGCGTGCAGTGCTCTTGGATTGCTTTACGACAATGGTCGAGGCGTAAGACAGGACTACCAGCAGGCGAAAACATACTATGAGAAAGCCTGCAACCTGAATAATGGCTTAGGGTGCGGCAATCTCGGAGTTCTTTACGACAATGGTCGAGGCGTAAGACAGGACTACCAGCAGGCGAAAACATACTATGAGAAAGCCTGCAACCTGAATGAGGGATCAGGATGCTTCAATCTCGGAGCTCTTTACGCCGATGGTAAAGGCGTAAGACAGGACTACCAGCAGGCGAAAACATACTATGAGAAAGCCTGCAACCTGAATGATGGAGTAGGAGGGTGCTTCGGTCTCGGAGTTCTTTATCACAATGGTCAAGGCGTAAAGCAGGACTTCCTGCAGGCAAAGACATACTATGAGAAAGCCTGCAACCTGAAT
>NZ_KB899638.1:129486-217860 GCF_000378405.1 Succinimonas amylolytica DSM 2873 | reverse complement strand
GAATTTCTTCAACTACCACTTACAAAAGAGAGAATGGAGAAGTTGGTTTTTAAGAGTTAAATCACAGTTTACACAAAATAGTATTTACTCCCAAATGTTCGACCTCTTCAGTAAAAAGAATTGCCAAAAAGAGAAAAATAATGTATGATAATTTATGACAACTCGTAGTAAAGCCATTTCGATGTTTAACGTTGACCACAATCGAAGTGGCTTTACTTCTTTTTACACCATTGCCTGACAAAGATTTTTCACATATATCTCCCGTTTATTTCTTGCTTTGTCATAACCATAACATTCTATCTGCCTCTGCCCTTGCCCAGAGATTTTTGCTGTTCCTGCTTCTGCTCATGCTGTTTTTTGCGGTAATTCGCTATTTCATTAGCACGTCTCTTCCCGCTTTCTTCTGGGGAGAGAAAACGCTCCACATCAGCCAGCACTTTAGGCTCATTAGGAACAACCCATTTCTCTTTTTTCATATCGAACATGGCTCCTAGATTTTCAAGTTCCTGGAAATCATGGGGATGAACAGTTACACCAATGGTTTTATACGGTGTCACATCTTCCTGAATAACGCTTTTTCCGTTCTGAACCTTCTTTGCCGGATCGGTTTTAGCTCCTGCTTTTTCCGCCTTATTGCCAGAATTGGCTCTCTGTTCCTGCTTCTCTAGGTGCTGTCCTGCCATATGCACCTCGTCAATGTCGTTCTGAATCTTCTGATTATCTGAAGCTATGCTGATATTCTCATCTGTGCTCTGGGATGTATCAGACTGAGCTGAACTCTGAAAGGCATCGGCATTGCGTTTATTGAGCTTTTCCTGTTCCACTTTAGCCTTATCTTCATGGTGTTGTGCTTTCATGCGGTCAATGTCTGAATCTCTGTCTGCTTGCTGTTTATCATCCAGCACAATATCAACGTTTTGCTCATTCTTCCGCTTAACCGGGAGACCGAGTTTCGCAGCAAAATCTGTTATTTTCTTTTCGTCCCATCCAAGCTCGGGCTGAGGATGTATTTTTCCATGCATTAACCCTGTTGCTGTATTCAAAAGGCCTTTTTTTAGTTCATAGACACAGACTTTTTTTCCTTCTGGTGTCGTAACCCAGATCTTAATAGTGCCTCTTTTGCTGAGATCTCCGATTGTCTTAACGGATCTTTCGGGATTTACTTTCTTGTTCTTCGCAAGTTTTTTTGCGATTCCCTTTGTACCCTTGTTCATGTTCTTGATGATGAATTTTGCATTTATTTCATCGCCTGATTCTGTCTTAATCTTGCTACCAAATGATAGCGAATTATTTTTCTTGTCATATTCAGCATCTTCTAATTGTCCAATATCTGGATCTCCTTTCAGGTAATCGGAAATTTTATCAACTGCATATGTAGCTCCGCTCTTTACCGCCTCTTTGCTGGCATCAAACAGATTCCTGAAAGCCTCTGATATAGATTCTGTTTTTTTTTCATTGAGGTTGAGATCCGGTTTCTGCTGTTTTTCATGTTTAATTTGTTCGTTAATTTCGTCAGTCTGTTCCTGATGTTCAGACTGATCGTATTCGATGGTTACTTCTTTTTCTTTTGACGTTTTATCTGAGTTTACTGCTGGTTGCCCCTCGCTTTTATTTTCTGACTGTGCAATTTTTTCATTTTCAGCTTTTTCTTCTTCGATTTCTTCAGCACAACCATAACGTGTTTGTAATATCAAATGAGATGATGAAACGTGCTCACCAGAAAGTTTATTAGCAGAAAAACGATAAATTGATCCTGATTCTGTTTTAAATGTATATACCTTGTTTTCTAATGAGGCTTTTACAATGGGAGACGTTGCCCCTCTGCCCTTGTTATGTTTATTGATTTCAAGATTATCAAAACGAATGAAATACTCATGAGGCCTCCCATCAACCTCTCTAAGCTGCCAATTCATATTGGTCACATCTTGAACTTTGCTTTTCTGTTCTTCATGTTCCTCTTCTTGGATATTATCAGGCTTGACTTGAGTATCTTCTGGTGCGGCCTGCTCAGGCACAGAGTTCATAATATCGTTGATCCAATCTTCCTTTTTGGCTAATTCGCTCTCATATTCTTTAAGATCGTTTTCCCACGCTATATTATTTTCCTGAGAGTCCTGCTCTGTCTGGGGGGCAACCTGCTGTAATTCATCATCGCTCATAGACATAATATCGCTAGGATTCTTGTCAAAGGATTTATCCAGAAAATCATCGCCCTCAAAGGCATTGTTTTTGTTATCAGTCATTTTTAATCTTTCTCCAAAGCGGAGAGTGGCCTCTCCGCTGTTCAGTTACAACATAATCAACGATTAACGGTGGTACCCTGATTTCTTTGCCTTTTCGGGATGTTTTTCGGGAACTGCTGCCTCGGCTGCGGATCGGTGCTGTCGGTACTCGTTCCGTAGCACTTCACGCACGGCTTTAATGCCCTTTTCTTTGGCCATATCGTTAAAGTCCGTTCCGGTTGAATTGCCGTCAAAATCAGGGAACACAACGGATGCTCCTATCGCCCTAGCGGTGCTTTCGGCGTGATTTCTGCCGGAATTTACCTCATTGAAACGATCATCATCTCCGGCTATCACTATCGCCTTCTCCGGGAATTTCTCATGAATTGCGGTTGCCACACTGAGAAGATTACCGCAGTCTCCGGCAGCTACCACGGCCATTTTTTCCTTGGTAGCTGCCCTGATAGTGTTTGCAGTTGCGTACCCCTCGCAAATGTAGATAGTATCCCGCTCTACCAGACTCTGAATACCGTCCAGGGGATGGAAAGCTCCGCCCTTCTGTCCGCCCTCGATAAACTGCTTCCTGCCATCGGCATGGATTATCTGAGTGGTCTTGATTTTGCCATCGGCGTCATAGAACGGCACAAAGAGATCCCCTGATTTCTGATTCTGGTGCAGATCCGGAGAAGGTTTAATCCCTTTGCTGACGAGATACTGAGAGTTTTCGCTTGCAGGCGGCATTTTGGAAAAATACTCCGATTTTGCCTGAGCAGACTTTTGTGCTTTCTCACGTTCGGCCTCTCTTGCAGCTTGATTTGCCGCTATTCGTGCCTTGGCTTCTTCAGTAACGGTTTTCAGGCGGTCTCCGGCCTGCGGAGATTGTTTGATCTGCTCAAGATCTCCTACGTACAAACGCACCTTGTTCTCTGTGTTCATCGGTATTGAAAGTTCCGGATGCCTGAAATTGACAAACTTCATAGTGGGAACACCGTCAAGGTGGATGGCCAGCATACCGGTTTTTTCTCCGGGCTTGTCGTCAATCAAAGGAACCCTGATCCATTTCCCGGTGTTTTGTATGGATACAGCATCGATCCGCACTCCTGCAGAAGCAAGATCCCGGAGCATAGCAGACTGAACATTAGGGTCATGGTTAATCCTGTCGGTGTTTTCCCGCACCTTACTTTCCGTCTTGGGAAGAGGTTTCAGGAATTCCGAAAACTTAGCCTTATCTTCGGCTTTGCACGTCCATTGTTTGCTTCTTACATCCCAGTAAGCACCAAGTTTTTTTGCCTCGTCCTTTCTGGAGAACGGCACATAAAGAGTTACTCTTGGAGAGTAAACCGGTTTCCTTTCCTGTTCGGCCTTCTTTTCGGCAATTGAGGTTCTTGGCCATTTTGCAAACAGATCAGCATTGGCATTTTTCGGAATAAACCAGAGCTTGTTATCCTTGTCCCAGCGAGCTCCTAAAGCCTTTGCCTCGTCCTTGTCCTTCATCGGCACTTTGATGTATTCCCGTGCAGGCATTTCAGACTTCTGCTTTTCCGGCCATTTTGCAAAATCTGCCATGTTTACGCCCTCCGGAACGTACCAGCCCTTGTTTTCCTGATCCCACTTAGCACCTAAAGCCTTGGCTTCATTCTTTTCATTGAAGGGCACGTCAATGTAATGCCGTTTGTCCTCCTCTGGTATCAGATCCTGAGCTTCCTGCCCTACTGGTTCATAGTATTGATCCTCGTAACCTTCTGGCAGGCTGTACTGAGATTCTTCCTCATCATCCTTTTCTCGTTCATTGAGCAGTTCAACAATATCGCTACTGTCACATTCCACGTCCTGAAGTGCAGAGGTATCAGCCTTTTCAGAATCAAATTGCTCCATATCTTCAGATTTAGTCTGAGACTGTGATTCCAGTTCGTCATACTCTTTCTGAGCCTCGGCAATCAGATCGCTTTGAAACTGAATTTCCTTCTCTATGGCTTGAATGGTGATGGATGCGTCATTGATTTCCTTTTGCTTCTCTTCGACAAATTTGAGTTCATCATCGAGTTTATCTGCCCACTTATCGATTCTTGAATCCCAGTTATGTTCTATGCCACCGAATATCAGTGTCGTATTATTACGCTCATTGCCAAAGTTCTGCTGTTCCAGGAGAGAGTCAAATTTTTTGGGAGTAATGCCAATCTTGTAAGTCATATCTCCTGTACCGTTATCTCTGAGATAGAACTTATAAATCTGAAATCCCCGATAACTGCCTATATGGCCGGGACGTGAATTTTGCAGCCATGTCATCATATCCTTCTTATCTGTCAGTTCTCGTCCGTCAGGCATTTCAAACCCGCTGAAAATACGTTCGCCCTTCTCATTAATAATTGGAGGATGTGCCTTTCTGAGTTCAACAGCATATGAATACTCGGCAATTTTCCTATTGCTTGCTTCAATCCTATTGGGCAGCAGGAATGAAATTTCGTCCTTAAATTTCTGTAACTTATCCTCCTCGGCTGATTTAATCATCCTGTGGTTCTTGATGTTGTCCAGGAGCTCTAGCTTCTTTTTGAGATTTTGATCTCCGCAAGTTGCTATTCTCATGGAACGATAATCCAATTCAACCTCTCCAAGATCTTCAGTCCGCTGTATCTTTTCTTTACCTGAGAAAATAGTCTTGATGTACTCCTGCTTGCGTGCAAGCGTGTCATACATATAAGCATCAAAGGTTTTCTCAGTTGCATATGTGAAGATTTGAACACTGGAATTTTCGTTGCCCTGGCGTTTAATGCGTCCCTCTCGCTGAGTGATGTCAGAAGGTCTCCAAGGTGCATCCACGTGATGTGCGGCTATGAGTTTTTTCTGAAAATTACAGCCAGTTCCAAGTTTGCCGGTACTTCCGATAACAACTCGTATATCTCCCGCATTAAGTCTGCCGAATAATGCCTTTTTATCATCATCTTTTGGATAATCGTGAATTATGGCGATTTCGTTGGCAGGAATGCCTCGCTGGATGAGCTGATCTTTAATTTCGTCATATACAGAGAAGTATCCGTCTTTGTTTGGCACTCCGATATCAGAGAAAATAACCTGAGTGCTTTTCTGAGCATCGGTTTCCTTGTATATCTTGTAAACATTGGCACATACTGTATCAATTTTGTTCCCCTGCCCGATTTCATCTTCTGTCATGCCCATTCGTTCAAGATTTTTTTCTCGCAGCAGTCTGGGATCCATCCCTATTTTCCGGGAATCTCCGGCAATACAGAGCTTATTGTCTTTCTTAGGATCAACACGTCTCTTTTCAACGTCTGCCATGCGTTGTGTGATTCTTTCAATCAGTTCTTCCTGATTTTCAGTAGGTTTGATGATCACGTTTTTACGTTCCACTTTCGGGAGATTTAACCCCAGATCATCAGTCATGACAACATCACCGCATTTCCAGTACATATTTAACAGTGCAGGAATATTTTTAAATTCTTTCATCTGCATTTTCATGTTTAACGTTTTGCCGGTCATGCTTACCTGCCGGTCATAAGTTATATTGACAAAAGTATCTGCCCATTTCTGGAAAGTATTACATCCGCTGCTGTCTAAAATTTGCGGCTGTAAATATTTCTGAACGGAATACAGTTCTCCTAATGTATTGGAAATTGGTGTCCCTGACGCAAAGTACACTGCATGATAATTTGATTTATTATTGAGATATGTGGTTTTTATAAACATATCCTCGGTTTTCAGAGCTTCGCTTTTTGAAAGTCCTACAATATTATCAAGAGTAGTTTCCACCTTCAGATTTTTAAACTCGTGACTTTCATCAACGAACAGCTTATCAATGCCAATATCGCCCATTGTCAAAATGGCATTGCCATTGGCATATTTTTCTCTGATTTTGTCAACTCTCTTATGGAGCTTGTTCATATTGCTGATAATAAATTCTTCTCGTTGACCTGGTGTTAAATCATCGTCTTCATCGGCAATCTGACGTATTTCTTTCTCTCGTTCATGCAATACAAGATCTATGGTTTCGTTAGCAACCGGTATTTTCGCAAGATCACCATGAGATATGATAATTGAGTCCCAATCATTGAGAGCCATTTTCATTATCGTAGAATTAATGCTACCGGGAGACATATCGCCTTTTTTTACAACAAGAATATTTGCATTAGGATAAAGCCGTTGGAATTCATCTTCCCATTGTCCGACAACAGTTCCAGGTACAGCAATTAACGGTTTTTGAGATAAACCCAACCTTTTCATCTCCATTGCGGCAGCACATATGGTAAAGGTTTTTCCCGCTCCTACTTCATGAGCAAGTAGCGTATTTCCACCGTAAATGCAACGTGCGACAGCATCCTTCTGATGATCTCTCAATTTAATTTCCGAACTTATACCTGCAAATAACAGCTTATTACCATCATATTTACGATGAACTATTGTGTTAAATGAACGGTTATAAGATTCTTCTATTCTTATCCTGTCCTCTGCGGATATTTTTGAAATATAAGATTTGAAATTTTGTTCAAAACGTTCTCGGTACGTTATGTTTCCAGCGAAAGTACGCTCTTTGTCAATATTTTTATGTTCTTTATCATGGAAAAATGCAATGGGTTTATGATTAAGAACCTTTGAAACAAATTCATTCAATTTCAAGCCATCGAGACTATAACTCATTGCTCCTGCACCAACTCTTCGAAGAAGTACGCTATATTCTCCTGATAGTTTACGTGTTACATTAACATCAGATTCTGAACAGTCCATTTCCTGAGCTACATACCGAGCTAGTATATCTACTGGCACAAAGGGAGAAGAAACTCCGATGTCAATTTCATCGAACTTGACAGGACGAGGCATTGCTTCTTTGAGAGCTTTCACTTCAGTTGCAAAACTTGTGTCAGATTCTTGGAGTTTTTCTGCCTTAATTAATTTTGCCTGTATATCTCCTGAAAGAAATTCCTCCTTTGGCAGCCATTTATCGGCATCATCTAAATCACGGAATATCAGACTATTATCTGAGAGTTCTTTTTTAATATCATCAGCAGGCTTTGATGATATTTGTGACATAAAACTGAAATCAACATATCCTTTAACACCAAGTGATAAGTCAAGAGCACTGATAGAATTATCTGCATGATATGATGTATCATATTTGTGCAAAACTCTTTTTTTGCAAATATCTGATAATCCAGTGAACAATCTAATATGTTTAGTGGCCTCTACTTGTTCTGTTGTTTTTTCTCCAGAGATCTTATCAGTAGTAGTTTTTGTCTTAACTGTAGGCTCGTAAACATCTTTTATGTTTTCCATTACCTTAATCTTGGAAAATTCACTGTCAAGACGGAATGCCTTCATTGCATTTGCATTACTTAAAAACAATGAAGCATCCTTTTTGATACCTAACTCTTCTCTAACTTGATTGTATTTATCAACTAATTCAGACTGAAGATTTTTTACTTCATCATCAGTTGCATCGCTTAACATTGCATTAAGTGTTTGAAAATATATTTGTTTTAGCTCCAGACATTTCTTTAAACCTGAAATATCTTTTATAGTTTCCTTTGCTTTTGAATCTGTTTCATTAATTTTCAAACCTTCGGCAAGTATCATTCCTGATGGTCGCTTGTGATAAATTTTTCCGTCAATTATTCCAAAAGAAAAGTATTTAATTTCAGGATAATCTTCGGGATCGAGTTTTTTAACTCCTTCTTCTTTCGATGCTTCAGCAGAAAACGTACCACGAATTAGCTGAATTTTGTTATCTAAATCTTGTTTAAGATCTAATGATTCTGTTGTTGCAAGCTGTAATTTGCCATACTGATTCTTGTTAAGCGTATTATAGTTAATACACATAGCACTGTTTTGGCGATAATAATCATTCAATGAAGGAAGTGACTTTTCAATTAAAAAGTCATTGTCTTTCGATTTCCAATCAGCCCAGGACACATTTTTATAGAAACGATCCTTTAGTTCAACTTTGTTTATAAATTTTGAATTATTACAGTTTCCGCTATCATAAACATTTTGCAGGAACAGAGATTTAGAGTTGGAATAAGAATTCAGTAATTGATATTTTGTAGTAGCGATCCATGGATTTTCTGTTTCGGAAACATTCTGAATACGTTCCTTGCGTTTTTTGAAAAACAAAATATCTGTCTGCACATTAGTCCCTGTGTGCGAGAATGCGTTATCAGGAAGTCTTATCGCTCCCATGAGTTCAGCTTTTTCTGCTATTCTGGTTCTGAATTCCGGATCCTTATCTTCTAATGTGCTGGAGGACGTAATCAATGCAACAATTCCACCGGGTTTTACCTGATCGATTGATTTATCAATAAAGTAATTGTGAATCAGATCCCGTTTATCTGAATACTTACCGTCAACTACTGAAAAATTACCGAAAGGAACATTACCGATAACGACATCATAGCTGTCATTCCGCTGTCCTGATTTTTCATAGCCGCAATTTTTGATTTTCACCGTTGGATAGAGTTTCTGAGCTATCTGGGCTGTAGTTGGTTCAAGTTCTACTCCGTTAATGACGCTGTTAGCCATCATATCTCTAGGCATTGTGCCGAAGAAGATACCTGTGCCACAAGAAGGTTCAAGGATGTTTCCCCCCTTAAAACCGGCGTTTTCTAATGCTTGATAAATGCTCCTGGCAACAACTGGATCGGTATAGTATGCGGTAATGGATGAGGCTCGTGCTTTGTAGAATTCTTCCTCGCCCAAAAGATCCATAAGTCTCTGGCGGCGTTCCTTTTCCAATGAAGAGGAATTGTCATTGACGTAGAATTGAGAGCCTAAACCGCCCCAGCCAGAAAACTGAGCGAGTTTCTCCTGTTCTTCCTTAGTTGCCGGGCGATCTCCTTCATTTTGAATCTTACGCAGCGTTTCAATAGCTTCGAGGTTTCGTACAAAACGATCTACTGGAGTTGTTGCCCTGCTATCATCATCATGAATTTCCCAATTATCTGCTACTGTAAATTCCGGCTTTTCCAGTTCCGCTTCGGCGGCAGGAGCAGATTCAGGAGCGGCAGAAGAAACAGCTTGCGGCTGTGCCTGTTCTGCGGTTTCCTGTGCTTCAGGAACAGCATTTTGATTCAGTGCATCGTCAAAAAGATCAATTTGGTCTGTTTTCTTCCGTCCCCGCCTTGCTTTCTTTTCCCTAACCTCCGGCAGTTCGTCATTCACAAGGTTATTCTGGAATTTGAATCTCAGATCCAGCATGATATTGGAGAAAACATTCTGCAATTCAGTTTTAACGGCATCTGAATGTTGCGTAAGTCCGAATCTGCGTCTTAAATCATCATGTAAATATCTGCTGAAATTCTGCGGTATTTCATGTGACATTCCCTGAAAACCTTCCTGCACTCGGTAACTATTCTGGTACAGTCTCTTATCATTAAAATCATAAGACCAAAAACCAAAATCCCCGTTTACAGGATGATTTACAAAATTGACGTTCTTAATGAGATAAATGCTTACCCTTTGACGTGCATCATCATCAATGAATTGCCCGTTTTTGTATAAGTATTCCAGATCGTTAAACGGATCTGCTTCTGGTGCTGATGGTGCGTTTTCCTGCTTTTCAGCAGTAGCGTCTTTTTCCGGTACAGGAATATCCTGCGGTTCGGAAACAACATTTTCAGTCCGTTCTTCAGATTTTTGTACTGGTTCCTGTGCTTCAGTCTGAGTTACGGTATTTGCTTCCTTGTTATTTTCTTCAGCCGCTAAAGCCTGCTGCTGTATTTTTGCCAGATTAGCTAATACTTTGTCATAGGTAGGATAACCGGAATGCGATTCCTGCATTTCTCCGATGATTTCCTGCATTGCGTCTGAATCAAAGAAATGATTATCCTTTTTTGACTTTTCTACACTTTTTTCAATTTGATGATTAATGAATCCAACATCCTTGTCTATATCATTACTTTCCAAAAATGTTCTTACTGCATTTGTAATATGATTAACATCGAAAAGATGATACATATTCGGATTGTCAAGATTCTTTATAGCACTGTAAATTAATTCAACATTATCTTTTACTTTCTGCTCGGTGCTCTCTTTTATGTCACTGTGCCGCAAGGTTCCATCAAGATACATTTTGGCCGTTATATTCTGATTGTACGTAGCATACAATTCAACGCAATCTAAAATGCTATGATAAATAACGTTTTTCAAAAAGAGTTCTTCTGTAATAGACGAGGAATTATTTTGAGTTTTTGACTGAGTTTCAGCAGGTACAGGAGTTTTTTCAACTTCTTCTAGTGGTTCTTGAATATCTGTCTGCTGTTCATTAACAGAAAACAGGGCATTGTTAATTTCTTCTTTATGTATCCGATAAATATAATCAATCTGGTCTAGCACTTCTTCTAATGCTACGAATCGGCTTTCGTCATAAAATGGTGATTCAACCGGTGTGCGTGCAAATTGAACCAAAGATGCCCATCCTGACTTTGATAATTTTTCTGTTACTCTATCAATCAGAATATTCTCAAACTGCTGTTGCTGTTCACGTTTAACGAGATCGTCAGTTTGTTCAGTCAGTTCAGCTAGACTTCCCTGCCAGCTTACCCATTCCCAGACAGCCATCGTGACAGCATCATGTTTTTCCTGATCAGATAACTCAACATATCGCAAAGAATCATATTCTTCCTGCGTTTTTGGGAATGCTTCTTCCTCATTTTCGGACTGCTGTGCTGATGATTCCCGTATTTCAGTTTGTTCCGCTGTAATCGGATGCACCTCCTGGGCATCCGATTCCTTTACCGCATTGTCAGTATTTTGCGAAGCTACTGCTGACTCCAGAACGCTTCCCGATCCTCCAAGAATTTCCCCCTGTAATTGTTCGGATCTTCCACGTCCGGATTCGGAAACCAGTCTCCCTCCGTCTGAAGATAGTCCAGAAGCTCCTTCTTCTCGTACATTTCCAGAAGTTCCATCGGATAATCTTCTGCCATCATGATCAGATGTTCCTCGATTTCCGCCAGTTTCTCGTCCCTCTCCTCCTCGTCTGTCAGAGCTTCTATTTGCTCCATCATCTCGCCCTGAATTGTCGGAAACTGCCCTAGAATTATCTGAGTGTTCAGAAAATCTATCAGCCGATCCCCTATTCCCGGTTTGCTCTCCTGGTAATACAGACGTGTCAGCAGTTCGGGATCTTCCTTCCTCCACCATCTGAATGTCGCTTCCATCGGATTGCCGTAATCCTTCATAAACTGATCCATCGTTGCGATTTCCAGCTCTTGGAATATCTCCTTGTCCGTAAAGATTTCTTGATGAAACCTCATTCTGAGAATGTCCAGAAGCCTCAATATCTCGTCCTGAATCAGAATCGAGTCTCCGTGATCCCTCAAAGTTTCCAGAATTACCAGTAATGCCGGCTTCGGATCCTGATTGCTGATGATTGACATTGCTGCCACTATGTAATCCTGATTGAAGTACCTTGTCATTATCTCGTTCAGCAGCATTGCCTCCTCGTTCCGCTCTTGGGGAAAGCACTGACGAGCTGTCCTCTCCCAGAGTTTGCTTATCATTCTCATCAGGTGAGATTCCCATACTGTCCACATAAATCTCGGTTCCGTGTCCTGATGTGTCCTTCTGAAGCTCTCCGGCACGTCTCCCTGAGATCTCTCCATTATCCGATTTGTTAACGCCAGAATTTTCTCCAGCCCTTCCTGCATTTTCTGCTCGCTGTTGATGTTGTCCATTTCTTAATTCCTCATTTTCTTTTTGCGTTGCCGCAAGCTGTTTTTGAAGCTCCGCTAATCGCTGTTGCATCCTTTGCATCTCAGCAATAAGGGAGGCATTTACTGAATTGCTGTCAGGGACATTCGGAGCATTGCTCTGTTCAGAGCTTGCAACAGATATTTCTTCTCGCTGGTCAATGTTGTCAGCAGAGGAGGTAACAACCGATGCTTTCTGAGCTTCCTCGGCTTCTGCCTGCTTCTGAGCTTCCTGGATGGCTGTGTTCAGTTCGTTTTCCTTATCCTTTCTGATTTCAGGAGCGGCTTCATTGACGGCCTTGCGTGAATACTGGATCGCTGTTTCGAGCATATTCTTCTCTGACCACCGCTCAAATTTTGAGAAATCATCAGAGATCCGCACGTAATAGCCCTTTTCGTCCTGTCTTACGCCACGTGCCAGTGCCAGTTTTACCTCGTCAGCAGGAACAATGAGACGCATTTTGAGATCCTGATTCGTCTCGTAATGCTGATTCATGCCGATATTGAGGTGAACGAGTTTCAGGGCTTCATCTGCTGATTTTTCAGCATCGCTAAGAAGCTCCGCTTTAGCGGCTGCTTTTTCGGCTTCAGGCAGATTTTTAACGTATTCATTAGCCCAGGCATCAATGTATCGTGCTGATGTCCTCAAATTATCAACCGGAAATCCGCAGTTCATCATCATTTTGCAGGCCGTCATTTCAGCGATCACTTCTTCCTTCTGATATTCAGGCGTGCCGCTGATCACTCCGGAGATTCCTAACTGAGCACGTGTATAGTGAGATACCTCGTGAAAGATCTGATTGTAGAAAGCACCTTTATCGTTATAAAGCCCCGGATTAGCAGAACGGGAGGGTATGCTGATGGAGTTGCGTGCATAATTGAATGACGGCTTTGCCGCATCGCTTACGTTGTAAAGAACGCTGCTGTTCACCGAGGAATCGCAAAACCGGGTGATGTAGCTTTTGGCAAGGTCGAAATTCACTGAATTAGCCTGCTGACCGGTTTGCAGTGCTATTGCTACATTCCTGACGGCATCATTGCCAAAATCGTTTGCCGGATCGGCAGAAGATGAAATGGCAACCTGCTGGTTGCTGGTTCTGAGGTTGTTTACGAGATCGAGAAATTCACTCATTTGTGTTTTCCTTTATACGTTAAGCAGTAAATTATTCAATTTCATATCATCTATGACGGAAATAGCCGTTTTTAGAGCATCAAGAAGCTCTATGGCTGATTCTTCAAGCATGGTTTCATACTCATAAGGGCGTTCTGCCTCGCTGATCGCAGAAGAGACGTCAGCTTCTCTTTGAGCAAGAACTCTCCGACAGTAAAGATAGCGATTTCTGAGAGATTTAAGTTCATCCTGAGACAGTTTGCTCATAGTTCAACGCCGCCCGTTATGTCTGATGAAATCAAGCACTCTGTACCATTCGGGACTGTTTACAAAAGTCTCCGGTGAGTTCATGACTTTTTCGTATTCTTCAGGGCTGAGAAGAGCCTTAAGATCAACATTGGCAGGCTCGGAGAGGCCGATAAGATCCGCAACATTGTCTTTCTGCAATCTGCTCTGATTGAAGAAATCCAGAGTCATGCAGGCATAGGCATCATCCAGTGCATCATGTACGTTGTGATAGGCAACGCCCCGGGCTGTTGCCTGAACTTCAGGCGATAAAACGGCATCAGCAAGTTTTGTCCTGGCACTCCCTGTTGCGGCCATATAATCGAGCATCACATCGCATATCCTCGTATTCTCAAAGTACCGGGACAGAAAACTTGCGTCAAACTGAGCGTTATAGGCCGCAAAGATTCTGTTTCTGAAAAGTTCCCTGAGCCTCGGAGCGAGCTCTTCAAGTGTCGGAGATTCCTGCACCATTTCCGGCGATATGCCGTGCATTCTCTGGGCATCATCCCATGATGTGTGGGTAACGGGTCTGACATATGTGTAGAGTTCCGCTACCCCGTTAAAGCCAACAACTGCTATCTGTACTATTTCATCGGTGTGCGGGTTAAGCCCTGTCGTTTCTACATCAACATAAACCTTGCTCATTTGCTAACCTCGTTAATCATCGGTTCTCCCTTGTTATCCTTGAATTTCAGCTTGCAGTTCGGATAACCGGAGCAGCTCCACCAGAAAGCTCCTTTAATTACCCTGCTTTCCATCCTGACAAGTCCTTTGCCGCACCTCGGACACTTGTATTTGCTGTTCGCTTCTATTTTTTCAAACTCAACGCTCAATGCTTTCTTTTCCTTGTTGTAAACGATCTTTCCGGAGAAAGTTTTGCCTGTTTTCAGGCTCGTGAATTTCTTGTCCAGAATCTTGCTCTTGCCTGAAAGGGCGTTTTCAAGATCTTTGTCGCTTATCGTGTAGGAAAACATTTCCTTTTTGAGTTTAAGTCCGCACTCGCAACTCCAGTCGAATTTTTTCGAGTAGAGCGGCTTTCCGCATTCAGGACACTTGAACTTAGTTTCCGTGCCCTTGTACTCTCCGGGCTTATAATCTTCCTTTGCCTTGGTCACCTCGGTAAGAACAAAATCGCTCACCTTGTTTTCAAAACCTTCAGGAGCGGATCCCTCGGCAATGGATCCCAGATCCCGCTCCCAGAGAGCGGTTGTAACGGCAGAAGTAAGCTCAGGAGATACGGCTTTGACTACTGATCTGCCTTCCTCGGTGCTGACAATGTATTTGCCTTCGCTCCGCACAAACTTGAGTTCGAGCTTTTCGATAATGGAGGCTCTTGTGGCACTTGTGCCGATGCCGTCCCCGTCCTTGAGGATCTTCTTGATTTCCGGATCGTCTATGTACTGATAGACGTTAGTCATAGCTTTTATGAGAGAACCTTCCGTGAATCTTGGGGGAGCTTTTGTTTTCTTGGTTTTGGAAGATACGGATACGCATTTAACGCAGTCCCCTTCCTGGAGTGCCGGGAGTACTGCGTTCTCTTCTTCCTTATCATCATCTTCAGGATCGGAAAATACGGCCTTCCAGCCCTCTTTGAGCATCTGAGTGCCTTTTGCCACAAAATCATACTGGTTGCTGATCTCGTTCACGATCTCGGTTTTCTGAACCTCGCAAGGAGGGTAAAACTGAGCAATGTAATTGCGGCAGACAAGTTCATAGAGCTTTCTTTCATCTTCTCCTAATTGCGTTATGCTTGTTTCATTATCAGATGTGGCAATAGGTATGATGGCGTGATGTGCCGTTGTTTTTTCAGTGTTCCATGTTCGTGAATGGATGGATGTATCAGCCCGGGTAACGGCAGAAGCAAGATCCGGGCACAATCGCTTCACTGTCTCCAATACCAGAGGTGCATCGCCAAACTGGTTTTCCGGCAGATATTTGCTGTCAGTTCTCGGATAAGACTGAAATTTCATTTCATAGAGAGATTGGCAAAGCTCCAGAGTGCGAGCTGCGGAAAATCCGTGCTTTGCTGATGCCATAGATGTAATGTCGGCGAGGTCTAAACCTAGTGGTTGCTTGATTTCCTTCCTTTCGGAAGTGTATTTGATAACCTGAGAATCGGCTCCTGAGCATTTTTTGATGATCTCGTCCGCTATACTTTTATCAATGAGCCGTCCTTCCGGATCAGTACCCTCCTGAAGTTCCCCGGGAACAAATGTTCCTTTGTAGCTGCCAAAATCGGCAGTCAGCACAAAATAGTCTTTAGGCTTGAAGTTCTCGATCTCAAGATCCCTGTCCACCACGAGCTGCAATGTCGGTGTCATAACTCGGCCAACATTCATGAATTTGTGGTTGGTGATGGAATAAGCCCGTGACAGGTTAAGTCCTACCAGCCAGTCAGCACGCCTGCGGTATTGGGCAGACTGACATAAGCCCTTGTAATCGTCATTTGGTCTGAGGTTGTTCAGGGCGGCTGTTATGGATTTTTTATCAACCGCATTAGCCCAGTACCGCAGGTACTTTTTCGGCTTATTGGGTGATTCCCATATGATCTCGTCTATCAGGAGCTGCCCTTCTCTGTCCGGGTCTCCGGCGTTTACGACAACATCTGCTTTTCCGATCAGATCTTCAATGAGCCTGGTCTGTTCTTTGGTTCTCTCCGTCTTGTTTAGAATCCATTTGTCCGGGAATACAGGGAGTTCATCAAAACGCCATATTTTTTTGCCGGTTTTGCTGCTAACCGGAACGGTGGGAGCGGTATATGCATCAATGTCAGCGAGCTGATACATATGTCCTGAAGCCCATGTGACAATCGTTGCGTCCTCGTCTGAACATTCTATATAGCCCGTTTCGGTCTTTTTCACACCTAAAACATCGGCAATTGCCCTGCCTACACTTGCTTTCTCCGCTATTATCAGCCTCATTCTCTATCTCCATGAAAATGTCAAAACCGGGTATGCTCTGTGCGTTATTTCGTCCCGGCTGGTAAGTCCAAAATACCGTCCGTCAAATGATCTCGGGTTGTCCGTTAGAAGAAGGTACTCATGCTCCGGTATCAGGCCGTCATAACTCCATATCGGAAGCTCCCTGCCCCGTGAATCTGTCTTTTGGATCATGCTGTTAGGGACTAAAACTCCGTTAACATAGATCCCCTCGATTTCCGTTTTCACCGTATCTCCCTGTTTTGCTATTACTCGTTTGAGCAATGGTGTTATCCAGCATTCTTTATCGCCCTTCATGAGATACCCTCGTGCAAGAGCTTCGTCCATGAGCACCGTCCGTTTTGGACAGACAATCACGGTTTCGCCTTTATCTGGTTCACTTAACTCTGCTACGCCATATATCCCCATTGGCATTGAAGCCGTCATGTTCGTAACGCACAAACCTGAGCACTGAACAATCCATAGCAATGACATTATGCCACAAAACAAGATAATTATTAGTAATATATGAAATTTATTTGAATTATAATTTGATTCTTTGCTATTTGCCCTCATTTTCTTCGGCTTCTATTGTCAGCTTGTAGTTTCCCAGTTCATCGGCGGTTTCAGGCAAAATCTTGCTCTTCGGTTCAAATACAGCTCTGCGGATTTCTTCGCTCTGAGCCGGATCTGGCATATGCTTGGCAGCGTCATATTCCTCCAGCTCTGTTTCCTGCATAATTTCCTTTTGAGGAGCTTCGGCTTTTGGAGTTTTTACAGTGACTTCAGAATCATTAGCATCGGCATCTTCTTCAAAAGCCGTAAATATTGCCTCTTGTGCTTTCTCCTTGTTTTCGTCCTCATCTTCATCGATCCTGTAACATCTGTCCTCTTCCTTGATCGTGTCTGATTTTCCGGGAGCTGCAATTTTGGAACGATTCAGGAATACTTTATCTTTGAAATAAAGCGGCTGTTTGCCATAGATGGCAGGAAAGCCAGCGACAAATATCAGCATATCTCCGGCCTCCACAATATCTCCCCGGTCGTTCTTTTTTGGAGACGGCAGTCTCAGGCATTCATCGGGAGTAAGGAGAGGACGCTGAACCTCCTGCATTGTTCGAGACGTTGAGGTGTTAAAGCCAGAGCCGCTCTTGGTGATGCTTTCCTTTACTATTGTTGTCTGACCAGTGAGTTCTGAAAGATACTTAGCTGTATCCATGCGGTTAGGCGGATAAGCATTCTGAATATGACAGTTTGATGTTATTGATTCTTCCTGTCCGTAACCGCTCTCATTGGATTTAAGCTGAGAAAGATCCTGGCATATCAGGTAGCACTTGATACCGTAACCGGCAACAAAGGCCAGAGATTCCTGCATAACATCAAGCTTACCGAGAGAAGGAAACTCATCAAGCATCATGAGCAGACGGTGTTTGTTAGCCCTGACCATTCTGCCGTCCTGGACTTTCATTTTATCTGCCAGCAGCCTTACTACCATGTTCACAAAGATTCGGACCAAAGGCTTGAGACGTGTTTTGTCGGCAGGCTGAGTGACAACATATACCGAAACAGCCTGATTGCAGTTCATGATGTCTTTGATTCGGAAATCTGAGGATGAAGTGTTATCAGAAACAATCTGATCTCGATACAGGCTGAGATTAGACTTGACGGTAGAGAGCACCGATCCGGCTTCTTCATCGGGACGGTCGAGCTGATCCTTTGCCGCTGCCATGATTACCGGCTGTCCGCTTTCAATCATCTCCTGCCATAGCTCTTTAATGTCCCGGG
Source organism: Succinimonas amylolytica DSM 2873 (assembly GCF_000378405.1). Lineage (GTDB taxonomy): Bacteria > Pseudomonadota > Gammaproteobacteria > Enterobacterales > Succinivibrionaceae > Succinimonas > Succinimonas amylolytica. Next base: position 199,841 of record NZ_KB899638.1, on the reverse strand, counting down.
AAGCATCGGAAAGAAGTCTGTCAATTTCAGCTATTGTGGCCGGGTATTTCGGATCTTTGTTATGCTTCCAGAGCACAAACAGGATAAGTCCTGTATACATCGCAAATGCGGTTTTCTTCCAGTGAGCATCGGCTCCTTCCAGTCCCTTGCCGTCAGGATCAACAATCATGTTTGCAAGATTCTGAGCATCGCCTACGGCATGAGATGTGCCGTAACGCACCTCTGCAATCGGATTCCACCTAGCACTGGTGGTGGATGCCGGTTCAAACCGGATAGTCTTCTGTTTAAGGTTGTTATGACGGTATCCGGCAGTAAGAGACCAGAGTTCACCTTTAAGATCGGTAATAACGGCAGATTCATGCCATGACAGTAATGTGGGTATGACAAGGCCAACACCTTTACCTGAACGAGTAGGTGCATAGGTGAGAATATGCTCTGGGCCGGAATGTCTGAGATATACCGTCCTGCCCTTCGGATCTTTGTAAGCCCCCACATACACATAGGGATCTTTGTCGTCTTTGCTGTTTTCCTGAATTAGTCCTGCCCTTTTAACATCGTCATAATCTGCCCAGCGTGCAGATCCATGCAGTGTTTGCAGGCCGTGAAGAATCTTGTTTTTGGCCACCATGACCATTGCAAAAACAAGCACATTGAGCAGCATCCACACTGAAAATGCGATTTTTACAGGATCCTGAAACAGCTCCATCTGATCAACGTGTTCTTTACGCCAGATAAAGATCTGCCATGGACAGTACACGTGCTCAATGATTTCTCCTGACAGTCCTGACCAGTAGTTCACCTTGTAGGCGAAAAACTGTGTTGCCACAGTCATGCCGACTAGAGCGGCCACGGTAAAGCCGACAACAGCTCCGATCTTGATATTCCGTTCCTCGGCGGTTTGTTTTTTCTCGTTTCTGAGATTGCTTGGCACTGACATTATTCGATCACCATTTCGTCGCTTTCAAAAAAATCCTGTTCTTCTGCTGCATTTTCAGAGCTTTCTTGCTCCGTCTCCCGGGTTTCCTCCTCCGTTACGGTTTCTGTTTCAGAGGAAGCATCAGCAGATTCTTCAGTAAGAAGTTCATCCGGCATAAGCTCTTCGGTAAGGGCTTTACTTTCTCCATCCCCGTTTTCGTGTGTCGGGACTATCTGCAAGTCCAGTGTCATTCCGTCGCACAGCTCGATCATCAGGCTCTTGTCCGTACTGTCGAATGTTATTTGATACATCCGGTTGCAGTAGCACCTGAGATGCCGTCTCGGCAGCATCTGCCACATTGCGTTTTTGCATTCCGTGCAGGCACAGTTCTCTAATGTTTGTAATGATTGCCCCGACAGGGACAGCTCTGTCAGCACATTGCTGGAGAATGTTCTTGAAAGCTGACTGAGCTCTTGCGAGGGCTCTTTGGTTGATTGTGATTCCATGTTGCTTTATCTGCCCATCCTTAATGCCGTGTATTCTGGTTTTTGCTATTAAATAGTTCTGAGAGTTAACCCTGTAACAAAAATCTTTGTAAATAATGCTCTTTACTCCGCTACCGGAAACGGAATCCACTATGCCAAATTTCAGCACCTTGTTTAGTTCAAAATACGGGACAGGAATAATGTCCTTAACCGTTTTTGATTGTTCCAATACCTGCTGTGCCCTGGAGTCCCCTTCATACGATTTACGTTTGAGGAAATCACGGTATGACATTGAGGAAGAATTTTTTATTTTCTTTTTTCTGGCCTTTTCCCCTGCTATCGTTAATGAGTTCATGAGTTTCAAATATTGCATCACGAATTCTATGGTTTCTGGATCATCACCTGACAATTTCAAAAGCTGATAAGTAAGATCATTGCCGTGATATAAATCATCTAAGTTCTTGCTGACTTCCTGATAGGCTTTTTTCTTTTCCTTGCGTTCCTGAATGTATTCAACGTACAGAATATTTGCCGTATTTGATTTAACTAATGGCTTCTGCCGGTAATTAACTATTGTCCTCGAATTGGCATCGTTCAATCCGGTTTCATAAAAAGCACCAAGACGAGATTCAAGATTTTTCAAACTGTAAGAACGATTTACAGTAGATGCTTTGCAGTTATGTTTTCCGTCAAGGGAGAAAAATATTAGGCCGTTTCCTTTCTTTTTAATCCCTACTCCTATCTTGTTCAGGTTGTTATGAAGCTCATTCCAGGATTCAGATCTGTCAATAACAATTTTTCTGTCTCTGATATAACTGACAAAACTTTCTATGCCAGTAAATGATTCCATATCATCAACACGATTCTGAGATTTATTTTTCTCTGGTTCGTGATTAGTCTGTTTAAGATTAAATTCATTCTCAATTTCAACAGCGATATTTGCCATTATTTTCTCATCACCTATTACTTCTTTGTGCATCCGATAAGTGAAAGGATCAACCCTATTAATGGCAAGATGTATGTGATAATTATCTGTGTCATGATGAGCCACAGAAATATACTGACATCCCTCATAACCCAGTGCTTTCAAAAATCGTGATTCAATTTGTTCACGTTCTTCGTTAGTTGGTGTTCTGTCCTCTTTGTCAAAAGACAGCAGTAAATGCAAAGTCTTATTTTTAACTCTTGGATCGATATTCTTCTTCTGTACTCTGTCTATATCGATGAGTGCAATATCAAAATCATCATTATCAACACAATTATGGATAACAACATTACCGACACGATTATCCTTGCCCTGTTCATCGGTAATGTAATTTGCAAGTCCAGCAAAAGAGGGCTTAACTCCCTCTTTCGGTTCAATTTTCTTTACTATCATTAAACTAAATTGAGTTTCTGAATTTCTTTCTTAAGTGAAGGAAGAGTTTTGGTGTGCGTTTCCCAATTTTCTCTTCCTGTATAAAAGAGGCTGTAATGATTATCTGAAAAATGCCTTGTTACACAAAAACTAACATTCTTGCAGTTCACTGATAAAGTCACACCATCTGGTGATGAATAAAACCCATTAAGCCAATACAGAATTTCAGTGCTGTCATGTTCAATTATTGAATAAAGCCAAGTAGTAAAATCGGCTAATTTAGATTCTGCATTAAGCATTAATGAATAGTCATAATGATAAAGATCGTTAAGTGTCCATGGTAAAATTGATAAATCAGAATCCTTATCAGCAACTAGTACATGATGAAGATGTTTTTTACCGTCAAAATCATTACGTAATTTGAGAAATCTAACCCTGTTCCAATTATTCAGCATCCTTGATTTTTGAATACTGAAAATATCAAATACATCCAGAGAAGAATCAATCTGGGGTTTTAACACAAAATCCTCAATACATTTGTATTTATATCTCATTGATCTATCCTCTTCGTAACATTGATTTTGCTGTGTCTTTTAAAAAATCACGATCTTCTTGCAGGGAAAGAATGAGTTTTTTGATCTCATCTTTCTTGAAAATATCTTGCTTTGGTTCTCTAAGATAAATTTTCAACATTCCAGTCAGCTTCCCAATGTTTCCGCTGGCAGCAAGAATCGCTTTAACTGTCTCTGTATCATCCAGTCCTGGCCTTTTGAAGGTGGCCATATGACGGCAGTAGGAGGACAAAGAGCAGTGTGCGTTCCTGGCACGTTCTTTCAGATCCTCTTTTTCGTCATTGGTGACGAACACCTTTACAAAGGTCATTTTGCCGTCTTCTTCTGACATCTCTACCTCCAGCTTCGCAGAACAAGATTGACGTTGAGCACTATCGGTGCGAATAAGGCACGCCAAGGCGGTACTGCCACGGTACCGTATGGCCTATCTTGCCATGAAAAATTACTGCAACAATTATAGCATATTTCGTGACATATGTGTTACATATTCTGTAATAGTTGCACAGAAGTTACTAAATATTACTATTTACGACAAAACAGTATCACTAAAGTTACTAAAATTGTTAGAAAAGTTGCTAAATCATGTCAAGAATTGCAGAAAAGTTACCACTAATGATACTTATAGAACACAAAAATTACCTAAAATATCAGTTAAGTTACAAAAAGTTACATAACGTGTGATTAAATTCACATATTACAAATTTAGCTGATTACATACGAACTAGTGGTGATTAGACTTAACACATCTTTTGGAGGTGCTTAATGGATAGCAAAGTAAACAAGTTCTATGAACTCCAAAAAGCTAAAAAGAAGCGGAAGTTTGTCAAACCGCAAATTATGCAAAATTTGGAGCTGATACAGAGACTTCTAAGTGAAGGTAATTCGTTAAAACAAATACATGAATTCCTACTAGGTGAAAATCTTATTAATTGCCATTATGGATACTTTATAAGAAAGTTCTATGAAATAAATGAAGAAAGACCGGAGGTTATATCGACAGTTACAGAGAATACTAAATCAGCAACTCATAAAGAAACTGCATATGAATCTGAGTTACCAGAAGTAAAAAAACGTAGGGAAGAAAAACGTCAAACAATAAGACGTATAGATGATGATAAACCAGTAACTAGCATCACCGATGGTTTATCTGAAGAAGATCTAGATGAAATAAGAGCAGAACAAAAAAGATTGTTTGACAGAAGAGATTAACTTATTGAATACTATTTTAAGGAGAAAATCATGCGTATTCATATTTTAATGCAGGGTAAAGGAGGAGTAGGAAAATCTTTTATCTCTGTTATTTATTCACAATATCTTAAGGCAACAGGTAAATCAATATTTGGTATTGACACTGATCCTGTTAACGATACCTATCATCAATTCCACGGTATTGATGTAGTATCTTGCAATATCTGCAATAGGGATGGAGAAATTGAATCAGAAAATTTTGATAAAATATTAGATTATATTGAAGAACACAATGATTGTTCTGATGTGGTAATCGATAATGGAAGTTCTGATTTTATTCCTTTGATTAACTATATAAAGAGCACTAATGTTTTTGAATTGCTTAAAGATCTTGATCATGAAATTGTAGTGCATTCAATCATCTCTGGAGGTCAAGCATATTATGATACTTGCACATCATTAAATGTTCTCCTTCAGTCATTACACACAGATACATTTAAAACAATTGTTTGGGTTAATCCAATTAACGGGAAATTAACTCTTGATGATTTCAAAACATCAAAAGTGTATAATGATAATTTAGACAAAATTTGGCAGATAATACAATTGCCATCTTTTTCAGATATGTTTAATAAAGATATTCAGCAAATGATGTCAGAGCGTAAATTGTTTGATGAATATATCAATAATAAAGATAATCATATCATGAAAAGACAGAGGATTATCCAAGCAAAAAAGAAATTTTTTGAAGCTATATCAATAGCTACACAGGGTGTTTAATTTAATACAAGATTATGCCGGGAATAGTATTTTCCCGGTTTTTATATGATATGGATAGATTGGTGATATGGCTTTTGATAATAAAGAACTTGATGATCTGTTAGGTAAAATTGCAATTGAAAATGGTGTTTTGATTGATAAAACAGATCCTGTACTGGTACAGGTAACTATATGGAATTACCTGTCAGGTAAATTACAGGAAGAAATCAAAAATGCTCACGATACAACCATACAGAACAATATTGCATTGTTTGAAGATACAATAAATAAGAACCTAATGGCTGCCAGCAATGACTTTGAAAATGAGTTAGATAAAATTAAAGAAACGTTTGTAGAAGAGATAAAACAGGAACAGCAGATTTTACGTAAAGATGCTGAAGTAACTGCAAACAGCCTGGTAAAATCTGCCGTTGAATATCTGAATCAGTATAGCTTGATTCAGATAAGAAAAGATCTTAAAAGCGAGATAAAATTTAAAAACAACAGCACATTACTTTATATACTGCTGGTGCTTGAAATGTTTCAGTTTGCTATTGGAATACTATACATAATTATGAAGGGTTAACTAATCCATACTCGTTATCTTCATCAAAAAAAGATTCCAAGTAACCACGAAACTGCGGGTATTTAAACAGTTTGTAAATATGCATTAAGGACGGTACACGCTGAGCATTCTCCCACGTTGCATATGTTGCTCTGGTTACGCCCAATAGTCTGGCTATTTCCGCACCGTCCAGATGAGCCTGGGTACGCAAAAATATCAGTTTCCGTGCAAATAACTCCGAATGCAAAGCTCTTTCACGTTCCACAAGTTCCCGGCGTTCAGGCTTCATACTTGTCCTCCTTGCACACTATCTATATCCCACACAACAATATCGCCAGAACTTGTACGTACCTGATACGCTAATACTGTACCGGCAACACCTTGGCGATTTACGACAGTTTTAGGCTTATTCATTGATGATGAGCTATTATTATTCTGAAGGTCGTCTGAAACTGAGGCCGATGTTATACGTTGCTCCTTACGTTTTTGAGCATTGTTATCTTTACGTGCAACAGTCTGAAGATATTTACGTCCAGTCTGAACCACAGAGTAGTCAACCTTGCCCTGCTGGAGAGCCTGTTCAAACCAATCCTCAAAATACTTGCCGTAATTCCTGTGCAGCCCGACCAAAAGTGCCACTACATGGGCATTATGATTCGAGACCAGTTTCAGATCATAAGCAGAACGGATTATCGGCGGCATCTCTAGGACTTGTAATAAATTAGAAACAGCTCCCGATGACATAGATAGCTTTTTGGCAACTTCAGAATCTGTGAGGCCGCCATCCTTTAGACGCCGAACAACATTTGCCATCTCAAGACAAGTAAGATTCTGACGCTGAATGTTTTCCAGAAGCTGTGCAATAGAACCCTGCTCATTATCTATGTACGCAGGAATTGTTGTCAGACAAGCTATTCTTGCTGCCCGAAACCGCCGTGCCCCAAAATTGATAACATACTTATATGGCTTACCGGATACTTCCCGGACTGAAATAGGCGATTTAACTCCTACCTGGCGAATAGAATCTGCCAGCTCTGCAAGAGACTGAGAGCTAAAACCTTCATTGCTGGCACTGCGAGGCTGATTCTCATCCTCCTGTATTTCACTCAATGGAATTTCGATAACGTTCATATGCTACCCCATTACATACTTATGATGTAACAGAGTAGCACATATGCATAACTTTATCAAGATTTGCAAAGTTAAAGTAATTTATGCTTTAAGAATTGATACATTCAAACTGGGAATGTACAGAAATCCTTCATCTGGAGCATGCCCTTCAAAAAACACGGCATTGTCCAATCTCTGGTAGAAAAAAGGAGAATCAAGGCCGTACTCTTGATAGAGATAATGCACAATAACACTGCACTCTCTTGAACTAAGGTTATGTTTTTTAACGGCAGAAAGAGGAAGAGAAAATACTCCTGGCACTACCTCAGGATTCCTATCAAACAAATGCTGACAAGCATTGATGAGGATATTAGCCTCGCAATTTCTGCCTAGCCTGCCAAAAAAATAGGTACGAATAATATCATAATCTTCACTAGACACACTTCTTGTTAGACGAGGCGGCCAGTATAGCTTTTCCATTTCGCCCAGATAACGCTCAAAATCAGTCATTGACAACTCCGTTATTTTGCAAAGAACAAAAAAATTCGCTGTCAACAAAGACTTGTCACAAAGCTGGTTCTTCGGATCAGACTTCCTTCTGACGTTAAAGTCACGGAAGCTCCTTAGGGCGTGGGGATTAACTCTCCCCTTACCCAGATCCATTACGGCAGGACTTGTTCAGCCAGCTCCTGCACACCGTTTCAAAAATTGAAGAATTGAGGATAGAGGTTTATGTTGAAAGGATTGAAAGACGTTAAAAGTATACTCGATACGACTAAAATATATATCCATTATGCGATCATGTGACATGGACACAATACAAGCTTTTGAGGCTCCGTCCCTTCAACTGCGGGAACCGAAGCGCCGGTCAGCCGGGCAGGCAATCTCTAGCATTACGAATTATTACACACAGTATCTTATCAGGAAGCACCCCCCCCTTCACAGGCGGATAACACGTTGCAGATTCGCTTCCCCGTTCATTACTGCGACCCCATCTGCGACAGAGAACAACAACATAATTCCAAGCTGACGCTTTTACTAGGATGGAGCATTTCCTGACTGATTTCTCAATCGGGAACGCTTTTATGGTAAAATGAGCTTCAGACGTTGTCAATAATTTTATCAAAAAATTTATGATTTTTTCTTGAGGTGATGCGATGGACAAACTCGATGATCTCCCGGAAAGCGCTGCCGCCGGGGAAAAGCCGGCAGCTGCGGCCGGCGGGACGGTTCCTGTTTTTTTCAGCTATAACGATTATTTCTGCAACAAGCTTTCAAAGTTTATCGAAGATAACAATATCAACCTGAATACGCTCTGTCTCAGATCCAATATCTCCCGCCCGTATCTCGGAAAGCTTGTGGCCGGGAAGGCTTCGCCGTCGCTGGAGGTCATGGGGAAGATTGCCGACGGCCTCGGCGTTCCTCTGGCAACCCTGCTGGAAGCCCCCGACACCATGCAGCTCGGAGTCCCGAAGGGCTTTAAGAGAATCCCTTCCAGCATTGTGCCTGAGAATTTCAATCTGGAAGAACATGCCGAAGTTTCCGGGAAGGAGGCTTCTGCTGCGGATCCGGCTGCCCCGAAACCGTCCCTGAAGCAGGGCGCTCCCGCCCTTTCCCGGGACGAAGACCCCCTTCTCAGGAGACAGCAGGATAACGCCAACACCCTGCTTCTCATGAAGATCATGGAATCCCAGAACATTGAGGAGCGTTATATGCTCGAACTCCGCAGGCTTATGCAGGACTGTTACGCCAAACTCCTGAACAGGTAAGCGGTAGTTTATCGATTAAATCATTTGCTAAAGAATTGCACTCTTTGTAAATTTGTGCCTATAATATCGGCATTTTTTCAAATAGTGTGATTTTTTATGTCCGGTATTTCGATCCAGCAACGTGGTATTGAGCAATTAGAACGTGCATTAGGCAATGATATTTACCGTTTGTTAATAAACAAAGACACGGTAGAGCTCATGCTTAATCCCGACGGTTCCCTCTGGCTGGAACAGCTTGGTTCCCGTCCCGCAAATACCGGCATTGTGGTTCCCCCTTCCCGCGCCCTTCAGATCCTTCAGGTCACTGCGTCCATGCATGGCCTCGTGGTAAATGCGGACTCCCCCATTCTAGAATGCGAGTTTCCTCTGGACGGCTCCCGCTTTGCAGGTCAGATCCCTCCCGTGGTTCAGGCTCCGGCGTTCACTATCCGAAAAAAAGCGGTGGCCGTGTTTTCGCTTGATGATTATGTCCGTTCCGGGATCATGTCGGAACGGCAGAAGGAAATCATTTGCGGGGCGGTGCGGGAACACAAAAACATCCTCGTCATCGGCGGCACCGGTTCCGGGAAAACCACGCTTATCAATGCGGTTATTCAGGAAATGGTGGATCAGAATCCTCTGGAAAGGATTGTCATCATGGAGGATACCGGCGAGATCCAGTGCTCCGCCAAAAACTTCGTTAAGCTCCATACTTCTCCTGCTGCTTCAATGTCCACCCTTCTCAAAACCACGCTCCGCATGAGGCCGGATCGCATTCTTGTGGGCGAGGTACGCGGAGCGGAGGCTCTCGATCTCTTAATGGCATGGAATACCGGACATGAAGGCGGCGCCGCCACCGTTCATGCCAATAATCCCCGGGCCGCCCTTGATCGCGTTGCCATGATGGTCTCCATGGCCCGGGATTACCCGAAACCTATCGAACCCCTTATTGGCGAAGTCTGCTCCTATATCGTCCACATCGGACGCGTGGGCTCCTCCCGGAAAATTCTTTCGATTCTTAAGGTCTCCGGCTTCCGCAACGGTGATTACCTTGCGGAGGAGCTTGGGAGTTCCTGATTCGCCCCGAGGCTGTTTTTTGTTCTTGTTTGTTGTTGTTTTGTTATGAAGGAGTTTTTTATCATGAACCTTAAGACCCTTATGCTGTTTGTTCTGGCTCTTTGCGTGGCAGGCTTTGCCGATCCCGCCTTTGCCACTGATCTCCCGTGGGAGGATGGCCTTAAAACCGTGAAGGAGAGCCTTACCGGCCCTGTGGCCACAGCTTTGGCCATTATCGGGATGGTGGGCGCCGGAGCGATGCTGATTTTCGGAGGCGAGATCTCGGGTTTCCTGAAATCGGTCTGCTACATGGTGCTTGTGGTGGCATTCCTCATTTCCGGTTCATCTCTTCTGGAAGTCTTTACCGGCAAGAAGGATAACGCCACCGGGGCCGTGATCACATACGTTGTCCCGGATCATCACGTTATCGCCCTTTCCTGATTGGCGGAGTCCTGGCAGCTATGATCACCGTTCATCGGTCATGCAATCGGGTTTCGGATTTCCTCGGCGGGGATCGGGAAATCGTAATGTCAGCGATGGTCATAGCAGCTACGCTGATACTCCTTGTCCCGAATGCGGTTTCTGTGTCATTCGGGCTTTGTCTCTGGTTTTTCGCCCTCTTTGCTACCCGTCTTATGCGGAAGTCCGATCCTCTCATGAAGGAGACCTATCTCCGCTATATCCGGTACGCTCCGTACTATTCCGCCAAAACCAGCGCTTTTGTTTACGAGCCGGAAACGGCAAAGGAAAAAGCTCTGGCGCTGTTACGGAAGTCCCGTAGCAGAAAGGGCGCTTTGAACGTGAGTATGCGGGAAGGATCCGGAAATGATTGAGTTCTATTACGTCATTGTGTTCTTCTTCGCTCTCGCTGGCTTTGCCTTTATTTTTGTTCTGGCGGAGCTTATTGTGAGAACATCCTCCTCGGAGAAGCTCAGCACTCACCGGAGCAAGAAGAGAGGTTTTTCGGATCTCCTCAATTATGCCGCTCTCGTGGAGGACGGCATAGTTCTAGGGAAGGACGGCAGCCTCTCGGCTTCGTTTTACTACACCTGCGGCGATACGGACAGCGCTTCTCAAGAGGAACGGGATGCCTTCGCAAACTACATCAATGCCGCAGTCCTGTCTCTCGGAGACGGCTGGATTCTGCACCTTGATGCCGTCCGGGAGGAGTCTCAGAAGTATGAAGGGCCGGAACGGTCGTTTTTTCCGGATCCGGTAACCCGGGCCATAGACGAGGAACGGAGACGCTTCTTTAACGACAGGGGCCTCATGTTTGAGTCCTATTTTGTCCTCACGATTACCTATCTGCCGCCGAAGCTGGCCACTCAGAAGTTTATCGAGATCATGTACACCGATTCCGATACTGAAAAACGCCATCGGGCTGACGAGATCCTTGCGAAGTTCAAAAATGACTTAAATGCCCTGATAAGCAGGCTCTCTCTCGGGATCCCCACCCTGAAACGGCTTCATGCCTACACGGTTTATGACGATGCCGAAAGACCGGAAACCTATGATGACGAGCTGGCCTTTATCAATTTCTGCATCACGGGTTCCCTTTCTGCCGTCAGGATCCCCGCTAATCCCTTCTTCCTCGATTCCGTGCTGGGGGGACATGATTTTTATTCCGGCGTGATCCCGAAAATCGGGGACAAGTTTATCCAGTGCGTCGCCATTGACGGGTTTCCGCTGCAAAGCTACGCCGGAATTCTGAATTCCCTTGCCTGCCTTTCCTGTTCTTGCCGCTGGGACACCAGATTCATATTTCTGGATCAGCATGTTGCTCTGGCCGAAATTAAGAAACACCGCAGGAAATGGAAGCAGAAGGAAAGGGGCCTTCTGGCTCAGCTCTTCAATCTGCCCTCTTCAACCGTCAATCAGGACGCCGTGGCCATGACGGAGGATGCCGATGCCTTCTCCGCAGAGATAAGCTCGGATCTCGCCGGGGCCGGTTACTACACCTCGGTGATCGTGCTCATGCACCATGACCGGAAAACGTTGCAAAATGAGGCTCTGGAGGTGGCAAAGGCCATCGGGAGACTTGGGTTTTCTGCCCGGATCGAAAGTGTAAACAACATTGAAGCCTATCTCGGAAGCCTCCCTTCCAACGGCACCTGCAATATCAGGCGCCCTCTCATAAACACTTTGAATTTTGCTCATGCCATCCCGTCCTCGTCGCCCTGGGCGGGAGATCCCGCGGCGCCCTGCCCGTTTTATCCCAAGGATTCTCCGGTGCTCATGCACTGCGTTACCTCGGGAGGAACCCCTTTCCGGCTTAACCTGCATTACGGGGATCTGGGACACACCTTCATTCTCGGCCCTACCGGTTCCGGAAAATCCACCCTGCTGGCGACTCTGGCAGCTCAGTTCCGCCGTTATCCCGGGATGACCATATTCAGCTTTGACAAGGGCATGAGCCTTTACTGTCTCTGCGAAGCCGCGGGAGGTCAGCATTATGAAATCGCCGCGGAATCCTCGGATCTCAGGTTCTGTCCCCTTAAGTATCTGGAAACGGCAAATGAAAGAGCCTGGGCCGCGGAGTGGACTGCCGCCATTTTCGAGCTTAACGGGATCGCTCTCACGCCGGAAAAGCGATCTGAGATCGCTAATGCCCTGAATACCATGCACGAGAACGGCGAAACCACCTTCTCGGCCTTTTATACCGCTCTTCAGGACGTGGATCTCCGCGCCGCACTGAATGACTACATCGGGGAATCCGCGGGAGGTCTCATGCTGGACGCGGACAGCGACAGTCTTTCCCTGAGCTCCTTCACGGTGTTCGAGATCGAGGAGCTCATGAATCTTAATGACCGGTTCCGCATCCCGGTGCTCTTGTATCTCTTTAAGAGGATTCAGGACAATCTCAAGGGACAGCCTGCCGTCATTATGCTGGACGAAGCATGGCTCATGCTGTCAAACCCGGTTTTCCGGGAAAAAATCCGGGAATGGCTCAAGGTGCTTCGCAAGGCCAACTGCGCCGTGATTCTGGCGACGCAATCCGTTCAGGATGCGGAGGATTCCGGCATTCTCGGAGTTATCAACGAATCCTGTCCCACCAAGATCTTCCTGCCCAATCCCGCAGCCCGGGACAACGAACAGGTGAAGGAGCTTTATCGCTCCCTCGGTCTCAGCGATACGCAAATCGGCATCATCGCCAACGCCGTTCCGAAGCTCGAGTATTACTTCGCAAGCCCGAAGGGAAAACGGCTCTTCAGCCTTGCTCTGGAAAAGCTCGCCCTTTCCTTTGTTGCCGTTTCTGATAAACCGGCTATCCGGCGGATCCGGGAGCTCAAGGAAAGATACGGCGATGACTGGGTGCGGAAATATCTTGAATACAAAGGCATTGATTTAGGGAGTTACGAAAATGTTCAGTCATGACCGCAGAATTGAAATTGCCGAAACGGAAGCCGACGTCAGCGAAGCCGTGTCGAACCGGAATCCGTATCTTTCGGCCCGGCGGACGTGGAACGACTATATCAGCAGTCAGGTGGCCCTGAGAAAGCTCTGGCAGATCGTGGCCTTTGGCTCTCTCATGAGCACCCTTCTGGCCGTTGCCGGAGTGATTTACTTTGCCAGTCAGAACCACTTCATCCCTTATGTGGTCAGGGTTGACAATCTGGGACGGGTGTCCTTTGACGAGGTTATGAAGCCGGTCAGAAACAACGATCCCCGGATTATCAATCTCATGATCAGCGATTTTGTAACCGCGTCCCGCACCGTGGTTTTTGACGGGCAGATGCAGGCTAAGCTCATTGATTCGGTGTATGCCAAGATGCTGAAAACCGATCCCGCCTACCAGAAAATGACGGATCTCTATATGCCCCGGGATCCTTCGCTGTCCGTGATGGAGCTTACCAAAAAGATCAGCCGCAATGTCACGGTGTACGCCATTCTGCCCATTACCGATCAGACCTACAGCGTGGAATGGAACGAGGTTACCCGCGACACCACGGGCAAACGCATTTCCGACCTGATTTACAAGGGCACGGTGCAGATTAAGTTTCTTGATAACCAGAAGGCCAGTTTCGAGTCAGTCATGAAAAACCCCATCGGCCTTTATGTCATCGATTTCTCATACCAGAAGATTTCAAAATAATAACGGAGAGTTTGTAATGAAGAAAATGCTGCTTCCTTTGCTTATGCTGGCCGTTCCGGCTGCTTCGGCATGGGCGCTGGACGATATGGATTATTATGTCGGGGATGCTCCGGAAATTGAGCTTACCGATAACGAGATCAAGGCTCTGGCCCTGTCTCAGAAGATCGAAACCCGGGCGGGGATCCCTCCTTCCGAGGGCGAGAACGGCTATGTGGTTTACGTTTACGGCGCCCAGAAAACTTCCGTGGTCTGCGCCCTGCTTCGGGTCTGCGACATTGCATTGCAGCCGGGGGAAGTGGTTTCGTCAATATACCTCGGGGACTCCGCTCGCTGGGAAACTGAACCCGCCATTGTGGGAGAAGGTTATTCCGCGGTGGAGCACGTGCTTTTTAAGCCCTTGGACGTTGGGCTTAAAACCAACATGGTCTTAACCACCAACCGCCGGATCTACCATATCAATCTTGTCTCCACCAGATCGGACTATATGCCGCAGGTTTCCTTCGTTTATCCCGAGGAGGCTCTGGCGAAGTTCATGGCCAAGAAGGAGGCAAAAACGGCAGAAAGGGAAAGAAATACGTTGCCCTCCGGAGATTATCTGGCCAATCTCGATTTTGAGTATCAGATCGAAGGGGATCATGTGTCCTGGAGTCCGGCCCGGGTTTACAACGACGGCAGGAAAACCGTGATCGAGATGCCGAAGGAAGTGGCGGTGTCCGAGGCTCCCGCATTTCTGGTTACCCGTTTCTCCAAGGATTCGTCCAACGTGGATCAGCTGGTTAACTATCGCATGAGCGAAGGCCGCTACATCATAGACGCGGTGTTTTATGAGGGCGAGCTTATCGCCGGTGTGGGTTCAGACCAGAAGAAGGTCATGATCCGGAGAACAAAGCCATGAAATTCGTGATACCCGCCATCGCTTTTCTTGCCGTGTCCTCCCTTCTCGTTACAGGCTGCTCCGCTACGGCGAGACAAAACGGCACCTACATTGAGGAACAGGGGTACTCGTACCGGTACATTGCCTTTATCACCGATGATGCGGTGCAGAAGATCTCTACCGTGCTCCCTCCTGCCAAAACTCAGATCCGGCTTTCAAATACGGCGGAACTGGATCCCCGGGACTATTTCGGGCGGAGCCTCATGGAAGGACTTCGCCAGCATGGCTTCTCGGCCACCACGGGGACGCCTGACGAGGATTCTTCCTTTCTGCCGTTAACCTACGCCCTGTCAAATCTGGACAAAAATCCCGGTAAATTCCATGTGGTGATCAACATCGGAAGCATGCAGTTTACGCGGCTTTATTCTGCAAATGCCGGGAAGATCGTTCCCGCATCGGTCTGGTCGGTAAGGAGGTAGTTATGGCTGAACCGGACACTTCGGCGCCGTCCTCTCCCGACAGCGGAAACGGAAATAACGGGAGCGGCGTCAGAAAAATCTCCAAGATCCCGCTCATTATCATCTTAACCGTGCTGACGACCTTCATCGTGGTCACTATCTGGTCGGTAAACCGGAAGAAAAGTCCGCCGCCGGAGCCGGAGGAAGAAGTCATTCAGCAGGTATCGGAGCGGAATCTCAATGCCGATAACTCTCCGGAAAGGATCCGGGAGGCTCTGGATTACGGCATTCAGGCTCCGGAGAGAGAGCCTGATAATGTGCCTCAGATAACGCTGATCCCGTCCGAAACCGGAAACACCATTCCCGTTGCCGGGATGGAAGGAGGCATTCCCGAATCTGTAAGGGCTATCCCTGCGGATGATCCCGTTATGAAGATGGAAGCGGATCCCCGCATCGAGGACTACATGAGACTCCGGACGCAGCGGTTCAGGCAGGCTCTGGACGCTCCCCTGAGAACGAATGACCTCAATATTGCCAAAAACTCTCAGGAATACCGGAAGAATACTGCCATGATGCCCCAGAAGCCGGGGCCGGATGCTTCCTATGAGGAAAAGATGGCCTATTACAATAAAATGCAGGCCCTGATCCGGCAGAAGCAGGGAGCCTCCTCGTATGAGGAAAAGATGAAGATCGCCAAGGAAATTCTTGGCGTGGAAGGCAGTGGAAGCCCTGCTTCCGGATCTGCGGTAACGGCAAAGAATGAAGGCGGCCCTGCCGGTTCTTCATTGTCAGGATGGCAGCTTCAGGAAGCTGTGCAGCCCTCCAAGGGCGCTCTTACCCTGTCCACTGGTTTTGTTATTCCTGCCGTTATGATCGGCGGCGTAAACTCGGATCTGCCGAACTCGATTATCGGACAGGTGTCTCTTAACGTCTTTGATTCTCTCACCGGAAGAAACCTTCTGATCCCGCAGGGAACAAGGCTTTTCGGGACTTACGCCTCGCAGATCAAATTTGGTCAGGAAAGGGTGTTTGTGGTGTGGAACCGTCTGGTCTTCCCCAACGGTCAGACGCTGGATCTTGAAAAAATGCCCGGTTCCGATGTCAGCGGCTATGCCGGATTCTCTGATCAAGTGAACGATCATTACTGGAAGCTCCTGAAGCACGCCTTCCTGCTCTCTCTGGTGTCCGGAGCTGTGTCCTATTCCGAGTACCATTACGATAAGAATGACGAATCCGCAGGCTCCGCCATGGCTGAAAGCGTGGGGCAGCAGATGGGAGCCACCACCACAAATGTCATTCAGAAGCACATGGACATTCAGCCGACTTTGGAAATCAGAAACGGCTACAGATTCAACATTATCGTGAACAAGGACATTACCTTCCCGCGTCCTTACAGGAGATGATTATGAAAAGATCCCTTTTATCTGCCGCCCTTCTGGCTCTGAGCCTTGCGGTCTCGAGTCCCGCATGGGCCGGTTTCCCCGTGGTGGACATTCCCGTAGTTACCCAGCAGCTTATCGACTACTTAACGCAGCTTGAGCAGCTGGATGTTCAGCTTAACCAGTATTACAACGATATCGAGAGACTTAAAAGGATCGAGGTTCCCGGCCTTTCCGTGATCCGGAGGATCAATGCTGACATTGCCGCCTACAAAAAGACCGCCGGAAAATATAACGAGCTCGTGGGGAAATACAATTCTCTTGCCGATGTTCTGAAACAGTTTCAGCTTGTAGAAGCTACCCTGAAAAGCAAGTGCGCCATCGGGCAGAGCTGTTCCGTTGACGATGTGAAGGCGCTTAATACCCGCAAGGTCGCGCTGATCCAGAACCTTAACCGGCTGATGGATGAATCCATTCAGGTGAATACCGAGGAATCGGAGGCCAAAATTCAGAATGATTATGACACGTTAAGCAGCATTACCGGCGGGAACCCGCAGACTCAGGGAGAGGTTCTCGCAAAGCTCCTCGAACTGGAAGCCTTTAATGCGAAAATGAGCATTCAGCTTCGGGAACAGCTTGCCAAGAATCAGGCTCAGAGTCTCATGATTCAGCGGTATCAGCAGCAGTTTGTCCAGGAGCCTGAATTGCGGGAAATCGGAAATCAGGTGCTGGAGTCCCCTGCTGCCTCCTCCGGAACCGGTTCAGGAAACTAAGCGCCATGAAAATGAAAGGAATGTCATTTGTTCTGGCGATGGCTCTTTCAGCCCTGTTCAGTTACGCATGGGCTGATGAGGACTTGGCGAATATGGGGAGCCTCGACAACAATATTCTGGATGTGCTCCAAAATAAAATACTGGGCATTGGAGCCACCATTGTCGAAAAGGCCGAATCGCTGCTTCTGAGTCTTGCCGTTATCAATACCTTCATTGTAGGCGTGAAGCTTCTCTTCCGCGGGGCGAACTTTCAGGAATTCTGTCTTGAAACGGTAAAGGTCATTCTGACGCTGGGATTTTTTCTGTTTGTCCTTCAGCAAGGCCCCGGCACATTTATCTCCGCCAGTCAGGAATTTATCGGCATTGTGAAAACCTGTACCCCCGCTCCTTATCCGCCGTACACACCGGTTTGCAGCACCAGCGTGGGAGACATGATCACGGAACTCTTCAAGGATGCCGGAGTTTTTACCGGCGTGGCATTTATGAGCTTAAAGAATGTGGGAGTGCTGAGTCCGGTTACGCCCGCCCTCATAGCAATATCGGCCATTGCCGTGATGATGATTATCATTGCCATTGCGATCAACATGATGATCACCATCATCAAGAGCTGGTTTGTGCTAACTGCGGGAATGTTCGCCGTGGGCTTTGGCGGCCTTTCATTCACGAATCACTATGCCATGAATTACCTCAAAGGGTTTATCTCGCTGGGCTTTCAGTTCATGGCCATTGCGTTTATCGGAGAGGTGGTCATCAGCATTTGCCGCGATATCTGTCAGGGACTTGGTTATGACTACACCAAAGGCTTCCTGGATAATGTCACAGAGATAAAATCCATTGAACTCACGCAGATCCTGAACATTCTGGGGCTGGTATTCATCCTGTTCATGATTTCGTTCTCAGTTCCCAAGGCGGTTGCCGAGCTTATTCAGGGAGGCAATATCAGTTCTTCGGGCATTACCGCTGCCGCCATTGCCATGACCGTCGGAAAGACCATTGCCGCTGTGGCTTCGGGCGGCAGCTCGGCAGCGGCAACGGCTGCTCTGGAAACGAACAAAACCGATATATTCCTCGGTGCCGCAGGAGGAAGCGGAGGCGGCTGTTCCTCCGGTTCTGGCTCTGTCTCCCCTTCTTCTGCCGGTTCATCATCATCCGGGAGCGGGAGCAATCCCATAAGGGATGCCACCAAGGTTCGTTAAACGGTATTGACTGCCAGTCTTTGCACTGGCTGTAATTTGGTTATCTGAACTATCTGGAAATGCTCATCTGTCATGGCTTCCGGTACTGGAACAGAGGCTGACATCAGCCTTTGCGGAGGGGATATCCATATTCCGCTCTGCCTGAAACTCTCCCGGAGTTTTTCAGGTAAGAGGTCAGGCAAGGAGTTGGATTTATTGAGGGCTGAACGTTTCTGTTTGCTGAGAAAGGAGGAATTAACTTTGGTTTCGGTCATGCAGTATCTCCCGGAAATTATCCCTGGCTCTCCAAAAAATGTGCCGTCGCCCGCAAGCGGGCGGAAGAGGAAGCGCGGCTAGTCCGCGCGAGATTCCGCGGCTTGCGCCGCGGCGGCTGATTCCCAGATTAGAAGATTACAGATTCCAGATTAGCCGTAAAGCGGGCCGCACAGCGCAGTCATCATCGCTGACGTAGCGACCACTCGGGTACAGCACGCCGTCCGTAGCCACGAACGATGCGTAGTTCCGATTATTGCCCGGCGACCGCAGCCACCAAATACAACAGCCGTTATTATCATAAGCCCTATGTGCTTTGGCCAGGGCCGTAGGCTGGCACCTTCTTTCACTGTCATTCTTAAAATAACGTTCCGCCTCCGCGAGGCTGAGACAAAAAACCCGGTCCTGGGTATCATTTCCGCCACGGGTACGATGTTCCCAGTTATCGTCATTCACCACCTCTGAGAGCTTGATCCTTTGCTGTTCCTCCTCCGCGAAGGCCGTCTTAAGAAACTCACTGTTAAGCCACTTTCGAAGATCGCATTGCTCCCAAGTCATGGATACATACTCGTGATGATACTGTTTGCAATCAAGGCCGTAACGGCTCACCAGCAGTGCTTCCTGGTCATTCACCTCCAAAACCAGCCATTCAATGGGCTCTTTGTCATCGTCATTGTTTTTCGGATAGCTCCCGAACTTTATATAAGCCCCCTTCTTGACACTCTCAGGTGTAAAAAGCATTGGCGAATATTTGGTACCATTAACCATAATGGCAGCCCCCTTTTCCCAAGTATTAGCGGCCTCCAGTTCTTTTATCGCCGGGGCTAACGCTTCAGCGTTCTTAAGAGCCTCCAATCCTGCTTTATGCTCCCGGACAAAATCAGATCCCCGGAGAGGCTTTTTACTGCTTTCTTCTGCTAATTCTCTGGCAAATCCTGTCAAACCTGCGGCATCTTTGAACACATATTCGTCAAGCTCGATAACGATGTTTCCGGCGGCGATAACCGGGGCAACCACGGGCGCAAGGGCGCTGACGTTACTAAGGGCGGCAAGGGCCTTCTCATGCTCCCGGACAAACCTCCGGAGATAGGAAGGGTTGTCCTTTCCAGTGCTTAAGATCTGATCCATAAAGCCCCGGAACTCCTCCGCGGATCTGAAGACGAACTCATCAAAAGCCACCATTTGGTTTCTTGCGGTATAAAGAGCGTTCAGGATCGACTTACACCGGCTGTCCCGGCGGAGCTCGGAAAGCTCCTTGCTGTGATTCTTTATAAAACGGCAAAGATAGCCGGGATCCTCACGCCCTGTTGCAATAACCTCATTAAGATATGCTTCAAATACCGGGACAGTGGTAAAGATTCGGCTTCCCAGAACTATGAGGCTTGCGGCAGCGTCTGTAAGGGGTTTAAGAACAGATCCGGATTCAGGAGTTTTGCAAAGTTCATCGATAGCGCACCGATGCCGCTTCACAAACTCCAGAAGATAGCCGGGATCGTTTTGTCCGCGGTTCAGGGTATCTGTTACAAATGATTTAAAGGCCGGGAGATCCGGGAACATCTCTTCATCAAAGACAATCACGGCATCATTTGCATCATAAAGGGCAGCGATGTTTGTCTTTATGCCCGGAAATGTCCTGGCCGCGCTGTCAAGAGAATCCCGGTGAGCCTTCACAAAGCTTAAGAGGTAAGCGGGATCCTTTCTCCCCCTCTCCAAAACTCCGGTGATAAAGTCCTGAAAAGCCGGTTCTCCGGTAAAGAGGTATTCCCCGATCTGGATAAAGCCCGCTACAGTCTTTTGCAGGATACCGAGAGAGTCCGTGCCCCAGACCTTTTCCGAAACCTGCTTCAAGGGAGTTTTATAACGATTCAGAAGGCTTCGGATCTCGTAGGGCTTTTCTTCGTTAACCAGCTTTTGGATATAGCTCTGGAACTCCTGCCCGTTTTTGAAGTGATATTCGTTATCGCCGAAAACTGCCCATTTGGCGTCATTAAGAGCCTGAGAAAAGGCCTCCCGGGATTTTTGATCCGGAAGGTTCTTTTCCAGAAAATCCAAATCCTTCTTGGCAGTCTCCATAAGCTTCATGTAGGCGCTGCGGTCTTTACTGACCAGATCTGCCATCTCGTTCCTGAAGGCTTCAGGGCTCTCATAGATTTTGCTCCCGACGGGAAGTCTCCGGTCATCGCACAGGGAGTATCCCAGAATGAGGGCAAGCTCCGTATCGGATTCGGCATGCTCATTGCTTTTCCAGAGAGAGGCGGTTTTGGAAAAGAGATCCTTTACGGCTGTGTTTTTAAGGATGGTAACGGCATAGTCCTCCGGGATTCCGGAAAGCACAAACTTCTTTACCGTGCTGGTTAAGGGATAGCTTTTGCCCCGGAGACCATGGTTTTTGAGAGCTTCCTTTGTTGCCACATCAATAAAGGCCCGGCCCAGATCCTGAACGGAATTAAGAATTTGGCCGTTAAAGCCGATCTCCCTGACATCCTGATTAAGGCTGTATATGAGGGCGTAAAGAATTCTGGTATTAGCCCAGAGACTTCCCGGATTCTTTCCGGCCAGCTTCTTTTCGGCATATTCGCAGAGAGTGCCCTTTTTCTCGCTGAAGGCATAGTAGTGATGGGAAAGAAACCCCCGCCCGAGATCTTTTAGCCCTGCCTCCGGCTGCTCCAGCATGGCTCTTAAAAGATCCGTCTCCGCAGTGTAGGTTTTTCCGTTAAAGCGGTAAGCGTGAAACAGATCTCCTGATGCTGTCGTCCCAGATGAAGAACCAGCAAAGGCCGAGATTTCCCCCGGCACCGGCACATCTTCGCCGTTAAGCCATCTTCTGACCTCGTCATAGCCCCAGCGCCTATTGGGATTATCCTTCTCATCACGGTGGGAAATATCCTTGTAGGTAAGTCCCAGAACCAGCTTTCTGAGATCTTCCGGGAAGTTTTTCGGGAACTCGATTTTGCTCACAGAAGCAAGCCTGGCCGCCTCCTCCGGGGTAAGCTCGGGATTCTGGAAGGGCGTGAAGCCGGTGAAAAGCTCGAAAATGGTAATGCCGAGAGCGTAGTAGTCGGTTTCCTTGTGGAATATGCCCTGCATGGCTTCTGGGGCGGCGTAGAAGGGAGTCATGCCGGTCTGGGTTACCACAAAGGTGTTCTTCCCGGCATCGGAGCTGATGCCGAAGTCAATAAGAACAATATGTTCTCCGGAGTCATCAGGTATCAGATTGGCGGGCTTGAGATCCTTATGGAGAATTCCTGCGTCATGCACGACTTTCAGCCCATCGATAATTGACGGGATTATGAGCGTTATCAGTTCTTCTTCGGAAAATCTGGTACCTTCTGCCAGAAGTTCAGAGAGAGCAGACATTTCGTAGTACGGACGAATCACATACTGATGTCCCATGTATTCGCCAAAGCCTTCCACCGGAGCCACAAAGGGACTGTTCACGCCCTTCAGCTTTTCAAGCACATCAGGCTTTACGGCATTTTCCCGGCGGTAGTATTTGAGAAGGAATTTCTTCCCGGAGAGACTCCCTGTTCCGGTGCAGAGGTAGATATCCGCCTCTCCGGAAACAATGTCCAGTCTTGAATCAGCATAAAACTCGCCAAGAGTATGCCCCGTAATGTCGGGGAGCTTCTGAATGCTGTTTACCTGAGTCTTTTTGAACTTGCTGGACAGTGATGAGTTGATTTTGGTTTCGGACATACCGGGCCTCACGGGAATACTGATTAGACAGCATCAGTAAACAAAATCCTTTGCCCCATGTCAAAACTCTTGAACGGAAAGAATGAATTAGGTAGTAAAATAAGGCTGTAACAGGGAATTAGCAGGAACACTGTCAAGGAGTATTTTTTTTGACACCCGTTGATACCTTGTTACGTGGTGCCCCCTCTGAACGGAGGCAAGAAGAACCACCTAGCCACCGCAAATGGGGGTACCTTGTTGTGGTATTGCAATTGCAGACTGCGGATGTCTTTTATATCTCTTGCCGCAAAGAGAACTGCCTATTCGAAGTGTCAGGAAAAAAGAAAGCCGACCATAAGGATCGGCTATAAAGTTGAGCAAAATAGTTGTGTCCCCTTACAGGGTTAGAATTTGCTTTCTTAATATGAAATCAGTGGTTATTGTAGAATTCGATAAGTTTCTTCTTAGCAGGAACGCTGTCGCTTATCGTATTGACAGATCTTTTCATGAAGACTTCCTTTGTATCCTCAAAATAAAATCTCACTGTTTTTCCGCAGTATTTGGAGGCTTTCAAAGCTCCATTTTGCGGATAGTCGGCACATTCCGGAGAAGTTGAACACACGGCCAACAGATCAAGGTAATCTGAAAGATCCTGATGCTCTTGTGCCAGATTTTTGACAACAGTGTAGAACGCTTTCTTCATTCGTACATCCTCATATTTCCATTTAGATTGTGCGTCACAATCGAAAATCATGTCTAATGCCTCATCCTCAGAGATTGCTGCAAATGCAGGATGGAGGAAAATAAGAGAAATAACTAATAACAAAGCCTTAAGCATAACAAAACACCTCATAAGAAATGGTGGCGATTCTACTCATATTTGGTGTTGGAATCAATTCCTTTTGGACTCAGAAATTATCAAAAGCGCCTGATGTAAAGCATCTGAAACCTCTATGCAAGAAATTCATGAAGTAGAAAATACTTCCCATAAGACCATACTTTTCGCGTTTTATGCTTGGACAGCAATGGTATAACAATAATAACTGGTGTGATAGAATAAGCCATCGCAAAACATGATTGTTAAGGAGATGGCTATAATGCAAAAATCGGTATTTGTGTTGCAACTATTGTCTCTAAGTCTTTTCTGTTCGCCGTTAACGGCAGAAGAACTGATACTGCCGGACACGGTTGACATCAAAGAGTTTGAGAATGCTTACAGTAATATAGCGAAAACAGATCCATCACCACTGCTTGAATCAGAGATTCTTGTAAATGATGATATCGTGTCAGAGGCACTCAATGCTGATTCGGAGGTTGATATTGATTACTATAGACTGAATGATGAGCAGCAAAACGCCCTTTCTAATACGGATCAGAGTTACGACAACGGCTGTGCCATTTGGTTATGTCTTCCTGCTGGATTTCCTGGAGACCAGTGCCGATCTCCCCATAACGAAATGCTGCGAAGAATTAAGAAAGGCAAGTTCCCCCTGCCATCTTTCTCCTCTTGTATGACAAATTACACTATCAACGGATTATCCCTTAACGGATTAAGTAATTCCACTTTTTCAGCTAAGTTCAATGAGGCTGCATACATCCCCTCTCAGAAAATCTGCACCAGCTATTCCGAAGAGACGGTATACACACCATATGGGCCATCTCAGAAGAAAACCTGCCTTAGCTACGGAAATTCTGAAGCTTCATATGTTAAGGACAGGCATTGCGTTTCTAATTGCGGTAATCAGGGATGCCATCCTGAACCCAAAGGTTGTACGGATACCTTTCATTACATTGATGTTCTGATAGACGGCAAGGAATATGGGCAGACCTACTATTTCAAGTTGTAAGCTTATACAAGGTTCCGCCTTCCCCGCCCTATTTTGAGAACAGACAAACGCTGCAAGGACAGAGATTCTTGTAGCGTTCGTTTTTTTGGAATTACTGTGAACGGAGAGTAACAAAAGGGTATACTTTATGATAGAATTATCAATTCTGAGTACTTGTACTAACAAAAGTCCCCTTTTCACAGTATTGTTGTAAAAACATAACATTGTACATCTGATGTTACTATGGCTAATTTTCAAAAACAACAACAACGTTTGTCTATTCTCTTCTATTAATATAGATGAGTCTGGTGCAAAAAGTCAAAAAAGGACATTTTGCGAGAAAACGGATGGCTAAAATAAAGGCTTCGTTTATTCGGTTTTTGTTCAAGAACGACTTTTTGCACTCCACTCATAGATAGAAGAGCAAACCTCAATGAACATCAAATAAATTTAGTTATCAGGCAATTTTTTGATTACAAGGTTTTTCTGGAACGTTATTATTATTTTTAACATGGTTTCAAAACTTAAAAGTTTTGAACCTCTCCCAGCAACCACGTAAAATCAATGCCTGAAAGGGTATCAAAACCTAGGGTCAAAAGTCATTGGTAAAATTAGGCAAAAATGGTGAAAAAGAACTACGGATATGCAAGAGTCAGTACTCAGTGTCAGGCGAGAGACGGAAACTCCCTCGATGCTCAAAAAATAGCCTTAAGGGAAGCAGGGGCTACGGAAATTTACGCCGATGCTTTTACCGGAACAAAAACAGACAGACCGGAGCTAAATAAGCTGCTTGATAAAATTGCTCCCGGGGATACCTTGATTTTTACCAAGCTGGATCGTGTAGCCAGAAATCTGACACAGGGAATCGAACTTATTGAAAATCTGGCTGCAAGACAAATTAAAGTTCATGTCCTTAATATCGGTATCATTGATGAGTCCCCGGCCGGGAAATTAATCCGTAACGTGATGCTGGCTTTTTCGGAATTTGAAAGAGACATGATTGTTCAGAGAACGAAGGAAGGAAAGGCGATTGCCAGGACTGATCCTAATTTTAAGGAAGGGCGCCCGAAAAAATTTACGGAGGCTCAAATAAATCATGCCCGTGAACTGCTTAAAACAAATACCTATGCTGATGTAGTAGCAATGACAGGTATCAGCAGATCTACCTTGAAGCGTATCAATAAGTAAAAAAAAGAGGATATTATAAAATTCTGTAAATACTAAGGCTAAGGAAAAAGTATTTCATTAGCTTTTCCAAAGAATCCTAAAACCACCGATTGCAGATATTCAGATTGTTATGAAGAATTTTAAAACAACTATCAAAATCTGGAACGATTATGATCTATAGAGAAAAGGTTACGTCATGATATTACCAAATGAAAAATTCAAATTTTCTATGATAGACAACCTGATGTTTCCTTTATCTTCGGAGATGATATCTCTATATGATGAGGAAAAAGATTGGTTATCTGTTAGAAAAATTGCCATTGAGAAAAATTTAGCTCAAAAAAATGCTGTATCTTCGAGAGAACGATATGTAAATGAAGTGCTCAGTAGAGTTAGATATTTATCTGAGACAGAAATATATTATTTTTTAAACCAGGCAAATGATAACGAGCAACATCTATTACTATGGATCGCATTGTGTAGAGCTAATAGATTGGCAAGAGAATTTGCAGTAAAGCTTCTTAGAGAGAGTTTTTTAAATCTTAAAACAGAAGTTAGTTTTGATGATTTTAATGCTTTTTATTTTGATTTAAGTTCATCCAATAGTGAATTGGATAATGTTTCTACACAGATGAAAAATAAAATAAGAGGGAGAATAATTAATTCAGCAAAAGAAGCAGGTCTATTAACAAAGGATAACTATATTCAACCTGTATTCTTATCAAATGATTTCTGTAAATGCGTTGCGAATAATTCACCCAACGATCTATCTTTTTTACCAATTTACGATGCAGACATTAAGAGATTATTACAATCATGATTTTGAACGGAAAATTCCTTCCTTATGACGAGATATTTAATCATCTTGTCAAAGTTGTTTCCTCAGAAAGATTTTTAAATAAACAAGGATTAGGTAAAGAAGTCCCTTTTTTTATCTTTCCTTTTTCTCCTGAGGATGCTTTAAAAATTGAGGATGACGTTATAAACGTAATCAAAAAACTAAAAGTTGAGAAGGGAATAGAAATACTTCATTTAAATCTCTACAAGATATGTATTGAGATGTTAAAGGAAAGAGAAGTTTTTGACTCAATTATTGAAGATGAATCATCTTATGAGAAAGATGATCTTCTAGACATGTTTCAAAGTCTGTTAGATCCTCAATCCAACCTTATTCCAAAGATAAGAGAGATTATTGCAGATAAACAGTTCGATGTTGCTTTTATAACAGGTGTTGGGGAAATTTACCCTTATATTCGCTCTCATACAGTATTAAATAATCTTCAAAGCACTATTGAAGAACAGCCAACGGTAATGTTCTTTCCTGGAAGCTACAGTCACTCAGAAACCAAAGGCGATTCCCTAGACTTATTTAATATTATGCCAGGTGATAAATATTACCGAGCTGAAAATTTACTTGATTACCAGATTTAAAAATAGATGAGGATGATATGACCACAGTAATTCATGATTTATTTAAAAAAGACATCAATCGCTCAATAAACGGTGTTATCAAAGCGGATGATAATGATGAGTTAAATCTCAAAAATGAAATAGAAGAATATGTGGTTACTAACGATATTGCCAAGAATCTAAGTGAATTTATAGATGCATATAATGACTATGATGGGGCCAGAGGTAATGGTGTATGGATTTCTGGCTTCTTTGGTTCTGGCAAATCTCATCTATTAAAAATGCTTGCTGTTATCCTTCAGGATCGGAAGATTTGTGGCCACAGCTCCATGGATTTATTTCTAGACCGATTAACCAACGTTAACGACAGTCTTTTAAAAGCAAGTCTAAAGAAGTCGGTTACACAATATCAGACTGAGAATATTCTTTTTAACATTGATCAGAAAGCATCAGCAATTAATAAAACCGATACCAGCGCATTATTGGGGGTGTTTTTACGTGTTTTTAATGAACACTGTGGATATTATGGAAAAGAGCCATACATCGCTAAATTGGAAAGAATTTTGGATCAGGATGGTGAATTTGATGCTTTTAAACAGGCATATCAGGAGATAACGGGTAAGAACTGGGAGAAGGACAGAGAAAAGCTGTTCATGGTTGACGTTTTTGTGGCCAAGGCTTTAGCTAAAATCAAAGGAGGAACTCCTGACGACTATAAAGGAACGTTAAAAGGCTATAAAGACTCATTCTCAATGTCTCCTGGTGATTTTTGTTCTTTAGTAAGTGATTATGTAAAGAAAAAAGGAAAAAACTTCAGATTAAATTTCTTTGTTGATGAAATTGGTCAGTATATTGCGGACAATGTCCAGCTGATGCTAAATCTGCAAACTATATCCGAAACCTTAACCACTAAGTGTGGAAGTCAGGCATGGATTATTGTAACAGCCCAGGAAGATATGGAAACAGTAATGGGCTCCGAAAGCAAACAGCAGAGTAATGACTTCTCCAAAATTCAGGACAGATTTAAGCTCAGAATAAAATTATCATCACAGGATGTAGCAGAGGTCATTCAAAAACGTCTTTTAGATAAGAAGACCGAATGTAAACCAGAATTACAGAATATATATGACAGAGAAAAGAATAACTTCAAAACTCTGTTTAACTTTGTAGATCAGTCAAGAACTTACAGAAACTACAAAGATGATGAAAACTTTATAGACTGTTATCCATTTGTTCCTTATCAGTTTGATTTATTCCAAGACTGTATTCGTGCCTTATCTGATAAAAATGCATTTGAAGGAAAACACAGTTCTGTAGGTGAGAGATCAATGCTTGGAGTCTTCCAAGAGGTTGTAAAAACTCTTGAAAATCAGACTACAGGAACTATAGCAAGCTTTGATTTAATGTTTGAAGGCATTAGAAATCAAATTAAATCTCGTAATCAAGGTGCAATCTTACGAGCTGAAACCAGTCTTCCAGATGTATTTGCGGTTAAAGTTTTAAAGGCTTTATTACTGGTTAAATATGTAGATGGATTTAAAGCAACAATTCAAAACATTACTATTCTCATGCAGTCTGCTTTTGATGAGGATAGAAATAGCCTTCGTCAGAAAGTTGATGAAGCTTTAGACCGTTTAGTAAGAGAAACCTATATTGAAAAACACGGTACAGAATACAGCTTCTTAACAGATGATGAAAAGGATATTGAAGAGAGTATCAATAATACATCTGTAGATAACTCTGAATTAAACGACAAAATCAATGAGTTGTTCTTCAAAAAGATATTGAAAGGAACAAAGATAAGAGATCCAGAAACAGGTGGAGATCATTCATATACCACTATTATCGACTGTACCCCATATGGAAAGCCAGCTGAACTTGGCATTAATCTGATATCTCCGCTGTCCGTTAGAAAATCTCCTAGCGAGTGGATGTCAGAGAGAGCTAATGAGAAAGAATTAGTTGTTGTGCTTCCTGATGATGACAAGCTGTATCCAGAGTTACAAAAATTCTGCAGAACACAGAAATTTGTTCGCCAAAACAGTTCTGCTGGAGGAAATTCTCCAATGATACAAGCGATAATCCTGGAGAAAGGTGCCCAAAATAATAATCGTGAACAGGATTTATTGGACATGCTTTCTGAACTCTTAGAAAGAGCAAAACTTTTTGCTCTTGGAGATGACGTTACAGGAGCAACAGGTTCAGATGCCAAAGGCAGAATTGAAAAAGGCTTTTTAAAGTTGGTAAGCAAAGCTTATTACAAACGCAATATCGTTCCTAATTTAACTATATTTGATGAAGGACAGATTTCTTCAATTATAAGCACATCTACTATTACCACTATTTCAGCAGCAGAAACAGAAATTAAATCTTTCCTTGAAGGCTGTCAAAGAAACGGCATGAGTGTTTCTGTTAACGGAATAAGAAACAATTTTGAGAAAATTCCTTATGGTTGGGTATATCCTGCAGTGCCATGTCTGCTTGCCCACCTATATGCCAGAAAAATCATAAGTTTCTCCAATGGTACTAATCAGGAGTTGCAAGGCAAAGAGCTTGTAGATTCGCTCAGAAACACCCGTGCCCAACAGGGATTGTTAGTAAAACTGCAAACTCAAATTCCTGAGAGCTGTATTATCGAATTAAAAAAGTTTCTGAAGGAATATTTTGGTGTTCCTTGTGAAAGAAATGACGGCAAGGATGTTGCTAAAGTCGCAGTAGAAAAGTTCAAAGACAGAGCAGCAAAACTACAAGAAATTCAAAATGAATTAACCAATAGAGGTTGGCCAAAGTGTGAAGCTGTAGAGAATGCTATCAAGACTATAGCACATATGGCTAACTGCCAGCAGGTAGAGAGTATTTATGACAAACTAGATGATAAGATTTCAGGGACAAAAATCAAAAAAATTCTTCTTGATGACTGGGTTAAATATTTAGAACCACTGAGTGAGTTTATGAATAATTCAAATCGAAAAAAGAATTATTCTGAATCATTCAATTTAATTATTCGTCAACCAATCAATTTCCACGAAATTTCAACTTCTAGACCTGACCTTACCGGATTTACTGAGGTTGCATCTAAATTTGATGAGATAAAAGAACTTTGTTTAAAGGAGAAATTCTTTAATACTGCAATCTCAAGAAGAATTGATGATGTAAAAGAGAAATACGATGAAGTATTTAAGTCAGCAATATCTTCATTTAAAGACTCTGTATCAAATAAGCTTAACAAAATTGTTGATGATGCTTTTAGTCAGGATAGATATCAAAAACTATCAGTAGATAGTCAACAAAAGATAAGCTCTTTTGTTGAGAAAGAGAAAGAACGTCTAAACAACACATATGACTTTGGGCTTATTCAAAATTTCGAAATCAATCTTGATAAAAATTTTAGCTCTTCTTTGTATGGGGAAATAATCAGACTTTATGATTCTGAGAATACTGTAGTAACACCTGTCGAATCTGGTAATGGTGATAATAAACAAGAAGGACAACAAACAATAACTTCTATACCGCCAAAAGTTATCCCTACTGTAAAGAATATTAAAGATCTGGTTGTAAATACTGATAAGAGTCTTGTGGAAACAGAAGACGATATTGATAGATATCTTGCACAGTTAAAGAGCTCTATGCTTGAGGCAATCAAATCTGGCCAACATATATTGGTAAAGTAATAGTTAGTAGCTTGTTAATAAAGAGATAGTAAATGGATTTTACCAGATTAAAAAACTTTGCTCCTGAAGCTCGAAAGATTTTATTCTCACAAATAAAGAGCAGTTTAGATCAGGCGATCAAACTAGACGGAATTCTTCATAGAAATCATCCAAATGTTTTTAGAAAACTCTGTGAGGATTTAAACAAATATGGAGAAGAATCTCTTATCCGTAAAGTTGCATATTTCTGGTTCAATCGCTTCTGTGCGCTACGCTTCATGGATTTAAATGGCTACACCAATTCTAAGGTCGTATCGCCTGAACAGGAAGGTAGTTCTATTCCAGGTATTCTCTCTGAGGCTAAAAGTAACTATTTTGATGATGAAGTTGTTTCTGTAGCAACAAAAGAAAAGATTAACAATCTTTTAAATGGCTCTACGCAGTCAGCTAATCCTGAGGCGGAGGTGTATCGTTTACTTCTTATTTCTGAATGTAATTACTGGAATAAGAAAATGCCATTTCTGTTTCAGACTGAGGATGATTATTCAGAATACCTTTTACCTTCAGATTTGCTGTCACCAGAAAGTATTCTGCAGAGCATACGTGATGCAATGACGATAGATAACTGTCAGAGTGTTGAAATTATTGGTTGGCTTTATCAGTACTATATATCAGAAAAGAAAGACAAAATCTTTGCTGATTTGAAGAAAAATATCAAGATTGAGCCTAACAACATACCTGCAGCAACACAGTTATTTACTCCTGAGTGGATTGTAAGATATTTGGTTGATAATTCCTTAGGAAGACTTTGGATGTTAAATCATCCTGAGTCATCATTAAAAGATTCAATGGAATATTATATTGAGGGCCAAGAACCTGAATCTGACTTTCTAAAAGTAAGCTCACCTCAGGAAATAAAGGTCTGTGATCCATGCTGTGGTTCAGGTCATATGCTAGTTTACGCCTTTGAGCTCCTATATAAGATTTATGAAGAACAAGGCTATTCCAATATCGAAATTCCAAAGTTAATACTTGAAAATAACTTATATGGTCTTGAGCTTGATGAACGAGCATCTGAACTTGCTGCTTTTGCTTTAATGATGAAAGCAAGAGAAAAAGATCGAAGAGTCTTTGGAAGAAATGTTACACCTCAAATCTGTCATTTGGAAAAGATAAAGTTTACTGAACAAGAGCTCTCTGATTATCAGAATATAGTTGGTTCTGACATTATAACTTATGATGTTTTAGAAACAGTTAAACTATTTGATGAGGCTGATAATTTTGGTTCTTTAATCATTCCTAAATTACAAAATCCAAGAGAAGTATTAGTCAGACTTCAAAATATAAAACTCAATGATATATTCTCGCAGGAAACCCACAACAAGCTAATAAAAGCCTTAAATACAGCTGATTATCTAAGTCAGAAATATCACGTAGTAGTAACTAACCCTCCTTACATGGGAACCAAAGGGATGAATGGTAGATTGGCTGCATGGATCAAGGATAATTATCCTGACAGTAAAACTGATCTTTGTACTACAATAATTGAGAGAAGTTTTAAACTTGCAAAAAATAAAGCCCTTTCTGCAATGATCACAATGCAGAGTTGGATGTTCCTTTCATCATTTGAAAAATTAAGGGACAAAATTCTCTCTAGTAAAACTATTATGTCTATGGCTCATTTAGGAACCAGGGCATTTGATAGTTTTGGGGGAGAAGTTGTTGCAACAACAGCATTTATAATAAAGAATGAATTTTCTAATACTGTTAAAGGCTCATATATAAGACTTGTTGATATCTTTGGCGAGAATGATAAAGCAGAAGCCTTCCTAAAACGTAAAAACACACCATATCTCACATCCTCAGAAAACTTCAAGAAGATTCCTGGTTCGCCTATAGCTTACTGGTTATCTGATAAATTTATAAAGGTTTTTGATTTTCCACTTTTCCAAGAATTTTCAATATCAGATGGTCAAAATAAAACAGGGAATAATGATAAATTTCTCAGATATATATGGGAGATTAATAGGAAAGATGTTGGTATCAATCAGAGGTACCTGATCTATCTAAAAGGCGGAGAATTCCGAAAATGGTATGGAAATGTCGAATATCTGATAAATTGGAGCGAAGAAGCTCGTTCCCACTATAGAAAAGATCCAATTTGCAGAATAATTCCAGAATATCTTTGGTACAAAAAAGGTATAACCTGGACCTATATAACATCTTCAACACCATGTTTTAGATGTAAACAAAAAGATTCAACATTTGATGTTACAGGATCTTCAATTTTCTTAAAAGATGAAAATAATCTTAATTATTACTTAGGAGTATTTAATAGTTGTGTATTTAAAAAAAATTTTAGAGGTGCTAAATCCAACAATCAGTTTGCAGGTTAAAGATGTAAGGTCTTGTCCAATTAACTTTGATATAAATAGTAGAAATGAAATAGATGCTATTGTACAGAATAATATTGATATTTCAAAAAACGATTGGGATTCATATGAAAACTCTTGGAATTTTAAAGTAAATCCTTTAATTAAGGAATTCAGTAAAGAGGTATCACTAGAATCTACTGTTAAGAAATTACAAAAGGATTTCAAGGATATTGCACAAAACGTACAGCGGCTAGAAGAATTAAATAATAAATATTTTATCGAGTTATACGGTCTTGAAGGAGAAATTTCTCCTGACTATCCTCTGTCTGAAGTAACTCTCTTTTCCAATACCTCCTTTATGTACAAAAATAAATCTGAGGATGAACAGTTAAAACTTCAGAGAGTAGATATGATAAAAGACCTGATTTCTTACTCTGTAGGCTGTATGTTTGGCAGATACTCTCTTGATAAGGAGGGATTAATTCTCTGCAATTCTGGAGAAACTATTGAAGATTTTAAAGCAAAGGTTCCTAACTCTTCATTTGAGGTAGACGAGGATAACGTTATACCTGTTCTATCTGATAACTGGTTTAGTGATGATATCGTAGAACGTTTCAAAAACTTCCTAAAGGTTGCCTTTGGTGAAGAACATTATCTTGAAAATCTGAGCTTCATTGAACAGACTCTTAATGTAAAAGAGAAGACCTCTTACTCAATTCGTGATTACTTTGTAAATGACTTCTACACTGACCACATCAAACGTTACAAGAAACGTCCAATCTACTGGATGTTTAAGAGTCCAAAAGGTCATTTCAAAGCTCTAATCTATATGCACCGCTATCAGCCTTATTCAGTCAGCCGTGTAAGAAATGAATACCTTCTTGAGTTTAGACAGAAGTTAGATGCTGAAAAACAAAATCTTGAGACATTAGTGGATTCAGGAACACTTTCAAAAGCAGATAACAATGCTAAGAACAAACGTATTGAAGAGATTAAGAAGATTATCGCTGATATAAACAATTATGACAGTGAAATTATGTATCCACTGGCACAGCAGAATATAGAGATTGATCTTGATGATGGAGTCAAAACCAACTACGTTAAATTTGGCAAGGCTCTTGAGAAAATAGCAGGCCTAGATAAGAAAGAAGAATAATAAATAGGATAAATAAATGGCTAGTTCCCGTATTATTCAGGCACTTGAAAGTGCATTTAAAAATTACCGAATTGTATTTTGGGATGACGATAAAGAAAAACTTATTGATGAATTTGAAACATTAGAACTGCCTGACGTTACAAAAATAAAAATCAATAACAATGAGTTTTCAGTTAAATATCGAATTCTTGTTGAAGAACCAGATAAGAAGTTTCTAATCTATCGCCCTGCAGGCGAGCCTGAGGTAAAAGATAATTGGCTTTTAGATGTTCAGCTTGCGTCTTATAAATTTGTTGCCGAGCAGGATACTTTACGTTGCACAGAGATTGGTTTAGATCCGACTAAATTTTCTTCATATATAAAGCAACATGAGAATTTCTTTAACAAAAAGGAATATAGGGAAAAACTTGCTGCTGCTATTAAAGGTTCATCAGAAAAAGAAACAATTGAGTCAGTAGATTTAAAAATAATCGGTATCATGTCTCCTCTAAGAAAGGTAGATACCTTCTATTCTATTCTACAGTCACTGCTTAAAGATGCTTATGAGCAGAGCCAAAACGGATTTATGATGCCACAAGATGCGTGTTTAGAAATGCAGACAGAATTGTTAAGTCTTCTGGCAAAGCATTTTAAGTATCAGTCCACCTCTTTATCCTTACACGATTTTGCTCTTAAGATATTTAGTGACAGCCTCAAGAAACAGTTAGGTGAACCTTCTGAACTGTCCAATGAAGTCTCAATGTTTTTAGGAAACTGGCAGGACAGTAAAAACTACGGTGAAAACTTTAATGAATGGACAGAGAAAGCCTCATCTGAACTTAATCTGCAGCTGACATTTGATAAACTCGATTTTGACACATTAAAGCAGATTGATTATTTCAGAAACATTGATGAAATGATTTTAATAAAACTAAAATCAGATATCAGTAATGATTTAATCAACGACCTAGACGTAAGACGTATTCTTGATATTCGCTGTACTAAGACCTGGTGGAAAGATTTTTCTGACTACTACGAAACAGCATACGCTGCATCCAAATTTAAGCAACTTATCAAAAAAGTTAATCTTAACCTTGAGAATATTGAGGATGCAGTCAATAAATATCAGGAGAGCTGGTATGAGGTTGACCAGCAGTATAGAAAGTTTAACTTTTTCTGTCGAAACAATAAGGACAATGAATTGTTCTCTGATTTGAAAGTAACCATTGATAATCTGTACACCAACGAATTTTTACGTCCTTTGGGACAGAAGTTCTCAATGGCAATTCAAAGCGAAAAGAATTGGGGAAGTTTCTCAAATATAATCTATCAGCCAAAGTTCTTTAACAACTATGTTGAACCATTTATCAAAAGAAATAACAAGGTTGTTGTGATTATTTCTGATGCTCTGCGTTATGAGCTTGGTGAAGAATTAACCAGACTGATTAACCAGAATAATCGATTCTCTGCAGCAATTGAGCCAATGCTATCGGTACTGCCAAGTTTTACTCAGCTAGGAATGGCAGCGCTGTTGCCAAATAACTCGATAGAGTTAAAAACAGATAACACTGCTGTAGTTGATGGCATATCCGCAACAGGAATCGAAAACAGAAAGAAAATTCTTGCGCAATACGGACATGCATCAACCTGTATCAATGCAGAAGAGCTATTATCCTCAAAATATAAAAACAAAGATATCAAAGAGATTGTTGCATCTAACGAGATAATCTATGTCTATCATGATGTAGTTGATACAACCGGAGAAAATGTTGGAGAACATCTGTTTGATAAATCAGAGGACTGCCTTGAAGAGTTGATGCAGCTTGTTACAAGATTATCCTCTGGCAATGCCAACAACATCATGATTACAGCAGATCATGGCTTCATTTATCAGGATCTTAAGTTAGATAAGAACGTGGATTTTGTGGATGAACCATTTGTTACAGGTAAAAAATACCAAGTAGTCAGAAGATTTGTTACTGCCATCGGAGAATTGGATGGTTCAAATACAGATTTTCATTCCTTCCTGGCTAAGGATTTAGGTCTTTCAGGAAAACTTTCTGTTCTTATTCCTAAGGCAATTCAGCGTATTCGCAAGCAAGGCCAGAATGGACGCTATATTCACGGTGGTGCAACTCTTGAAGAAACCGTTATTCCGGTAATCCACGTTAATAAGAAGCGTAAGGATGATGTATCTGAAGTCAAAGTAAAAGTAATTTCACGAGAAAGGATCATAACCTCTGGACAAATTCTGATTACTTTCTATCAGGTACAGCCTGTTGAAGATAAGGTTAAGGGTATTTCTATTAGAGCCGGCTTCTACAGAGATGGAGTTCCTGTTTCTAATATAGAAGATCTGGAATTTAATAAAGAAACAACAAATGTTGAAGAACGAGAGCAGAAGCGTCAGTTTAAACTTTCTACAGGCATAGATTCAGGAAGTGTTATCCTGAAGTTAACAAAACGAGTAGAAAATACAGACCAATATGCACCATATGATGAAATAACTTTCTCAATCAGACAGAACTTCTTTGGCCGAGACTTTTAAGGAGAAATAATGACTAAGTTATCCTCATTAGATCAGAAAATAAA
This sequence comes from Succinimonas amylolytica DSM 2873, assembly GCF_000378405.1. Classification (GTDB taxonomy): domain Bacteria; phylum Pseudomonadota; class Gammaproteobacteria; order Enterobacterales; family Succinivibrionaceae; genus Succinimonas; species Succinimonas amylolytica. The sequence goes on along the minus strand of NZ_KB899638.1, from coordinate 163,230 downwards.
TCAGGTATTTACAGGATGCGTTGTCCGGAAAGATCTGGTCAAAGAGATCCGTGGCAATGCTATTGTTCCTTCATATGTACTCGAATATTTGCTTGGTCAGTATTGTACAACCTCAGATGAAGACAGTATTCAATCTGGTATTCAGTCAGTAAAGGAAATCTTAAGCCACCATTATGTGCATAAAAATGAAGCGGAACTTATCAGGTCGAATATCAAGGAAATAGGTCGACAAAAGGTCATTGATAAAATCAGTGTTACTCTGAATGAAAAAGATGATACCTATGAAGCATCATTCTTTAACTTGGGGATAAACAAGGTTATTGTTGGCTCCCAGACAATTAAGAAGAATCCGAAACTTCTAGTTTCTGGTATTTGGTGCATTGCAGAAGTTGAATATTACCATGTTGAAGATCCAAAAGTTGTTCCTTGGTTACTGTCGTCTTTAAAGCCAATTCAGATGGCTCGTTCTGATGTAGATGGCTACAAAGAAGGCAGAAAGAATTTCTCAATGGATGAGTGGATAGACTTCATCATGCAGAGCATGGGATTAAATCCAGAAGTATTCAGTCGCAGGAACAAGTTCATTCAACTATGCAGACTTATACCATTCTGCGAACGCAACTATAACCTCATGGAGTTAGGTCCAAAGGGAACAGGTAAATCTCATATTTACTCTGAATTCTCCCCTCATGGAATGCTTCTTTCCGGAGGAGAAGTTACTGTGCCCAAGCTGTTTGTTAATAACAGCAATGGCAAGATCGGCTTAGTAGGATTCTGGGACTGTGTCGCTTTTGATGAGTTTGCCGGCAACCAGAAGAAGATAGATAAGGCCCTTGTAGATATCATGAAAAACTACATGGCCAATAAAACCTTCTCAAGAGGAACTCAAACCATGGGAGCAGAAGCTTCTATGGTATTTGTCGGCAATACATCTCATACTGTGCCTTATATGCTAAAGACTTCTGATTTGTTTGCAGATTTGCCAGATAAATACCATGATTCTGCTTTCTTAGATAGAATTCACTGTTTTAATCCTGGCTGGGAAGTAGATAATCTTCGACAGGATATGTTCTCATCAGGATATGGATTTGTAGTTGATTACTTTGCTGAGATCCTAAGAGCATTACGTAATGATGATTATTCAGCAGAATTTAATAAATTCTTTACTCTTGGAGAAGATATATCTGCCCGAGATCGTGACGGTATAAAAAAGACATTTTCCGGTCTTATGAAAATCATCTTCCCTAACAATGATGCCACTGAAGATGAAACCAAAGAATTGCTTACCGTTGCTATTGAAGGCCGTAAAAGAGTAAAAGATCAGCTTTTAAGAATAGATTCTACTTTCAATAGAACTAACTTTGTTTTCTTTAAGAACTGTGAGCCTTTCAAAGAAATACCAGTGCAAACTCTTGAGGAAATAGAGTTTCACGATATCTACTTCCATGGCGTTCCTGAAGCTGTACCAACCTCTTCAGCAGATCAACATCAAACTGCAGTAGAAGCCCCTGCAAATGAAACACAAATTAACGCCATAAAAGAGCATGTTCTTGAAGAGAAGCATGAGGAGATCAAAGAAAATCAAAAAGGATTCTCATTAAATGAGCTAGTTGCTCCGTATCTGAAAGGATGCAAAAAACTCTCTATTACAGATCCTTATATTAGAAATTTCTTCCAGCAACGAAATCTAATGGAGTTATTAGTATCAATTGTCCAAATGAATTACCCTCTTGAAGAAATCGAGGTTCATCTTATAACTATTGAGGATGAGTTTAAAGGAGATAAGCAGGAGGAGAACTTCAACAAGATGAAGGAGTCTCTTGCTCGCTTTGGCTTAATCTTCACCTGGGAATACGATACTGCAAGAACAATTCACGCAAGGCATATTGAGACAGATACTGGTTGGAAGATTAGTCTTGATAGAGGTCTTGATGTGTATCAGAGTTTTGGTGGTGATGCATTTGATGTTCTTACATATCTTCCTGAGCTAAGACCTTGTAAAGCTTATGAAGTAACATTCATAAAAATAAACAAATAATTTTTCAATAGGATTAGCTTATGCAGATAAGTTAAACTCCAAACCAGAGCTTAATTTCGCTAAGACATTAGGAGTTTGCTGCGGGTTAGTGACTACTGCTTTGATAATTGCAGCGCTTATTTACTGCTTTCTTTGGTTCTTAAGCTTATTTGGATAAGAAAAACCCCCCGATTACGGGGGTATCTGCACTTTACTAATTGCACGAATCAGTTTAAACTGCTTGCTTTTTCAAGTACTCCTTTTTTCTGACAATTTAAGATCCCTGATTTGTTCCTTTTTGTTCACCAGTTTTGTCCCATATTTCTTCAATATGGCCTGCTGATTTTCTCTCGCCGTTTCACCTCTAATTTTTCATTATAAGCTGTAATTGCGAATGTTACACCTGCAAACAAGCTGAATCCAGCAGTTTATTTGGATATAAGATGATCAGAAGCACTGAGTTTACATGGCGGCATAACACTTTAAATGGCTATGCTCATCATAATACTTATATACATTTTCTTTTGTTTATTATCGTTCTTGCCGAGTTTATAACAAATTCTTTTGATATTATAACATATTTCTCTGTAGTGGATACGGATGAATGGCCCAGTAACTCTTGTATTTGCTCCATACCTACTCCCGCTTCACAAAGGTGCGATGCAAAGCAGCGTCTTAATGAATGCGGTGTTATTGTGCAATCAATGTCCTGCTGTTTTGCGTATTTTCTCACCATGTATTCAATCGTGTAAATTGTAAGAGGTCTCTGTGTTTTGCTGTTGAAAAAAATGTAATTCTTGGGTTTGACTTCGGAAATGTACTTTTTCAGCAGTAATGCAGTAGTGTCGTCAAATAATACAATACGCTCTTTGTCTCCCTTGCCTAAAATTCGTATTTTCTTTTCAGCAAAATTAACCATGTTTATCTTCAGGCTAACCAGTTCTGACACTCTCATCCCGGTGGAATACAAAAGATACAATATTGTTTTGTCTCTCAGGCCAATCGGATTTTCTTCGTTCGGAGAGTTAATTAACCTGATAATCGTTTCTTTGTCAATGTAATCTTTTTTGACATACTGAACCCGAGGTCTGAAATCATATACTATAACATCATCCCTCAAATTTTGGCTTCTCAGAAATTTTGATAATGTAACCAGCAATGAAATAACCCAGCGTAATGAGCTATTAGATGACGTTCTTGATTTTACTTCAACATAACCTTCAACATCCTTGAGTTCGAATGAATACAGTTTTGAATTATCCCTCATATGTATCAGGTTATAGTAGTCAATAAAATGGCTTACTTCTTTGACGTATTCGGTGCACGTCTTGGTACTGAAGCAGCGTTCATACATCAGATATTCGTAGAAATCCTCAATCAATGCGGTGTCTCGATCCACAACTTTCCTCATAACTTTCATCACAAAATCCTCTGTTCATCAACGTAAATACAAACAGAAAACTTATTGCATAAAACGTGCGCAGATATGCTGCAGAGACTCATTGCAGAGGGTAAAGAATAGAAATTTGTGAGATCTGATGTGTTTTTATCCGGTTTTAAGGATCGGAAAAATTCTGATTTCCCAGTCAGATGAAGGCGCGCTGATAAGCAACGCGCCCTGACTTGGGGAGATTGCGGGGGTTAACGGCTTCGTCCCCGGGATTGCACCTGAGTTTGGGTCTGCGTATTCACCTGCGTCCTCTCTTTGTTATCCTCGTTTCTTACGGCAGAAGGAGGAGGATTCACGAATTTCGTAAAATCGTTCAGATCCTTATCGGGAGGAATGAACCACCGCTCTCTTTCGGAACTGTACCGGGCCCCTAATTCTTTGAGTTCATCAGAATAGGCGGGATCTATTGCCGCGTTGATCATCACCCATTTAGATCTCTTGTCAGGTTTCCGGGCATTTTGATTGGTGTCCTCCTGAATGACGCTCTTGCCGCTCTGCGGTTTCTTTGCGGGGTCGTTTTTTGCTTGGGCTTTCTCTGCTTTGCTTGAACTTTGGGCCCTTTGTTCCTGCCGCTCGGTATGCTGAGCTGACATATGTACTTCATCGATGTCATTTTGGATTTTCTGGTTATCAGCGGATCTGCTGATGTTGTCATCGGAGCTGATAGGCGTATCTGACTGAGCAGGGATTTCCCGGGCCTCGGCATTCTGCTTGCCCAGCTTTTCATGTTCAACTTTGGCCTTGTCTTCGGCGTTTTGAGCTTTCATGCTCTCAAGTTCCCGGTCTTTCTCTCCTCTGTCTGATTTTGTTTCAGGCTTCTTCTGACTGCCCTCCTCTCGCCCTAAATTTATGTCGACGCGTTCCTCCAGCTTTGCGGTGGGCAGGCCCAGTTTTCTGGCCATTTCGTTGATCTTGTATTCATCCCATCCCAGATCCGGGCGAGGTGTCAGCACGGGTTTGGGAGCTTTATTGAGGAAGGAGCTCAGACTGCCCTTTTTGGCTTCATAGACGCATACCTTTTCCCCGTTGGGGGCGGTAACCCACATTCTGATCGTCCCTTTCATTTCGGGATTTGAGATGTTTTTTAATGCCCTTTTGGGATCCTGATCCTTGCCCTTGGTAAAGGTATGCACGAACTTCCCCATCATTGATTTTGGGGTGCTGTCTAAGTTGTTGATCCGGAATTTAACGTTCAGGATTTCGCCGTCATGTTCTATGGGGGTGTCGAAGGACAGATTGTGATGCTCCTTATCAAAGTTCACGTTTGAGAACTTAAAATCGTCGAATCTGGTGTCTGTCAGCTTTGATTTCAATTTGCCTATTAATGTGTCTTCGCTCTTGCTCTTCTTGGGCGGCTCCGGTGTTTTGCCCAGCTTCACCTTCGGCCTTTCCGGCTTCTTTTCCGGTTCGGGATTTATTTCATTGTCATGGAGAGAACTGCTGTCGCTGCTCTGAAAATGATCATGCCTTTCCTCGGTTTGCAGGCTGTCTTCTTCTGCCGGGTAATCCTGCTCGCCTGTTTGTCCCTTATTCTGCTGGTTAGTCTGTCCGAGATTTTCAGGAGATCGTTTTGCTGTTTCCTGAAGTCCTTCCTGGTCAAACACCACCATAATTTCCGGTTTGAATACCGGAGCGGAATTCTGTTCCCCGGGGGCCGATTCGTTGCGGTCTTTGTCATCATGAGATGGCTGCGACTCCGGCGCCGCTGTCTCAAAGATTTCGTCAATCAAGGAGTCATCCGCCCTGCCTTCGCTTATTTCAGCTTCTTCCGGAGTCAGAGAGCCGTCATATATTGGTATCTCGGCTTCGGAGTTGCTTATCTCGCCTTGGGCGTTATCTAATGCTGCGGATTCTTCCTTATATTCCTCGTACTCCTCCTGATCAGCGTGATAACGGCTCTGAATAATAATGCTGTTTGAGAGGACATCGGTGAGCTTGTTTTTATCAAACTTGTAAATGGAACCGGATTGAGTCTCAAAGGTATAGACGTCGCCCTCCAGCGTTGCATTAACAATGTCCGTGGTGTTGAATTTTCCCTTGTGGTCATGGTCAATCGCTTCGCTGTCGTAGCGAATAAAGAAATCTCCCGGACTCTGGGCATCTTCCCGAAGGTGCCAGTTGTATTTGGTGCAGTCGTTAATTTTTGCCGCCGTTGCCTCTTCCTTCTTTGAAGGTTCTTCAGGAAGAGAAAATGAATATTCAGGAGTCTGATATCCGTTGTCCTGCTTGAAACTGTTGCTGTCTGTCATTGCTTTCTCCAAAATGCGGAGAGACTTTAAAACACTCTCTCCGCTCTGTTGTTACGGTTACGGGTTCCGGTTAACGGCTGCGCCCTGCCTGCGGAATTTCCGGCTGCCCTTCTGAGCCTGCTGCTCTGTGGAGCCGGTACTGGTTACGCAGCACTTCCCGGACGGACTCGATGCCCTTTTCGCTGGCCATGTCGTTAAAGTCGGTGCCGCGGGATTGTTCATCAAATACCGGGAATACCGCGGTGCCGCCTACGGCCTCTGCTGCTGCTTCCGCATGGGAACGTCCGGAATTTACGGTGTTGTGCTGGTCATCGTCGCCGCAGATCACGATAGGCTTGTCCGGGAACATCGCATGAATGGAAACGGCTACCTCCTTAAGGTTTCCGCAGTTGGCCGCGGAGACTACCGCAACATTCCCCTTGGTAGCTTCCCGAATCGTGCTGGCGGTGGCGTAGCCTTCGCAGATGTAGATCCCAAGCTTAGAGGTTTTGAGGCTGTCCATGCCATCGAGAGGATGGAAGCTCCCCTTCATTTCGCCGTGTTCAATAAACTGCTTACGGGCGTCCTGATGGATGATCTGCGTGGTTTTAAGGGTTCCGTCGGCAGCATAGAACGGCACAAAAAGATCTCCGGTGGCTTTGTTCTGATGCAGATCTGCCGTGGGCTTGATCCCTTTGTTTACAAGGTATGGCGAGTCTTCGGCAGCAAGGGGCAGCGTCTTGAAATAGGCGCTCTTTTTCTGGGCCTGCTTTGCCTGAGACTCCCTTTCCTTCTGCTTTTCCTCGGCCTGCGCCTTTATAAGCTCCCGCCCCTTTTCCTGGGTGTTTTTCAGTTCCTGAGCCGAGGTCAGGGACACCTGCTTGGTCTTTTCAAGATCCCCCACATACACCCGGGCCATTTGGGTGCTTCCGGAAGGGATGGAGAGCTCCGGATGCCTGAAATTGGTGAATTTCAGGTTGGGTACGCCGTCAAGATGAATGGTCAGGCTGCCGGTCTTTTCTCCGGGCTTGTCATCAATTAAGGGGACTCGCAGGGTTGAGCAATTCCGGATGGAGATGTCGGTGATCCGGACGCCTGCTGCCGCAAGATCCCGCAGCATGGCAGCCTGAGCGTTAGGCTCCCGGTTGATGTAGTCCGTGTTTGCCAAAGGCTGCTTATGATTGCTCTCCTTGGGAAGCGGATTCAGGTATGCGGAGAATTTCTCCTTCTTGTTTTCCCGGCAATACCATTGCTTCTGCTTAATATCCCATTTCGCCCCCATAGCCTTCACCGTGTCCTTGTCGCTGAAGGCAACGTGAAGATAGACCTTCGGGCCGAAGTTCTCCTGCTTGGCTTCCTTATTATTTTCAGGAGCAGCCGCAGGCCATTTGGCAAATCTCTCCTTGGGCACTCCGGCAGGAATGAACCATGATTTTCTGGCGGAATCCCACCTTGCTCCGAGGGCCTTGGCCTCGTCCTTTTCGGTTTTGGGAACCTTGATGTAGTCGAGTTTTTCCGGCTCCTTCCGCTCCTTGGGCTGCCACTCGGCAAACTTGGATTTGTCCAGGCCTTCGGGAATGAACCATGACTTGTTCTGAATATCCCACTTCGCCCCCAAAGCCTTTACTTTGTCCTTATCCCGGTAAGGAACATCAATAAAGTTCTTCCGGTCATCCTCGATTTCCGGAACGAAGTCCACCTCCTGAAACAGCTTTTCATTCCGGACTTTATTCTCTGCATCCTTCTCTGACTCTGCCTTTTTCTCTGCCTCATTCGGGTTCTCATGCAATTCCTCATGCGGCAGAGAATACTCGAGCTTCTTCTCCTCGCTCTCTTCATCCTCGGGCTCCTCAAGCTTTTTGAGGCTTTCCTCCACCTCATTCACATCGCAGTCCACGTCCTTGAGGGAATCGGTGTCGGCGTTTTCGACATTGATAAGATCTGCAACTTCGGACTCATCAATGGATTCCAGAGACGAGAGCTCCTTTTCACACGCGGCGATCAGGGATTCGTAGTGCTCGATTTCCTTCTTGATGCTGTTCTGGCTGACATCGGAGCCTTTAAGCTCATGCTCCAGCTTGGCCAGCTCCTTTTCGTGCTCCTTCAGGTCAAACTCGAATTTGGAGATCTTCTGATCCCAGTTATTGGTCAAACCGGCATAGATCAGGGTGGTATTCCGCTGGTCTCTTCCGTAATTCATCATATTGAATCCGGAAAGCTCCGAGGGAGCGATAGCCGTTCTTCTGGCCATCTGCCCGGTGTTGTCCCGGACATGGAACATATATACCGGGAAGCCGCGATACTTGCCGATAAGGCAATTGGTCGGGGAGTTCTCCAAAAACTGCATAAATTCCTTTTTGTCGGTAATAAGCTGCCCGTCCCCCTTTTCAAAACCGGGAAACACGGTCTCGTTCTTGTCGTTTTTAACCACGGGATATTTGCTGATCAGCTCAGATACCTGCTGCAAGTTCTTGATGCCGAGCTTGCAGGCCTCGATCCGGTTCGGCAAGCCGAGAAGAATATCCTGAGACAGGTGATTGAGCTTCTGCTTTTCAAACTTCAGGGACATCTTGTATTGCTCCAGACGATCCATAAGGTCGAGCTTTTGCTTCAGCTTTTCATTACCGCAAGTTAAGGTTCTCATTTCCTTGTAATTCATTTCAATGCCGCCCACATCTTCCACACGCTGAGACTTTTCCTTTCCTGAGAATATTGAGGTTACGTATTCCTGTTTTCGGGCCAGCATGTCGAACATGTAGGCGTCGAAGGTTTTCTTGGTGGAATACGTGTAGATCTGAACAGTCTTGTTCTCATTGCCCTGCCTGACTATTCTTCCTTCACGCTGGGTGAAGTCAGAGGGCCGCCAGGGAGCGTCAATGTGGTGAGCTGCGATCAGCTTTTTCTGGAAATTGCACCCGGTGCCGAGCTTCTGAGTGCTGCCGATAACGATGCGAATATCCCCGGCATTGAGGCGTTCAAAAAGGCTTTTCTTCTTCTCGTCGGTATCAAAGTCATGGATGAAGGCGATTTCCTTTTCCGCTACGCCCCGCTGCATAAGGAGATCCTTCATGCCGTCATAAACGTTGAATTCCCCCTTTTTCGGAGTGCCTAAATCGGAAAACAATACCTGAGTGCTGCGGGAGGCAGCGGTCTCCTTCCAGATCCGGCTCACATTGTCGGCCACGGTTTCCAGCTTATTGCCGTATCCTGCCTGAGCCGGGGACAGATCCATTCTTTCCAGATTTGATTTTGACAGGAGCCGCGGATCAAGACCGATCTTGCGGGCATCGCTGGCAATGCAGAGCTTGTTGTCCGCTTCCGGAGCCACTTGGCGGGCTTCCACGGCGGCCATGCGCTGAGTCAGCTTCGTAATGAGATTGTTCTGGCTTTCGGTGGGTTCAATGAGCACGGCTTCCCTCTTTACCTCCGGCAAAACAAAGCCCTCTTTGCCCACGAGGGATTTGGTGGTTACGAAATCGCCGCACTGCCAGAACTGATTCAGAAGGCCGTCAAGGTTTTTAAATTCCTTGAACTGCAATTTGATCTGAACATCATTTCCGGTCATCTTGACCTGTTTGTCGAAATCAATATTTACAAAGTTGTTGGCCCAGATATCGAAGTTGTAGCAGCCGCTGTTTTGCAGCACCTTGGGCTGAAGGTATTTCTGAATGGTATAGAGCTCGCCCAGGGTATTTGATACCGGAGTCCCCGATGCGAAAACAACCCCCTTGTAGTTCGTTTCCTGATTGAGATACGCGGTCTTGAGCTCCATATCCTGAGCCTTGACCGCTCCGTTGGTATTCAGGCCTACGATCTGCGTTAAGGTGGTGTCGAGCTTCAGGTTCTTGTAGTTATGGCTTTCATCCACGAAGAGACGATCAATCCCGATTTCATCCATGGTCATGGGACAGCCGGATTTCTGGTATTTCTGGGAGATGGAATCAAAAGTGGTTTCCAGATCCACCTCCTGCTTAACGAGCCATGTTTCACCGTCCCTGATGGTTCTCCCGACAGAATGGGAAAGTTCCTTCAAGGTGGCCAGCTTTTCATTTTTGATTTTGTCGATGACTTCCTGAGAGACGGGAATCTTGTTGAAGGCTTCATGGGACATGATGATGGCGTCCCAGTTGTTGAATGCCATTTTGCCGATGGTCGCGGAGATATGGTCTTTGCTCATATCGTCCTTTTTGACGGTCAGGATATTGGCATTGGGATAGAGCTGCTGAAACTCCTTGCCCCATTGCGCCACCACGGCCCCGGGGACGGCAAATACCGGCTTCTTGCAGACGCCCATGCGTTTCATTTCCATGGCGGTTGCCGCCATGGTGAAGGTTTTTCCGGCGCCGACTTCGTGAGCCAGAAGAGTATTTCCTCCGAAGATGCACTTGGCAACGCCGTTTGCCTGATGGGTTCTCAGTTTCAGGTTCTTGTTCATTCCGGTGAATTTCAGCACGCTGCCGTCATAGGAACGCGGCACCATGCGGTTCAGGGTATGGTTGTAGTTGTTCTCGATGCGGATGCGGGATTCGGAATCAAGCTCGGCCTTAAACTGATTGAAGCTTTCCTCAAGGCGTTTCCGGTAAACGTTATTGACGGTATGGATGGCCTCCTTGTCGAATTCCTTCTCGTTCTTTTTGATCTTCATTACCTTGTGGTTAATGACGCCTTCGACAAAATCGGAGATCTTTAACTTGTCGCTTACGGTGTAGGAATCCTCCCGGGATTTATCCAGGAGATTGGGGAAGGTGACTTCCACCTTGCCCAGCTTTCTGGTGACCTTCGCTCCCCAAGTGCCGAATTCGTGGTTCAAAAATGATTCCAGAATGTCCGTAGGCACAAACGGCGAGGAGATGTTGATATCAAGCTCATCAAACTTTTTCTCCTTGGGGAGCACCTTCTTCAGGGCTTCGAATTCCTTGGTAAAGGAGACATCATCGTTGATCCTGTCCTTTACCTGATCCATCTTCAGCTGGATGTCGCCGCTTAAAAATTCTTCCCGGGGGATCCAGTTTTCATAAACGGAGCCGGTTTTGGCGGGATCTCGGAAAATAAGCTCTGACTTGGATAATTCGTCGATCAGGCTGTCCGCGGATTGCTGGTTGGGCATGATGGATGACATATAGTCAAAATCGATCTTCCCCTTGTTGCCCAGACAGAGCAGCAGCGCTTCCTGAGCATTTCCGGCCTGAACCGCGGATTCCTTTTCAAAGATTCTCTTTGTGAAAATATCGGAGAGCCCTTTCAGGTAAATAACGGCTTTGGTCTTGCCATTGTTTTCCTCGAATTTCTCATAGGTGTTCTCCAGCACCTTGATCTTTCCGAAATCAACGTCCTGTTTCAGGATGCTGGTGATGGTCTTCCGATTATCGAATAACGGTCTCTGCTTCCAGACGCCGGTATTCATGCCTGACATTTTCCGGAGCTCTTCATACTTGGTACGGAGATCCCTCTGGGCCTTTTCCAGAGCTTCATCAGAGGAATAATCCCGGTTGGCCTGAATGACCTTCTGGAAAGCGTCCTTAAGTTCGATGAATTTCTTTACCTGCGGCTGATTGTCCTCGCTGACGGGTTCAATGTATTCGGCATTTTTGAAGTAGGCTTTGCCGTCATTCATGAAATACGAGTAATACTTGACGTCAGGATAATTGAAGGATTTGAACTTGTTTGGCTGTTCGGTGATGTCTGATTTTTCGGCTTCAAAGGTGCCGGAAATCTTGGACAGCGAGCTCTCCACTGAGGCGTTCAGATCCTCCACATGACCGGATCTGAAATCAAGCTTGCCGTATCTGTCCAGTTTTAACCCGTCATAGCCTCCCACGATCATGTCTGGGTTCTGCTGGTAATACGCATTGAGAGACAGGTTTATTTTGGGAAGCTCCTTTTCCCATTCCTTCTTTTTGAGATCGCTGTAAAAGTTGTTTCGCAGCCATGAAGCGCTGATCTCTCCTGATGAAACGGATTCCCGGTTAAACCTGTTAAACGGACTGGCTTCAGTGTCGAGCACGAAGGTCTTTTTGTTTACCCATGTCTCCTTTGCTGCCTCCTCCGCGGTAATCCGTTCCCGGCGTTTCTTGAAAATGAGGATATCCGTTTTAATGTCTGTACCGGTCTTTTCAAAGGCGGTATCAGGAAGCCGCACGCCGCCGAGAAGCTCGGCCTTTTCCGCGATTTTTCTTCTGAAGGCGGGATCGCTGTCCTCCATGGTCTGCGAGGAGGTGATCAGGGCCACAATGCCGCCCTCCTTAACCTGATCAATGGATTTGTTGATGAAGTAATTGTGAATGTAATCGTGATCCTTCATGTAGTGGGGATCGTTGACGGAAAACTTTCCAAAGGGGACGTTTCCGATAACAACATCGTAAGTGTTATTGGACTGTCCGGACTTTTCATAGCCGGAGTTCAGAATATTCGCTGTGGGATAGAGCTTCTGAGCTATCTGAGCGGTTATGGGTTCAAGCTCCACGCCGGTAAGATCGCTCTTGGCCATCATGTCCCGGGGCATGGTGCCAAAGAAGATTCCGGTGCCGCAGGAAGGCTCCAGTATTCTGCCTCCGGTAAAACCGGCCTTTTCCAGCACCTTGAAAACATTCCTGGCAATCAGGGGATCCGTATAGTAGGCGGTCAGAGCGGATCGCTTTGCCTTGTCGAATTCCTCATTGCCCAGAAGCTGCCGGAGATTTTCATATCTGACTTCATCGGCCTTTGACGAAGAGTTGGTAAGGTGGAAATGCGTCATTAAGCCGCCCCATCCGGAAAACTTCGCGAGCTTTTCCTGTTCCTCCTTGGTGGCGGGACGGTCGTTTTCGCTTTGGATCTTTTTGAGAGTCTCAATGGCCTCGATATTGGCCGTGAATCGCTCAAGGGTGGTTAACTTTTCAGTTTCAGACGTTATTTCCCAGTTATCCGCGGTGGTAAATTCCGGCTTGGCTTCAGGAACGGCTTCCGGTTTTTCCTCCGGGACAGGAGAGGATGAAACGGCAGAAGAAGGAGCCTCGGGGGCAGCACGGCTTTCAGTGTTTTCCGGGGTGTCCTGAACTTCCTCTGCCTGCTTCTCTGATTCATCAAAGAGGTCAAATACCTGCGCTCCTCCTAAATTCTGCGGCTTGCGGGAACGGGATGTCTTATTGGCCTGAGACTTCTCGCTGTCATCTTTGGCGGTTTCAGTTTCGGCAGCGTGATCCGGAGCTTCAGTATTGCCCTGGGGCTTCGCGATTTCGGCTTCTCCGTTTTGCGGCTGAGCTTCAGGAGCCTCAGTTTCCTGAGGAGCTGTTTCGGCGGCAGATGTCGTTTCGGAAGCGACACGCTGTTCTGAATCCTTAATGACATCAGAGAGGGAATCCAGCAATTGGTCATACGTCGGATAACCGGAGTGCAGAACCTGCAATTCCGCTATCTTCTTCGTCATGAGGTCATTGTTAAAGAGGCGGCTGTTCTGCACGGTGGCCAGAGCATTTGCTTCTATGCGTCCGGTAACCAGCTTGATATTTCGGGGCATGTCCTGTTCCGGAACGTTTTTGTTAACGACCCGGACGGCCTTTTCAATGCTTTCCCCATTGTAGTCGCGGTACATGAGAGGACTGCTGACGTTCCTGATGGAGTCATAGATGGCGTCAATGCTCTCGTTCAGGTTTTCCGAACGCAGCTTCTTTTCCAGATATATGGCCGGAACGGGATTCCCTTCATAGCGGTACATTTCGGCAAGATCAATAAGGCCGTGATAGATAACGTGCTTTAAGAATTTTTCCTTGGTGAGTTCATTGCCGGTAGCTGCGGGGGCTTGCTTTTCAGTCTCCGCTTTTTCGGTCTTGGGGGTATTGCTGCTGTCCGGGTTTGCCGCAGGCTGCGCTGCCTGAGGACGGGCTTCCTCATTATCGCTCCGGGGAGATACCGTATTCGTCTCCTGATGGGAAGCCCTGCTGCCGCCTCTCCTGCGTGACGGGGTTCCGGCTTCCCTGCTCTTCTCTGACTTAGCCGCTCCTTCAAGGGATGCGGCGCGGGCCTGATCAACGATGGCCGGAAGAATCCTTTCCAGTACTGGCTTTATCTCAATATTGAAGTTGTCGTGAGCGAGCTTGGCCTCATTAAGATAATCGCGAATGTCTTCCTTCAGGAATGCGGAAAAGTGCGAAGCAAGATCATGGCCGAAACCGCTGGCGCCGCGTAAGGTGCGGAATCCGTTGTTCTTCCTCCTGAGAGCTTCATCAATTACCGGTTCATCAAGAATGTATTCCCACATGCCGTAGCCGCTGGCCTTGTCGAAGTATGTGGGCCTTGTTTTGAGGTGATCTCTGAGATACTCCGTTACCCGTTCCTTGGCGGCAGCGTCTTCAAACTGGCCGTTATGGTACAGGTTTATGAGATCATTCAGGGGGCCGTGGTCGGGTTTTCTGCTGCTGTCATGAAGCTCAGGGCTGTTTCCGTGTCCTCCGTGAGCATTCCCGTCAAGCTGTTCTCCGGGGGCAGAAGATCCCTCTTGTTCAGCATGTAATCCAGAAGAAGATTCTCCTCGTGCATTTTCCGGAGTTCCATCGGAAACTCGGTCACCAGCATCTCGAGGTGCGGCAGCCACTCCTCCTCCCATTCCAGTTCTTCCGTCTCGTATTCCGGACTGATTTCCATCTCCTTCAGGCGATCTGCCGGTATCCCGTGATGCTTCAGGAATTTCTGCTTCAGGTGTGCCGTTATCTCGTGCTCCTCCCGTGAGGTGATCATCTGACTTTCGAGAAATGCTGTCAGTCTGTCCCCGGATCCCGGTATCTGACTCTCCCGGTAATACAGATTCTTCAGAAGATCGGGATCCTGCGTCATCCACCACCGGTATATCTGCATTTCCGGCTGATTCTCGTAATTCTGCTTCATGAATGTTGCCAGAGTTCCGATCCCCGACTCCTGAAAGATCACGGGGTTCGGGACGATCTCCTGCTCCGTTCTCTCCCGCACGGTCTCCACGAGCTCCATCAGGAGTTTCCGGCTGTTCCGGGGCGTTTCGAGATTCCCCGTCCACGCGGCTACTGTTATCAGATCGTCCTGAAGGTTCTCCGGATTGTCCTCCCAGATGATCCGGAGCAGGGTTTCCATTTCCGTCATGTTGTCCTCCCACAGTTCGAACATCAGACTGCTGATGATCCGGGCTTCCGGCAGGCGATCCTGAAGAAGCTCCTCCGAGATGGTCTCCCAGCGAGTCTGCATGAGTTCCTCCGCTCCGGTTTTGCTGAGTCCCTTGCTGTAATGCTGATTCAGGGTTCCCTGAAGGGCTTCGTGAATCTTCGTTTTGGCTGTCTGTATGCTGCTTGTTTCCATTTCTGAATTCCTCATTCTGTTTTTGCAGAGTTTCAATCTGTTTCTGAAGAGCTGCTATCGTTCTCTGTAATTCGGTAATTGCGGCGTCGTTGGGATTGCCTGTGGTGGCGCCGTTAACGGGATCGGTGGTAACGCCGGAATTTCCGGCGGCGGCATTAGGGGCATTGCTCTTTTCTGTTTGGCGAGAGGATATTTCTTCCCGAAGGTCGGCATTGTTCCGGGGATGAACCTTTGAGGCCTCCTGCTGAGCTTCCTCGGCCAATCTGTTCTGAGCGGCCTTTTCCGCTTCCCGGAGATCATTTTCCCCGGCGTTTCGGAGATCGGGATCGGAAATTTCCGAAACCACCTTCTCGGCGATTTTGATTGATGAACCGAGGGTTTCTTCCGGGAACCACTTGGCAAATTGCTCTCTGTTGTCGGTAAATCTGATGAAGTAGCCCCGGGAGTCTTTGCGGGCGCCCAGTCTTTCGGCCTCAGGAGATTCGTCCAGGGGAACAATAAGCCGTATTTTGAGATCCTGATTGGTCTCCCTGTACTGATTGACGGCGATATTGGAGTGAATCATCTTCATGGAGGCGTCTGCGGCGGTTTCCGCTTCATGGATCAGGCGTTCCTTTGTAACCTCCCTTTCGATATCAGGAAGATCCTTCACATATTCATTGGCCCATGCGTCAATGTACTGGGCGGAGGTCTGAATATACTGGACGGGGAAGCCGCTATTGACCATCATCTTGCAGGCGGTCATTTCGGCAATAACCTCTTCCCGGGCGTATTCCGGAGAATGCTTGCTGGTGATCTGCCCTATTGCTCCCTGCTGACTCCGGAGATAATGGCTGATTTCATGAAAGAGCTGGTTATAAAACCTGCCGTGATCCCGGTAAAGTTCCGGATTGGCTGCCCGGGAAGGGATCGTGATTTTCCCGGTCTTGACGTTAAAGGAGAAGCGGGAGGCCGTATCGTCCACCTCGAAAATGCTGGTGTTTTCCGTGTCAGGAGAACAGAAGCCGGATACGTAGCTGTGAGCCAGAGACAGATTGGTCTGATACGGCTCGCCGGATCTGTAAAGACGCAATACCTGATCGGCAGCGGCCTCGCCGAAAACGGCGGTAACGGGAGCGCTGCTGTCAGCGGTCACTACCAGAGTGCGAGGCTCGAAATAGAGTGCAACATTAAGAAGTTCGAGAAAATTACTCATTTAGGGTTCCTTATTTTCCGTGTTTAATGTAATCTAAGATGGCGTTAAATTCATGGCTCTTAGCAAACTCAGCGGCGGCGCTGATGTCATCGGGGAAAGAGCCGATCCCGATGGGTTCTGAGAGACTGAGAAGCTCGGAAGCCGTTTCCTTTGCGGCTGCGGCGCCGCAGTACAGATCCAAGACCATGCAGCCCCATGCGTCCTCCATGGCGTTATGAGACTTCCCCATGCGGTAGTGCGGGTAATGCTGCCGCACCTCGGGGGTATTCAGGGCATCGGTCAGCTTCATGCGGGGGTTTTGCGTGATGCTCATAAACCGGGTCATGACATCGTGAATGTCCGTGTTCTCAAAGAAACGGCAGAGAAAGGACGCGTCAAACTGAGCGTTATAGGCGGCGAAGATCCTGTCCCGGAATATGCTCCGAAGCTCGTTCTCCAGAGAATCGAGAGTCGGAGCGTCCTTCACCATTTCCGGGGAGATGCCGTTTATCATCTGAGCCTCCTCCCACGATGCGTGGCGCAGGGGCCGCACATAGGTGCAGAGCTCCCAGTTTGCCGCGCTGTCGCATATGGCAATCTGGATCACCTCATCGGTTTTCGGATCCAGTCCCGTGGTTTCTACATCAACGTAGCATTTTTCCTTCATTGCTTCTTTTCCTCGTTTATCATGGGCTTGCCGTTTGCATCCTTGAATTTAAGCTTGCAGTTCGGGTAACCGGAACAGCACCACCAGAAGGAGCCCTTCATGATCTTGCTGGCCAGCCGCATCAGCGGTTTTCCGCACCGCGGACACTTGTACTTGCTGTCCAGGGGGCGGTTTTCAAATTCAATGGAAAGGTTCTTTGATTCCTTCTTGTAGATGATTTTTCCGGAGAACACCTTGCCGGTTTTGAGACTCTTGAACTTTTTATCAAGCACCTTACCGGTTCCGGCTAAAGCGTTTTTAAGGTCGGTATCTGTCAGGCTGTAGGAAAACATCTCCTTGGAGAGCTTTACGCCTCACTCATCGCAGCACCAGCTGAACTTTTTGGAATACAGGGGTTTACCGCATTCGGGGCATTTAAAGTCAGTGGGAGTCCCCTTGTATTCTCCCGGCACATAGTTCTCCTTGGCCTTGGTGACTTCGGTAAGAACGAAGTCGCAGATCCTGCGTTCAAAATCATGCGGCTGGGCGCCTTCGGAGATCAGGCTGAGATCCCGTTCCCACAGGGCGGTGGTAACGGCAGAAGTAAGGGATTCGGAGACTTCTTTGAGAAGATTCCGGCCTTCGGGAGTGCTGACAATGAACTTGCCTTCCTCCCGGATAAATTTCGCCTTCAGTTTTTCAATGATGGTGGCCCGGGTGGCGCTGGTTCCGATGCCGTCGCCGTCACGCAGGATCTTTTTGATTTCCGGATCGTCGATATACTGATAGACGTTAGCCATGGCCTTTATCAGAGAGCCTTCGGTAAATTTCGGCGGGGCTTTTGTCCTTTTTGTCTGCGAGGATACCGAGAGGCATTTCACATGGTCGCCCTCCCGGACGATTGGAAGCTCCTGAAGTTCCTCCTTCTCCTCCCCGCCGTCGTCATAGACAGATTTCCATCCCTGATTTTCCACCACAGTTCCCCGGGACTCGAAGGTGTAATTTCTGACCTGAGTTCTGATCACGGTTTTGCGAACCCGGGAAGCCGGATAAAACTGGGCAATGTAGTTACGGCATACCAGATCGAAGATCTTTCGCTCATCCTCTCCGATCTGGGTAATGTCGGATTCGCAGGGATCGGCAGAAACCGGGATAATGGCGTGGTGGGCCGTGGTTTTATCCGTGTTCCATGTTCTTGAGTGAATGGAGGGATCCGCTCCCGCGATTTCCTTTGTGAGATCCGGAAGGAGCCTTTTGATGGTTTCCAGAACACTTGCGGCATCGGCGTACTGATTCTCCGGAAGATATTTGCTGTCAGTGCGGGGATAGGACTGAAACTTCATCTCGTAGAGAGACTGACAAAGCTCTAGCGTTCTTTTTGCGGAAAACCCGAATTTGGCGGAGGCCGCAGCCGTGATGTCGGCAAGATTGAGGCCCAAAGGCTGCTGAATCTCCTTTTCCTCGCAGGAACAGGCGGTGATTTCGGAGTCAGCACCGGAGCATTCCGCGGAGATTTTGTCGGCTACGCTTTTGTCAGTGAGTCTCCCTTCATGGTCAGTGCCTTCCTGTAATTCATCGGGAATAAATTTCCCCTTGTAGGATCCGAAATCTGCCCAAAGCTCGTAATAATCGGCGGGCCTGAAATTCTCGATCTCAAGATCCCGGTCAGCGACCAGCTGCAACGTGGGAGTCATTACTCGGCCCACATTTGAGAGGTGATGATTGGCGATTGAGTAGGCCCGCGAAAGATTGATGCCTACCAGCCAGTCAGCTCTTCTCCGGTATTCGGCAGCGTTGCACATGCCCTGATAAGCGTCATTGGGCTTCAGATTGTTCAGGGCGTTTTCGATTGATTTCCGGTCAATGGCATTTGCCCAGTACCGCAGGTAGGTTTTGGGCTTGTTGGGAGATTCCCAGATAATTTCATCAATAAGGAGCTGCCCTTCTCTGTCGGGATCTCCGGCGTTTACCACCACATCGGCTTTTCCGATAAGCTCTTCTATAAGTTCTGTCTGTTCGCGTTTTCCGGGATCCTTATTGAGGATCCATGTTTCCGGAAATACCGGAAGCTCCTCGAACCGCCACACTTTTTTGCCGTTCTTGCCCGTAGGAACTTCTGCCGGAGTATATTCATCAAGTCCGGCCATCTGATACATATGTCCGGAAGCCCAGGTAACGTAGGTTTCAGCGCTGTCTGAGCATTTGATATAGCCGGTCTCGGCGCTTTTGATGCCGATGACACAGGCAATAGCCCTGCCCACGCTGTTTTTTTCCGCAATAATAAGTCTCATTTCTGCCTCCTAAAACGTGATTGCCGGAGTGAGCCTGCTTACCACATCGCTGGTACGGAGCAGGCCGAAATACCGGGAATCGAAGCTGTTAGGGCGATCCGTTAACACGAGAAGATCGCCGTCCGCTAATGTGCCTTCAAAAGACCACACCGGAAGAAGCCGCCCTTTTGAATCGGAGCTTTTGGCCCTGCTGTTGGGGATCAGGGTGTCATTTACGGTTATTCCGAAAGCCGTGGTTTTAACCGTGTCGCCCTCGCAGGCGGCCACGCGTTTGATTAAGGGAGTTACCCAGCATTGCCGGTCTCCGTCCATTAAATACCTGCGATTCAGGGCCTCCTCCAGAAGCGGAGTCTTTTCCGGACACAGGAGCACAATGTCACCGGCATGAAGCGTTCTGGAGACCTGATGCTTTCTGTAAAGCCCGGGAGGCATTGATGAAGTCCAGTTCTGCACGTAATGCTCTCTCGTATATGCGAGAGCCAGCAAAGTCAGGCAAAACACGCCTACGATGCCGCAGATATGAATTAGGGATGCCTTACTTTTCATCGGTGGATTCATACTTGTACTCGCCAAGCTCCTCTATGGTTTCAGGCAGAGGTTTGCCCTCAAATTTTGCGTTTTCGTTCTCTTTATCGGCTTTTTCCTTGGCAACAGTGGGGATTACCTTGCCTGCGTCATATTCCTTAAGCTCCGGTTCTTCATCGTCAAAGGGATTGTCATCCACTTCCGTGAATTGGGCCTTGGTTTCGGCTTTGAGATCCTCATTGGGGTCATAGTCGCGATCCTTTGCCAAGATAAAATCGGAATTGTCCGGAGCCGCGATCCTTGAGCGATCCCTGAATACGCTGTCCATGAAATACAGGGGCTGCTTCCCGTAAATGGCCGGAAAACCCGCAACAAAAATCAGCATGTCTCCGGCCTCGATGATGTCTCCCTTGTCGTTCTTCTTGGGAGAAGGGAGCCTCATGCACTCATCAGGAGTCAGCAGGGGTCTCTGCACCTCCTGAATTGTCCTGGACGTTGAAACGTTGAAGCCGCTCCCGCTCTTGGTAATGGATTCCTTTACGATGGTTGTCTGTCCGGTAAGCTCGGATAGGTATTTGGCGGTGTCCATGCGGTTCGGGGGATAGGCGTTTTGAATGTGGCAGTTAGACGTGATCGACTCTTCCTGCCCGTAGCCGCTTTCGTTAGATTTGAGCTGAGAAAGATCCTGACAAATGAGGTAGCACTTGATGCCGTAACCGGCCACAAAGGCCAGAGATTCCTGCATTACGTCCAGCTTGCCAAGAGAAGGAAATTCATCGAGCATCATGAGGAGGCGGTGTTTGTTAGCCCGTACCATGCGGCCCTTCTCCACCTTCATTTTGTCGGCCAGCAAACGCACTACCATGTTTACGAAAATCCTTACCAGCGGCTTCAGTCTGCCCTTGTCGGAAGGCTGGGTAACGATATAGACGGAAACGGCAGAATGACAATTCATGATGTCTTTGATTTTGAAATCGGATCTTGAGGTATTCGCGGAGACGATATCATCGCGATAAAGAGCGAGGTTTGATTTCACGGTGGAAAGCACGGAACCAGCTTCCTCATTGGGCCGGTCAAGCTGATCCTTGGCTGCTGCGGCAACAACGCTGTGCCCGGTATCGATCATTTCCTGCCAGAGTTCCTTGATATCCCGCTTCGGGTCAGAAAGAAGCCGGTCGATTTGCTGGATGGTGGCGGGATAATTCGGATCCTTTTGCTTCTTGATCAGCACAAACAGGATTAATCCGGTGTACATGGCAAAGGCGGTCTTTTTCCAATGGCTGTCCGGCCCTTCGAGGCCCTTCCCGTCCGGATCGACTATCATGTTGGCGAGGTTCTGAGCGTCTCCGGTTTCATGGGAGGTGCCGAAGCGGATCTCAGCTATGGGATTCCATGAGGCGCTGGTTACGGAGGCAGGCTCGAATCTGATGGTCTTCTGTTTCAGGCTGTTATGGCGATATCCCGCGGTGAGGCTCCAGAGCTCCCCTTTGAGGTCAGTGATCACGGCTGATTCGTTCCAAGACAGGAGCGTCGGTATGACTAAGCCGACACCTTTGCCGGATCTGGTGGGCGCATAGGTGAGAATATGCTCGGGGCCGGAGTGTCTTAAATATACCGTTTTGCCGTCCTTGCCCTTATAGGCGCCGACATAGACATACGGCTCCTTGTCGGTCTTGGGATCGGAATTCTGGATAAGCCCCGCCCTCTTAATATCCTCGATATCGGCCCAGCGAGCGGAACCGTGCAGCGTTTTAAGGCCATGGAGCTTGTTCTTCACCATCATGACGATCCCGAAAACCATAACCGTCAGCAAGAGCCAGATGCTGAAGGCCAGTTTTACCGGCTTTTCAAAGAGCTCGATCTGATCCTGATGTTCGCCCCGCCAGACGAATATCTGCCAGGGACAGTAAACATGATTGAAAAGCCGTCCGGAAAGACCGTCCCAGTAATGGACGGAATACGCAAAATACTGCGTGGCGAAGGTCATGGCAGTTAATGCGGCAGCGATAAACGCCGCAAGGATGCCAACCTTGAATCCGATGCTCTCGCCCTGCTTCTTTTCGTTACGCAAGTTTTCGGGTATGGCCATTACTCAATCACCTCTTCGGTAAATTCCTGAGAAAACTCTTCTTCAGCGAAATCCTGTTCTTCCTGTAATTCTTCTTTAATCTCCGCGTCCGCGGGGGGCGCTTCCTCAGGAACCTTTTCGGCAGGATCCTCTGCCGGGGTCAGTTCCTCCGGAAGCACCTCGGCGGTTAACGACTCATCTTCGGGTATTAGGGATAATGTCATCCCGTCGCAGAGTTCCACCATTTGGCTCTTGTTCTGGCTGTCGTATATGATCTGGAACATCCTTGTGCAGTAGCACCTGAGGTGCTTCCTTGTCAGGAACTGCCACATTGCCGATTTGCACTTCCGGCAGGCGCAGTTCTCGATGTTTTGTAATGATTGCCCCGACATTTCTAAATCTGTCAGCGTAACGCTGAAGAATGTCTCGGAGAGCGGATTGGGCCTTTGCGATAGGTCTGAGATTGATTGTGAGTCCATATTGTCTGGTCTGTCCTGCGGTTACGCCCTTCAGGGGTGTTTTGGATAAGAGGAATCGGTCTGAATTTACGCGGTAACAATAGTTTCGGTAGATGATGCTCATGGCGCCGCCTGCGGAAACATAGTCCTTTACGCCCTGCTTCAGCACGGCGTTAAGTTCGGAAACGGGGATTGGGGTTATCTGCTGCGGCGTTCCCCTTTTCTCTAAAACCGTCTGCGCTTTGAGATTTCCATTGAGAGCTTCCCGTTGCAGCCAGCTTCTGTAGGTAATGGCGGAAGCGTTTTTGAGCTTTTTCTTACGGGCTTCCTCCCGGCGATAGGAGATCTGATCCAAGAGTCTGAGATACTTCATCACATACGCGGCTGTCTCGCTGTCTTCATCAGACAGGCGGAGGATCTGATACTCAAGTTCATGGCTGTGATGCTTTTTAAGGTCTTTTATGCTGTCCTGATAAGCCGATATCTTATTGTTGCGTTCTTCGGTGTATTCAATATAGAGTTCAAGAGAATCCTTGGTTTTGACCAGGGGCTTCTTCTCGTAGGAAACAATGGGCTTCTTATGAGAGGCGATAACAGAGTCCTGAAATTCGCCCAGACGGGATTCAAGATTGCTGATGCTGAAGGAATGCGATACCGTGGATGCTTTGCATTTCATATTCCCGTCATTGGAAATAAATATAAGCCCGTTTCCGCGTTTCTTAATGGTTACGCCGATTTTGGAAAGATTGCGGTGCAAATCTTCCCATGATTTGGCATTTTCAATTACTATCTTTCTACCCCGAATATAGGACG
Source organism: Succinimonas amylolytica DSM 2873 (assembly GCF_000378405.1). GTDB lineage: Bacteria > Pseudomonadota > Gammaproteobacteria > Enterobacterales > Succinivibrionaceae > Succinimonas > Succinimonas amylolytica. The sequence continues at coordinate 140,260 of NZ_KB899638.1, read as the reverse complement.
CAAAACTTTCAATTCCGGAAAAAGCTTCCATGTTATCCACGTTATTCTGAGATTTGCTTTTCTTCGGATTATGATTTGTCTGTTTCAGACTGTGTTCGTTTTCAAGTTCCATGGCAATGCGGGCCATGATTTTTTCATCGCCAAGAACTTCCTTGTGCATGTGATAATCAGCAGGATCAACTCTGTTTATCGCGAGATGAATATGAAAGTTATCAGTGTCGTGATGCGCTACGGAAATATACTGACAATTCTCAAAACCTAAAGAAGAAAGACATTTCTTTTCAAAATCCTCGCGTTCCGCTAAAGTGGGAATCTTATCAGTCCGGTCAAATGACAGTAATAAATGAAGAGTCTTGTTTTTTACCCGCGGATCAATATTCATTTTCTGAACTCTTTCAATATCCAGCAATGCAATATCAAAGTCTTCATTGTCAATGCAGTTACGGATGATTACATCCCCGACTCTGTTATCCCTGCCCTGAGAATCGGTAATGTATTTGGCAAGTCCTGCGAATGAAGGCGTTATGCCGGTTCTTGGGTCTATCTTTTTAATTATCATGGATAAGCTTCAGCTCTTTCATGCGAGTTAACAGTTCGTCAGAAGTATTGAATTCACCGCCGCCGGATTTTTGCTGTAATATTTCAAGATTATGCGGCCACTCATTGATTGAGCATGTTCTGATTTTATAATGCTCCTGTTCTGACATAAGTGAATATGACAATTCATAATTACCGCAATCAAAAGGATCGCTGCAAGTACCGACACATCTTGATATGGAAAATATACTATCCGGGGTATGGAAGCTATACCACAGATTAATATGAGGACAGCCTGCGACTACATCATCTAAGTTGTGAATGCTCAGAAGGATTTCCGTATTGTCAGGATTTAAGATATTAAAAAGCTCTGGTTCTACTTCAGAGAAAACATCATTCAAATCAGTCAGGCAGTCATAATCAATATTCAATATCTCGGATAAGCTCCATAAAGAAACATTATGATCGTTTAGAACATCGTCTAACAGAACAAAATGCTCACCTTCCTTGCGTTCGGTATTTGACTGATTTCTGACCTTATAGCTGGCGGCTTTTTCCAGGCTTTCCGGATGATTAAATAGATAAAATGTCTCCAGTGATTCAGAGTAAAGATATTTCGATAACTTACCGGCTATTTCACCTACAGTTACATATTCGTACTTCTTCATGATGACTAACTTCTCCTTAATAATGATTTTGCGGTCTTTTTCAGGAAATCACGGTCGTCCTGCAAAGAGAGAATAAGCCGTCTGATTTCCTCCTTTGTTAAAACATCCTGCTTTGGTTCTCTGAGGTAAATCTTCAGCATGCCGGTAAGCTTGCCGATATTGCCGCTGGCGGCGAGAATTGCTTTTACTGTTTCATCGCTGTTCAGAGCCGTCTTGTTAAACATGACCATCTGGCGGCAGTAGCCGGACGTGGAGCAATGAACCTCCTTTGCCCGCTCCTTCAGTTCCTCTTTTTCCCTGCCGGTAACAAACACCTTAACGAAGGTCATCTTCTCGCTGTTCTCACCCATAACCATCCTCCGGCTTCGCAGAACAAGATTGACGTTGAGCTCCGCAGGGAGCGAATAAGGCACGCCATGCGGGTACCACGGTACCGTATGGCCTATCTTGCCATGAATTACTGTTTTACTCTATTGTACGATAGTTTACTTTAGCACACAACAAAAGTAACTGAAATTCTGCAAAGTAAACTAATGTTCTGCATTGTAAAGCAAGATTCTATAAGGTTTTTCAAGATTTTGTACAGTTCTGCAAAGTGTAATGCGTGTAAATTAGAAGTGTGCAAAGTTGCCTAAAGTTCTATCAAATTATACAAAGTATGACAATATTCACATACTGTATGATAAAATAAAGCAAAGTTAACAGCTATAGGCAAACAGTAGATTATGATGCGCTGGTAACGACGGCGATAAGGGAGGCCTGAATTGATGGATGAACAGGAGCTTAGAAGGCTATCAGAACAGATGGACAAGTTTGACCAAACCAGAAAATCGCGGAGGAATCAGGTACTCTTCATAGTTAAGAAATACTGGCCCTTTATCTGCAAGGAGCGGGATGCCGGAAGATCCCTGAGACAGATATTTGAGTTTATCAAATCATCTGATACCGGAATGATTGGCACTTATACGCGGTTTACTCAGGTCGTTAAAGGGCTTGATGAAGAGAAATACCCCAGCAGGTTGCAGGATGAAAAATCAGGAAAAGCCGATGATAATTCCAATTCCGTCAACGGAATTTCAAAACCTGCGGTTTCCGGCGAGCGTAACGCTGCCAAAAAGGAAGTTATTTCATCAGTAAGGGATGCATTATCCCCGGAACAGATAAAGAAAATTATGGAGGATGCCAGCAAAATCAGCGAGAAAAGATAAAGTGATTAACAGGTTAGCAAAAGTTTGGAATTTCAATTTAATAAAGGACGTATATGAGAATTCATGTTTTAATGCAGCAAAAAGGCGGTGTCGGGAAATCATTTGTTTCAGTGATGTTTAATCAATACCTGCAATCAATGGGCAAGAAGGTACTGGGAATCGATACTGATCCGCTTAATGATACCTTTCATCAGTTTCAGTCCCTCAATGTCAAACTGATTAAAATCTGCAACAATAACGGCGAGATCGAATCTGAAAACTTTGACCAGATTATTGATTTAATCATGAATAATGATGATGCCACTGATGTCATTATTGACAATGGCAGCAGCGATTTTATCCCCTTGATTAACTACATCAAGACCACGCAGATCTTTGAAATGCTGAAGGATATGGGGCATGAAATAATCGTGCATTCCATAATCGCAGGCGGTCAGGCATTGTCGGAAACAATGCTGGGACTGGTGGCTCTTCTTCAGCAGTTTGACAATCCTGATCTGTACTCGGTTGTTGTATGGCTCAATCCGTTTAATGGGTATATTGACATGGAAGGGTTTACCGGCGGCTCTGCTTATCAGATGTATAAGGATTCCATAAAAGGGATTGTTCTTCTGCCAACCTTCTCTGATATGTTCAACAGAGATATTACTGAATGCATGTCCGCAAGAACATTGTTTGATGAATATATCAATAACAAGGAGAAGCATATAATGAAACGGCAGAGAATAACCATTGCCAAACGTAAATTCTTTGAAGCAATTTCTTCAGGAATTGGGGAGTTCTGATAAATGACTGACCCTGAAATTGACAATAAAATCAGGGAGTTAATAGGTGTCATTGCAAGTAAAAATGGGATTCTGTTAGATAAAAACGATCCCATTCTTGTTCAGGTTACAATATGGATTTACCTTTGCCGAAAACTCCAGGATACAATCAGCGAAGCACAGAATTCGGTTATAGATGCAAGTCTTCAGAAGTTTGAATCGGTTATTGATGCAAACCTTACAAATGCAACCCAGAATTATGAAACGGAGATAGAGAAATACAAAGATGAACTAAGAGATGATCTTAAACAAACGGCCAATAAAATCGTAAAATCGGCTGTAGAATACCTTAATCGGCACAGCCTGATTGAAATTAAAAAGGAGCTGAAACAGGAGAATCAAGAAATAAGAAGAAGTATCAAGGAACATAACAGCAGCAGCGGCGTAATACTGGCGATACTGCTTATCCAAGTATTCTCCGTTGCGCTTATGCTGTTTTTAGTCCTGAGAATTTATAACTAAGCTGGAGATCAACTCTGATACAGTTATTCTGAATAACACCCGCCTGATTAGCGGGTGACAGAGGTTTCCAGATTAGAATATTACAGATTTACCCATAATGCGGGCCGAACAACATTTCTATCAAAAGTGACGAAGTCACCGCTATTGAAAACTATGCCGGGCGCATAAATATACGCAGCTCCCTGCAAACTGCCTGACGACCGTAGCCACCAAGCACAACAGCCTATGTATTCATTTACCAGACTTGCTTGCCAAGCACCTTTTTCTACTGCATAAGGCGTTGGCACACATTTTCGGGCATTAGCCCCCAATAAATGTTGATATTTATAGTAAAACTCTTTAACATCAGAAGGAGTAAAGCACCGTAAATCACAGACATTATTGCATGAGATAACTATAAATTATACATATATGCTTGGAAAGCATAAAGATGTCAGACATGATTTGGAACAAAGGACACGTTATGTCAGAAACTGAAGTTAAATTGTTGAATTCTCCGTATGGCGTAGTTGCTTATGACAGTTTTAAACTGCGAAATCGCGCTTATGTAGACAAAAGCGGAATGATCCTGCATCTTGATCAGGATAACATGACACCGTATCCTGTCCTGCTGCGTCCGAGACGCTTCGGAAAGAGCACCTTTGTCCAAATGCTCAAGTGTTTTTACGATATCTCCTATGAGAGCAGATATGAGGAATTGTTTTCCGAGACTGCCATATATAAAGAGCATCCGAAAAGCCACAACAAATATCATGTGCTGGATTTTGATTTTTCCCGGGTAGGCACCCGGAGCAATACCGTAATGTATGACAGTTTTTTTTCGGCAGTGGCTGTCGGTATAAACGATTTTAAGAATAGATATCCTGATTTCGTTTTTAACTATGACAATCTGGATAAGTCAGATTCAGTTACCCTGTTCAACAATTTCATTGCTGCCTATATTAGATATTCCAAAAAAAGCAGACTTTATGTAATGATCGATGAGTATGATAATTTTGCCAACCAGATTCTGTCTCAGGATTTTGAACTGTTTAAAACGATTACCGGTGATCGCGGCTTTCTCAAAGAGTTTTATGCGGCAATCAAGGCAGCAACAACAAACGGCATCACAAAAACCTTCATTACGGGGGTGTCATCCGTATCACTGGATTCTCTTACATCCGGGTTCAACATTGCGCTGAATGTTACTTCTGATGAATGCTTTAACGAGTATGCCGGATTCACTGAGGACGAGCTTAAAAAGATCATTCCGGAACTGGTCGATATAGAAAGCATCGGTGTAACTGCGGATGAAGTAATTGCCAGAATGAGACCTGTATATGATGGCTACTGTTTCAGCAGATTTGCAAAGCATACGTTGTACAATTCATCCATGTGTCTGTATTATCTCGGCGAAATGCGCAAAGCTAAAGTATTTCTTGCACCGGAAAAATACATGGATCCTGCATCGGATCATGACAGCTCAAAGCTTCAGCAGCTTTTTGACATTGCCGAAGACGGTCTGGCAGACAATATTATGGACACATACCTTGCCGAGGACACGTTCTATCTTGAGAATCTTGCCCAGAACATCAATTTAAACAAATCGGCCAAGTATGATGAAGCGCAGCTGCTGTCCATGCTGTACTATCTTGGTTATCTTACAATTGATCCTGCGTTATCGAATCAGGACGCCCTCACACTGAAAATTCCGAATCTGTTCATGTCGAAGCTGTTTGCTAAATGCACGGCGGAACTCAGGTTAAAGCCCAGCGACATTTTTAGGGAGCAGAAATTGGATACAGCTCCTCTACTTGATGGCGCTTCTGATATATCAGCATTTGCAGATTCCTGCACCGCTTTTTTAAGCACGATCTTCACCAATCAGGTTCTTACCCACATGAGCGAAATGGCGCTTAATCTGGTGCTCCACACCAAACTGAGTTCCGTTAGAGGTGTTGTCGCCGAACTGCAGAAACCGCTGCGGGTTCCCGGTAAGGGCGAAAAGTTTGCGGATCTGGTGCTCACCATAAACCGAGGAAAGAGAAACGAATGCATTTACCTTATTGAGCTCAAGTACGCTGCCAAAAAGGATGCCACAGAATCCAGAATTGAAAGTCTGAAAAAGGAAGCAATCGAACAGGTCGGCACCTACAAATCAGCTCTTGAATTCAAGGATAAGAACGTCATGGCTTATGCCATGATATTTTCGGGATCGGAATGTGTGTACTGCGGCTGATGAGGAAACTGATATGGTTATCCGAACTGGCTACGCTTTGTAGGATAATACCATGCGAGCATTGGAGAACCGGAGTTGAAGCGGAACTCCTCATAACCGCAGGATTTTTTTGTCCTCCATCTGTTCCCTGATATTCCTATGTGAAAAACGCATACGAGGCCATCATAGACATGAAGACCTTTCAGTTTGTGCAGGAAGAGATCGCAAGATGCGGGAACTCGGGGTTCTGGCTAATAAGAGCCTGAACATCACCTGCTTTACGGGAAAGATCAAGTTCGGGCTCTGCGGCAGAGAAAATCCCCGAAAAGTCACTGAAGCAGATCTCCTCTGAAGTTCTCGGTCTTGATGAGTTTGACGAGAAGATATTTGCGGAGCGGATCATGGCATTACAGCCCCCTCCCACGAGCTTCTTGTCTCCCGTCTGATCGACGGCGCCAAGACCGCCAGAGAGTGGAAAATCAGACCTCCTTTATTCTTCTCATAATTTGATTTTTCTTCTCAAATAAAGCAGAATTAGAAGAAAAGCGATTAAATGAGAAGAAAAGATGAATGATGAGAACGTTTGATTACAGCTCACTGGAACAGAAACAATGGGGAACTGATATCCTTAATCTTGTGGCCAGAATTCATGAATGCAAGGGCCGGCAGGACTTATTTGTTAGACAGAAACCTGCTGAGCTTGATCGATTGGCGGAAATTGCCAAAATTCAAAGCACCGAGGCCTCGAACAAGATTGAGGGGATCGTCACTTCCAATGCCAGAATGAAGCAGCTTTTCCAGGAGAAAACCACACCGCGCAACCGTGATGAGGACGAAATAATGGGCTACCGGGATGTGCTGAATACCATCCATGAAAGCCATGAATACATTCCTGTCCGTCCTTCATATCTTTTGCAGCTGCACCGGGATCTTCTTGCTAAAGCCGGATTATCCTATGGCGGTCATTTCAAGAACGTGCAGAACTACATCAGTGAAAAGCGGGCCGATGGCACGGTGTTTACCAGATTCACCCCGGTTGACCCCTTCTGCACCCCTGATGCCGTGGAAAACCTGTGTCATGCCTATGAGCAGGCTATTTCCGGTGAACGCATTGATGCCCTAATTCTGATCCCTTCATTTATCATTGATTTTCTGTGCATTCATCCGTTTAACGACGGAAACGGCAGAATGAGCAGGCTTCTTACTCTGCTGCTCCTTTATAAAAGCGGTTATGAGGTCGGTAAGTACATAAGCATTGAACGGCAGATAGAACTGACGAAGGATCGCTACTACGAAGTTCTTGAGGAGTCTGACAGAGGCTGGCACGAAGGCGGAAATGATCCCACACCGTTTATCCGATACATGCTGCAGGTCATTCTTGCCTGCTATATAGAATTTGAAAAACGTGTAGGTATTATGGATGCCAGCGGTTCCAGAAGTCTCGCCTATGACATAGTGAAGAATTATGTAAACGGAAAAATAGGCAGAATCACTGCGGCTGATGTTGTGGCCAATTGCCCTAAACTCGGAAAATCCACCGTGTTAAGGGAAATAAAAAGGCTTACAGAAGAAGGTCTCCTGATAAAACAGGGAAGCGGCAGAAGCACCTTTTACATACGTCCGGACAATTAATAGAAATCGCTCAGCCAGCGCAGTTTGCACGTGACAAGACAAAAAGACGGGGGAACTCGCGTTCCCCCCATAAGAACCTGAACAGAGCCTCTCTACGAGAAAGATCAGCACGGCATTCTATTGCTCAGACCTTCCCGGACTCCCCGATTCGCTTCTGCTGCGACTATCTCTCAGCTTGTCTTATCCGAGCATCATCTGGAGCCTAAACTCAGCACTTACCGTCAACAATCACCGTCATGCGCTTCACGGAGCCATTCTCCTCATAGGGATTATCATGCACAACATAACATCCCTGAGATGACTCCTTGACCGGGCCGCCGTTATGACCGTATTCAGTTTCATAGGAAGCGGGAAGATCAATATCTGACGGACCGATTAAAATCTGCACCTCCTGTCTATTCCATGCCTTTATCCGGTACTGCCAGTCATGCTGGCGTCTCTCAGAGGAGTCAGTTACTACATCGGCATCCACCGCATCAAGATCCAGAGCCCGGAGAATCCCGGATTCCTTGCCGGCAACAGCATCGGTGAGAACAGCCGGATAACCGAAGGAAACCGCAATGCCGTTATTTTTATTGCAGGTATCGGTGGCCGCGCCGTTTACACATACAAACTTAACCTCAGTGCCATTATTAAGGGCCGGATACTTTTCCAGACCGGCGATAATGGCCTTGCTCCGGGTAAGGTTTTCCGCGCTGCGGATGGCGGCCTTAAGACCGTTCAGCTTGGAAATCCGGGCATCTCTCTGCAGATCCATGAACTTCGGGGCTGCCGTTGCCGCCAGAATGCCCAGAATTACAATTACCACCACGAGTTCTATCAAAGTAAAACCGTTTACACGATGACTGTTCATTGTTGTCCCCCTTTGCGTCCAGCATCTGCATCTGACATCAGGCAAGTGCCAAACGTTCCCGGAAATCACTCCGGAATCTGTATTGAGCTTCTGAGCGGTATTCTGCAAGCTTAGCCGCGACAGATGAATCGCGCAGCCTTAAGCAATTTCGGAAAATCGTTACAGGAAAGCATTCTCTTAAGATTATAGCGGCAAAAAAAACAAAATTTTTGAGAATAAGCCCTCGTATTGCGACAAATAAATATTTATTTTTTAGATCGTGTCACATTTTTTACTTATCCCGGACCGGCTCAAAACGGCATGATCAAAAATCAGCCAGCCAGCCTTAAATCCCCCAGTCTAAAATCCGCGCATTTATGCGAACATTGCTAACAAATAACCGGCAGAATTGCATATTGCATTTTTACACGTAAATTTTCCCAAAAATCCTACTAAAACCCTCAATCCAGACCAGAAGCAAAAGTCCTTTTTAGCTTGTCAAAATTGTGGGCTTATTCCTCTTTGTCAGCAGTAACAGATGTTGTCCCGCTGACGGAGGAATTGTCAGCTTTTGACTGTCCGCTCTTTGACTTTTTTTCCTTTGTGTTAGCTTTAGGGAATTTGTGGAACGGGTTCGGTTCTTTACTGGAAATTCTCTTATTTTCAGCCTCGGCTATACGATCCAGATCTGCAGGGAGAACACCGCATTCCTTAAGGAACTCTTTTTGTTTCTTACTTTCGGTATGAGAGACAAAATACCGGTCGCTTTGATTGAGCCCCATCGTAATGTAGTTGATTTCCTTTGCTATTTTATTGGTAGGAAGTCCCGCCTTTTTTGCAGCTTTCAGCAGTTCATTTCGAATCACAGAGGCGATGAAACCAATGGAAATCTTGGTTTTTATCCCTGTTTCACTGTGTACTCCGGTCTTGCCGTAACCAAGCTGAGTTTTAACTATCGCAAAATCAGCTTCAACAGAGCTTCGCATGGTGTAAATTTCATTGGCTCTTCCGGCACTCATCTTTTCGGAAGTTGCAAGAGAACTGAATCCTTTTTGATCGCCGCAGATCTGTACTTTTTCCATATTTATCAGGACTGTTTTCCTGCCTTCATTTTGCTGGATTTCCATGCTTTTTTCAAATTCCTTCGGAACTTTGGCGTCTTCTCCTGAATTCAGTCTGTTCTGCAAATCCACCGCAGCATTAGAGACCTTTTTAAACCAGTTCTGCTGGCGCTCCTCGCCGTTCTGTCCGTCAAAAATCAGGGAAACATAAGCCTTATACTTATGCTGCGTAAACAGCTTAACCTTATCTTCTGATGATATCCCATAGTAAACATTGTCATTACTGTTGAATACGCTGACATTGTCTGTTTTTCTGCTGTTATCATATCTGTCCAGCATGAACTCGAATTGTCTGCTGATTTTGGATGCATATCCGGCAAGCATTGTCTTATGAGCGTTTGTATCTCCCTTGAGCATGGCAACATATTGAAGTTCATTGCTGTCAAGCATCTCAAGAACATCTTTGGTTGCAAAACCCCGGTCAACCACCACCCCTTTGACATTCATCTCATATGCTTTCAGCCATCCGATCATTTTCATGACAGCTTTGCTGTCAACTCGGCTACCCCGGTAAACATCAAAGCTTATCGGGGTTCCGTCACTGCTGTCAACGGCATAAAGATAACTCACGACCGGAACATCCTTTTTGGATTTTGCGTACCCCCGCTCGGCAATATCAACATCTGCGGCACAATCATTATTTGAGCCGTCAATTGCCAGCCAGACATCCTTTATCCCGCGTTTTTTGCAGGCTCCTGCCCATGCTGTCTTGAACCTTTCCAGCCTTTCAATATTCTCTTCCTGATTAAAAAACGAAGATAAATCCTTTCCGGATTTGAGATTGCGGGAGAACAGCAGCTGTTCAGACATGGCTGTTCTGAAGTGATCGGAAACAGCTGAATGATGGAGTATGGAATACATGCAAAAATCAAGAATCAGGTTTGCCGACTCAATTCCCATGGTTTCGTGCAGGCACCGGTACATGGAGTTCTTTTCCAGAAGAGCCAGGACAACGGCATACATCCCCATCCTCTTTATGGATTTCAGCTGCGGTTCTCCCGCCGCCTGCTGAAAAGCTTCAGGATATCTCATGCGGAAATTATGGTTGGGGTACATCCTTGTCTTGTCAATTGCCCTGCCGATAATTACATGGCTTACCCGATTATATTTCACAGCAGGATCATATTCGTTCCTGTCCTTTACAAATACACTTTGATCCTTTTTCTCGATATAGCATTTAGATGGAATGTCAACAACAATATTCCGGTAAATTGGCATACCCTGATCCCCTTACTGCCGCCACATATTCCTTTAGTAGGAATCCTACTAAAATTATATGTCAATTTTCGGGGG
>NZ_KB899638.1:122944-125765 GCF_000378405.1 Succinimonas amylolytica DSM 2873 | reverse complement strand
CAGAATTATTTACGTGATAATAACGCGGAAGGTCAAATACGAAGACAGTCCGAACGATCAGTCGTTGGCAAAATTCCGGATGGATCAGGTCAAACGCGCCATCTCCAGAGCCAAAATTACTGAAGGGCTGTGTGTGCAGAGCGAAACCAGCAATCAGGGCAAAGTGATCTGTGCCAGCGTCAGCATGACCCAGCCAACTTAACGGGGGCCGGAACGGATCTTACCGAAGAGATCCGGGCCGTCACTCCATGCCAGGGCATGCAGCGTTCCGAATGCGGCTTAAGGGCCGTCGCTTTCGTTTGTCCGCCGGGGAGCTTTCTTTCATAATAAAACGCCATTGAATTCAAAGACAGGAATGTCAAAGCTTATGCCATGATCTTTTCCGGATCAAAATGCGTGTGCTGCACAGAAGGAAACTGAACTGAAAGTGATGATTCCTCAATGAGCCCTGCTGACGTCATTGAGGAATTGCTGGTCTTGAACGTTACTTGACTTCGCTGGGTTCCTGAGACCGTGCCGAAACGATGAACTGGAAGTTATCAAGCTCCGTGATGGGAGTGTCATCAAAAAACCACTCAAGATACACCCTGAATTGAGGGTATTTGAACAATTTATACATCGCAACGGTAGAAGGCACTACCTGACCTCTCTCCCATAAATCGCAGCTGCCGGGAACCACCCCCATCAGCGCGGCAAACTGGGAACGAGTCAGATTAAACTTGTTTCGCAAATAAGTAATTTTCTTTGCAAATAACTCATTGTATCGCTTGTCTGAAGCTGTTTTTGCCATAGCTACCTCCTGCTAAAATGAAATATCGTCCAGAGACCAGATATTTGCGTCCTTATCTGACAATGAATTCTTTACCTGAATTCCGGTCACCTTGCAAACGGCGCCGGTTTTGACGTTTAAAACCAAATTGGTTTTCAGGTAATCAATTATCTGCTGAGACTCTATACCGGTCTTTCTTTCATGATGTGTCTGCCTGTTCTTTACGCCCGTGCGGCGTCCAGGGGCTTTCGTCAAATTCTGTCCCGGACTTTCCTTCGGAGTCTGAACCTGCCGGACTTGATCGGATGTTTTCTCTTCTGCCGTCAGCAGCTTGTACCCCGTGCCAATCACATCAGGGGATAATGGCAAACCGCTGCCCACGCACGCACGGAACCACTTCTCAAATCCTTTGAATTTCGCAAGCTCCAGCAAAGCAAAAAACGTTCGCAGGTCAGACGGGATTGCCTCGCTATGAGAACTGGCAACCTGAGAAACACAGTCGGGGATGGCTACCTGCCGATGCTCATTAAGCAGCGGAACATCACCTTCAGAAAATCCAAGTCTGGCAGCAATGTCGTACTCTTCACAGCCAAGATCACCGGTCAGATTGTAATACATCTTGATCTTGTCAACTACCGACAGTTTGAAGTTGTACAGGTCCATGACACGCTCTCTGCTAAAACGAAGAAAACCCAAAAAAAGAAAAAAGCCCCCTGCTCTATACCAGAACTATAGTATAAAACAAAAGGCTAATTAAGACAACAATTGTTGTCAGGTTTTAGCAAAAAATTTAACGCTGCTCAAAGCTGAACGATCTTAAACATCTCGTTGGTACTGTAGCCATATGACACATCGGCCTCCGAACAATAGTGCAAACCGTCCACTCTTCCCAAAAAGAAAGTCCCGAAAAGGATCTTGTTACGGAAATCCTCGGTAAGGCCGTACCTCAGATACAAGTCCATCACCAGTTTTAACGTAATGTTTTTTGAAACGGCAGAAGAAAAGCCCTGGTATTCCCGCTGGACAAAAAGCTCACGGCTTTCCAGTCTGCCGGTCAGTACCTGAAAGGCCTGCACCAGAGAAGAAAGAGCTGAACTTCCGAGAGCTTTTGTGTGGGACGAAAAGAAAATAGACGCTGACGATAATTCCTTGCCAGCCAAACCATCGCTGGTGCCATCGCCGTCAGATTTCAGAAAATCTCTTTGTTTTAAAAAATCCAGATCCTCGTCTGTAAAGGCCAGTGAAAAAGACATCCGCTTCCCCTTATTTAGAGTTATACTAAAAAGAAGGTCGCGAACTAACAACTCATTCCTTCTGCCGTTAAAGGCCAAAGGAAACTCCTAAACAGGGCCGGGATGTTATTTCCCTATACCCTGTTTAATCCAATTCAGCCAAGACTATATTCGCACGCTCTTGGACACCCTTCCGGCTGACGCATCTTGACAAGAATTTTTAAATGTGTATAATTACAATGCGGGTCTAGTATAATCATCCATTATGCGATCATGTGACACTCTTAACATAGGAGAACCAGAGCCACCTTCTTTTAAAAATTTCAGGCTCTCACTGGTTCGCCGGTCAGCCGGGCAGGCATTTCCCTGTCTTTCTCTTTACATATGGCTTAACTGATGCTTCCTTCGTTAAGGACCGTGTGTGCGTTCCTAATTGCGGCAACACTGGATGCCATCCTATTCCTGAAGGATGCACTGATACTTACAAATATATTGATGTGCTTATAGACGGACAGCCATACGGACAAACGTATTATTTCAAGCTGTAATCTGCTGTTTGTTTTAAACAAAAAAAAACGCTGGATCTCTCCGGCGGTTTTACTCATTGGGAGATCTCATTACACGAGCTGCTTCAGTATAGAAGTGTCAGTTAATACTCTCTCTAAAATTTGACTCAGAACCGAAGTATAACCTTTGCCAAAAGACTTGGCTTTCTCCAATGCTCTATTAGACAAACGAACAGAAACAACCTGCTTTCTCTGAAGAGCCAAACGAATTCTTCTATCTTCAACCATTTCTCGTAGTTCTTCATCAGTAAGCT
>NZ_KB899638.1:113524-121099 GCF_000378405.1 Succinimonas amylolytica DSM 2873 | reverse complement strand
CGCTGGATCTCTCCGGCGGTTTTACTCATTGGGAGATCTCATTACACGAGCTGCTTCAGTATAGAAGTGTCAGTTAATACTCTCTCTAAAATTTGACTCAGAACCGAAGTATAACCTTTGCCAAAAGACTTGGCTTTCTCCAATGCTCTATTAGACAAACGAACAGAAACAACCTGCTTTCTCTGAAGAGCCAAACGAATTCTTCTATCTTCAACCATTTCTCGTAGTTCTTCATCAGTAAGCTCAGGATTTTCCTCATCTGGAACAACAGGTCTGTCCTTAAGTGCTTTCAGCATAGCAATATCTTCTTCCGTGTATTCAAACGGCTTGTTAAGATCAAAATCCTTAGTAATTATCATAATACTCCTTCTCCTCTTTTTTGGTTGCACGTCTTGCCGATATAATTCTATAACACCCCGAACGAACTGTATAAGCAACACTTAATATGATCAACTGCTCTTTTGTTAGACCGACAACTTTATATCTATCTTCTTCCAACAATGAATTATAGGAATCATAGCGTATCATTCTATGCTCATCATAAAACACAGAAACTGCTGTACTGAATTTAACACCGTGCTTCTTGATGTTTTTTTGCTCTTTGTTTGTGTCCCAGCTAAATTGCAATTGAATCACCCCTTGCTTTCATCTTAACGAGAATTGTAATACAAAATAGCATCTAATACAAGATCTTTGTGAGAGAATGTGCTGTGCAGCAAACTTTGACCTGAACTTTAACAATGGCGTGTTAACTCAGGTTACACCAATATGGAGAGATCAAAAAAGTTCAGCAGTAGAATGATTTTCCATATGTAGAAACAAGAAGGCCACTTGCAAGAGAGAGCATGGTGAAGTTAGTTTTTAAGAGCTAAATCACAGTTTACACAAAATAGTATTTACTCCATGTTGAGTGTGGAAAAAAAGCCTTAATATCCCTTTTGTTTTAACTCCCTGTATATATCACAACCACCTTGATGTCCTAAATCACAAGCCTTGCCATAGTATTCTTTTGCAGTTTGATAATTCTGTCTTACGCCTTCACCATTCTCGTAAAGATTTCCAAGATAGCGGCACCCTAATCCATAATTCAGATTGCAGGCTTTCTCATAGTATGTTTTCGCCTGATGGTAGTCCTGTTTTACGCCTTGACCATCGGCGTAAAGATTGCCAATAAAGATGCACACTGATCCATTACTCAGGTTGCAGGCTTTCTCAAAGTATGTTCCCGCCTGCTGGTAGTCTTGTCTTACGCCGTGACCATTGATGTAAAGATGTCCAAGATTAAAGCACCCTGATTCATCATACATGTTGCAGGCTTCTCATAGTATGTCTTCGCCTGATGGTAGTCCAGTGTTACGCCATGCCCATATTCGTAAAGAACTCCAAGATTGCGGCACCCTAATCCATAATTCAGATTGCAGGCTTTCTCATAGTATGTTTTCGCCTGCTGGTAGTCCCGTGTTACGCCATGCCTATATTCGTAAAGAACTCCAAGATTGATGCACCCTAATCCCTCATTCAGGTTGCAGGCTTTCTCATAGTATGTTTTCGCCTGCTGGTAGTCCTGTTTTACGCCTTGACCATTGTAGTAAAGAACTCCGAGATTGTAGCACCCACTTCCATTATTCATATTGCAAGCTTTTTCAATGTATATTTTCACCTGCTGGTAGTCCTGTTTTACACCTTGACCATTGTAGTAAAGTTTTCCAATATTTAAGCACCCATTTCCATTATTCATATTGCAAGCTTTTTCAAAGTATATTTTCGCCTGCTGGTAGTCCTGTTTTACACCTTGACCATTGCGGTAAAGTTCTCCAATAGTTAAGCACCCATTTCCATTATTCATATTGCAAGCTTTTTCACAAACTGTAAGAGCTTCGCTGAACTGTTCAGCATCATACAAATTACGGCATTCAGTAGCCTCATCAGTACAAGCAATGTTCAACAATACAGCAGTTAAAGATAATAGTGTTTTTTTCATGAGCGGCTCCGTTTGTGAGGTTAGTGAGGTTAGTTAGCTTTGACAAACTTGTCTGTCCATTCTTACATATAAATCAAGCCTTAATATCCCTTTTCGTTAAACATCCGATATTTATCACAACCACCTTGCAGCTTAAAGTCCTGTGTTAGCCCTTTACCGTATGTGTAACCACGTCCAAGATAGTGGCACCCTATTCTCCCTCATTTAGGTTGCAAGCTTGCTGACAAAATGGAAAAGCATCGCTGTACTGACTAGCATCATATAAATCACTACATTGAGCAGTTTCATCGGTACAGGCAATGTTCAACAAGGAAAAGCAAGTAACAGCAGTTCAACATAACAGTGGTTTGTTGGGAGTAAATACTATTTTGTGTAAACTGTGATTTAACTCCTAAAAACCAACTTCTCCATTCTCTCTTTTGTAAGTGGTAGTTGAAGAAATTCATTTTTAATTGTGGTCCAGTTCTGTACGCGACTCTTGTCCCACTTTTCTTTTAGCGTAAGTATCCTCAGATACATAGCCCGGTAAACAGCATCCGGCGATTCGAAAGTTCCCTTTTTAGTTACCTTTCTCAGGCTGGAGTTTGTACTCTCTATCGCATTGGTCGTGTATATAAGCTTTCTGATGGCCGATGGGTAATCAAACAGCTGCAGTACAGTGTCAAGATTACGTTCCCAGCATTTTACGGCACCAGGATATTTCTTGCCCCAGAGCTCCTTAAACCTGCTGAAGTTCTGCAATGCTGTTTCTTTATCAACGGCATTATATACAGCCTTTATAGAATCGCAGAAAGCCTTATACGCCTTGCATGGAACGAATTCTAGTGCGTTTCTCATAAGGTGCACTATGCAACGCTGTACCACCGTATTATGGAAAATGGTTTTAACGCCTTCCTCCAGTCCTGATACACCGTCCATGCACATAAAGAAAATGTCTTCTACTCCGCGTTCCTTAAGGCTGTCCAGTATATTCAGCCATTTGGATTTGGGGATGCGGACAGAAAAGATGATGCTTATGCCGGTAATCAATAAAGGATCTGCCGACTTTGCTAAACGCCGGAAAGACAAAGGGGGCTTTTGGCTTATGAAGTGTCGGCGTTTATAATGGACATTCATTTGGCCTCTTGAATGCCGCTCTATTTTACTCCGGCCCGGATATGGTTATCCGAGCTGTTTTTATTTTGCAGGACAATACAATGTCAGACATTAACGAAATTCTTGAAAGGATCCGCGAGTCATCATTAACTCAGAAGGAAAAGGGAACTCATTTTGAAAAGCTGATCCGGAATTGGTTTCTCACCGACCGGAGATATGCCGATGATGTTGAGGAATGCTGGCTCTGGAACGAATTCCCCTATCGCAAATCCTTCAGCGATTCGGATATCGGCATTGACTTGGTTATCAAAACCTGCGATGACAAGTTCTGGGCTGTGCAGTGCAAGTTTTATCAGGAAAACACTTCTATATCTTACTTATCTCTATAATGGGAACCACACTGAATAACGAATACTGTATCATTTTCAATTTTGTAAACAATACGATTCTTCTCGTCTATCCGTCTGCTCCAATACTTTGACAAGCACCCAGATAATCTTTCAGGCTTACCAATTCCAACGTACCAATTTCTTTCGATATCTTCCAGAATTTTTAATATCTTCTTAAATACTTTCTTATCGTGAGTGCTCCAATAAACAATGTCATTCCATGCATCATCAGAAAATGATTTTTTCATACTGTTTTAGCTTCCAATTCTGATAAATCATGAATAGTACCACCAGTGGTTTCTATTTCCTTTGCGGAACGAATCAATCTCTCCATGTTTTCATCAGAATAGAAAGGATCGGCAGACACTTCAAAAGGAATACGTCTTTCTCTGCCTACTTTTGCAATAAACATCTGAATAGCTGCGGAAAGGGTTAATCCCATCTCTTTAAGGGCTTCAACAGCTCTTTTCTTATCAGCATCATTGATCTTAACGTTCACCTGAGCCATATAAACCTCCTCTAATCGATGTATATACAGTGTATAGCAATTCCTACACAATTACAATCTTTTTTTGCATCAGTACCTGAAAATTCGATGTCATGGTTCATTAGGGTTAACTTTGTGAACCAGGTTCATTTAATCCTTTTTTTGAATTATGAACCTAGTTAAAGAGGTAGGTTCTTTGAGCTATACCCAAATTAACCGTTATAACAGCTCCCTAATTATGCAAGTGTGATTTTGGTTGTTATGTTACATAAGCAACGCTTATCAACGAGTAAGCACCGAAAAAGCAGGAACTTGAACGGCAGGACTCTCTTAATCTGCCAGAAAAGTTACCGATGTTGCATTCGGCAGATGTCTCAGTTTCTTAACGCCAATGTGAAAATACTAACCAACTTCGTTGAGTGATAAGGTGTAGTGCCGATTCATCGGGATCTCATTTTTCCTTGAGTTGTGCCCTCCCCTACTCTGCTCTGTGTTTTGCTTATTCTATGCTATTGAATTGCCTCCAGTACTGGTTTTAAATTCATGTTTTTGTTTTTCCATTAAAGTTTCCTCTTGCGATTGATTGTATAGTTCCGTACAACTTTGGGTATATCTCAGACAAAATGCCATATTAATCAAATAGCTGGTGAGAACAATAAATCGCTTCCTGCCACGCATAACCGCGGCGAAAAGCCAAAAATCTGCTGTCTCTCATAACGTAAGCCACGGCAGAGGGGAAAATCTGACGTTTTTGAAAAAATTTTTTGTAAAAAGTTAAGTGTTGATATTTTGGACGTGTCATCGATAGATACTTTATGCTTATATTCTTATCAAAAAATAAGATGTTGGCGGTTGACGATTAACTAGGTTATGGGATAATGACAGTGATAGAGCCTTTCTGCGCTTCAATAGCGGACTGGGGAAAGGCCTTTTATAGGGATGGTCGTATTCAGAGGTGGAACAGAATGCTGAAGTCTATAGGTATTGGAGCGGAATTATTTCACGAATTAATTGAAAGCAACAGTTATTACGTGGACAAAACTCCTTTTATCAGAACTGTTTTTAAAGAAAACACCTCGAAAGTCATGCTCATCACCAGACCAAGACGTTTCGGCAAAACCCTAACCATGTCTACCTTCTATGACTTTCTGTCTCTGAATATCGAAAATCCCGGCGATGTCTCACTTCAGGAAAAATGGTTCAAAGACACCAAAATATTTGAGGATAAGGAACTCTGCAGTGAATACATGGGAAAGTTTCCGGTAATCTTTATTTCACTGAAGTCCGTGTCAGGAAGTGAGTTTGCACGTGCTTATTACCAGCTGGGCTGTGTTATTTTTGACTTATACTGTACATTCGGCTATCTGGCCGAAAGTTCTAAACTCAGTGATGCAGATAAGAAAATTTTTAACGAGATCGCCTCTGATAAAAATTTTATCTGCAATGTCGGCAATAAAGATAAAATAACCGATTCACTGAAAAACCTGCTTAGGTTTCTTTACACACATCACGGCATTAAGCCCATTTTGCTTATTGACGAATATGACGTTCCGATTGCCAAAGCGGCCCATAACGGCTACTACAAGGAAATGATTGACATAATCAGTCCGTTCTTAAGCAATGCCTTAAAAACAAATACGTATTTGGACAGAGCCGTACTTACCGGCTGTTTAAGAGCAGCCAAGGAAAGTATTTTTACCGGGCTTAATAATCTTTTGGTCTGCTCGGTTCTTGATTCCGGAGATGATGATATATCCTTCGGGATAGGCTTTACCAAGGAAGAAACTCAGGAAGTCCTCAAATACTACGGACTTTCGGACTATTACGAAGAGGTGAGAAAGAATTACGACGGGTACCATTTTGGAACAACTCATATGTACTGCCCGTGGGATGTAATGAACTTCTGTAATGACAACTACAGAAAACTGAGTAAAGACAAAAATCTCATTCAGACCGGCAACTACTGGATAAACACCAGCGGTAACGATGTTATCGAAGAATTTATGGGGTTTATAGAGCCGGATGACGTTGACAAGATGCAAAGCCTTCTGGACGGGGAATTCATTACCGCGGAGGTAAGAGCGGCGCTGTGCTACGGAGATTTAGAGAAACATGACATCAATGATTTCTGGACTCTGCTGCTTTATACCGGCTATCTCACCTTTGATCCGCAGTACAGATCCGCTAACAAACATGAGTGCCGGCTGTATATTCCGAATGAGGAAATCAGGGATTGCTTCAAGTCGAAAATCATGGATTTCTATAAAAATGACAGCGTTATGAGGAATAGCACCGGTAGTCTGATAAAAGGATTTTTCTCGGGGGACGCCGGATCTGTCGAGGACTGCCTTAACGAGCTTCTGGCCAAATATGTGTCCATAAGAGACTTCTCCGTCAATGCTCCGAAGGAAAACTATTACCACGGCTTCATGAACGGATTTTTGGCAAACGGCACGTCTCTCATTGAAGAGCAGAAATCCAATTTTGAGTCAGGAAACGGCTATATCGATTTGATAATCAAGTCTCTGAAGAACAGAGGCGTTATCGTAATTCTGGAACTTAAGCAGACTGCTGACGAAAGTGAAGACAAGTTTTTGATAGCCGAGGATGCCGTTGAGCAGATAATTCAAAAGAAATATGCCGAACCGTATATTAAAAGAAATGATGTTAAAGCAGTTCTTTCATATGGTATCTGTTTCTGCAAAAAAGAATGTACCGTTGTAGGGAATAAGCTGAAATAAAATCTCAAAATAGGCAACGGGCTCCCTGTTTATCCGGATGACAATAAATGACAATTTAATCGGCAGAGACCGACCAAAGTTACCGACTAAAGGATCGGGAGTGATAATCTTTTTTACAAGAAGGCGTGATATAGTCTGACGCTTCCAGAAGCCCCCCTTCTGACCAAGGTGGTGTGACTTCCATCTGCTCGCACAAAGCCTCCAGACTTACTACCAGATGTTCGGGATCAGTTTAGGATTCCTGCAGTAGGTTTTTAAGCACGATCTTCACCAAAGATGGCAGATATGGAACAAAGGATGCGTTATGTCAGAAACTGAAGTTAAATTGCTGAACTCTCCCTATGGCATAGTTGCGTATGATAGTTTTAAGCTTCGAAACCGCGCCTATGTGGACAAAAGCGGAATGATCCTGAATCTTGATCAGGACAGCATGACACCGTATCCCGTTCTTCTCCGTCCGAGACGCTTCGGAAAGAGCACCTTTGTCCAAATGCTCAAGTGTTTTTACGATCTCTCCTATGAGAACAGATATGAGGAACTGTTTTCCGGGACTGCCATATATAACGAACATCTGAAAAGTCATAACAAATATCATGTACTGGATTTTGATTTTTCTCGGGTAGGCACCCGGAGCAGTACTGTCATGTACGATAGTTTTTTTTCGGCGGTAGCTCTTGGAATAAATGATTTCAAGAATAGATATCCTGATTTCGTTTTTAACTATGACAATCTGGATAAGTCAGATTCAGTTACCCTGTTCAACAATTTCATTGCTGCCTATATTAGCTATTCCAAAAAAAGCAGACTTTATGTAATGATCGATGAGTATGATAATTTTGCCAACCAGATTCTGTCTCAGGATTTTGAACTGTTTAAAACGAT
>NZ_KB899638.1:82295-112804 GCF_000378405.1 Succinimonas amylolytica DSM 2873 | reverse complement strand
CTTAAAAAGATCATTCCGGAACTGGTCGATATAGAAAGCATCGGTGTAACTGCGGATGAAGTAATTGCCAGAATGAGACCTGTATATGATGGCTACTGTTTCAGCAGATTTGCAAAGCATACGTTGTACAATTCATCCATGTGTCTGTATTATCTCGGCGAAATGCGCAAAGCTAAAGTATTTCTTGCGCCGGAAAAATACATGGATCCTGCATCGGATCATGACAGCTCTAAGCTTCAGCAGCTTTTTGACATTGCTGAGGACGACCTTGCAGACAACGTTATAGACACCTATCTTGCAGAAGAAACGTTCTATCTTGGTAATCTTGCTCAGAACATCAATTTAAATAAATCGGCCAAATACAATGAAGAGCAGCTTTTGTCCATGCTGTACTATCTTGGTTATCTAACCATTGATCCCGCGTTATCGGATCAGGATGGCCTTTCATTGAAAATTCCGAATAAATTCATGTCAAGGCTCTTTGCTCAGTGCACTGCAAACCTCAAGTTAAAGCCCAGCGCCATCTTTAAGGAACAGAAACTGGATATCTCCCCTCTGCTTGATGGAGCTTCTGATATTTCGGCATTTGCAGATTCCTGCACCGTATTTTTAACCGCCATCTTCACCAATCAGGTTCTTACCCACATGAGCGAAATGGCGCTTAACCTGACGCTTCACACCAAACTGAGCTCCATGAGAGGAGTCATTGCCGAACTCCAGAAATCGTTGCGGATTCCCGGCAAGGGTGAAAAGTTTGCGGATCTGGTGATCACCGTAAACAGAGGAAAGAGAAATGAAAGCATTTACCTTATCGAGCTCAGGTACGCCGCCAAGAAGGATGCCACAGAAGCCAGAATTGAAAGTCTGAAAAAGGAAGCGACCGAGCAGGTCGGCACCTACAAGTCAGCTCTTGAGTTCAAGGATAAGAACGTCATGGCTTATGCCATGATCTTTTCGGGATCGGAGTGTGTGTACTGCGGCTAGCAGGGAAACTGAAAGGAAGGATTCCTCAATGCGCCCTTCTGACTTCATTGAGGAAGTTTTGGCTCTGAACGTTACTTGTCTTCACAGGGGCTGAGATTGTGACGAGATGATACACTGAAAGCTATCGATTGGAGCGTCATCCAAAGAACTGCCCCTCGTCAAAAGCTACTCCTAGTATTTACCTGGAAAACATTGACGGTAAACGGTTCTCTGGATGTTTCCAGATATCAGGTGATTGCTCTTGAAAAGTTCAAAATTTGAATCTGGAAAAAAGCCTTAATAGCCCTTTTCATTTAGCACCCGATAATTATCGCAGCCGTCTTGATCTCCAAAATTCGCAGGCCTTGCCAAAGTATTCTTTTGCTGTCTGAAAATTTTGTCTTACACCGCGCCCATTGACATAATAAACTCCAAGATTGAAACACCCAAATCCATGCTTAAGGTTGCAGGCTTTCTCATAGTATGTTTTTGCCTGCTGGTAGTCCCGTTTTACGACTAGCCCCCGATCGTAATAATCTCCAAGAAAGACGCACCCTAGTCATTCATTCAGGTTACAGGCTTCCTGACAGAATGGAAGAGCTTCTTTGGGTTCCATATTCAAGGTCCGTGTATTGCATTCAGTCATGGCATCAGCCGTGGCAACATTCAGCAAGGAAAAGCAGATAGCAGCAGTTAAACATAACAGTAGAATTTTCATGTGGGCTCCGTTTGTGAGATCAGTAGCTTCGTAATCTTATCAGTCATGCTGACATAAAATCATCAACCCTTAATAGCCTTTGCTATATGCCTTGCCACAGGAATCACAATTAGCTAAATCGCATGATTTCCCATAGTATTCTTCTGCTTCCTGAAAACTATGTCTTACGGCTTTTCCTTCGTCGTAAAGAATGCCTGGACGGAAGCCCCCTAATCCATAATTCAGGTCGTTAATACCTCTTTAAGATCGTATTTTTCAGTTAATTACCCTCTGTATCACTGCAGAAGTGACAGCACATTCTGCTGCCTCTGGTTTGCCTGACTGAGTATACTCTGGGAGGCCTGCTGCAGGATATTCTGCTGGTTCATACTGGCGGTTTCGGCAGCAAAGTCGGCATCCCGGATCCGGCTTCTGGCGGCGGAGATGTTTTCGGCCACGTTGCTCTGATTTCTGATCGAGGACTCAAGCCGGTTCTGTACAGCCCCCAGCTCCGCCCTTTTGCTGTCAATGGTAGAGATAAATTTGTCCACCGTCGCCAAAGTGCTCTGAGCTGTTTCCGGCGTATCCACCAAAAACATGGTTTCGGGATCTACCGTCAGTGTAATCGGGCCGGAAACACTGTTGGCGGTAATATGCAGGCCTTTTTCCTCATCGTAAAATGTATTACCGTAACTGTCCGTAAGGGACACTCCATCGATTTCGATAACTGTATCCTGTCCTTTTCTGTAGAGATACCACCCCTGAGCATCCCTGTTATTAATCCTTGATTCCGGTTCAATACTGCAGTTAAAGGCATTAAGCCTTTCATCTCCAGCAGCCGTGATTGATAACGGCGGAGCATAAGCGCTCCCTTTTGGTGTATAAAAAAAAGCATTTATCTTCCCTTGGAGATCATAACTGTAAAGATCGTTATGTTTAGAAAAATGGGCAGTCAATGAGGATCCTGCGGCAAAATTGATATTTCTTTGGATATCAAAAATTGTATCTCCTTCATTCACCTGCACAGTGAAGGTCTTCGCATCTGATCCGGAACCAAGTTCAAATGTAAGGGCCCCGGCTTCGTAGGTTATCTCCTGATCCCAGATATACAGTCCTTCATCGTCTTTCTCAAGATACTGGATAGATTTTTGAAATACAGTCTGAGAAGCGAGAGACTTTACCTCAACCGTGTATTCACCTCTGGAAGCAAAATAATCAGCGGTAACAGAAAAGGCATTGCCGTTTTGAGAACAGTCGACCTTTCTGGCAAAACCGCCACTTAAAAGCAATGTCTGCATCTGAGAGTCCCCTTCATTATAAAGCTTCTCAAACACATCATTTATTCGAAAACCTGAAGTGAGATCAATGCTGATGGTCTCATTGGCATTAGCACCTACCTGGAATTCCGTGGGTGCAGTGAGATCCTTATTCAGGATGTGCTCGCCTCCGAAGGTGGTATCTTCGCCGATTCTGGTGATTTCCTGGCAGAGCTGCGACACCTCCTCCTGAATGGCTGCGCGATCCTGAGCGGAATTGGTGCCGTTGGCAGACTGAAGAGCCAGGGTGCGGATGCGCTGATACATGTTCGTCATCTCATCCAGAGCCCCTTCTGCAGTCTGGCAGAAGGATATGCCGTCCTGGGCGTTGTGGTTTCCCTGGCTAAGACCGTTGATCTGGGAGGTGAGTCTGTCTGAAATCTGAAGACCGGCGGCATCATCCTTGGCACTGCTGATCCGGAGACCGGAGGCCAGTCTCTTAAAGGCGGTATCAAGAGCCGCCCCTGATTTTTCCAGGTTCCTTCTGGCATTCAATGATGAAACGTTGGTTTTTACATATAACGCCATTGCTGCATTTCCCGCGTGACTGAATGTCCTTGGTTAGTCTGTTTCTGAAATTCAAGGCTTTTTCGACCCAAGCCTTTTTGGTTAGCGGTGCTTTCCTGCAATTATTAGCTGCCCGGCAGCACAGGATTCATATTTAGTGATCCCGCCTTCATTCTGGCTTTTGGTTTCCGACTATATCTTTGCTGCCATCCTGCCCCACCATGCCGAAACAGCGAATCTGAGGCATCCTGTTTCGTTGACCTGACAAAAGCTACTGAGAATCATTATGCTATAAAAAATAGTGCGAAGATACTTTATTTGTGTGAACTGTGTTTTAGTTTTTAAAAACAAAAATCACCGTACTCTCTTTTAAGAAAGCTGCTTTTTTAAGCAGGATTTTCTGAAATCACGTGCTTCTTTTGCTGATTCCCAGGATTTTTCTGATCTGGCAGCCTTTCGCGACAACAGTATAAAGTTATTTAACGGATTAGAGCTCTTTTTCCCTTCTGCAGTCAGGATTATCGTTCATATCAGGAGTATGACCTGCTAACATATCAGTAACAATTATCCTAAGCTACGCCAGAATAACCATATGGGGATTTGTTTTATAGTATGAAGCTCTTGAGATCTTGTTTTTCTCCAGATAATTGTTATTTGCAAGATTCTCAAGAACGTGCTTTCTAAAATATGAGGAATCGCTTATTCCCAGATACTCCGCAATTTCAGAAACTTTACGGGCTTTTGCATAACAGAATGATAATACTTTCCCATCAAAAACAGTGCCTTGCGGAACTGGTGCAAAATTTAGCAAGGGAATACTTTCGTCTTCTAATTCCCTTTCATAGGTTAAATCGGGAGGCACCAGGGTAAAATGATCAGATGATGAGTATACATATGGCTGAGGGATTGTGCCGGCTGTACAAATCTCTGTGCCTTGTAAGAATGTTCCAAAACCTGTCAGCTAAGGAATTTTCTTAAATAAAGCCTGTATTATTGATGAATGTGGTTCAAAAAGCCGGTTTTGAATAAAAATCATAAGGAACTAAGTATTATCCTAGCTATTCGCTTTCTCTCAAAACGCCCTTTTTTGCTATGGTCCGATGTTCCAGTACTTTTATCTTTCTTTCGCTGCCCTTCCCGGACTTGTGACAGGAAGCTCCTGTCCAAAATCCGGAGCCGCCTCCGGAGGACAGGAACTGCATTGATTAAAAGCCGCAGTGCTAGACAAACATCCCCGAAAACTGTGCGGAGATTTCCGGTTCTCTGCTGCTTTCGCTGTCAGGTTCAGATATGCGTGAGTCCTGGGAGCCGGCAGCACTGGAAACGACTTTGTTTTCATAGTCATCAATCAGCTTCATCCAGACATCACAGGTTTCAGCAAGCTTTTCTATGAATTTAATCAGCTTTTCTGCCGTCAGGCGTTCCAGCCAGTTGTAGTACTGAAGATGGAGGTGTCCGTCATAAGGGTTGCGGGCGAAGGTGCCTCCGCCGCTTCCCTGATACAGATAGTTGGCGTCCATAGCGGTTCTGAGAATCTCTGTCATGCCGGCATCCGGAATCAGGCCAAGATCAGCCCTGATCAGAATAAGATCCCCGGCATCCTGAAGAATAATCTCCGTATCGCCATACTCAAAACCGCATGCACCGCGAGAACCGTCCAGTTCCATATCCAGTGCTATGCTTAGTTCCTTTATAATTTCCTGATAATCCATATATCTTCTCAAAATGTTTATGTGCTGAGACAGGAGGCTGTCCTCCTGTGATTCTGAGTATAAACCAGATCAGCACGAAGAACTCAGATTCCTATTTCAATCTTGTAGCTGGTATCATCTCTGGTTTTCATTATCTCATTGTTAATGGTTGCAAACAGATTATTCACTTCCAGTTTTTTTCCGGTATAGTTCAGTTCATTTTTGGCTATCTGGTATACATTTTCCAGAAGAGTCAGGCCTTCCGTGAAACCGAATGAACGCCGGAGAACATCTGCCGAGTTGAACATGGTAGCCATAACAACACTGGCAAAGGAATTAGGATATACCGGAAGTTTGTTCAGCATGGATTTAATACCTGATGCCTCGACATAAAAATTGCCCATCTGCTGTGCCACCAGCTTTGAATAGTCTGAAGTAAATTTCTCCAGGGCCGCTTTCTGCTCTTCAGCATTGCCTGCAGCGTTCCAGGAGGTGATAAATTCATTAGTAGCGGTATTAATAGCAGACACACTGGCCCGTTCTGTCGCATTGGATGAGTTCTGATCCAGATGCGCCAGCAGGATATCCCTCATTCTCTGGGCTTCTGAAACCTTGTTTTCGGCGGCATTCAAGCGGTTGGAGACTTTGGTGTAATATTCTCCGTCTTTCTGGAAATCCTTCAGTTCCAGGACACATTTATCAACTCCCTTGCCCCATTCCTCTTTAATGCCGTCACGCTTAATTTTTGATAAAAAGAACTTCTCTTTCCAGATAGGAGTGCCATTTTCATCGTTCATGCGGTTCTTTTTCTGCATGTAGAAATCATTAATCTCCCCTATCAGATCCAGCTCATCCCGTTGTCCCTGAGGAGCAATATCCGGTTCGGCATTCAGAAGAACATTCCTGGCCTTGAAGCACTGGTTGAGTACGGTGTTCATTTCCTCCATGCTGTTCTGCAGCCTGGAAAGAGACAGTACAAAGGAATGCACCTGTAACGGAACTTCAAGTCCCAGCTTCTGGAGTTCGGCCAGAGAAGCCTGAACACGGGCCACCGCATCTATGGAAACATGCCCCTTGCTGAATATCTCATTCAGAATGGCACTTGCCTTCTCCCTGAGCTCCGGATGACTGTCCAGTCTCTCCTTGCCTTTAGGAGAAAGGAGCTTTTCATAGTTAGTCATAAAATCATCAGATTTGCGCAGCACCGCTCCCAGAATCAGTCTGAGTACAGACTGTCTTTCTGCATCTGAAAAATGGAACATATTGCCGAAATCGATAAGAGTGCCGCTGCCCTTGCCGTCAACCATGATATTTCCGGCATGACAGTCGCCATGGAACTGGCCGGTACCGAACAGTGCCTCGGATATCCAGACCTTGGTGATATCGATGAGATTGCGTGCAACAATGCTGATATCTGTAGTTTTGGATTTGAGTTCCCTTGCTGTCAGGCTTTGCTGATGCATAGTGTAGACATTGCCGTCATTCAGTTTTGGCAGCAGGGTATTCTTGTCCCACTCGATTTTGCCGGTGGCCGGGTCCTTTTTGAACATATTGCCGGTTAATTCCTGAACCTCTTTTATGGTTTTATCAAAGAATGAGTCCAGGGTGGTGCCCTTTGCCAGATTTGCAGTCAGGAGATTTGGTGTCGCCGGTATCAGGTCTTCGGCCAGTTCCATGCAGTTTACCGTACTGCCCAGGGTATGGTTCTTATGATCTTCCTTGCCCTGAACCTGATAGACTTCATATCCTTCCCGGGCGTTTGCGGCTTCAGTGGAGAAGTCAAACTCCTTCATGTACTGTTCCTGCTGCCCCTTCCAGGTTCCGGCCATGCCCTCTCCGATTTTGTTGGCAGCCTCGGATATTATCTTGCATTCCTGTTCGGCGCGCTGTCTGGCATCATGACGCATGATCTTGATGACCACATTCTTGGGTTCTTCCACACCGTTAAGATACACCTTGCAGAGGAAAGCTTCGCCCACAGAAGCGGCACCCAGGGATTTTTCTACCTCTATGGATCTGATTTTGTTGTTAGAGTCGGCAATGACCTTGTTCAGCCGGGCCTGAACAACCTTTCTGGGGATGGGGTTCAGGTGGGATTTCATGTCCTTAAGAGCGTCGGCGTAATCTCCCATGATACTGGCCGGAAGCCCCTGCATTATTTTTTGCATAAGGGGGCCGGTTCCTTTAAGGATGGCTCCGGTAAATTTTACGCGGGCATGCTTCTGGGCACTGGTAAGAGCATCATTAGCAAGCGGCTCACCATTCTGGTTTCTGAAATCAAATGCCTCAGCATAGCGGAGAGCGGAGGCCAGAACAGCCCGCTTGTTCCCCGTATCCATATTCTTAAAGTAGCTGTGCAGCACCTGCTTAAAGAGAGCAATCTGCCCCGGAACTGAATCATTGCCTGCGCCGCTGATTATGCTCTTGAGATCCTTATCGTGAAGCTGGGCGGCAATCTGCTGCGGTGTCATATTGCTGTAGGGATCGGAGGTAATGCCGCCCATGTTGTTCAGGGCTACATTGTCGATTCCAAACACGTGATTGATAAAGGTTTGAATATTGTCGCATCCTTTGATGGCCGCTTCCTGCAGGACGGTCTCCAGTTTCATGAACTCATTGCTGGGCAGTTTGTCCCGATCCTGAATAAAGGCTTTTAAATCCCTGACAAACGAGGGGGCGGAAGCAGCGTCACTGATTCCCTTGCCGTATGCCTTAAGAAACAGGGGGTTCAGGGTATCCCGGATTTTTGTAAAGGCCGTCTTAAGCGTTGTCAGAAGCTCCGGAGCCACAGCATTGTTCAGAACATCAGGGTTCTTCATAATGGCTGCAAAGGCCTTTATGTTTTTGGAGTCTGTCAGCATTCCCCGGAGAGCAAGACCGGGAGTGTCTGACATGGCTTCTGCTACCATGGTATCGTCGGAAAATATCAGGCCGGCCACAAAATCCTTGATTTCAGTGAAGGTGGCATCATGGGGATTCTCGGCAGCAGGAATGTCAGGAAGTTCTGCCGGGTTGATTTCGTTTACTATCGGTGCGCCGACGGTAAATCCGCCATCCCTGTTGGGTACCAGCGGCATTTCTGCGACCTCGGCCAGCATGCTCTTAAGATCCGCCGGAAGTCCGGCATTGCTGCGCGCGAGATTTTCGTGGTAGTTACGGATCTGCTCCCGGGTTATTTTTTCCCCGCTGAGGCTTCTTTCTGCGAGGTCAAACAGGAAAGGAGTGCTGTAGTCGGCGGCTTTCATGAGATCGTCGAAGCTGGTATCCGGGGACTTATTGGCAAGAATGCTTGCTGCAAACTGTCTGGTGAGGCTGGTACGATCCTGGGCAGTCAGATAATTGTCCAGATCATGGGAATAAATCCGGCCAAGGAGATTTTTGACCTGGAACTGACCAAGAAATTTCTGGTTGCCAACGGCGCTTTTAATCAGGTTTCCGAGCATGCTTCGGGCATCCACTCCCAGATCGAGCGCTACTGCCGAGTTTCCCTTGCCGATGGTTGCCTGAATTTTACCATCATCTCCTCTTTTCAGTGTCAGATCCTGGCCGCACATTTTAAGACCGGATATTTTCCTTTCCTGCGGGTCCTGGAGCTTCAGCAGCTTGTCAAACAGGGTATCAAAATCATTTTTGAGAGCTGTTACGGCGTCATCCCCAAGGCCTTTCTCGCTGATATGCCTTGCTACCCGGGAGAGATTATGATCAGGAGACAGCATAATGAGAGCCTCCCTGAAGCCGGACTGTTTTGCAGAATCCCGCATAAGATGCCGGGAAACCTGGTTCAGCTGGGTGGAGGTGATTCGGGCGTCGGTTCTCAGCATGCGGCTTGTTCTGGCTGCTGCCCGCATCTCCTGCGATGTAAGATTGTGGCCTCCGACACCGACTCTGCCCCGGGTATACCGGTCCAGTACGATGCGGACGGTATTTCTGCTGAGCGGGGTAAAACGGTCTTTCAGGAGCTTTGTCCGGCCTTGCTCGTCATTTATGTTCTGGACCTCTGCGGAGATTCCGAGGGTCCTCCGGATTTCGGCGATGTTCTCCGGGGAGACTCCGCCTCTCTTCAGTGCAGAAATAAAGAGCTCTTTAACAGCGACAATTCTCTCGGGGGTCATGACAACATTGTTTTTGCTCAGCCGCGTTACATGATTGTTGATTTTGATCAGTTTTGACTGTCCGTCTTTAGAACCGATATCCACCATACCGGCGTTATAGGTTCCGGAAGCAATTTTGTTAAAGTCGCTGAGAGTAATGTTATCCATATGATGATCATCCCTAATCTGTTCAAAATCCTGGCTGGCAATTCTGTAAGAGCACTCTATTCCAGCTTCAACGGTGTTGTAACGTAACAAAAGAAAAAAAGGTTACAGGAAAAATGATCTATTTTTCAAGTAATCTGAGAAAAACCTAAAAAAACAATTCTAACCCCGTTTGGTTCCCACACCCAAAATAGCATCCAGGCGATACAATTAGCAGGCTTATATCACTAAAAATAGTCACCGTTGGCTTTTCTGCTTCTATCTGAAAGTAGCTATGTGTGTCAGTGCTTCTGAAAAATTTCTCTAATTCTGCTTACTGAATTGTCTTTTTTTCTGCTCCAGCGTTTTCCTGCCTGGCTGCCCCATGTTTTTACGTTACCGACTGTCAGCGTTTTGGCCGTGACTAACTGCTTCAGTTTTGTTTGCAAAGACGGCTTTTTTTGTTTGGGAGGAGTGGTTGCTCTCGGTTTGGGGCGGGAAACCCGCGACCTTCATAAGAACAGTGATGGCCCGCTTTTTGCGGTGTTTTGAACCAGATAATGGCGGGAACAAGGACCGGATGTTCCGGAAAAATCCGCCACAGATATAAAGAGACCGCAATCTGCGATCTCTGTTGTCAGGTTACTTCAGTAACGTAAAGGTGCTCCGGAGCTAAGCCGTGATGGCGGCGTACCGGGAGCTTCCCAGGGTCTCCGTCATAAAGGCGTACGGAGTTACATCCTCTCCCCCGGCCACCCTGGAAAAGAGCTGGGCCGAGCATCCGGAAACCAGAACCACGCCCTGCTCGTTCCGGGTAACGGGCTGCTGCTCATTCCGGGAGTTCACATTCCAGAACACCACCCTGGGAAGCCGGTAGCCATGCTCGGCAAACTTCATTTCAGCGGTCACCAGATTGCTCCCGGATGAATTAGATGCCGCGGCGTCAAATTCCATGTCCGAAATTATGTACAGTGTAGCGGGAAGATCCTCCTGCCGGGCCCTTTTCCTGAGAGCTGCTGCCAGAATCAGATCAAAAACCGCCGCGAGATTGGTGTTGGCGCATTCGTTAAAGGAGCTCACAAACTGCACCTTGTCCGCAATGTCCCTGCCCCTGATTTCGATAAGGCGGGGCGTGCGGGAAAACGTAATGAAGTGTCCCCGGAATGCGCCCTTGCTCCTTTCGGCGAAGTAAATGGCCAGGGACTGCGCCACCGCTGCCGGCAGAGGATTATGCTGCCAGTACATGGAACCGGAACCGTCAGCCACTACCAGGGCATTCTCCCCGTCAGTGTAATCAGGAAGCGCATTCCAGGAGGTATCCATGGCTAGACGTTCCTCCTGACTCAGGGGGTTCCGGTAGGCGGCGTTCACAATGTCGTAGGGCATCAGGGTTTTAGCATTCAAAACGGCCACGCCTGCGGCAACCTTTTTCAGAAAGCTGAGGTAACGCTCCCTGTCATTCCGGATAAAGGCCTTGCGATACTTGTGCATGGCCTTTCCCGGCAGCTCGGCATAATTAAAGGTATAGTCCTTCCTGCGAAGGCTGTTCTCAATGATGCCGATTTGAGTCCTGAGAGCAGACAAGGCCTTACGGTACTCGCGCTCGCGCATGCCGAAGGCTCCGGCAAGCTGCCTGGCCCAGGTTACAGTTTGCCGGCAGGAAGCATTCACGGAGGGCAGCCACTTCCCCAGAAGCGATACCTTTCCTGTGCCGTCCAGTGCTTTAAGGTCTGTGGTGAACTGCTTTCTTAAAAAGCTCTCGGCTTCCTTCCGGGCCGGAGTACCCAGGAGCGTCAGAACGTCATCCCAGCGGCCGTATTCGGGAATGAGCTCCAGATTCTTCACGAGAGACTCCTTCCTGTTGCCGGAAAGCCATTTCAGGATGTCCCGGAACACGCGACGTTCTCCCAGTCCCTCCCGGATATCCCGGGCAAAGAACAGAGTCTTCATGGCCAGATCCGGATCCTCGAAAAACGCTCTCATGAAGCGATCCTGAATTTCCTGCTCGCCGGAGTTCCTGAGGGCGCCGATGGTAGCAAAAAGATCAAGACAATAGGACTCAGTGGTGCGGGGGGTTACAGCTCCGTTCTCGGTTAAAGCGGTATTGGAAAGATTTTTTAACTCTCTCAGCATGATCAGTTACTCCTTATCTGTCTCCGGAGCTCTCTCAGAAATGCGGACCTGTGTCAGAATACCTGAGACGGTATCAACCCCTCCTGACATTTTTAAACTCTGGGCGATCCCGGGGGCATTCCCGGAATTTTTTCCATATCACCCGCAGGGAACCGCAGCCTGGGAAGCTGGTTTTCATCATCATTTTCAGGCAATGGGGACCGCCTGGGTTTGACAGGAGCCTCCGGCAATACCTGAAGCAGAACCTCTGAAATCAAACGTGCCGGGGCAGCTCTGACAGGTCACCAGAACAAAGCGCTTTTTTCAGCCATTCACCGTGAATTCGGGCATTGTTGCTGCCCGGCAGGAGTCGAACCTGCCCTGCTGCCATAGCGCGGAAATAATTGCTGTGAGCGCTTTTGATGTTTATATTGTATTTCGGAAGCTTTTGAAAAACCCGGTAAAAAAGTTGCGAACATAAAAATCATAGCAAACAAAAATGCGTGGCACTGCGGAGCGGCTGCTATTTCCGGGTGAGAGAGGGAGAATTACGGGAAAAGAAAGAAAATGGCAGAGACTGGAATGGAAGATCGAAAAGCTGCTAATAAGGCATCCCGGAGGATGCCTGATGCCGGCGCCGGATTTCTGATACAGACCGGAACCCGGCGGCGGAAAAACAAAGCGCTGTCTTTATCAACTGGTGATACTGAAGTAAGTTTGCTGTTAGCGCTTTCAATGATTCCATTGTAGCAGGAATCCGGGGCAGATCCCGGAAAAAAAGGTGCGAACTGGGGAAAGTTTCGGATTGGGGAGGCGGAAAATTTCCGGCAGGGATTACGCTGTTTCCAATATCTGGCTGTCCATAGTCTGAGGGACAGTCCGGCTTTCTGGTGCCTCCGGCAGTGCCAGAAGGCAGAACCTCTGAAATCAGGTGTGCGGGGCCGCTCTGACATCACCAAAACAAAACACGGGTTTTCTTCAGCCATTCACCGTGCATTGTTTCAGTTCTATTTTCTCTTTCTCTTTCTCTTTCAATCCCTTAGATTTAGAGCTCAGGTTTCATTTTAGGTGCGGGAAACTCGAGTTTAACACTGAATAAATAGATTGAAATGTATACCCGCTGTTTTAGATTTTCCTAATGAAGCTGGTGTCAGTAAAAGGGATACCAAAAGCAATAAATTGTGATAAATCCCTCATAATGTTTTCCTATAACTGAAATTTTCAGCCATCATTCTGTATTGTTCACTTATAAAGTCGGACCTGGATGAACCTGTATGAGTGCTGCGAAAAGGTCCGAAAACTGCTTTTTTTTTCAGAGTGGACGGCTGTTTTGAAGGATTAGTGTTTCTCCAGTGCCAGCACAGAAAGCATGCAGAAACCAGAACGGCAGAATCACTTTGCAAAAGAGCATGGCTTCAGCTAAAGAGGTAAACAAATGAATTTCAAAGCGACCACTTTTTTTACGGCTGCCCTGATTGCGGCTGCCACCCTCATTGTTTCACCGGTATCTCATGCTGCGGACCGGGAGGCTGCGGCTCTTACCGGTGTTGCTTTTGAGAAGGAGGCCGGCCGGAAATATCAGCATTATGAGGTTTTTGTGGCCAGCGAGGCAGATCCTCAGGTTGGTGTTATCTTTGCGCCCCGGGAGGATCTCCGGAATTTCGAGGTTCTGGCACTTACCTTCAGGGATGCCAATGAGAACGGAATTTTCTTTGATGAGAAATCTCTCTATAAGAAGGATGTGCTGAGTAAAGGCCAGGCCCTGGTTGTAAAGATAACGTTTTTTGGCAGTATTCCCAACAACGGTATTGCCTTTGAAGACAAAAATGGCGTCAGACACAAATACACTCTGTCCGAAAGCGGTGAGGACGGCAGTCTGATTCTTGCCGAATTCAAATAGTTCTTCCGCATCTCCTGCCGGGGGCTATGGGGGCCGGTGCTTCACGGAGCCGGTACCTTTTTTAATATTTCCCCCGGACCTTAATAGCTGCCACCCCCCTGAGCACCTTTCCCGGTAAATGCCGGGAACTATTGAGCGCTGTCCCTGCTCACTGAGTCTTTCCTGTTTTTGCTGCCGGCATGCGGTGTCCGGTACAGTTTCCCTTTCTGTAAATACTAAACTGATTCCCGGGACAGGGACAAAACGGCTGAGCAAAAGAGGGACTTCTTATCCCGTCATGGAACACTGGCCAAAAAAAAATGGTGAAACCGGAGTGCCCTCCTGTTTCACCATAAGATGCCAGGTCTGTTCCAGTCTTTCGGAAATCACAAACCTCCTGAAAGCCGGAACTGTTTTTGGTTTTACTTCTTCCTGCGCCCTCTCATCAGGATACTGGCCCCGGTCAGGAACAGGAGTGACAGGAAGTCAAGGGCACCGCCCTTCTTGCCGCCGCTGTTTTCAGAGGAAGCGCTGCTGTCATCAGCACCGTCATTCTGATCTGCAGGCGAGATGACCTCCGGAGGAGTGTCAGACGGGACATCTCCATCACTGCCGTCGCTTAGACTTTCCACCACGTTCAGCGGAATATAGCCCTGGGTTTCCGCACTGCTCTGGGAACGGGCAGAGATGTGAATCCGGTACTCGCCCGCTTCAGCGAACTCCAGGCTGACGGTGCTGGCGTTATGTACATCCACTGCGGTGCTGCCTGTTCTGGTATCCCTGGCGCAGGTCACCTGGTAATTGCTGTCAATCTGGCAGGCTACGGTATTTTCGCTGGTGCTGTCATTGTCAATCCTGATGACATGAAGCGAAGCCGGGCCGCTAATATTGTCGAACTTCACGGCCATATGCCCCTGAATCTGCATCTGGAGGGGATTCTTTTCCTGGCTGGCGTCAGAGGTTATGAACGGAACGGCGGCAGCGTCGGAAATTTCCGCAGTTACGGACTCATTGCCAGCGGCGAAGCTGATGCTGAAGGGGGTGCTTTCACCGGGGTTGACCGTTATGGTGTGCTTTGCAGTATGGCGGACTCCTTCGGAATCGGTCACGGTTACTGCCACCTCATGAGATCCTGCGGTGTTGAACACGTAGGACAGGGTGCTGTTCCGGGAATCCGGCACCTGGTTGCCGTCCACGGTCCAGACAGTGTCGCTGGCATCGGACAGAACGGTATTTGCCGTGAAGACGGTGTTTTCCCCGGCGGTGGCGATACTGCTGCCGTCAATGGCAACAGATGCGCCCTCGGCAGCTACATTAATGATGATTCCGGCAGTGTCCGTCTGTCCCAGATCATCGGTAACGGTAAAGGTAACACGATGCGCCCCGAGAGTGGCGAAGGCAAAGTTGAGAATCCGTTCGCTGCTTTCGGCAGAAATGCCGTCGATAGTCCACGCATAGGTATAGGTTCTTTCGCTTTCAGGACTGCTGACCATGCCGGTAAATACCACGTTTGTGCCGGGGGTTACGGCATCGCTGCTCCCGGAATAGCTGATTCTGGCAACAGGAGGCAGGTGAACTGTGGAGTCCTGAGCCTGTTTAGCACTGACAGAAACTTCGGCGGCAGCGGCTACCTTTGCCCTGTTGTTGGTTACCTCCAGTCTCAGGGTGGTGTCCCCGGTGATGGTTTCGGTGATCACGGGATCGGTTTTGCCGTTGGACCAGCGGAAAGAGAGATCCGGTTTGGCATCATCCGGACTGGAACCCACATAGGTGTGTGAGGCATCAAAGGTAACACTGGTTCCTGCCAGTACGGTTCTGCCGGTATTGTCGGCACTGGTGGCGATCACAATGACCGGGGCATTTTCTCCAACACCGGCATCAGAGGAAATAATGTTCACGGTGATATCCAGCTCGTCAAGCAGCTTCGCACCGGAGTCATATACCTTGACAGTGTAGAACGAATCCTCCTGGGGCTGCACCACGATGGAACTGCCTCTGGCGCCGGTGCTCCAGAGATAGGTCGCACCCTCATAATGATCCAGGTATTTATCTGCATCCAGAACGAGAGACTGTCCGGCTACGGCTGACAGAGACAGGAGTTTCGGATCTACCGTATTATCCGGATTCGGAGCGGTGCAGGAGGTGCATTCGTCAGGTACTGTAATCTCCCGGGCAGTCACATCGGTCAGATCTCCGGAGACTACCGTCAGGGTTACCTCATACCTGCCGGGATTACTGTAACGGTGCGATACTGTTTTGCCCGTCCCCTTGGTCCCGTCTCCGAAATCCCAGGTCCAGGTCCCTTCGGTAACCGGGGCTTCTATCCAGGCACAGCCATGGGTGTCAGTTTTTACGGACTTGTCGGTAAAAACCACCTCCATAGAGTCAGTCTCACTTCTTTCATGAGCAAAATTCGGAGTGAGAAGATTGTACGGCTGTTCTGCCGGAGACTGGCTGCATACCGGGACATCGATATGAAGACTGACCTCGGCAGTGCTGGAGTTGCCCTCGGCATCGGTAATTACCACGGAATACTTCTGATCCTCGTGATAGCTGGGCGTAACTGTGATGTACGGGGTGGTTTCTCCGGTACTCCATCTGTAGGTAACTGAATCGTTCAGTCCCTCAGAAGATTCCGCACTTAGAACTATCGGCTCATTGGAAACGGTGTGGAGGTACTGCCCGAATTCGTAAACAGGGGTTCCGTCGCCATGTGTACCGCTGATAACGGCCCGGAGCCTGCTGTCGCCTACAGTAACCTTTTTGGCTGCGGTATGAATAATGTCCATTCCCTCGGGAGCTTCCACGGCGTAAAGGACGGTATATTCTCCGTTCTTTTCATAGGCATGAACGGTTCTGGTCTGGTTTTCTGAGGTGGTGCCGTCCCCGAAATCCCAGAACACTCTGGTTCCTGAAAACGAGGTGTAAATATTATCAATACTTGTGATGGCAACACCGGAGTCAATGCCCAGAGGACACAGGCCGCCGAGGTCATTGGAGGTGGTATCGGCAAAGGTTACCTCCTTCCCGCTGTTTTCAGCACTGAAATGACTCCAGATGGTGTAGACGGGGGGAACGCCGCACATGGGCTCCCCCTGGGGATAAAGTCTGATGGTCCGGCTCTGGGAGGCGCCGCTTTCGTCAGTAACTGTCAGGGTTACCGAAGCTCCGCGCTCCAGGAATTCACTGTCAACCGGGAAATCAATTTCCGCTGCTGTTTCGCCGGTGCTCCAGAGATAGGAAGCAATTTTGCGGCCCTTTTTGGAGACAGAGGCGGAACCGTCAATATGAATGGTATCTCCTGCCTGGAGACCGTTAGGCCCCTGCTGGTACAGGATGCTGTAGTCCGGATCAATGTGCACCACCGGATCAATATCCTTAACTGTAACACGGAGTTCGGCAGTTTCGGAACGCACGCCGCCTTCCCCGGATTCAAACCAGGTACGGACGGTATAGTCGCCATCATTCTCATAGCTATGATTGATCTGTCTGACGGTAAGAGTCTCGGCCTTCACGCGGTACTGAGAACCGTCCCCGAAATCCCAGACCTGAACAGCGCCCTGCTCGTAGCAGTTGGGGACTGCGGCTTCGTTATCCTGGAAGAATGTCGCCCGGAGTCCCGTGATTTCTGATTTTGCAAAAGGAGCCGGAAAACCGCGGAGACAGGACGTGGTTACGGTTTCAGAACCGTTATTTTCTGAAGCGCTGTTAGCGGAGTCTGCCAGTGCGGTGTTCATGGAAAGAGATGAAATGGGAAGTGCCAGCATAACTGCCACAGCACTGCAAAGTCTGGTATGCCGGAAACCTGTGTTTTTCATGTTTATGTTCTCTGTTACAAAGGATTATGAGAGGATACGGATCTTCTCAAATGTTAAAAATTTGGGTTAACTTTAACATTTTTATAACAAAGCGCACAAAGAGAGAATGTTAAAAATTTGTAAAAACGATCACCGGATCAAATATTTCAGAAAAATGTACTTACAGCAGCAAGCTGTAACAGCTGGAATCAGGATCCGTGATGTCAGGCCGTTACCGGTTCAGTGCCATTCCCTTTTCAGAATGGCGTACTGGTAGGTGTTTTCATAATGAGGGGTGCCGTCGGGATTCTTAACGAAGGAAAAGAACTCTATAAAAAAGCCTTCCTGCCGCATACCCAGCTTTTCACAGAGATGCCGGCTCGGCAGATTGTAATCATCGGTGTAGGCATAGATCCTGCGGGCGCCCTTTTCGCGGAACAGGTAGTCAATAAAGGCATGGGCGGCCTCGTAGCCATAGCCCTGTTTCCGGTATTTCCCGTTCAGCATCCAGCACGGGCTGAAGGTATCCAGAGGGGCGTCAGGCGCGGCATGCTCCTCTCCGGCTTCCGGATGCGCGAATATTTCTCCGATGACCTTGCCGCTGTCCTTCAGTGCTATGGCGAAATAGTATTCCGGATCGCCGGATCTCTTCCGGGCCGCTGTACGTGCTTCCTCCGGGGAATGAAGTCTCATGGAGACAAAGCAGTTGACCTGAGGAACTCCCAGGTACTCCAGAAGATACCCCGCATCGCTTTCCTGAAAAGGACGGAGAATCAGTCTTGGTGTTTCGATGGTCATAACAGGAATCCTCATAATTTCAGTGCGGGAGGCGTACCATTCCTACGTGGCATAGCCCCGGGAAAGTCCCGGCGGGGACATCCGGCCGGTATCATAAATTCACCGCGGCAGACCTGGCAATGATTTTGGGGAAAACCGTTGAATCGTGTCAGATTTTGAATTTTCGGGGTAGCCGGAACATCGCCCCGGGAGCTTCTTCTGTCATGTTCCGGATAATCTCCCGGAATACTGATGAGGCGGAACTGATTCCCGGACAGGCAATGCTTCCGGGGCTCCTTCGAACACTCAGGAGTTCCTCTCTAAAGCAGATTTCTGTATGCAATATCTCAATTTCCCGCTCTGGCGGTATCCGGTTTTTGGATCCTGAATATAACATTTGTTAAAGTTATGTATATTCTGACAGCCGGCTTCATTCCTGTCGAAATGCAGTTGCCTGTCTGAGAAAACTGCAGTCATTTGTCTATGGATCCGGAGGATCATTCCATGAATATTAGAAACTATGTAAAAGCCCTGCCGCTGGCAGCCGCTGCCGCCCTTATCATGTCTGCTCCGGCCTCCCGTGCCGAGCTTACAGCAGGCCCCGAGGGTGAAGCAGTGATCTGCACCACGGTGGTAAATGCCATGAATTATGTGTTTACGATGGTACAGGGCAAGCCGGTGGAATGGACCTGCCAGCTGAAATCGCTAAACAGACTGGACGATGCTGCCCTGCAAGGACTATCTGGTTAAGGGAAAGGAGCGTAACCGGAAGTGCATAGCCATCCAGAACAAGGTTTTTAACACTGCCTCCAGACTGGGATATGATTTTCATAAACCTGGTCTCCGCTTCGATGGTATTCAGGAGAAGATTAAAACTATCGCGAAAACACCTCAGGATATGGCAAAGTTCAACGCTGAAACCACCCCGTCAGAGGAATTTGTGAATTCCGAACTGAACAGCATTAAGGAGGCCTATGATACCGTGGTATCCTTCTCCCGCAAGGGGCAGGAAATCGGTACGCGGCCGGTTAAATCCTGCACTATTGTTACTGCAAAGAACATCTATACCTGCAGCGATGTTGATGCTCTCTGCCGCTAGCAGGAACCGCAGTTTATAATTACGGGGCCGGAAATTTTTTCGGCCTTTTCTGTTTGTGCGGCTTAGGATCTTCCGGAGGCCGGATCTTTATGTTTGGCCGTTTCGCGGAATTAGCGGCCGGGGCAGCGTTCAGGGGGGAAAATCATGCTGGGAGCGATTATCGGAGACATCGCAGGATCGCGCTTTGAGTGGCACAACATCAAAACGAAGGATTTCGAGTTCTTTGGTCCGGGGGTTAGGCTCACGGATGACAGCATTATGACACTGGCGGTAGCCCGGGCGCTTCTGGAGAGCCGGAGTGATTTCAGAGACCTTCCGGAACAGGCTGTAAAATGGATGCAGACTCTGGGACGGGAATACCCTGATGCCGGATATGGCGGCCGGTTTTTAAAGTGGCTGTTTTCAGAAAATCCGGCCCCCTACTGCAGTCTGGGCAACGGGGCGGCCATGCGGGTGAGTCCGGCGGGATATGCTGCGGCCAGTCTTGATGAGGCAAAAAATCTGGCCCGGGCTGTTACCGCGGTTACCCATAATCATCCCGAGGGGATCCGGGCAGCCGAGGCGGTGGCAGTGGCAATATATCTTGCCAGAACCGGACAGGGGCTTACGGAGATCCGGGAATATATCACCCGGAATTACTATTCTCTTGATTTTACCCTGGATGAAATCCGTCCGGAATATGGGTTTGATGTGACCTGTCAGGGCAGCGTGCCTCAGGCCTTCATGGCATTTTTTGAGGCGTCCGGCTTTGAGGATGCCGTCCGGAACGCCGTTTCCATCGGCGGGGACAGTGATACCATTGCGGCTATAGCGGGAGGACTTGCTGCAGCCTTTTACGGGATCCCGCCGGCCATCAGAGAACGG
Source organism: Succinimonas amylolytica DSM 2873 (assembly GCF_000378405.1). Lineage (GTDB taxonomy): Bacteria > Pseudomonadota > Gammaproteobacteria > Enterobacterales > Succinivibrionaceae > Succinimonas > Succinimonas amylolytica. Next base: position 92,867 of record NZ_KB899638.1, on the reverse strand, counting down.
GCCCTTTCCTTCCTGGATCCCCGGGAGCGGGAGATTCTGAAGGCTTTTGAGGAACGCTATCCCGGGTAATGTGTGTGGGGTTGGGATGTTCCTGCGTGCGGGGACATGCCGTGGGACAAACCAGAAGGCCTTCCTTCCCCGCAGTAATTTTCACATCTCGGGAGCCACTTCTGTTAGCCAGTTATCCGCACCAGAATCAGCTTTTCATGCTTTTATTCCTGCCCCGGAAGACTCTCCGGGCGGTTCACTTCTTCCGCTGCAATTTTTCAGGATCCTTTGAAAAACGTTTCACAGATTTCATCCGGAGCAGTCATTTTTCGGGGATCCGGCGTCAGAATATTCCCGCCCTGCTTCGTGGTTTTGGTTTTTTACCGTATACTCTCAGGAAACGGGGTCCCGGATTTCAGGACTGAACCATGTCTTCAGAGGGTGCGGATCCCGATGCCGGATTGCTGATTATAGAGAGGTATTCATGGAAGCTGACAAGAATATGTATGACGCCGTGATCATCGGTGGCGGGCCTGCCGGACTTTCGGCCGCCCTTTACGCAGCCAGAGCGAAGTATCGCGTTCTCGTGGTGGAAAAGGCGGAAATCGGCGGGCAGATCACCATTACTTCCGAGGTGGTGAACTATCCCGGGGTGGAACGCGCCTCCGGCCGCTCCCTTACTGCGGTCATGAGAAAACAGGCCCTGAGCTTCGGCGCGGAGTTTCTGGCCGCCGAGGTTACCGGCTTTTCCTGTGACGGAGATATCAAGACGGTACAGACCTCCCGGGGCGATTTCCGGGCTCTGGGCATTATTGTGGCTACCGGAGCCAATCCCCGCAGGATCGGCTTTACGGGCGAGCAGGAATTTCAGGGACGCGGTGTGGCCTACTGTGCCACCTGTGACGGAGAGTTCTTTGCCGGAAAGGAGGTTCTGGTGGTGGGCGGAGGCTTTGCGGCCGTTGAGGAAAGCATGTTTCTCACCAGATATGCCAGCCATATCACGATTCTGGTGCGGAAGGACTCCTTCTCCTGTGCCAAAACCGTATCTGACCATCTGAAAGACTTCAGCAATATCACTGTGCTTTTTAACACCGAGCTTCAGGAGGTTTCCGGTTCGGGGCTGGTGGAAAAGGCGGTTCTTAAGAACAATGTTACCGGAGAAACCCGGGAGTTCCGGGCCAGGGACGGCGGAAATTTCGGAGTGTTTGTCTTTGCCGGCTATGTTCCGGCCACAGGCTGGCTGCCTCCGGAGATCGCAAGAGACGAGGCCGGCTATGTTATCACGGATGAAAACCGCAAAACCAGCGTTGACGGGGTTTATGCCGCCGGGGATCTCTGTGTCAAGAACCTCCGCCAGGTGGTAACGGCGGTGGCTGACGGCGCCATTGCTGCCACGTCGCTTGAAAAGTCGGCGCAGGAGCTGCATCAGAAATACGATCTGCCGGATCTTACGGTGTTTAACGAGAATGCTCCCAGGCCGGCAGAAGCTGCCAGAGACGAAGCTCCTTCCGGAAGCGCCTCCCGGGAAGACAGTGAAAGCGGCACCGCCGGAACGCCGGGCGGGCTTCTCACCCCGGAAATCAGGGCGCAGCTTAAGGGCGTGTTCGGCAAACTTACCTCCAGGGTGACGGTACGGCTCTGGCCGGACGGAAGCTCTCTTTCGGAGGCGATGAAAGCTTTTCTGGAGGAACTCCGGGGGCTTTCCGACAGCGTGGTTCCCGAAATTGCTGCCGGTCCTGCCCCGGAAGGACTTCTTCTCCCCTCCTTCGAGATTGCAGGAGAGCACAGCCAGAACTCCAATATTCATTTCCACGGGGTTCCCGGCGGGCATGAGCTTAATTCCTTTGTGATTGCGATCTACAACACCGGAAGTGCCGGGCAGGCTCTGGATCCGGCGGTAAAAGCAGACATAGCGGCCGTGGATCATCCGGTAACCATCAGAGTGATGGTGTCCCTGTCCTGCACCATGTGTCCGGAAACGGTGATGTCGGCCCAGAGGGCAGCTTCCCTGAATCCCCTGATCCGCGCTGAAATGATAGATCTGGCTCATTTCCCCGCGCTTAAGGAACGCTACAGCGTGATGAGTGTCCCCTGCACCGTGATTTCCGGAAAGGATGGTGAAATCAGGCCGGTGTTCGGGAAGAAGAATCTTGCCGAAATCGCGGCGCTTCTGAAGACCGTCTGACCGGGAACAGGTACCCCGAATTCCGGTTCCGGCCGGGATTTCTTCTGAGAGTCCCTGTTATCAGGCCCCCGTACATTCCGGGGGCTTTTTTATGCGGCTCCCCGGGAACTGAACCGGCGCGAACAGAGCTCTCTTCCTCGTGTAGTTTTTCAGGAAGGCTGCTGTCTTATGGCTGAATTTCCGCCGGGGTTATTGAAACAGGCTGTTTGTATTGATTTTTGAACAAATAGAGTGTAAAAGAAATAACTGGAAGGAACATTGCCGCTAAAAGCCGTGTCCCGGCTTTGCGGATTATGGATCGGAACCAGCAGAAAATGCTTCTTGGGGTGTTTTTCCGGTGTTCCGGGTCAGGCCGCCGGTAATGTCCGTATCTGTATCAGAGTGACACGAGGAATAGCATGAAGCTTACCAGACTCTCCGGAGCATTGCTTGCCGCCGGATTTTTATTTTTGTCGTCCAATGTTCTTGCAGCCCCGACCAACCCTGTCGGCAAGGTTAACGGTGCTACAGTTCTTATTAAGAACGGCTTCACGGATGAAGTGGCTAAATCTGTCCAGGGACCGGCAGCAAAAGTTGCTGCCAGTGATATGATTCTGGACCTCAAGGAAATCTCCGATGAAGATCTGGTTAAGATCGTCAAGGCTTTTCCGTCAGTAAAGAATTTTTACGTGGAAAGCAAGCTTCTGACAGACATTTCTCCTCTTAAGAATCTGACCGTTTCCAACGGCATTAAGATTTATGCCGAACACGTTAAGGATATGACGCCGCTTCTTAAATTCACCGGAATCAAGCAGCTCTATATCACCTCCAAGGCTATGGAAAACCTTAAGTGGATGACGCCGCTGACCAATCTCACCACCGCCGTCATCACCGGTTCCGACAAAATCAAGTCCATTGAAGGCATTCCTGCGGCTCCGAAGCTGAGCAATGTGTCTCTTAAAGTGATGGATATTGCCGACCTGACCCCGGTTTCCGCACTCCCCCTGACCAAGCTGGATCTTACCGGCTCCCAGGTTAAGGACCTGTCCCCTCTGGCAGCCAATACCAAGCTTAACGAGCTCAGCCTCTACGGTGTCACTGTGGCCGACTTTACTCCGCTCAGCAAGGTTCCGGCTCTGAAGCGTCTCACGGTGTATGCTTCAAAGGGAGCCAATTACGACTCTCTGGGAACACTGGCCCAGGTTGAGAAAATCGATACCGGCATGACTGCCATGACCAGTCTGGACTGGGTAAAAACAGCCGCAAAGCTTAAGTACCTGGGGGTGTTTGCGGAGGCTGTCAAGGACTATTCCCCGATTAAGGGCTCCTCAGTGGAAGCTCTGAAGATCTGGAGCATGAGAGCCCCTGTGGATTTCGCGCAGCTCAAGGATGCCACCAATCTTAAGCAGCTTATTGTTCATGGCTGCGATCAGAAGAATGCGTTCTTCAATACGGATGCCATCGGATCCCTGACCGAGCTGAATTCTCTGGAGGTTAAGCTCTGGAAGCATTGCGACTATGTGATAGACGCTTCATTCGGCAAGGGGCTTAAAAAGCTGAACGAGCTTGCCATCGACGGCATTAACAATCTGGTGAATACCGAAGACCTGAAGAATCTCTCCAGTGTCAAAAAGGTTATGCTGAAGGATATCAATCCTGGAAAGACTGTCGATCTGGGCTTCCTGGCCGGAATGACTGATCTGACCAATATGGAAATTACCGGCGTAAAGGTCAGCAATTTTGATGCTATTGCCGCCTGCTCCAAGCTGCAGACTCTGGATATTTCCAAGGCTGAGGGCATTACCTCTCTCGGAGCTCTTAAGGGGATTCCGGGGCTTAGGGTACTGTCTGTGAAAAAGGGAGTCTTCTCTGATGACGAGCTTAAGGGCTTTGCCAGCCCCAGCCTTAAAATCAATCAGAAGTAAGGTGTAAGCGCTTCCGGTGTAAGGGCTGCCCTTTCCTCTCCAGTAATGTCCTCCGGCCATGTCCCGGAATGGCAGAAGAGGAGCCGGAAACAAATGCAAAAGGTACGGTCAGGAACCGTGCCTTTTTGTATTTTAGGGGGCTGGTATTCTCTTCTTTCCCATCTCCGGGAAAAACCGGGGCTTCTCCTACGGCAGGGAATCCAGGCACATCATCAGGGTAAAGCCGATTCCGAAAACGAGAGTGGTTACATTGGTATGACTGCCCTCGGACATTTCGGGAATGAGCTCCTCCACCACCACATAGATCATGGCTCCGGCCGCGAAGCTTAGCATATAGGGAAGAACCGGCACCGCCAGTCCGGCCAGAAGAACGGTTGCTATAGCTCCCAGGGGTTCCGCAGCTCCGGAAAGAGTTCCTGACAGAAACGCCCGGTGCCGGCTGTGCCCGCAGCTTCTCAGAGGAAGCGCCACTACTGCGCCCTCCGGAATATTCTGAATGGCTATCCCCAGTGCCAGTGAAAATGCTCCGGCGGAGGTCATAGTGGCGCTGCCGGAGAGGAGTCCGGCCAGCACCGCCCCTACCGCCATGCCCTCGGGAATGTTGTGGAGCGTGATAGCCAGCACCATCATGGCATTCTTGTCCAGCTTTGATTTCGGGCCCTCGGGAACCTCGCTGTGCATGTGGAGATGCGGTATCAGGCTGTCCAGAAGGAGCAGGAACAGCATTCCGGCCCAGAATCCGGCAACAGGGGGGAGAAATGCGAGACTGCCGTAATCCTGATCCCGGGCGGATTCAAAAGCGGGAATAAGGAGACTCCAGACGGAGGCGGCGGTCATTACTCCGGCGGCGAAGGCCAGAAGGCTCTTTTCGAGAAGGGACGGCATATCCCGTTTCATAAGATAGACCAGAGCTGAACCGATAACGGTTCCGAGGAATGGAACAGCAAGGCATATCAGGATCTGATTCATGGTGTACTCCGGCATTATGGGATATCAGGTATCAGTACGGAAATCCCAGTGATTATAGTACCTGCGAGCATTATTTACGGCGGAAACGGCTCAAGATGGGAATTATTATCGCCGCCCTCTTTACGGTAAAAAGATGGTGACACTGGGAGGGATAAGTATTCCTCTCTTCTGGAACTCCGGAGGTGTTCAGAGAAAGGTTCTGGGATGTGAACAGAACAAGGGGAGTAAGTGACAGGAAAACAGCAGGGAAATTCTCTCCTCCCTGCTGTTTAAGATAATAACAGCCATGTGGGAGCTAAGGCCTATTTGAGGCCCCACTTTCGGTAGGTTTCCTGACTTAAATTCTTAAGGTAGTCAATCACCACCACACAGTCCTGGCGTACATGTCTGAGCACAGTAATCATCTCGGCCCGGGGTATGGACACGCAGCCACCGGTATAGGGACGCTGTTCTCCGAGGCAGTGCAGAAAAATTGCCGACCCGAGTCCCGGAGTGCCCTCTTCGTTATAGCTGATGTTAAGGGCATACTGATACGGGTAGGTATAGTCCACGAGATGCTCGCTGGCATCCTTGTCCAGATCGGGATAATCCTTAATGCTTACCATTTTGTTGTACTGCCGGTTCTTTCTGGCATCACCGGACCAGTAGTCATTTTTATTAACCTTCTTATAGGGGAAAGCCTGGCAGCCCGGGTTATCGGCGATCCCGAAGGCATAATTAAAGTGGAAGATCCCCACCGGGGTTTTTCCGTCGCCCTCCCGCTGTTTGCCGAGACCGTTTTTTCCGATATACCCCGGGGTGCTCATGATCTGCCGCCAGCTTCCGTCTGTGGTTTTTTCATGCATGGATACATAGGCGGTGGTCTGCCCCACTCCGGCCACTACAAAAAGCTGGGAGGCCTGCATTCTGTTGCCCAGTTCGGATATCCATATCGGAGAGGAGGCGTAGCGGGCTTCTTCCTCCGCTTCCGTGGTACTGGTGCCGCTCACGGCAGGAGTGGCTCCTGACAGCAGAAGAAAAAAGGAAAAGCCTGTCATAAGGCTTTTAAACAATGGATTGAATTTCATAATAATCCTTCCTTAACAAAATAATCCCGGTTTTTGTCCTGTGGCCGGAGCGTATGAGTCCGGGGGCAAATCTGAAAGACTGATTACCGGAGGATCCGGTTCGTGCTCCCGCCGGGGGAGCTAGTGTTCCGGAACTTGCCACAGTTAAGATCACTGTGGCCGGCTTTACCTGATTCAAGCATAGCAGATCATGCAGCAGAAAAGCTGTGCTATCCTGCATGATTGGGATCTAGCCCCTGGAAATGATGGTGCATATCGGGGAGATATCGTATCAGTACTGGAATAGTCCATTGTCATGGGGGAATTCAATAAACCCAGAAAATTGTTATCGTTCTCTGGGGGAGATTTCGTATTCAAATGTTTCTGAGGCTCACGGATACTGCAATTTTGTGAGGGAGATGCTCTATTTGGAAGAATCCTATTGAAGAACAGTATCACAGCCGGATAATTCGTCGAGACAGTGATTCTGGAAAGATTATGATAGACAATCAGGAATCTAAGAAACGTCCATCAAGATTTGCCCCAACCAGTTTCTAAAGCTGACTGAGCAATAATCATATAGGGGTCTACATTAAGTCTTTTACCCGCTGCTGTAGCACATAAGGTAGCATAGTGTCAATAAACTCTTTCTTGCCCTTGTATTTAATGGGCTGAGCTAAAGGTCTTTCTATTGTTTCCATAGGAGGTACTTGCTCCTGTTGAAGTTGTTGCATTTGAGGTAATCTAAAAGGAACCTGTACTGGGGTATACACATTTGGCATAGGCATCTGTAACATTTGAGATGGTTGAGGCATAAATGAAGAAAATTCACTTACAGGTAAGGGCTGATACCCTTGTATAGCCCTGTTAACTAACTGTCTTTCTAAACCAGTAGAACCAGAAAGTTCTGTATCATAGGAGTCTTTAATCATATTAAAAATCCCGACGATTGTTATATTTAAACTTAGGTGTTTCTATCTTATTAACATCTTGATTATCATCAGGAGATGGCAATAAATATTTACCATTAGCCTGATCTAAAAGGGCTTCTTCAAGTATCTTATACACAGATTCTCTGTCATCCACTGACATATTACCGTTACCAGAAAGGTTTTTTATTAATTGAGCTTGATTAGCAAATTTCGGGTAATTTTTTCCCCTTTCCATAATATAATTAACAGTATCTAAGTACTGTTGCATAGCCTTTAAAGCTTGCTCTTTTGAACCATCAGACTTAAATAATTCTCCTCCAGATCCATCACCAAATAAGTGTTTATATCCTAACTCATTCCACCCATCATCAGCATACGTCCGATATAATGATCTACCTATACCATAATTACTTGCTTTAGCCGGATCTACACCCATAAACTGATCCCAAGCTAAATTGTAATTAGGTATATCTACCCCATCTGCTCTATGCGAGGACATTAGATTAATTTTATATTTATTAAGTAATGCAGGATTACTACGGATATCCTCAATAGTTATATCAGGGTGTAGGCCCTGCTCTTGAAGGTAAGCATTATATTCTGTAGCTATATCTTCTAAAGGTAGCATACCCCCACTTTGCAGGTTTCTGACTTTCATACTATCTGTTGCAGCATCACCAGCTAACCCTAAAGCAGCTAAAGCAATAGCAGTTGCTCCTGTAGTAGCAGCTCTAACTTTTTTTGGGTTATTTCGCATTGTTTCACCTGCTTTACCCGGCAGTTTTCCTAAACCTTTAGCCATACCGTCAGGATAAGATAAAGGATTAAGACCACTCCATCCATTAACCCAAGTAAATGGCGTTTTTATATCTAATGCCATCTTAAATCCCTCAATAAAATCTTCTATAAACTCATTCATATAAGCCTCCTATATAACTATAGAAAGCTTACCATTAATACCCTGTTAAAGCTGGGATGTAGCTCTTGCTTGCTTAAGCCAACCAAATCTTTCTTGGTTTCTTGCTCATTTATTGAAAATTTTATCGAAGGTGTTTGTCATCATTTCTTAATGATTAAATGGTTATGTTTGTAATGAGATAAATCGTATGATTACATGAGTGTATTGTAAAAAACGGTTTTTGCCGAAAATTAACGATATGTTTTTTGGGTGAAGTGTAGTATTATGATTTTGTGTATTGGTAATATTAAAAAGTAATTTGAGTGTTGGTTATCAGGATAGATATAAACTGAGTTGTAGATTTATAATATAAATAATATATTTGTTTTTTTTGTTCTGTGTGTATTATCAATAATATTCAATTATTTTGCTATTGTGGTACTTAGGAAAAATTTAAACCAATAAAACATTTTGAAAATCATTAAAGCAAAGTTCTTTATAATGTACATTGTGTGGATAAATAGGTTATGTTTAATATAGTATTGGTAACAGTTATATCGCTCCGCTCAAATTGATGTATAGTTTTTGCATATGTTGTTAAATAACGTCTTTTTGAGCTATTATATTGTTATTATTTTATTTAAAGAGATGCTGTCATCCATAATGATAATTGTATACTGAGCGGAGCGACTTAAAAGTAATATAATGAACTTGCTGTATCGATCTTTATATAATACAAAATTCATTTTTAGTTATTAAATATCAAAGGAAATAGCCAGATTAGACCAAAAATAATAAGATATATACCTCCGATTAGAGTAGTTATTCCGCAACACGCTCCCAGTGTTTTAGCAAAATTAAGTTGTATTCTGCTATTTATCCAATTTGCATATACAAGTCCTAGAGTAAACAGAATACCACTTGCTACGAACATTATCATTCCGTTCCAATTAAAGGCTGTTCTAAATACCTGAAAAGGTATTAAGCCAAGAAAGGTAAATACGCAAGAGATCATTAATATGTAAAAAGTGGTCATGGATAGCACCTCCATGTTTATATAATAAAGTGCGAAATAAGATGATATTAATGCGATGATAGCTATAAAAGTAGAATGATACGTTTACACAAAATTATTGTTCTACTCTCGATGTCTGTAAATACCTTACCTACCTGAGATAAACCCTTAATAATTCCATCAGGTTTCATAGCTTCATTACGCATTCTTAAAGCTACTAACTGACCTGCTATATCAGTATTAGGTAAGGGTGTATTAAAAGATTGTTCAAATATTCCTGGCATATTAATTAGTTCCCTTTTTTTCTTCTTCTTCTTCTTCTTCTGAGAGAAGATTAGCTGTAATTGCATCAAACTCTTCAACAGGTAAAACATATTGGGTAGCTGGTGCTGCATTAGAACCAGTAGAAGTAGGGGTAGCAAGTTTCATTTTATCTACTAAACCAAACATAGTTTTAGAAACATTCTCTATATCCTGTTTATCTAAGCGTTCTCTAGCTTGACCCATTGCTTTATAAAAAGCATCTCTATGTTTAGGAGATACTGTATTTCCTGCAACAAAATCATCCACTAAATTTGAGTAGAAAGGGCTAGCATTTTTCTTTATTTCGTCCATTATACGAAGAGTTTCATATAATTTTTTAGCGTCCCCTACAGCTTTAGGGTAGCCTGAATATCTGCTAGAAGGAAGTACATCAGTAAGTTGCATTTTACCTTCTTGATTCCATCCCCAGTCTAATGTAGGTTTAGGGGCTATTAAGTTTTCTACACCTTTTCGATAGTTAATATAGTTTGCTGCGTTTGGTGTAACTGTTTGTACGAAATCCCAGAAAGCACCTTTATCACCTTTACCATTTTCACCATCGGTAATATAAGGGTGCCAGAAAGGAATACCAGAATACTTATCTGCTATCTCCGGAGTAATATCTTTATAGGAACCTCCGTGAGTATCTAATGCCTGTTTATACTTAACCATTTGATCAATATCAATACCAGCAGTATTGTCATAATCAGATGTGTTATACCAGTTAGGAATAACTGTACTTGCTAAACCTAACCCTACAGCACTCCAAAAAGGATATTCTAAAGCTTTTTTTGTAACAGGTGATGAAGTGTTTTGTACCCCTGTTTTTATGCCATAACTTATAGCATTTCCGGGATGTGCTATAATATCCTTAACGCCTTCTGGTTTACGGGGAATAAATTTACTTCCAAACCTATTCACTTTACCTGCTGGAGGTACATTTGTACCTTCTAATTTACCTCTTCTAAACAAATTCAAACCCATACAAATCACCCAGGGTATGGCCGTTTTATCCCTGACATACCACATGAAAGAAAGTACTAGACCGTTGTAAGTTCATGGTCCGGTACATAAATTTTCGCTCTTGAAACCTATAAGGCCTTAGAGCCTGCCCATGCATTTGAGATGTGGCCTGGTGGTGAAAGGAGAAACTTGGAGGCCATCCACGGTAACGAAATTTGAAAAGTGATACGATCAAAGACGGAGGTGGACTTGCCTGTAAACCCTGTTCTTTTTTTGGCATTTATAAATGCTGATACAAAACTGGGGTTAATGAGTAGACGCATACATACTTAGAGGCACTACACTCTGTAAAATAAAATGCTGCGGATA
>NZ_KB899638.1:16465-74905 GCF_000378405.1 Succinimonas amylolytica DSM 2873 | reverse complement strand
AGATGATATTAATGCGATGATAGCTATAAAAGTAGAATGATACGTTTACACAAAATTATTGTTCTACTCTCGATGTCTGTAAATACCTTACCTACTTGGGATAAGCCTTTAATAATTCCATCATGTTTCATAGCCTCATTACGCATACTTAAAGCTATTAACTCATTTCTAATATCAGTGTTAGGTAAAGGTGTATTAAAAGATTGTTCAAATATTCCTGGTATAGTTATTTCCTAGTTATCATAGAATTTTTTATAACGATTAGAAGGAGGGTTGTTTCCCTTATTATCCCCATTACCTAAACCAGCATTAGAAGGGTTAGTAACAATAGGAGTAATACCATTAGCTTGTAACCAATAATTAGCTCCCTTGCTATTGAATGCTGAAGTTATGACGCTCTTATCATCGTTAAAATCATTCTGTTTAGCTATATGCTGCATAAAAGCAGTTAAGTAATCCCGCTGATCTGGGGTTACTTCTTTGCCTGATTTAAGTAAAGATATGATTTCTCTAGATGTAGGATCACCATTCTCAGCTAAAGAAGCTATATCTCTAGTGTATTTATATAGCTTCTTAGCGTCATTTATATGCTGAGGTAATTTAGGGTTATCTTCATAATAATCACCTATAGGCCATTTACCTTCTCTGCCTTGTCCCCATCCAGGTGCTACTAGATTCTTAACAGCTTCTCTATATTGAGCATACTGATTAGCTCTAGGTTCAACATATTCAACCCAGTCCCATGCAGATTTAAGAGCGTCTTCAGTATTACCTAACGGAAATCTATATACCATAGGAATACCCTGTTGGTTCTGCACAACTTTTTCATTAAATGCAGCAGGATCAACTCTTACCCCATTTACAGGTTTGTGCATATCTATGGCTTGACCATACTTAGCCAACTGATCCATGTCTACACCAGCAGTATTGTTATAATCAGCTAATGCGTAGTTATTAATACCAGCAGTACTTCCAGCACCGAGACCATAGAGTAAAGCTGCAGTTGCAGCGGTACCATAAGTACGGTTCCACATTGTATCTGTACCGTTAGGTTTAGGTGCTTTACCCTTAAAACCTCTTATCATAGGTTGAAATGCCCAATAAAAAGGAGCAGCAGTACCTTTAATGGCAGATCCAATAGGATTTTTACCAGCTTCTATACCTACTGCCTTTAAAGTTTTAAGAGGCTGCTCTTTAAAGTGTTCAGGGAATTGTGCGTAATTTCTTCCCCAATTTGCAAACTTTTGTCCTGCAGCTTTTCTTGCACTCAACTCAGATTCTGATGGTTCTTTTGTATGTTTTCCTACGGGTTCTACTGTTTTTACTATTAAAGCAACTCCCACCCAAAAAATTACAGCCATAAATCCCAGAATAAATTCTTCTATAAACTTACTCATATAAGCCTCCTATATATTTATAGAAAGCTTACCATTAATGCTGGGATGCAGCTCTTGCCTTTTTAATCCATCCTTGTTTTATGTGATTTTTGGATAAAATCTATCGAAGGCGGAAAGTTTTCACTCCTGTTGCAACGGCCTTGGAAATTTTGAGACATCTCATTCCGTATAATACTGACAGCCGTTTCTTCACATTTCTGCCCCCGTTGCCTTCATCCCAGAAATCAAAAAGGCCCGGAAGATAATATCCTCCGGGCCCTCTTCTTTAGGGAAGGTCAGAAGTTACGATCCCCTGCTCCCGTCGGTGATAATTCCTCCGAACAGAGCGGCGTCATCAGGCTTGCCATTGGCGATGCGTTCCTGATTGTAGGCCACGGACTGGCTGTTCATCTTCAGGATATCGCTGGCATTCTTGAGATCGCCCTCTCTGGCCACACTGGCGATATTTTCGCGGGAGTTCATGTATTCCCGGAACTCTCTGACGATTTTGTCCAGTTCTGGCTCGTCCTTATGCATTTCCATGATATAGCGCTTGTTGTTGAAGCGGTTCACACCGAAGCCCAGGAAGGTGGTGCTGACAATTTTGGAAATGATGATCCAGGGGGAGATGCTGGATCTGACAAGCTCGTTTTCGGAACGGGTGGAGTCATAGACGCTCATGCCGGTGGAAATCTTGGAGCTGGTAAAGGTGCCGGTAACCCGGAAATACAGCAGGAGGGACTCGAACTTCATTTCGGCCCAGATTATAAAGGTGCCGCGATCCAGAATTCCGGAGTAGATCCACAGGCAGAGGATCCCCATGATATAGGGAAGGAAATACTGGATCTGTCCGGAGATGTCGCTGCCAATAGCCCTTACATCCGGGGCGCCGCGGTAGGCAAAGTACACGATAATGCCGGCGATCACCAGCTTCAGGAGATGCCCCATGACTGATGAAAAGAATCTTACAACATTAAAGGTTATGGAGTTGTTCGGTCTGATATAGGCCGGCTGGGTTTCCTGAATGGTAACGCCCTCGAATCTGCCCTTGGCGTTGTTGCTGTCCACGGAAAGATTCGGGTTGAGCTCCAGATATACCCGGTTCGGCACCTCCATATATCTTCTGTTGGCCATGATTTTGTTTTCAATGGCGATGAACAGCTCGTCAGGATGTATGGACTGCTGCCAGTTGTCCCGGAGCTCGGAGACCTCGGTTACCACCTCGTACCGGTGGGAACGCTGCCATAGCAGCCACAGGAGCGGCAGGCACAGTGCTATGTTGCCCAGGGAGATGGCCAGGAACCAGGGAGTAATGGAGAAGCTGTTTATGAAGCTGGAAATATGCTGGTACGCCGTGGTTTCATAAAAGTTTACGTAGGAGAACAGCGTCACCGTCAGTACCGGAAAAAGCACCGCGATGGAGATGCTGGCAATGAGCTTCTTCGGTGTCAGGTAGCTGGAGGTGTCAGGACTGTTGTAGAAGGTGCTGTAGTCATAGCGGCACATGGAGGTCCAGATGCCGGTCATGGCCAGGAAAAGATACCAGGTGTAGACAGTCAGCACAAAATCCAGGTCTCCGCTGATAAGCCCGGTCTTGCAGAGGAAGAGCGCCAGAATGTAGCACAGGATATTTATGAGGGTGCGGATAATGGCCGAGGAGATCTTCAGTGCCAGATTGCGGAACGGCAGCGGGAGAAAGAAAAGCGGCTTCAGGGTGGTGAAGAACATGTTTTCCAGCCAGTTCGACGGTTCCATGAAGGTGTGGTTGGTTCTGCTGTTCAGCATTTCCCAGAGAATCGGGGCAGAATAGTCGCAGGGGGAATGATCCGCCACGATGTTGCTGTTGGCGGCCAGAGACGAGGGATCGGTTCTGCCCAGGGGCATCTTGAAGGTCATGTAGAAGCCGCGCCAGATTTCCCTGACAGAATAGGCCAGAACCATGAATCCCACCAGAAGACAGATCCAGCCGGAGATCATATCGGTTTTAGTGACCCAGGTAATGCTCACCAGCACGTAAATGGACAGTACGAGAGAGATGAGACCGGTCAGAATCTTGATGTAGCCCAGCTTTTTCAGCGGGTTATCAATTTTGGGGAGATTGGAACCCCAGTCGTTGGTATTTCCCATAGTTTTTTCCTGAAAAATCAAAAACAGGGCATTATATACCAGACAGACCGTGGTGTGAGGAATGATATGGTTTTCAGTGTCGGAAGTTTCAGGCGGGGGCCCTTATCCGGGGATCTTTCCGGAAAATTCCGGGCCTCTGGTTTAGAGCCGGATCCGGCGGGACGGTTCCGGCAGTGCGTTCCGGCTATTTTCCCAGAGCCTTCTGGACGCGGCGCAGCTCCTGGCACCCTTCGGGATCCCGCTTCTGGCAGAGATCCTGATAGATTTCCAGGGCCTTTTTTCTGTCAAGAGCGGTATGGCCGTCATGGAATTCATAGTAACGGGCGAGGCGGAGGCAGGAGGCACTGTCGCCGTCGCGGCAGGTGTTTTCCAGATCCCGAATCTGTTCTGAGTCCCGCTGTTCTAAGCGGAGACCGCCCGCGTTCCAGTCCTTGCAGAATTTCATATTCTGGGGATTCTGGCAGATTTTATCGTGAATCTGCCGCCTTTCAGAAGCCTTGTCCGGGGGCAGACTCATAGCATACGCACGGCAGACCTCAGGGTACCAGAATTGTGTGCAGGTGTCCTTCAGAAGACCATGAAGATGCCGGGGAACCTGTTCTCCTGCCCCGTAGGACGCCAGTGCCAGATAAAGACAGCTTTGGGATCTGTTCTCCGGTGCGGGACAGGCCCGGGAAGCATAGTCGCGGGCAGAAGCATAATCCCCCCTTTCGTAGAGTTTTATGGCTGCTTTGCTGCATCCCTGAGCGACATTGAGGTCACAGGCTCTTTTCAGGGCATAAAGCATCCTTTCGGCAGAAGTGTCAGTCTGGGGAATACTGGTTCCCTGAAAATAGCAGGCGGCACCGTTTCCGAGATCACAGGCCCTGCCCATGTAAAGGTCTGCCTTGCTGTAGGAGGCATTTGAGATATTTCCGTAATAATGCCAGAGTCCCAGGGTCAGGCAGCTCCGGAGACTTCCCTCACTGCAGAGTCTGTCGTGCTCTTCGGGCGGGGTATTGTCTGTCCTGAGGATCTCCGGGGAAACCTCAAGTTCTCCGCTGTCTTTAAGTGTAAACTGAAAATCCCCGTTTTTTTCCTCTGGGGCGGCGTGAGTATTTCCTCCGGAATCCTTGCTGTGTGCCATCCCTGATGATGTGGCGGTGATATCCGGCGGCTCCCGGATTACAGGTCCGTCCCAGTTATAAAAATCCTTATACGTTATTGCAGCAAGGATCCCCGAAACTGCTGCCAGCGCGATAATGCCGGCGGCGGCCAGCTTATGGATTAAAACTCTGGCGTTTCCGGATGACGGATACTGGCCGGTACGGCTGTCATTTGCATTCATGATGATACTGACGTCCTTCTATGGTTGCGGGCTGCTGTTTCCGGAGGCTGTCCCGAGCCGCTTCTTTTCCTTTTCAAAGGGATCGCAGAACTGTTTCTGGCTGGAGGTGCTGCAGGCTTTTTCAAGATACTTCAGCCGTACTGCGGCATTTAACGACCTTAGGCCGTAAAGAAAGCACGAACCTGGGATATCGTACTTATCGCAGCCCTGTCTGAAATAGCTCTGCCGTACTTTTTCGGGAGGATCGGGATTCCCGGTGTTTTCTGCGGCAATGGCATAAACGGCACAGCCCTGCTCATTACCGGATTCGCAGGATTTCCGGGAAAGCTCCCAGGCCTTCTGGTGATTGTTACTGCTCCACTGAAAAACCGCCGCTTTAAGACAGCTTTCAGTGAGGTCCATTTCGCAGGCCCGGGTATGGTATTCACCGGCCCTCCGGGGATCCCGGGCGGTACCGGTCCCCTTTTCTGTAAGCTCTGCCATCATCTGGCAGGCCGGCGGGAAACCGGTGATGCAGCCGTTACGAACCTTGTCAGTTCCATGCCGCAGGGTATCTTTGACGGATCTTCCGGTGTTCCCGGCTTCCTGATTCTGGCGGGCTTCCCGAATCATGACTATCCCCTGAAGATAGCAGCCCTCGGCGCTTCCGAGATCGCAGGCCTTTACGGCTGTTTTCCGGGCAAGCTCCGTATTTCCGTTTCTCCCGTAGATGCGGGCCTTTTTCACGCAGTCATGCTGATTCCGGCAGATGTCTTCGCTGTCATCCTCTGCCGGGATGTCCATAGGGGGCGGCTTCGGGCTGTCGCAGCGGACCGTGAGAAGAAGAGGCGATAAGGCCAGGGCAGCGATGATCAGATTTTCTCCGGAAAACACTTCCCTGAAAAGTGCTCCGGCCCGGGACGGGAGCGCCATGATAAAATCCCGCCCCGCAAGCTTTCCGGAGGTGCCGCGGGGATTCCGGGGCTTTTCAGGCTCCTCTTTTAGACTGTTCTCAGGGCCATAAGTCTCCGGCGGGGGAGCAATCGGGGAGTTCTGGCCTTTTTCTGTGCTTTTTTTCATGGGCGGGATTCTGTTAAAGTGCGGTGCTATCCTGGTACTTAAGGCTTTCGGAAGCTCCGGGCCGGCAGCTTCAGAAAACTGTCTTCAGTCATTACAACTCTATATTGACAGTCGCGTTCCTGTCAACCGGATGAACCTGTCATTACGTCATATGCCGCATATCCGCCTGTCCTTTTTGGGAAAAGTGCGGATCCGGAAGGAACCGCTGCCCCCCGGCGCCGTTTTCCCCGGCTCCCTTAAAGTCCCGCCCTGGACTGTTTTTCCGGCTCTGATTCAGGAACGCACTTATGAATGTCCCTTCCGAAATTTCTGAAACTCAGGCTGTCAGGCTGGAACTTGCGAAAAATTTCCTGTTGTGTCCCTGGGAATTCATATTGTCAGGCGCATTTAGATCTGTATAATGCCTCTAAGTACTTATTACCTATAAGATAAATAGGTTTTAACAATACCCTAGGACTCCCTCCATTGCGGCTATAATGCGGATCTGAACAGATCCGGCCGGACGGCGTCCGGATAATATGATTTTTCAATGTTCTGAATGAGTTAAGGAGGTACGGATGACAGATATAAAGGGAGATACTTCTCCTCAGGAAAAAAATACGGTGGGCAGCAGCTGGAAGTATGCTCTGGCATTTACGGTTGCGGTGCTGGCCGGGGTTTTTAACGGCTGGATCTCCACCAGGCCGGGGCTGGAGGCGGCGCGATTCCTGTCGGAAGTATTCATCAGGCTTTTTAAATTTGTCAGCGTTCCGGTTATCGGTGTTACCATCTGCCTTACCATTGCAGAGCTGGGGAGCTCGAAATCAGGAAAATCTCTCTGGCAGCGCACGCTTTTTTACACCCTGACCACCACCCTGGCGGCAGCAACGGTGGCAGCGGTGCTTTATCATATTCTGTCTCCGGAAAACATCTCTCTCGCCGCAGGAACTGCGGATCCCGGCATTGCCGACAAAAAGAGCTATCTTGAATATTTCACTGCAGTGGTGCCTGATAATCCCCTGGCGCCCCTGGTTGACGGCAAGGTGCTGAGCATTCTGCTAATTGCCATTGCTGTGGGCAGTGCCATTCGCTGTGTTCCGAGTCCGGCCCAGAAGGAGACTCTGAAGAATTTTCTGGGCGGCGTGCAGTCGGTGATCTTTACTATCATCAAGTGGATCATTGCGGTTCTTCCCCTGGGGATCTTCGGCTTTGTTTCCCTCTGTGTCTATGAGTTCAGCACGGGGATCAGCACTGAAGGCATCGGCACCTACTTCTCGGTAGTGATTGGTTCCAATCTTATTCAGGGGCTGGTGATTCTGCCGCTGTTTCTCCTCGCTCACAGAATTAATCCTGTCAGGCATTTTGCCGGGATGTTTCAGGCTCTGGTGGTGGCATTTTTCTCAAAATCTTCGGCCGGCACCCTGCCCGTAACCATTTCCTGCGCAGAAAACAAACTGCACCTGAATCCGCGGGTTACCAGATTCACCCTGCCGATCTGCACTACTATCAACATGAACGGCTGTGCCGCCTTTATTCTGACCACGGTGGTTTATCTCATGCAGAATAACGGGACAGTCATTACTCCTGGCATACTGGCGGTCTGGGTGGTGATTGCCACGGTGGCCGCTATCGGTAATGCCGGAGTTCCCATGGGCTGCTATCTGCTTTCGGCCAGCCTGCTGGCTTCTATGGACGTGCCGATCGTCATCCTCGGTATTATCCTGCCGGTATATGCGGTGCTGGATATGCTGGAAACCGCTCTTAATGTGTTTTCGGATTCGTGTGTGGCTGCCATGGTTGACCGGACATCCGGAAAGGATGCCGGTGCGGCCGGAACTCCTATCCCGGAAAAGGCTGCCTGAGAGCCCGGGCGGAGCGGAAAACAGAGATCCTTTTTTTATTTTAGAGAAGTATCGGAGGCGGTTTTAAAATCCCGGGGGCGGCAGGAACGGCATAAATTTCAGGGCCTTCCGGGAACCTGGCGACGGAGCTGACTCCGCCGTGTTTTTGCAGCCTGGAGCATGTCTCCGGCGCCGCCCCCTTTAAATCATCCCATAATTCCCTTCAGTCGCTTTTCACCCAGGGCTTTCCCCGGCATTCTTAAATCGTCCGTACTGAGCCTCCCGGTGTTTCTTTCAGCTCTTCTTTCTGTGATTCTCCCCCATTATCTCCCCTCCATTCCTCCCATTTTAAAAATTCCCTTATCCCCTTCCGCCGTTCTCTCTCAGTGCTGCCGTATTTACGTGAACAGGCCCTGGAGCTTCTTTCGTACTGAAGTATTTTACGGGGCTGCCTGTAATTTCCGGAAACAGGTGTGATTTGTGTTGCAAAAATTTCCATCGCGGATATAATGAAAAAACTATTTAACCTACAGAGTTAATAGGCTTTAATGGAAGGCGCGTGATGCCTCTTGCCACGGAATCGCTGCTGACCGCTGTAACAGAATTATATTTATTAAGGACGTCATTATGTGCTGTTTTCTGGTTCCCGGAGCCGAGGCTGCTGCTTTAAGTATTGCCTCTCTGGCCCTGCATCACTGTCAGGGAGAACGGGCAGTATTTTTCAGGGATCACATTAATCGCCTCTCCCGGCTTCTCTGGGGCGGCTCCCTGCTCCTGGCACTTGAGCATATCTGGCACGGGGAAATCATGTTTGCGCCCCCGTTTATCACGGCCATGCAGTCTCCGGAGGACACGGAGGTAATGATTGCCGAAATGTCCACCTCCGGCGTAGCCATGGCGGTACTGGTGACTCTGGCCTATCTGGTATTTGCCCTGGTGCGCTCCCATGTTGCCGGCCGGACCGGCAGTGCCGCAGGCGCTCAGGAATAGTTTGCTTCTGGAACTTTGGACGGGAAACTCTCATGATTCTTGTAATGATTATGCTGATATCGGGGCTTCTGGCCACCGTTGGCTATGTATTGGACAAATCCGGCAAATATTCCTTTTCCGCTCTCTGCTATATGTTTTACGGAAGCTGCCTCATGTGGGTGGTGGATCTTGTAGCAGGACTTCGCGAGGAAGGTACTGCCGCGCTGGCGCTGACCGGGGAGGAAGCTCTTGACGACATTCTGCTCTCCCTTTCGGTAATCCTCCTGGCACTGACTGTCTGGGCCGTTATTCTGACAGCAGGCGCCCTGCGGAGATCCCGCTGTCCGGCCGCTGCCTGATCCGGATCCGAAGACCTTTTCTGAAAACGGTCCGGCGTGTCTGAAGCGGCACATCGGGCCTCAATAGGCCTTCGGACTTCATTTCCGCGTTTTCTTTCAGTTATTTCCCTAACCCTGGTATCAAGGAATATTATTCATGACCTCTGACAACTCCCTTAACATTACCGGTATTGCCGGCAGGAACAGCGATACTGTCTCTGCGGCACTGGCCGGAAACAGCCATGAGCACTCTCATGAACACGGGCACGGCCATTTTCATGATCATGTGCATTCTCATTCGCATGACGGCCTGGGCCATTTTCATTCACACCGCAACATTATCGGTTTCGACGAGCATGGCGTTCCGACAGTAATTATCAGGGGGGAGCATGATACCGGTGATGCGGAGGAGGATCCCCAGGCCTTCATTAAGGATTACAGCAAGGCGGTTACCGAATACCGGAAGACATTTCCTTCCAAACAGGATGTTATTGACAGCACTCCGGATCCTGCAGTCCGGGAAATGCTTTTAAGGTCGGAGCAGATCGGCTTTGATACCGCCTTTGACCGCTTCGACAAGCAGAAGCCGCAATGCAATTTCGGCATGGCCGGTATCTGCTGCAAGATCTGCAATATGGGGCCCTGCCGCATTACTCCCAAGGCTTCCCGCGGTGTCTGCGGTGCGGACGCGGATCTTATTGTGGCCCGGAATCTTCTGAGGGCCGGAGCTGCCGGAGCTGCTCAGCACGGCATGCATGCCCGGGAGGTCATTCTCAATCTGAAATGGGCTGCCATGGGAAAGCTTGATGTTCCGGTTATCGGAGCCCAGAAGGTTAAAACCGTAGCCGCCGCCTTTGGCATTGCTACTGAAAACCGGCCGGTTAATGACATTGCCATTGATCTGGCGGATGCCCTTCTGGAGGATCTCTCCCGCGCGGAACCCGAGGCCTATAAAACCATTGCGGCGCTGGCTCCCCAGGAACGGCAGAAGGTATGGCAGGAACTGGATATCATACCCATAAGTGCCTACCACGAGGTGTTTGAGGCCTACCACAAGTCCGGCTGCGGCATTGACGGTGACTGGAGATCGATAATGCAGCAGTTCCTGCGCTGCGGACTGGCCTTTACCTTTACCGGCGTGGTGGCCACCAATATTGCCACCGACTGTCTCTTTGGCGTGGGGGACCGGGTAACGTCCATGGTGAATCTCGGCGCTCTGAAAAAAGGCTACGTGAACATTGCCGTGCACGGTCATTTGCCTCTTCTGGTCAGTGAAATCGTCAAGTCCGGACAGTCTGAAAGGATGCTCGCGCTGGCAAAGGAACAGGGAGCGCTGGGGATCCGGTTCTACGGAATCTGCTGCTCCGGTCTGGCGGCCATGTACCGCTATGCCGGGGTAATCCCCCTGTCCAATGCGGTTTCCGCGGAGCTGGTGCTGGGCACCGGAGCCCTGGATCTGTGGGTGGCAGATGTTCAGGACGTCTATCCGGCCATAATGGATGTGGCAAAGTGCTTCCGGACTGCAGTGGTCACCACCTCTGAAAGTGCCCGTCTCCCGGGAGCCGAACGCTTTGAATTCGATCATCGGCACAGCAATATCGGAGAAGCCCGGGAGCTTGCAGACCGGATTGTGCTTCGCGCTATTGAAAGCTTTGCCGGACGCCGGGGGATTCCGGTATACATTCCGCCCTATGAGGTGGAGGCGGAAATCGGCTTTTCCGTGGAGTATGTCTGCAGGCGCTTTGGCGGCTTCGGCCCCCTTCTGGAGGCTCTGAAGTCCGGGCAGATCCTGGGGATTGTCAATATGGTTGGCTGCAATAATCCGAAGGTCGTATATGAAAAGACCATTATTGATGTTGCCGATGTGCTGCTGAAGAACAACGTGCTTATCCTCTCCAACGGCTGTGCCTCATTCCCGCTGATGAAGCTCGGCTACTGTGCCAGAAACGCCTTTGACAGGGCCGGAGACAGACTCCGGGAATTTCTGAAGCCGGACCTCCCTCCGGTTTGGCATGTCGGAGAGTGCATCGACAACACCCGGTCCTCCGGAATTTTCGGGGGAATTGCCGGAGTTGCCGGAAAGGCGATACACGAAATGCCGTACGGCTTTGCCTCTCCGGAATGGAGTAATGAGAAGGGTATTGATGCCGCACTGGGGTTCCGGCTTATGGGGGTTAATTCCTACCACTGTGTGGAGGCCCAGATCTGGGGATCCAAAAACGTTATTGAATTCCTGAAGGAAGGCACCCGGGAAACCCTGAAATCCGTCATGTACGTCAATACGGATCCGTTCCTCACCGGCAAGAAGATCGTGGATGACATGATTGTGAAGAGAAGAAATCTCGGCTGGCCGGTACCGGATGAAATTCTGGATCCCCGGACGGAGCAGTCCTGAACCCTGGGACTATGAGCGGGAGGTCCGGTATCGGACTTCCCTTGAAAACACCGGACGGGAAACAGAAATAAACAGCAAAAACAGCAGAAACGACAGCATTAAAAGCAGAAACAGAGGAGAGCAGAACATGATTAAGAATATCTATCTCATAGCGGCCTTCGGATTAATGGGCTTTACCGCCATAGGATGCGGCGACGGCGCCGGAAACAGCTCTAAGGCGAATTCTCTCGCAGCCGTGCCACCGGAAGCTCCGGCGGAAACGGCAAGGAATCAGACCCGCATTGAGGAAAGAGTGATAAAGGTAGCCTATCTTCCCATAACCCATGCACTGGCAGGCTTTGAAGCTGCCGAGCAGGAGAAGCTTAAAAAGGAGACCGGGCTCAATATAGAGCTCGTCAGGTTCGGTTCCTGGACGGAGCTTATAGATGCCCTGAACACCGGCCGGGTGGATGCCGCCTTTGCGCTGGCAGAGCTGGTGATGAAGGCCCGGGAACAGGGCATCGATGTTTACCTGAGTACTCTGGCTCACCGGGACGGCAATGTGATTGTGGTCGGCAAGGATATCGCCAGCGCCAGTGATCTCCGGGGTAAGACCTTCGCCATTCCCCACCGCCAGTCCTCCCACTATATCCTTCTTAACGAGGCTCTGGCAAAGGAAGGCCTTACCGTTAACGACGTGAACATTGTGGAGATGGCACCGCCCGAAATGCCGTCTGCTCTGGCCGCGGGCCAGATTTCCGGGTACTGCGTGGCCGAGCCCTTCGGTGCCCGGGCGGTATCTCTGGATATCGGAAAGGTTCTCTACAACTCTCAGGAGCTCTGGCCCGACTCCGTCTGCTGCGGTCTTGCCATAAGCGGCCGGTTCCTGAAGGAGCATCCTGAGCTGGCGTCCCGGCTGGTGGCGGCTGTAAAGAAGGCCGGAATTTCCCTGGACAGCGATCATGATCATGAAAAGGAGCTGGCGTCCCGGTATTTCAAGGTGTCTCCGGATACGCTGGATCTTTCCCTGAAATGGATCTCCTTCCAGGATCTGGATATCAGCAGGGAACAGTACGAAAGCCTGCGGGAAAAGGTTATAAAGTACGGACTCTCGGAAAAACCGTCAGCCTATGAGGATATTGTCAGAAATGTCGAATAAAGTGCTGCGCTATTTTTACAAAAAGGGCCGGGCTATTGGATGGGTGGTGCTGTCCTTTCTGATTCTTCTGACGGTATGGGGGACGGCTGCACACTTCAGCAATGTGAATGCTGCCCTTTTCCCGTCTCCTCTGGGGGCTCTGAACGGCTTTCTGGAGATTGTGGCTGACGGTTCTCTTCTGGAACATATCGCAGCCAGCATGTACCGGTTTTTCAGCGGCTTTGTAATTGCGGTGGCCGTAGCCGTGGTTTCCGGAGTGGTATTCGGCTGGTATGTTCCGCTGTTTCGGCTGGCGAATCCGGTGGTGCAGCTTCTCCGTCCCATTTCCCCTATTGCCTGGATGCCATTTATTGTGCTCATGTTCGGCATCGGGGATATGCCGGCCATTATCACCATTTTTATTGCGGCATTTTTTCCGGTATTTCTGTCTGCGGTGTCCGGAGTCATGACTATCCCCGAGATCTATCTCAAGGTGGCCCGGAATTTCGGGGTCGGCCGGGTTGCGATCTTCTGGAAGATAATTTTTCCGGCGGCATTTCCGCAGATCATGAGCGGCATTCACCTGGCCCTGGGTTCTGCCTGGGTATTCCTGGTGTGCGGCGAGATGATCGGGGCGCAGTCCGGTCTGGGATACCTGATTATCGATGCCCGCAATAACCTGCGCAGCGATATTCTGGTGGCCGATATCGCAGTGATCGGTCTTATCGGGTTCCTTCTGGATGCCCTTCTGAAATTTGCCGAAGGCCGTATTTTAAAAAGATGGGGCCTGGAGAAGGAGTAGCAGCATGTATATTGAGATTGCCAATGTAAAAAAGCAGTTCACCCAGAAGGGCCGGCTCTTTACCGCTCTGGAGAGTGTAAATCTGTCCATTGACCGGGGGGAGTTTATCTGTCTTCTGGGTCCGTCCGGCTGCGGCAAGAGCACCCTTCTGAACGCCATTGCTGGGTTTGATCCCCCTTCTTCCGGCCGGGTTGTTATTGACGGGAAGGAAGTAAGAAAGCCCTCCTCCCGGAATGTTACGATTTTCCAGAACTACGGTCTTCTGCCCTGGCGGAACGTGCTCCGGAACGTGGAGCTGGCACTGGAATCCCGGAAAGACGTGTCCCGGGCGGAACGGGAGGCGATTGCCCGGAAAAATCTGGAACTGGTGGGGCTTTCGGACTTCGCGGATGCCAGTCCGCATCAGCTTTCCGGCGGCATGCAGCAGCGGGTGGCCATTGCCAGAGCCCTGGCGGCGGATCCCGAGATCATCTTCATGGACGAGCCCTTCGGGGCGCTGGATGCCATTACCAGAATGAAGCTGCAGGACGATATCCGGGAGATTCAGAAAAAGAACCGGAAGACCATTATCTTCGTGACTCATGATATTGAGGAGGCGGTTTACCTGGCGGACCGGGTGGTGGTAATGACCCCAAATCCCGGAAAGGTGAAAAGCGTCATCAGGGTTGAGCTCGGCCCTTCCCGGGATCGCACCGGTCAGGATTTCTTCCAGCTGCGGGAGAAGATCTTCCGGATCTTCAGCCTGAAGCAGGATTACCCTATCGAATACAGCATCTAGCTTTCCCGGAGGGTGCTTTCAGAGGCCGGAGTGTGATCCTCCGGCTTTTTTAGCAGTGATTTCGGATCTACAATATGACGCGTGACGCGGCACCGGGGATTCCCGGCCGCAGCAGTTTTCAGAAAAATCGGAGCTATCCATGACTCTTTATAATTCCGTTACCGATCTTATCGGCAATACCCCGCTTGTGAGACTGTCCCGGCTGGAAAAGGCCCGGAATCTCGGGGCGCATATCTATGCCAAGCTGGAGATGTTCAATCCTGCCGGTTCCGTTAAGGATCGGGCCGCCCTTTTCATGATCCGGGATGCTCTGGACCGGGGGCTTATCCGGGAAGGTAGCACCATTATTGAGCCCACTTCAGGGAATACCGGCATTGGTCTTGCCCTGGCAGCCCGGGTATACGGACTCCGTCTGATTCTGACCATGCCGGAGAGCATGAGTCTGGAAAGACGGGCTCTTCTGAAGGCCCGGGGGGCCGAGCTGGTGCTTACTCCGGCATCAGAAGGCATGAAGGGAGCCGTCAGCAAGGCCGAGGAGATCAGAAACAGTATCCCCGGCAGCATTATTGTGGGCCAGTTTGAGAATCCGGCCAATCCCCGGGCACATGAGCTCACCACCGCTGTAGAGCTCTGGGAGGATCTTAAGGGTGAGATCGCTGCGGTGGTGGCCGGTATCGGTACCGGGGGCACCATTTCGGGAATTGCCCGGGGGCTTAAGTCCAGGAATCCCGCCATTAAGGCCGTAGGTGTGGAGCCTCTGGAATCCCCGCTAATTACCGGAGGTCAGGCCGGCCCGCACAAGATTCAGGGAATTGGCGCCAACTTTATTCCGAAATGTCTGTACCGGGATCTCGTGGACGAGGTTCTGCCGGTTGCGGGAGACCTGGCAATCCGGGAGACCCAGGAGCTTAACCGCATTGAGGCCATTATGGCGGGTATTTCAGGCGGGGCCAGTCTTGCCGGAGCACTGGAGCTTGCCAGACGGCCGGAGTATGCCGGAAAAAATATTGTGGCCATTATTCCGGATACCGGCGAGCATTATCTCTCAACCGAGATATTCTCATAAGGATGGAATCAGAAAGGAGCCGGAAAGACCTGGTTAGCGGAGTTCCCCTGCCGGAATAATGGTCAGGTTTGCCGCGTTTTCTAATCTGAACAGAGGAAAGTGCTATATGACAGTCTGCGCAGCCTGCGGCTTTACCGAAAATACCGGAAGATTCTGTCTTCGCTGCGGAAGCCCCCTTGCGGCGAATGCTGCCGGAAAGAAGCCGGATCCCGATTTGAGCTCTTCCTCCGCAGTGATCTCGGTTTCGCTGTCGGGGAGCTCCTCCGGAATGATGTACAACAGCAATTCCAGTCATGAGGAAATTCTGGAATATGATGCTGAAAAAGGTCTCTGGGTGGTAAGGATTTCTGAAAAGAAAGCCTTCGCTACTGTAAAGACACAGGATATCTACCGGGCTCCCGCGGACATGGCCGGGGTACTCCGGGATCTTATTGCCGGATCCGGCCTTCAGGAGGACGCCCGGAAAATCCCCCGGGATGCGCGGATTTCTCCGCAGGTTTTTGACTATTCCTCAGGGTACAGTCTTACGGTATGGTACCGAGAATCTCCGGAAAGCCGGAAGCCGTACCGGTTTTCAGTCAATAATGAAAAGATAGCCATAGCCCGGAAAACCGCTGTTGTTGCAGAGGTCCGGGCGTTATTCGACAGGGCTGCTGTTCCGGAAGCCCTGCTGAGCCACGAGGAGATTCAGCTTAATATCAGCCAGCCGTTTTTTCAGATGGTGCAGAAGCCGGCTCAGGGTTCTTCCGGAGCTCCCGCCCCCTCTGCTGCAAAGGAACCTAAAAGGACGTTTTCTTCAGGAATCCTGGCTCCTGACGGTTCCTGGACCTGTTCCTGCGGACAGTCCGGCCTTACCGGCAAATTCTGCTATGAGTGCGGTAACAGGAGACCGGATCCGCCGCAGGAATAGCACCTGTCAGGAGGCGGACTCTGTACCGGCAATGATTCGGAGGACGGGCCGCACGGTAATCCTGCTGTTCCAGCATTGGGTTCCCAGGTGCAGCACCCCGCCCTTGCTGACGATTGCCACGCCGTACATATGCGGGGATCTCAGAAACCAGGGGCTGATCCCCAGGTGACTTTCCGGCTTTTTGGCTTTGGCATAGGGGGTGGGCGAGCATTTCCGCTCTTCTCCGTTTCTGAGATATATCTGGGCCTCGTCGGCGCTGAGAATGAATATCCGGTCGTTAGTATCACCGCCGAAATAGTTTTCAACGTGCGAGACTGTTATCCATTCCTGCTCAGCGGCGGTAAAGGCTTCCTTTATAAAGATCTGGTTCAGCCATTTGCGGAGACTTGAGCTGTTCCAGCTGCTTCTGGATCCCCGCTCATTAAACGGGATGCAGTCCAGCCCGTAACGGCTTATCAGGAGCATTTCATGGTCATTCCTGTCCAGAATCCGCCATTCCAGCGGGGTTTTGCCGTTCTTCGGATCCGCAGACTGCCAGTATTTTCCGAACAGGATATAGGGGCCCTGCTGCCGGAACGGGGGCACCGGGTACCGCACCCCGCTTACGGTGATGGCGGCGGGGCGGATAATTGCGGAAGCTGCTTCCCGGATCCGGCCCACCAGGCTTTTGAAGCCACGGATTCCGGCAAGCTGATCCAGGGAATCCTTTCGGAATGCGGCGAATCTCCGGAAGAATTCGGGATAGCAGGCGTTATCCGAAAGGAGCTTTTCCAGCCAGGCTTTTAAATCCTTCAGGTTTGCAAAACGGTATTCGTCAAAGAACACTGCGGAGGCGTCCCCGGTATCCGGAGAGCAGGTTAAGGCGGGCACAGCTTTCAGAATTCCTGAGGCTGCTTCAGAAAGCTCCGGATCCCGGATGAGTGCATTAAGAGCCAGAGCATGACTGTTCCCGAATCTTCTCAGGAACTCGGGAGTTTCTGCGGCAGGAAGCTTTCTTAGAAAGTCTCCGAGCGCCTTTCGGGAGACAAAGATCCGGTCGTCAAACCACACAAGCTGAGTGCGGGCTTTCCGGAGGCAGTTCCGGGGATCGCCCTCCTTCCAGACTTCGCGGGAGAGAGCTCCGAGAGCGAGATCGAACCTTTCCGTGAGCCAGGCGATACGGATAGCGCTTCCGGATTTCTGAAGGCTGGCGATATATTCCTGAAAAGCAGCAGCGTCCCGGATCTGAAGCTCCCCCTCTCCGAAGACCGCCCTTTCAGTGTCGCGGCAAATTTTTCTGAGGGCGGTGCGGGTATCCTCCTCCGGGATCCACTGTGCAAAGAACCGGAGATCGTCACGGCACGGATCCAGAGAGTCGGCGTAGGAGGCGAAATCCCGGCTTTCCAGCTCCTTCATTTCAGAAATGAATTCCCGGGGACCTTTATAGACCCGGCCGCCGATTCTGATAAGGCGCTTTTTCCCGAAAAGATAGCCCAGGATCCAGAGAAGCTGGCCGGGAGTTACCGCTTCTCCGTTAAGCAGGGTAGCGGCCCGGTCAAGAATGGCGAGGGCCGCGCGGCTTTTCAGGATGCTGGCGGCCCAGAACCGGAGCGCCCCGCCCCGGAAGATAGTGTAAAAAGCAGCGGCAAATTCCCTGTCTCCGGCCGCGGCGGCCTTAAGCACCGCCTCTCCCAGTCCGGTTAATCCGGTAAAAGCCTGTCCGTTTACAAATAATTCCCGGATCTCCGGACAGAGACTGTATAACAGTCTCACGGTGATACCGACCTGTCCGGCCGGTTCTCTGCATTCCGCAAGCTCCGTCTCGGCTTTCTGGCAGATCTTTTCCAGAGGACTTCCGGTCATGCTGAAATACATGGCCAGCCGCCCGTGTCCCAGCTCCCGCACTCCGGCAGCGGGATCCCGGAGAAGTGCCCGCACCAGATCCGGAACCGCACTGTAAAAGACTTCTCCCAGCCTGTAGGGCTTCTGAACGATTCCGGATGCGGGGATTTCTCCCGGAACGGGGAGCTTCTCGCCCTTAAGCCACTGTACTACCTCGTTATAGCCCCAGCGGCGGTTGGGATTATCGGGTTCGTTCCGGTGTGAAAGATCCTTGTAGGTAAGCCCCAGTACCAGCTTCCGGAGATCCTCCGGGAAATTTTCCGGAAACTCGATTTTGCTGACGGAGGCCAGCCGGGCATTTTCCTCGGGAGGCAGGGCTTTGTTCTGAAAAGGAGTGTAACCTGTAAAAAGCTCGAACACGGAGATCCCCAGGGCGTAATAGTCCGTTTCCCGATGCCAGATCCCCTGCATGGCCTCGGGGGCGGCGTAAAACGGCGTCATGCCGGTAGAGGTGACCACAAAGGTGGCGCTGCCGGCCTCGGAGCTGATGCCGAAGTCAATCAGAACCACATGCTCTCCGGTATCGTCGGGAATCATGTTGGCGGGCTTGATGTCCTTGTGGAGGATTCCGGCCTCATGGATGGCCCGGAGTCCCTCGTTCACTGCGGGGATAATAAATTCCCGGAGATCCTCGGCGGTAAAGCGTTCTCCTGCTGCCAGCACCTCGCCGAAGGACGGATACTGATACCGGGGCATGATTACGTACTGGTGCTTTTCCAGCATGCCGTAAAAAAGAACCGGGGCGACGCAGGGATTATGCACCTTACGGAGTTTTTCCACGATTTCGGGCTTTATGGCGTTTTCCCGGCGGTAGAGTTTCAGGATAAACCCTGCCTCGGAGACGGGGCTGCCGCCATTATTGCTGTTCCGGGCACTGTTTCCGCTACTTATTGGGGCACTGCTCCGGGTGCAGAGATAGATATCCGCCTCTCCGGACTGGATGCTGAGACGGCGCTCCACATAAAAGCCGCCCAGGGTGAGTCCGGTAGCATCGGGAATCTCCATGGCGCTGCTGTTAATCATGGTCTTTTTAAACTTTTTAAGCATGGTGCTTATTCTGGTTTCGTTCATGCAGGAGCTCCGAATAATATTGCAACTGTCGATCCCCTGCCGGTTCCTTGTTTGTATTCCGGATCCATGAAAGTTCCCGGAGGATTCGGGCTTTGCTGCGTCCGGCGGGGATGTTTATTCAGATATGAATTTTAGGAAGTATACGTTCATAATCTGGTATCCTCAATAAAATTATGATTGGGATACAAAATATTGTGACAAGATACTTTTAAGCAGAATTATGAATTCAGGATTTTAATATGGCGCTTTGTATACCCGAATTTCCCTAAAAACGTTAAACATGAAACCGTTTTTTAGGAATAGTCTATAAATAACTTGTGCAAAACTAGAGTAGACATGATGTATAATAAGAACATATTTGCTGCAGGAAAACAGATATGTTTGATACCACCACAGATACTCTTGAAGAGAAGTTTAAACTCATCCTTCCCCACTTGAATGAAAGCCTAAAACGGAAATATCTCGCATCCGAAGCTCTTGCACTGGGACAAGGAGGTATCAAAACGGTCAGTTTGATTTCGGGGACTCACAGAAATACCATTAGTACGGGGATTAAGGAGCTCAGATCAGGAAACACTCCCAGCAGTTCCGACCAAACTGAAACCTCCAATAATGTCAGAATTAGAGCCAAAGGAGGCGGAAGGAAAAGCCTTATTGAGAAGCAACCTGGACTTCTTGAGGCTCTGAACCGTTTGGTAGATCCAGACTCCTACGGAGATCCGATGCGCCCGTTGCGCTGGACAATCAAAAGCTTAAGGACGCTTGCCGCCGAGTTGCAGAAGGGAGGTTTTATCATCCATAAAGACAAGGTTGGCGATTGTTTGAAACAGCTTGGCTTCAGCCTTCAGCAGAACCAAAAAATGAAACAGATCGGACCGGAAGCTGAGTACCGCGATGAGCAATTCAGGCACATTAACGATACTGTAGCCGCATATATCAGCCAGAACATTCCTGTAATATCAATAGATTGCAAGAAGAAGGAAAATATTGGTAATTTTAAGAATAGCGGCGCTGATTATCGGCCGGCAGGAAATCCAGTAGAAGTTTTAGATCATGTTTTTCCCTTAAAGGAAGGAAAGGCCTCTCCGTATGGTGTGTATGACATCAGCAGAAACGAGGGATATGTCACTGTAGGAATCAGTTCAGATACGGCTGTTTTTGCAGCAAATTCCATTCGTAATTGGTGGAACTACATGGGGAAGGAACGTTATCCCAAAGCTTCAAAGCTGTATATTACAGCTGATGGAGGAGGGAGTAACGGATATCGTTGCAGGCTTTGGAAATATGAACTTCAGAAGCTCGCAAATGATCTTGGCTTTCCAATTGAAGTCTCGCATTTTCCTCCGGGGACTTCAAAATGGAATAAGATAGAACACAGACTATTCAGCCAGATAACGAGAAACTGGCGGGGTAGGCCGCTGGATAGTATAGAGGTTATGGTTAGCTTAATTGCCGCAACAACGACAGAAGCTGGATTGAATGTTCAGTGCGGAGTTGATGAAACGGAATATAAAACAGGAATCAAAGTCTCGGATGATGATTATGCAGATATCAATCTGGTCAGGAGTGAGTTTTGCGGCCACCTTAATTACACCATATTTCAGCGGTGATGTGCACTAGTTATTTGTAGATTGTTCCCTAGTTTCTTGATTTAGTACACATAAAAAGATTTTTTTTTTCGTTTTTGAGGCTTTTCTAGTATATTTGTATAAGGGGGCTTTGTCTCGGTATGAAGACGCACCCCGGTACCCGTTAAAGATCTTTTTGCCATAAAACCTGCTTGCTTAGTTCCCCGCCCGGGAAGGCAAAAAAACGTAACGGGTCAGTGAATGATAATAATATTGGATAACTGATTGCCCATTTCGATGTCAGGCATTAAGAAAAAGCGCTAAAGCGGCCGTTATTACGGCTGACAGTATTTTCCAAAAGGGCTGCTTTTTCTGACGTCATTTCAAGATCCTTCAGGCATTTCAGGCAGGCTTTTCTGCGCTGCTTAAAATGCCGAATATTGCCTGCCTCGGCGAAATAAGGCAGGTTTGAGACAATCAATACGACTTATCACCGCCCGGGAATGCCGCTGCTCAAGTTTTTTCAGGCACGGTTTCCCGGATGACTATGAGCGTCATTATTAGAGAGCGGGATTATTGCAACTGTTTTTCTTCAAACATGAACGCACAGGCAACATGGTTATTAACACAGACTCGCTACATCGGAAAAGAAAACACTTTTCGCTACGCGCTGTCTTCATGAAGACAGCGACGGCAGAATTTATGCGGATTCGCCGGATTACCGCCATGCTCCTTGTTGCGGTAATAGCTAATATCCTGCTCTCTCTCAGCGCCGGCGCCGCCGAAGGCAAAGCAAAGGTTGTGCGGGTCGGCTGGTATGATTCATCCTACTGCTACAAGGATCAGTTCGCGCGCCGCCGGGGCATTGCCTACGAATACCAGCAAAGAATCGCCGCTCACACCGGCTGGGTCTATGAATATGTAGAAGGCAGCTGGCCCAATCTGTTTCAGATGCTAATGAACGGGGAGATCGATCTATTGAGCGACGTCTCCTATGTCAAGGAACGCGAAGAACATATGCTATTCAGCAATCTGCCCATGGGAACTGAATCGTACTACTCCTTCGTCATTCCTGAAAATTCCTCCATCGTCCCGGATGACCTGAGTTCTTATAACGGAAAGCATGTCGGAGTCAACAAGAACAGCATCCAGTCCGGGATGCTGAGGGACTGGGCCGCAAGAAACGGGGTTGACATAAATATCGAATATATCACCAATACCGGAGACGAGGCCGTAGACAGACTGAAACGGGGAGAACTGGACACCCTGGTTGCTCTGGACGGCTACGTCGCCCGGTATCATATTGAGCCCGTCAACAAGATTGGCTCCTCCGATTTCTTTTTTGCCGTTAACAAAAAACGCCCCGATATCCTGAATGAACTGAACAAAGCCATGTTCGCCATTCATGACGAGGATCCCCTCTATAACCACCGGTCGACTGACGAATACCTGCTCCTTACCAAAACAAACGCCTATGTCTCCCCGGATCTTGAAGCCTGGCTCGCCAAACACGACACCATCACCATCGGGTATGTGGATAATTTCCTGCCCTTCTGCTCCCGGGACAAGAAGACCGGAGAACTTACCGGAGCCCTGAAGGACTATCTGGAAGCAGCCGCGACACGGCTTAAAAATGCCAGCATTCACTTTGAAACCATCCCCTTTGCCTCGACGGAGGATGCTCTGGCGGCTCTGAAACGTGGTGAAGTGGACAGCATATTTCCCATTAATATCAGCTATGATGACGGGGAGAAACATGGGATGTTTCCCATTTCCCCGCTTATTAACACAGAAATGACGCTTCTTGTCAGGCCTGACAACCCGGTAATTGGTATGCTGAACATGAATCTTACCGTGGCCATCAACGCCGGCAACACCAGTTACGAAAATTTTATCAAGGACAGCGCTCCGAACTGGAATATAAAAAGCTGCTCCCCGGTGGAAGAGTGCTTTCTCATGGTAAAGAAAGGCGAAGCAGACAGCCTTATTGTCCCCAGTTACCGGCTGAATCAGTTCGAGGAAATGACCGATAACTACGGCCTCGTGCATATGCACACCGGCGAAACCATGGGCATGTCCTTTGCCGTAAGAAGAGATGCCCCGGAGCTTTATGCCGTGCTCAGCAAATTAGTTCATCTGGTATCCTCTGATGATATGCAGTATACCATAGCCAGTTATGCGTATCGCAACTACAAGGTATCGGTAATGGATGTGCTGAAAAACCATTGGATCGCCGTGGTTATCCTTATTGTGTCGATATTTTCAGTAATCCAGTTTCTGCTGATTCAAAAACTGCGCGCCGAACGCAAGATCAATGAACAGCAGCAGAAACTGATATCGGTTACCCGGATCGCCTACAGGGATCCCCTTACCGGAGTAAAAAGCAAAAATGCATATGATGAAGCCTGCCAGCAGATGGATGAACGCATTTCCGGCACGGAAGAGCCTGCATTTGCCGCAGTATTGTTTGACATCAACAATCTTAAACTCGTTAACGATACTCAGGGACACAACGCCGGCGATAACTATATCAGGAAAGCAACTCACATTATTTGCCAGTACTTCAGTCACAGCCCGGTTTTTCGCATCGGCGGGGATGAATTTGTGGCCATACTGGAACGCGTTGATTATGAACGCCGGGAAGAAATCTTCAGAGAATTCGACCTGATGATGAAGCATCACGCCGAAATAGGAGATATGGCCGTTGCCTTCGGATATTCCTGCTTTGAGCCGAAAACCGACAAAAACATTAAAGCGGTGATAAAACGCGCCGACAGCAATATGTATAAGCACAAAAAGCTTTTGAAGAGCAAAATGAAGGGGGGATTGCCGGAGGCTTAACCAAAACGCGCAAAAATTCCGTCAGTCTGTTATGCCCCGCATGAGTTTTTCAAGTTCGGTAAAGCTTCCTCATTTTTTTGAGAAGACATGCTGTCATGTCATATCCGGCCTTCTCATAACTCAGTTCCCTCACGCCTCCATTCCTTCTCAATAACGG
Source organism: Succinimonas amylolytica DSM 2873 (assembly GCF_000378405.1). Taxonomy (GTDB): domain Bacteria; phylum Pseudomonadota; class Gammaproteobacteria; order Enterobacterales; family Succinivibrionaceae; genus Succinimonas; species Succinimonas amylolytica. The sequence goes on along the minus strand of NZ_KB899638.1, from coordinate 51,303 downwards.
AACCCGCTGCTCTTCCTGTTCATTTGCGCCCTCTTTCTCCATAAACAAAAAAGTATGTTTCCTAGATATCCGGGGATTGCAATTGAAAAAGAAAAGTTCTAAATTCGAGACTGGGAGATCTCAACCCGATTAACAGCAATATCAGAAAGCAAAAAAGAATTGGCGGGATATAAGCAACATTCCTGCTTTTGTCCTACTTAACCCTGAGGGGCTGACACTGATGTGATAAAGAGTCTAAAATAGGGATCGTTCTCCCCCTTGTTACCACTTGCAAGCGGCATTTTTAGAGAGGTTAGACGGTTAGGGACATTTTGTTTTTAGGAATCATGCGGTGTATTTGGAATTGGAAAGCCCGGAAACGGCGTTCCGGTTTCTGACATATACATATCATGCGGTTATATTGCCTGCAGAGGCCATAGTTCCTCGCAACCAGATGGCCGTGTTGCGAACACCGTTAATGACTCCATTGATAATTTCTCTGCCTGCTGATGTTTCAGAATCGGTTTCTGCTGATTCGTGACATCCCTCATCTGCTTTTTCGCAGTTTTCCTCAGCATGAGCAGGCTGCATTGCTGTGGCAGCTTTGCAGGCCTTTTCTACCTCGGGGAGCCATGGAAGCAGGACACTGTCAAGCTTCTCAGGATGCTGTCTGTATCCGGGAATCTTTCGGATGTTGTCTAGCACATACTGAAGGTAGCTGACAGGATTCAGTCCGTTCTGAGCTGCCGTTTCCACCAGGGTATATAGTAAACGAATTTAATTTCTGAGTTATAGCAGTGAGACATGGTATAATGGTCATGGAGGTAGTTGCAATGCGTACAAGACAATTCATCCATGATCCCCAAGAACTTCTTTCCCAGGGCAAAGCTTTAGTTAAGGATAACTCTGATATTAAGTTCGCATACCGTGTGACTATGGTAAACCTTCTTCTTGGTGGCATGTCCGCCAAGGAACTTGCTGAACATTGCGGTGATGGTGAAACAACGCTCATGTCATGGGTCAAGAAGGTAGATGAAAACGGCTGGGATTCATTGCGGGCAAAGAAACAGACCGGCCAGCCTCGTAGATTGACTGATGAACAGATTGCCAAACTTAAGGAGAACGTGAGCAGTAATCCTAACAACTTTGGCTTCAACGTTTGGGATGGGCCTTCGTTATCAAAACACATCAAAGACACGTTCGATGTTGAACTTGGGGTCAGAGCATGCCAGAAGCTGTTTCATAAGATGGGGTTTGCCCTTATCAGACCGCAAACATACCCGTCTCTTGAGAATCCTGACGACGAGGCTCGTGACGCCTTTAAAAAAACAGTGCGAATTGAGTAAGAATCCTTCCTTCAAGGTTGTATTTCAGGATGAGGTTCATTTTCAAGTTCAGACAAGTATCACTTCCAGGTGGGCAGAGAAAGGCTGCAATGGGCGGAGCTTCTCCCGATGATTACCCGCAATCACTTCCAGGTGGGCAGAGAAAGGCTCCAAACCGAAGGTGATGTCTAAGCCAGGCAAAGAGAGCATTGCTTATAGTGGTTACCTGATTCCGGAGACAGGAGAACTGATTGTTACGAAACCAGGGTGGTTCAACTATGAGACTGTCATTGAATCGTTCAGAGGTTTCCTGTCTGCTGTACCTGCAGAGGATGGGAAGATGTACTGCATGGTATTGGATAATGCTCCCTGGCATAAGAAGGCGATCAGGCTGATTTGGGAAGAGGAACTTCCTAAATACCAGGACATCCGGGATAAAATGACCTACATCAGCATGCCACCGTATTCTCCGGATCTGAATCTGATTGAGCAAGTGTGGATAATTACACGCAGAGAGATGACTCACAATCGATACTTCCCAAGTAGAATAGCCCTCGAAGAAAAACTGGATGCTTACTATTCTAAGTACAGAAAACCTAATGCGAAACTGGCAAGTCTCTATAGTTTCAAGTGCTTTCGAGATGAACAGGTTCCGGTACCTGTATAACTCAGATATTAAATTCGTTTACTATAATTACCCGATCCTGCTCTTCATGCCTTTTCTGCAGCCCCTATAGCGTCTTTGGCCTTTTCAAATCTGGATTCGATATCCAGATTTTTATCAACGAGTGAATAAACTCCCATTATGAGCTCCACCTGTTCCGTGGACTCATCATCAGCATAAAGGCCGGCGGAGAGGCGGGGCAGAAGCTCCGGATAGTTCTCCCGGTGCGGACAGTAAATCAGGAAGGTATCCTCACCCTGACGGCTGCCTACACCGCCGAGCTCCCGGGCCAGAGTTCTCAGACGCTCTCCGATGCTCCGGATTATCTTGCTGCCGCAGGACGTGCCATAATGCCCGCAAATGCTGCGGTAGTTGCTTACCGTCACTGCTACTGCATCCATGGGAGCCTCCCGGTCGCTCTGGTCAAACAGCTTCACGTACCGGAAAAAATAGTTAATGCTGAAGAGACTGGTGAGCTTGTCCCTTTCAGTGGATCGCATCATGTCCCGGTCTTCGGAGAGCTCGATGCACCTGTTTACCCGCGCCTGGACAATTTCCCACAGCGGAAATGGCTTGGAAACAAAATCCATCACCCCAAGACGGAGACATTCCATCTCAGCATTCTGATCGTCTGTCATAGCAATAACGGGAATATCTCTGAGATCCTCATCGTTATTCATGGCCCTGAGCACATCAATGCCGTTCATACGGGGCATTACCAGGTCAAGCAGGATCAGTGCCAGATCGTCTTTGTGGGCACGTATCTGCTCCAGAGCTTCATAGCCATCCAGGGCATATACGAGATCATAGCCATTGCCAAGACCGGCTGCGATGAGCTCTCTGTTGACCTGCTCGTCGTCAGCAATAAGGAGACGCCGTTTTACCCTGACAATGGACTGCGGGGTACCATCCCCTGATTCCTGCGTCCTTTCAGGTTCGCTGTCCCGCGTAACCGCCCCGTGACTCTTAAGGAGCTTTTTCTCCGTATACATCAGATCGTCGGCACGCTGGAACACCTCATGCGTGCTCCGGTCCTTACCGGGGCGGAATTCGGACATTCCTCCCGAGATTACCGCGCCACCGGCGGTAATATGATCCAGGGAGCGGTTATGGAGCATATTCATCAGCTCCTTGCGGATGGCATAATCCCGGCCGGTCATGATTACGGAAAATTCATCGCCGCCCACACGGTATACAGGACTGTGCTGAAATATCTCGCACACCATCATGCAGGCTTCTTTTATGTACTCGTCTCCCGCCTTATGACCACAGGTGTCATTGATCTTTTTCAGGCCGTTAACATCACATACAGCCACGGCAAATTCCCCGGAGCGGTCTGCTTCAATTTCCAGATTGAGGTCCTTTTCCTTCATCAGGTAGGCATGCTTGCTCCGGACTCCGGTCATAGGGTCGGTCTCTGAGAGTGCTTTGAGCCGGTCCCGGTCCTTTTTTTCCGCATCAATGGACTCTGTCAGCCACATCACCCGGACTACCTGGTGATCTGCATTTCTGGCGGCGGCGAGGAAACGGGCGCGGCACCAGACATTCTGGTCATTCAGATATTCCGCCGCCACGGTATTGGTGTTCTTAAGACGTTCGGAGATGGTGCCGATGTCGGCAAAGGAGGTCATGACCTCTTTTGAGGGTTCGGCTACCAGGCTGTCGCAAATATCGCGGAGGGCCTTCCCTGCGCCGTGCTGGCTGGTGCCAATGACATGACCGGCCTTGTCTTCAGGCTCCCGCCGAATGGCACGAATGCTGTCGGTGGCGAGGTCAATATCCTGAATAGACATATACATATCGCCAAGAGCGCCCAGCTGGACATTCTGAATGGAGATTGCCAGGTTTTTGGAGCTGAGGTGGTAAAGCGCGGCAATAAATACAAAAGCCTCCAGCAGTGTCAGGATGATAAGAAGAGCCAGAATGATCTTGAGCGGTCTGTAGAATTCAGCGGTGTTTACCAGAGAGGCGCAGTACCAGCCGCCTTCAAGCTTTTCGGCATAGACCATGTACTGCTGTCCGCCGTATTCCAGCTCAAACTGGTGTTTCTGTTCGTCGTAGAGAGACTGAACTACCGCTGCCCCGAAGGTTCCGGTCTCCTCCTGATAGTTTTTTCCCAGCTCGCCGGAATCGGAATGTGCGATAACCTTGCCATCCTTGTTGAGCACAAAGCAGTAGCTGTCTCTGGTCTGACGGGCAATCTCCTCGGTGATTATCTGAATCTGCATGAGAGAGATGTCCAGAGCCAGCACACTGACGCCGTCATTGAGCCGGGTGGCCAGAGTCATCATTACCGTATTAGTCTGAGCATCCAGATACGGGCTGACAAAGGTTATTTCACTGGTGTCAGCCATTGTTTCTGTATACCAGGGACGTTCTGTGGGAACAAAGTCCTTATCCGGAATCCAGCCGCCGCCGTCCAGATACTGGCCCTGCACCCACCCGTATAGACCGGTGTAGTCCCGATCGATGGAATCCTTTACACTTTGTGAGGCGTGAGTAAGGTATTCCAGAATATCGCTGGCAGGCCGCTTTTCCGTCAGCATGTTGTTGACGGCATTGCCTGCCAGGAGAACCGTATTCTTGCGTACCAGAAGATAGCGATCAAAGGACATGGCAGACTGTTCTGCATTTACTGCGCCCTGAAGCACAATACTTTCCTTTGTGGCTCTATAGAGCTGTATTCCGCCGGTGAAAGTTACCGCCACCGTAAGCAGGAATACAATGACGGAGGCAATGATGCTTCTGGTTCCGATGTTTTTAAGAACGTCACGGATATGCGACCATTTATTCATGGCAATTCCTTCCCGCAATTCCCAGTATGTCAGTTCCGCATCACAGACAGGCATGCTTTTGATTCTGACAAATGTTCTGTGGCCGGAAAATGCTGTCTGCAGGCTAACAGTGCCCAGAACTCTTTTACACACCTGCTTTAGGGCTGGAGACTATAGCTTCATGTTTTCCGGTGATTAAAGCGGTATTCTTCTCTCTCCGGCACTGCTGTCATATTCTCCTGCCAGAAGACTCATTGCCGGGGATTTTATTCGGGGGCCTGATATCCGGCTCATTAAGCCCCGGAAATAACGCCGCATCTCAGGTGTTATACCACACATAGACGGTCATCTCTAGTTTCCGGAACCGAAAATGCACTATGGGTCTCTCACATGCCTGGCATGACACCTCCATGCACCAGAATGAGACAGCGGCACGGTGCTCTGTTTCTGGCTTCCGGCTGCTTCTGAATTATTCCCGGTCATGCTCGTTCTCCAGATGAAAGGCTCCGGAGATTCTGGTACGGAAGCTTTTCCAGACAACGCAGCACTGCAGATATAGCAATCACATCCTCTTACTTGCTGGCTGGACATGCTGGGAAATGGCAGGCTGGAGTCATTTCTGACTGTGGCGGTGAACTGTGCCCGCCACGGTATCTCATGGCCGACGCGGCGAGGTTCGCAGTCATCAAATTTCTGATACTGTGCTTCATGTTCACTAAATGTCGTATTTGTCAAATTTCGAGATGGTTAAAAGTTCTGACTCTTTAACTGAGAATATAGTTTTAATACAGGCGGTTTAAATACCGGCTTTTCGGAGAATTTGTTACAGGATCCTTTTTTAATACGTTTTATTTCCGGACTGATATGCGAGCGCCGCGGGCGAACGCAGTCAGTGTTTCCGGTTTCTGACGGAGATATTGTTATGGGTAAAAAACTCATTGGCAAGAAAAGTGCCGCAGAACTGGCCAGTGCCATTAACAGACTGGCCGACTCATTTTTTGCGCTGGCGGAGAGCCTTCAGGGGGCTTCAGATGTTCCCGGAAGGCGGAAGTCCGCAGCCGGTTCCGGATCAGCCCCGGAAGCGGGGGCGGAATTTGGCACTGCGGATGCGGTGCCGGAGGACGTGCTTCAGAATACAGCCGCCGATCCGGGAGTGCCCGGGATTCCGGATGTCATGGGTCCGGTTCCGGCGCCGGTGGCTGCTCCGGCCCCGTCTGTGGATGCCAGCGAGACCCGCTGCGGGGATGCTCTTCAGAAATTCATGAAGGACAACGGTTTTCTGATAACCAGAATCGACAATATTATTAACGAATCGCCAGTCTGGAATCAGATGGCCCGGATTATCGGCCGGGACTATCATGCGGTGCTTCCGATTATTAATGCCCTCAAGGTATCCCAGGGCCGGGGAAACCGGGTGTTTCTAAACCTGTCCCGCTTTGACCAGAAAACCCGGAACGCCTGCACCAATCTTGCCTCAGTGCTGTACCGGAACGCCCTTCTGGTGGAATACCGCTATTCCTCGGGGGCGGTGCCGACTCTCACCATGCGGGTTCAGAAGGATGGTGCCATCATTAATTTCATTACCGGGCACTGGATGGAGATCTATGTATACGGCATGGTCCGTGAAATCCTGGACAACTATGCCAGACTTTACAGCATCGAGGTGGAAAACTACAGCAATGTTCAGTTCCAGATGAATCAGAAGGAAACCTTCGAGCTGGATGTGCTCAGCTTCGTAAACGGCATTCCGGTCTGGGTGGAATGCAAGACCGGGGAATTCCAGCAGTCTATCGTTAAGTACAAGACCTTCGGAAAGCGCACGGGCATTGCCCCGGAGCATTCCTTTCTGGTTCTGGCCGGTGGCACTCCGGAACAGGCCCGGAACATCACCGATATCCATCGCTATAACGTCATCAGCCTGGATAGTTTCCGGACAGCATTTTCCCAGGCTATGGCCGGTCTGTGTCTGGCTGCGGGCAGAAAGGATCCCCCGGCGGTTCCGGAGGCCAGGACGGCAGCGGGCTCTGTTCCCGGTGCTTTTCCGGGTTCTTCCGGAAATCAGGATGGCGTCACTGCCGCAGCTCCGGCTTCTTCCGGGGAGGAAAATCCGGCAGGAACGCCGCTCACATCAGCTGCCGCCTCAGGAGATCCGGAGAATCCCGCTCCGGATAACGGGATCCCGGTGTCAGGTTCCCGGGCCGTTTCCCGGAACCGGAGCTCTTATGACCGGATGATGGCCCTTATAAGCAGCACCCGTCCGGTTAAAAGTCTGGAAAACCGTCCGGAGCAGTCCCGGCCTTCAGCGGCTCCCACGTTTACGGTGCCCGCGGGGCTCTATACGGTGATTGACCATCCCTTTCTGAACGAGGCCATGGCTGAGCGTCTGAAATCCCTCGGGGTGCAGTGTCTCTCCGGACCTCCCGTCTCGCGGACGGAGATCGACCTGGATGTGCTTTCCCGGATGAAGTCCGGCAGATACGTGCTGGCTCCGGTGCTTTTCAGGAGAATTGCCCGGGCTCTTCAGACCGGAGATCACTCGGTTGCCCAGTCCCTTAACGGCTGCGATGCGGTACAGGTAGGCACCACTGTCCAGATGTGCCGGCACATGGCTGATAACATGAAGGTGATTCGCAGCTTTGAATACTACAGCAAGGAAAAGAGCGTCAGATTCGATCTGGTCTGCAACAGCAATTTCAGTCAGTATGTACTGGAGGACCGCCGGTTTTTCCATGCTGCGGGCAATGTTATCGATACGGTATTTCAGAATACGGATGCCGGTGTTTGCGGTATCTCCCGCAATGTGCGTCTCTGCAAGGGGGAGGTGCGGATTGATCTGGATTATCTGGTGCGTTTCCAGGATATTGTTACCGCGGTTCTTGCCGGTGCGGCCGATCCCGAAAAGGCGGCCGGGAATCTGGAGCTGGCGGGAAAATGGCTGAACATTCCGGCCCGGAACCTTCTTTTCATTCATAATTTCAGAAAGGACAGTCCGGAATTTGCCAGCCTTTCCAAAAAGACCACGATCAATGCTCTCAGTCATGACGAATTTGATAAAACTGCCAGGCAGCTTATGAAAGTGCCGGAATTCCCCGAGAACGCGGGTTCTGCCAGGATTGCCATTCCGGAGCTGCAGTTTAATCCGGACCAGCTTTATGCCTGGTTTTCGCGTTCCGGCGTCATTGTTACCGAGGCGGAGCTTGTCAGTGCTGCCCTTTCGGCTCTGGACGGCAGCGCCAGCGAATTCTGCAGGAACGAGGAGATTTTCCAGCCTCTTCTTAAGGAGGTGTGCCGTATTCATGAAAATCACATTTCCAGACAGCGTTTTGTCTGGAATGTGGAGCAGCTTGACGGCGAAAAGACCTCTTCAGTCAGCAACCTGTGCTCCAGTCTTTACCGGACAGACCTTATCAGGGACTTTAACTACTCCAGACAGTCCCGGAAGTTCATCATTGATCTTGACGATAATCCTGATCTTTACAGCTTCTTCACCGGAGGCTGGCTCAGGTATTACGTGGGCAGCAGGACGCAGAAGTACCTGGGGCAGCATATCCGGAACCCCGGAAGTGTCAGGTTTATCAGAAACATTGCTCTGGAGCTGCCTGACGGTGATGATGTCCGGATTGATGTTCTTATCTGCCATGCCGGAGACTGGACCGCTATCAGGAGCTGTACGGCCGAGAACTGCATTGCCATGGCGGAGCATCTGGCTACGGCGGGAGATCTGCTGAATATTCCGCGGGAAAGGCTCCTTCTGGTGTTCCGGAGCGCGGCCGAAACCCGCTGTGCTCCCCCTGCCGTCCGTGAAGCCATGACAATCACTGCGGTATCTGGGTTCCTGCCGGCTCTGGAGGAGATTCTTCCCGAAGATCTGCTCGCAAAGGAAGGTCCGGATTTTGCGGAGCTTCTGGGCCGGATCGGGGCAGAGAAAAATGCTCCAGAGACCTCTCCGGAAACAGCTGCTCCTGAAGCTCCGCAGGTTTCGGAAATGACGGAGGCATCTGTCCCTGACGCCGGGGCAGATCCCGAAATCTCCGGTCCGGATCAGAAAATTCCAGACGAGGCGGCTAAGGGACTCACTCTTCCCGAGGTTCCTAAGGAAATTATCACCGAGGTCATGGGAGAGGAAAAGAAGAATACGCAGGAAATCGTGAAGAAGACTGAGGAAGTCCCGGGGCCGGAGACCGGGGAGCATGGTCCTCTAGGAGCTCCGGCGGATTCAGATCCCCCCCCTGCGTCTCCTGAACCCGCCGCTCCTCCGTTTTCAGCTACTGCCGCCCCCGGGGGCTCCGGTTCCGCGGCAGCAGCGTTTCCGAAGCCGTCCCGCAGTGAGGACCGGGATTCTGCGGAGGCTGCGGCCAAACGGCCCCGCCCTGCCATTTCGGACAGTGTCCTCGCCTCCTACTATCAGATGCTTATGGATGAAGCCCGGGATCAGGCCCTCCGGGACGATTTTCTGGAAAGTCACCTCATGAAGCCGGAGGAATGTGCCGATTTTCTGGATGATGAAAACATCAGAGTGATGGATGTTCTTCGCTACAACGGTCAGGCTGAGGATGCCGACAGGCTGTCTCTCTGCATTCTGACGGACTGCTGCCGGAATCAGGAATATGGAACGGTCTTCAACATGCTCCTTGAGGGACTTTCCCGGGAACTCTCGTCTTTTGCACTGGACATGGATTTTCCGGATGAAATTCTCTCCCGCTATCAGAAGCTTCTGAATGACATGATGGAAATTGGCCTTATATACAGGAACGTCTATATCAGGGATTCCCGGGAATCGCGTATTACCGTGCTGAAACCCCGGGCGCTCCGGGACTTCATTACCGGAGGCTGGTTCCACAGAGCCGGTGCGGCCATCGTGCAGAACCGGCTTATGGACATGACGCTCAGGCATCCGGAATGCTTCTGTCTCTTTGCCCGCAGTGCCGGAATTCTGCTGGATAACTACAGGATAGAACTGGATCTGGTTATCAGAACCATGAGCCGGGTGCTGCTGTTCGTGTTTGCCACCGCGAATGCCGAAGCCGCTGCCGGAGAACTGACGATGCTCTGTGAGTACATGGACAGCGATCCCCGTGATGCGGTTCTGGTATGTCTGGACAGCGATCCGGAATTCCTTGCCCGCCTTTCGGAAAAATTCCCCGTTTCGGTAATCGGGCTTGATGCTCTGGGAGAATTTCTGGACAGCCGTCTTACTCCGGAATATCTGGAATCGGAGTTTGTCCCTGATGAAGGATCTGCTGATGACGCGCCGGATGATCAGGATGCGGAGACAGTCCTTCATAAATTCGGTTACTGTCCGGGACTTTTTGACTACATGAGGTACGAGTTCTAGTACCGCCGGAGGAGCATATTTACAGGGGCTGCCGTGATGATCTGCCGGCCCCCGTTTCCTCCGGTGATGGCAGGATTTAGCGGATTCGCCGAAAATATCCGGAGCTCCGTGCCGGTTACAGAATGAGAGGCCTCGTCCCCTTCCCCTTCCCCTTCCCCTTCCCCTTCCCCTTCCCCTTCCCCTTCCCCTTCCCCTTCCCCTTCCCCTTCCCCTTCCCCTTCCCCTTCCCCTTCCCCTTCCCCTTCCCTCCCTTCCAGTTAGCTGTTTTTCCCGGTGGCTTCCATAACAGCTCAGTCTCTTCATTTGCTTCTCCGTCATCACCTTCTGTTTCTCTCGCTGTACTGCTCCCCTGTGCTGGAAATCTGCATTTTCCGCGAAGGTTTTCATTAATTGTGAATTCCCGTTCAAATTTGAGCTGTCAGGGTTCATATATAATATGGATATGGGGAGATTTGAAAGCATGATGAACTCAAAAACCGGTTTTGTGGCCAGACTGATAATCGGTATTTCTGGTGCTCTTATAACTGCCAATGTGATTCTGGGGACGGTGCTTTTTGTTAATTCCCGTTCGGCCCTGCAGTCTCTTATTGACAACCGCATGCTGGATATTTCCAAGACAGCTGCGGATATGCTGAACGGTGATGATCTCGAAAAGGTGCAGAAAGATGATGTGAATACTCCGGAGTACCGCAGAATCAATGATACTCTGGCTTTTTTTCAGGATAATATCGAGCTTCGCTACATCTACTGCATCCGGGATACTAAAAAGCCCGGCCCTGATCGTTTTATCTTTACGGTGGATCCGACAGTAAAAGATCCCGCTCCGTTCGGTGCGACAGTGGTTTATACCAGGGCACTGGAGCGTGCCAGTGAGGGAGTTTCTGCTGTTGACGACACTCCCTATACTGATGAGTGGGGGCAGTTTTACAGCTCCTACAGTCCGGTATTCAACTCCCGGGGGGAGGTTGCCGGTATTGTGGCGGTGGACTTTTCTGCAGACTGGTATGACAAATGGATTACTGGTCAGGCCACCCTGATCCTGGCAAGCACGGCCGCTTCATTTATCATCGGCATTATTCTGGTGCTGCTTGCCACGGCCACCCTGCGCAAACAGATATTTTCCTTCACGGCCGCACTTGCCGACATTGCCAGTGATGTTAACGGACTGACCCGGGAAATCAACGAGGACGGCATTCCCCTGAATCTTGCAGATATGAGTCCCAATCCTGATCTTCATGAACTGGGAAGGCGAATTCATCTTCTCCGGGATCAGCTGCGGGACTACCGTTTAAACATTCATACCCAGACCAGCAGTATGATAAATGCCCTCTCAAATGAATTCCGCTGGGTGTTTCTGGTGGATCTGGAAAGCAATACCAGCGTCTGCTATCAGTCCGACAGTTCCGCTGACAACGGTGTCAAGCCCGGAGACAGATTTATCTACGACGAAAGCGTCGTCACCTATTCGGCCGGGGTTTCTGAAAAGTACCGCACCATGTTTCTGCATTTTATGACTGTGCACTGTATTCGTGAGGCCCTGAAAACCGAAAAGCTTATCTCGTTCCGCTATCTTGTTCAGAGGGAAGGCCGCGAGTTTTATGAAATGGTCTGTGTGGCACCGGTGTTCAATAAGTCTGCTGATGATATCCGGACCGTGGCTGTGGGCTTTGCGGATATTGATCAGGAAACCCGCAAGGCCATGGCCCAGGATCAGAAGCTTCGTGATGCTCTCAGTAACGCCGAGGTGGCCAACCGGGCAAAGACGGCATTTCTGTCCAATATGAGTCACGAGATCCGCACCCCCATGAACGTGATTATCGGGCTTAACCGTCTTATTCAGAACGAGCCCGGGCTAACCCCATCCGTAAAGGATTATCTTCACAAGATGGAAAGCTCTGCCACGCATCTTCAGGAGCTTATCAACGATATTCTGGACATGTCCCGCATCGAATCCGGAAAGATGATAATCCGCCGGGAACTGTGCTCTCTCCGTGACGTTCTGGAGAAGATAAACGACATTATTGGCGGACAGTGCCGCCAGAACGGCCTGGAATGGAATTACACTCTCCGGTGCGATCTTCAGGAGTTTTACCTGGGAGACAGTGTCCGTCTGAAGCAGGTGTTTATCAATATTCTGGGTAACTCCGTAAAATTTACTCTCCGGGGCGGCAGGGTGTCATTCATCGTGGAGGAGGTTGGCAGATACGACAATAAAACCACCTTCCGCTTTATAATCTCCGACACCGGCATTGGCATGAGCAGCGAATTTCTGCCTAAGCTCTTTGACCCCTTCAATCAGGAAGATCCCGGGGAGCCCAGCAAGCTTGGCAGCACCGGACTTGGCATGACCATTACCAAGAGAATTCTGGAGCTTATGGACGGCACTATCGAGGTGGTCAGCAAAAAGGACTATGGCACTACTTTTACTGTAACGCTGACTCTGGAGGCGGTAAACAGTGCTCTCGGCTCAGGAGATATCACGCCCCGTGATGTCTCGGTTCTTATCGTCGATGACGATGCGGTGTTCTGTGATTTTACCCGGCAGTCCTTTGAAAAGGACGGCATGTCAGCGGACATTGCTGCTTCCGTGGCTGAGGCTTTGCGCATTCTGGCTCTTAAAAAGGGCAGGAACGATCCCTATAACCTGGTGCTGCTTTCCCGGGATATCCCGGAAATCGACCTTGATGCCGCCCTGACGGCAATCCGGGAGGCTACGGCCGGAGATTCCGAGCTCTTTGTTATTGGTGACGGTGCGGCGGTTCCCGAAGGGGTTCCCAAAGACCGTTTTATCGCGAAGCCCCTTAATGGCGATCTGCTGTTCGGCAGATACTGCCAGGCCCGAAATGAAAACGCGGCGTCCGGCAGGGCCGAGCTTTCCGGGAGAAGAGTGCTTCTGGCCGAGGATATGCCGGTGAATGCCGAAATAATCGTCATGATGCTCCGCCTCAAGAATGTGACGGCCGAGGTGGCGGTGAATGGAAAGATGGCGGTGGAGATGTTCTCTGCGCACCCTTCCGGCTATTATGATGCAATCCTGATGGATATGAGAATGCCGGAAATGAACGGTCTGGAGGCAGCCCGGGCAATCCGGGAGATCGACCGGCCCGATGCTGCCAGGGTGCCGATTATTGCCCTGACCGCCAATGCCTTTGACGAGGATGTGCAAAGGAGCCTTCAGTGCGGTCTTAACGCCCATCTCTCAAAACCGGTGGATCCTGAGCTTCTGATGCATACTCTGGAACGGCTTATCAGGGTGGTGTAAGCCGGGGGAGAGCGCTTTATTCTGAGGTACAGAACGGCAACGCCCTCCCGCGGTCCCAGCCATTACGGAGATCTCTTCTGTTCGTTATCCGGGATGAAAAAAGGACAGGTCTCTCTTTAGCCTGTCCCTTCATGCGCACACCGGAAAAAACTTTTCCGGAAAGCCGTTTTCAGACCTGTCTGTCGTCCTGTCTGATTATCACCGTCGGCGTGGCCTTTGACTCATCACCTGCTCCGGAAGAAGTCTCTTCGTCATGAGATTTCTCCGAATCTGTTTGCGGTTTTTCCCCGGCAGCATCCTCCTTCTTATCCAGGGTATCCCGGATTGTGGCGATAAGATCCTTTCCCGAATAGCTGCTGTCATCCTTCATGTCGCTCTGCGCCTGGGAGACAATTTTGCCGGTAATCTCGCGGCATTTTGCCAGATCCTCGTCGGAGGCCCCCTGGGTGGCAAAGGAATCCAGAAGCTTTTCGAGATCCTCCGGAGTCTTCGGGAGCAGCCCCCTGCGCACCAGAACCTCGCCGGCTACCACGGTTTTAAGGTCGCCCTCATCCCGGATATTGACATTGTAGTCCAGGCTGTCATATACGGTTTTTTCAGAAGCTCCGGCAGAAGCTGCCAGATCCGCCAGTTTTCCCTGGTATGACTGGTAGTCATTGTAGTCTCTGGTACCGTAAAGAGCGATATCGTTAAGCGTGGAAAACGCGGATACGATGTACCAGACACCGTCATTCATATCTCTGTTAACGAAGATATTGCGGGAAAGAGTAAGCTCGGTGTCCAGCTGATCCTTTTCGCCGTATACCAGATCGGAGGTTCCCTCCGGAGCGGTGACGATTACCTGAAGAGCAGTATCTCCCTGTTTGTTAAGCTCATCCTTTCTGACATCAAGACGGACGAGACCGTTATAATCCGTATAGCCCCGCGGCTCATTGCGATCCCATTGAAAATTCCGGTCAAGGTCGATGAAGACCCGGGCATCCTTAAGGTAGCCGTCAATAACCTGAATGTCGATGTAAATGGAATCCTCCTGGGGATCGTCGGGATCGTGATGCCCGTGGTGGCCGTGATGTCCACCGCCGCACCCTGCAAGAGAAAGGGAAGCAGCAGCAATTAAAGCTGCAGCGAGTTTACCGAATCTGAATTTCATGGCGCTGTTCTCCAGAAAGCCGAGTTCTCAAAAAGCACTCCGGAAGCAGGGAATTTCTCTGGCCGGGGTGCGGTTTCTGTCAGTGTTTCAATAGCGGGGGCCTGGAGCCGTCAGGATAAAAATCCGCTGTCTCATGACCAGTCCCGCTTTCCTTCAGACAGCTGTAAAACGATTAAGTTCATCTTTGAGGAAAATTTTTGAGAACCGCATAATTGTGAGCTGTTGTCTTAAATAATCATCCGGAAAGGGAATTTTTCAATTTATCCGGGGAAGCTGCGGTATGATTGCTGTGAGGATTCTCCCCGGTACCGCTTTTTGAGGGGCTCCCCGGAACCGGAATTTTCAGGGCATTGGACTGGGAACCGCGAAACCTTGTACCCGGACGCTGTTTCCTCCCTTTCCGGGACTATGGTTTCACGAAGGAGCGCGCTTTTGAAGTGTCTGCCCGGAATAACACCGTTCCGAAACTCAGGAGAAGCATTATGGATGCCAAATCTAACAGGAAAACGCTATTTGCGGTCCTTGCCGTACTGGGAACCTATGCTGTTGCCAAGGCTCCGCTGACTACTGCCCTCAGGGTAATGTATAAGGATTCGCTCCCGGGAGAACCGAAGCCGGGGGCCATCATTTACCGGGATCTCCTGACCGGCTATGCAGAACATTCCGGAATTTATGTCGGCGGGGGTGAAAAATGCATTGTGGAGCTTCAGAGAGACGCCGAAACGCACCACAGTGTTATCAGACTGGTAACCCCCGGGGAATTTGTTCAGAACGGCTACGGCTGCACGGAAACCATATTCGTTTCAGCCCGGGACGGGGTTCCGGTGGGGAATCCGGAGGTAGCCAGTATAGCCAGAAGCCAGCTTGATCAGGATTATGATGCTTACAGCCTATTCAAAAACAACTGTCACATGTTTGCCTTTTCCTGTCTTAAGGCTGCGGAGGCCCATGAAGAATTTTCCGTCGCAAAAATGCAGGACACCAGCATGCGGCACTGGCCGAAGAGAAAAATGACTCTGACAAGCCTTAAAAGCACCGCTGAAAGAGTTCTTGGCGCCGATTCCTGGCTTAAATGGGAATGGCAGGAGAAGACGGCACTGGAGGGAGCACGGAAGCAGCTGTCTCCCGAAATCTGAGAGGCTTATCAGGGACAGTGCTGTATTTTACAATGCCTGCCAGGGGCGGTTTTTTCTGATTTTGACGGGCAGGGATTTTTGGTTGAGTGCATGCAGTTTTTTTTCGAACCCGGCAACTGTCCTGGTTCCGGGATTACAGGAGATCTGATTCATGACAGACAGTATCATCTTAAGGAAAAACGTACCAGAGGTCAGGAAGTCTCAGCGAAGGACATTTTCAGAGGCGATGCGGGTGTGCTTCACTGAGAAGTATGCCTGCTTCCGCGGACGGGCCTCCCGTTCAGAATTCTGGTGGGCCCAGCTGGGCATCGGGCTTCTTTTTATTGCCGTTCTGATTATGGCGGTTGTTCTTGATAAAATGGGGGGCTCCGGACTTGCGGGCATTGCCATTCTGGTATTTATTCTGGGAACCATTATTCCCGGTTATGCCGTTGTGGCCAGAAGACTGCATGACTCCAACAATTCTGCCTGGTGGATACTGCTGAGCGTGCCTCTGATGTTTCTGGGTATTAGAATTATATTTGATATTGTAGTAGGACTGCTTCCGCCGGAAGATACTGATAACCGCTACAATGACTGAATTCCTGCCGCCGGCGATGATATGCAGAAATGAGGGATGATTTTTCTGCATATGGAAAGTACCGGCAGATCTTTTGAGTCTGGCCCGCAGCAGACTCTGTTGCCAGAATCGGATTTACTGGCAACAGACAAGCCTTCCTCTGTACTTTCAGGAAAACCCCGAAGGCTCCGTTTCCCTTATTAAGAACCTCCGCCTTTCCTGTACGTGCTCTCTTTTTTCGGAGTCGTTCTGTGAAACATGAAGTCTGTTCAATTTTATAAAATTTCTGAAAAACAGGTTCGTTTTTTATTGCTGCAGATATCTAGAGTTATCTATAATTAATGCTGCCAGCGGGTTGTTTTCCGCGGCATGTGTCGGTTTTTCCTTTTATTCCACATGGCATTTGGCCAGCAGCAATTAAGGGATCCATCATGAAAAGATCAGTCTTTCATTCTGAGAATTTTGTCCTTTCTTCAGGAGCGGCGCGTTCCTTTGCCCCGCCGATTTCTCCCGAGCCCGTAACGGCTCTCAGCTTCTGGCGTCTTTACCGGGAGAGCCAGCTTCGTCTTGTCCGGTTCCTTGCCTCCTGGTATGCCTCCTCATGCTGGGGCATGTACCTTGGGGTATTTCCGGCCTCCTCCGGGTATCTGGCAGCGGCTCTGGAGAAGAGCGCCCTTGACGCCGCCCTTCCTGTCATGGTGCAGCGGAACTTTGTATTTCCACCGGACTCTGCCTCTGGGGCTACCGCTATATCCCGTACTGCCGTTCTCATTTATGGGCACGAAACCCGGAGGATCCGGGATGAGCGGACATTCCGGGACACACAGGAAGCACTGTTCCGGGATCTCGGAATTCCGGAATTTGCCTATCTTTCCTTTTCTTCCGGAAAGATTTTCTCCGGTTCTGCCGAAGTATCCGGCCCGGGAAGCAGTACTTCACCCGCCGTACCCGCTTCGTCTGCGGAGACTATGCCGGAACATCCCGGCACCCCCCGGGATCTCCGTTTCTCCGGCATCATCATAGGGGATCTTCTCCAGGCGGCACTGCACCTTTCTCCTCTTCCGGAAAACGTACGGCGGAAGCCGGGAATTCCCGGCTTCGACATGTATGGAAAAGCTCCGGAGGCCCCGCTGGCACTTATGCTTTTTCAGAAGATCCGGGATCTCCGAACCTGGACACTGCGGCCGGCAGCGGGATCTGAGATACGGAAGCCCGGGGATTATCTTCCGGATCCGGAGCGGGATATCTTTCGGGACAGTCAGGTTCATATCAGAACTGCGGATAAATGCTACCGGAAATTCCTGGAGATCCCGGTACTGCGGGAACAGCTTCCGGGAAAATTTGTTACCATGGAGGACCTGGATCCGGGACTCTGGCCGGAATTTTTCATATGGGAAAGAATTCCGGCAGAAAATCTCTTTTCGAACTGCAGTGCCGGAGACCCCGATTTAAGACGGAAGATTGCAAGGAGCCGCGCTGCTGCTCTGAAACGGGTTTTTACCGGCACATTTCCGGAGGAGGCTGATCCTCTGGAGGAAATTCCCTCCTCATGGAAATTCCGGGCCCGGGCCTTCTTCCGGTTTTCCCGCAGTGATCACTCCAGAAGAGCCGGCTTAGAAAGGATTTTTGGGAAAGCTTCTTCCGGGATCTCCGGGGAGTTTTCTACGGGAACGGACGGCCTGGCGTTTCTGGAATACAATCCTGACCGGGATTACAGCACCAGGTTTCGGGATGATCCCGGGGCTCCTTCAGATATTGCGGATCTTATTACGGGATATTTTCCGGGATATGCCGCTCTCTACTGGTTCTTTGTCTGTATCATGGTATATGCAGACCGGGAGAGACTTCCGGAATTCGCCTTTGCCTTTAATACTCCCTGGAGACCGGAGTCTTTTCTCCATATTTGCTACGAGAAGCTTCCTGAAAATGCCCTCCCGGATGCCTGGAGTGTTCCCGCTGCCTGGCTTCCTGCCTTTCGGTGGCTCTGGAAAAGAGGGAGCTTTTTCAGCTTCATAAAGGTTTATGAGTTCACATACCGGGTAAAGGAAGCTGCAATCCGGGGATAGCAGCTCCGGAGCCGGAGCTTTAGCACTATGCGCTGTTATTCATTATGTCCGTCGGAGTGCTCTCCGGAGACTCCGTTATTGCGGGATCTGCTGCGGTCCGGAGGTCGCATTTTTCAGAGGTGATTATGACAGTTTGTGAATTCTCAGAGAATGAAGATCTGAATTTAATGGCAACGTGCTATGCAGATGATAAAACAGCGATAATTGTAAATCCGCCTCCTTCTGAAAATCTTTCTTTTTTTAAGTACTGCAATGGCCGGGGCTATAATTCACAGACAGCAGTAGCAGGAATATCCATGATGAATGCTGCATATATCTGCACTCATAATAACGGGCATCCCTTTCTGGTGCTGTCGTACGAAGCAAAAATAAAGCTGAATAAAAAGCTAATGCTGCCGTCGATGAAATACCGGGGGTTTACAGTTTTTCAGGCTGTAATTATTGATTATAATCTTGAGAGGTTTTCCCTTTATCCCAAAGATACCGAAAAGATAACGGAATATAAATCCGGTGAGCCACTCCCTTTGAATTTAGCACGGCCGGATTATTCAAATCTGCCCTCAGAGGATGAAGTAAGAAGGATAATCAAGGATAAGAGAATGGTAATCATTTAATAATACACTTCAGAAAACTGCTTTTATATCATTAAGTCCTGAATCATAAATATTTATGCTAGTAATTATGACAGTAGTGCAAGGAGATGAGTGCAAGCGGATGTTCCAGTGTCTTTAAGGATCTCGGGGCACCGTTCCGGAGCTGGGGTACCGGAAAATACAGCCCCGGAAAGTGTCCGGACGGAACGTGTCCCAGGGCAGCAGCCGGGGAATTCCAGCCAGTCCTGCCGCTCTTATTCTGTCATGAATTCGACTCCCCCGGGGATAGCCTTCCGGTATTTGCCCGGGATGTATTTCCCGAATACCAGCACCCTCTTGTTCTGTCTGAGAGCCTTGGTCATGGCATCAATGGTGCCGTTTCCGAAATCTGCAGTCACCACCATGGCGGCATCGCTGACTATAAGCGTGTTTCTTTCCATAAAGCCCAGTCCCGTGTCCACCACCCGAACATTGGGAAATTTCAGAACTTTCTGGCAGAGATCGCTGTTATGGTAACCCTCCGGAGCGTAAACGGTAAGGGCAATACCGCGTTCCGTAGCATACTCCATGCCGGCGCTGTCGGCTCCGAAGGCCCCTCCGGTCACAATTTCTGTAAGATCTGCAATGCTGCTGAGATAGGCGTTAACCCGGGCAATGCTTTCCTGAGAGGCAGTTCTGGAGCCGATGTAGGCGATTTTCATAAATTCTCCATGCTGTGAATCTGATAGCAGTTTTAAATAATATGTCCAGTATGATTTTACTGCTGTTATATTTTAGAAATGAATTCCAGATTCACTGTTTCCTTCCCGCAGTGCACGAACTTCCCGCTTCCCGGAATCTCCGGACGGATTTTTCCTGGATCCTCGGTAATGACAATGGCAGCGGCCGGCTCTCCCCATGCATGATCGGGACGCTGCGGTCCCTGATCTGGAAAAACCGCTCCCTATTCCGGTCTGCGGCAGAGATTCTGCTGTCCCCCGGGAATCACCCGGGTACCTGTCCTGGCTACGCCGGGTTCTGTGGCGCTCCGGGGACAACTTCATTAACGTTCAGAATCACCTCGTTTCCGAGTCTGGCAGTGGAAGCTCCGGATCGGAACTGCACCCCGGCGGCATTAACCTCGGAAACATAGTCCTGAATGGCGTTTTCCAGGCTGACAGTAATGAGTTCCAGCTCGGCCATGGCGGTTCTGTCATTTCTGTTCATAGCGTCTCCGGTAATTTTGCCCAGGTTATCCAGAAGCATGCGGATACCGCCGTTATCTTTGCCTGAGACATTAGCAGACAGCCGTGCGGCATAGTCCGGGAACCCCTTCTCCTGCAGCTGCTTCTGGGCTCTCTCCATGACGGTCTTCACTGAAGCCGGGAAATTCTCCTTGCGGTTTCCTTCTCCGGGGCCATGTCTGGTAATTGATGTCACGAGGGACAAGCAGTGCAGGAAGGACTCGGACTTGTCTCCGGACCGTTCCTTGCGAACCTGCATTCCGGAAACCCGGGAATCCTCCACCTCCTTGTCGGAGATGGTGCTGTTGTAAATGCCATGGGTCTCGCATTTGAGGTACAGTCTCCGGGGTTCGTTTTCTGTAGCCGGCACCGTGAAATAATGGAATGTTCTCATGCCGCCCATAAGACCTCCCATGCTCCGGGGAATGTCAATCCCCCGCGGCATATTAAGATGTCCGTCTACCTGCTGATGGTGGTAGGCTCTGGCATGGGTGGACGTGCGCAGGTAGACCTCCTGGCACTTGTCGAGCCACTGGTAGATGCGTCCGTCAGGATCCTCCACCGAGAAGGCTCCGCGTTCATTGTACTCGCCCTTTTCCACGGTGGCTGCATGAAATGCCAGGGTAACGCAGGCGGCGTTACGGAGACTTGTTTCGTAACGGTGTCCCTGTCCGCTATAAACTGCCTTCAGGATTTCCTGCCCCCTGCCTATTCTGGCGGCAAGAATATTTCTGAGCTCGGCAATGCTCCGGGGGCGGTCAGCAGGCGGGGTGTCCATGATCATGGCGGTATAATGCTCCTTCCGGAACCGGTAGGTTTTGCCGTTAACAGCCACCTCCAGATTATCAGGAATATTGAAACCGAGAGTGTTACTGGCGGTCTCTCTGGCCTGGTTCACTTCGGTTCTTGCGGCCTCCGCTTCCCGGTTGAAGACCCGCCCCTCTTCGAGACCGGTGCCGCCTGTGGTCCGGGCCATGAATTCCTCCGGATGGGTGATTTTGGAGACGTTCTTTTCTGAAAACTTCTCCATAATCCGGGCGGCGCCGGCTTTTGGTATGGTGAGCCGGGCACAGCCTTCGGCGTCTATTTCCAGGGCGGCGCCGGCAGCCTGAGCCACAATGGTGAGATATTTCCGCCCCTCTTCGGAAAGAGGTCTGTCGCAGTGATAGACGATGCTGTCCCCTTCTAAGTGGGCTCTCCAGGGGACTCTGGTTTCCTGAATGACAGAAAGGTGCTCCAGGGGCGTTTCCCCGTGAGGGCTTATCCAGGTGGTAGGCGAAGTCAGCTTCTCCAGATTCTCAATGGTTTCAATGGCCAGCTCCTGAATCCCGGGGCCGTCCGGAGCGAGATCATCATAGAGCCTGAGCTGGTTTTCAGATACGCTGAGCACCTTGTCCAGGTTATCCCGGAATTCCTTTTGCTTTACATCAATTTCACTGATAATTTCCTTCCGGAGGGCCTTTTCTTCAGCGCTAATGCCCATTTCATCAGGATCAAAGGCCTTTCGGTAATCCTCAAACAGTTTTTCCGCCCGCTGGCTCTGTTTCATATCACGGAGCTCCAGAACTCCCTGGAATTTGGCAAAGCGGGTATCGTCATCAAATACTGAAAAGTTTTTAAACCGGGGTTTTGTGGAATAGCCATAGGTATCACGGAAGGATAAATTGTCGTCTACGGTGAGATGCCGGCCGTTCCCCTCCAGGGAGTGTCCGGGATCAATGGCAAAGAACTTGCCGTCTGCGAAGCCCTTGTTCTGCCCCCGGGAGCCGATGCCGTCGCGGTCGGCACTGACCAGGAAGAAGGCCTTGTACTTGCCGATCTTTTCGGCAGTTTTGCCTGGCGGCGGAACTATCTGGCCGTCCTTCAGGAAGCCGTTTTCCAGATCCTGGTAGCCCTGGGCGAATTTGGCCTCCAGCATGATCTTGGGGTGCCCGTCAGAATACTGCCCTCTCACAATCCTGAGTTCCTGGGTCGGAACGCCGGAGAGCCGGGAAAGGTCATTTGCCAGAGCTTCTGTAACCGCCCCCACGGAAGACTTGTTCGCGGTGGTGGCGGTCTGCAGGCGGTACAGCTGGCCAAATTTGCGGTTGGTGATAATGCGCTCGGGACGCATGAATTTGCCGGCCGAGGCCTTGCTCTTATTAATGATCCGGACGTTTTCGTTGTAGTCCAGCTTGACAATGTGCCGGTCTGAAAAATGCCGGAACATGGGAGACTTGTCATAATCAGGGTCTCCGGGCCTGACAGACAGCACGGCATCCCGGATCTGGGCAAACAGCTCTTTCTTGATGCTGTCGAGGGGGATGTTCTGCCACTGTCCGGGGTCGCAATCCGGGAATTTCTGGCAGAATTCCCGGTAAAGGCTGCTTTCGGGATTTTTCATTTCGCGTTCGATCATAAATTCAGCAACGGCGGAAATGCATGCCGGATGCGCCCGGCCGAATTTCATGATCTGTTCCCTCAGAGGGAGCTTCGCGCATTCACTGGCGGTAACGGGATACTTCTTCTTAAGATCATCCAGAATCTCGCGGCTTTCCGGGGAGTCGTAATCCTGCATGAGTCCCCGGGTATCGTTCTGGGACCAGTCGTTGGTATAAATAAATCCGGGTTCCACACCGTTGGTTTTAAGCTTAACCAGGAGAGTGGGATTATCGGAGGAACTATTAATGCGTTCCCCTACGCCGATAGTTCCGTTTTTGATCCGGTCCTCGACAGAGGTGGACCTGCTGTCAAAAATCAGGCTGAGATTTTTAAGTCCCACCGGGGTGCGGCTTCCGGCTTCGTGCTCCGTATCGGTACGTCCCGTCAGATCCTGGGTAACTATATCCTTCTTTCCGGTGAGAGAATTACTGTGAGATTCCCGGACGCTTTCCAGGGAATCCCTGATAATGTTCTGGGCGATTTTTCCGATATCCGCGTTGTTGCTGATCCGGGAGCCGAGGTTTTTGCAGGCGTCGATTTTCTTTTTGACAGCCAGCCGTACCTCTGACTGGACATCTTCCGGAAGCTCCATCATTTTTGGGTCTGTGTCCATCTGGCGGTTGATTTCGCTTTTAAGCCGGTTTTCCTTTATTTTGTTAAGGCTGGACAGGGTGTCTCTGATATCGCAGACTCTCAGGGATTTGTGGAGCTGGCTTCTGGCACCGAGAATGGTATCAAAGGCATGTTCTCCGAAGACGCCGTATTTTCTGGAAAGAGCATCGCGGAAAGCCTGCATGGTCTGATCGTTTTTGACTGCACCCTGAGAGATAATAAATCTGCCCAGTTTGGCATCGCTGCCCTGTTCGTTGACAACAACGTCACGAAACCCGAGAGACCATGAATTTGCAATATTCTCAAATCTGTTGATGATATCGGTCATTTTGCAGCTCCTGTTTTCGGGGGTACGGGGCTAAGGGTAGATGGTCTGCAGGTGGTGCGGGATCATATCCAGATCAGGCTCGGAATCCGGGGACAAGAGCTCCTGAATTCGTTCGACCCACAGACCGCAGAGCTGGAGAATCTTTTCAAGAGCGGCTACGAATTCCTCAGGATCCCTTTCAATTTCATTGCCGTCGAAAAAGTAGCTGTAAACCACCATTTCACTGGTATCCTCTATGCTGAAATAGCCGCCAGCTGTTTCCTTCCCGAAAAGGCTTCCGGTCAGGAGTTCCCGGTACACCTTTTTCGGAGCGTCTTCGGGAAGCTGGCAGATTTCAACAAAGCAGAGAACGGAATTATTGTGTGCCACGTACTGAAGATTGACATTAAAGGCATCGTCTATGCGCACTGAAACAAGACCGGTTTCATCAGGAATGAAAGCCTCAATGCCGGTGTCCTTTCGCAGCCCGGCAATAAAGTTCCTGTAATCGTCTAAAGTCTTCATGCTGTATTCCTTCAAGAAAAAATCTCAGAACCGTACGGGGAAAAGTCTGGTGAGCAGCATCTTTTCAGCTCTGGCGATTCGGAGGCCCAGTGTCTGGACAAGAGGATAACGTGCCTTAGTGGGATAACGTTTTTTCTGTTATGAGGTTACAGCCGATTTCCGGTAAGGCATCAATTTTAAGTTATCATATTACGGGGTTTCAGGAGGTGACTCCAGTCACGGAAGCCGTGAATACCCGATAAATGCTGCAACTATGATGCGGTACCAGCTCAAAAAATGGTATTTTCTGAAGGGATGTCATGACGGACAGCGATGGTTATGAGCGGAGGATTCTCCCGAAAGATACCTAAATAAGCTTCGGTTTTTAATGCCGAAGCTTTTAATGGGAGCGCGGCTGACAGTGGCTCAGCTTATAGGGCCGGGGTTTTCAGAGATCTGCTACAGGGCATCCTTCAGGACTGCGATGATATCCTCGCGTCCCAGAGGCTTCAAAGCGTTTTTAAAGTCTCCGAACCAGTGGGCGGTAATGTGATCAGCCATTTCTCCGAAATGCTCGTCGGAAGGAATGCCGGCTTCCCGGAGGGTGGCCGGGAGACCAATGCTCTTAAAGAAGTCGGCGGTCTTCCGGATTGCCTCCTCGGCGTTGGCCATGACATCATTGTCCGGATTCAGCCCAAAAACCCTGACCCCGTACTGTGCGAAACGCGGTGCGGTTTCTGCGCTAAGGCTGTAACGCATGAGAGGCGGCGTCAGAATGGCCAGTCCGGCACCATGAGTAATGTCATAGAAGGCAGAAACCTCATGCTCAATGCCGTGGCAGACCCAGGGGGACGGGGTGCGTCCCAGAGCCGGGAGGCCGCAGCAGCCGAAGGAACTGACCATCATAAGCTGTGCTCTGGCCTCATAGTCCTCCGGGTTTTTAAGTGCCTTAGGAGTGCATTCGATTACGGTTTTAAGCATGGCCTCGCAAATGCCGTCGGTGAAAATATTGCCGTCCCGGACGAGATATGATTCGAAGACATGGGACATGATGTCGGCAGAACCGGCAGCTGTCTGCCAGGCATTAACGGAAAAGGTGTACTCCGGATCCATGATGGAGACCTCGGGGAAGATCTCTCCCATAAGGGCGTTTTTTTCATTGGTGGCCGGATTGGTGATAACACCGGAGCCGTCATACTCGGAACCGGTGGCGGACAGTGTCAGCACCGCAAAGAAAGGAACATGCTTTCCGATGAGACGGGGATTCATCACCAGATCCCAGGGGTCGCCGTCATAGCAGGCACCTGCGGCTATGTTCTTGGTGCAGTCAATAACGCTGCCGCCGCCGGCAGCTACGATAAAGTCTATATTCTCCCGTTTGACGATTTCCACGCCCTTCCGCACTGAATCGATGCGAGGATTCGGCTCAATTCCCGAAAGCTCAAAAACCTCGAAGTCCCGGAGCAGTTCCCGGAGGCGGTCATAGAGGCCCAGCTTTTTTATGCTGCCGCCGCCATAGGTTATAAGCACCCTTTTGCCGCGGCCGGACACGTATTTGGAGAGCTCTCCTAAGCGGCCCCTGCCGAACACCAGGCGTGTCGGAACAAAGTAATCGTAATTATGCATGGCAAATCCCTCTCTTGTAGTTGTTAAATTACCGAAACTTCCTCGCTCCGGAGAAAATTTTCCGGTTATTTTTCGATGATATCCTGTATTTCACCGATAAAGACATAGTGCGGATTATTATCGCCGTAGAACTGTTCCCTGATATCTGCGGGTATGGCGCTGATATCAAACTGGGAGGCATAGAGCCTGCGGCAGACCAGAGTCAGATCCGCCTCTTCGTAAATAACCCCCCGGGAGCTGTCCCTGACGTGAATTCCGGCCGCAGCGATCTTGTCGGTATCCCGGCCAGATTTTCTTCCAAAGACATTATGAATTTTTCTGAGATTCTCCGGGAAAAACGAAATGGTAAAGTCTGCGGATTTCTGCAGGAACTCAAAGGTAAAGCGATCCGGTCTCACATATACCGTGGCAACGGGCTTTCCGCGCGGCGGCATCCCCCAGAGAGTGCCCAGGGATCCCCAGCTTATGGTCATGCCGTTAAAGCTGTCGCCGGTCCCTGCCGTAAGTACTGCCCACCGGTCATCGAAAAGGCTGAAAATATTGGTATTGAACTTTTTGATTTCCCTGAGTTCCATCACTGTGCTCCTGTCTGGACGAAGATTCTGAAAACGCGTGGCACGAATGCAACACCTCCGCAATGACATACGATTGTAAGGGGGAACCTCAGGTTACGGCATGAAAAATATTTATATTTTGAGATCAGGAAAGGGATTTTGTCAGAATTCCCCGTCTTTTTTCAGCATTTCTGACAGGGACTCAAAAGAACTGTGCGAGTAAAGATCCTGTGACAGGAAGGATGAAAACAGACTGAAACGCGGAATGGCATTTATCCGGTGCGGGAAATGCAATAAAAAAGGGGAGCTGCACACTCCCCCTTCGGAATCTTTGCCGTTTCCCTGTCAGAGATCCACTTTTGGCACGGCCTTTTTTGATTCCTCGGCCTTGAAGAAGACAGCCGGTTCATAGCCAAACTGACCGGCAAACATGGATCCCGGGAATCCCTTGATGCAGGTATTGTACTTCTTTACGCGGGAGTTATACTGATCCCGGGCATAGGAAATGCGGTTTTCGGTGCCGGCGAGCTCGTCCATGAGGCCGATATAGACCTTGTCGGACTTCAGATCCGGATAGTTTTCGGAAATGGCCAGAAGGCGTCCCAGAGCTCCGCTGAGAGCTTCATTGGCCGCAGCCTTTTCATCGATGCTTTTGGCACTGAGAAGAGCTTTGCGGGCCTCGGTAACATCCTTGAAAATGCCGCTTTCATGGGCGGCAAACCCCTTCACGGTGTTTACCAGGTTGGGAATAAGATCCGCCCTTCTTTCCAGTGAGGAATCAATGTTGGCCATGGCCTCCTCTACCTCGGTGCTAAGCTGCACCATTGTATTGTACTGTGATACTCCCAGGCCGACGGCCAGAATCAGAACAACTATCAGCCCTGCGAAAAATTTCCCCATGAGTAAGGTTCTCCGTTTAATGAAAAGTGCCGGAAACGCTGCCGGTTTTGCCGCTGCTGGATACCGGTGCCTGATCTCAGGATGCGGTCCCGGTTTCCGTCGCATATTTTAGGTAGTTTTTTCCGTGCTGTCATTATTCTTTCCGGCATAAATTTTTTCGGGGGAGCGAGGTACTGAATAATCAAAAACTGTCTATGGATTTATCGCGTGACAGTATTCACAAAACAGCAGTTTTCTCACGGTTTCCGCTGAAGATTCTGAAAATCCGTCCGCTGTATCAAACGTAAGGAAACTATAAAGCCACCGGGGCAGCGGATACAGCAGATCCTCGGCAACAGTGGATTTTCAGGTCGGTGCTGACGCCAACCAGAAGATTTCCATAACTCTGGGACTGGGGGGATGACGGACTTGGGTTCAGCGTTAAGGATGTGGCCAAGTCTCTGAGTGCTACTAAGGCCGCTGCTATCAGCAACGATGCCACCAGGTACCTTAAGGCCAACGGCGAAGAGCTTACATTTGATATCAGCACTGTAGCTACTGCGCAGAACACTCTTTCCAACATTGATGCCTTTATTGCCAAGGTTGACGGCAATAGAGCCGAGCTCGGTGCTGTGCAGAACCGTCTGGAATCCACTATCCGGAACCAGAGCAATGTTTCTGAGAATGTTGCTGCCGCCAGAAGCCGGATCCGTGACACCGACTTTGCTTCGAGACTGCGGCCATGACCCAGCAGAACATTATCCAGCAGGCCTCCCGGTCCATTCTGAGCCAGGCCAACCAGAGACCGCAGGTGGCGCTGAGTCTCCTGGGCTAGCAGCCTGACAATCTGAAATACGGGGCGGAATGCGAGTTTCGCCCTTTTGGTTTTTATGGATGAGCTGCTATGCGGCCATCTGGCGGGTCCTGCCAGCCGATTCTGAAGAGGAACACATTTTTAAACCGCATTGATAGGCGGCAGGAATTAGCTGTGATATAGTTTAAAATGAATTTTTAGCTCTGAATGCTATAAAAACGAACAGATATGGACATCTGCATCATATGCGAACCGATATGGAGCCTTTTTCGGAATTTTTCCATAGCCCGCTGCCATATGTTGCCATCCGGGATTTCATTCCCGGTATTCCAGGACAGTGATAGGGGAAGCTAGCAGGGATGTATTATTCTGCAATTGGTATACTTGCAATCCTCATTCTGCTAATTGAGAATCACGATATTCTTGCCGGCAGAAATGAGGCTTTCCGGATTCATGCCTGGCGTGTCTATCGTAAGTTCCTCCTTGCCGTGCTTCTGTATTACATTATTGACAGCGCCTGGGGGGTTCTTGAGTTCTTCAAACTGGGCTACCTTCTTTTTGCGGATACCACGGTGTATTTTGTGGCCATGGCCGCCGGTGTGCTGTTCTGGGCCGAATACACGGTGCTTTATCTGGGCGAAAACAATCTTTTCGGACGTCTCCTGGTTTATTCTGGCCGTGTTCTGTCCGGTACCATCATCGCACTGACCGGCCTTAATATTTTTGTTCCGGTACTGTTTGTGGTGGACGGTGCTTCCGTCTATCACGCCCTGCCATTGCGGTATGCCCTTCTGATAACGCAGGTGGCATTTCTGCTTCTTATCGTTATCTATGCTCTGATTTCCATGATCAGTCATACCCTGGAGCATCCCCCCGAGAAGATACAGCAGTACCGCACTCTGGCTCTTTTCGGGTTTATTATGGCCCTCTTCCTGGGGCTGCAGCTGTTTTATCCCTATCTGCCGCTGTATTCGGCGGCCTATCTGCTGGGAACCTCGCTTCTTCATGTCTTCGTGACCGGCTCCGAAAAGGAGCAGGCTATTCTGAAGCTGAAGGATGCCGCAAAGACTGAGGAATTCCAGAAAATCGTCACCTCTCTTCTGGATAATATCCCCGGCATTGCCTTTACCAAGGATGCGAAAACCGGAGAGTTCCTGGCCTGCAACCAGGCATTTGCCGGCTATGCCGGTAAGAAATCTCCGCAGCAGGTAACCGGCTACACCTCCATTGAACTTTTTGACGGCGATCTGGCCGCCCGGTTTGCCGCAGATGACAAGGTCGCCCTGTCCATGGAAGAGCCTTATATCTTTTATGAGGACATTCCGGACCCCAGCGGTGCGCTCCGGCAGTTTATGACCACCAAGCGGAAATATCGCGACTATGCCGGCAGAGTATGCATTCTGGGAATCTGTCAGGACGTAACAGACATTGCCCGCATCAAGCGCGAGCATGCACAGACCAGGGAAGCCTACGAAAATGCCCAGAGAAGCGGCCTGATTTTCAATCACATTGCTCAGACTCTGGCCCGCGGGTATACTGACCTTTTTTACGTCAACATTGAAAACGGGGAATTTATCGAGTATCGCACCGATGCCGACAGCGATACCCTCATTGAGGTCAGGCATTCCTGGCACTTCTTCGACCGGTGCGGCGAGGAGGGAGTGGTTTACATTTATTCCGAGGACCGGGATGAATTTGTCCGGGCCATGAAAAAGGAAAACATTATCGATGCGCTTCATCGCAACGGCGTATTCATGCTGACCTATCGCCGCCTTGTCAACGGTATTCCGGTATATGTAACCATGAAAATATCCCAGATGAAGGATGACGAGCGCTATATCGTTATTGGGGTTATGGATGTGGACGAGCAGATGCGCCAGCGCCGGGAAACCGAAAGAATGCATGAGGAGAGGATTGCCTATACGCGTCTTAACGCCCTTTCCGGGAATTTTCTCCTGGTATACATTGTGGAACCGGATACCGGAGCCTACCGGGAACTCAGCACCACCACCGGATGCGAACATATCGCCCTGCCCCGCGAAGGAACCGATTTCTTTGAATCAGCCCGCGGGATTGCCGATCGCGTTATCTGCCGCGAGGATCTGAACCGCTTCCTGTCGCTTTTCACCCGGGAAGCGGTATTTGAAGAAATCGAAAACAGGGGACTTTATGCAGTCAGTTTCCGTATTTGTCTCGGGGATCGGAATATTTATGTGCAGCTTCGGGCAGCTATGGTGCAGGAGAATAATGACCGGAAAATTATCGCCGGCCTCAGCGATGTGGATTTTCAGGTGCGCCAGGAGGAGGACTATGCACGCCGTCTTTCCCAGGCTCTCAGCAAGGCCAATATCGACGCTCTTACCGGAGTTAAGAGCAAGCATGCCTATCTGGAAACTGAAAAGACCCTGAATATTCAGATCCGGATGGGACATGCTCCGGGATTTGCTATCTTTATCCTGGATGTTAACGATCTTAAAAAGATCAATGACAGCTCCGGTCACCATGCCGGTGACCAGTATCTCCGGAATGCCTGCCGGATAATCTGCGATATTTTCAGTCACAGCCCGGTATTCCGGATTGGCGGCGATGAATTTGTAACGGTTCTTCGGGATCAGGATTACGAAAATGCTGACACCCTTGCCGCCAGGATGCGGGAGCACAATGAGAATGCGCTGAAATCCGGTGGTATCGTCATTGCGTGCGGCATGGCCAGATTCTGCGGTGATGACTGTGTGGCTGCGGTGTTTGAGAAGGCTGACCGCATGATGTATGAAAACAAAAACATTCTTAAAGCCCGGAAAGATCAGCTGATTTCCGGAGAGGCTGTTCGCTCTTCCTGAAAACAGTATTGCCCGGTTTCCCTGAGAGTGTCCTTAGCGGTCCCCCTGCTGACCCAGATCTGTCAGGGGGCACTTCTTTTCTGACGGCGGTAGTCAGAGGGATACACTGGCCGGGGATCCTGCCAGAGGCCGCGCTTTTCAGATCGTGCCTGTTCCTCCCAGCGCAGGTAGTCCTGGCTGTCCAGATGGCGCCGGTAGGCCCAGGCCATTCCCTCCCGTACCTGAAGTCCGTTGATATTGATTCCCCGGAGGTAGATCGTTCCCAGATATCTGCCGTAGCGATCTGTCCCATTGATGTCGATGCGAACCTTCTGGCCGAGAATGTGGTGCCGGAGATTTTTCCCGGAAGCTTTTCCCCAGGGCTGGGATTTTTCCGGAGCATCGATACTGCGAAGGCGGATCCGGTAAAGTCCTTTTGTTTTGCTGCAGTCAATGGTATCCCCGTCCAGCACCCGGGTGACGGTGCAGTCCAGAATGGCAGAGCTGGCATCTCCAGAATAAGCCGCCGTCATGAGAATAAGCGGAAGGAACAGTCTGAGCACGGAAACTGGAAGTGTCAGTGTTTTTCTGGCTGACATGGAGTTCTCTCCTTAAGACAAAGGAACTGAGACCTGCATTTTCTGCATCGGGAATAATGATCAGGAGTGCGCCACGGAAACGAACCTGGCATGATGTTCATTTTAAAAGATGCCGGCAGCGTTGTATGTGACAGGTTTTGCTTTATGGACGGGAAGCTGAATCCGGTTCTGCCTGGCGCATTTAAGGCTAAAAATCATTCGTCTTAATCACCGGCGGCGGATACAGTTTCTGAGAATCCATGGAGCCCCTGTCCGGAGTTCCTTCGTGAAGGGGATTTTCAGTCATTTCATGTTATAGTAGCATTAGTTGCCGATACCTGTCCGGGCTGCTGTCATGAAGTCCAGAAATTATTTCCTTCTGGTAATATACCGTTCTTTCTTATGGTGCGGCAGCGTCCAGTACGGTATACTCCGGTGGCCGCATCCTCCGGACATACAGCCTTAACGCCAGCGGAGGTGTCAGGAAGGGCTGGAAAATTCTCAAAACGGCGAGAATAAACTAACCGTCTTTCGAAGAAAATCCGGAAATACGGCACTGTTTCCTTTTCCTCTGGCTCAGTGCGGGAGCTGCCATTAACCGGGATGACAGTTTCGGGAATCATGCAGTAAAAGTAAAGGAGGCCGGTTCCAGTAACCGGAGCTACAATCTCCTGGCAAGCAGTATCAGGGACGAAATCAACGGGAATTTGAGATGTCCGGATGAAAAAGATCTGCGGGGTAAAAAGGGCCCCGGTGTCAGGCAGCAGTTAAGGAGGATTCCTGGCGTAACCGGAGCTATGGTATTCCGGAGAGGCATGTATTTCAGACGCTTTTCTCCCCTCTCCTTATTTCCGTGGTCTCCTGGCTTCCTGTTCAGGATTTGCCGTGCCGGGAGTTTGCTGTCTCCAGAAAGTTTCCGGCAGAGTTGTCCGGCTGGATAGACAATTACAATTTTGCAACAAACAAAAGTTTCTTTAGGGAACAGGATGAACCATGAGTTTCTATACATTTGAGATGACGGGAAAAGTGGAATTCTACGACTGCGATCCCATGTGCGTGGTCTGGCACGGCAATTACCTTAAGTATCTGGAGGCGGCCCGGGGACGTTTTCTGGAACTGATTGACTATCCCTACCTGACTGTGGGACAGGAGGGGAATGTGTTCCCGGTTGTGGATCTTCGTCTGAAATTTACCTCGTCACTGAAACTGGGGGATACCTATACGGTGGTAACTGACCTTGACGAATACGAAAACCGGCTGGTTCACAGCTTTGTAATAAAAACCGGTGATCGAGTCTGTGTCAAAGCCCGGTCGGTGCAGGTCCGGGTTGCGGCCGGGAGCTCCGAACTATCCTTCTTTATGCCGGAGAATTTTATCAGAAATGTCCGTAGCTTTCTGGAACGGCAGGGAACGCCTGCTGCCTGAGCAGACTTGTCCCTAACGTCCGGTCCGGCACTCCCGCTCTTTCTGAATTCCAGAACCGCGGTAATCCGGTCCTTCCTGTTCTCTGCGCTGATTCCAAGATTCCTAAAAAGGGTTTTAGGAGTTTTATAGTTTATTTCTGGAAAATCGGGCAGCATGCTTAGGGACAGTTTTTCCAAAAGTGTACTGTAGAGAAGCACAAAATGGAACACTTCAGCTGCAGATGTCAGCAGAGATTTTAAGTATGAAGCTTTATCAATATAAACGTAAATTTTCCCAAAATTCCTACTAAAATTCCCACCCAAAAAAATTAATGAATTCATTGTCACATAAGCGTTTGTGAAGATCAATTTATTCTTTACTCCCCCCGAAAATTGACATATAATTTTAGTAGAATTCCTACTAAAGGAATTTGAGGTGTCAGTAAGGGGATCAGGGTATGCCAATTTACCGGAATATTGTTGTTGACATTCCATCTAAATGCTATATCGAGAAAAAGGATCAAAGTGTATTTGTAAAGGACAGGAACGAATATGATCCTGCTGTGAAATATAATCGGGTAAGCCATGTAATTATCGGCAGGGCAATTGACAAGACAAGGATGTACCCCAACCATAATTTCCGCATGAGATATCCTGAAGCTTTTCAGCAGGCGGCGGGAGAACCGCAGCTGAAATCCATAAAGAGGATGGGGATGTATGCCGTTGTCCTGGCTCTTCTGGAAAAGAACTCCATGTACCGGTGCCTGCACGAAACCATGGGAATTGAGTCGGCAAACCTGATTCTTGATTTTTGCATGTATTCCATACTCCATCATTCAGCTGTTTCCGATCACTTCAGAACAGCCATGTCTGAACAGCTGCTGTTCTCCCGCAATCTCAAATCCGGAAAGGATTTATCTTCGTTTTTTAATCAGGATGAGAATATTGAAAGGCTGGAAAGGTTCAAGACAGAATGGGCAGGCGCCTGCAAAAAACGCGGGATAAAGAATGTCTGGCTGGCAATTGACGGCTCAAATAATGATTGCGCCGCAGATGCCGATATTGCTGAGCGGGGGTACGCAAAATCCAAAAAGGATGTTCCGGTCGTTAGTTATCTTTATGCTGTTGACAGCAGTGACGGAACCCCGATAAGCTTTGATGTTTACCGGGGCAGCCGAGTTGACAGCAAAGCCGTTATGAAAATGATCGGATGGCTGAAAGCATATGAGATGAATGTCAAAGGGGTGGTGGTTGACCGGGGTTTTGCAACCAAAGATGTTCTTGAGATGCTTGACAGCAATGAACTTCAATATGTTGCCATGCTCAAGGGAGATACAAACGCTCATAAGACAATGCTTGCCGAATATGCATCCAAAATCAGCAGGCAATTCGAGTTCATGCTGGACAGATATGATAACAGCGGAAAAACAGACAATGTCAGAGTCTTCAGCAGTAATGACAATGTTTACTATGGGATATCATCAGAGGATAAGGTTAAGCTGTTTAAGCAGCATAAGTATAAGGCTTATGTTTCTCTGATTTTTGACGGACAGAACGGTGAGGAGCGCCAGCAGAACTGGTTTAAAAAGGTCTCTAATGCTGCGGTGGATTTGCAGAACAGACTGAATTCAGGAGAAGATGCCAAAGTTCCGAAGGAATTTGAAAAAAGCATGGAAATCCAGCAAAATGAAGGCAGGAAAACAGTCCTGATAAATATGGAAAAAGTACAGATCTGCGGCGATCAAAAAGGATTCAGTTCTCTTGCAACTTCCGAAAAGATGAGCGCCGGAAGAGCCAATGAAATTTACACCATGCGAAGCTCTGTTGAAGCTGATTTTGCGATAGTTAAAACTCAGCTTGGTTACGGCAAGACCGGAGTACACAGTGAAACTGGGATAAAAACCAAGATTTCCATTGGTTTCATCGCCTCTGTGATTCGAAATGAACTGCTGAAAGCTGCAAAAAAGGCGGGACTTCCTACCAATAAAATAGCAAAGGAAATCAACTACATTACGATGGGGCTCAATCAAAGCGACCGGTATTTTGTCTCTCATACCGAAAGTAAGAAACAAAAAGAGTTCCTTAAGGAATGCGGTGTTCTCCCTGCAGATCTGGATCGTATAGCCGAGGCTGAAAATAAGAGAATTTCCAGTAAAGAACCGAACCCGTTCCACAAATTCCCTAAAGCTAACACAAAGGAAAAAAAGTCAAAGAGCGGACAGTCAAAAGCTGACAATTCCTCCGTCAGCGGGACA
>NZ_KB899638.1:14486-15620 GCF_000378405.1 Succinimonas amylolytica DSM 2873 | reverse complement strand
AAAAGTACGCAATCAGCCTCAAGCCCGGAGTTCAGAGCCCGCTTTATCATGGTTATTACTGTTCCCGGCTTTGATTTTGTACATTCCTCATACCGATTCCCGATAAGAGTTCTTTTGTCATAGCCGAGTACCGGGTTAATCAGGTTTGAGCTTTTACGTTTCCGGTCTTTCTTCCTTTTACATTCCTTTTGTCTGGCTGCTCCAGCCATGGCAAAATCACAGGGAAGCGTTGTATTTCCGTCTGTCCAGCATAAATTAAGGTACTGGAATCCTAAACTGTAGCTCTGAGTGACATGGTCGTAAACTCTGGACAGCATTTGGGTGTGCCTGCTTCTGCCTCGGTCATACAGAGAATCATCAACAATCAGGCACTTACGCCTGTTTTTGGTCAGAGCAGAAATCTTTTTGCTCAAAATAATAGCAATGCTCATCTGCAAGGCACGCCAGTTGTATAAAGGGTTTCCGAGAAACCGGTACAGTACACTCCTGGAATACCTTTCATCATTGTTTGAAGTTCCGCCTCTGGCCATGAACTTGAGTATTGATGTGGCTGTCATCAGGAACATAAGGAACTGCAGCATCATAGATACTGGCTGAATCCCCTTCTCCTTATAAAATCCCAGCTTCTTCATGATTCCAGAGTTCTTAATTTGTGAAAAAAAGTCTCAAAAAATGAGAATAGTCCTTATGTTTGATGTCATCTTTCTGTATCATTTTACTTGCCTTGTTTTTATTTTGTTTAAATTTTCGATAAATAAACATTATCATAAAAACGAGGCTCTAAACATTGATCTATAATTCCTTTTAAAACATTTATCGATATTTTTCTATTTTTATAATCTCAATCATTTAAGTTCTTTTTCTCTCCAATGCCTTAGATTTAGAGCTTTAAGTTTCATTTTAGGTGTGGGAAACTCGAGTAAATATAAATATTCTGCCTTCATCGATAATTGCTTCAAAATCACTCTCACCTACAGGTAAGGATTTTCCGGAAACCGTCATTGTCAGCGCCCCCCTGCGACCGCCTGCAGCACCGCTCCTGAGACCAGCATGACAGCAGGGACTGAAATCACAGAGGTTACGGCACAATGTTTGCCTTTCGTCGGTTCCTCCCGCCGGTACTCCCGATGCACC
>NZ_KB899638.1:0-8096 GCF_000378405.1 Succinimonas amylolytica DSM 2873 | reverse complement strand
TTTCCAGTCCTGAGGTTTTGGCGGCAATCCCGAGAACTCCCAGTAAAAAGGCATGATAAACGCTCTCGTATGCGGTATCCCTGACACTGAGGAATATCAATTGTAATTTGATTGCAATGAATTATAGGCCGTTTCATCCACTCCTTTTAGATTTCATAAGAGGTGTTCAGTTATATAGATATTTGATTTTAAATTCGCTAAATAATGATTTCCTGAAGATATTATGGGAATGAAGACGACTTCATTAACTCCCGCATTTTCCTGAAAAAGCTGCGCCGGTTCCTGTTTCCTTTCTGCTGTTTAAAGTGTCATGATATTGGTCACAGCAGTAATGCTTAAAATTGTGTAACCTTGAAAATATGTTGCCGTTAACACAGTAACAGACTGGCTTAACCAGTTTTCCGGAAGGCATAACGGCATCTTATAAGCTGACTCTTATTCATGGTGGATTTTAATGCTTACTCTCGAGAAAACAAACGAATTGCTTAAAGCGATTGGAGACCAGACTGTTGAGCTGGATGAGAACTATTGCTGCGAGATTGGTCTCGTTGATGGTGAACTGATTATCAATCTCCGTTTTGTTCCTGATGATGGCAGACTGCTGACTGCGGCGGTTATCGGAGAAATTCCGGATTCCTACCCCATGGCAGCACTGCATCTTCTGGGAGAGCTTATGAAGGCGAACTTTATGTGGGATGCCACTTCCGGTAATACTCTGTCCATGGTTGATGATACCCGGATTGTCCTTCAGAGCTGCTATACCGACTCCAGTGAAAGGTCCTTTTCAGAATTTCTGCTTGGCTATGCCGAAAGCTGCGAGTATCTGACTGCCTGGTATGCAGACCTGAAGAATGAAGTTCTGGAAAACGCCAAGGAAGAACAGGAACTTTATGAAAATGACATTTACATTCCTGAAGATGAAGAGACCGAAGAGGACAGCATTAAGAACAGCGGGCCAGATTTAAGTGCCCAGATACTCCAGGTTTAGTCCTGAATTGTTCTTTTTTGTGCCGACTGTTTTGGGTCGCCAGGAATTATTACAATGAGCTTTTAGCTAGGAGGCTGAAATGACTGATGTATCTCTCGTGAACAGACAGGTCCCAAATTTTTTGGATAATATTCCTGATCAGAATGCAAATGCTAGTGGCAAGACAAAGGTAATGCTTGATGCCGACGGCCGCATAACCGAAAGCAATGAGAGCCGCGGTCATATTTTCGGAAAGGCGATTAACCAGACCCTCACCGAAAAAACTCAGGTCAGTGTTAATATTCTTCGCAACGCGCTGGTTAGAGATATCGGCGCCAAAGGTCTGGAGATTTTCAGCCGTTTTATATCTGCAAAGAATATTTCAGGCAAAAAGCGTCTCACACTGGATAACCTCAGAAATATCAAGAATGCAGTAAACGAATATAAGCATTCTCTGGCCGCAAGTGCAAACTCTATCATTAATTCCAACAAAATGCTTGATCTGTCGCAGATCAAAAAGCTGGGGCATAAGAATTCCTATTATGGCAGCGACCAGGCCGACATCCTTACGTCACTTAACAAATTCATGTCGCCCTGCAAAACCCATATGCTGATTCGTGGCGAGATTACTGCTGTCAGAAATCTCATAAATGGAATCCCGAAGGATTTTACCGCCAGTGCTATAAAAGGCGATCGGGCCTTCGACAATCTGGAAAAAATTCTTAACGATACCAAGGAAAAGCTGAATCTGTGCAAGAATAAGCTTGATACTCTCCTTGAAAATGTTACGAATAAGGTCGGTGGGTTCAGTGATGCGATTCCGGATGATGCCACAAAACTGAACGTGGTGATCCAGAACATTAAGACCCGAATTAATACCATTATAAACGGACTTGATGCCAAGATCCGTGACTGCCAGGTTGCCAGAAGCAATGACGGAAATATTTATGGTAATTTCAAAAATGGCTTCAATGCCAAGATAAAAGCGGTTACTGATACTGTTAATCAGGCAATAGCTAATATTACCATCGCCAGGAATGACAGCAATGATCGTGCATTTATTGATAAATGTAACACCGCTCTGGAAAAACTCAGGCATATAAAAAACACCTATGAAGGCCACAGTAACCGTCTGGAGGGCTATCATCTTCAGGATGGAGACAGTGTTCCGAAAAGTTTTCTTGAGCTATTCAAAAGCATGGGAAAAGATGCTGGCAAGCAGATTAAGGATATTGCCGGAAAGCTTCATATTCAGGGCTTTGCTCCGGACAAGAACTGCGTTATGACCAGGTTTGCCCAGATTATGGGAGCCCAGGATGTATGGAGGCAGGAAATTTCCCGTGATTTGTCCCTGGCTGTAAATGGTAATGAACAGAAGAATTTCCGCTGCAAGCTTACTCCTGCCAAGCTAATGAACCCCGCCCTGTACGGTCCAGGAGTAAATGGCAATCCCAGTACCGCCCTGCAGTCCCCGGATCTTACCAACTGCTTCCGGTCGGAAATCTCGGACGAACATGGCAAAAAACTGTTCTCCGGATACCGGCACGGCATTCTGGATTCCATAAAGGTCAAGGATGACACAACACGTCAGCATAATGCCGAGAACAAGGCCAGACAGCTCCTGACCACTATTGTAAATGATCGCTTTGCTAATCAGATCGGCACTGCCACCAGGGACCATCCTCTGGAAATTAATCTTACGTCAGTTAATCTGGTGAATCCTATCAGCGTTCCTTCTTTTGACGAAAAAACCATGGCTCTGAAGCAGATGCACGCTCTGGAATCCCTGACCAGAAGCGAAAATGGCCAGCCCGGCCCCATCAGACTGATGATAAATAATACTGAGGTATGGGTTAAGGTAAATCTCCGCACCTTCATTTCGCCCTGCAACAAGTATTCCCACGGCACATTCGGAAAATTCGTGTGGGACAATGCCAACAGCATCGGCAAAAACAGCGAAAGCTTCACGAAAATGTTCGGCCCCGATTTTATGAACCGTAATTCAAGTCCGGATCGCCTGAAATCGCGTGAGCCGTTTGAGCAGCAGTATACGGAGTTTACGCAGCTCATCAGTGCTGATTCGGATCTGGGCAAATACCTGAGAAAAAATCTTTCTCTGGCAGAGAAGAAAAAGGTGTTTGTTCTGGCACACGAGATAAATATCCTCATGCAGAACAACAATTTCCGCAACAAAAACATTGATGCCTTTGAGCTTCCTGCCCGGCTGGCCCTGCTCAATGACATGATTGGCAATGTGTGCTGCTATAACTGCAAGAGCGGGAAGGATCGTACCGGTCATATGGATATAATCACCAAGCAGCTGGCAGTGAAACTGACCAGGCTTGAAGATGACAATCTTACTCCAAATGAGTATCTGACCAACTCCAGCTCGGTTATGCGTGTTCTAAGCGGTCAGACTTATTCCACAACGAATGACATCCAGAATTTTGACCAGCTGGTAAAACATTCCGGAAATCTCGAGGTGCACCAGATGAATACCGGGCTCAAAGGCTCTAAGGTTAACAGCCTGCCTGGTGTGATCAATCATTTGGGAGGAAAGGAACTCTTCAAGTTCTACGCCGGTGCCAGCGAGTATGTAAAGTCCTGATTATTGGAAGGAGGTACGGGAAATCTCTCCTTAAGTATTGCGGTGCGGTCTCATTTCCTTCAGAGAAAGAACCGCCCTTCTCCTGTGAGGTATCCCTATCCCGTTTTCTGTTCATTACATCGTGCCGGTTCCCTGCCGGCATTTTCTTCTGACGGTTCCGGATTCGTCAAAGAGCCCAGGATTTGCAACAGCTCCCTCAGAAAATTTTTTTATGATGTGATACCATCATATTGCGGCCATTTATCTGAACACGTGTCCCAGGCTCTTCATGTTCCTGAAAGCATGGAGAACAGGCAATTCCGGAATAGCAGGCGTTTGAGGGCACTTTCTCATGAAGTCATGGAAATTAGTGCTTTAAGCCGCCACCGCAGATCGGAAAATCAGCGCTCACCAGAGAGGTCAACTGCCATGAATACGACACCCTCCTCCGGCTTCACACTTATTGAACTTGTGGTTGTTATTGTCATTCTGGGAATCCTTGCTGCCACGGCAGCCCCGAAATTCATGAACCTCCGGGGTGATGCCAGAGCTGCAGCCATTCATGGTCTTGAGGGCGTACTGAAATCAGCTGATTCCGTGGTTTATTCCAAGGCGGTGATTCTGGGCAAGGATAAGGATCTTAATGCGGAATTTACCGTAGAGGACCGGGTGGTGCGAACCAGATTCGGCCATCTGATGGATGCGCACCAGATTATGCAGGAAACGGATGCTGATCTGGTCAATGACTGGTTTGTATCCCCAAAAACGTCAGGCGACTACTACGAGCTCTATATCTTCATCAAAGATTCCGGCCTCACGCTGGATCAGGAGTACCGGGATCTCTATCAGGACAGGTGCTCTCTGCTCTACAAGAGAAGCAATGTCCGGGATGAACTCATTATCAAAGCCAGTACCTCCGGCTGCTAACCCGACATATCGCGCAAGGCTCGTCTTCATGATGGTCCTTTTCTGTTTTCTACCTCCACGACAGCACAAGGCCTTCTTCCAGCAAAACCGTTCCTGTTCTCTTACCCCGAAATCGTTCATGCCGGAAGGAGTGATGATTCCGGCCACGCTGGTGTCATGACTGGACGATGGCACCTCCTGTACCTCTTCCTATGATATTCCAGTATTGACAATATCTTCGCTTCCGGGGATTCCAGGATTGTAAATCTGATCTCTGAGCTCCTCATTATTATCCAGGGGCGTCAGAGGCCACCACATAACTCCGGTACCGTCAGACTGAGTCTTCCGATCCTCCGGAATCGTACTCCAGGCGGGAATCACGTTAAAGTCAGCCACCTTGAGCGCTTCTGCGGTAATCGCCGTAGGGATTCTCTCCGATGCTGCAGAGATGCCGCTCATCCAGAGACAGGAGATCGGTAATGGCAGGCTTCTTTTCAGTCTCCGTGTCTGCGCCGTTGGCCAAAGGTACCCGGCATCTCCCGGTGTATGATTTCAGTCCGTATAGCTGAGATCGCAGAAGGTGAAATGCTCCTCCGGGAGAACGTTGACCCACTCGTTTTCCCTGGCCTCCTCAGCTGTTGCGGTATTGATCTTCGAAAGAACGCCGTATGCGCAGCTGATGTCCCGGAGACTTTTGTTTGCGGTTACCCGGTAAGGTTTTCCGGTAAGATAATCGCCGCCAGGAATTCCAGAATGAGGTTATCCCCGGAAGCGTTCCCGGACTTGGATCCGCCGCCGCCCGTTGTCATCAGGGTTCCGGCCAGAATAACGACCATGGCCGCAGCGGTTTTGGTAAAGCTGAATCTTTTCATGTTCATTACTGGTTTTCCTGTTCTTTATGAGACTAAGAGTGTCCTAATAGGATGACTGCCCTACTTCAAATCCGGTTTAAAGCCGTAGCCATAGGATTCCGCAACCTTGATAACGCCAGGAATCTTCCGCAGATCTTCGCGCATCTTCCTCCAAGATTCATAGTCGGATACCGGCACCTCGTAAAGCCGGGAAGAAAGCTTCACAGCGCGGTACTCCTCCGGGATCGCGCATGGATACTTGCGGGGTCATTTGACATAGAGGCTATCCAGAATAAGGTAGCCCTGTCCGCTGTTCTTTCTGACATATGCCAGATGATGAGGATTCTTCTCTCCCTTAACCACCGCATAATCTCCCAGCATGCCGAGATTATCCTCAGAAGACTGTGCGGCGGCATCTCCGGCGGTCTTTTCAATTACCGCAAAGTTTCCGGTATAGACGGTGGCGTTCTCCTCATGAATCACTCCGGCATCAGCTTCCGCCGCATCGGCCAGCCCCAGAAACAGAGACAAACCGAGAGCAAAAAACTTAACTTCATGCCGCATAAGCATTACCTCCTGAACTTGTTAACAGCAAGGGATTTCCATCCATTCCAGTTACAGGAAATGTTTTTAAAAATGTTTTCATAAAGATATGAGAGGATTTTGCGATCCTGAAAGGCAGATCATGGCCGGACTTCCCCTGGAAATCTAAAGCGCCATGCCCGACATCTTCGGACATGACGCTTTAGCAGGGGATCTTTCACGCCCTTCTTTCTGTATTTTCCTGCCGCCGGACTTCAGGGAATTCATCAGAGGTCAGAGCGCGGAGCTCACAGAGTTTGATGAGACTCTGGTAATGCACTGGATCAGGAAATTAACCGTGCATCCCGACAGGATGACATTCGAGTTCAAGACCGGAGACATTGTGGAAATCTAATCTTAAAACTCCTCGATATCAGTCATGACAGAGAGGAGGCACTGATTGTAAAACGTACTGCAAATCCAATGCAAAATAATTGCATTTAACATACAATATATTCGCAATTAACCTATGAAATGTAAAGAAGAAGGAGGTTACTATGACTTCATCAACAGTGAATTACAGTTTCAGGGTTGACCGCGAAATCAAACGCCAGTGCGAAGCTATGTACAATGAACTCGGAATTAATTTGGCTACTGCCTTCAATGTTTTTATGCGTCAATCTCTGCGAGCAGGCGGGTTTCCTTTCAATGTTCGTTTGGAGGAACCAAACAAGGAAACGATAATGGCGATGATTGAAGCTGAAAACATAGCCAAAGATCCCGAAGCAAAGCGGCTACTCTGACGTTGAAGAAGCCTTGAAGGAATTAAAAGAAGAATGAGTAAGTACGATGTTTCCTGGACCGGTCAATTTAATAAAGACTACAGGTTAGCCAGGAAAAGAAACCTTAATATAGAACTTCTTGATGAGATAGAAAACTATCTAGAGGCGAAGAACTTCCCAAAGAGAACAGAGATCACCCATTATCAGGAAACTGGTCGAGTTATCGTGAATGTCATATTCAGCCGGACTGGCTTCTAATCTACCACATTGAAGAACGACTGCTGATACAGACTCTTACCAGAACAGGCACCCACAGTGATCTGTTTGGAAGGTAAACTCATTCCAACGACTGCTATCCTGACCTATCTCCCACAATCCCCGTCTTCATAATGGGCCTTTTCTTTTTTTCTGCTCTGCCGAACGTCCAATGCTTATCCCAAAGAGAGCAGGAATAGTTTTCCGGCTGAAGAATCATCAGGAAGGACTTGCATACGGGGCTTTATATTCATATACTGGTGAGAGTTGAGTCTCTATTTTTTAAGGCAGGATTCCTTCATGAAAATTAAATCCTCCCATGGTTTTACCCTTATTGAACTTATCGTCGTTATCGTAATTCTCGGCATTCTTGCCGCCGTTGCCGCTCCGAAGTTTATGGATCTGCAAAGTGATGCTAAAGCCAGCGCCCTTAAAGGCATGGAAGCAGCTTTAAAATCCATGGATCAGATGGTTTATGGAAAAGCGGTGCTTGAGGGAAAAGAAAAACTATCAACCGGAGATGCTAATGCACAAATAATAATTGAGGGCAGTACAATCAGACTGCACAAAGGACAACATGTTCAAGGTAATGTCAGTCCTTCTATAGAGGCTTTAATTGATGCTGACTTTGACAATGACTGGTTTGATTGCCCTAAAACTAATGATAATCTTATATACACAGACTTCTATATCAAAGATCCTAGTATTGCAGACGATGGTTCAATTTGGTATTGCAGTAACTATGAAAAATCCCATGGTAACTGTAGAGTTGCCTACGAGCAAAATTTAACAACCGGTGACCTGAGCATCAAGTCTTTCACCTCCGGCTGTTAACCCGACCTATCCCGCAAGGCCCGTCTTCATGATGGGCCTTTTCTTTGTGTGCTCGGCATGTTCTATATCTGTAGGGTGAGAGTCCCGAACACGACCGCTGGTGGTAAGTGTTAGCGAATTGCAAGGTGGTTACAGTAATGTAATAGCTGAAAGAAGCAATAGTGAAATCCCGAACTGACGTACAGGAATCACTTCAGGCAGGCAGAGTGGATAAGAGTGCAAAATAACTCGAAGTCCGATAGCCAGACGGAAACTCTGAATGTAAAGGTGGCAGTGGTGGGAGGAAAGATGTAGGGCTTACCCGAGGAGATCCTGTCAGCTCATTAATGGGTAGTAACAACGAATGGCAGGAAGTCAGCAGAGGCCGTAGTAGCGAGGAGTATGCGTGAAGG
>NZ_KB899637.1:720125-722606 GCF_000378405.1 Succinimonas amylolytica DSM 2873 | reverse complement strand
ATGTGTCATTTCAGGAGAAGTGGTTCAAGGACACCAAAATTTTTGAAGATAAGGAATTCTGCAGTGAATACATGGGAAAGTATCCGGTAATCTTTATTACCCTTAAGCAGATAGAAGGTAAAGATTTTATCAGCGCCTACGGACGCTTTGCATCAGCGATTTACGACATGTACACTCAGTTTAGATACCTTGCAGATAGTGATAAACTGAGTAGTGATGAAATTGAAGAATACAAACTCTATCTTGATAAGTTTTATCTTAGAGAACCTAAAAATAATGATGCAGTGAAGGATTCACTATCTACATTATTGAAACTCCTGAACAAGCATCATGGAATCAAGCCGATTCTGCTTATCGACGAATATGATGTACCTATCGCCAAGGCGGCCCATAACGGCTACTACCGTGAAATGATTGACATCATCAGTCCGTTCCTGAGCAATGCCTTAAAGACCAAT
This sequence comes from Succinimonas amylolytica DSM 2873, assembly GCF_000378405.1. GTDB lineage: Bacteria > Pseudomonadota > Gammaproteobacteria > Enterobacterales > Succinivibrionaceae > Succinimonas > Succinimonas amylolytica. Next base: position 722,148 of record NZ_KB899637.1, on the reverse strand, counting down.
ATGTATCTAGGCAGAGCGGTACTAACCGGATGCTTAAGGGCGGCAAAGGAAAGTATTTTTACCGGACTTAACAATCTGCTGGTCTGCTCAATTCTTGATTCCGGAGACGATGAAATATCTCAGGGTATAGGTTTTACTAGGGAAGAATCTGAAGAAGTCCTTGCATACTACGGACTTTCAGACTATTACGAAGAGGCAAGAAAAAATTACGACGGGTACCATTTTGGAACAACTCATATGTACTGCCCGTGGGATGTAATGAACTTCTGTAATGACAACTTCAGAAAACTGAGAAAAGACAGAAATCTCATTCAAGCCGGCAACTACTGGATAAATACAAGCGGTAACGATGTTATCGAAAAATTCATGGGCTTTATCGAGCCTGAAGACGTAGACATGATGCAGGATCTTCTAGACGGTAAATCAATAACCGCGGAAGTAAGAACCTCACTATGTTACGGTGATTTGCAGAACCATGACATAAATGACTTCTGGACTCTGCTGCTTTATACAGGGTATTTAACTTTTGAACCGCAGTCCCATAATCCGGAAAATGATGAATACAGTCTGTTTATTCCGAATGAGGAAATCAGAAAATGCTTTAAATCAAAGATTCTGAATTTCTTTAAGACCAATTCCGTCATGAAAACAAGCACAGGTGAACTGGTAAAAGGTTTGTTTGAAGGTGATGCCGAAAAAGTTCAGGATAACCTTAACACGCTCCTTGGTAAATATGTTTCCATCAGGGATTTTGCCTCGAACGCTCCGAAGGAAAACTATTACCACAGTTTCATGAACGGATTACTGGTGAACGGCACATCTCTCATTGAAGAGCAGAAATCAAATTTTGAATCAGGTGACGGATATATAGATTTGATAATCAAATCTATCAGAAGCAGAGGCGTTATCGTCATTCTGGAATTAAAACAGACTTCAGACGAAAACGAAGACAAAGTGCTTATTGCTCAGGATGCCGTTGAACAGATAATTCAAAAGAAATATGCCGATCCGTACATTAAACGCAACGACATCAAAGCTGTTCTTACCTATGGCATATGCTTCTGTAAAAAGGAATGTGTCGTTGTTGGAAGAAAGCTGAAATAAAATGTTCAAGCATGGCAACCGAGTCAAAGAATACTTGATCGGTAGAACCTGACTAAGTTACCGATCAAGTTAAGTCTTAATCTTTCTTGTAGTAGAGGGATGTATAGCCTGCCGCTTCCAGAATTAGCCCGTTAGCCCATGGTGGTGTTCGTCCCATCAGTTCACATACAGCATCGAGGCTCATTCGCGGATTGGCTTCAATAACCAGCTCATCGTGAATATGCATCACGATGCTACAATGACGTAAGGTCTTCATTGCATAGCAGAGAATGTCTCTTGAGATGGCCTGTACGATGTTTTCCACGAATTTTGGTCCGTAGCTTTCAATACGTTCCCATTTCTTGGTCGCACCAATACCTTCATAGGTAACACTCTCTCCGCCGAACTGGTTCATGCCGATGCGGGGTTTTACGTAGGCGAGTTTTCTGCCGGATGGTAAAGTGATAAAAAGCATGCCGCTTCTGCGGGTGAAGGTAAGTCCATGTGTTTCAGTAGTGGTCCGTTCAGTGATGGCTTTCATGACAGCATGGTCTACTGCCCACCAGAACTTCACGATATTAGGGTTGGAATTACGCCATGCGGTAACGAGGGGCTGAAGCTCTTCTTCCTTAAGTCCCATCTCCAGAGCTCCCATTGCCTTTAATGCGCCGATGCCTCCGCCATAGCCACAGGCGAGTTCCGCTATTTTCCCTTTCTGTCTCAGATGTCCATTGACGCCATGCTTCTCAACAGGAACCTTGAACATCTGACTGGCACTCATGCAGTAAATATCACCGCCATTTTTGAAGAGCTCCATACGCCATTTCTCCCCGGCAAGCCAGGCGATCATCCGGGCTTCAATGGCTGAAAAGTCCGCTACATAAAAGAGCTTTCCCTGCGGCGGGATAAAGGCCGTGCGCACGAGCTGAGACAATGTATC
>NZ_KB899637.1:708191-713205 GCF_000378405.1 Succinimonas amylolytica DSM 2873 | reverse complement strand
GTGACTTTGCAGTGCTGAGACATTCAATGCCCAGCGGATTTGGCTCTATTGAGGGAGCTAAGTCTACGGCTGTGTTCTCATCATTTCATGAAACCTGCAAAGCTCATGGAGTTGACCTGGAAGATTACCTTGAATTTCTGTTCAGATATATGGGTATTCACAGAGACGAACTGAAAGATGAATCGCTGTCTGATGAAAGAAGAAATGCTATTCTTGAGCAGGCTATGCCGTGGAAATTTAAGAAGGCCTAAAGTGCTGACTTTAGACCTAATACTATAAATATATTCCGTCCGGCTTTGCGGAGAAATTTCCGGAAATGCAGCGGGCATCCACGTTGTGGTCTTTCTCCAGCCTGTTTGCAATTCTTTTACTTTTAGTCTCATAACCATAGGTATAACTTACATTGTTATATGTTTTCCTGAGGTTTTCAATCAGATATTTCCTCAGTATGCTCATAAAAGTTTCGGGTTTATAGGAACTGCCTTTAGTTACATTATCCAGACTTATTAACCCCCGGTGATACATGTTATGACAGGTTTCACATAAGGTAATTAAATTGTCAGGCGAGTTGCCGCCGGTTTTTCGTGATTCAAGATGATGAACATTTAAAACCATGTCTTTTGATTTACCTTTGCAATATCTGCATTTATGGTTATCTCTATACAAAACGTATTCACGTACATTCCAGAAGTCTGATTGAACACCCTGCTGATATTCAGCTCCTTTTATCTCAGGATTTTTTATTTTCTGAATATCGAAATTCGCAACCTCTACAACGATTTTTCCTATCGGCAAAAACCTGTGCAGTTTTGCTACGAGTGTTAAATGGCATTCCAGTTTTGATTTTATTGACGGAGGCAGCCATTTTTCCGTACGTTTCCGATTCGAAAATCTTGCTTTTCTATATCGTAATTTCCTTGAACGTCGGGTTCGTCTCGTTTCCCTTCGGGTTGATAAATTTTCAACTAAATCTGTTCTTAGTTCCGCTTTGCATTCAAAAAGAACTTTATCCTTTGTTGTTGCTGATAACCCTACATTCTCATAACCGGTATCAATCCCTAATGCAACTTCCTGAATTTCATTACTTCTCTCCTTTGTTAATTGGACAGTAAAAGGATGATAATTGACAATGAATGCCTTTTTATCACGAAGCAGATGCCTTACCCTGCCGTGACGCCCGGTCGGCATAAGCGGTTCACCTTTGCTGTTCAGAACGTATATCATATAAAATCCCTTAATGAGTTGCAGTTTATGCTGTTAACAGCCGGAACTCTGCAAAACCGTAAATGCACCTTCGTCAATGTTATTGAGAGGTTTGCCGTGTACAACACTGTCAGCGTTACCGACTGTTTAATCATACACCTTAGAGCTTCAGACTAGATGAACATCCGAAGGTAACTATTTGAATTTATTTACATAAATTCATTCTCTCATAACGTAGTTCATTCACTTTTCAGTGAAATCACTTAGACTAAGCAAAAGCCATAATTACCTTAAAAGTTATTATGGATCGTTTACTGATTACTACCTACCATTATCAAGTTATCGGTGTACAACATTACTTTAACGCTGAAACATTAATGTTTTTGATACAGGGCTAGATATTTTTCTAGTTTTATTTTACCTTCTTCATACGCATTTATTTGAGAATAAATTCTAGGATTCTTTTGAATATATTTCTTTGATTTTCTTAAAGCTTTTGCCAAAGCAATACAAGTCTTGTCGTCGTTGATTACAAACCTCTTTGTAACAGATGATATAGCCATGTGTACTTCTCCGGTTAGAGTTCTTCTTTCAATTCTGGATGTTGCAGATAAAATATTCCTTTCTGTGTCTCTATCTCAGCTCTCAACTGTTCTTCTGTAGGCAGACAAAGTCTGTACTTTGCTGCAAAAAGCTGCTCGTTGCCATGCAGTACGGAATAACGGGCTATATCTTCATCCGTCTCTGAACACAGCACAATACCCAATGTCGGATTATGGTTCTCACTTCGTTTCAATTCATCATACATTCTAACGTACATATCCATCTGTCCCACATCCTGGTGGGTAATCTTCCCGATTTTCAGATCAATCAGAACGAAGCATTGCAGAATATAGTTGTAGAATACAAGGTCAATATAGTAATCCTGCTTTTCCGTGTGAATGTGCTGTTGTCTTGCTACAAATGCATATCCTTTTCCCAATTCCATCAAAAATCGTTGCAGATTTCCTATGATAGCCTGCTCCAAATCCGATTCAAGATAACTGGTATCTTCCTGCATTCCAAGGAACTCGGCAATTACCGGATTGCGAATAAACTCAAGTTTTCCTTGGTACTCGGAGGTAAGCTGTTTCATTTCATTCTCAACAGCCTTGCTGTTATGAGACAATAACATCCTGTCATAATACTGAGTACTAATATTCCGCTGTAAAGTACGCACAGACCAAGTCTGCTCATAAGCTTCCTTTTCATACCAGGCTCTCGCATTCGGATCCAGCACTTGTAGTAGAATCGCATAATGAGACCATGACAAAACCTGACTTTGTAGCCTATATCCAGTTACATCTACTAAAGATAGTTGCGACACTGTCGCCACTATCTCACCGCCGTTATTGTCTATCGAAGATAGTTGCGACACTGTCGCAACTATCTTCGGAAACACTTTGTAGAATTTGATATACCGATACAGACTTGTCTTATCAAAACCTTTTCCGTACTGTTCGGTTAGCGCTTCAGCAAGCTCAGCAACTATTTTTTCTCCGTATCTCTCGGCGTGAGTGCCTGATAATTCTTCTTCTGCTATACGCTTACCAAGTAGCCAGTTTCGAATGACAAGTATTCTGTCAACCGTCTGGTATGCACTCTTACGGGAAGATTCGATTATTGAACTTAGATCATTATAAAATTCTCTAGATATTATTCCGTCCATCACTGACCTTTTCTCTCGTATCTGCGCAAAACTCACAGATGCACTGTAATCAAATTCTATCTGTTTAATTTCCGTAAATTTATGTCAGCATATTAGCAAAATACTAGACGATGTTGCAAGTTGGACTATGTATAGCAATAGAGTATTTGAATTCCATCTAAAAAAGCCCATGCCGTAATGGTCATGAGCTTGATATGATTACTGGTGGAGTGGCTTAGATGTACTGAACTGACTCTCCATACTGCGCATGGTATCACGCTCAATATTATTGATTTCCTTTCTGGCGTCTTCCAGCTCTTTAAGTCTGATAATCTCATCCTTGGCATCATCAAGACCAAGATGAGTATAGACGTCCATGGTTACTTAGATTTCAGAATGTCCCATCAGGTACTGCAGAGTTTTAGGATTCATTCTTGCTCTGGCCTGATTGCTGCAGTAGGTATGGCGGCATACATGAGGTGTTATCGACGGCATCTGAATTTTGTAGATGTCGTTATACCGCTTAACGGCATGCTGGAACCTGTGCTCCCAGTGCAGAGCCACTTCAGGCATTCCGTCCTTGTCTCTGATAAGGAATCCGGCATAACCTTTAACGATAACCTCCGGCAGATCTGTCGGTCGGTTTTCCACCAGGGACTTAAACATCTGATACACTTCCTCCGTCATCGGCAGTTTACGGGTTCCGGCACTGGTCTTGGTGGGGCAGATGTCGTATTTGCCGGATCTGAATCTCTGCACCTGATGATTGATATCGATTATTCTGTTTTCCAGATCTATATCCTTTAGTGTCAGACCGCAGAATTCCGATATTCGCATTCCGGTGTGAAACAGAATGTAAATAGCCTCATAGTACTTGCAGTAGATGTTGTCGTCATGAATAAATTTAAGAAACTTGTTCATCTGCTCTCTGGTGATGGCGAGTCTTGTTTTTTCAGTGTTGTAAATCACTCCCACCAGCTCAAATCCGAAAGGATTCTTCATCAGCAAATCATCATCCACCGCCATCTGAAAAGCAGGTCTTAACACACCGCGGACTGTTTTAATCGTGCTTGAACCGCGACCGTCTGACTGCAGCTTGATTAAGAAAAGCTTGGCATCGGAGGTTTTCACCTCACACATCTTCCGGTCTCCGAATTCCTCATTCTTAAGCAGATTACGGACAAAATTGTAACCGATACGTGTCGATTCTCTGACACCTGTTCTGGTCTTAAGATACCTCTCAACGAGCTCATTGACCGTGAGATTTCTGTATGAGGGATCAAGCCGTGATTCCAAATCCCGGTTAACGCTTTTCTCAAGCTCCCGGAGGGATACACACGGCAGTTTTCCGGCAGGCTGCGGATCTGACGGGGTAAGCCGCCAACTGTACAGAAATTTGGCTTTACCGTTAACCACATATTTAAACTGGTATTTGCCGTTTGCTCTGACAGATTCTCCGGTATGGAGAACTCTACGCTTCGAGTCTCTTCTTAGTTTTAAACTTGGCATTTATTAGATTCTCCTGTTCGCCATTACTTAAATACCTGATAAGCTCTTCCCTGACAATGAAGCGCTGCTTTCCATAAGGAAGCACAAAGCTGAGTTCAACCTCCCGGATCAGACGTTTGAATTTCCCCCGGCTGAGATTAAACAGCGTTATGGCCTCCTCAACGGTAAGCAGTTCCTTTTCCTCAAGCTTACGTTCTTCCATAAGCCACTCCCTTAAACAAAGGAATTATTGATGAGAAACTCTTCAAACTTAGGGCGTACAATCAGATAACGGTTGCCGCATCTGACGGAAAAGTTACCGATGTTGGCGGTTGACGATTAACCAGGTTATGGGATAATGACAGTGATAGAGCCTTTCTGCGCTTCAATAGCGGACCGGGGAAAGGCCTTTTTAGAGGTGATGGACAGGTTCAGAGGTGGAACAGTATTTTGAAGTATATTGGTATCGGAACTGAATTTTTTCATGAGCTTATTGAAAATAACTGCTATTACGTAGATAAGACTCCGCTCATCAGAACCTTGTTTAAGGAATCAGCTACCAATGCCTTTCTCATTATGAGACCGAGGCGTTTCGGTAAAACGCTAACCATGTCCACCTTCTATGACTTTCTGTCT
>NZ_KB899637.1:694998-704451 GCF_000378405.1 Succinimonas amylolytica DSM 2873 | reverse complement strand
ATTAAAAATACATTAGGTGGATTGAGTCCTGTTCAGTACAGACTTAGCAGGGAACAATCTGAGTAATATATGTCCAGTTTTTTGTCCGCATCCCCGTTTAATAAATTTTTTCTGTAAAGCTTCATTGTTACAATTTTCCCTGTACACCAAATCCCATTCATCCATAATAAAAATGAATTTGGTATTCAAATCCTGAGTAATCGCAAGCAAAGTTTCCAGAAGACCGGTATTTTCAATCTGATGCTTTTCAAGACATGCTGAAAAAATATCATTGGATTTTAGTTCCTTAATTATTGAGTACTCAAAATAGTCAACCAAATCATTAACACCTTCTACTTTCTGTTTCTTGTTGGAATATCCGTCAAACAGACCGTCAATGGTATTCATATCAATGTAGATGACATTATGTTTATTAAGATGCTCTGCAAAACTGGCTCTATTAGCTATTTCAAGTTTGTCAAAAATATTCTGCCCGGCATATCCTTTGGAATAATAGGCGGAAATCATATGAGCGGTTACAGTTTTTCCAAATCTGCGGGGACGGGTTACAGCCAAAAGCTTACCATCAGTATTAAAGAGTGCGTTAGTTTTTTCTAAAAAATCCGTTTTATCAACAAACACTCTAGTATCTCTGGCTTTAACCAGATTGATAAAACTGTTATCGTTACTGGGATTCAGAATGTTACCCATAACACTTAACCTCTCCAAACTTCATGATATTCCCATTTTATTTACCACAGCACTGAATTTTGATCCGTGATATGCAATTGAACTTAAGAGGAGCTGATGTCAAAACCTTTCTTTCTGCCATCTAATTTAACGACTATACGCGGATTATTCAACATTTATCTGACGTTTATCCGCAAAGTATTAAACCAATATGCATTTTATGTCATCGATATTTACCTTCGATTCATCATTCTCTTAAACATCGCAATCTCATCTGCACAATCGTGCTTAGTCGTACCGCTTTTGTATCTCTCTTTCTGATGCGCCTCGTAGTATTCCTCCTGAAAAACCACCGACCAGTAGTTGAACTCGGTGGTGGGGTATTCAAGAACCTCCGAAATCGGGCGGTGAAGCTCCCGGGCAATTCTCACCGCCAGTCTGAATACGAAACTGCCCCGGATTAGTTTTTTAGGTGTGCCTCACCTGTGATATTGAGAGCCGAGAAGGCATTAACGAGCTGTAGCAGTACCTTATTCGGCACTATTGCCATCTGCTCACCTCCTTACAGGCATAAAAAAGACCGCCGAAGCGATCTCTTTAGGTATAAAAAAGGAGCCGTTAAGCTCCTGTTGTAATTTAATTTAGATTTTGATTTTCTTTGAATGGTTAGTAATCTTATCAAACGGCGTTGCAGGATTCATAGCCCAGAGATTTTGAATATCAAAATGATGTGACTCAAATTTACTCTTTAGGTTTCGCTCCTTGAGCATATCTCTTTTAAAATCTTTTTTACTTTTTGATTTCAGAAACTCTTCAATGTTTTTCAGCCCCATGGCTCTAATCAGTTCATCTTCGATGTTTTTCACCTGCGGTACGCAATAAACATCCTTTATGTTTGAAGATTTTTTTGCCTTTCTGATGTTTTCATTAAGGATTGCAGGATCTCCCACATCGGTATCAAAAACAAAAACTAAAGTTGTTCCATCCTGTAATGTTCTCAGTTTCAGATCAGTCAGTCTTTCCTGCACGACATTCAGAATCTGGACCTTACCGGGGATAATCAGGCGCATGTCGGTCTTAAGAACTTCAATTAACCTCTTCTCATCATCGCCTTCTACATAGTATTGAAATATTCCGGAAGCTTTTTTCATTTAAATATCCGTTAATGCAAATATTTTTTCCAACATTGGAGCAGATGAGAACAGATCATTCTGCACAGCAGTCTTCACTGAATCTCTGTTTTTCTTGATGTAATCTCCGGCATTGATGACGGAAATATAAGAGACTCCGTCAAATATCTCTTTGCGCAGAAAATTAAAACTGTGCTTTGGAAAATTCATGTCAAGAATGTCCGTATTATGAGTGGTAAAGAACAGCTGTCTGTCTCCTTCCAGCTTTTCCACCATTAGTGACAGGAATGCCTTTTCAATGTCGGAATGGATAAACGAGAACTTTTCATCACAATAAAAGAATGAATACATTCCGCTTACCATTGCTGCAAACATATTTGCCAGACTGACACCTTCTCTGGTTCCGCTGGAAAGAAGCCCGTCATCGACAATGATCCCGTTTTTGATTATCACCTGTTTTCCGCCAATCTTGATAACATAGGTATCATTCACTTCCTTTACTTTTTCGACATCAGTAATAAGGGGATCCAGAGCCTGGAGGGTATTTTTCAGAATCTGCAGATATCTCTCTTCATTTTTTGGGGTATAGCTTGCAGCCAGATTTTCACTGTCCCGTGAAAACTCAAAAGCCCATGACATTGGTTTAATTTTTTCCAGTTCTCTGATGTAGTCGCTGCAGTAACCGGTGTCTGAGTTTGAATCCAGTTTTTCCAGTGTCTTTTCGTAGGTGTCGCTTTTGCCGATTTCTGTCTGCTCAACTTTTATCAGAAAATCACTGCTTGAATAGTTTTTGCTTACCTTCTTTCCTTTGATTATCGAGGAAACCCTGTAAAAGTCATCGTTTACGACAAACTGGATCTCAAATTTTGCATCTTTCTTAGAGTCATTTATACATGAAGCGATACTGGCATATTCCTTCCTGGCAATGAAATTAAGAATGTTCAGTAGCATTCTGCCGATGGAGGTTTTACCGGAGGCATTGGCGCCCATAAGAATGTTCAGTTTTTTATACCTGAAATTCAGATGATCCTTAAGGCATTCAGTCATCTGGTTTCCAACGATTTTTTTTGCATAAGTCATGGACATCTCAAAGTCATTGAAAGCCATGTAGTTATCAAGTTTCAGCTTCATCAATATCATTGTTCTATCCTTTGTATTAGTTCCGTTTCATGGAAGTAATACCATTTTGCTATTCTTTTTCAAACAGATCAACTGATGTGGATTCCATAACAAAAGACCGCCGAAGCGATCTTTTGTTAAAGCTTAGTTTTGGTTAATGTTACTTGAGATTCTTTTTGTAGAAATCCTCAATCTTATCAAACGGTATTTTTTCCAAGTTATCGTACAAATCTACGTGATTTGCATCCTTGATAATAAGCAGTTCTTTGTTATCACCCTTGAGCTTTTTAAAAGCATCTTCACCAAAATAACGGCTGTGAGCTTTCTCTCCGTGAATTACAAGAACCGGAGTTCTGATTTCATCAGCATACTGCAGGATCGGCATATTGATTAGGGAAAGAGCAGACGTCATGTTCCAGTGCCCGTTGGAATTTATAGAGCGTGGGTGAAATCCGCGTTTGGTCTTGTAGTATCCCCAGTAATCCTTAACGAACTGCGGTTCATTTCCGGACAGAGTCTCTGGCAGACCGTCTGCCGTTTTAAATGTTTTGCCGGCATAGTCCAAAGTTCTTTGTTTGTTGAGAGCTACTTTCATTTCATGGCGGGCATCTGCATCAACCGAATCGTTATAGCCCTTTGCTGAAACTCTTGTCATGTCATACATGGTTACGGCCACAGTCGCCTTGATTCTAGTATCCATTGCGGCAGCGTTAAGGGCAAAACCACCAAAACCGCAGATCCCCATAATACCGGTAGCATCGGGATTAACGTTGCTGTTGTTGCTCAGATAGTCAATCGCAGCAGAAAAGTCCTCTGTGTTGATATCCGGGCTGGCTACATTTCTCGGGGTTCCTTTGCTTTCTCCGGTAAATGACGGATCAAATGCAAGAGTGATAAAGCCGCGTTCGGCAAGTGTCTGGGCATACAGACCGCTGGATTGCTCCTTTACAGCACCAAAAGGACCGGAAACAGCTATTGCCGGTAATTTACCTTTGTGCTCCTTTGGTATATACAAATCACCAACAAGGGTAATCCCATACCGATTCGTAAATTCAATTTTCTGAACATCTACCTTATCTGATTTTGGAAATGTTTTATCCCAGTCCTCTGCCATAGCCGTACCTATACCCATCATTGTCAAACACGCGGTAAATAAACCGCAACATAAGCCTTTACCCATTCGTTCACCATCCTTGATAAAACTGATATCCATATGTGCTGGTTGATTCTTTACAAAGTAGAAATCATTGATCAAACTATTTGAGTTTGGAATAATCCTCGTCAGTAACCGGCTCGAGCCATTCATTGGAGGTGTTTTCTCCCTCAACTTCAATCGCAAGGTGAGAAAACCATGAATCCGGAGCGGCTCCGTGCCAGTGTTTTACATTTGCCGGAATGTTTATTACATCACCAGGGTTCATCTCTACTGGAGCCTTGCCCTGTTCCTGATAGTAACCGCGGCCGCCAACAGCAATTAAAATCTGACCGCCGCCTTTCTGGGCATGATGGATATGCCAGTTATTACGACATTTTGGTTCAAAGGTTACATTGAATATTTTTACCTGACTTACAGAAACCGGTGCAAGGTAGCTCTGACCTATGAAATATTTTGCATAGGCGGTATTCGGTTCTCCTACAGGGAACATTATGGTTCGGGCATACCTGTCTTTCTCAGAAGAAGCAGTGGCAGCGTTATCGTTCCAAACCTCCTTTGCAAGGTTAAAAACAGCCCATGCCTTAGGCCATCCTGCATAAAAAGCATTATGAGTAATGATAGCTGCAATTTCTTCTCTGGTTACACCGGCCTTTTTGGCATTCTCAAGGTGATACTTCATGGAGGAATCAGTAATCCCCAGGGACATCAGCGAAGTTACCGTGATTATGGTTCTTGTTTTTAGAGAAATATCTTTGTTGTTCCAGTTCTCACCAAAAAGGACGTCATCATTGTAATGAGCAAAATCAGGGGCAAATGCACCTAGATTATCTCTTCCTGCCGTCTGCACAATTCTTTTTTCTTCCTTCATGTTTCCGGTATCCTTCATATCTGCTGTCGCATAACAGGTTCCGCATACTGTTAAAGCAAAGCAGCAGAACAGATTAGTTAAATTTCTCATAATGCATTCCTTATTCTATGGATTTAAGCCACTTCAAAACCTGCTCTTTAACATTATCCCTGTTATTCTGACAATCCTCACCACGAACCGCTATACCGTTCTTTACCAGTGATTTAGGAAACAGAGTTTTCAGCGTGGCATCCAAACCAGACAATCCGCTTCCCTGATGGGTTACAAAAGGTATTAAAGTTTTTCCGTTAAAGTCATTATTTTCAAAAACGGTATACATAATCATCGGGTAGTTTCCCCACCAGATAGGAGAGCCGATATAAATCTCCTTGTATTCAGATAAATCCGGCAAAGCTCCCTGATATTTCGGACGAGCCTTTTTTTCCAGTTCATCATTGGCTAACTCTGTAAGTTCTCTATATGGAAGATTGTAATCATCATTTACAGGCTTTATCTCAAAAATATCCGCATCTTTCTGGCTAGCAATTATTTTTGCTACTATTGCTGTATTTCCTTCCGTTATATTACCAACCTTATACTGATCACCGGTTCTGGAAAAGTAAATCACTAAAGAATCTTTAGCAAAACAATCTGACATCAACCCGAATAAAGCTATAAAAAAGGAAATTTTTAAAATAAATTTTTTCATGTTGCCGTACCTAAATTCTTCCAAATGCTCACCTTTCAAACATCTTAAAGGACAACAAAGTTAACGTCACCATAAATTCAAAATAATTGCACAGAACATTCACAAAAAAAGTTTCGATTCAGTGTTTATTTTACTCAAATAAGCCCTGGGTAATCCCGATAGCGAGTATTGATGAAATAATATCGCCAACTTCTGAGTTCGGGATTACAATCCTTCGGAAAATACGCACGTTGGTTATAAAAAATTAAGCTCCGTACTAATTGTTGGCGTTCTTTATCGCCCATTCAATGGCATGGTCTTCATCCAGAATTCCACACCGCATCCCCCTCCGAATTCACTATCTTTTATGTTTTAAGCTATTGAAATTTGTTGTAACACTGTCGCCACTATCTCTGCTACTCGTATATTTATAACACAATTATGTACAGGTATGAAAAAAGCCCATGCGTATGGAGAGCCTCCATTAGATCATGAGCCTGTCTATAATATGCTTCTATGTTACGTCAGGTTTTCCAAACTATTATCGTATAAAAAAACTGCCACTCTCTACTCTTTTATTTTAGGTTTGTTCTGAAGAAGTTATCAATTTCATCAAATGGTATTTTATCCATCTGATCATACAGATCCACATGAGTTGCTCCCTTTACCACGATCAGTTTTTTAGGTTCTGACGCCTTCTGATACACATCTTCTGAAAAATATCTGGAATGCGCCCTGTCTCCGGTAACCAGCATGAGAGGACGAGGTGTCAGCTCCTTTATATTATCCATAAGCCTGAAATTGAAGAATCCGTACGGAGCAGTAGAGTCCCAGGCAGATGTGTTGGAATTGATTGCCCGCGGATGGTAGGCCCTTCCGACGTAGTATCCGAAGAAATCTTTAATCACCGGATTGGCATCATCAGGAAGCTTGTTAGGAAACATAGTTTCATAATTCTGAACTCTGCCTTCTGCATCTACGGCTATTTCATGAGCTCCCCTTATCAAACCGCCCTTCTTAGCCTCTGCATCACGCATAGCAGCCAGATGTTTCTTGACAATATTACGCTGTTCTTCGGTGTAGTAATCTCCTTTGTAGTGATCGCTGATGCTTTCTGACATATCATACATTGCTGATGTCACAACAGCTTTGATTCTTATATCATTTGAAGCTGCTGTGATAGCCATTCCAGCAAGACCGCACAGCCCTACCACACCTATTTTTTCAGGATCAACAAACTTCAGATTACTGATAAAATCCACTGCTGCACTGAAATCCTCTGTAAAAATATCAGGAGAGGCCATATCGCGTCTGCTCCCTCCGGATTCCCCGGTCATAGACTGATCAAAGGCTACTGTTACAAAACCTCTTGATGCCAGTTCCTGGGCATAAAGACCTGATGCCTGTTCCTTGACTGCACCGAACGGGCCGGAAATCACTACAGCACTGTATTTTTTTGAACTGTCAAAGTTTTCTGGCAGATACAGATGTCCGGCGACATCAAAGCCGTAGTGGTTTGTGAAAACGACCTTCATAACCTGAATGTTTTTATTGATTTTGAAAACTCTGGTATCATCCTTCAGGTTTTCTATTGAAGATTTCTTCATTTGTGAAGCATCTGATATAACAGATACAGGAATGTCATATGCCATGATGTTTGTTACTCCCGTAAGCATTGCCGCTGCAACTAAAGCACCTAATAATTTGAGTGGTTTCATAACTACCTCCCATTTTTTTATGACGTCAATTTGTTGAATTCACTAATAAAGAATCTGAGAATTGATACATAAATTCCGATTTCCTTTTCTTAAGTGTAAGAAAATTATCATATAATTACAAATGGTAAAAATTCATAACACATTATTCCATTATGGAATAATACTAAATTAAATTTAGATCAGAGAATCCCAGAAAATGGATCTGAAACTGCTTAAGAATTTTCTCATGGTAGCCAAAACAGGAAACATGACAAGGGCATCAGCAATGCTGTTTATTACCCAGTCAGCCCTTTCCAAACAGATGAAAGAGCTGGAAGCTGAATTCGGGTGTACGTTTTTTGAAAGGATTGGAGGTGGAATGAAGCTCACGGAGGAAGGCTTATTACTCCGTAAAAGAGCGGAAGACATAGTTTCTCTCGTGGATAAAACCAAACAGGAATTCAGAGATATCGAAGACATAATCGGCGGAGATGTTCATATCGGCGCTCCGGAAACCTGTCACATCGATATCTTCGCCCGGGAACTGCTTGCCTTCCGCCGTAAGTATCCAGGATTACGCTGTCATGTCATCAGCGGTATGACTGAACAGGTGACCAAGAAGATGGACGGAGGTCTTCTTGATTTTGTGATTATTTCAGGTTTACCGGATACCGACAGATACAACTACATCCGCTACCCGGCTGACGACATCTGGGGAATGGTGGTTCGCCGGGATCATCCATTGGCAGCTATGGATAAAATAACCATTGATGATCTGCTTCCTCATAACATAATTATCTCAACACAGGGACTCTCTGAGGAAATTTCAGGCTGGTGCGGTGATCGGGCAAACGAACTTAAAGTTACGGATACGGTTAATCTTGCCTATAACGGCTCCAGGTTTGTCAGGGAAAATATTGCAGTTATGCTGACATACAAAGGGCTGGTTGATACCAGTCCGGGAAACGGGCTTGTATGGATCCCTTTGTATCCGGAACTCAGTACCCCGACATATTTAATCTGGCGAAAATTTCAGGTTTTCACACCTATAGTCGAAAAGTTTCTTGAACACCTGATAAGAGCATTCAAGAACCTTAATCAGGTCATTCCCAATAATGATTAAGCAGAACGGGCTTTTCTGCTCCGTTTGTTGATGTCATTAACCTGTATAGATACAACCTCATGATTGATGCCTGATTGATTAACTATTGCAGTATGCCTGCATGAACACAATTTTTCTGATAGCTTCCATTTCAGGCTTCATTTACTCATGCTCTTTTCTAAACTCTTCATCTGCTCGTTGAGCATATCGTTGATATGTTATTGGCATAATTACCCGCAGTGCACACACTCAGAACCAACAAATACCATGGCGTAGGCCTTAATCTGTCTGTCCCTGAACTCAATAGCAGACTTGTATCTTTGAACCTGAGCCGTTGCGTCCTTTATAGTATTTTGAATTTTGGCTTCCGTGGCATCAGTCTTGGTGACGTATTTAAGCTCAATGAGATAAATGCATTCGTTTTCCTGACCTACATTTACGGTAATCACCAGATCAGCAAATTTCTCTCCGTCCCCGACTACCCGAAGTGATTTCTGCATTTCTGAAAACACCGCGTCCATGGAAGGGGATGCGGACAAAAAACTGGACACCTAAAGAGGTGATCTATGGCATATACCGTCCAGCAAATCAAGGCGGCTTTAAAGCTTTATGACAGACTAAAAAAAATTGTTCCTACCGTTCGTCAATTAGGTTATCCAACTGCTCATACCATGTATGAATGGATTAACCAGAGAGAAGCAACAGGAGGTAAATTTCCTGATATCGAACCATTAGGAGTTAGTAAACGTCACCTAAAGGTGAAAATGAATCATGATGGTTTCTCTGCCGAGCATAAGCTTAAGATTCTAAAACGTTGCTTTGAAGGAACTGAAAATATTCGCGATGTTGCTATAGATGAAAAGGTTTCACGTACTATAATCTATTCATGGAGAAAAAAGTATCTTAAGTACGGAGTGTTTGGATTGCAACAAAAGAAAAAGCAAATCAAAAGGACTGCATCGATTGAAGAACTAAAAGCAGACCACTCGACAGACAATGGAGAAAAATCATCAGATAAATCGGCAAGTTCTGAAGATATTGCACT
>NZ_KB899637.1:691584-694183 GCF_000378405.1 Succinimonas amylolytica DSM 2873 | reverse complement strand
ATTAAAAATACATTAGGTGGATTGAGTCCTGTTCAGTACAGACTTAGCAGGGAACAATCTGAGTAATATATGTCCAGTTTTTTGTCCGCATCCCCCTCCCACGGAATCAGAAAACACTTTGCTCGGTTTTAATCGCAGGTCTGCAGTGCACTGCGCAAAGAGCTTTGACATGAAAAGATTCGGAATCTTAAGAGCCAGCCTGCCTATTCGTGAGAGTACTTTATCAATGGTGAGATAGCCGAGGTAGTAGAGCATTGACAGAAGCTGAATACGATCATACTTGGTTGTTTTATTAAGGTTGATATTTTCCGCCAGATCCTTAATGAAAAATCTGCTGTCACTCAAATAGGTATTGATAATCGCATCTGCAAGTCCGGGTTCGGCAATTTCAAACATTTGCTTCAATTTGTAACCATCATGGTCTGATGCGGGATCCAGATAATCTTCCGGTGGGAGAAACTCACCTGCCAGACGCATTTCGTCAAGATAGTACAGACACATGGATGAATTGAACACCGTGTGTTCTGCCTGATGACTGAAACAATAGCCATCATACACTGGTTTCATTCTGGCAATGATTTCCTCAACACTTACTCCAATCTGTTCGATGTCAACGAGCTTTGGTATCAATTCTGTTAGTTCTTCTCCTGTGAAGCCTGCATAATCGTTAAAACAGGCGCGAGATGTAACATTTCGGACAATATTAAAACCGGAAGTAAGAGAATCAAGGGATACGGATGACACTCCGGTAATAAAGGTTCTGGCGATACAATTTGCATTTGCTGCAGCTGCCTTAATGGCGGCATAAAATGCTTT
The DNA here is from genome assembly GCF_000378405.1 of Succinimonas amylolytica DSM 2873. GTDB lineage: Bacteria > Pseudomonadota > Gammaproteobacteria > Enterobacterales > Succinivibrionaceae > Succinimonas > Succinimonas amylolytica. The sequence goes on along the minus strand of NZ_KB899637.1, from coordinate 693,367 downwards.
CAGGAATCCGTTATCACCGGTGATGGTACGAAACAGTTCAATATCCTGTGAAAGGATCTGATTGGCAAAATTATCGTATTCGTCAATCATTACATAGAGTCTGCCATAATTATTGTTCTCAGATGCGTTAAGACTTAAAACTGCTTTTGCGTAATCGGAATAAGCTGATGCAAAGTTATTAAACAGTGTGACGGAGTCTGACTTATCAAGCTCCTTATAATCAAAAGTAAAATCAGGATATCTTCTTTTGAAGTCATCTATGCCGTTTGCAACAGCAGAAAAAAAGCTGTTCAGCATGGCGGTATTGCTTTGGGTGTTAACCATGGAAAAGTCAAAATTGATAACATGGTAGGTGTTATGACTAGAAAGGCTTGCTGTATAGATACTCTTCCCGTTAAAGATTTCCTCATATCTGTCTTTGTATGAAATGTCGTAGAAGCATTTCAGCATCTGAAGAAAGGTACTTTTACCGAATCTTCTCGGACGCAACAGAACCGGATAGCGAGGAGTGTTCTTTCTTTCCAGTTCTTTAATAACAGCGCTTTTATCTGCAAAGGCAAATCCAAGTTCACGGAATGATTCGTATGCAACCTCACCATACGGAGTACTTAACAGTTCAACCTTATCTTCGCTCATAATGAATCCTTAATCACCTCTTCCCTGAAATCTCTGCCAACTAACAAAATCTATACAGTTCTAATTTATTACCGATTTGTACCGAAAATCAGAAAATGCTTAACACCTTACTGTCAAATATTAAAGGCATTTGCCCTAAATATCAACATCGAAGACCGTTTTGTGGAATGTAATCCACCGTTGCAGAGAGGTGGTTGTATAAGATTTGGATGAAGATGATTCGGGAAAGGGAAAGCCCATGCCGTAATGGTCATGAGCTTGAAAAGATTAGTGGGAGAGTGCCTTAGATGTACTTGAACTGACTCTCCATACTGCGCATGGTGTCGCGCTCAATGTTATTGATTTCCTTTCTGGCGTCCTCCAGCTCTTTAAGTCTGATAATCTCATCCTTGGCATCATCAAGACCGAGGTGAGTGTAGACGTCCATGGTTACTGAGATTTCAGAATGTCCCATCAGGTACTGCAGAGTTTTAGGATTCATTCTTGCTCGGGCCTGATTGCTGCAATAAGTGTGGCGGCATACATGAGGTGTTATTGACGGCATCTGAATTTTGTAGATGTCGTTATACCGCTTAACTGCATGCAGGAACCTGAGCTCCCAGTGCAGAGCCACCTCAGGCATTCCGTCCTTGTCTCTGATAAGGAATCCGGCATAACCTTTAACGATAACCTCCGGCAGATCTGTCGGTCTGTTCTCCACCAGGGACCTGAACATCTGATACACTTCCTCCGTCATTGGCAGCTTGCGGGTACCGGCACTGGTCTTGGTGGGGCAGATGTCGTATTTACCGGATCTGAATCTCTGCACCTGATGATTGATATCGATTATTCGGTTTTCCAGATCTATGTCCTTTAGTGTCAGACCGCAGAATTCCGATATTCGCATTCCGGTATGAAACAGAATGTAAATAGCCTCATAGTACTTGCAGTAAATGTTGTCGTCATGAATAAATTTAAGAAACTTGTTCATCTGCTCTCTGGTGATGGCAAGTCTTGTTTTTTCAGTGTTGTAAATCACTCCGACCAGCTCAAATCCGAAAGGATTCTTCATAAGCAAATCATCATCCACCGCCATCTGAAAAGCAGGTCTTAACACACCGCGGACTGTTTTAATCGTGCTTGAACCGCGACCGTCTGACTGCAGCTT
>NZ_KB899637.1:683121-690369 GCF_000378405.1 Succinimonas amylolytica DSM 2873 | reverse complement strand
ATACTTTATGCTTATATTCTTATCAAAAAGTAAGATGTTGGCGGTTGACGATTAACCAGGTTATGGGATAATGACAGTGATAGAGCCTTTCTGCGCTTCAATAGCGGACCGGGGAAAGGCCTTTTTGAGGTGACTGTCAGATTCAAAGGTGGAGCAGAATGTTGAAGTCTATAGGTATTGGAGCTGAATTATTTCATAAGCTCATTGAAAATGACTGCTATTACGTTGATAAGACTCCTTTTATCAGAACCGTGTTTAAGGAGAACAAAGCGGACGTAATGCTTATCACCAGACCGAGACGTTTCGGTAAAACTCTCACCATGTCCACCTTCTACGACTTTCTGTCTCTGAATATCGAAAATCCCGGTGATGTGTCACTTCAGGAAAAATGGTTCAAGGGCACCAAAATTTTTGAGGATAAGGAATTCTGCAGCAAGTACATGGGGAAGTTTCCGGTAATCTTTATGTCTTTTAAAACCATCGTTCATCAGAATTTTAATGATGCGTATAATCAGTTTGCTACTCTGATATACAGACTGGCACTGCAGTTTGAATATCTGGCCACCAGTAAGGAATTATCCGATAAGCAGAAGGAACAGTATGCCTGTCTGAGTAATTATGAAAAGCTTACAGACAGAACCAATAAATCTTATCTGACAGGATCCCTTCAGACGCTTTCCTGTCTTCTCGAAGCACATCATAAGATAAAACCGATAATTCTGATTGATGAATATGATGTACCTATTGCCAAGGCGGCTTATCATGGCTACTACGATGAAATGATAGATCTTATCAGTCCTTTTTATAACGACACCTTAAAAACAAATACGTATCTGGACAGAGCAGTGCTTACCGGATGTTTAAGGGCGGCAAAGGAAAGTATTTTTACAGGGCTTAATAATCTCATGGTCTGCTCGATTCTTGATTCCGGGAAAAAAGACATATCCCAGGGAATCGGTTTTACCAAAGAAGAGACTCATGAAGTTTTGTCATATTACGGTTTCACTGACTATTATGATGAAGTAAAAAATAATTACGACGGATACCATTTCGGAACAGCTCACATGTACTGCCCATGGGATGTAATGTCCTTCTGCAATGATAATTATGAAAAGCTGAGTGAAAACAAAAACCAGATTCAGGCTGGCAACTATTGGATAAATACCAGCGGTAACGATGTTATCGATGAATTCATGGGCTTTATCGAGCCTGAAGACGTTGATCTGATGCAGAACCTTCTGGACGGTAAATCAATAACCGCAGAAGTAAGAGCGGCGCTGTGCTACGGTGATTTGCAGAACCATGACATAAATGACTTCTGGACTCTGCTGCTTTATACCGGGTATCTTACCTTTGATCCGGCATACCGTTCATCAATAAAGAATGAATACAGCCTGTACATTCCTAATGAAGAAATAAGAGACTGCTTCAGAGATAAAATTCTTGCGTTTTTTAAGACCAATTCCGTCATGAGAGCCAGTACCGGTGAACTGATAAAAGGTTTGTTTGAAGGTGATGCCGAAAAGGTTCAGGACAACCTTAACACGCTCCTTGGCAAATACGTTTCAATCAGAGATTTTTCAGTCAATGCTCCGAAGGAAAACTATTACCACGGTTTCATGAACGGACTACTGGTCAATGGCACGTCTCTCATTGCAGAGCAGAAATCCAATTTTGAGTCAGGAAACGGCTATATCGATTTGATAATCAAGTCTCTAAAGAACAGAGGCGTTATCGTAATTATGGAACTTAAGCAGACTTCAGATGAAAACGAAGATAAAGTGCTTATTGCTCAGGATGCCGTTGAGCAGATAATTCAAAAGAAATATGCCGATCCGTACATTAAACGCAACGACATCAAAGCTGTTCTTACTTATGGCATATGCTTCTGTAAAAAGGAATGTGTCGTTGTTGAAAGAAAGCTGAAATAAAATGTTCGATCATGGCAATCGAGTCAAAGACAACTTGATCGGTAGTGACCGACCAAGTTACCGACTAAGATCTCGATTAAGTGATTGTTAATCTTTCTTATAGAACTCGGTGACGTAACCTGCCGCATCAAGAATTAGCCCGTCAGCCCATGGTGGCGTACGTCTCATCTGCTCACATACAGCATCGAGGCTCATTCGCGGATTGGCTTCAATAACCAGCTCATCGTGAATATGCATCACGATGCTGCAGTGCCGTAGCGTCTGCATGGCGTAGCACAGGATGTCCCTGGCGATGGCCTGCACGATGTTTTCTACAAACTTTGGTCCGCAGCTTTCAATACGTTCCCATTTCTTGGTCGCACCAATACCTTCATAGGTAACACAACTGGTTCATGCCAATGCGGGGTTTTACGTAGGCGAGCTTTCTGCAGGTAAAGGTAAGTAAGTTTCCCAGATATAAGGTCTGATAAAACCACTTTGTTTTAGGTACCATTGTAGTTTTTTGCATTTTGACTGCGGAAGACAGGTAAAGGCAATCAGGGCATACAGCAGTCCGTCACAGCCTCCGAGAAAATAACCCAGCCATCCGCGATTCCGGTAAATACCGCCTGGATATTGTCCGCTTCCCCCTCTCGTAAAAACGAAAAAAGGACCCCGTTAGAGATCCTTTGAATGTAAGTACTAGCTTTGATTGGAGTGTTTAATCTAGTTTTTCAATCAGACACTGATGTTCCTTGGTCTTGGTGCTGTAATTGATTCCGACAATAATGATATTCCGATATTGCCCGGCATAACGTTTGAAATATTCCTGAGTTTTAATCTGGGCAATGGCTTCTTCAGCAGAACCGTCATATTTAAACTCAATAAGAATTAGCGGTTGTCTTCTTGTTATTGGCTCATACACTAAATCAACACGGCCCTTACCTGCCTGATCTTCCCGATGATAGCTGTAATCATCAAGAGTTGCCCACAAAAGTCCGGTCATCACGCAGTATGTTAGAGATTCTTCATCATTGGGATCGAGAAGAGCTACGGCTGAGGAATTGTGGATTTCCTGAATAATTGAAGCTACGGTTGCTTCGTCAAGTTCTTTGATAGCTTTGAGCAGATTTTCTGAACGTTTGATGGTTTCCATTCGCTCGTACCAGTTCTGCTCTCTGACAATATCCATCAGTACTGCCTTGATTTCGGCATTCGGAACATAAGCTACTTTACGATATTTGTTTTTCGTTTCTGAGCAGCCGAGGTAACCGAGACAGATCAGAAGACTGAACACATCATTCTTATCCTTTATGTTTACCATATCATTCTGGAAATTGGCACAGCTGAAAGTAACTTCATCACCTTCGATCAAATTGATGATATCTTCCTTTATGCCTTGAAAATCAGTATTGATGAGGCGTACAAACTCTTCATTTGACGAAGTTCCGCTCCAGTAACTGATACATTCGTTTCTGTTGACAGCTTTGCACACGGAATTAGGGTTGTAAATATCCACACCTTTGATTTTATAACCCTCATACCACTCCTTTAAATCCTGATGTGACACTTTACAGTTAGGTGATTCTACAATTTTGGCAATCTCATCTTCGGTAAAACCAAAGTATGGCGCATAATCTCCCGGAGAAAGCATGTTATATTCATCAAAGCCATTGAGCGCAGATTGAGAGTTGTACTTTTTGATTGGCAGAATACCGGTAAGGTAAGCAAGGGCAAAGCTGGCTTGACCTTTTTTACCTTTTAGCAACCCCCTCAAAAAATCAATAAAGGATTCCTGCAACTGGGTATTATTGCGATAATCACGGTAAATCAAATCCCACTCATCCATAATAAGAATAAATTGTTCTTTGGAGTGGTTACAAATTACCTTTAATGCTGATGACAGATTTTTTTTACCTACTTTTCTGTTCTTATTGAGTAATTCAGCATAGTTTTTAATTTCTTTAAGTTCTTCGATTACTGAGTACTGTAGATAATCGACAATCGTGGTAACTCCTTTTACCTGCAGATCTTCATCTTCGGTATAAGCGATGTAGTCATCTCTGATGGAGTTCATATCGATATAAATAACATCGTATTTGTTGAGATGCGTTTCATAACTGGCTTTATAGTCATTATTCGTTATTTTTAGACCATCGAAAATCTTATGTCCGTCATATCCTTTGGAATAATAAGCCAAAAGCATATCGGCAGTGACGGTTTTTCCGAATCTGCGGGGACGCGTCAGAGATAGTAATTTTCCATCAGTATTAAGGAGTGCATTTGTTTTGTCGATAAAATCGGTTTTATCAACAAATATCCTGTTATCTTTTGCTTCAACCAAATCAACAAAAGAATTACCTTCAACAGGATTTATAATATCACCCATGACTTTAACCTCCCCGAAATTCATGACATCACCATTTTTTAGCACAGCACAGAATTTTGATCCGTGATATGCAATTGAACTAAAAAGTGCTGATGTCAAAACCTTACTTTCTGCCATCTAATTTAACGACTATACGCGGATTATTCAATATTTATCTGACGCTTATCAGCAAAGTATTAAACCAATATGCATTTTATGTCATCGATATTTATCTTCGATTCATCATTCTCTTAAACTTCTCAATCTCGCCGGTACAATCGCTTTCTGGCATACAGCTTTTGTATAACTCCTCCTAGTATTCCTCCTAAAAACCAGTAGTTGAACTCAGTGGAGCGTGGCAATTTGGCTCAGTGAAATACGCCAGAGTATAGGTGTCGCAGAAAGCCTGATGGTGCTGTCGTTCCTTCTGAAACTCCAAAACGATGAATTCAATTGGAAGATCAGATCTGCCATAAACATAATAAAATAATGATCTGGTAATGACAATATATTGCAAATTAACGAATTTTAACTATAACTTTAAGAAGTAACCAAGGAGGCTATCATGAGTGCCACAAACCTGAATATCAGAACCGATAAGGATGTAAAAGAACAGGCTGAACAGATCTTTGCTGAACTCGGCTTAAACATGACAACCGCCATAAATTTGTTTTTGCGGGCTGCCATCAGAAAGCACGGTATACCTTTTGATTTACTCCTTGATGTGCCTAATGAAACCACTGTTGCAGCCATCAAAGAAGGAAAAAGACTGCTTAATGCTCCTTCTTCCCCTAAATATTCCAGTATGGAAGATCTCAAGGCGGCACTGGAATCATGAAATACAATGTAAAATTCACCTCTCAGTTCAAAAAGGATTTGAAGCTTGCAAAATCAGAACAGAATCACCCAGGGTATGACCGTTTTATCCCTGACATACCCCATGAAAGAAAGGTCTAGACCGTCGTGAATTCAAAGTTTGGTACATAAATTTGCATCTTGAAACACTGTAAGGCCTTAGAGCCTGACTGCGCATTTGAAATGAGGTACATACTTTTTGGGGGCTAAAGGAGAAACTTGGAGGCCATCCACGGCAACGAAATTTGAAAAGTGATACGATCCAAAGACGGAGGTGGACTTGCCTGTAAACCCTGTTCTTTTTTTGGCATTTATAAAATGCTGATACAAATCACCCAGGGTATGGCCGTTTTATCCCTGACATACCACATGAAAGAAAGTACTAGACCGTTGTAAGTTCATGGTCCGGTACATAAATTTTCGCTCTTGAAACCTATAAGGCCTTAGAGCCTGCCCATGCATTTGAGATGTGGCCTGGTGGTGAAAGGAGAAACTTGGAGGCCATCCACGGTAACGAAATTTGAAAAGTGATACGATCAAAGACGGAGGTGGACTTGCCTGTAAACCCTGTTCTTTTTTTGGCATTTATAAAATGCTGATACAAATCACCCAGGGTATGGCCGTTTTATCCCTGACATACCACATGAAAGAAAGTACTAGACCGTTGTAAGTTCATGGTCCGGTACATAAATTTTCGCTCTTGAAACCTATAAGGCCTTAGAGCCTGCCCATGCATTTGAGATGTGGCCTGGTGGTGAAAGGAGAAACTTGGAGGCCATCCACGGTAACGAAATTTGAAAAGTGATACGATCAAAGACGGAGGTGGACTTGCCTGTAAACCCTGTTCTTTTTTTGGCATTTATAAATGCTGATACAAAACTGGGGTTAATGAGTAGACGCATACATACTTAGAGGTCCGACACTCTGTAAAATAAAATGCTGCGGATACAGTTTCTTTCGCAATATTAACAGAAATGACAAAAGATCCAAAATACTGCCTTTTGTGTACACGAAAAGTAGTCAAAATCCGGAGGCAGACTACTCGGCTATTTTTAATACGCTCGAAGGCAATTATGTGTAAAATGCCTTGACGACATCTCCATAGGATGTGAGAGATAGTGGCTTCAGTGAGGCCACTATCTTTTATGTTTTCGGCTATGGAATAAGTTTATAATTTTATCGGGCAAGTCTGGGTTATTTCGAGGATCTCATCGTTTTACAACTATCCATTTTCCGTATCTATTACCGCCCTGACGTTCAATAATCTTCTTTTCTTTTAACGAAGTAAGTATTTTTCTTATATATCCATCAGAGTATCCACTTGCACTGACTAATTCTTTTATCGTGATACTGGAATTATGGCGAATATAATCGACGATACGTTGCTCAATCTCATTAATGCTTACTGTATTCTCTGTCTCATTACTGACGGAATCCGGCTTAATATAATTAAACGGAATAGTAACATTAACAAAATTTTCCATAATATCAAAAGCCTGTTTTCCGTAATTGCTGATGATAAGAGGAATACCATGACCTGTCTGTTCTACATATCCCAATTGTCCGAATATCTTTTGGAGTTTTGAATTTACAGGTTTACTTATTCCTTTATAGAACTCATCTTTATTTAAGTCTACTGGTAATCCTCCAGTAGAGATAATTTCTATTCTGTCAGAGAAAATATAAACTGCCGGTGGATTCCCTTTGTCCCATTTTGTATGGATACATGCGTTCTGCCAGGCTTCTTTAAAACTGGCCATATCGAACAACTTTTCTTCTGTTCGTCTGTGATTGCCCATCGTAACCATGGTGAAAATTACGCTCCTACGTGACCATCTCCGCTGAAATTTTGTGACACCTCTTTCCATACAATCTTGACAGTCTGTTCTTTAAATTCCTGATCCCCCCTTATCACCACAGGCGGAGGTCCTCAGGATCCAGTAAATCAGAAGCATGTTTGAGTTTTAACGAAGAATATTGGAGAAAATAGAAAGCAGTGAAGAAAAAATGGAACAGTTTTAAGAAGGAGATTGCCCAAAACTTTGACCGGTTTCCGCAATCTCCCCGTTCATAACTGCAATAGCTAAACAGCAAGGTTACGAACATGGATATTTT
>NZ_KB899637.1:677666-679281 GCF_000378405.1 Succinimonas amylolytica DSM 2873 | reverse complement strand
AATAAGCAGATTTCGAACAATGATCCTGTTCAGCCCGAAATAATTATTGCTGCCGAGAAACAGCCGTCAGCCGAATAAATCTGAAATATCATTGCCGATATTGCGGGCCAGCACCCGCAATTCTTTCTTTCCTCTCTTTAAACAAATCCGGCCGCCGGTGATTAAAGTGTAAACCCCGGGCAGGAGATTCCTCCAGAACATCATCATACTCAGAAACAGTCATCCCAAAGCGGGAGTCTAATCACTACATTTATACCCCTGCATGGATCAAGATTCATCGGAAAAAGCAATCAGGAATTTCCAGAAAGCTTCTCCAGGAACGGACGTAATCATCGATCAAGATTCACCGGAAAAGGGAGTCATGAATTACCTCAAAAGCTGGTCACGACCTCACTAAATTTCCACCATGGTTTCATTGATGGACTCCATGTAGTCCAATACTTTATCAATAGAGGTAATCAGGCAGGTTCCGCCATACTCATTTCTTTTTATGAGATTCGTCTTATCTTTTCCTGCAAAAGTGACAACTTTAATTGAAATATCATTTTTATCAGCAAGCAGAAAGGCCATTAGGTTATATTTTCCATCGTTATTTTTCAGCCCTGTATTAACTTCAAAAGTTGACTGATCAACGGTCAGGCCTGCTGTTACGTATGCAATTTTAAGTTTATTAAATGAAAGTGTCTGAACCGGAGCAGGCACTAAAGTTAAAATATCTGACGATGTTTGCTTGTCCATTAACTCTTTCAAGGCTGTCGGGCTTAATTCTCTATCTTCATCCGCTGAACGCATGTAATAGCGTCCGTAAGCAGAATAAGGCTTTTCAGAACCGCGAACTTCAATCTTTATTACGTTTTTGTCATCTATCAGTTTATGTTCAATGGTAGGTATAATCTGAGGTTTAATGAAATTTGCTATCGCCTGGGATATTTCTCTGAGTGTTCTGTCTCCCATTTGCTGACCAACCACATCACCGTTATCTTTAACTCCAAAATACAGAATTCCATAGCCATTCTTGTTGAGCATTGAAGCTAAAGATGTTATTCCTTCACGAAGCTCTCCTGTTGTCTTCTTAAATTCAATTTTTTCTGTTTCTACCCCTATATTCATCGCTACATACCCCTTAATACATTATTGTTGGCTTTGCAATGGAGCTAATCTTCGCTATTCTTAATAATACTTCAATCTGTCCCTTATTTGCTACTCTATTTGCTACTCTATTTGCTACTCTATTTGCTACTCTATTTGCTACTCCATTTGCTACTCCATTTGCTACTCCATTTGCTACTCCATTTGCTACTCCATTTGCTACTCATATTTTCTTAGTGGAACGCAATTATGCGCAGATATGAATCGGGTAGGGGGAGCCTAACTCACCCCTCCCACACCACCGAACGTGCGGATCCGCATTCGGCGGTTCAAAACGATAAACGCAGAAGTAAATATATCAGCCCTTCCACGCAAACTGTTCCAAAGTAGCCCATCCCTCACTCAGCAGACGCTTATTACTAAGAATTCTGTGAATTACAGGAGTCATGGACATAGTCCAGTACCTATTAGAGGAATACGCATATTCGGATTTTAAAGGAACTCGCTTCGCCCTTTTCCTGAACTC
>NZ_KB899637.1:653583-670386 GCF_000378405.1 Succinimonas amylolytica DSM 2873 | reverse complement strand
CACTGCCACCTTTACATTCAGAGTTTCCGTCTGGCTATCGGACTTCGAGTTATTTTGCACTCTTATCCACTCTGCCTGCCTGAAGTGATTCCTGTACGTCAGTTCGGGATTTCACTATTGCTTCTTTCAGCTATTACATTACTGTAACCACCTTGCAATTCGCTAACACTTACCACCAGCGGTCGTGTTCGGGACTTTCACCCTACAGATATAGAACATGCCGAGCACACAAAAAGCCCATGCCGTAATGGTCATGAGCTTGAAAAGATTAGTGGGAGAGTGCCTTAGATGTACTTGAACTGACTCTCCATACTGCGCATGGTGTCGCGCTCAATGTTATTGATTTCCTTTCTGGCGTCCTCCAGCTCTTTAAGTCTGATAATCTCATCCCTGGCATCATCAAGACCGAGGTGAGTGTAGACGTCCATGGTTACTGAGATTTCAGAATGTCCCATCAGGTACTGCAGAGTTTTAGGATTCATTCTTGCTCGGGCCTGATTGCTGCAATAAGTGTGGCGGCATACATGAGGTGTTATTGACGGCATCTGAATTTTGTAGATGTCGTTATACCGCTTAACTGCATGCAGGAACCTGAGCTCCCAGTGCAGAGCCACCTCAGGCATTCCGTCCTTGTCTCTGATAAGGAATCCGGCATAACCTTTAACGATAACCTCCGGCAGATCTGTCGGTCTGTTCTCCACCAGGGACCTGAACATCTGATACACTTCCTCCGTCATCGGCAGCTTGCGTGAACCTTTCTAAATTTTTTCCTTTACAGCCCGGCATGTTTTACGCAATATTATTTCCCAATGAGTTATAAAATCAGGAACAAAGTTGCATAAGCATGTAGTTTCAAAATCATACTCATTCGGAGTGGTTCCGAAAGTAACCGTTCCGTCATACAGAATCGTTATTTGATCTGTGTATCCTTGCTGTCTTCCATAACGAGCATTGTCGATATTAAGTAAAACACGATCCTCTTTCCATTGGACGGAATAATTCATTTTACTGTAGCTTCCATCAGCAAAAACAACACGACGTAACCGAGCAACCGGTTCCCCGTCAACTCTCAATGAAATTATTGCCTCACGATCGTATGGGCCGGGAATTCCAATAAAATTAGAGTCTTCCACCTCAAAAAGAAGAACATGTTTCCGGTCTGGAGACTCATGTTCTCCGACAAACTGAATATGGCATCTTATCATCAAAAATAAACTACCAATAAGAATGATTGGCATAAAGAGGATGACGACAAAAAAATATTTAAAAATAGCTTTAAAACCCTTTTTCATCTAGAAATTCCAAAATGCTGTAACTAGAGTCAGGAAATTATAATAAAATCATCCAAATAGCAAAAATGTATTAGGTCTAAAGTCAGCACTTTAGGCCTCTTAAATTTCCACGGCATTGCCTGCTCAAGAATAGTATTTCTTCTTTCATCAGACAGCGATTCATCTTTTAGTCCGTCTCTGTGAATACCCATATATCTGAACAGAAATTCAAGATAATCTTCCAGGTCAATGCCATGGATCTGGCAGGTTAATGAAATGATGAAAACACTGCCGTAGACTTAGCTCCCTCAATAGAGCCAAATCCGCCGGGCATTGAATGTCTCAGCACGGCAAAGTCACGGAACCTTTCTTTCTCGCCATCGTAGCAGTCGGCCTTTGCTGAATTGCTCTGTCTGTTTCTGTGCGGGCTGTTTACGTGATGCTGTTTTTGCTTTTCTTCAGCATCTGGGAGGCGGCTTCTTTCTTATCCTTCTTCTGTTCCCTGCCGCCCTGAAACAGGAGTCTTCTTAATGCGTCAAGATCAACCTCTTTGGAAGACAGGAGTGTTTTCAGGGTCTTAACGAGTTTTTTGCTGTCTGAAAGCTCGGAATCTGCTTTTTTGAGTAAATCCAGGAGCTCGCTGATCCTATTCTCCTGTTCTTCAACTTTTTTGGCTTGATTTTGAAAGGCTTCAGTCTGCTTCTGAATGGTTGAGGTCTGTTCTTGAATGGTTGATGTAAGTTTTTCGATTAACGAGTAAAGGTTGTCCAGTTTGGAAGTGTCAGTATTGTGCTGATTAGCAGGAAGATTGTTATTTGTGATCTTCGCTTCCATTGCAAATTCCTTCAGCACATCCCGATTTTTGTGTGCGATATGGTACGGATTCACCAGCACTTTTGTCAAGAATCCCTGAAACCTTAAAAAGACGGTTTAAGACCTAATACTTTTTTCACTAGTTGTTTATTTCTTCTCAAATCAAACTAAATGAGAAGAATAATTAAATAATGAGAAGAAAAACGGAGACTAAATCGTCTCCTCTAAGCAATCAAAAATAAGTGATTGTTATTTACTGTCTGAACGTATGTAGTAGGTGCTTCTGCCACCTCCCAGTTTTATCAGAACGCCTTCTTCCGTCAGCCTTTTTATCTCCCTTAACACGGAGGATTTTGCAAGTTTAGGACAATTGGCAACAACATCAACGGCAGTGATTTTTCCTATTTTACTGCTTACATAATTCTTCACTATGTCATAGGCGTGACTTCTTGAACCGCTGTCATCCATAATACCTACACGTTTTTCAAATTCTGTATAGCAGGCAAGAATAACCTGCAGCATATATCTGATGAACGGAGTAGGATCATTTTTACCTTCATGCCAGTCTGCATCAGACAGTTCCAGAGTCTCGTAATAGCGATCCTTTGTTAATTCTATCTGTCGTTCGATACTTATGTATTTACCGACTTCATAGCCGCTTTTATAAATCAGAAGCAGAGTAAGAAGTCTGCTCATTCTGCCGTTCCCGTCGTTAAACGGATGAATGCACAGAAAATCAATGATAAACGAAGGGATCAGAATCAGAGCATTAATTCGTTCTCCGGAAATAGCCTGCTCATAGGCATTACAAAGATTTTCCACGGCATCCGGGGTGCAGAACGGTTCAACAGGCGTAAATCTGGTAAACACCGTGCCATCGGCCCTCGTTTCACTTATGTAGTTCTGAACGTTTTTAAAATGTCCTCCATAGGATAATCCGGATTTAGCAAGAAGATCTTTGTGAAGCTGCAGAACATAGGAAGGACGGATAGGAATGTAATCATGGCTTTCATGGATGGTATTCAGCACGTCACGGTAGCCCATGATTTCGTCTTCATCACGGTTGCGCGGGGTGGTTTTTTCCTCGAAAAGCTGCTTTATTCTAGTACCGGTAGTGACAATTCCTTCAATCCTATTTGATGCCTCGGTACTTTGAATTTTGGCAATTTTCACCAATCGCTCAAGCTCTACGGGTTTCTGTCTGACAAATAAGTCCTGTCGGCCCTTACATTCATGAATTCTGGCCACCAGATTAAGGATATCCGTTCCCCATTGTTTTCTGTTCCAGGGAACTGTAATCAAACGTTCTCATCATTAATCCTTTCTTCTCATTTAAATGTTTTTCCTCTAATTTTTCCTTGTTTGAGAAAAAAATCAAATAATGAGAAGAAAAAAGGAGGTATCACCCTCTGTTCAATTTTATTCGTTTTTATCCTTCGACTCTGAAAAGGTAGCCGTGGGCTTTCTCGTGTTCGTCGCAGTTCCTGGATAGATATATTCAATGGTATAACAACGTTAGAATTAAAAATACATCAGGCGGATTGAGTCCTGTTCAATACATACTTAACCAGAGTTAGCGATAACTGTCCAGGATATTGTCCGCATCCCCCTCCCCGGAACTGGGGGACTATCGGTAATAACGGCCATGGTATTGCCCCCATAGTTGATCCTATTTACTCCGCTTGATTTTTTATCCAAGTTCCTGGTAAGGATCATTGCTATAACGATTACTTAACCCCTAGTGGTATCTGTGCAAGCAGCATACTACGAACAAAATTCTGAAACCGGTGAGGTAGCCATCAAGTCTTTCATCTCCGGCTGCTAACAGCCTCATTTCCGAATTCCATCAAGCCGACAGCGCAAACTGCCGGCTCTTTTTATTCCTACACTCCAGGTTTTGCATTAACCTCGTCCGCCAAACTGCCTAATCTTTCCATTAGCCAGACCCCGGACAGGACTTCCTGGCAAACCACCTGTGAACGGTCAGGAGCATTTCCTCCTTCTTAACCTCATACCTCAAAGCCTTACTGAACTCTTACGGTCTATAGCTTTCTTTCATGGTGGCAGTGATAAACAGCCCTCCCCCGGAGATTTGCTGATATAATCAGGATTATTACGTAAAATCACAGCCAGAGGATGAATCTTAAGAACGTTTTTTCACCGGTATTAGAAACGGCCTGAACAAAAAACTTCATTTTTGAGAGCCGTATTTAGGATATGAGCAATCTATAATTCTTTACCAATTTATTTAATGGCTGTAAATCTGTATGGAATCAGGTTTGTGGAAAATGATACCTACAACAAAAATAAATAACCGTAGATATTTAGGCAATAAATTTAAATTACTGCCTTTTATTACAGATGTTATATCAAAAGAGTGTACTGACTTTGAGACTTTCGCAGATATTTTTGCGGGAACCGGAGCCGTATCATCAGCCTTTACTGATAAAATATTGTACACAAACGACATCTTGTATAGTAATTATCTTTGTCATTTGACCTGGTTTTCAGATGAGTATTTTGATATTTCAAAAATTGAAAGCTATATAGACTTCTTCAATTCCGACATTCCATATGAAGAAAACTACATGACTGTTAATTTTGCGGATACTTATTTTTCTAAAAAAAACTGTTCAAAGATCGGTTTTATTCGGGAAAAAATAGAGAACGAATTTAATTCCGGAAGAATTAATACACGTGAAAGAGCAATGCTCATAACATCGCTGCTGTATGGCATCGACAAAATAGCAAATACATGTGGACATTATGATGCGTACCGGAAAGGAGTCGAATTACCGGAATCGTTTACTATGCGAACTCCTGAACCTAACTCGAACCTGAAGCATAATCATTGCTACAACAAAGATACGAATGAATTAGTAAGAGAAATTTCTGCAGATGTTGTATATATAGATCCTCCTTATAATTCGAGACAGTATTGCGATGCTTACCATTTGATCGAAAATATAGCACGCTGGGAAAAACCAGAAGTTTTTGGTATTGCAAGAAAGATGGACAGAACGACATTAAAAAGTAAATACTGCACCCGTTCAGCCCCCTCTGCCTTTGAGGATTTAATTAAAAATATTAAGGCTAATTTCATTGTAGTTTCATACAATAATATGGCAAAAAAAGGAGATGATCGTTCAAATGCCCGTATTTCTGATGTTCAGATTCTTGATACCCTGCGCGCAAAGGGATCTGTTAAAATTTTTTCAGAACAATTCAAAGCTTTTACAACCGGGCTGTCTGAGCACCGTGACAATGAAGAGAGGCTTTTTGTTTGTAAATGCAGCTAAAATCTAACATAGAAATAATCAAGTCACCTCTTAATTTTACCGGCGGAAAATATAAGTTACTTCCTCAGCTTATCCCCCTGTTCCCCGATAATGTAGAGACCTTTGTTGATATTTTTTGCGGTGGTTGCAATGTTGCATTAAACATTACAGCAAATAAAATAATATGCAACGACATTGATTCTAATTTAATAGGAATGTTTTCATTTTTTAAAGGAAAAACATATAATGCATTAGCACCTAAAATTAAAGAAATTATCAATGATTTTGATTTATCTGATACATGTGAGCTGGGGTATTCCCATTATGGCTGCAGCTCAAACAATGGTCTGGCTGCAGTTAATAAAGCAGGTTATTTAAACTTACGTGATTTTTTTAACGCCTTATCCAAGGATAATGACAGCTATTATTTATACCTTTATGTGCTAATTGTGTACGCCTTTAACAACCAAATTCGTTTTAATTCAGATGGTAATTTCAACCTTCCTGTCGGCAAGCGTGATTTTAACCTGAAAATGCAGGAAAAATTAAAAAAATT
The DNA here is from genome assembly GCF_000378405.1 of Succinimonas amylolytica DSM 2873. Classification (GTDB taxonomy): domain Bacteria; phylum Pseudomonadota; class Gammaproteobacteria; order Enterobacterales; family Succinivibrionaceae; genus Succinimonas; species Succinimonas amylolytica. Next base: position 664,468 of record NZ_KB899637.1, on the reverse strand, counting down.
TCTTGCTGAACTGGAACATAAAAATATATTTTTTTCAAATGACTGTTTTTCAGTTTTTCCAGCTGACAGCCTAAGCCAGAATGATTTTGTATATGCGGATCCTCCTTATCTAATTACTTGTGCCACATATAATGAGAAGTCCTGGAATGAGCAAGAAGAAAAGAAACTTCTTGTGTACCTCGACAGACTCAATGAGCGTGGAATTCGTTTTGCTCTCTCAAATGTTCTATCAACAGATGATAAAGTCAATTTAATCTTACAGGACTGGTTAGGAAAGAGAGCTTATAAATGTCACCATTTAGTTTTTTCGTATAAAAACTCAAATTACCAGAAAAAGAAAAAATCAGAAACAGATGAAGTCCTGATTACCAATTATTAATAAGAGCTGATTATTATGACCGACTGCACACTGAGTTTTAAGTCCTTTTACTTTTGCTTAGGAACAACTAGTTTCCGCATGCAGGATTTTAACAAAAAAATCGAGCTGCAGTTAGATCTCCTTAGTAAGTTCTGGCATGAACCAGAATTTACAAATCAGCAATGGACGGGAAATGAACATGTCCAGGAAGCTTACTACAATTTTATTAAGGCGAATGGCTTTCTGAAAGACGGCGAAGCGCAGCGCAAGGCTAAAGACGCAAGAGAAAAGACATCGGGGCTTCGGGATCTCGGATTAATTGACGATAATCGCAGACTTACAGCAGTTGGCAGCAAAATTTTAGATATTTCCAAAAGCGGAAACTTTACAAGCGATAATCTGCTGCAGATTCCCAAAGACAGCTTTATTTATTTTCAGCAGCTCTTAAAAACCCATGTTGAAGTAAATAAAGGAGTTTATGTACGCCCCTATGTGGTACTGTTAAGGCTGTTGAACAAGTTTCAATATCTTACTCGTCCTGAGTTTATGTATCTGTTCCCTCTGTGCATTGATGCGGACACCACAGACCTTGTCGAAAAATACATCTGTATGATGAGGAGGAGAGGCGGTTTAAGACCTGTTTGGACCCCTGATATTAATTATGTGTTACTGCGATTAATTATGCGTCAAAGAAATTATCAGGAAGCATGCGATTATTTTATCCGGGAAAAAATTGTTACGGAGGATACTTTTTGTAAAATAGGCTTAAACAGAAAGAGCAAGGTTTACGATAAGCGCTATTTCCCGTTATATAAAGCGCTCAAAAAAATCTCCCTGGAAAATGACAGATCCGATGAAGCAATTGAAGACCTGTTCTCTGCAATTAGGATTCTGTCATACGTAAGTAATCATTGGGTGACTGCTTTATTTGGCATATTCCCTATTAAAAATGAAATCATAGCAAAACTAAAAAATGGAAAACTTCCATTGCAGTATTGGATTACACATAACGAAGATTTATTCAGAGAAGCATTTTTCAAAGCCATGCACCTGATAAAAACCAGAAAAACACTTGAGGATTATTATGATTTAAACAGGCGTTACCTTAACCTATCGGATACCATCCTATTCGCGGACAACATTGTAAAACTGGATATCATTCCTAAGCATTATTTTTCGGCAATACCCGTTGATTTTTACAACATTGCATTTAAAAAATCTGAAAGTCTTTTTGAATTACAAGCTCTCAATGAGATTTCCCAATACCTGCAGTGTAATGAAAATTTTCTCCTCAATATAATTAATCATCAAAATAATAAGCATTTTTCACAAATTGGAGAGATCAAACAGTTTGTAATTGATGAAAAAATTCAGCGTTTTAACACTCTTATTAATAAAAAATTCACCGGCAAAAATCTCATTAGAATATTAAATAATTTTAAAACACGCAATGATAAAGAAATAAATAAACTCGTCACTGATAATGCAGATATTCCAACGATATATGAATATATAACAGCCATAGCCTGGTATGAAATTAGTGACCGACAGGGTGATATTTTTTCGTTTATGAACCTGTCTCTTGATGCAGATCTTCTTCCCAAAACCCATGCTGCCGGAGGGGAAGCTGATTTGATCTTTCAGTATGAAACAAATGAAGCATATCCAAAACATAGTTTATTAATTGAGGTAACACTGTCAGATTCAACAAACCAGCGACGCATGGAGATGGAACCGGTATCAAGGCATTTAGGAGATTATTTAGTCTCTCATAATGGTCATGATTCATATTGTGTCTTTTTGACCAATAATTTAAATCTGAATGTTATTTCTGACTTTAGAAGCAGACGACACACTGAATATTATGGCGGCAAAAATTCAGATACCGTAATACATGGAATGATGATCATACCTCTTGAAAATGATCTTCTTATATCAATTCTGGAGAAAAATATCAAGTACACAGAATTATATAAAATATTTCACGATGTATTTAACAGCGAATTACCGCCTAAAGAATGGTACGGCGAGTTGAAATCAAAGATTGATGATATACCTCCACGCTGCACGTCTTTTAATTCTTAACTATTGTTCATGGTTTATGATCAAAAAAATCTATTAAAAACTACATATAGCTCCTGCAACAACAGTAAAAAAACATGCTTTAACGTAAACACCGGTTTAAATGATATTTTTATTTTATGATACTCTTTATCATATGCAGATATATTCGAATTTGTTTATAACATATTCTCGGATTATACCGTTTTTTAAGTTCTCTACATTTATTTGGGGTAATTTTCATGAACAATAACACGAATTTTAGTAAATCACTTGGTCATAATGACTCATCAGGATTTGATTTTGCGCAGGAAATGCTGCAGGGCGACGAGACCTTCGCAATAAATTTTGACAGGATCCAAAAGCATCCTGTACTTGGCTACATTATATTTGAATATTTACGCTGTCATGAATCTCAATCTGTAACCCCGTATTCATCACATCCCAACCGGTATTTTTTCAAAAATAAGCATACATTTATTTCTCTGTTCAACATTACTAAGGATTTAAATGCTGTACTGTACCTTGTTAATTATGCTAAATCCGGTACCAGATATGAAAATCAGATAAAGGTTATGCAAGTTGAGGATGTTAATGAATTCAACACTGCAGCACCTGTAAAAACAATTGATCGCAATATGACCAGAAAGGAATTTAGTGACTGGTTCAGAAAATTAAACAGGGAATGTTCAGTGCGTAACTGACAGCAGATTTTGTATTAGGTCCAAAACCTGGAACCTCAGAAATTCCTGACAATACTACGGGTTAATACGTCCCCGCCTCCCGGTCCAGGCATAGGACTTCCCCAAATACGATTCAGGAAGCTCTCATGAGCTTCAGCAAGGAGGTTATTAATGACTGCAAAGTACTATCCTCTCACCCTTGAGGAGCTCAAAAAACTGGTATCCGATCCGGAGGTGTCTCTTGGCGATATCGACACTTCTCAGATTACCTCCATGGATAAACTGTTTCGTGATTCTGAACGCCAGGATTTTTCCGGAATTGAATCCTGGAACACCGCGAATGTAAAAAGCATGAAGAGTCTGTTCGAGAATGCCAGATTTTTCAACCATCCAATTGGAAGCTGGAATACCGGATCGGTTACGAATATGCAGTCCATGTTCCGCAATGCCGTTCAATTCAATCAGCCGCTGGATGGCTGGGATACCTCTCACGTTAAAAACATGAAGGAGCTGTTTGCAAATGCCCGCAGCTTCAACCAGCCAGTAGGCTACTGGAATACTTCTAATGTTACCAGCATGAAGGCTCTTTTCTACGGCGCTGAAAGCTTTAATCAGCCCTTAAACGGCTGGGATACAGGCAAGGTAAAACATATGGATCATCTGTTTAACGGCGCCAAATCCTTCAACCAGCCCCTGGACAGCTGGAATACATCCAAAGCGCAGAGCTTTGCCGGAATGTTCTGGGAATGCAGCTCCTTTAACCAGCCCCTGGACAGCTGGGATACCGGCAGTGCCACCGATATGTCAATGATGTTTCATAAGGCTGTCAGCTTCAACCAGCCTGTGGGCAGCTGGAATACCAGGAATGTAACTGATATGACTGGGATGTTCAGCTATGCCGCAAATTTTAACCAGCCCCTGGAGCATTGGAATACATCACGGGTAAGGTCAACGCAAATGATGTTCCAGAATGCCGGTAATTTTAATCACCCTCTTGAAAACTGGGATACCTCTGCAGTTTCCAGCATGAATGCCATGTTCAGTCACGCCACGCATTTCAATCAGCCTGTCGCAGCCTGGAACACCTCCCGTGTTACTGACATGAGCTACATGTTTTGCAGTGCCGAAGCTTTCAACCAGCCTGTAGACAGCTGGGACACCTCATCTGTCGAAACTATGGAGGGAATGTTTTCCGGAGCAAAAAACTTTAACCAGCCCGTCGGTAGCTGGAATACCTCCCGGGTTACGTCAATGCAGATGATGTTCAAGAAGGCAAGAGCATTTAACCAGCCTCTTGAAAACTGGGATACTTCCCAGGTAATATTTATGAACTCAATGTTTTATGGTGCTGAAAATTTCAACCAGCCGCTGGGAAGCTGGAATACCTCTTCTGTAAAATATATGAGCGGAATGTTCTCCGGCGCAGCCTCCTTCAACCAGCCGCTTAATGACTGGGATACCTCATCGGCTACACGCATGGATGCCATGTTTAAGAATGCCCGCCTGTTTAATCATCCTCTAGGCAGATGGAATGTCAGCAAAGTGGAAACTGTCGAGCAGATGTTTGCCGGAGCACTCTCTTTTAATCAAAAGCTGGAAGAGTGGCAGCTGACAGCACTGAAAAATACCAGGAATATGCGGTAAGTACTTCAAGACCTGAAGCAGGTAAAGAATGCAGGCAGTACTCTTATGTTTCCCAGATATCCTGATGAACCTGGTCTTTGAATAAGGCAAAAGAGCCTGCGGGATGCAGCATACCTGTCCCAGATTTACCATTTGCCCGGCTTCTTCTGTTCTGCAGCATATGATTCATGACGGACTGCCAGAATAAGCCGCCCCCGTGCATAAGAGACCTGACTGTCACTGCGGTATAGCAGCTCGAGAACTCTCTATAAATACGTCCAGCCCTGATAAAACTGTCAGAGACTGTACTCGCTGGGCGGTGGAATCAATAGCACCGGTCATAAACTGCCGCAGGGAGGAATGATCCGGAAATCGAAGCCCCGGGGGCCGGAATAATGCAAAACCTCACCAGCCACGGAGTGCTTCAGGGAAATGAAAAGACGAGCGCAAGAACAAATCGCAGGTTTTGCAGAGTTTTATATTTTACGGGATAATAACGCCTGGCGGGGAATACCATCCGCATTTTGTTGTCAAAGCTGTACTATTTAAACCGAATCATATTATTTTTTCCAGAAACAAAGGGTATTCTGTTAGCCTAAGAAGTGCCTTTTCCCAAAAAAACAGATCCCGGGAAAAAATGAAACCATTTTTGAATTCATCCGTTCTCACAGCAGCAAGATGCATTACGGCTGTATCAGAAGAGATATGGTTCAAACCTGTCCCAGACAGCCACAAAATGATGATTTCTGACTGCAGCGACAAAGAATATCCCAGCTGAAACAAAATGAATAGAAAGGAAACAATACCATGACAGGAAATGTCCACAACAATGCAGTAAATTTAAATAACGTTCAGCTTGATCCGGCTAACAATAGAGGCCCAATGCCGGAGCTCCTCAGATCGCTATAAATCCCAACAACGCCGTAAACGCCATCGCCGGACTGCCGGTGGTTGCCAACAATCAGGCAAATCCGGTGCTTTCTCCCCGAATGGCCCTCAAATTTGAAGACATTAAGAACTTTGCAGACACCAATATTGCCAGTCTCACCATGGATCGTCTGGTTAACAGATTCCTCAGCTTCACTGAAAATGATGCCACCGGAACAAAAAAATGTCTCTTCCGCCAGACTGCAGATCTCAGAAACAGCGAGGAACTCCTGAAAAACCTTACCGTTAAAATGGTGGCTCAGCAGGTCTTCGGAAAGAAGCCAGAGGAGCTGAACGGAGACGAAAAAAATCTGTCTGACAAGCTGGAGCAGACTCTTTCTCAGGTTATGAAAGCCGCTTACGTGAAGAATACCGCCGCCGGTGCAGACAGCCTTAATCAGGTCTTTGACGCGCTTACGGCAAAATCCCGAAGGGCTTCAGACAGCTCCCTTTTTTCAGGTACCATTTTCCGACCGCCCAGAAAATCAGTCTGACATCCTGTGCTTCTCTCACCGATTCCCGGGATTATCCTGATTTGGAAGCTGTTACGGAGCTGGAAAGGTGTTAGCAGATCAGAAATCTTCTTCCTTCGCAGCATGAGTGCGGGAGGTAAAGCGCCTTTCCTCCCAAACCCGGATGCAGCCTGGAGACTCCGCGGCACAGCATGTACCAAAAGCCCCCGTATTCCGGCCTTTAGAGGCCGTCATGCGCTTTAGTTTATGTAACGAAAGGCAGTTTTAGGGGTAAAGGGGCGAAGCCACTTTAATTATTAAACTGGAAGCGCCGCAGGCGTCTTCCCTTCTTAATTATTATTTTTCAGAACTCTAACTCCGTTCCTGTCTGCATAGATTGAATGTGGTGTATCTCCTAGGGAAGGGGATCAAGATTCATCGGAAAGGGAGTCACAAATTACCTCAAAGCGTGGTTACTATCTCACTATCTTTCCACTGTCAGACTTGCGGCCCGATTTTTGGGAGCTCTTTATTCCGGTAATGACATAGGCTGAATTCTGCCCTCTGTCCTCTGCCCTTTAACGAATAATCCGCACAAAGCTAATTCATGGCTGATCTCCATTAAAGTTCAAAAAAGAATCACCTTCTTACTGTCAAATATGAAGAGTACTTATCATTGATACCGGCATTCATTACTTTACTATCAGCAATGCTACACACCTCTGCATCCGAAAATACAGTCTCTTCTTATCTGCAACAGCCAGAATGTTATTTATACTATTTACCAATATGATTATTATATTGGAATAACTTGATTTTACTACAGTTATTTAATATACTTAAGATATAAAGCACAGGAGATCTGATCCATGAATGTAAATACTGACAGTGTTATTTCCATTACCGAGGCTAACCAGAACTTTTCAAAAGTTACTCGCCTTGCTGATCTGAACGGAGCAGTAATTATTTTAAAAAACGATAAGCCGCGCTATGTACTCATGGAACTTGCCCAGACAGAAGAGGAACAGCTGGCTGATAACGATGATTTACTTGAGATTTCCAGGAGACTCATTGACCGGAACCGTAAAGCTTACGAGGTGCTTGCAAAGTGATAAGAATTTCAAAGGAACAGGTTATTGCTCTTCATTCTCATTTAATTTCCGAGACGGGGGGCTCTGACGGAATCAGAGACCGAGGACTGCTGGAGTCTGCTATGGCGGCTCCTTTTCAGGTTTTTGGTGATAAAGAGGCGTTTCCGTCAATCCCGCAGAAAGCGGCACGAATCGGGTACGGAATCATAAAAAATCATGCTTTTATCGACGGCAACAAAAGGAGCGGTGTGCACTGCATGCTCGTTTTTCTTGCACTTAACAGAATAGAACTGGACTATACGCAGGATGAACTGTCCGATATTGTGCTCAGAATTGCTGCAAGTGATCTGATTTTTGAAGACCTGCTAAAGTGGATTATTGAACACCAGCTGTAAGGTGCTTTTATACCTCCTGCCAGTGAATAATTTCCCGGAACGGCCGTAAAACAGCCCGTATGGCACAGATCCGGAGATCCCGCCCCGGTAAACAGGCGATTATAGCCGCCGGATTAAAAGCTCCCCATTCCGCACCACGGGAGCACTGTTTTTATCTTCAGGCCTTAAAGATTGCGGTTCCTGTACTGGTACGTTAATGCCATTTCCAGCATTTAGGTACCGGCACAGAAACTCCTGTTAAAGACTTTGCCATAACGCCCAATAGTGTTCCGGCAAATTCTCTACTGTTTTCTCGCCATAGCAGTCAGGTTCCTGTCTGCTGTAACCGCAAAAATCCCATGCAATAGTTCTGCAATAGTGATAAAATTCTTGTGTAAACTCTTCCGGAACAAACAAACCTGCGACACTGTCATGGCTGTGCCGCAGTCAGATTCATGAATATTAAGGTCTAAACTATGCCAAGACATAAACGTAGCAAGAATCCGGCGACGGCAAATACCTCAATAAGCAATCCCCAGAAAACCTTGCATGAAGCATTTAAGACGGCTGTTGAGCAGATGCTCCAGGGAGAACTGGATGCCCATCTGGGTTACAGCAGATCCTTCCAGGGTGCCAAGCAGACAGCAGATCGTCGTAACGGGTATAGCCTCAAGACTGTAAAAACCAGGCTTGGCGAGATTGTTATCAAAATGCCCAGGGATCGGGACGGCAGTTTTGAACCTAAGCTTCTGGGAACCTACAGGACTGACTTGTGCGGAGTTGATGACAAGATCTGTTCCCTGTACAGCATGGGGAGGAGTCCGGCCGCCATAGCCAAAACCATTTCAGAAATCTACCACGGCAACAGTAACCCGGAGCTGGTTTCATGCATTACTGCAAGGCTTGCCCCGGTGATTCATAAATGGCGGGCGCGCCGGCTGGAGCCGGCATATGCAGTGGCATATGCTGACCGCCTCGTCAGCATGAACAGCCAGGCTGCTGTCCGCCCCGACTCAGAGCATGCGGTGTATGTAATTATCGGTATCACCATGAAGGGCAAAAGGGATATTCTTGGACTGTGGACTGCCCCGACTGAAACAGAATCCAATTGCCTGGATATGCTGAACAGTTTTAAAGAATGCGGCGTGAAGGATATTCTCTTCATGTGCCTGGACGGGATATCAGGACTGGAGGAAGGTGTTAAGACCGTTTTTCCGGACACTGTGGCACACCACTTTTCAGCGCACCTTATGAAAAATTCACTGGAACTGGTTCCATGCAGGGCTTATAAGGCTTTCTGCGACTCTGTCAAAGCTGTATGCAATGCTGCTGACAAAGAAACTGCCCTGAAAAATTTTAGCAGGTTTAAGGAGCTCCTGGGCAGTAAATACCCGGATGCCGTAAAATGCTGGGAAGATAATCTGGACAGGGTTATTTCAGCTGTCTGACTATCCTTCGGATATTCAGAACGCCTCTATACCTGCCCCCCTGCCCTCGCCCTGCTGCCATCAGCCGTCAGGGATGACTCATTGGCAGGTGTGCTTCCGGTACCGGGAATTCTGCCGGTTCTGACTGCAGCCTATATATAGCACAGCAGCCGGACCGGCCTCACAGATTCTTTCCCCAAAAGATGTGCTGCCAAAGCTCTCCTGCCTCCAGGCTTCTTCAAAAAATCCCCGATCCCGCCCTCATCCAAACGCCGGTAAATGGTAGTTACAGTAAAAAATAAAATTTACAGATGTATCAGTACTGGGCATACACAGTAAATAAAGAGGATTCGAACCTCCTGTACCTGCCCAGAGTACGACCATTGGCGCGATTCACTCTCAACCGCAGAGATTTTACCCGCCCGTTCGGACTACCGTCATTTTTAAAGAAGCTCCGTCAGCCAGTTAAGCTCCTGAATTTTCTCATCCACAGTTCTCAGCTCCTTCGCATAGGAATCCACCTGCTTCTGAAGTTCTGCCACGGGGACAGTACTGTGAATTCTGATTTCTGTTTTGGAATACCGGGATACTCTGTCGCTGGACACGGTAAGAAAATCCCGCATAATGCGGATGCGCCATCTGAGACAGTCTCTCTTTGCAATCAGATCGGTAATCGTGGTCTCTCCGGATTTGGTCGCATTGTTGGTTCTGTTGATTCGTGAGATCAGTTCCTCAAGTCTGACAAGGCTACTGTCCAGCTCGGTCATGAGCTCCGCCGGATCCTCCGCCGGATTTTCACCTTCCTGCACCTTGGCATTGTTATTCAGCCGGCCGCTCAGTTCTGTGATCTTCTTCTGCAGAGAGGCGCGTTCAGACAGGGCTGTTGCCAGTTTCATGTCACTAATCCTCCAAAAATATAAAACTCCGTTCCGGTCTGGCAAAATCCAGACCGCTGCCGTTTTTCCCGGACTTTTCCCGGATAAACCAAAAAACTGAGCAGAAAAAACGCCCGGAGACATTCTATTGCAGATGCTGAATGGCTCGTTGAAAAAACTGAATTATTTGTGATATAGCATCTGAAAACATGCCCCGGAACAGCCAGCTGTTCAGGGCTGGTACGGTTCATCCGGTAATCTCCTGAGATACCCGGGCGGAACCGTTCTGGTAAGCCAGACCCCGTTTACCGAACAGCAGAAATCAAATCCGTCCTCATGCATCCTCCTGCTGTCAATCTGGTAGACAACAGGCTTCCCATGACGCTTTCCCACGGCTCTGGCAGTATCCGTGTCTCCGGAAAGGTGCACGTACAGTCTCGCTTTCGGAAGCAGCCCCTGCTCAGCAATTGCCGCTGCATACTTAAGGGCCGTGCCGTGATACAGAATATCCGGCGGAACTGCCTTTCTGAGCTCCGCGTCTACCGGTATCGAATGTCCCTGATTTGCCCTGATCCGGGTTTTGTCATCATTGAAGGAATAGCGCTGCTTGGCATCGGTTCTTACGATTTCTTCCAGCATGCTCATATCAAAAGGCCGGAACCTGGCTATTCCTGCTACAAGTTCCTCCGTATCAGCCCAGCCATGTTCATCCAGTGCTATGCCTATCGTCTCCGGGCGGTGCCGGAGAATCAGTGCTATAAACCTGCCGGTTTCATCCCTGTTCATATTCCCTCGCGTAATGGCTCAAATGCCGTTTTCCAGAAAAGCTGCGCGTAATATAATCGGGTAGGGGGAGCCTAACTCACCCCTCCCACACCACCGAACGTGCGGATCCGCATTCGGCGGTTCAAAACGATAAACGCAGAAGTAAATATATCAGCCCTTCCACGCAAACTGTTCCAAAGTAGCCCATCCCTCACTCAGCAGACGCTTATTACTAAGAATTCTGTGAAT
>NZ_KB899637.1:492049-646698 GCF_000378405.1 Succinimonas amylolytica DSM 2873 | reverse complement strand
ATCGGTTCGAAGTTTATGCTACTCATATCTCTATATCGCTCACCGTCATCATCTCACCCCTGAGGTATCCTTCACATTCCGTGCTATCTTTCCCTGCAGGCCGGCCGTCGCTTATGTCTTATGCCTTGTTTTCTGGACTCTGGCTGCGTTCCTTAAATTTTCACACTCGTTTTGTTCGGCCCTTCACACGCATACTCCTCGCTACTACGGCCTCTGCTGACTTCCTGCCATTCGTTGTTACTACCCATTAATGAGCTGACAGGATCTCCTCGGGTAAGCCCTACATCTTTCCTCCCACCACTGCCACCTTTACATTCAGAGTTTCCGTCTGGCTATCGGACTTCGAGTTATTTTGCACTCTTATCCACTCTGCCTGCCTGAAGTGATTCCTGTACGTCAGTTCGGGATTTCACTATTGCTTCTTTCAGCTATTACATTACTGTAACCACCTTGCAATTCTAATCCTACGTGGTTTTTGATACGAACCTAAAATGTAGTAAAAACTGGTGTAAAACGTTGATATATAAGGGATTGCAGAAACAAAATAAATTCGACCGCAGCCAAAATACAAGACAAATAACTTACAGTCGTGTTACTTTTTCTCCACGGTTCAATTATATGCCCCACACCATCTAAATAATTGAAAAATAAAGAAAAAATTTAAATATGTATGGAACTGCTTAAATGTTCTTTCTTCACCTATTTTTCAATGCTTGTTCGATATACCGTATCTCTGCCATCTTCCATACAAAAACATGAAGAACAACAATTCTTATAGATTAAAATGATCAGTTACTATTTTATTCAGTTGTGTGGCTATTTCTGAAAAATCACAGTTCAGATCGAGCGTTCGAACACTGATCTTATTTCCACTCATACGATACTCATTATCAGGATAAATTTCTTCATCGGTCTTAGCATATAAAAGCATTCCTGACACTTTGTGTACTTGTCCCTCTGGCTCTGTAGCCTTATTTAGCTCAGTAGCCTTATTTTTCACGTATGTAAAAATTTGGTACAAATTTCCTGAATGGAGCGTATGCTTGTCATACTGAACTTGAGTTGAATGCGCATAATATTTCGCATCTATGATTAACGTTTTTTCTTTGTAAGAAAGCATTATATCGGTCTGCATAATCGGTAACATTGCACATATGCCATCATCTAGCTGCCACGGAATTTGTGAGGCGTTAGCTGATAACTGTGGATATTTCTTACGGTAATATTCCAAAATAAACTTCTCATAAAGCCGATGCATCCGTTGTTCATCTATAAAATCCATAAGCTTTTCCGAGCCATCTTTTTGAGTTTGTAATAGTCCCTTTACGATAAGATAACATATGGATATCAACATCCGGTAGGTCTGATTATTGCGATTATAATGCACATTCCAATCAACCGAGTGTAAGTCTATGACCTCCACATCTCCGAAATACACCATCAACTTTCGTAATTCCTTTTTACGTGCTTTTGTTATATCAGCACGGAGCAGAATCAAAACAGTAGACTTGATGATCCTATTCATATACGAATTAACAGAGAATTCATCGTAAGAACATACTATATGCTTACGTTGAAGCGCCATCGTTTTAATGGTTTCGGCGATATCAATTTTCCCTCGGATAAATGACAACTCCTCTGTATGAGGTATGTATTCTTTACCAAGACCTCGTTTTATCTGAGAACTGAGACCTTGGGCAAGAATTGCTGCACAAAGTTCTGTAGCATTTTCAAAATTCTGTGTAGCAATTTTCTTGTACCCTTGTTCATTCAACACTTGAAACGCATAGGCCAGCATGTAATAAATGTTCTGTATGCGGATCACTTTATTGCATTCCTCAAGTTTTCAGCCCATGTTTTCACTTTGACAGAATCATCGAACCAATACTCCTTTAGTAATGGAATGAGTTCAAATTCAACAATCTCGGACAAAGTTTGTTCTCTAATCTCTTTTAGATTACAAAAATAGCTATGTCCTATACAGAAACCTTCACCTAGAGACTCATCCATTGAAATAGACTCGTTTAAATCTTTGACGCACTGAATTAATTTATCGAACTTTGCATTAGACAAACAACTACAATACTTCCGAAAACCATCTGTGCTAAAACCGGGTTTTATCTCGTAGAAAGCAAATCTACGACGCAGTGCATAATCTAGCATTGCCAAACTTCTATCCGCAGTATTCATCATACCAATAATATAAACATTTTTGGGCACCAAGAACTTCTCATCCGAATAAAGGAGTTGAATCTCAACACCACGCTTATCATTCTCGATGAGCATAAACAGCTCCCCAAAAATCTTACTTAAATTACCGCGATTGATTTCATCAATTATGAAGAAGTATTTGTTATCACTATCAATCTCTGCTTTTTTGCAAAAATTGTAAAATGTTCCTTTTTTAAGTTCAAAACCTTTCTCTGAAGGTCGAAATCCCATGATGAAATCTTCATATGAATAGCTTTGATGGAACTGCACCATCATGACGCGATTTGGCTCCTTCTCTCCCATTATAGAATAAGCTAACCGCTTAGCTATAAAAGTTTTCCCTACACCTGGAGCTCCTTGAAGTATTACATTTTTCTTGTTAAGGACAAGTCCAACCAACGTGTCGTAGCTTGCTTCATCAATATAAACTTCATTGATAAAATCATCCTTGCCGTAGGCAGGTCTAACCACAGAAGTCTCCTCATCAGGATCAATTTCATCATCCTCAAACAGAGCTTTCAACTCTTCAACATAATCAGTATATGCGGTAATATCAGTAAGAGTTTTCATTGCTGCCTGTCCTGGATGTGGCCATTCCCCTTTGTGAGTCCAATTTACAGTACGCACATTTTTAGTGTAATTACGAGAATCATCAAACTCATAATCAGAAAGAACAATACCGCGGCCTATGACAGTGCTTCTTCCTTTTTTGGCAAAAACAACATCCCCAGGTTTCATATCATTTACAAACTGCCAAGTTGCGTGAGCCGCCATAGTAAAAGGTTTCTTAGAATCTATAAACTCCTTCATTGCCTCCTTCATTTCAGCCTTAGACTTATATTGATTCAAATCTCCAATTTCATCCCAACCGATGGCCATTATTCCATTATCACAACAATCTTTCCAAATTTCGGCCCCTTCTCCAGGAGAATATAACCAATAATGTGTTGTTTTTATACCTCTATCGGCATCACCATCGCCACTGCCAAAAGGTTCTTTATCTGCCACCCCATTCTTAAATATTTCGGATGCAAGTTCATCTGTGATCTCAACATTCTGACCTTTATCCGTCAACGTCCATATGCCATATACCTTATTATCGATATACCCTGCTTTAACCAGATAGCTTTTGGCAAAACCTACTTCATTCTCAAATTTATTGACGTGCGTCTTTCCTCTAGTAGCATTTACCTCATCATCTGAAAGGTTTTCGTTTTCAATAATTTTCTTTCTAGCGTCTACAGGAGTAGCAGAACCACCTAAATCACGCAAAGCCTGAATAACTGGTCCAAACCATCTTAAGAAGGCAGCATTTGACCTTCCTGATTTAACCAGACTATTTTCAACAGAAACGCCCCACGCTTTGTAAGAAAGTTCAGGAAATGAAGAATACCCATATTTTCCAGATCTAATAGCCAACAAACATTTATCACAAATATCAAGATACTTCTCTGCAGAAGGTACTGATTTAAGTGCTTGTACTTCTTCTGCAACGCTGAGAGATGTATTATCTGGGTTACTCATAAACTCCCTATTTCTCGCATCAAGATTAATGAAATTATAGGGACGAATCCAATACAACCCCATTGTTAAATTCCAGCGAACTGCAAACTGTAGCTTCACTTTATTATATGCAGATGAAAATGCTACTCTATTTTGTTCAGAATCATTTTCGGCTAGTCTGATCGCGCATTCAAAAATTCCCCATAGGTTGTTAATATCATCACTCTTGCGACGATTATCACCTTCAAAAGCATAAAAAGTAGCCATCATATTATTCAATACAGGAATGCCTGAAAAATCATTAGGTATGTCAGCTGATATTTCAAACACACTCTTGATTCCATTCAGTATGCTAATTCGGTTAGCATCAGTGATCCCCTTATTAAATAACCCAAATATTGTAAAAGGATCTATGTCATGTGGTACAGGATAACTATCTAACGTGGGAAGTTTCATACCAATGCACGAATATACTTTTTGAAGAAGTTCTATTAAGGATGTTCTGTCGTTTTTGTATACCAATAGCTTTGTAGCAAATTCTGTATAAAACTCCACCCATTTAAACTGTGCTGTCATCTATAGCTCTCCTTTAAACTGTGCATCGAACTTATTATTGCAAATCAACATTTACAAATGAAATTATCATAGTCGCATAAAAAACTCATAACCAAATACTGTAGGGATAATAAAGGCTAAATAACGTTAAATTTGCAAATTCGTGACAACATATCACATATCATAATTATTTTCTGTGAAATGTTGATAGAAATCGTTATTGAAAATGAGTTTTGTCCTTTCTCTTGTACCGCTAATTTGCATTATGAGAAGTTCAGCGACGGTTCTATTACTTGCATTGAAGATATAATTCCATTCACCTTACCGAACGGATGGCGTTGGAGTCGTTTAAGTTCACTGTGTTCAGATATCCAGTACGGTGTAAGTAATTCTGCGGAAAATAGCGGTTCTCATAGATTGCTCCGCATAACTGATATTCAAGATGGAAAAGTTGAATGGGATAAAGTACCTTTTACGACTCTACAAAGTCCAGAACAATACAGACTTATGACCGGAGATATTGTCTTTGCGAGAACGGGGGCAACAGTCGGAAAGTCTTTTCTTATTAAAGAGCTTCCTTTCGATTCTGTATACGCTTCATATCTTATTCGAATTCGCTTAATTGGAAAGCTATCACGAGATTATGTATATGATTTTTTTAACAGCAAGTGTTATTGGAATCAAATTACAGATAAGTCTGTTGGTGTTGGTCAGCCAAATTGCAATGGTTCTTCTTTGAAAGAATTGCTTATCCCTGTTCCTCCAATTAATGAGCAGGAATTAATCATTAAATCGATCAAAAATCTTCAGTTGTATTCAAATATCATTGAATCGCAGCAAACAGATCTAAAATCTTTACTCTTAAAATGTAAATCAAAAATTCTAGATCTTGCAATTCGTGGTAAGCTTGTCTCTCAAGATCCTAATGATGAACCAGCTTCAAAGCTACTCGAACGCATACGACACGAAAAGGAAGAACTCATCAAGGCAGGTAAACTCAAACGAGATAAACGAGAATCTGTTATATTCCGTGGTGAGGATAACTCTTATTATGAGAAGTTTAGCGACGGTTCTATTACGCTTATTAAAAATAAAAATATAGTTGATATTCCTAAATCTTGGACTTGGGTACGGTTTGAAAACATCATCGAACTTATATCTGGGCAAGATTTATCAAAAGATAGCTACAATGCAAACGGTGAAGGTATTCCTTACATTACCGGAGCTAGTAACATCGATTGTGGTAAGGTCATCATAAATAGATGGACAAAAACACCTAAATCTATAGCTCTTGCAGGAGATCTGTTATTAACCTGTAAGGGAACAGTTGGCCATATTGCAACCTTAAGAGAAGAAAAAGTGCACATTGCTAGACAAATAATGGCCATTCGTTCTTCTTATGGTGTGAACAAGAGTTACATACAACTTTTTTTAAGATCATATGTAACTCAATTAAAATCGTCCGTGAATGGTATTATCCCAGGAATTGCAAGAGAAGATGTACTGCGAATTCCTTTTCCGTTGCCTCCGTTAGAAGAGCAAAATAGAATTGTTAGTACTATCCAGAAGATTATGAATGTGCTTAATTATATGGAAACTTTTCTTACATAAGATTAGCATCAATACTTTCTATAACGGATAATAATTCAATTATCCGATTCACTATGGTTTGTTGTTCTTTTAAAGGTGGCAAAGGAATGAGTTTGGGCTTAACCATTGGAACTGTTAGTTGAGGTATGCTTGAACCAACACTATCAAGCCTACGAGCATACAAATAGTAATAGAGAAAAAGAGGATTAATCAAATTACATTGATTAATGACAAGTAATCTCACGATGGGACAATACTCATAATTTCTATAAACGGGAAAACCTATTGTCCCTCTGCCAGCAATAGTAATTGTATTTGCTTTCGCTGTTGATGTTTTTGTAAAACCCATTATACCTTCATTTGTAGTACCATTGGCGACTACAGGTATAGAATGTTCAGCATCTTTTTCTTTAACAAAATCTGAGGGCTTATCTCCACCAGCATATATGTTATAACAAATATTTTTTAGCCTTACCCAATTCCAATTTTCAGGTATTGCAAAAGGTATTTCTTTTCTAATACATTCAACAGTCCCGTCGCTGAACTTCTCATAATAAGAGTTATCCTCACCACGGAAGATGACTGATTCTCGTTTATCACGCTTGAGTTTGCCGGCTTTAATGAGTCCTTCTTTTTCTTGATGTATGCGTTCTAAAAGAACAGAGACAGGCTCATCATTAGGATCTTGAGGAACTAGCTTACCTCGAATAGCGAGATCAAGAATTTTGGATTTAGTTTTAGTTATAATCTCACCTAATGCTATATTTTGTTTTTCAACGCAGTCAACAAGATCAAAAGCAGTCTTTACGGAATTAGTAATTAGTGTTTGTTCGTTAAGTGGGGGTAAAGGAATTATCGTGTTTAAAATACGTTCAATTGCTAATTTTGGTTGTGCTACTTGATGTGTTTTATCTTGAAATTGATTTTGTACAAAACATGATAATAAACAAAAACACAAGAACGTTTTATTTATGCTGAAAGGTGTAACTTTGACAGCATTCTCTGTTAAGTTCATCCCATCCAACAAATCAGGAACTTCACCTACAAGACCAATGGTTCCAGCTATAGTTAAATACAAATCAGTTTTAGAAATTGTATAATTCCGTATTGTTTCATAAATCTCATCTGATATGTATTTCAAATCGCTTGTAGTTATTGTGCGATTTTTCATATTTGTTACGCGAATATAGGCGTGAGGAGTGGGAACCGCACTGAATTCTTTTCCCTTTGGTATCCTTTTTCCTCCTTTAACCGATGCAATATCCCTAATCCTTACAAAACTCCAAGATTTTGGAATTTTAAAAAATTTTGTTTCATCTTTCAGGCATTTGATAGTTCCATCGCTGAACTTCTCATAATGCAAATTATCTTCACCAACAAAGATAATAGTATCATTCTTAAGATCCTTGGACTTCAGCATACCATCCTTCACCATCTGCTGCTTCTCAGCTCGGATTTTTTCTAATAAAACGGATGCCGGTTCATCATTCGGATCTTGAGGTACAAGTTTTCCTCTAATAGCAAGATCAAGGATCTTCTGTTTTAGTACTTTAGTATCCATCAATCTTCAATTCCTTTTAAAAGTTCTTTTAACTGAGCAACCGCTTCATTCATTCCGTTAACTTTACTCTGTATTTCACTCAGCATTTCATTAACAGTTCGATCATCATCCTCTGTAAAATCAAGCCACTTAAAGTTCAAATCTTCCCTAGCTTTGACTTCTGATTCAGAAAATTTACGCCACCTTCCGTTCGGGTTCTTTTCAGCATCATACGTTTCTTTTCGGTCACATATATGCCCAGAACAATAGCAATCAACAAAATCCTGCAAATGTTCTCTAGTCATCGGTTTATTAACCAACGTGTGCTTGACGCCTGTTCGATAATCGTACACCCAAATATCTTTAGTCGGTTCACCTTTATCGAAGAATAAAACATTAGTCTTTACGCCATTGGCATAAAAGATACCGGTAGGTAATCTCAGAATCGTATGCAAATTAAAATCTTTCATTAACTTATCGCGCACTTTCTTAGTTGACTCACCGTCTGTTAATATACTATCCGGTAAGACTACCCCCACACGTCCGCCTGTCTTGACGATAGACATAATATGTTGAAGAAAATTAACCTGATTATCTGATGTCTTAATAAATTCAGGTCTATTAGCCGATACGTCCACACTCCCCTGAGGTCTTGTACCAAAAGGAGGGTTAGTCATAACGACCTTATACATATCATCCGTTTTATCAGTCAGAGAGTCACAAAGCCTAATAGGGCTTTTATTGACACCGATATCATGAAGATAGAGATTCATTGAAGCAAGAGTAACAACTAGGTCTGTATTGTCGGCACCATAAAATGCATTATTTTTCAAAAACCTTTGCTTTTCTACATCTTTGCTCTGCTTTTTCATGTGCTCATAAGCGGATAAAAGAAAGCCAGCTGTACCGCAACAAGGATCTGCAACAGTCTCGTCAATTTTAGGATCTACAACATCAACAATTGCAGAAATAAGGGCTCTTGGGGTGAAGTATTGTCCAGCTCCACTTTTTTTATCCTGCCCATTTTTTTCCAAAATTTTCTCGTATATTGCCCCCTTCAGATCGCCTTCCATCATGTACCAATCATCTTCACTAACCATGTCGATGACTTTTTTTAACATAACAGGTTTATTAATTTTATTAGTAGCTTTTGTAAAAATGGTTCCAACAAGTCCTTTGCTACTAGATAATTCCTTCAGAATATCTTCATATTTTTCAACAAGATCTGTACCTGTTAATGTCGTGAGCTCCCCCCATTTATATCCAGCAGGAAGATAACTTTGTAGACCTAATTTCTCTTTTTCATCATCCATCTTCAAAAAAAGGATGTATGTTAATTGTGTAATATAATCGGTGAATCCGACCCCTGAAGCAGCTAAAACATTAGCTATATTCCACACCTTGGAAACCAGTGCGGATTCAGATTTCTGTGTTGAAGCCATTTGTTTCAAAACCTCCTAAGCGGCTTTCAATAAGAAACGAGTCAATATCTGTATTTCTTCTGCAAAAACAGTTGGCTTAAAAGACGTCACTCCTTTCCGCCATAAATCTGTATCGATCTCGTTTAACTCCATTAGTGATATTCCCCCATCATTAATTATGTAGTCAGCTATTTGTTTCATAATCTCTATTTGGGACTCAGAAAGAACCCTTTGCTCTTGTCCGCAGTAAAGACTAAATCGCTTTGCATAGCCTTTAAGTAAGGAGAACAACTTTTCATTTTTACCATAAGCGAAACGAACAATCTGAATCAAATTTGTAAGTGCCTTAAAATTCGTTTTTACATCCAGTTCGTCCACGTTGCCTTTTTCATCTAGAAGCTTATAGTTTTTCCATATTTGGTACACATCGTACTGACGACTTTCAGAAAGTAGCCTTTCTCTTAATTCTGTAAGCATGCTGTGTGTAATCAGAGTATCCTCAGAATTGTATATTATACGGAGAGCTTCTATGCCATCCTTATTTTTATCAAGATATTTCTCAAACTCATCAATAAATGTCTTTGCGGTTTCAATCGAAAAACCAGAATAAATCAACTCATCTGGGTCATTATCTGTTTTTATAATATAGCCTTGTTGCATTTCCAACAGTTTTTCTCTAGCCTTAATATTCGATATTAAATTGGAAATCAAAGCCATTCGTTCTGTATTATGCTCAGAAGGACTATTGTACGGCGGTAACGATTGCTGATTAAATGCCTCATTAATTTTGTAGGATATTTCCTTCGGCGCAAAGCCAAATGTCGTAATAAAATAATCCAAATGTCTTCCGAATAACTGACTATTGTCGTACCTATGATTAATCATTGCACAATAATTTGACAGTAAACACAAATTATCATCACTTAATTCATTATGAGCCAATCGCTCTAGCAGTTGTTCCAATGTTAATATCTTATCTTTATGTCCAGGACCAATCGTTGGGTGAGGTATCCCCTTAGAATGCTCAGTAACTCCAACAGCATCAACAATATAAAAAAATTCCTTTGTATTTGCATTTGGGGTAACTTCTTTTAGCTTATCATCACCAATTGTTCTACATCCTCTTCCCTTCATCTGCGTATATAGAACTTCAGATTGAACATCTTTCATAAAAAGAACAACTTCTAAAGGAGGAACATCAGTTCCGGTAGCAACAAGAGTAACGGTAACAGCTATGCGGAAATCTTTCTCATTATTCAAATCCCTAATCAATTCGTTAGAATTTCCGCCCCTATAGGTAATCTTCTGTACAAAATGTTCAGGGATCTTTCCTAATTCAAATTCAGAACTAAAAACTTCTTCTACAAGATCAACAATCTGAGAGGCATGATTATCATCTTTTGCAAATATAAGCGTTTTTGGAATATATTCCCATTTTCTTTCACGCTCAGGGTAAAGTTCATCATATATGGCTGTTTTATATGTTTCCAAAACCTCTTTAATCTGAGAAACATTTACAACAGAACGATCAAGAACATTAGGCTTGTACTCTACAGGGTTATGGAAAACAACCTTTTTTCGGCTAGCGCCCTCGCTTTGTTCATCAGTTCTACGACTGATTTCTTCAACGGTGGCCCCTGCTTTAATAGTTCCTCCATGAGTGGTAACCTTTGTGATAATTCTGTATACACGTGATGGAACATTAACTCCATCAACAACTGAATCATCGAAAGAATACTCTTCAATTACATTCTTATTGAAGAAAGCATAGGCTTCAGGAGTAGGGGTAGCAGTCAGACCAAGAACGTGAGCACCAGAAAAATAGTCTAATACAGCACGCCATTTACCGTAAATGGACCTATGGCATTCGTCTACAATTATGAGTTGAAAATGATCTGGAGGAAGTTTTAGATTATCGCCTAGTTCTATTATCTTGGTATCGTCTTCCTCTGAAAAAATCTTTTCATCCTCAGCATCTTCACTATCATCATCTTCTAGGGCAGCTCCAGTTAATACAGCAAAAAGTTTTTGAATTGTAGAAATTACAATATCAGCTTTTATGTCTGTATCTTTTCTGAGTCTTTTAATTTCATACAAAGAACTCATTTTCTGCTGTCCTTCTGTACGATTAAACTTACAAAACTCGCTTTCAGCTTGGCGAGAGAGATTATTCCGATCTGCTAAGAACAAAACTCTTTGAGCCGAGGTATAATTTAAAAGTCTGTATGTAGCAAGACAAGCAAGGTAAGTTTTTCCTGAACCTGTAGCCAAAACAGCAAGACTCTTTTTCTTTCCCTCTTTAATCGATTCTTCGAACTTTATTTCAGCCTGATACTGGCAATCTCGTAATCCATTCTTATCAAGGAAAGGAAGTGCACCATATTCGGATGATTGGCCTATAAGTTGGAGCATTTTTTTAGGAGAATGCATGCTTGGAATTTCTTCGTATCTGCTTCCACGATGCAACAAATTCTTGTAATAAATTTTCTTTCCGTTAGCTAAATAAACCAAAGGAATTTGCCCTGAAAACCATACACCATACCAGTCTTTAGGTGTGTTAGCGTAGTTCTCTGCTTGGACTTTTACATCCTCACCAAGTGGGTTTTCTTCACGTTTAGCCTCAACTACAGCAATAGCTTTGTCATCTACGAAAAGCAAATAATCGCTTTCTTTGTTGCCTTTCATAAGAGCTTCTTTAACTGCCGCAGTACTCTTGGGAATATACTCGTTTCTTGAAACAATATCCCAGCCCACACTTTTCAACTGCTTATCAATTTTTTCTCTAGCAAGTTCTTCGGGCAACATAGGCTGTTCCTCCCTCACAAAATATCAGTAACAGGACATAAATTATCACCAACTCATACAAATTGATTAACTTTGCATGTTACCACAGTTGTGATACAAAATTCTTATTACAAAACCACAAAAAACATAAAATTCTGAAAACAAGAATATTTTTTATACAATTATTTTACAAACTTCAAAAATTCGTTTATATAAGCTATAGTGTCTAGGCCGCGATCGATACTGTATTTTCAAGCAACCTATTCACCACAATATCAATCGCATTTCATTGTTTTTATCGAATCAAAATATCTCCCTATATGTATCCATCATCTAACAACTGTTTCAGTTTTTCCCTAAAATTAGTTTTTGTTATTTTTAATTCTTGCCCACTCATAAGTCTTTCAACTCTAGGGTAACCATCCTTTTTTTCGATTTCTGCGATAATACTCCTACTATCGCCTTTACCATGACCACTGTGAGGTGTCGGTCCAAATAATATGACTCGATACTGTGGAGCATACTGCATTTTATTAAAATCAAACTTTTGAACGCTTTCATAGTCCAAGCAAAACTCAAAGCGATTCTTGTCAATTCCAAGCTGCTTTCCTATGGAAACAAGAATTTCTTCTTTTGTTTCTGTTCCACCTACGACTACTATTTTTCCGTTCTTATATGTTTCAAACTTATTCTCACTGCCAAGTAAATCTGATAAACCAAGCAGCCCCAAAAGCTCAGTAAGATCTCCACTTCTATTTGCCTTTGAAAGTATTTCCGTTATTTTACCAGGCAAAACATCCATGATAGCATCTTCAAGTTCGGATAATTCTTCAATCGACAACATATCACTTCACCTCCCCGAAGATTCCTCTTAAAGCATTATGAGCCTTTTTAAGTTTAAGCTGTAAAACCTTTATTTCGTCCTGTTTTGCCTGATACAAATCAGCAATCTCGTTTTGCTTTTCCATTGGCGGCAAAGGAACCATGAGCTTCTTAAGCGACTCTAAAGAAATGTTTGGAATTGTTGTACCTACGACAATTTTCTTAAGTGATGCGAAACCAACTTCACTATCAAAAAATGCTTTTAAAAAAAATGGATTAACCTTTTCCTCATCTAGAGCTATGATAAACAGATTACCATTTCCAAGTATTTTTCTGCCTTCTTCTATCTCTGCAACCGCAACTTTAAAAGGAGCTCCATTCTTTGAAAGTAGAAGATTCTTATTCCCTATTAAATACTTAGCTAACTTAGGATCAAGTTCTTTTAAATACGGTAAATCTTCAGAGATCATTCCATTCTGAATATTCGCCAGCATTAAATATTGGATGTCAGTAGGATCTTCAGAAACCATATCATCAAGTTCACTAGCCTTTAGTTGAGCCCCTCGAGTGATACTTTTAATTAAACTACCAAACTCAACCCCATCTTCAATTTCCACTGTATATTCCAAATATCTTGAAGGATTCAACACAAATTCATTTTGCTGAAGTGTCTTGAAATCAACAGTAATAGCCTGTTCCCCATCTTCATTGAGCAAGCGAATAATCTGATCGATATTAGTATCCGTTATAATATTTTGTCTTCTACCCTGTTCACAAATAGCGGTAGAATCGATCAACCTTACGCTCTTGTTATTTCTACTAAACACAATCATAGTTGTAGGAATATTAGTGAATTCAAACAATTTAGAAGGTAATGCTATAACAGCCTCGATCAACCCATTCCGTACAAAATACTCTCGTATTTTCTGATCAATGCTATTCCATGTACTACCATTTGTCATTATTGCAACGGCCTTACCATCATCTTCAAGATGATCAAGGAGCAATGAATTAAAAATCCAATCTGCAGACGTTGCTCTCTTTATTTCCGGCATTCTCTTAAGAAGAGAATCAACGTATCCTGTAGATGCATTAAGATTAATTAGTCGCATCCCAAAAGGATAGTTTGAAAAAATTTTATCAAACTTCCTATCATCTGCGACGGCGAACATATCTCCAAGTTCCACCTCAACATTATTGGCAGCAAACAATTCTGCTCTTATTTTTGAAATTTCACAGGAATAAGTATTTATCTCAATTCCATATACATTACTTTTATCATTATTTTCAGAAATCGATGTAATGAAATCTCCAACCCCACTTCCAAAATCAGCTATATTTTCATTTTCTCTAATATTTAAAATCTTAATTGCTAACTTTGAAATCGATTCAGGTGTACCACATTCAGCACTTACTCTTCCTGCTGATTCTCTTGGAAATACAAACATGTACGCAAGGAGATCTTCATCTGAAAAAGACTCTGAAATTTGAATAGCTATTTTAATATTATCTCTTGCAAACTCTTTGACAAACATTGCTCTCTGCTCAGAAACATTTTCTTCGATAAAAGAAAGTAAATCATCAGCATCGTTAACATTATTTGTCAAAGCCAGGTGTGCTGCATAAACAAGAACAAAGCACAACTGAGGTTCAACTACGCCCCTTCCTCTGATAAAACTAATAATATTAGAAGTGATTTCACTTACTGCCTTAGACTCAATATTTAAGTTTTCTTTTCTGTATAACATAATTACCTCTATTTATGGTTATTCATAACCAAATCAACAACTGTAATAAAGTCTATCACCGGTTGTTTTGGTTGTCAATAACCAAAAATACATTTTATATTCGAAGCACAAAAAATCTTATAAAGATCACATTTTGCCCACTTTTGCATCAAAAACTTACACATTTCACCTCAAACGAATAATAAATATACCAGACATTATCAATTAATCGTCACTTAGCCCCAAAGGGCGTTTTATTTTCACACGGACTTTCAATAAACGTGTACAATCAGCCGCTCGCATTAATTGTTAAGTAGATCACATTTTCAAAAGTGCGTTATCCAAGCAGACACCCTTATCGATGCCTGCTTTTTTTGTTTGATTCTTGACCAAATGGATGGGACAACTCCTCCAAAACGTCAGATTTAACCGGCTCTTGTGGCTACTAATAGAAAGCTAAGAGCAATACCTATTTTTTAACACTCGCCTGCGTAAGCTCATCAAGTTGCAAATTGATGAGTGCATGGCTGAAACAGGCGAATTTTCATTAACAGTCCGGTGTCATGCACCACTGGTCACTTCCGAAACGGGGACTATCCCGCGAGGTGACCTTATATGTACACGAGACAATTCAGCCATAACGGTTTTCTCCGCTTCGGTTTTTCCGAACAGGAGAAGCCGCAATGGCAAAAATCTTTGATAAACCAAGTAACAAATGGATTGAGGTTCCAAATGAAACTTATGCCGAGTATATGAAATATTGTAGCAACCATCGTAAACGAATGCAGGCCCATGGCCTTTGCAAATGCCCTAGAGCTAAGTGGTGGCAGTGCGATACGGTCTGTGCCGACTGCATTCATCAGAATCTTCCAGAAACTGTATCTCTTGATGAACCTGTCACTGACTGTTCATCAGAAGACGAAATGGAACTTCTGGACGTTGTCGTGGATGGTTCTGAACTTATGGAGGAGCTTTTATGTGATGCAGATGAACTCAATCATCTATTGAAACGACTGCAAGAACTAATGCCGGAGGCCTTGAAGATAGGCAAACTTCGTGATGATGAATTGACTGATACCGAGATTGCCGAACGCATAGGTGTTTGTCGTACCACGTTCCGCTCAAGGCTGAACAAGGTCCGTGAAATCCTAAAGAAAGAGTTCCCGGAAGTATTCTAATAATTGAACTTCAGGGGCGTCCGCACCTGCTGTCCGATTGTTTTTTAAGCAGTCGGACATATTTCTGAAAATTGTGTAGTTATGTTTCGTCAAATTCAACCTTTATCGCCCATTAGATAAGTATAGGCCACCCAATTTAAGGAGGTTAAACATGAGAAAGGCTTATCGTTCCCCAAAACGGAGGGATCGTGAACTGATTACGGTACTTACCGCAATCTCACGAGTATCAGCACGAATGGCAAAAACACTTGCCACACTTAAATCTAATGGAGTTTTTTATGACAATCGAACCAACAATTACAAAGCTTAAGAACGCAGCTGAACTAATCGGTGAAGCTGTGAATGAACTGTCTGCTCTGCTTCAGAGCTTGGGGGCATCAGAACAATCTGTTCCCGGTAATGAGTCGCAGCCATCAGCCGCCGAGGTTACTACCAACAATGCAACAGCAGAACCAGAGCCTACCCTAGAGGATGTACGCGGAATTCTTTCTGACATTGCCAGAAGCGGTAACCGCGAAGGTGTGAAGTCTCTTTTGGAAAAGTACGGAGCATCCAAGCTCTCAGCCATTGATCCGAATGACTATGCAGCACTGCTGAAAGATGCGGAGGGACTCAAGAATGCCTGACTCTCACGCAATCTTATCTGCCTCGGCATCGCACCGCTGGCTGATGTGTCCGCCTTCTGTCCGTCTCTGTGAGCAGTTTCCGGGAGACGGCGGCAGCGAGTATGCTGCTGAAGGAACTGAAGCTCATGAGCTCTGCGAGTTCAAGCTGAAAACCGCGCTAGGAATGGAAGCGGATGATCCAACACCAAACCTCACCAGATACAGCGAGGAAATGGATGACTGCGCCAACGGCTATGCCACCCACGTGCTGTCTCTCGTGGAGAAAGTGAAGGAAACCTGCTCAGATCCGAAGGTACTCATTGAGCAGCGAGTTGATTTTTCTCAATGGGTTCCAGAGGGCTTCGGTACAGCAGACTGCATCATCGTATCTGACGGAACACTGCACATCGTGGACTACAAACACGGTCTGGGCGTTCTTGTGGAGGCTGAAAACAATCCGCAGATGAAGTGCTACGCCCTTGGAGCTCTCGACCTTTTCGATGTTCTTTACGACATCGACACCATCAGCATGACCATCTATCAGCCCCGCCGGGAGAACATCAGCACCTGGGAGATTTCCCGGGAAGAACTCCTCCAATGGGCTGAAAACACACTGAAGCCTATAGCCAGTCTGGCATTTGCCGGTGAAGGTAAATTCTGTGCCGGTGAATGGTGCGGATTCTGTAAAGCAAAACACGCCTGCCGTGCCAGAGCCGAGGCCAACCTTCTGCTGTCAAAGCATGATTTCAAACTTCCAGATCTACTTGAGGACATTGAAATCGAAGTGATCCTTTCCCAGGTTGATGAACTTACAGCATGGGCAAATGACATCAAGGAATATGCTCTGAAGCAGGCCATTGGCGGTAAGGAATGGCACGGATGGAAGCTTGTGGAAGGACGTTCAGTTAGAAAGTTCACCAGCGAGGACAAGGTAATCAAGGCTGTATGCGAGGCAGGGTTCGATCCGTTCGAGAAGAAACTCATAGGCATCACCGCCATGCAGAAGCTCCTCGGGAAAGCTCGATTTGATGAGCTTCTTTCAGGACTTATTGCCAAGTCGAAAGGCAAACCAACGCTCGTACCGGAGAGCGATAAAAGACCGGCAGTTTCAAGTGCATCTTTAGATTTTAAGGAAGAATAAATTATGGCTACAAAAGTAATTACAGGTGTTAACACCAGATGGTCTTATGCAAATGTATGGGAACCAAAGGCTATGGAAGGCGGCAAGCCGAAGTTCAGTGTGTCTCTCATCATTCCTAAGTCCGACACCGTGACTGTGGGCAAAATCAAGGCAGCCATTGAAGAGGCCTACCGTGATGGTCAGTCAAAGCTTAAGGGCAACGCCAAGTCTGTACCTGCTCTGAGCACTCTCAGAACTCCTCTACGTGATGGTGATCTGGAACGTCCGGATGATCCGGCTTATGCCAATGCCTACTTCGTGAATGCGAACTCTGCAACAGCACCCGGTGTGGTTGATGCCAACAGGAATGAAATCCTCGACAAGTCTGAAGTCTACTCCGGCTGTTACGGCAGAGCCTCCATCAGTTTCTATGCATTCAATGCCAACGGCAATAAGGGTATTGCCTGCGGTCTTAACAATCTGCAGAAGATTAAGGACGGTGAACCGCTGGGCGGCAGAGCAAGTGCCGAGAGCGACTTTGCTACTGCAGATGATGAAGAGGATTTTCTGGGATAGCACATGGACTCTTCAGAAATCTTTATCACCGGTTTCTGCTCCGGTGTATTCAGCGGAATTATTGCAGCCTTTGTCTTTGAGTTCACGACGTATCTGATTTCACGTCTGTGGCTCAGATGGAAGCGACTCCGCTAAGTAAAATTAACTATTTTATCGAGGGTGGCGGCTATGACTGCTACCCTTTTTTGTGAGGTATTGAAATGAAATCAATCTGTTTGGATCTCGAAACATTTTCCAGCGTGGACATTACCAAAAGCGGTGTGTACCGCTACGCTGAATCACCTGATTTTGAAATCCTACTCTTTGCCTGCAGCGTAGATGGTCAACCGGTACAGGTTTACGATCTTGCCTGCGGTGAGAAGGTGCCGGATGAAATTTTAAAGGCTCTCACCGATGAGAAGATAATCAAACACAGCTTTAACGCATCCTTTGAAAGGATCTGTCTCTCCAGGTATCTAGGACTTACTCCCGGTACCTATCTCAGCCCTGATGGTTGGCATTGCGACATGGTGTGGGCTGCGACACTGGGACTGCCACAGTCTCTTGAAGGTGTCGGTGCCGTTCTGGGACTTGAGAAACAGAAGCTCTCGGAGGGCAAAGATCTCATCCGCTACTTCTGCAAACCATGCGCTCCGACTCAGAGCAACGGTGGCAGAACCCGCAATCTCCCCCACCATGCTCCCGACAAGTGGGAAACGTTTAAACGCTACAATCTCCGAGACGTGGAAACCGAAATGGAAATACAGCATCGTCTCTCCAGGTATCCAGTACCGGACTTTATCTGGGAGGAATACATCATCGATCAGCAGATCAACGACCGCGGGGTTCTGGTTGACATGGATTTGGTGCGTCAGGCGATCTACATGGATGCCAGATCCCGGGAAGAACTCATAACGGCCATGAAGGAATTCACCACTTTGGAGAATCCCAACTCGGTACAGCAGATGAAGGAATGGCTCGCCGAAAACGGACTCATGACAGAATCTCTAGACAAGAAAGCCGTGGCAGAGCTCATGAAGAACGCCCCACCGGAGCTCTGCAAAGTGCTTTCGTTAAGGCAACAGCTTGCCAAATCAGCCGTCAAGAAATACCAGGCAATGCAGAATGCTGTATGTGCTGACAACCGAGCCAGAGGTCTATTCAGGTTCTATGGTGCCAATCGCACCGGGAGGTTTTCAAGCAAAATCGTACAGCTTCAGAATCTGGCAAGAAACAGCATGTCTGATCTCGATGAGGCTCGAGCTCTTGTGCGCTCCGGTGATTACGAATCTGTCTCTATGCTCTACGATGATGTTCCGGATACCCTGTCCCAGCTTGTCAGAACAGCCTTCGTACCTCCTGAAGGAAAGCTGTTTTATGTGGCTGACTTCTCTGCAATCGAAGCACGTGTGATTGCCTGGCTTGCCGGGGAGAAATGGCGGTCTGATGTATTCCGTAAAGGTGGTGATATCTATTGCGCCAGTGCCAGTCAGATGTTCAAAGTTCCAGTGGAAAAACACGGAGTAAATGGGCATCTGAGACAGAAAGGAAAAATTGCGGAATTGGCCCTTGGTTATGGCGGAGGTGTCGGTGCATTAAAGGCAATGGGAGCTATCGAAATGGGACTTAAGGAAGAAGAACTCCGGCCCCTCGTTACCGCATGGCGTAATTCCAATCCTAATATCGTAAAGTTCTGGTGGGCTGTCGACAGTGCCGTAATGGAAGCAGTAAGTAAAAGGAACACCACCAAAACACACGGGCTTACCTTCTCCTTCAAAAGCGGAATGCTTTTTATAACTTTACCTTCTGGCAGAAAACTCGCATACGTAAAACCCCGCATCGGCATGAACCAGTTCGGAGGTAAGAGTGTTACCTATGAAGGCATTGGTGCTACTAAGAAATGGGAACGTATTGAGAGCTACGGTCCCAAGTTCGTTGAAAACATCGTTCAGGCAATCGCCAGAGACATTCTCTGCTATGCCATGCAGACGCTCCGGCACTGCAGTATCGTGATGCATATACATGACGAAGTAGTCATCGAAGCTGATCCTCATATGAGCCTTGATGCCGTGTGTGAACTTATGGGACGCACACCTCCCTGGGCTGATGGTTTGATCCTGCAGGCCGCAGGTTATACATCTCCATATTACAAAAAAGATTAAAAAATACTTTACATGCATCTATTATGCATATAACAATGATCGCATATACAGGACTAATTGTGCATTAAATTAGTAGGATAGGATAATACAAATGCAAGAACAAAATAATACGACAGATTCGAGAAATAATGATTTTCTTTCTTTTGCCGAAGATATATGTAAAAAACTAGAAAGTCTAGAAGAACTTAGCTTTGAAGATCAATATTTCAAAGATCAATCAAACGCTCTAATTAAAGACTTTTTTTTGAACAATTTGTACGTGTTTCATCAATGTTTGTATCTTGAAAGAACCCAAAAATTCAAAAATATAATTCAATCTTTATACAATAATATCAATTTGTACCATTACACAACTTACGAAACGTTAGAGAAGATTATTACAGGAAAATCATTAAAACTCAGTCGTATCACCGATATGAATGATAAAAAAGAAGGCAGAGCTTTATTTGAATTCTACAAAACAATGTACAATGAATCAAACGATAAAGAAAAAAATAAGAAAGAAGCATTCGAAAAATTATATAACTACTACACATCAAAAATTTTTTCATTTTCTTTTTCTGCACTTAAAGATGATGCCGCTCAATGGGAACGTTACGGTGTAAAAAAAGGTACGAATGCTATGAAAGAACCATGTGGTATATGCTTAGAAATCCCTATGTCTCGTTTAATGAGTTTAATTGAGAGCATTAAAGAACGAAACAATCCACAGCTGCAAAAGAATTTTGATTTGGTAGATATAAAACCAATTCTATATGTACCCAATTTTGATAACGGAAATTCAATGCTCGATGCCGTATCAAAATTTGCATATTGGTCAAATAAAAACAAAGAAAAAAAAGACTTAATAAAAGAAATGTGTCAGTGGTCAGCAACAATAAAACATGAGTCGTTTAAAAAAGAATATGAAATACGATTGCTTGTAGCCCTCCATCAACCCGATATCGTAAAAATCAACGGCAGTATTCTCTTAGAATTGGAACAGCCATGTTATAATTTCGGTAATTTATTTTCGTCTATTACATTAGGACCAGAAACGCCCGAAAAAATGAAAGATGAAGTAATAAAATTGCTAAATGAAAATAATATTAACGTTAATCCTGAGAACATAACCCTTTCAAATTGCCCGCTACATTTTTTGCATAACAGTTAAATAAAAATCGCATTCAAATATAGTAAGAATGCTTATTTACCATACAAATGTCCATTTCCTTAATAACTGGTAATGGACGTTTTTTTTATTCACGCACACACAAAAAAAAGCTTGACTCTCTCATGTGCATTAAATGTGATTACTTGTCTGACTGCACTGCTTCTTTTAACGCATTGCCAGCCGTAAATGAAGGTACTCTCTTTGCTGGGATTGAGACTGTTTCTCCGGTGCGTGGGTTTCGTCCGCTACGAGCCTTTCTTTCAGATGTCTTAAAGGAACCAAAGCCAATAAGCTGAACACTGTCACCTTGGGCTAATGTTTCGGATACAGTTTCTATAAAAGCGTCTAGCATCTTTTTGCTATCTGACTTGGTCGTATGACTCTTTTCTGCGATTATTTCAATAAGTTCCTGTTTATTCATTAAATTTAACCTCTTTCATGAATGTTTCTACAGTTAGCACGATGATGAAATAAATACCTCTGTAAATCAAGCTCATCAGTAACAAAAGCAGAGATTAAACAGGTATTTATTTGAAACCCGATTAAATTTAAAACTTTTTCATTTGATGTCTTTCCCGAATATCTCATTTCATTAGGGAAAATCTGACTTTTTTAACTGCTTCAAAGTGCTCATCTTCTGAGCAGAAATTCAAATATTTTCACTTTTTTTCATTCCGTTTCGTCAAAACACCTTTTCCTCGTCCATTAGATAAGTGTAGGGGCAAAACAAAGCCCACAGTTTTAACTCACTTATCAGGAGATTTTTATGTTTGCAATCAAGGAAAAGACAAGGGTTCTGCCGGACGGAACCAAGCTCTCTACATTTACCCGTGAGGTATCTAGCGCCAATACACTGGAAGTTGAAGTCGGCACCAACGGCTTTAAGGGAGGCAATGCCAGCTGCGGAGGTCGCACCTACATTCGCATCAAAGATCTTGGTGGAACAGACATGTTCGTGAAGAGATTCCGAGCCGAGAACGGCAACACAGCCGAATTCGAACTTTATCTGGGCGGAGACTGCGAGCTTGAGACTATGCTCCGGGCTTTGAAGTTCGTGGTCAAGGTTCTGGAGGAAGAATCAAAGGAGATTGTAGACTGATGGCCATGATCAATCTTTACCGTGCCAATGTTATCGGCATCAAATGGAACTGTCTGTATCCGAATCACGTCGAGGTAACCGACGAGAAGAGTCTGCTTTCGGCTGTAATCCGTGACTATGTATGCGCCGAGTACAAGGGAAACTACCGCAGCAAGGATAATTTCATAAGCAGCGACTGTCTGCCGGTGGACTGCGACAATGACCACTCAGAGAATCCTGCTGATTGGATTACACCGGATGATGTTGCACATGCATTTCCGAACGTCACCTTTCTCGTTCATTACAGTCAGCACCACAACCGGGTGAAGGAAAACAAGTCTGCACGCCCAAGGTTCCATATTCTGTTTCCGATTGAACGCATAACCGACCATGCCGCCTACGCAAATCTAAAAACCGTGGTGAACGGAATATTTCCTTATTTCGACACCAACGCCCTTGACGCCGCAAGGTTCTTTTACGGCACATCAGATCCTAAGGTGGAACTCCATAAAGGCTTTATGAACCTTACAGAATTTCTGCAGAATGCGGCACCGTTCGATCAGGATCTTAATCAGGGGCAGTACGGCAACCGGGTAATTCAAGAAGGAAACCGCAACAACACCATGAGCCAGTACGCCGGAAAGATCATCAAGAAATTCGGTGATACCGACAAGGCCTATCAGTGCTTTCTGGAAGAAGCCTCTAAATGCAGTCCTCCACTTCACGATGATGAGCTGCAGACAATCTGGCACAGTGCTCAACGGTTCTTTATCGGAGTGCAAAAACAGGAAGGATACGTTGATCCGGATACCTACAACACCGAAGTCAGCTACAAACCAGAAGACTACTCCGATGTAGGTCAAGCTGAAGTGCTGGCAAAATATTTTGCCTGTGAACTCCGTTACTCTCCGGCCACTCACTATATCCGCTACGTAGATAACCACTGGAAGGAAACCGAGTCCGGTGCTCAAGCTGTAGCTCATGAACTCACAAGACGTCAGTTGGAAGAAGCCAATGTTGAAATCATGAAGGCTCTTGTCCGCATGGATGAATGCGGTGCTCAGGAAATTCTTGATACCGCAACTTCCAAAAAGAAAGCAGCCAGTCTGATGAACGATGAGCAGACAGAGGCACTTGATGCCCTAAACGCCGCAAACACCTATCGGGCTTTTACCATGCGCTGCCGTGAATCCAAGAACGTCTCGGCTGTACTCAAAGAAGCTCGGCCAAAACTGGAAATCTCACCAAACGAGCTGGACTCAGATCCTTATGTTCTGTGTACGCCGACAGCCACATACGACCTGCGTAAAGGGATTAACGGAGCGAGAGAACATTCACCGGATGACTTCATTACCAAGATGACCGCCGTGTCCCCCGGCAATAAAGGAGAAAAGCTCTGGAACGATGCGCTGAATCTGTTTTTCTGCCGGGATAGAGTGCTGATTGAGTACGTTCAGATTAACTGCGGTATCGCCATCATCGGCATGGTACTGGTGGAAGCTCTGTTTATTGCACTCGGTATCGGTCGTAACGGCAAGTCCACCTTCTGGAACGTCATAGCCATGGTGCTGGGTTCCTACAGCGGCAACATCTCAGCAGATGCCCTTACCACAGGGTGCCACAGGAACATTAAACCGGAACTCGCCGAGGCCAAGGGAAAGCGACTCCTTATAGCTTCAGAAATGCAGGAAGGAGCAAGGCTCAATGACTCTGTGGTAAAGCAGCTCTGTTCCACTGACAAGATCTTTGCAGAAAAGAAATACAAGGATCCTTTCTCCTTCAGTCCATGCCACACCCTGGTGCTCTATACCAATCACCTGCCAAGGGTGAGTGCCTCTGATGACGGTATCTGGCGAAGACTTATCGTTATCCCGTTCAACGCCAAAATTGAGGGCGAGGGAGACAGGAAAAACTACGCCAAATACCTCTTCGAAAATGCCGGGGAGGCTATCCTGGCGTGGCTTATCGAGGGTGCGAGGAAGGCAATCGAGCTCGACTTCAAGGTTCCCGTTCCCCCATGCGTCAAACAGGCCATTGAGGCATATCGGGAGCAGAACAACTGGTTCGGACACTTCCTTGAGGATAAATGCGAGGTGGGCGATTCATTCACTGAAAGTTCTTCAGAACTGTATCAGACGTACCGCGGTTATTGTACCGAAATGGGCGAATACACCCGCAGCACAACTGACTTTTATGCGGCTTTGGATCGTGCGGGATTTGAGCGAATTACCATCAAAAGGAAGCGCTGCTACAAGGGGTTAAAACTGAGAATCGGTGATGATTTTATGAGCTGATTCATCAGAAAGTGCGTGTGCGGGTGGCAAGGTCTGTCAATGTCTGCAAGGTCATTTGCAAAAGTGGGGTTTAAGACCAAAACGATGCTTTTGTGAACAACTGTCAACATTGCACGACATTGCCATCAAAATGCACAAACCCTTATAAATCAAGGATATGCAATGTCGATCAATGTTGTATATAAAAAGTCCTTTAGGGAAAAATAAATAAAAATATTTCTATATAGAGGAGTTTTATAGGAGACGTCGATCGACCTTGCACTTAGGTTAAAAATCAGGGGTGCGGAACAGCAATCTGCACCCTCTTGATGGAGAGAAAATTGGAAGAGATTTACAGCGAGTTTTATCTCGCAAGATGTCAGAAAAAACTGAAAAATTGGGGAGCCCCTTTAGATGGATGGTTCTGCAAGGAAATAATCGATGTACGGGAGGATGACGAAGAAGCACCGTTGGCAACATGCGAGCTGTGCGATTGCAGCAAGGTTCGCTTCGTCCATGTGATGGATCACCTGCTTTACTTCGAGGAGCTTAGAGTCGGATGTATCTGTGCCGGCGTTATGCAGGGAAATATTCTGGCGGCGCAGGAGCGTGAGCGTCAGATGAAGAATCGAGCCAAACGCAGAAAGAATTTTCTCAAGAAAAAATGGAATCAGAAATATGGCGGATACTACCGCAAACAGTTCTGGCTTGTTTACAAACACAAGCTACTGGAAATTAAGGTCGATTCGGAAAATAAGCACTTTGTCAGCTGCAATCAGGGCAAACCGGTATGTTCATACAAAGGCCGGCCTATCGATAACTTCTATTCAGCCGTCTATGCAGCTTTCGATTTAGCAGATCCTTTGGAGGACATCCTGTGAACGAGAAATTTATCGAGCACCATCTGACTGTGATGGTTAAAGCCAAAGGAGGCATAGCAGCGAAGTTCGTATCTCCCTCCTTTGCCGGAATGCCGGATCGCCTGGTGCTGCTTCCAGGAGGTGTATGTGCCTTTGCCGAACTTAAAGCTCCAGGCATGAAGCCAAGAGCACTGCAGGCAGCAAGGCATGAGATGTTAAGGCGGTTGGGTTTCAGAGTGTATGTGATTGACGGAATTGAACAGATAGGAGGAATGCTGAATGAACTTCAAACCCCATGATTATCAGGCTTATGCCATTAACTACATCGAAGAACACCATGTGGCAGCGGTTCTTCTGGGGCTTGGTATGGGTAAGACGATAATTTCTCTGACGGCAATCTCTGAACTGATGTTTGACTCCTTCGAGATCAGCAAAGCACTGATCATCGGTCCCTTACGAGTAGCCAGAGACTCATGGCCTACGGAAATCAGCAAATGGGAACATCTCAAGCACCTAACCTATGCCGTGGCTGTGGGTACATTGGCAGAACGCAAAGCGGCACTTGCAAAGAATGCCGACATAACCATCATCAACCGGGAAAACATCCAGTGGCTTGTCGAGAGCGGTAATTTTGACTACGACATGGTGGTTATCGATGAGCTGTCTTCCTTCAAGAACCACACCGCCAAACGCTTCAAAGCTCTGATGAAGGTACGTCCAAAGGTTAAGCGTATCGTAGGTCTTACAGGTACACCTTCATCAAACGGTCTGATGGATCTGTGGTCTGAATTCAGATTGCTGGACATGGGCGAACGCTTAGGAAAGTTCATCACGAGATACAGGGAATGCTACTTCATGCCCGACAAGAGGAACGCCCAGCAGGTGTTTTCCTACAAGCCGAGGGAAGGAGCTGAAGAGGAAATCTACCGACGCATCTCGGATATCACCATCTCCATGAAGTGTACCGACCACCTCACGATGCCTGAACTGATTTCAACCCAGTACGAGGTGGTGCTGTCGGATGATGAACGAAAGCAGTACGAGAGGCTTAAGTCAGAGCTAGTGATGACTCTTTCCGATGAGGAGATCACCGTTCCCAACGCAGCAGCCCTTACCAACAAACTCAGCCAGCTTGCCAACGGAGCAATTTACGACGATACCAAGAACATCGTGGAGTTCCACCAAAGAAAACTTGATGCCCTGGAAGACATCATCGAATCAGCCAACGGCAATCCCCTTCTGGTGGCCTACTGGTTTAAGCACGACCTTGAGAGGATCAGAAAGAGGTTTGATGTCCGGGAAATCAAAACCTCGAAAGACATCACCGACTGGAATGCCGGAAAGATCCCAGTGGCACTCATCCACCCCGCTTCTGCCGGTCACGGACTTAACCTTCAGTCCGGCGGTTCGACACTGGTGTGGTTCGGTCTTACCTGGTCGCTGGAGCTGTATCAGCAGACCAATGCGAGACTGTGGCGACAGGGTCAGACCTCCGGCACTGTGGTGATCCAGCACATCATTGCCAAAGGAACCATTGATGAACGGGTGCTGAAGGCATTATCGAAAAAGGAATTAACTCAGAACGCATTGATTGATGCGGTTAAAGCAGATTTAGGAGAAAACAAATGAACGCTAAAGAATTTTTGATGAGAGGCATTAACCTGGAACGCAGGGTGGATACAATCAAGGAGCAAATTGAACATTACAAGGCATTGGTGAACGACTGCTCAGTAACTTACTCTGATTCCCCGAAGAGTACGGCATCGAACTACAAGCTTGAGGAATGTACCCAAAAGATTATGGATTTACAGGAAGAACTCTGTGAGACTATGGCTGATCTGGTTAATGTTACCTGCGAGATATCCCGAGCAATCCGTAAGATAAATAATTACGTTTACCAGGATTTGCTGGTCAAACGGTACGTTCTAGGTCAATCGTGGGAGAAGATTGCAGACGATCTGAATTACGGAATAAGAAACGTTCACCGACTGCACGGTGAGGCTTTAAGGGAATTAAGGAACCCTATGAAAACAACTACAGAATTTCAGCTGGTCAGCACCGATAAGCTGATCCCTTACGTGAATAATGCACGTACACATTCACCTGAGCAGATCACCAAGCTCCGCTCGTCTCTCAGGGAGTTCGGTTTTGTGAATCCGGTGATTATAGATAAAGACTATAACGTTCTTGCCGGTCACGGACGACTGCTCGCCGCCAAGGCTGAGAACATTACCGAAGTACCGTGCGTCTTTGCTGACCATCTCACCGAGGCGCAGAAGAAGGCATACATTCTGGCGGATAACCGCATGGCACTTGATGCCGGATGGGATGAAGAACTGCTGGCCGTGGAAATGCAGGAACTGCAGGACTTAGGTTTTGATCTCTCCATGACGGGCTTTTCCGAGGATGAGCTGGCAGAGCTCTTTGCAAATGATGCTGAGGGGGAAGATGATGACTTCGATGTAGAGGCAGAGTTGCAGAAACCGTGTTTCTCCAAGACCGGTGACGTTTGGCATCTTGGTAGACACACCGTAATCTGCGGTGATTCTACTCTGCCGGAAACCTATCAAAATCTGCTTGGGGACGTGAAGGTAAACCTTGTCTGCACCGATGCTCCGTACTTCGTGGATTTACAGAATGCCTCCGGCAAAATCAGAAACGACAATCTCGATGACAAGTCAGCCTATGAGTTTCTGATGAAGGTCTTTGCCAACTTCAAAAACAGCATGGCAAAGGATGCGTCCTTCTACGAGTTCTACGCCACCTCCAAGTCCCGCATTTTCTATGATGCCTTTGAGGATGCAGGCTTTAAGGTTGGTGCCGGTTTGATTTGGAAGAAGCCGCGGTTCCCTCTTTCAAGAACAGACTGGAAGTACAACATGGAACCGATCATCTACGGCTGGCGCAAGGACGGAACCCACAAGTGGTATGGCGATCAGAAGCAGACCGTGGTGTTTGAGTTTGACGGCATCAGGAATTCAAAGGAAGACGGTTTCGGGCATCCGAGCAGCAAGCCGGTACCGCTCATTGCCTATCTCGTAAAACTCTCCACCCAGACTAACGGCATAGTCCTTGATGGCTTTCTTGGTTCAGCATCAACGCTCATTGCCTGCGAGCAGACGGAACGCATCTGCTACGGCGTGGAGATTGAACCTAAGTTCGTAGACGTGGCGGTAAAGAGATACATTCAGCAGAAGAACGGCTGCACTGATGATGTATTCCTAATCCGCGACGGTGAGAAGCTGAACTATGCCGATGTGGAAATACCGGAGGAACAACCACAACACTAAATATAGTAAATTTATCTGCACAAATTGACTTGATATAGTGTTTTAACAGAGCAAATATGTCCCTAACGAAAACGAACATAATGATGGAGACATAACCATGGAAATCAAATTTAACCTTAAGGGCGCAGAGCGCAAGGAGCTGGTCAAGGCTATCTCAAGGATTACCGGGATCAAAGCTGAATACCAGGGAACCCCAAGTATGAACTATCAGATTGGCGATTTCACAGTTACCAGGGAGGGCAATCTGGTCTACGATGATAAGGTTGATCCGGGTGAACTTTTAAACGAACTTGCCGAGGCAGGCTTTGAAGGAACCGCCGATAAGTCCGAAGACAAAGAGCTTAAAGTTCCAGAACCGAATATCCTCACCATTGAGATGCCTGCCGACAAGGTCAATACAGGTAACCTTCAGAAGCTCCTTGATGCCAAAGGAGCGCTCATCCGCAAGGCTCTGGGGATTGATAACCTGGCCTTTGAAATCCATGAGGACAGAGTTTCCTTCCCATGGTTTATTGATCCGGCACCCGACCATGCCTTGGCTTACACCCAGTTCATTGCCGCCATCTGCAAAATGAGCACCGAGCAGAAACGAGTTACTGCAAGAGTCCGAGATATCGACAACGAGAAGTACGCCTTCAGATGTTTCCTGCTACGTCTGGGTTTTATCGGCGATGAGTTCAAAAAGAGCCGCAAGATCCTGCTTACGAACCTTGATGGAAGTTCCGCCTTCAAGACGGTGAAGGAAAACCTCCCCACCGCTCTAGCTGAATCAGCCGAAAACAATGAGGAGGTCCATGATGAACTTTCCGAATAGAGAAATCATAGAGCACCTCCGCAGAACTTATCCCGCAGGGACAGCGGTTGAGTTGGTACACATGAATGATGACCATGCCCCACCTGCGGGAACCCGAGGAACAGTGATCTTCGTTGACGACATCGGAACGATCCATGTGAGATGGAACACGGGCTCAAGTCTTGGAATCGCATATGGTGAAGACGTATGTAGAATTGTAAAAAATAGCAAGTAAATCAATGATTTATATACAAAACAAATATCGAAATATAATCGATTATTAAGTTGCTATAGTGTGCCTTCAGAGTGAATATACACACAACAAAACGAACAAACATTAACCAAAAAGAAGGCACAAAAATGAAAGAAAAAACCTTAAAGCAGATAGCAAACCTCAAGAACCAGACCATCGGAGTTGAAGTTGAGATGAACAGCATTACCCGCCTCGAGGCCGCCAAGATTGCCGCAGAATTCTTCGGAACACACAGGGTTGAAGATACCGCCTACCGCAACGGCTACAGCACGGTTAGCGCCTGGGACGCCGAAGGCCGCGAATGGAAGTTCCAGAAGGATGTAAGCATCGCCGGCGACGACGCACACAAGTGTGAGATGGTTACCCCGATCCTTAACTACAGCGACATCGAAACCCTGCAGGAGCTTTGCAGAAGACTTCGCAAGGCCGGAGCAAAGAGCGACGCTACCCGCGGATGCGGAGTTCACATCCACATCGGTGCGGCAGACCACACCGCAAAGACCCTGCGCAACCTTGCGAACCTGATGGCAAGCCACGAGAGCCTTTTAGCCGAAGCCCTGAAGCTTGACCAGCACCGCATGGCAAGATACTGCAGAACGGTAGACCCAAGATTCCTTAAGGAGCTCAACAAAAAGAAGCCACAGACAAAAGAAGAACTTAGCGACATCTGGTACACCAGCCAGGGTGAAACCTACGGCAGAGACCACCATTACAACGCATCACGCTACAGAATGCTTAACCTCCACGCCACCTTCACCAAGGGCACGGTTGAGTTCAGACTTTTCCAGTTCGATGCACCAGCAGGCGGAAAGCAGAACGGCATCCACGCCGGACAGCTTAAGAGCTACATTCAGCTTTGCCTGGCCTTAAGCGAGATGGCAAAGGAAGTAAGAACCGCAAGCCCAAAGCCACAGCAGCATGAGAATCCTAAGTTCGCGATGAGAACCTGGCTCCTGCGCCTCGGCTTCATCGGCGAGGAATTTGCAACCGCCCGCGAGATTTTAACCCGCAACCTTAGCGGAAACGCAGCCTTCCGGTTCGGAAGAGCCTAAACCCCCAGCGAGGACTTAGCCTCCTCCTGCCGGCCCCTTGAGTGGGGTTTCGGCAGTAGAAGGGTAAGCCTTCCGAAGTTAAACAAAAACGAAAGGAAAAGATTATGACAAAGAGATATTACATCGCCTACGGCAGCAACCTGAACATTGACCAGATGAGCTACCGCTGCCCCGGCGCAAAGGTTGTAGGCACATCGGAAATACCGGATTTTGAGCTTCTCTTTAAGGGAAGTAAGAGCGGTGCCTACCTTACCATCGAGCCAAAGAAAGGATCGTGTGTTCCTGTGGCGGTATGGGAGGTAACGGCTGATGATGAGCTTTCCCTTGACCGCTACGAAGGTTATCCGAATTTCTACTACAAGACGGAAGTGGAAATTCCGGTTATCGGCATTAGTGATCGCAAGGTAAGAAAGCTTAAGGCCTTCATCTACATCATGCACGAAGAGCGCGAAATCGGCGTTCCTTCCCAGCGGTACGTTGATATCTGCCTTGACGGTTATGAAGCCTTCGGCTTTGACGAAAACTTCATTTATGAGGCTCTCAACATAAGTCTGGAAACCAGTGATGAAATAACGTTAAACCATTGAAAATAAAGGATTTATTGACTTGATAAGGTGTGCATTAAGAGCAAATATGAACACCGTAAGGCGGATGGCGGAGAGTCCAAAACTCCCGCACCGCCCGGTTTAACGATTTAATTCCATCATAAGGATTACAGAATGAAGACTGATAAAAACGAACCGAAAGTATGCCCGCTCTGCGGCAGAACCTACACCGAAGTTCCGGCTCTTTCCCGAAAGGACAACACCACTCCAATCTGCCCCGACTGCGGAACTCTGGAGGCTTTGGAGGCTGCCGGAATACCGAAGGAAAAGCAGGAAAAAGTCCTCGAAATCACCCGCGAAAAGCTCGCTGAAAAACCTTGTAAATAGTTGAAAATACTGGGTTTATTGACTTGCTATAGTGTACCTTCAGAGCGAATATGAACACAACAAAACGAACAGCGAAGGTACATTTTTCAAGGAGTTAAACATGAACACTTTCGAGAACTTTTACAACCGCATCAAGGCTGCAAAGAACGCCTACGACATAGCAAAGAACGAGGATGAGCTGAACGCCGCCAGAGCCGCCTACAAGGCAGTCTGGGATGAACTAAAGGAACTTGGCAGAGAAGCCTGCCGACTTTTTAACGAGTACGAGGTTTCCCGGGACAGCGGCAACGATTACCTCGACATCAGCGAAGTGGTATGGGATAACGAAGCGGCAAAGCTGATTGAAGCCATGAGGCAGAACGGAATCGAGAGGTTCACCTTTTCCTCCGGATGGAGTCACGCAGTAGAAACCGCATGGCTTTTCAAAGAGGCAGGATGCACCCTCGAGGGGCTGGTTGAAATCAACAGCCGCTACACCGGATGGAACAGCGACGAACACGAAAAAGCCCACGGCTACCTTTTCAGAGTCGCGGGGTAAGGTGAAGTGCGGGAGGTCAGAGAGGCCTCCTTTTTTCTTCTCATTATTTTATCTTTCTTCTATTTTTGCCTGATTTTAGAAGAAAAGAACGATTGGTTAGAAGAAAAAAATAGTACAGAAATACGTACTTATTGACTTGCTATACCTTTGGTACAGAGCGAATATACAGTCATCGAGAACAACAACGGAGACTTAAAAATGAGCAAGATGACAGAAAGAGCAAGAACCTACAGATTACCAAATCCTACCACTCCGGAGGATCTGGAATGTCGCTGGAGCAAGACCTTAAGATTCGGTGATAAGGTAATCCTGGCAGGACATTACTACAACGGAGCAGGCAAGCCATCCTACTACGGCGCGGTTTACGAGTTCCTCACCGAAGACACCGGCTGCGAGGCCGAGATCGGGCTTCGGGAGGTAAGTGGTGTCGATTTTATGGATGACGGCCATGCTCTTGAATGGGCGATGAAGAACGCCAACAATTAGTACGGAGCTTAACGGCTCCTTTTTTATAC
This sequence comes from Succinimonas amylolytica DSM 2873, assembly GCF_000378405.1. Lineage (GTDB taxonomy): Bacteria > Pseudomonadota > Gammaproteobacteria > Enterobacterales > Succinivibrionaceae > Succinimonas > Succinimonas amylolytica. The sequence goes on along the minus strand of NZ_KB899637.1, from coordinate 614,188 downwards.
CCAAAGAGATCGCTTCGGCGGTCTTTTTTTATGCCTGTAAGGAGGTGAGCAGATGGCAATGCGGAAACTTAAAAAATACGTCCCTACCAAGTTCAAGGCAAAGAAGTCCGTGTATGACAAGGATGCCGCTGACTATGCAGTGAACTTTATTCAGGCTCTCTGCCACACCAAGGGAACCTGGGCCGGTAAGCCTTTTGAACTTATCGACTGGCAGGAGCAGATTATCCGGGATTTGTTTGGGATCTTAAAGCCGAACGGCTACCGGCAGTTTAATACGGCGTACATAGAGATAGCCAAGAAGCAAGGAAAATCAGAGCTTGCTGCCGCTGTGGCACTGCTTCTTACCTGCGGTGACGGAGAAGAGCGTGCCGAGGTTTACGGCTGTGCCGCAGACCGCCAGCAGGCAACAATCGTATTTGATGTGGCTGCAGATATGGTGAGGATGTGTCCGGCTCTGAACAAGCGAGTCAAAATTCTTGCCTCGCAGAAACGCATCATCTACACACCGACCAACAGCTTTTATCAGGTTCTTTCTGCGGAAGCTTACTCAAAGCACGGCTTCAACATTCACGGCGTGGTCTTTGATGAGTTGCATACTCAGCCGGACAGAAAGCTTTTTGACGTTATGACCAAGGGCTCCGGTGATGCCCGAATGCAACCGCTGTATTTCCTTATCACAACTGCCGGAACTGATACGAATTCCATCTGCTACGAAACTCATCAGAAGGCAAAGGACATCCTTGAGGGCAGGAAGATCGATCCAACTTTTTATCCGGTGATTTACGGGGCTGCCGAGGATGATGACTGGACAGATCCGGAAGTCTGGAAAAAGGCTAATCCATCTCTCGGAATTACCGTCGGTATTGATAAGGTTCAAGCTGCCTGCGAATCAGCAAGGCAGAATCCCGGAGAGGAGAATGCCTTCAGACAGCTCCGTCTCAACCAATGGGTAAAACAGTCAATCCGCTGGATGCCGCTTGAGAAATGGGATGGCTGTTCCTTTGCGGTTAATCCTGATGAGCTTGAAGGCCGTGTATGTTACGGAGGTCTTGACCTGTCCAGCACCACCGACATTACCGCTTTCGTCTTGGTGTTCCCGCCGAATGATGAGGATGACAAGTATTACATCATGCCGTTCTTCTGGATCCCCGAGGACACCATGGAACTGAGAGTGAGACGTGATCACGTGCCTTACGACGTATGGCATAAACAGGGATTTCTGGAAACTACTGAGGGCAACGTAGTGCATTACGGATACATCGAAAAGTTCATCGAGAACCTGGGTACCCGATACAACATCCGTGAAATTGCCTTTGACCGCTGGGGAGCCGTACAGATGGTGCAAAACCTTGAGGGCATGGGTTTTACCGTAGTTCCTTTCGGTCAGGGCTTTAAGGACATGTCCCCGCCGACCAAAGAGCTTATGAAACTCACGCTGGAGCAGAAACTTGCTCACGGCGGTCATCCGGTATTGCGATGGATGATGGACAACATTTACATCAGAACTGACCCGGCAGGCAACATCAAGGCCGACAAGGAAAAATCCACCGAGAAGATTGACGGTGCGATTGCCACCATCATGGGACTCGACAGAGCCATCCGATGTGGCAATGACAACGGAGCCTCAGTCTACGATGAACGCGGCATTCTGTTTATCTGAGATTTAGGTGCTTTTATGGTTTGCCTTTGCAAAGGGGCAGCGTTTTCCAATGCACTGATTGTTCTGAGAAGAGTGTGTGCAAACAATATCGGGCTTTTCCATCTCGATCCCGAAGTATTCTTTTACAAAGTCGATGGCCGAGAAAATTGAAAGAAATGAATCTCGCTTGCAGCAGCGTGGGCCTCCGATCTCACCGATAGCACCCAGTGATTTAGCAGTCATGCGGTGTGATAGCGCAAACGGCTGCTGCGAAAGAGGTGTAGATTTTGAAATGATGGATACAAACATGCCGGAACTGATACCCGCACCGCAAGCACCCCAGAAGCCGCAGGCCCCGCCGGGTACGTTCTTCCCTCGATTCATCATTTCTGCAAGTGCTGACTCAAGATCAATTGCTCCTCCCGCGTTTTTGTATGCAGTCAGGAGTGAAGCCCCAACCATGACATGATGCTCTGGGCCGTGCATATGGCAAAACGGCAAGGCCATCATCTTCTCGATGATCTCGACAGGATTCTTTGATGACTCAGCCAAGCAGAGACCGATAATCGTATCCATGCCAGCGGTATGACAATCATTGCAGACATAGTGACCATGGATACAGCGAGTCTTACTGTTTTCCTTCTTGTGGCAAATTGCACATTCCATCATTTCGTCTGCGTCAAGGTATTCTAACGGTGCTTTACAAATAAGGCATTCCTCTTTCATCGCAATTCGCCTCCATATTCCACAGGTCGGCAACCCGGTAATTACGTGCATGATACCATGCCGCAGCACTGTTTTAAAAGGCTGACGGCATTTCATTTCTCAAAGGAGTTGATTCACATGAGCATTTTCGACGGTCTCTTCCGTTCCAGAGACAAGCCCAGCAACCGCACGGCAGGCAGCGGCTATCGTTTCATGATGGGAGGAAGCACCTCCGGCAAACACGTCAATGAACGTTCAGCCATGCAGATGACAGCGGTGTATGCCTGCGTGAGAATTCTGTCAGAGTCAATTGCGAGTCTGCCGGTTCACCTTTATCAGAATCAGGATGAAGGCAGTAAAACAAGAGCCGTAAAACATCCCCTCTACCGAATTCTGCATGATGAGCCGAATCCCGAAATGACCTCATTCGTATTCCGGGAAACTCTGATGACGCATCTTTTGCTCTGGGGCAATGCCTACGCTCAGATTATCCGTAACGGCAAAGGTGAGGTTATTGGCCTTTACCCGCTGATGCCGAACCGCATGACGGTGGACAGGGATGCTTTCGGGAAAATCTGCTATCGCTACCAAATGCAGGATTCCGATGCGCACACAGGCAAGTCTGGCAATGTAACTCTAAAGCCCTCTGATGTGCTGCACATTCCAGGACTCGGCTTTGACGGACTTGTCGGATACTCCCCCATTGCTATGGCTAAAAATGCCATCGGGCTCTCCATTGCCACTGAGGAATATGGAGCACGGTTCTTTGCCAACGGTGCTACTCCGGGAGGCATTCTGGAGTTTCCGGGAACAGTGAAAAATCCTGAATCAATCCGCGAAAGCTGGAATAAAGGCTTCTCGGGAAACAACGCCCATAAGGTTGCGATACTTGAGGAAGGCATGAAATACACGCCGATTTCCATTTCACCGGAGCAGGCACAGTTTCTTGAGACCAGAAAGTTTCAGATTGATGAGATAGCCCGTATTTTCAGAGTGCCACCTCACATGGTTGGTGACCTTGAAAAATCGAGCTTCTCAAACATCGAACAGCAGTCTCTCGAGTTCGTGAAATACACCTTGGAGCCATGGATTATCAGATGGGAGCAATCCCTTAACCGGGCTTTACTTACTGAGACTGAAAAGTCTGACTACTTCGTGAAATTCAATGTAGACGGACTCCTCCGCGGTGATTACCAGAGCCGCATGAACGGCTATGCCATTGCCCGGCAGAACGGCTGGATGTCAGCCAATGATATCAGAAGTTTAGAACAGCTTGATCTCATTCCGGATGAGCTTGGCGGGAATCTGTATCTCATCAACGGAAACATGACCAAACTGCAGGACGCAGGAATTTTTGCAAACAAGGAGAATAACAATGAAGAAGTTCTGGAAGTGGAAGAACCAGACGGAGCCGGAGAACCCGGAGGAACAAAGCCAAAACGTACCGAACCCGGAAAGGATCCTGTTCCTGAACGGCACCATCGCTGAGGAAAGCTGGTTTGACGATGACATTACACCGCAGCTTTTCAAAGATGAACTGATGAGCGGTTCGGGAAATATTACGGTCTGGATTAACTCTCCCGGCGGTGACTGTGTGGCTGCCGCACAGATCTACAACATGCTGATGGAATACCCGGGAAGCGTCACCGTGAAGATTGACGGCATTGCCGCCTCTGCAGCTTCGGTAATCGCTATGGCAGGAACCAGGGTAATGATGAGCCCCGTTTCCATGCTGATGATTCACAATCCGATGACCATGGCTTTCGGCAACACGGCAGAAATGCAGAAAGCCATCGACATGCTGGGCGAAGTCAAGGAATCCATCATCAATGCATACGAGCTTAAGACCAGTCTTAGCCGAGCCAAGCTCTCAAGGCTAATGGACGCAGAAACATGGATGAATGCCAATAAGGCCGTGGAGCTTGGATTTGCGGATGCAATTCTGGAACGAAGCACAGAGCCTGAGAATGTGTCTGAAACGGCTGACGCTACAGCATTTTCCAAGGCTGCGGTAACGAACTCCCTCATGGAAAAGCTCTCTGCCAGATGCCGCATCTCAGCTAAACCAACCGAACCAAAACCAACCAATACTGAACGCTCCGTTGCTGATTTGATGGAGCGTCTTAACCTTATTAGAAATTAGGAGAATTTATGACTACTGTAAATGAACTTCGCGAAAAGCGAGCAACTGCATGGAATGCCGCTAAGGCCTTTCTTGAATCCCGCCGTACCGACAAGGGAACTCTTACCGCCGAGGATGATGCCACCTATACCCGCATGGAGCAGGACATTACCGATTTGAGCAGGGAAATCGCCAGACTTGAACGCCAGGAGGCAATTGATGCAGAACTTTCCCGTCCCGTTAATCAGCCCCTTACATCCAAGCCTGCCTCTGTATCTCCTGCTTCTGACTCTGTGGTAAAGCGCGGTCGTGCCTCCGATGAATACAGGGCAGGAATGCTTAAGGCTCTCCGCTCCAACTTCAAACAGGTTTCCAACGTTCTGCAGGAAGGTGTGGATGCCGACGGCGGTTACCTGGTACCGGAGGAATACGACTCCCGTCTTATCGATGTACTTACCGAAGAAAACATCATGCGAACTCTGGGTAACATCATCACCACCTCAGGCGAGCACAAGATTAACATTGCTGCCACCAAGCCTGCTGCCGCATGGATTGAGGAAGGTGGAGCACTGTCCTTTGGTGAGGCTACCTTTGATCAGATTTTGCTTGATGCCCATAAGCTTCATGTGGCCATCAAGGTAACCGAGGAACTTCTCTATGATGCCCAGTTCCCACTGGAAAACTACATCATTGACCAGTTCGGCAAGGCTCTCGCAAACGCTGAGGAGGATGCATTCCTGAACGGTACCGGTCGCGGTCAGCCACTCGGTCTCTTTGCAGAAACCGGTGGCGGTACTGCTGCTTTGTCTGCCGCATCTGTAACTGCTGACCACCTTATGCAGCTTATTTACACCTTAAAGCGTCCGTACCGCAAGTCTGCAAAGTTCATTATGCATGACAAGCTGGTGGCTGCCATCAGACAGCTTAAGGATAACAACGGTGTATATCTCTGGCAGCCGGCACTGACTTCCGGTGAACCGGATAAGCTCCTGGGATATGATGTGTACACCTCACCGTTCTGTCCGGAAGGCAAGATTGCCTTTGGTGACTACAGCTACTACAACATCGGTGACCGCGGTACCCGCTCCTTCAAACAGTTAACCGAGCTCTTTGCAGGTAATGGCATGATTGGTTATGTGGCTAAAGAGCGAGTGGACGGCAAGTTAATCCTGCCGGAAGCGGTGCAGATTATGACCATCACCGGCGGTAAGACCGTGAAACCCTAAGGCTCCATAACGGAGCTTTTTTTATGCCTTCTCTGTTGAAAAACGGAGGAGGCTTTTTTGGAGTTTTGACATGAGCATTACCCTTAAGGAAATGAAGAACTATCTGCGTGTTGACAGCAGCGAGGATGACACACTGATTCGCTCTCTTATCAGCTCTGCTGAAAGGCTCTGCATGGATGTGATAAGAACGGATGATACCAGGGTGCTTTACGGTTCGAAGTACGGCAAGGCTGCGGTGATGTATGCCGTCAACTACATGTTTGAACACAGAACCGAAGCTGACTTTAAGTCTCTTACGCTGTCGTTGCGCTCCATGCTGTTCGGCTCAAGACAGGAGGCATTCTGATGGAAACCGGAACCTTAAACGAACGCATACAGATTTATGAACCAAAGGCTGAGAGGAACCTTACCAGTCTTGATGACTACGAGCTTTCCGGAACAGTCTGGGCGAATGTAAAGTCGGTTACCACCCGTGACCAGATGCGCTCCGGCATCGATGTTCAGAGCGGGCAGATTACCGTGCTTATCCGGTATCTTTCCGGTCTTTCGGATGACTGCCTAATTCGGTGGAATGAGAAGTTTTTCAGCATCGATAACCTCTCAGCAGACAGGCACAAAGGAGAAATCCTGCTTGGCTGCAGCTACTCGGGGCTTAACGACAATCAGAGGATTACCACATGATTTCAATCAGTGAAATGAAAGCAAAGGTTAAGGCTCTGGTGGAGGACATCACCGGGCAGAAAGCCTACTTTGACATTGTTCCGAATAACGTTAAAACTGCCTCGCTGATAACCAGACAGGCTACCGAGTTCTCCGGCAGAACCGTTGACGGCGATGCCCATGATGTGCGCCATGGCTTTGAGATATTTATCTTCTCGTTTGTAAGTGCTGACACCTGTGATGCCATTACGGACCGGCTGGTGGCTGCCACTGACGGTAAATACTCGGAGGATTTTCGGCTCATCATTGTAAACAGCATAACACCAACAGAGTACGACCCCGAGGTTGGATTCTGGGGCAATGCGGTAAGTATGGAGTTTGTTGAACGATGATTAAAGCAGATACCTCCGGTGCTGATGTTCTTGCAGAAAAGCTCAAAGGTCTGCCAGCAAAACTTCAGACCAAAATCAGCCGTGTGATTCTGAAGGAGGCTCTTAAGGAAACAGGAGCAAGGGAAGAACTCACAGGTTACATCAGCACTCACTTTAAAGCCCATACCGGCATTTACCGTAAATCCGTATCCGGCATCAAGTCAGCAAGAGTACGTTCAGACCCAAACCGCATTATCTCGTACATACACTTTCTGCCGGTGAGTAAGGTCAAAGGTGGCAAGGAAGGCAAAAAGCCTCACATTCCACCAAAGACTCTCAATCACTGGCTTAATGCCGGTACCCGTGATCACACTGTCGGTAAAGGCTCAAGTCTTGAAGGCAACAGGGTAATTCAGCAGCTTATTGCCAACAAATATCAAATTGCCATCAACAAGGCTCGCCTTTATCTCGCATCTGCCAAAACGCAGAAACAGCGGGAGCGGTATCAGGCTATGATGGAAAGGAATACAAAAAAGCTTGCTGCGGTTAAGGCAAAAACTACGAAAAAAGCCAGTCAGCATGGCGGCAAGGTTAAGGGCATATCTGCCCGTCATTTTATTGAAGCGATACAACGCAGGGTAGATCAAAACGCAGTGGCCATTGTGGTTCAGCAGGTTGAAACCTCTATGGCCGATTTATTGAAATAGGAGAAAACAGAAATGGCTAAACATACACAGCTTTACGATTACAAGGCAAAGGAGCCGGTACTTCTCGGAGGTACTCATTCCCAGTTCTCAACCGATGATGGAGTTACCTGGTTGCCGCTTAAAGGCGCTCAAGAGCTTGGGGATATCGGTGACATTGCCGAATCCGTGGAATGCACCACCATCGATGATGACAGAAAGGTTTACTGCGGTGGTTTGAAGGATTCTGCTGAAAAGGAACTCACCATCTATTACTACGATGATGACGCTGACCAGCAGGCTCTCATTGCTGCCGCCGAGGCACAACAGACTGTCCGAATTCGTCATCAGTGGCCGAACGGCACCAGAGCTACCTACGATTTGAAGCTTCTCGGCTATCAGATTATGTCCGGCTCTGCTGACGGCTTTATGCAGCTTAAGGTTTCTGGCAGACAGGCATCTGATGTTGTGTGGTCAAATGCCGATGTGGCTGAACAGACTCAAACTACTGATAACGAAGGAGAATAACCATGTCTTATTTAGATCAAATCAAGGGGCTGAAATTCAAAGTCAGCAAGGTAACCGTTGACGGTGTGGACTTTTACCTGCGTGAACTTTCAGGCAAGGCGCGTCTCGACTTTGAAGGCGAGAAGGATTTACAGCTTCGGGGCCTTAAGATGATGCACGCATCTCTCTGTGATGCTGACGGTAACCTCACCGAAAAGCCGGATGACTTTAATGCCTTTATGGAATCCGTGCCGAATAAGGTACTGCTCCAGCTCGTTAATGCCTTCTCGGCTCTTAACATCACTGGTGAGACACACTTAAAAAACTAATCCGGGGCAGTTTTGTATTCAGACTGGCGGTGAGAATTGCCCGGGAGCTTCACCGCCCAATCTCAGAAGTTCTTGAGTACCCCACCACCGAGTTCAACTACTGGTCGGTGGTTTTTCAGGAGGAATACTATGAGGCACATCCCCATGAAAGGTACCAAAGCGGTATGACTGAATGCGATTGTGCCGGGGAGATTGAGAAGTTTAAGCGAATGATGAATTCACAGAGGAGATCAAAATGAACGACAGCACCATCAGGCTTTCTGCCGACACGTCTGCTCTGACTGACTCACTCAGCAAAATTGCCGAAGAGATGACGGCCATGAAGGACGCTGTTTCCTCCTCGGCTGCGGCTATAGGAGCAAACTTTGATGCATCCGCAAAACAGGCAGAGGCTACCAATGCCGCCATTCACGGACTTGATGAGAGCGTTAAGACCGTAACGGATTCAATTGAAGCTCAGACTAAAACCGTAACCGACCTCGGTGCGAAGCAGAGCAAGGTTACAAAGGAAATCAGCAAGGCTCTTGAAACCCAGAACTCTCAACAGAAGGATGCCAATACCACGCTTGCCGAGCAGAAGAAGATCATGCAGGAGCAGGAAGCTGAAATCAAAAAGGTCACCAAAGCCGTGGACAATCAGACCGGAGTTCTGCAGAAAAACGCCTCCGGCTGGAAAATGCTGATGACAGGCTTTGCCATTAAGTTTGCCTCTGAAATCGTGGACGGTTTTAAGAGCATAATCTCCACCGGACTTGAAGCCTCACGGGTTTACGAGGATATGTCGGCAAGACTGACTCCACTGGTTGGTGATTTGGAAACTGCTCAGAAAACCTTCTGGAGCCTTAACGGTCTTGAGGACGAGACTGCTACCGCTACTGACAAACTCGCTAAAGCCTTTGTGGATTTAGGCAATAACGGACTTACCAACTCAAATGAGCAGCTTAAGACCTACGCCACCATTGCTCATGGCACCGGAAGAGACATCAACACCTTAACTGATGCGGTTATTGCTTTCTCCCAGGGCTCTACCAAGGCTCTCAGGCAGTTTGGCATCACCGCAAAGGACAATGGTGACACCATCTCCTTAACCTACAAAGGCTCCACCACCGAGATTGAAAAGAACAGCAAGGCTCTGGATTCCTATCTCTCTGATTTGGCAAAGAACAACTTTGATGGCGTACTGGAAGCTAAACTCAACACTGTATCTGCCGCCACCGGAAGACTGGATAATGCCTGGGGGACTTTCTGCACCAGACTCATGCAGTCAAACGGCGGTTTCGGAGAACTCATCATTATGGGTAATGACTTTCTTGCCAATACCCTGAACGGAATTTCTGAATGGCTGGATGATCCTGCGGTAATTGAGTGGTTCCACAATCTTGCCAAAACGGTAAAAGAGACCTTTGAAGGAATACGCACCGCATGGGAAGGTGTGAAGGACTTTTTCAGTGACACCCTTGAGCTTATCGGTGTTGAGATGAAGGACGGTACCGGGAGCTGGAAGCTCTTCTTTTCAAACTTTTTTCAGTTTGCCCAGATTGGTCTTCTTGAGCTTAGTCAGAAAGTCGGAGAACTCTGGGATAACACTATCGGCTACCTCAATGCCATTGGTGAAGGTATCGGAACTTCTCTTTCCGGAGGAACCTTCTCGGAAGGCTTTGATTTTGCCAGAGAGCGAACCAAAAGAGAAGCAGAGGAAACTGCAAAAATCTACAAGGCTACCATTGCCGGAATTGAAAAGGACATCACCGAGTCTCAGAACCGTATTGCCGCTGAGCGTAAGCGCATCGCTGAAAAGTACCAGAATAAACCTGTGGGTGAAGGCACCCAGTCTGATGAAGGCTTAAAGATTGGCGCAAATAAGGACTCCGGCAAAGGTAAAAGCTCCGGCGGTGCTCTCTCCAAATCTGCCGAGGCTCGTGATACCTGGACGCCTTATTACGAGCAGATTCTTGAACTCGACATGAAGTCAAAGAGCGACCTTGAAAGGCTCGAGCGTGAACACATCAAAAAGCTTCAGGAGCTTAATGCGGTTATTGCCGAGAATGCTCAAATCTCTGAAATTGAGAAGAATAATGCACTCCTCATCATCGAGCAGGACTATCAGACCCAGAGGGCAGAAATCGAGAAAGAAGCACAGGACTTTCTGCGTTCACTTAATCCCGAGGAAGAGTAAATTCTGCGTATTCAGGAAGGTTACGGCAGAAAGCTTGAACTCCTGGAGCAGTTCCACAACGACCAGCTTATTTCCGAGGAAGCCTATCAGCAGAGCCGCACTCAGCTCATGGATAAATACACCTCTGACAGCACCACGGTAAAGCAGCGTAAACAGGCTGATGAACTTAAAAAGATGACCGAGCCCTACGAGAAAATGGCTGATGCCACTCTGGACATCTCCGATGCCTTTGCAAGTCTTACCGACAGCATGGATGAATCCTCCGGTGCCTATCGTGCTCTGTTTGCGGTTCAGAAAAGTTTTGCAGTAGCCAGTGCCACCATGGACGCGATAAAAGCATGGATTGCTGCTTTAAATGATCCGTCAGCGGTTACCTGGCCTCAGAAACTCGCCAATTATGCCTCTGCCATGGCAACCACCACATCAGCTATTTCCCAACTTACCTCTGTATCTATGCATGATAAAGGCGGACAGCTCAAAGCTGGTGAATGGGGTATTGTGGGGGAATACGGACCGGAACTCGTTCAGGGACCGATGTCTATCACCTCACGAAAGGAAACAGCGGAGCTTGCCCGTTCTGCCGTTAATGGCTCCTCCGGTTATGGTGGCGGTGTCATCGTGAATCTTTACGAGAGTACCGAGAAAGCAGGAACCGTAGAAACCCGTGATGATGACGAAACCCGAATCGTAGACATATTTGTTTCCGATATCCGGCATGGCGGCTCTATGAGCATGGCGATTCAGAATACCTTCAACCTCAACCGTATGGGGAGTTAATTCATGAACTATTATCCTTCCTCTCTGCCGCCTCCACAGCAGAGAGGCTACAGCTACAAAATAAAACCCAACATCATCAGAACCCAGATGGCAGATGGCCACGTAAGGCAGAGACTGGTTAATACCGGAACACCGCATGAGCTTTCAGTTACCTTCATGTTTACCCAGAGTCAATATCAGGAATTCATGGCATGGTACCGCAACGACATCAGCTACGGTCAGGACTGGTTCTATATGCAGCTTCTTAACGAGTACGGCGGTACAGAATCGCTCTGCCGCATACAGAAAGGAGAACTCTCCACCACGCTTAACTGCGTTAACAGCGATGGTCCGTTATGGTCGGTACAGTGCCGACTTGATGTAGAACCCGGTATTGGCGGTGATGAAGTATGGATTGACCCTGAAGGCTGGGATGATCTTTATGCCTATATCTGGGTGGCCTATTACACCAATTACGAGTGGCCGGGTATCAAGCTCAAAAAGAATAAACTCGGCTATTACGTTTTTAAGCTGAATCTTCTCAAAGGTTATCCGTATGACGGATATGTGGAATTTAACGACAACAACGGCAATACCACCTGGAGCTTTTATTCCTATGAAATCGATGACTGGGCTGGCCGCATTATCAAGGTTAAGCCTGATTCTAGTGAGGTGGAATACCTATCCTGGTTCAGTTAAGGAGGCATTATGCTTTATTCACTTGAAGAAATCTACGCGAGTGGCGGCAGGCTCCCCGTTGTAACTCTCACCATAGAGAATGAAACCATAGGCACATTGCGTTATGTACTTGGTTATGAGGATTTGACACTTTGGGGAGACGAATACAAGAAGTCAGCCTTTACTGTCTCCATGCCGGAAAGGTCTGACAGCGGATTTTCAGATCTGTCCTTCGGTGTTGACGGAGTAAGCGGTGAAGCCTACGAATACATGAAACGGGTTATTGAAGCTCAGACGCCGACCTACATCACCGTTACCCAGTGGCATTACGAGAGCCACAACAAGCTCTCGGAACTCACCTTAACCATCACCGGCGGGCGCATCACCCGGGAATCAGCAACCTTTACCGCATCCTTCTGCGACATGCTGAATCTTGAGTTTCCGCGCCTTCGCTATACCGCATCAAATGCACCGGGGCTTAAATATGTGGCTTAATCATTATCTTCTCATCAGACACACACCAAACGGCAGAAAATACCCATTCCTTGACTGCTGGGGACTTGTCATCGAGTTCTACCGCCGGGAGCTTGGCATAGAGCTTGATGACTACACAGATTTCTGCATTAAGGACGGATACGAGAAGGAAACTTCCCGGAATTCCTTTCGGGAGATTACTGCTGACGAGGCGAAGTTCGGTGATGTAATTGCCTTCTTCCGGCATGGCCAAATCTTTCATGTGGCGGTACATCTCGGTAAAGGAGAAATGCTGCATACCGGTCTTAATCGTCATGCCAGAGTTGAAAAGATCAAATCAATGCAGTTTGTAGAAACAAAGATCTACAGACATACAAATCTTCCAAAGAGGAAAAATGAAACTTGAAATTGTAACCAGAGAGGACCTAAACCAGGTACTCGAGCAGCTTGAACTGCCGGAATACAGCGGCAGTTTGACCTCACTGCTCCACTCACAGATTGCTTCATACAATCCTGAACTGAAACCTTATCTGTCGCTCTTTGTTAACGGCAGAAAGGTAGAACAGACTGAATGGCCTGCACTCTTAATCCAGAAATGCGATCACTTAAAATTCGTCATCGAACCCGGTGTAACCGGTACTGCCATCGCTGCCATCATTTCCGTGGTGATTGGTGTGGCGAGTGCCGTTTATGCCATGGTGAGTATGCATAAGCTCGGCAAGAATAAACAGAAAAACACCAAACAGGGAAACTCCATCTATGATGTAAATGTCCAGGGCAATAAGGTAAAGCTCATGGAAATCATCCCGGAGAACTTTGGCTTCTTCAAGAGATTCCCTGATTACCTCGCTGACCGTCATGTGTTTTACCGCAACAATACTCTTTTCTGTGACATGATTTTATGCCAAGGGATCGGGCATTATGACTACAAGTCAGATCACTCAGACATCTACATCGGCGAGACGCCAATCAGTGAACTCAAGGGTTGCTCCGCTTATGTCATTGAACCGGGAGTAAAGATTACCGCTGAAAATTCCCCGGAGGACAAATCCTGGTACTGCTGGTACTCATCAACCGAGGTTACCCAGAGCGGTCATACCTTAAAAAGCGGTCAGGGTAAAATCGACACCTCCTCCATGAACGGTGTGAATCTTGAGTTTAAGGGCAATACCTTCAGCGGCTGCAACTACAGGATATACAGCATCGGTTACGGTGGTTGCTCCGGTGGCGGTACTGAGACGGTACACATTAAACAGAACCTTGATTTGAAATGGGCGAACGGCACAATCTTTGAGTTAAGCGGAGCAGGAAACACACGTCTTGTCGGTACTGAGATTGTTGCAGCAGAAACTGATGCCGCATCTGGTATTACTACGCTCACGCTGAAATGCACTGACGGATTTAAGTCTGATGAGTTTTTCCGTGCAAGAGCCACAGAAATTCAGACCAGCGTTGACGAGGAAACCGGGACCGAGGTAATTACCCGTAATGGTGATTATTTGAAGGTTACTCTTTCTGCCGTAACTTCTATTACCTACGATACCATTCCGTCAGGCTGCAGCGGCGGTAAAACCGTAACCGAAGATGAGGCGAATACCACCGAGGCGCTCTGTGAAATACTCGAAGTGATAAGGTCCGGTGAGAATGTTACGCTAAAGTTCGACAGTTCAGATTTGACTGTTCCTGCATACCCCGAGGAGGTTACTCCGTCTCAGCCCTACACGAAAATAACCGCTACGGCAAATCACCTGGCTGGCTCTGTGTTTCAGCCGATGCCTGCGGATTATCCATATGAGGATAACGGCCTTTATGAAATTCTTGATTACATCAACGGTGTCTACACGGTTAAGCGTCTTAACGACAGCTACGGTGAGATTTCAGACTGGCATGGCTTTTATTCCACCGGAGTCAATCAGGAGCATGTGCTTTTTACTCTGGTAAGCGGTCAGGCAAGTGACGGCGGTTATGTTGGACCTTACCGGGCATGTCCGTATGGTGCTGAATCAAAAATCTTTGAGCTGGATTTCTCCATGCCGGGAGGTCTCGGCAAGCTTAACGATGATGGTGAGTTCGACAAGCTTTCTATCAGCATTCAAATTGAGTACCGCCGAGCAGGTTCAAATGAGCCGTACACCGTGATTGAGAAAACCTGGATCAACAACACCAATGACCAGCTTGCTGAAACGGTAAGAATCGAACTTGCAACCGCCGGAAATTATGAGTTCAGGGTTCTAAGAACCTCCCAGGAGGACGGCTCTACCCGTGCTCTTGAGGAGATTAAATGGGTAGGCCTTAAAAGCGTAATCAGCACCATTGACCGATATGACAACATGACGGTACTCATCTGCAGGTTCAAAGGAAACGAAACCTTATCCGAGCTTTCCGAAAATCAGCTTGCCACTTACTGGACAAGAAAACTTCCTGCTCTCGGGTATTCAGATAATCTGCCTCTGGTGGAAACAAGAGATATTGCTCCCGTGGTTCAGTACATCGTGCGGAACTCCAAATACCGCAATATTCTTGATGTCGATACGCTGATGGATTTTGATGAGCTCTGGCGCTCTCAGGGACTTGAATGTAACGGCTCTATCGACAGTGACAGCACATTACTTGAAAGTTTAAGGGATGTTCTTAACTGCGGATTTGCGGTTCCGGTGGTAAGGGACAATACCTTATCGGTTAAGAGGCTTTATGCGGGAGCAACTCCAACGCAGATTTTTACCAAAAGCAATATGACCTCAAGTCCAGTGATCACCTGTTCTCTGCCAAAGGAGGATGATGTTGATGAGGTGGTGGTAAATTTCACCTCGCCTAAGACCTACAAGACCGAAACGGTGTACTGCCATGTTGATGCTGACGGGAATAAGCGCATTACCTCCTACCCTGAATCCGATAATCAGGAGCAGCTTGATGCCTGGGGAGTAACAGACTATGACCATGCTGTAGCTCTTGGCATGAGGAGACTCAGGTATCTCAGAAATACCAGAGTTACCTATGAAATCAAAACCGAGCTTAACGGTCTCAACTGTCAGTTTAACGACCTTGTTGGACTTATGCTTGATGAGAACTTATCCAACATCACCGGAAGAATAACCGGAATAAACGGCCAGACCGTTACCACCGATATTGAGATACCGGATGATGTGTGGGAAGGCATCGTGTATATCTCAAGAAAGGATGGCTCCTATGGTGAATATACCTTTTACCGTAATGACAGCCATACACTTTATCTTGATACCTACCCGGATATTGATTGGGACAGCGAGTTTGGCAAGTCTCTCGAATATCCGCTTTTTGCCATCGGTGAACTGCAACTCTGCTGGGTTACTGCCGTTAAACCGGAAAGCGGCAACCGCTGTTCACTTAAGCTCATCAATTATTCAGAGGACATTTTTAAAGACGACATAAAGGAGAATAACCAATGAAGGCATTCGTAGTTCTGGATGAGGGGTACATCAATCAGGCGGTGGTATCCCTCAGCTCATTTTTCAAATACAACCGCATTGAACTCATCATTTACGCTGAAAAAGGTACTGACCTCAGTAGAGTTCTTGCGGTAGTCCCGGAGGAACTGGTGGAGGTTCGTTATGTTTCATTTCCGCAGCATGACCTTTTTGCCACTGTGGGAGGTAACAGACTCATGATTCATCGCAGTGCCGTTCCTGCTATTGCACAAAGGATTAAGGCTCTTGAGGAGGTTTCTGCCGAAACCGACTGTGTCCTGAACTTCGATTTGGACACTCTGTTTCTCGGCTCTGTGGTTCCTCTGCTTGAGGAGATTACATCAAAGTACAAGACCGGTATCTTCGGAGTCAGTGAACGTGAAAACCGCGACAGATGGATGAAGCAGATGAACCTTAAGGAGGTAGTTAACACTCCGCTGTATTTCAATACCGGACTTATGTGCTACAAGGCTGAATGCAAAGGGCTGTATCAGAAATTTATCAAAACAATTGAGGAAAAAGGAAACTTCATGTACTGCCCGGAGCAGGACTTCGTGAATCTGCATTTCAAGAAGAAATATCCGCTTGCCAATGAGTTTAATGCAATCTGGTTCAATCCGGGCTACAAGGAAATGGCACCGCTGATGGTGCATTACCTCTCAATGGAGAAACCATGGAATAAATTCATCTATCTTGATTTTCGAGCCTATGCCTGGTGGAAGAAATACCTCTCTGCCTGCGAACGGGTGGAAGGATATCTCGACAGAGACTTTATCGGACGAGTACGAAGTAACGTAAACAGAGTGAAATGACGGGCGGCTTAAAGGTCGCCTTTTTTATTGGGAGAAACAAAATGAGAGAGCTTTGGAATATGCTCCAGGCAATGTTCACGGGCATAGGCGGATGGCTGGGTTACTTTCTCGGAGGATGTGATGGTCTTCTTTATGCCCTGATTGCCTTTACGGTTATCGACTACATCAGCGGTGTCATGTGCGGGATAGTCGATAACAATCTATCCAGCTCCATCGGCTTTAAAGGGATCTGCAGAAAGGTAATCGTGTTCATGCTTGTTGGTGTTGCCACCATTCTGGATACGAGGATCTTTCAGACCGGGAGTGTTCTGCGGACTGCAGTAATTTTCTTTTACCTCTCAAACGAAGGCATCAGCCTTCTTGAGAATGCATCACACCTTGGTCTGCCGATACCGACTGTGGTCAAAAAGGCTTTAAACCAGTTACACGATAAATCAGAAAATAAGGAGAACGAAAATGGCAAATAGTCCATTA
This sequence comes from Succinimonas amylolytica DSM 2873, assembly GCF_000378405.1. Lineage (GTDB taxonomy): Bacteria > Pseudomonadota > Gammaproteobacteria > Enterobacterales > Succinivibrionaceae > Succinimonas > Succinimonas amylolytica. The sequence goes on along the minus strand of NZ_KB899637.1, from coordinate 597,133 downwards.
GTGAGTTTTACAAAATTGAGTCCGAACCATTCTGGGAAAAGGACCTGTTCCATCAGCAGAATCACACCTCATGCCGTTGTCGGTCAGCTTAGTGTTGAGAGGATCTGTGACTGCTTTAAGGACAGAAGCAGACAGGCAAGCTGCAACTATGCAATCGGTGCTGACGGCAGAATCGGCCTTTGCGTTGATGAGCAGAACCGATCCTGGTGCTCATCATCAAGAGACAACGACCAGCGTGCCGTAACCATTGAATGCGCATCAGATCTGACTGAGCCGTATGCCATGAAACCGGAGGTGTATTCTGCATTGGTGAAACTCTGTGTCGATATCTGCAGAAGGAATGGAAAAAAGCGTCTTGTATGGATTGCAGATCGGGAGAAAGCCTTAAGATATGAGGTTAAGGAGAATGAAATGCTTCTGACCGTTCATAGGTGGTTCGCTAGGAAATCCTGTCCTGGAAACTGGCTAATGGAACGATTAAGCAGTTTTGCGGACGATGTTAATGGAAAACTGGGAATATAGTAATAAATTAACAAGTCTGTATAATGTCGAGTATCTAAACCGTTTCATAATTATAAGAAATGGTATAACATTATGACATCTTGCTACTTTTTTGCTTGAATTGCTCGGTTGCTTTACTTACCGTGTACTTCTGTAATGCATAATAGATGTTTTAGTTTATTGAAGGTACAACACTATGCTAAAAGATTTATCTTTAATCAAATTACAGGGGGCAAACTTCTCCTCAGAAACCGATTTGCCTGTACTTGATTCATCAGATGAAAAGTATTCTAAGATTTCATTAATTTATGGTCGTAATGGTGCTGGTAAAAGCACAATTGCTAAGTCTTTTCGGAAAATCAAGGGAGAAGATTTTTCTAGTGCTATTACAGCTACCCCACTTGATTCTGCGAAACAGACTATCACATTATCAGAGACCGAAAAAGCTAGCATTTATGTTTTTGATGAGGATTATGTATCTAAAAATGTATGCATAGTAGGAAACAAACTTGAATCTATTGTTATGCTTGGTGAACAAGCTGATTTAACAGCCCAGATTGAACAGGCTAAGAGCGAACTTGAGCTGGCAGAAGCCTTAGTAAAATCAACAAAAGATAGATTTGAAGAGTATCAGACCAGTACAAACCCAAAGGCACCTCGATATTATATCAATAAAATCCATTGCACCCTTCAGCGAGATGAAGGATGGGCAGGAAGAGACAGTAAAGCAAGGGGATTACGCCAGAATTCTCGCGTGAATGACGATACATACAAAAGGTTTATTAACCTGTCCCCTACGAAATCTAAAGATGAACTTATTGTTGAGTTCAGTAATAAGATGAAGGAGCTAGAAGACGCAAAGAAAGGTACATCCACAATTGTTGCTGTTGTGCCTGCTATTCCTTCTAGTTATAAGGAGTATTCAGTCTCCTCGGCTAATGAACTAATCAAAAAGAAAATTGAAAGGCCAGAACTTTCAGATCGTGAGCAATATCTATTGTCGATGGTAGCGTCAGGAAAAGCAGATGAATTAAACGCACGCATAGCTCAAATCAGAGATGAGAAAACGACGTTCTGTCCATATTGTCTTCAGGATTTAACACAAGATTACAAAAGAAACTTGGTTGCTAAAATTAAGCAGGTATTATCAGATGAGGTCAAGAGCCATCAGACAGAGTTAAATTCTCAAATAACTAGTGAACTGATATTAGAACTTTCTCCTTTTTCATCATTACCATCATATCAAAAATGCGTAAATTTGACTGTAGAAATAAACACTACTTTACGATCAAACAACACGTTGCTTCAACAAAAAATATGTGAACCATATTCGCCAATTGTTGATAAAGAACTTTCAGAGATTGACGAATTAATTAATAAACTGGATAAAGCTCTAGCATCACTTGAAGTAGAGAAAGAAACTCATAATAGTAACGCAGTGAATACAAAGCCCATAGTTGATGCACTAATATCTATAAATGATCAAATTGCTTACTATGATGTTATTGATTTTTCTAAACAGCTTGATGAACAAACTAATGAAAAGCTCTCTGTGAAAAAGGAATGTGATGATGCTATTTCTGATATGAACCAAAAAAGTAAAAACTTGGATGAATTAAATGGGCGTAGGAAACGGATTGACATAGCAATTGATATCATCAACAATGGGTTAAAATACATATTTTTTACTGAAAATAGACTTGCCATAGAACGGGATGGTGATTTCTATAAACTTCTGTCCAATGGTAAACCTGTGCCTCCAAAGAATGTGTCCGTTGGAGAGAGAAATATAATCGGGCTCTGTTATTTCTTCACCAGTATAATGAAAGGTAAGAATAAAGATACTGCTTATAATGACGAATATCTACTTGTTATTGATGATCCAATATCCAGTTTTGATTTTGAAAACAAAATCGGAATCTTATCCTTCCTAAAATACAAGCTTGGTCAATTCTTGAATGGAAATCCAACCAGCAGAGCTATTGTGACAACTCATGATTTACTGACATTATTTGATCTAGAAAAAATCTGTAATGAATTATCAGCGGAATGGAAAAGAATATTTTCGGGGCAAGCAGCAAAATACAATCTATTGGAATTAAAGAATTGTGCTTTAAAACGATTTGAGTATAAGCGACAGGAATACACAGAACTTGTTAAGATGATTTATCGTTATGGCTGTGGCGATGGTGGTGAATACGATATTGTCATAGGCAATATTATGCGACAGGCACTAGAAGCATTTGCAACTTTTGAGTACAAGAAGGGAATTATTGAGGTTTCGACTGATGAGACTATTTTGTCTAGAATGTGTCCCGAACATAAATCCTACTTTAAAAACCTTATGTACCGAATCGTTTTAAACAATGGTAGCCACAGAGAAGAACAAACTCAGAGCCTAGGAATTGATTTCCTGTCGGTTATATCGGAAACAGAGAAAAGACGTACTGCCCAAGAGATAATCTGCTTCATCTATCTTTTAAACAAAGAACATATGCTTGCCCATCTCGGTAATGTTAGTAGTACCCTAGATCGTTGGTGTAATGAAATAAAAGCAAAAGCGGCTGTGATATAAATCAGCATAGTTATGCATAAATTATGCACTGTACAAAGCTCCTTTCATATCGAAAACACAGAGATGAAATCTTCATTTTGTTGTGTTTTGGTAAAATTGCATATTTAGATTTTTTGTACCAGACTCATTATTGACCAGGCATGAATGTACTGAATAAAAAACATTAAGATAGTCCACTTTTTTTATTCCTTTCACTGAAATTATATCCATAAGTTTCCCTTGTTTTTCTCGCCAACTTTCACCAAAATTCCGTGGTTCATTTGTGTTCAATTTGTAAAATTACAAATTTTTAAACTTGTGCCACACCTCATTTATTACTCCTGTCGAAATCTGTTCATCAACTCTCAGCCACATTCCCGATTTGCACCTTACCTTAACCTTCATCTCGAAACTACGCTGTATAACACTTAATCACTCAAAAATATTTTTCTGTCAATTTCGTCAAAACACCTCTTTCATGTCCATTAGATAAGTAGGAGGTTAAAGATTCATGACAGAACAACAGAAATCCGTAATCAAAACTCTGCGCCAACAGAACTTCAGTTATAACGCCATTGCCAATACCCTTGGGCTGACCGTCAGCACCGTGAAAAGTTACTGCCAACGTTCGGGGCTTGCCGGTAACCGCAAAGAGGCATGCAGGAGCAATCATCTTAAACCATCAGTATTGCCATCTTTCTGCAGATGTTGCGGCAAGCAGATCACCCAGAAAGAAAAAGTTAAACGCCGCATCTTCTGTACTGATGAATGTCGTATAACCTGGTGGAACTCGCACCTTGAACAGGTCAAGCGCCGTAATCCGCACACAGTCAATTGTCTCTGTTGCGGAAAAGAATTCACCTACTACGGTCCAAATCCACAGAAGTTCTGTAGCCATCCGTGCTACATCAAACACCGGTATGAAGGAGTAACGTATGTCGCCGAAACAGTTTGAGTCCGAACTTAACTATTTAACTACTCGCCATATTGCAGAATGCTTTATGAGACAAGGGTTATTTACCAAAACCGAGTTCAAGAAAATCGACGATTTTCTTATTAGGACATTCACCCCGCTTATTGGAAAACTCTTAACACTATCACTTGATAAGTCAGGCGATAAGAGTGAGTAATAGTGGTATCAAAACGGGGGTATAGCTATGAAAACGATAAAGAAAATTGATGTAAAAAGAATTGTCCCACCCACTCGAAAACGAGTGGCGGCATATGCCAGAGTATCGATGGAATCTGACAGATTGGATCATTCCCTGTCAGCTCAGATCAGCTACTACAACGATCTCATTCAGAACAATCCTGAATGGGACTTTGCAGGAATATATGCCGACAGTTTCATTTCCGGGACAAATGTTGAACGTAGAGCTGAGTTTCAACGAATGATACGAGACTGCGAGGACGGGAAGATTGACATTATTCTCACAAAGTCCATCAGCCGTTTTGCCCGAAACACGGTAGACCTGCTCAAGACGGTGAGGAGGCTCAAGGAGTTAGGCATCGAGGTACAGTTCGAGAAAGAACGTATTCGTTCACTGTCGGGCGATGGTGAACTGATGCTGACGCTCCTTGCCTCTTTCGCCCAGGAGGAAAGTCGGAGCATTTCGGAAAATGTCAAATGGGGAGCTAGGAAAAGATTTCAGAAAGGCATTCCCCATGGTCGAGTAAGAGTTTTCGGCTACAGATGGGAAGGTGATCATCTGGTCATCATTCCTAATGAAGCCGAAATTGTAAAACGCATCTATCAGAACTTCCTTGATGGGAAATCACGTCTTGAAACAGAGAGAGAGTTTGCAGCAGAAGGCATCACAACAAGAAATGGGTGCCGATGGCGAGATCACAGTATTAAGACTGTGCTCACCAACATAACCTACACAGGCAATCTGCTCCTGCAAAAAGAATTTACCGATGATCCGATTACCAAAAAGCATATTAAAAATACTGGTCAGTTACCTCAGTATTTCGTGGAAAATACCCATGAGCCGATAATCGACATGAAAACATTCCGCTTTGTTCAGGAGGAAATGGCCAGACGAAGAGAATTGGGACCTTTCGCTAATAAAAGCCTCAATACTACATGCTTTACCAGAAAACTCCGATGTGGCAAATGTGGTAGTTCCTTCATAAGATGCACGAGATCAATCAGGGTTAAATACCACTCAACATTGCAACCTGCCAATGGGTATTACCGCACTTGGAACTGCGGTCGGCATCGCAAGAACACAGCACTCTGTGAAACCAATGAAATTCCCGAAACAATCATTAAGAAGTGTTGCTCTGAAGTTTTAGGACTTGATGAATTTGATGAGCAGATTTTTAGCAAACGAATTGAACGAATCGATGTCCCCTGCCAAGGTATTCTGCTTTTCAATTTCGTAGAAGGTGGAGTGATCAGCAAAGAATGGCATTCTAAGGCCAGAACAGACTGTTGGACTGATGAGCTAAAAAACAAACATCGAGAATCTCGACGGAACTATATGTTGAAAGGCATTGGACCTTTCTACCCTTTTACATGCAGGATCAAATGCGGATGCTGCGGTGAAAATGTCAAACGTCAATCTGAACACAAATCAGTAAATCACAAAGTATTCTGGAGATGCCGCAATGGTTGTGGCATTAAAGGCATTCCGGAAGAAGAACTCAAGGAAATATCGGCTGGTATTTTAGGACTTGAGGAATTTGACAGTGAGGCTTTCATGAAACAAATTGACCACATCACAATGGTCAGAAGCGGGCTTATGGAATTTACCTTCACTGATGGTCATACTGAGCAGGCTGAATACTGCATCAAGGTCAGACAGACAAAATGGACTGAAGAACGACGTAAGGCAATGAGCGAAAGACTTAAACAGTTAAAGGAGGCAAAGAAAAAATGACAGTAACAGTTAGAAAGGTTCAGACCATACCGGCGACATTAGGCAGATTCTCGTCTGCCCCCATCGCATCAAAGCATAAAAGGAAAGTTGCAGGTTACGCGCGAGTCTCAACGGATCATGACGATCAGTTCTCAAGCTACACGGCACAGGTTGATTATTACACCAACTACATCAAAGGCCGTGATGACTGGGAGTTTGTGGATGTGTACACCGATGAGGGCATCACCGGAACCAGCACCAAACGCCGTGAAGGCTTTAAGCGAATGATTGCTGATGCCCTTGATGGTAAAATTGATCTTATCGTCACCAAGTCTGTGAGCCGTTTTGCCCGTAATACGGTAGACAGTCTCACAACCATCAGACAGCTCAAGGAAAACGGCACGGAGGTGTATTTCGAGAAGGAAAATATCTGGACTTTCGATGCCAAAGGCGAAGTGCTACTGACCATCATGTCCTCACTCGCCCAGGAGGAAAGCCGTTCAATTTCTGAAAACTGCACATGGGGACAGCGCAAGAGATTTGCTGACGGCAAGGTAACTGTTCCCTTTAAGCATTTTATCGGCTACGACCGGGGCGAGGATGGCAATTTGGTGCTTAACAAGAAACAGGCTGAAGTCGTTAAGCAGATCTACGCCATGTTCCTGAAAGGAATGACTCCGCACACTATTGCACGAAAACTGACAGAGGAGAAAATCAAGACTCCGGCAGGTCGTGATACATGGAGCAGCAGTTCAGTAAAAAGCATTCTTTCCAACGAAAAATACAAAGGAGATGCCCTACTCCAGAAGACTTTTTGCGAGGATTTTCTGACCAAGAAGATGAAACTCAATCAGGGCGAAGTGCCGCAGTATTATGTGGAAAATAACCATGAAGCCATTATCGATCCGCAAACCTTTGACATGGTTCAGGCTGAACTTGCACGTCGCACATCCGGGAACAACCGTCACAGTGGCGTTCACCTCCTTTCAAACAAAATCAAGTGCGGTGACTGCGGCGGATGGTACGGCTCAAAGGTATGGCACTCCAACGATAAGTTCCGAAGAATCATCTGGCAGTGCAATAACAAATACAAGAACAAAGATAAACGCTGCACCACACCTTACCTTGATGAGAATCAGATTAAAGAACGATTCACAATTGCCGTCAATAAGCTATTAACAGGTTCTGTAAATGCAATCAGAGCCTGTGAGGAGGCTCTTGCCGCCACCCTTAATACCTCTGAGCTGGAGCAGAAACAGCATAGTCTCTTGACCGAGATGCAGACGCACGATTCAGCTTTACGGCAGCTAATCCATCAGAACGCTACCACTGCACAGGATCAGAACGAATACCGTAAAAGCTACGATGCGATTGCTCAAAAATTTAGCTCAGCGGAAGAACAGAAAAAGCTCGTCGATAAAAAACTTAGTGATCTTCTCAAGCATCGCAACATCATCGAGAATTTCATTAGAAAGCTAAAGGAGCAGAATGGGCAAATTTCGGAGTTCAGCGAAAATCTCTGGTGCGGTCTGCTAGATTATGTTACGGCATATACTGATGGCAGACTGATTTTCCGGTTCAAAAACGGTTCTGAATTTTTGGGGTAAAAGAAAAATCCCGATCATCGATAACGGTGGTCGGGAAATATTGCTATCACTTACACGAAAACAACTGAGACTCAACTGGTTCACCGTTTGGGCTCAAAAAGCGGTTTACCAAAGAAATCAATAAATAATATGCCGATAAAGCTTGTAGGACATTCTTTAAATTAGCCAATTCATAGTTAAACATATTTCCATTAGAAGATTCTACTTCACCTGCTCTTCTATGTTTTACGTGATTATAATCTTGCCACCAATCACCACACGACTGTTCAGAAAATTTTGAAAAAGGATGAATAGATGCTCTACAACCAACAAAATTAACTTCCACAATTTCATTCGCAATGTTTCCGCAATAATCATTTTTTATCTGCTGGAACCTTTGCAACATACTACTTCTTTTATTTTTTACATTGTTGGATTCATCCAAAGCAGAGCAGAATTCTTCAGCTAAAGAGTCTATCCCGCTACAAATACTCAAGAATAGCTGCATGTATTTTGATGAGAATGTTTTATAATTTTTCTTATCAATCGAGACGTACTTGTCAGTGCCTAAAAGTTCATCCTCAAGAATCTTAAAGTCACAAATATAAACTTTCTTAAAGGAATCATATAACAATTCAAAGTCCTCCACTTTATCAATCAAGGCTAAGTACCAAGTCAAAAATTTATAGCAAGCCCATCGACCCGAACGAGCCTAGAGCATTATATCACATGGCTCGGTATCAAACTCGGAGTAGAGACTTCGCTAACACTTACCACCAGCGGTCGTGTTCGGGACTTTCACCCTACAGATATAGAACATGCCGAGCACACAAAAAACTCCCAGGCTCTCAATCAAAAACCTGGGAGTATTCTATTCCGGTAACCGGACCGGAGGTAATCCCCTCTGGTCCTTCCTGGGGCCTGCTTTCTAATTCCCTGCTTTAATGGCCCGGCTCAGCTCGGTAACCTCCCCGGAATTGTCCTGTCTAACCTCTCTTAGGCCGTCAGCGGTTATCTCATAGACCAGAGTATCGGGCTCATCATACCTTCTGGTCACCGTTTCATTTCCGGACTGGGCATCGATTTCAATATCCACACAGGACTTCGGGGTTGTCAGCACCAGACGTGCCCCATCTTTCCGGGCCGTAGCCGTGCAGCTTGTGATATTCAAAGCCCCCTGGGAATCCCCGTAGGTCATGCTGTAGGTATCGTCCCCGTTCTTTTCAATTTCCACCGAATAGTGATAGCCATTGCTGTAAAAGCCCTCAAAACTACCGGACTTATCAGCGGAAAATCCGTCTGAAAACCCTGCCTCTGCAGACGTAAAAGCCAGAAGCATCACGGCAGTGGCCGCAAATTTTGCTGATTTCATTATTTGACTCCTTCAAAAAGACAATCCGAACGCGTATCCATAATATCACATGTTTCAATACCATTTACCGGTACTTTTCCAAAATCCGGATATCTCCGCATTTGCCATGCCTGTTCCGGCACTACTGTTCCTGAACGGATTCTTCCGGCAAAATCTCTCTCCTCTGGTCAATAAAGCTATTCAGAAGCATTCCCACACCGTAAAGCTCGCCATGCATCCTGTAAGGAACATTCGACGTGGAAAGCCGGATAATCCGGCCGTCAGAGGAGAGATACTTGCAGACATATTCTCCGCCAGTCATCGGAAACTCCCTGTGCCCGGAAAACTGCCCAAGCTCCTTTTCTGCAATCCGTGTCATCACCGCATCCAGTGCCGCCCGGTCCGTTCTAAACCCCCGATGGCGTTCCCGGCGGGCTCCCGGATTTTTGACATAGGTATGAATCTGGTAATCACCGTTTTTTTCGTCAAGATACAGAACCGTTTCCTCATGGCCGTCCCCCAGACTAGTGGCAATAGTCTTCCGGCAGCAGTCCACAAGAAGCTTAAGTCCGCTGTCATCGGGCCCCGGCGGAACATCATCTTCCGGCAAATAACTCATTCCTTCAGCAATTCCAGTCACGCCGTTCGGAAAGCACGAGGGGCCTGCGGCGGAACCGGCATTCCCGGAATTGATTTCCGGCACCGGAACTCCTCCGTTCCGATCCAGCACGGCACCGCATTCGCTGCAGAATTTGGAGGTCTCAGGCTCCAGAGCACCGCATACCTGGCATCTTACAGTTTTTTGTTCCCTGACCATGGTCGTTATCCCGTGTTCATCCGAAGCCTTAGGTGCCGCACCCAAGGCTTCCGGACAGGCCGTCATCAAACAGACCGCCTCCCAGACACCGGCTAAAGAAAGCAAAAAAGCCCTTCCTGGTCTCTTAGGCATTGCCCCCCCCTGCATTGTCAGTGTTTCCGGTCATTCCCATCGATTCCCCTTCCCGGCACTATTACCGCCCCGGACGACAGCAGTGCCGCCTGAAGTTTCTTCCGGACAGCAGCAGTAAGAATAAAGTCCCGGGAGCTTCCGGCGAAAATCTTAAGCTCAGCGCGCTGCATTTAAGGTTCTTCCCGGAAGCACGGAGACTAACGCCGCAGCGTACGCCCCGGGTCCGGACAGTATCTCATATCTTTCCCGGATCATGGATATTATTCCCTGTAAATGCTGAAATCATCACTGCATTATTGCATTTCTCTCATCTGAACCTCATTGTCATGGCACAAGAACGGAAAGGCAATCTGCATTTCTGACCTCCGCACGGTTCCTTGGGACCAGACGTTTTCAAAAAGCTGGCACACCGCCGGGTCCTGATTCGGGGAATCACCGGTCTTACGAAGAAAAACTGTGAACCTGTTCACTGATCATCTCCTCTGTTCTCCGGATTCGAAAAAATCCAGTAATCTGTGTAGTAGGATAACGTTCTGTATCCCTTCCGATACCGGTTTGGGATCTTAAATCAAGTTCAGACAGCATTGGACAGCATGATCGGCAAACTGTTTATTCCTGCCGCTTTTTCTGCCGCCGGAAACATTCCTGAGCATACCGCATTTCCTAAGACAGACTGGCTGTAAAACAAAAGCCCTCTGTCCTGTTTCGCACTGCCTTAAAATCAGTCCCCTTTATTACAAACTTATAGCATTATCAGCACAGCCAGAATAAACAGGAGCAGCAAATGAGAATTCTTCTTATCACCCGGGGACTACCGGGTTCCGGGAAATCCACCTGGATTCGCGAACACCATCTTGAATCCTACACCATCTCCCCCGACAGGCTGCGGCTCATGTTCTCCGCACCGCTGATGGACACCGCTGGCAAAATCGGCATCTCCCAGAAGGTTAATAGACTGGTATTCGAATGCTTTGACGAAATGCTGGAGAACCGGATCTCCAGGGGCGACTTCACCGTAGTGGATGCCTGCCACGTAAAAACCCAGGACTACATCAGATACCGCCACCTCGCAAAGGAACGGCGGTACCGGGTACTCATGGCGGATTTTTCTGACGTGCCCCTGGAGGAATGCCTGCGCCGGAATCAGGAAAGACCGCCGCTGGAGGCAGTTCCGGAACGGGAAATTCTGAGAATGCACCGGAATCTTCTTAAATGCGAGGTGCCGTCCTGTATCCGAATCTTCAGCCATAACGAAGAAATTATTATTTAGGAGCACAAAAATGACTGAGAAACCGGCCATTATCCTGAAACCCGCAGATTACTCCTGCTGGAAAAAAATCCATGTCATTGGAGATATCCACGGCTGCCACACCGTACTCAGGGAAGCTCTTCCCGAAATCCGGGATGACGAACTCTATATCTTTATCGGCGACTTTCTGGATCGCGGCCTTGAAAACGCCGCCGTTCTGAAATTCATGCTCGGGATCCGGGATCGCAAAAACTGTCATTTCATCGAGGGTAACCACGAGGAATCGCTAAGAAGCTACGCCGAGGACGTCCCCGTAACCGACAGTGAATTCCTCCGGCGCACCAAAGACGAGATCGCAGGGATCGACAAAAAGGAGATCCGCATGTTCTGCCGCCGGCTGCGCCAGTGCGAGTACTTCTCCTGTTTCGGAAAAACCTTTCTGGTATGCCACGGAGGCATTCCGGCTCTCCCGCCTCTGGGACTTCCGGGAGTTGCGGCCCGGGATCTCATTTACGGCGTGGGATCCTATGCGGATTCTGACAAGATCGCCGCCTCCTGGGCCCGGACACAGCCGCATGACTTTATCCAGGTATTCGGACACCGGAGCAGCAAGGAGGCGCCGGTACGGCTTTCTGACAACGTGTACTGTCTGGAGGGAAAGGTGGAGTGCGGCGGCAATCTCCGGGTTCTGGAAATATCCGAAAACGCCATCACGTCCCGGGAATACCAAAACCGGATCTTTGATCCCTCCCGCAGCCTCGACGTTCCGGAGCTGGTAGAACAGCTGCGCAAAAACCGGTTCATTATCGAGAAGAATTTCGGCAGCGTCTCCTCCTTCAATTTCACCACCCAGGCCTTTGAACGAAAAATCTGGAATGAGCAGACCATTACCGCCCGGGGGCTTTTTATCGATACCGGGACCGGAACCGTGGTAGCCCGGGGGTACCGCAAATTCTTCAATATTGAGGAACGTCCGGAAACCAGACTGGAAGCCCTTAAAGCCTCACTGCGTTTCCCGGTACGGGTCTTCCGGAAGGAGAACGGCTTTCTGGGGCTGGTATCCCTCTATAACGGGGAACTCTTCACCACCTCCAAGTCCAACCCCCTGGCGGAATATGCCGGTTTTTTCCGAAAGCTGCTGGATGAAAAGTGCCAGGATCCGGAGGCCCTCCGGGAATACCTGGCGGAAAACCCGGTAACCCTGGTGACAGAATGCATCGATACCGTCAACGATCCCCACATTATCCGTTATCCCGAAAGCAGTGTGGTACTGCTGGACATTGTGGAGAACACTATGGAATTCTCCCGGAGGAGCTACCAGGAGCTCACTGCCCTGGGAGAACGTCTCGGACTTCCGGTTAAAAAACTCTGTACCGTTCTTAATTCACCGGAGGAGTTTCAGAGCTGGTATAACGAACAGCGGCAGGAAACTCCGGATCTCCTGGCCGAGCATGTAGAAGGGTATGTAATCGAGGACGCTTCGGGGTATATGGTGAAGATCAAGCTCCCCTTTTATTCTTTCTGGAAAAAACTGCGTACCGCCGCCGGCTTGCTTCTCCGCCAGAAGGAAAGTCCCGGGAGACTTAACAAAAAGGGAGAGCGCTTTATGAACTGGCTGTCCGCCAGGATAAAACGCGGCCTGGACCATATCAATATCATTGAACTCCGGGAGGAGTATGTGCAGGAAACCGGGGATCGCATGACTGACTAGCCTTGCCGGCCGGCGGCAGTTCTCAGGGCCTGTTCCCGGGAGACCGCCCTCAGAAGATCTGCGCCGGAGAATTTGCCTTTAGCCCTTCTCCGGCATCCTCCGCTCTGAAAGCCCCGTGATTCCCGCCCCCGGAGTCCCGGGGAGATTTTGCGGTTATTTAGAAGACTGTTCCCCGGCTGCAGCAACCGGAACCTTTCTGGTTACCCCGTCGCCATAAATAGTTTTCCAGTCACTTTTCATGGAAATGGGAATCCAGCTGAACTGGTGACAGAGGTCATACATCTTTTCGGCCTTGGCCATGCTGCCATTTTCCCGGACCAGATCATCCGCCGCCAGCATAAATGCGAGGCTGCGGTATTTGTTCCCGGAGGTTACAAACTGGGCCATGCTGCTGTCTCCGGTACTGTTGCCAAAAGCCAGAACCGGCTTCTGACCGATTTCCTGCATAATAACCGTCACCTTGTTCATTTTAAGGTTCTTAATGAGGAACTCGCCGCCCAGAACAAGAGAATCATCCCGGGTCATGGTATAGCTAAGACCGGCAGTCTCCCCCTGCCCGGAGGCAATCAGGTTTTCATCCGATCCGATAATCAGACGATCCGGAAGCGCCAAAGGAGAATTATGGAGAATTCCCCTGACAATAAACCGGTCGGTACCGCTGACTACATAAACGGTAAAACCGTTATCATGAAGCAGATCCACAATCTCCAGCATAGGGCGGTAGAAGCCCTGCCCCCGCAGCATTCCGTCATAGCCGGGCATAGGCTGTTTCTTAAATTCCTGGATATAGGCATCAAACTGTTCCATTGTCAGGCCGCGAAAGGCTGAAGCCACTGCCTGGCCATGCTCGGTCTCAAGACCGAGAAAGGCCTTGCCGGTTTCATTCTGCTCCTGAATCTTCAGGGCCACTTTCCGCTCAAATTCGGAAGCCCGATCCCGATAGTCCGGATCATCAAGAACCCGATACTTAAGAAGCATATAATCAAAATAGTTCGGATCTGTTTCACAGAACAGGGTGCCGTCCAGATCGAAAACAGCAATACGATCCTGCTCCGGAATATAGTCAGTTCCGGATTTTTCGGTAATGGCTTCCAGATATTCCAGAAGCGCCTTTTTAGCCGGGGCTTCATTAGTCCAGAGACTCAGGGCCTCCCTTTTAACCCCCGGGGCGGCAGATACTGCAGAGCTCCCGGCCTGAAGCTCCGGAATGCCGGAACAGGAAGGATCTGCCGGCACCTCCGTAAGGGTATGCGTCAGTAACGCTGCAAAACCAACTCCCAGAACCACAGTGGCAGCTGCCAGGGATTTATTAATTCTGTTCATAAAGCTGTACTTTGCTAAATAAAACAGTTGTAAATTGCTAAATTAACTTGTTTACTTTGCTAAATAAACTGTTACCATGAACTCATAACGTTTGTGGAGGATGGTTTTATGCCAAAAGCAAGGACAAACTTTGCTGATGATTATGAGAGATGGGTACAGCTCGGAAGAGGACAAGGCGAGCTTAAAGATTATGTCTCATGGCTAACGGTAAGAGATGTTAGATCACCTGTCGGATGCAGTCGCATGTGGAGCAGGAAGCTACAGCGTGTCATTAATGTTTTGTCATTTGGCGAAGCAATAGCTTTTTATATCCTTGAATGGCAGAATGATGTAGCGGACGTCAGGGAACAGTTTCCGATTGATCCAGCAAACACCAGGGATATTTGCAAGGAAATGCGTCTGATCCACCCCGGAATCGGAGGTCGTGATATAGTCATGACCACTGATTTTCTGGTGACGTATAAGAAAGGCGATCATTTATACTACAAAGCTATTCAGGTAAAGGATTCAAAACAGACGATTATGGATCCGCGCACCAACAGCAAGCTCCAGATAGAACGAAAGTATTGGGAACGCAAAGGGATCCCTTTCGCCATCTGGCTGTCATCAGATTTCTCGCCCATTCTTAAATCCAATTTCAAACTTATTTCAGGCACTCGAAATATCCTGACAGAAATAACTGATGATGACAGAAATGCCATCAGTGAACTTATGAAGGAGATCACAGCGACAGCCCCGGAACTTCCGTACAGTGAATGCAGTGAGATTATTGAACTGCATGGATATCCACTGAGGATCAATGACTGCCTCCGCATGCTTGTGGCCTGGAACCTCTGGCATTTTCCCATGTCCGAAAAACCCATAACATCTTCGCTTCTTAAGGATTTCACCCCCATAGGGTTCTAAGATGTCACAGAAACAAGCAGACGGAGAGACAAGTCATGACAGCGGTAAATGATGTTTTGGAAATTGATGGCACCTGCTTTCGCATTATCTGGCAGATGGAGAATGAGTTTGTTCTTTTCCCTCTGTACCACGATACTTTGGAACTGGAGAATTATTCTGCTGAGCAAATTGCTGATGCCTTCAAAAACGGAGCGGCAAAAAATCTGCGGGATCCCTATGAGGGGCTCAGGATGTCCGCTGTTTCGCCAAAACTCCTGGAACGGGCGCAAAGCAGATTTGATTCAATTCAGGAACTGGTCAGCGATCCCAGGCTGTACAATCCGATCACCAGAAAGGCTGTCTTCAGAGATGCAGCCGGAGGCGATAAAAAACTGCTTATCAAGCTGAAAAGGAATCTGTTAGCCTTTTGGAAAAAAGGACTTTCTGTAACTGCTCTTATTCCGGAAAGCGGCCGGACAACAGGAATTCATAGCAGCGGACGCAAGGGAAAATGCCCGCGTTCCCCGGAAATGGAAGCTCATCTGGAAATGATCTGCAAAAAATACCTGCTGAAACAGAATCATGTATCCATGGACAAGGCGTACATACACAGTCTTGATGAGTGGGAAAGGAAGTATCCAGGCACGCCGGCACCAAGCAGAACACAGCTGCGATACTACTTTGAACAGCATTACACCAAACTTGAGAGAGCCATAAAACAGAATACCGCCATCAGGTTTAATAAGGACATAAGGTCGCTCAGAGGTAAGGCAGCTGATATGACAGAGGGGCCGGGAGGGATTTATGAAATTGACTCAACCACTGATGATGTCTATCTCGTAAGTTCCAGAGATCCTAATCAGGTTGTCGGCAGACCTACCCTCTACATAGTTTCTGATGTCTTCTCCGGAATGATTGTCGGCATCAATGTAACCTTAGAGTCTGCAACATTTAATTCCGCATCGGATACTCTCTATTCAGCATTTGCTCCTAAAGCAGAGTTTTGCAGGCGTTACGGAGTGGAAATCACTGAAGATGCGTGGCCATGCAGCGGAATTCCGGCGCAAATAGTGTGCGATAACGCTGAACTTATGGGGTATCAGAGCGATCTTCTGGTCGGAAATCTGGGAATAACACTGCACAATACAGGCTCCTACCGCGGTGATCAGAAAGGCAATGTGGAAAGGCTTATAGAACTCATTCAGAGTTCAGTATCAGAGTTTATTAAAGCAAAACCCAGCAAGGTTAAGCTGAAAAAAGCCGGAGCCGAAGATCTGCGTCCTTATGCGACGCTGACACTATCCAAATATATGGAAATTGCCATCACAATGGCGATTGCATGCAATAACCATCTGAGGGATTACTTGCCTGACGGCTATCCTCAGGATGGCAAGCCCTCCAGCATAGAAATATGGAAATGGGGGCAAAAAACCGGAAGAAACTGTCTGCTTAACACAATCAGCATTGCCACCATTAGAATCTTGATGCTGCCCCGCTATGAAGCCTCATTTTCCAGGGAAGGGATTCTGGCTTCAGGAGCACCGATAACCTCACTGAGATATTGGAACAGCGAACTTGACGCCAGCGGAGCATTTATCAGAAACAGCACGCCATATCGCCCAAAAAATGCATGGATTGCTCTGGATCCGGCAGATATATCAGTGGCATATCTCTTTGATGAGCCAGACAATATTACAAATTACAAGGTATGTCAGCTCGCTCCGCAGTGCTCTCAGTACAAAAATATGACATTATGGGAAGGTCAGCATCTGAACAAATCCCGGCAGGAGGCATATAAGGCAGCTCAGGAAGAGTATGACCAGATGAGAAAAAAGGCAAACCGCAAAGTGAGCGAAATATGCGGCGAAGCGGAGAAGCGGAAAACCGCGGATACAAAGGAAGCCAAAAAGAAAATTAAGGATCTGGTCGAAGCCCGGAAGGAGGAATTCAGTCGGGAGCAAAAGAATAACCGGCGTGTGCCTGCTCCGAATTCATCAGATGCGGAAGACAGTGCTTCCGGTACTTCCGATAATGCATTATCCGCAGCCGCACCATCAGAAGTAAATGAAACCTCTGGCATGGAACAGTCTGAGTCAGATTATCATTATCCAACTTCAATTAAGGACATTCATGACTGAAACAACGACAGAATCAAAAGCTGATAGCGTATCCGTTAATGCCCGCGGCACTGATGAGGCCTGCGATGCCGGCAAGCTGATTTCGTCGAACGGGCAGCAGTGTCAGATACAGGAAGCTACTCCTTCAAATTATTCATACAGCCGGGATGCCAGTATTACAGCCAATCCTCTGACAGCAGTGCTGCCCGACTTCAGTTCCATGACCACCAGAACCATCTGCGATCATCTGAAAAGCGAACCGCAAAGGACGAATGACTATGCCAACAGAATTCAGCGCTCAGACTACCTCATGTCTCTGGCAACAGATGCTTTCTTCCCTCTGGCACGTCATATTCAAATCCATAATCTTATTGTTTTGCTACTTAAACTGGGATACAAAAACAGGAGCATAGACGAAGAGGCAGACCATATTCCCACTCTGGAAGAGGTTAAAGAGCAGTACAAAATAAATGAGCCCTTCAGCAAGACGCAGAGCTGTCTCTCTGCAGCTGTCATTGGATGTTCCGGCATCGGCAAATCCTATGCGATAGAGAAGATTTTAGGCCTCTTTCCGCGAGCTGTTCGGCATAAGCGCAAAGGGGAAGAGGATTTTATTCAGGCAATTTACCTGAAGGTGGATTGTCCCGCAGACGGCAGCGTCAAAGTTCTTTTTACCAGAATAATCTCCGAATTGGCAAACTGCGTGAGGCAGAATTATGCGGATGGCTTTCTTAACAGCCGCCGCATAACTTTGGAAATACTGATGGCCCGCGCGCTGAGGCTTATGGATAAGCACAAGGTGGGACTTCTCATTATTGACGAAATCCAGAATCTTGTTCATTACCGGCACAATCATGAGATCCTGTTTAATTTCCTGGTCAGTCTCTCCAACACCCTGAAAATACCGGTTCTCTATGTTGGCACCCCCAAGGCGTTGCAGTTCTTTCAAGATAATCTGAGGATCGCCCGGCGTTTTGCCAGCTGCGGTGTTTACTACTGGAACCGTCTGATACCAGGCAATAATGGAACTGTAGGCGAGTGGGATGAATTTATCATAGATCTTTGGTCACACCGGATCCTGAAGAATGATCCGGTATTGATTCCCGATGACATCCGGAAAACCCTTTATGAATGCAGTCAGGGAGTGATAGATATCCTCATGAAATTGTTCGTCCTGGCGGAGATGCGCGAAATGGAAATAGGCAGAGAAACTCTCTCTGCCAGTGCCATCAAAACGGTTTTTAACGATAACTTTCAATCAATTGAGCCCATGATCAGAGCTCTTAAGGATAACGATATTCAAAAGATTAACGAATATCAGGATCTGATAATTCCGAAACCGGTTTTTACTGAAGCCCTGAATAAATCACGTGCCAGAATCGCAGAGACTGCCAGGCAAACTGTCAGCACTACTGATCTGGCAACTGATGATGAAATCATTGAAGACTGCCTGAGTATTGCCGCCGGCTGCGAATATGACCTGTCCAACATGAATCTCATAGAAATGCTTCATCTTAAAATCAGAGAGCAAAAGACAGGGGATATCGTCCCTATTTGGAACAAGGTGATAAGTGAGATTTCTAAACGTTTCAAAGAAATAGCAACCAGCGAATCCAAAGAAAAGGATGAGGCCAAAATGACGGTTGCACTTAGCAGCGACCTGCCTATAGAGGATGTACCTAAATAACAGTTTAAATTAACAAAAGCAACAGTTTAGATTAGCATATAACAACAGTTTTATTTAGCAAAGTACAAAAGCTAACTCTTCATTTCAAAAACAAGTTACATAAAACTGCTCATAACATCCAGACCTTGGAGCGGCAGTCACCGCCCGCATTTCCAGCCCCCATCCCGCTGCTATGGCAGCAGCAAAATGAACAGGCCGGAATGAAAACAGTCAGAACGGCATCGCAGAACTCCCAGGATATGAAAAAGCGGCCCGAAAGCCGCTCACAAATCAAAGTCCGTTACGACTGTCAGTCATTGGTAATGCTGCCAAGCTCGCTAAGCCCTCTGGCAAGCTCATCGGAAGCAATTTCGGCTGCGGTCTGAGCAACGCTGTCAGATCCCTCGCGGGACTGAAGAGCCCGGAGCTCAGCTGCCCGGCGGCGTCTCTCATGATAGCTGAAGCCGGTACCTGCCGGGATAAGACGTCCCACAATGACGTTTTCCTTAAGACCGCGCAGTTCATCAACCTTGCCGGCCACTGCCGCTTCGGTGAGAACTCTGGTGGTCTCCTGGAAGGAGGCGGCACTGATAAAGGACTCGTTATTGAGAGATGCCTTGGTGATACCCATGAGAATCCGGTTAAAGGTTACCGGTCTCTTGTGCAGTCTGTTAAGCTCCTCATTATCGCTCTTCACGTAGGAATACTCAGCCTGTTCGCCCTTGATGAACTCCTTGGAATCGCCCGGATCAACGATTTCACACTTTCTCAGCATCTGACGGGCAATCATCTCAATATGCTTATCGTTGATCTTAACGCCCTGGAGACGGTATACCTGCTGAACCTCGGAAACAATGTAGTTGGCAACCGCCTCAACACCGCGGAGGCGCAGAATATCATGGGGAGATTCCGGACCGTCAGCAATGGGCTCGCCCTTCTTAACCTCGTCGCCCTCGATGACATTAACGTCACGTGAAGAGGAAACGGCGATCTCGAACGGCTCAAGAGGCTTGCCGTCAGGACCGAGCTCAGTAGGAGTAATCACCAGCTTCTTCTTGATGCGGGTTTCCTTGCCGAATGATACCACACCGGAGTACTCGGCAAGAATTGCCGGTTCCTTCGGATTTCTGGCTTCAAACAGGTCGGCCACTCTCGGCAGACCGCCGGTGATGTCCTTGGTTCCGGCAGCCTTCTGCGGAATGGAAGCAATAACATCACCCGGATAGATTTCCTGGTCTTCCTCAATACGCACAATGGACTTGGCGTGAAGCATGTAGGAAACTTCCTTGCCGTTGGCATCAAGTACCGGAGAGCCGTTCTCGTCCACCAGATAGATGGTAGGACGCATGTCAATAACGGCCTTGTACGCGTTCATCTGAGACATGTAGTTGCGGTAATTCTTTTCCTGGGCATCGTAAAGCTTCTTGTCTGACTTCCACTGAGCCAGGCGAACCTCAAATTCCTTGACCTTCTCGGTGTCCTTGCAATCCTCATCGGACAGCACCGGCATCTCGCCAGGATTGAACTTGGGCTTTCCAGGGTTCACCGGAGCTACCTTGCGGTTTGCAGATTCACGAACCTCGATATAGGAGTTACCGGTACCCTCGTCTTCCTTGCGGTCGATGGTAACACCGATTTCCATATCGCGGAACTTCACAAAACCATGGTATTCCGAAACCGTCGGATGCGCGTGGGCATCCCACTCTGCCACAGTGGTGTTGCTGACAACCTTCTCGCCGTTCTTGACATAAAGCACAGCGCCGTACGGAAGCTTATGGCTCTCGAACTTTTCGTCATCAACATAGAGATGAGCGGAACGGGAAACCACCACCAGCTTGCCATCCTCACGGGTGATGGTACGGGCATTGATAATCACCTTGCCAGCGCGCTTGACCACTACGGTATTGTCCGCAGCTGCTGCTGATGCCGCACCGCCGATGTGGAAGGTACGCATGGTAAGCTGAGTACCAGGCTCGCCGATGGACTGAGCAGCCATAACGCCTACTGCTTCGCCGCGGTTCACCAGGATACCGCGGGCCAGATCGCGGCCGTAGCAGTGAGCGCAAATACCGTATCTGGCGTTACAGGTAATGGCAGAACGCACCTTGATACGGTCAATGCCATTAGCTTCAAGGAGATCGCAAAGCTTTTCGTCCAGGAGAGTGTTATAGGGAATAACCACCTCATCCTTGGTACCCGGCTTAATAACATCCTCAGCCAGCACTCTGCCGAGAGCACGGTCACGGAGACTTTCCACAGCGCTGTTGCCGGAGGAAAGCGGAGTAATCCAGAGACCGTCGGTACTGCCACAGTCATCCTCGGTAATCACGAGATCCTGAGCCACGTCAACAAGACGGCGGGTCAGATAACCGGAGTTAGCGGTCTTGAGCGCGGTATCGGAAAGACCCTTGCGCGCACCGTGAGTCGAGATGAAGTACTGAAGAACGTCCAGACCTTCAAGGAAGTTGGAGGTAATAGGAGTCTCGATGATGGCGCCGTCCGGCTTTGACATAAGTCCGCGCATGGCTGCCAGCTGGGAAATCTGCTTCTCGGAACCACGGGCACCGGAGTCGGCGTACATATAAATGGTATTGAAGGATGCCTGCTTCTCGGTTTCACCCAGGATGTTGACAGCCTCCTCGGTACGGAGGTTTTCCATCATCACGCGGGAAAGGTTCTTGGAAGCGCGGTCCCAGATATCCACCACCTTGTTGTAGCGTTCGCCCACAGTGATTTCACCGCCTTCGTACTGGCTCTGAATTTCGTTAACCGCCTTCTCGGCCTCAGAAAGCAGAGTTGCCTTGCTCTTGGGGATAAGAATGTCGTCGGTGCAGATGGAGCAGCCGGAAAGAGCTGCAAATCTGAAGCCGGTGTACATAATACGGTCGGCGAACATTACAGTGTCCTTAAGGCCGAGAGCACGGTAGCAGGCATTCAGAAGCGCTCCGATCTTTTTCTTGCCAAGAGGTTCATTGGAAACGTACTTGAACCAGCTCTCAGGATGCTGTCTGAGGGATTCCTGCTCCTCAGCGGTAAGCTTTCTCGGAGGATCAATGAGATCATAGCTGAGTCCCTTCGGGAGAATCAGCACCGAGAGGATGGCACGGCCGATAGTAGTGGTACGAATAGAGGAGTTTTCCTCGAAGGTACCGTCAGGCAGCTTGCGGTAGTCTACAATGCGGCATCTGATACGGGCCTGGAGATCGGCAAGTCCGGTACGGTACAGACGCTCTGCCTCTTCGGCATCGGCCACAATCATACCCTCGCCCTTGGCACCCACGCGCATTCTGGTCATGTAGTAAAGCCCCAGAACCACGTCCTGAGAAGGAACGATAATAGGTTCGCCGGAAGCCGGTGAAAGCAGATTGTTGGTGGAAAGCATGAGCGCACGTGCTTCGAGCTGAGCCTCCAGGGTCAGCGGCAGGTGCACTGCCATCTGGTCGCCGTCGAAGTCGGCGTTAAAGCCGGTACATACCAGAGGATGAAGTCTGATAGCCTTGCCTTCAATAAGAACGGGCTCAAATGCCTGAATACCGAGACGGTGGAGAGTCGGAGCACGGTTCAGCATCACCGGATGCTCACGAACCACCTCATCCAGGATATCCCATACCTCGGGATCCTCGCGTTCTACCATGCGCTTGGCAGCCTTGATGGTGGTGGCAAATCCGGAGGCCTCGAGACGGCCGTAAATGAACGGCTTGTAAAGTTCCAGGGCCATCTTCTTGGGAAGACCGCACTGATGCATTCTCAGGAAAGGACCTACGGTGATTACAGAACGTCCGGAATAGTCAACGCGCTTGCCGAGAAGATTCTGACGGAAGCGGCCCTGCTTGCCCTTAATCATGTCTGCCAGAGACTTGAGAGCTCTCTTGTTAGAGCCGGTGACCAGTCTGCCACGGCGGCCGTTGTCCATCAGAGCGTCCACAGACTCCTGGAGCATACGCTTTTCGTTTCTGACAATGATATCCGGGGCATTAAGCTCGAGAAGTCTCTTAAGACGGTTATTTCTGTTAATAACACGTCTGTAGAGCTCATTAAGATCAGAGGTCGCAAAGCGGCCACCCTCCAGCGGTACCAGCGGCCGGAGATCCGGAGGAAGTACCGGAAGGACGGTAAGGATCATCCATTCCGGACGGTTTCCAGAGGCCACAAAGTCCTCCATAAGCTTAAGACGGCGGGTCAGGTTCTTTCTGACAGTCTCAGAAGTGGTGCTGTCCAGCTCCTCGCGCACCTTGGTGATTTCAAGGCTGAGGTCCACATTCTTAAGAAGCTCCAAAAGAGCCTCGGCGCCCATTCTGGCCTCAAAATACTCATCATTGCTGACGCGCTCATAGTATTCGTCCTCGGACAGAATCTGACCGGTTTCCAGGTCGGTATCAGCAGGATCAGTTACCACATAGCTTTCGAAATAAAGAACACTTTCAATATCCTTAAGCTTCATGTCCAGAATAAGGCCGATACGGGAAGGCAGAGACTTCAGGAACCAGATATGTGCTACCGGAGCTGCAAGATCAATGTGTCCCATACGTTCACGGCGTACCTTGGAGAGAGTCACCTCAACACCGCACTTGTCACAGACAGTACCGCGATGCTTGAGGCGCTTGTACTTGCCGCAAAGACACTCGTAATCCTTCACCGGTCCGAAGATCTTGGCACAGAAAAGACCGTCACGCTCCGGCTTGAAGGTACGGTAATTAATGGTCTCAGGCTTCTTAACCTCGCCCCAGGACCAGGCGCGGATCTTCTCAGGAGAGGCCAGACTGATTTTGATGGCGTCAAAATCGGCGCTATCCTTCTGACGCTGAGCCTCACGGCCAAGCTCTGACATCCTGCGGGTTATACTGGTATCGGCCAGTACGGAAGCGCCCGCTCCAAAAATGTTTTGGATTTCGTTATCGCTCACAATAATATACCTCTGTAAGCCTCCGGCCATAACAGCCGGAGACATTGATTAAAATGTTAGGCCTGATTCTTGTTTTCCAGGGAAATATCGATACCGAGGGAACGAATTTCCTTGAGGAGAACGTTGAAGGATTCAGGGATACCTGCTTCCATGGTGTAGTCTCCGGCAACAATGTTCTTGTACATCTTGGTACGGCCGTTGACGTCATCTGACTTAACAGTAAGCATTTCTCTCAGGGTGTATGCAGCACCATAGGCTTCAAGTGCCCACACTTCCATTTCACCGAAGCGCTGACCGCCGAACTGGGCCTTACCGCCGAGCGGCTGCTGGGTAACCAGGGAGTAGGAGCCGGTGGAACGGGCATGCATCTTGTCATCAACAAGGTGGTTGAGCTTGAGCATATACATAATGCCCACGGTTACCTTGCGATCGAAAGGAATGCCGGTACGTCCGTCATAAAGGGTAATCTGCCCGGACTCAGGAAGATCGGCCAGACGGAGCATTTCCTTAATGGTCTTTTCACTGGCACCGTCGAATACCGGAGTAGCTACCGGCATGCCGCTTCTGAGGTTTTCTGCAAGAACCATCACCTCATCGTCGGTAAGCTCGGAGATCTGGACATTCTGCGCGGAATTGCCGATATCGTAGACCTTCTGCAGGAACTCACGGAGATCCTGAATCTTCCGCTTCTGCTCCAGCATAGCATTGATCTTGTCGCCAATACCCTTGGCGGCCATGCCGAGATGCACTTCCAGTACCTGTCCGATGTTCATACGGGAAGGTACGCCCAGAGGGTTGAGTACGATATCTACAGGCACACCGTTTTCATCATAGGGCATATCCTCAATGGCGGTAATGCGGGAGATAACGCCCTTGTTACCATGACGGCCTGAAAGCTTGTCGCCCGGCTGGATATGACGCTTGACGGCCACATAAACCTTGACCATCTTGAGTACTCCCGGAGGCAGATCGTCGCCCTTCTGGATCTTCTTCTTCTGAAGTTCCAGCTTGCGGTCGTATTCAGCACGGAGCTGCACCAGCTTATTCTGCATTTCCTCAAGCTGTCTCTGCACCTTTTCATCGGAAAGCTTCTGCTGGAACACCTCACGATCAGCCAGGTTCTTGGCATTCTTCACACCGTTCCGGGAAAGAAGATGACGCGCATTGCGGTAAATACCGGAGGACAGGAAGTTAAGCTCTTCGGAAAGATCCTTCTTGGCCTGGGCAATCTGCTGCGCCTCGATGGCCTTGGCACGGTCGTCCTTCTCCATGCCGTCACGGGTGAACACCTGAACATCCACCACAGTGGCGTTGGTGCCGGCCGGGAGACGGAGCGAAGTATCCTTAACATCGGAAGCCTTTTCGCCAAAGATGGCACGCAGGAGCTTCTCTTCAGGGGTCAGCTGGGTTTCGCCCTTCGGGGTTACCTTGCCCACCAGAATATCGCCGCCCTTGACCTCAGCGCCAACATAAACAATACCGGACTTATCCAGCTTGTTGAGAGCAGACTCGCCCACGTTCGGAATGTCGCAGGTAATGTCCTCTGGTCCGAGCTTGGTATCACGTGCCTGGCAGGTGAAGTCAAGAATATGAATGGTGGTCAGACGGTCGTTGTTGGCAACTCTCTCGGATACCATGATGGAGTCTTCGAAGTTGAAGCCATTCCACGGCATGAACGCAATGCGGAGGTTCTGTCCCAGAGCCAGCTCGCCCATGTCGGTGGAGGAACCGTCGGCAATTACGTCACCAACCTTGACCTTTTCGCCAAGCGATACGCATGGACGCTTGTTAAGGCAGGTATTCTGGTTGGAACGGGTGTACTTGGAAAGATTGTAGATATCAATGCCGGGATCCCCGGGAACAACCTCCTCCAGATTTACCTTCACCACAATACGGGAGCCGTCAACATAGATAACCTCGCCGCCGTGTCTGGCCATGGTGGTAACACCGGAGTCCTCGGCCACAGCACGTTCAATGCCAGTACCTACAAAGGGCTTTTCCGAAATGATGGTCGGAACGGCCTGACGCTGCATGTTACATCCCATGAGGGCACGGTTAGCGTCATCGTGCTCCAGGAACGGAATCAGAGAAGCGGATACTGAAATAATCTGCTGCGGAGAAACGTCCATGTAGCGGATTTCACTGGCACGCTTGAAGGTGGAATCACCCTGGAAGCGGCACGGTATGATTTCATTCTTGAAGTAGTTGTTCTCATCGAGGTCTGCATTGGCCTGAGCAATTACATAGTTGCCCTCGTCAACAGCGGACAGATAATCGAAGTCGTCAGTAACCTGGCCATCCACCACGCGGCGGTACGGAGTCTCAAGGAAGCCGTAATCGTTGCAGCGGGAGTAAACTGAGAGAGAGTTAATAAGACCGATATTCGGACCTTCCGGAGTCTCAATGGGGCAGAGACGGCCGTAATGGGTCGGGTGAACGTCTCGAACCTCGAAGCCGGCACGTTCACGGGTAAGACCGCCGGGACCCAGGGCGCTGATACGGCGCTTGTGGGAAACCTCGGAAAGCGGGTTGTTCTGATCCATGAACTGAGAGAGCTGCGAGGATGAGAAGAATTCCTTCACTGCAGCAGAAACCGGCTTGGCGTTAATCAGATCCTCGGGGGTGATAGCATCAAGCTCGCCCTTGTTGAAACGCTCCTTAACAGCCTTTTCGATACGCAGAAGACCGATACGGAAGTGATTGGCGGTCTGCTCGCCCACACTTCTGATACGGCGGTTGCCGAGATGGTCGATATCGTCAACGCTGGTCTTGCCGTTTCTGATCTTGATAAGATAGCGCATTACCCGGATGATGTCATTGGTAGAGAGAACTCTCTCCGGCTCGGGGAATACATAATCAGCGACAGCAGGGATCTTTGAGCTGTCCTCAATGGTGCCGGCGAAGTTCTCGCAGTTCATGTCCAGAGGCACATCAGAAAGTCTGATGGCGAACATCTTCTTGGCAACGCCGTCAACAGTTACATCGCGGATATAGCGCTTCTCGTTGGTGGCATCCTCATCAGCCACGGCAGGAATCACGGAACGGCGGACATTGTCAAAGAACTTGAAATAGCCGCGATCCGGAACTCGGGAAGGAATAAGCTCAGCAGTCTTGTCCTTGGTTGTGGCTACCGCCTTCAGGAAGGCCGGGAATTCCATGTATACCACGCCGTCCTTGATAAAGAGGGTTGAATCCTCCTTGTTGTATTCGCCGGCGGATACAAAATACTTGACGCCATTGGCCAGAGCCTCGTTTTCCTTAAAATGCTCGTCAAACTTCATCCTGCCTACTTCAGAAAGATCGTAGTGGTCGAAATTGAAGAACATCCGGTTCACGAAATCGCTGGCTGTTTCCTCGTCAAGACGATCGCCGGGACGCATGGTGGCATAGATGCTGTAAAGAGCGTCCTTTCTGGTAACAGTGGGATCGATGGTGAGCGTAGAGGAAATAAACGGACCGTCATCGACATTGCTGGTGTAGATAACCTCGAACTTCTTGATCTTGTTCTCGGCCAGTGCCAGGAGCACGTCGGCAGTGACATTTGTGTTCACTTCGGCGATAAGATTGCCCTGCTTATCATAGTAATTACGGGCCAGCAGCTTGTCGAAGAGGTATTCCTCGGGGATCTCGACAGCCTTGACCTTAACGCCCTTGGATACCTCAATGGTATTGGTAATATCGGCTTTGGCCAGCTGTCTTATGTGGCGCTTGGAGATCTTCTTGTTCTTCTCGACAATAACCTTGTCTCCAACCTTAATGTCGAAGTTAAGGGTCTGGCCGTCAAGTCTTTCCGGAATAACCTCCATCCAGATCTTGCCGTTCTTGACTTCAAAGAAGGTGGTATCAAAGAAGATATTGATAATCTGTTCGTTGTCAAAACCGTAGGCACGGAGCAGCTGGGTTGCCGGAAGCTTTCTCTTGCGGTCAATACGGACAAAAAGATTATCCTTGTGATCGAACTCAAAATCCAGCCAGGAACCGCGGGCCGGGATGACACGGGCTCCGAAAATCGTACGGCCCGGATAGTTCTTGCCCTTGTCGCTGTCAAAGAAGACACCAGGAGATCTGTGCAGCTGGGAAACCACCACGCGTTCGGTACCGTTGATAACGAAGGTGCCGTTTTCAGTCATGAGCGGAATCTCGCCCATGTATACTTCCTGCTCCTTGACGTTTACTACCTTGCCGTCCTTTTCCTTCTGCACATAACGGAGCTTCACCCGGAGAGAGGACTGGTATGAGGCACCGCGGATAAGGCACTCGCGAACGTTGAATTCAGGTTCCTCAAGCCGGAAGGAATCGTATTCCAGAATGGCCTGACCATTGGCGCTGACTATCGGGAAAACGCTTTTGATGGCATTTGAAAGTCTGCATTCTCCGTTATGGTCCGGGGTAATGAAACGGTCATAGGAATCGACCTGAATGGAAAGCAGATAAGGCACGTCGATAAACTGAGGTCTCTGACCAAAGCTCTTGCGGATGCGCTTCTTTTCGGTGTTGGATATCTTCATTGAAGCAGATTACTCCTAACTTTTAACAAATAGTTCATACCGGAAGCGGGGCTTCCGGGCGGTCTGTGACACCGGCCGCACTGAACCGTCGATATCTTTAACAGACAAATAAAATTTTCCTATTTTATTTCAAAAAATGAGACTTGTGTAAAATATTCGCCTTTTTTACGCTTAGATTTTGGGGTTTGTTTATAAAATGTGAACTACATCACATTTCTAAAAATTTTTACAGGGTATTACAACACCGAAAACAAAGCGAATTTTCTGCCGCATCTTCATTTTTATAAAAATAAAACGAGTGTTTTTGAACATACAGAATATTCCTGCTCCTCGTTCTGTCCCAGTATTGACCGGGGGGCTCTTTCAGGCCATTCCGGCCGGGACTCAGGAGATGTATCCGCTTTCCTGGCGGAACTGTCCACCATGCTATACATAAAAGTCAGACCGTCCCCTCTAAAACCTCCTTTATCACTCCAAAGACGCGGCCACAGCTAAGTGACAGCTATCACTCCAAAAAAGTGTGATTCCGGAAAACGCAGCCCCCCCAATTTCAGCCCCCCCTGATTTCCAGAAACACCTGCAAAATAAATTTTCAAACAGAGATAAAGGCGGCCGAAAAACGCATAAAAAACCGCTCCAAAGCCATTTCATCCTAAAAGTTTTTGAAATTGCTATACCGTTCATATTTTATACAAACCATAAACAATTTGACAAATACTATTAAATTTTTATAATTCGAACTCCGTTTTAAATTATTACTGAATAAGCTGTAAAAAAATGAACATCAGAAACACTGGTTTTGCAAATAACCTTGAGACTGCCGCCGATAAGGCGCGTTTAGACAATGCTGCTAAAAAGCTGCTGGCAAACAAAGATATTATTGCCAATATTCTGAGGTACTGTACTCCGGAATTTCAAAATTATGATATCAACTTTATCAAAACAAACTGCCTTCAGGATGACGTGATGATCAGCACTGTTCCTGTAGATCAGGATGCCCCCGAAGGATCTGAAAATATTGCCTGTCTTAACAACGAGGATACGACAATTACCGAAGGAACCGTACGTTTTGATATCCTTTTTCAGGCTGCAGTTCCTGAAGGTGCTTCCACACCTGGCAGCAAAATGAAATCCTTCCAGTTCCGAAATAACAACTCAGAAGACGTCAAAACCACCACCTCCACTGACACCCCGGAAAAGGTTATTCTCATCATCAATCTTGAAATTCAGCAGGACCTTAAACCAGGCTATCCTCTGGAATGCCGGGCCATCTACTACTGCTGCCGGCTGATTTCAAAACAAGCGAACCAGGCAAAGAATTTTAATTACGGAACAATTCGCAAGGTATACTCTGTCTGGATCTGTCTTAATCCGAAAAACACAAGCTCCAATTCGTTTGTAAGGTTTAAGCTTTCCCCCGAGGACGCATACATGGAAGTTCTCAAGAAAAATAAAAGGGGATACGTTGATGAAAGCGCTGATTTTCTGAACGAGATCAGGGGTCGTAACACCTATGATTTGATGGAAATTATTTTTATCGGCATTGCCGACGTGAAAAACGACAGCAAGATCCCGATAATAAAAATGCTGAGTAACACATTCTCGCGCAAAAAAAGCATTGCAGCACGAAAAGAAATTCTGGAAAATGAATTTGGGATAAAAATGACCGAAGAAATCAAACAGGGGGTTTGTGAAATGTGCAACTTAGGTGATGCCCTGGAGAGGTACGGCGAAGAAAAAGGACGGGCTGAAGGACGGGCTGAGGGACGGGCTGAAGGACATGCTGAGGGCTTGGCGGAGGGTGTCAGGATCACCCGGCTTAAAACAATCAGAGCCATTATTGACAATTTTAAGGTTTCCGCTGAACGGGCAATGGCCATTGCCGGCGTTCCTGAAGAAGATCGGGAGGAATACAGAAAGCAGCTGTCTTTGTCCTGAGAAAGCCCCTTCTCACAACTCCCGAAGTTCCTGATTTTCTGCCGGAATCCTTTTGACACTCTGGTGCAGAAACAGCACCAGGTTTCAGCGATTGCCGTTTCCGGTGCGGTTTCCTTATTTATCGTGCAGACGGCAAGCGACGGCAGTATCCCCGTAATTAGCATGCTACATAACACTGGCATGGAAAAATTAACCATTGCAGCACGAAAGAAGAATTCTGAAAAATGAATTTGGAATAACAATGACTAAAGAAATCAAACAGGGGTTTGTGAAATGTGCAACTTAGGTGATGCCCTGGAGAGGTACGGCGAAGAAAAAGGACGGGCTGAAGGACGGGCTGAAGGACGGGCTGAAGGACGGGCTGAAGGACATGCTGAGGGCTTGGCGGAGGGTGTCAGGATCACCCGGCTTAAAACAATCAGAGCCATTATTGACAATTTTAAGGTTTCCGCTGAACGGGCAATGGCCATTGCCGGCGTTCCTGAAGAAGATCGGGAGGAATACAGAAAGCAGCTGTCTTTGTCCTGAGAAAGTCCCCTTCTCACAACTCCCGAAGTTCCTGATTTTCTGCCGGAAGCCTCTTAGAGCTTCTGCTACAGAAGCAGCACCAGGCTTCAGCGGTTGCTGGTTCCGGTACGGTTTCCGTATTTATCGCGATATACAGTGTTGCCCTGGGAATCAGTCTCCGAGGTGCCGGTACGGTTTCCGTATTCATCGCGGTAAACAGTATTGCCACGGGAATCGGTCTCTGCCGTGCCGGTGCGGTTTCCATAGCGATCCCGGAACACCGTTCTGCCGCTGGAATCTCTTTCCGCCGTGCCGGTGCGGTTTCCGTAGCGATCCCGGAACACTGTCCTGCCGCTGGAATCTCTTTCCGCCGTGCCGGTGCGGTTTCCGTAGCGATCCCGGAACACTGTCCTGCCGCTGGAATCAGTCTCCGCCGTACCAGTACGGTTTCCATGAGAATCTCTGAGCACTTCTGTAGCAGCTATAATATCTGCCGAAAACAGAAAGCACCCGGTCAGAAAAGTAGCTGCCATTAACAATTTTTTCATAGCACACTCCCGTAAAGCCCTGGAGATAACGATTACCCCGGATTTCAAAACTGCGGAAAACAGATCCTGACAAAAGTTCCAGCCTCATTGCCGGTAATTCTAGCACAGCGCATCCGGTCTTAAAAAGCTGGCATAACTCATAACTTTATCAGCACTGAGTATATTTTATCAGCAGAAAGATAAAAAAACATAAAAATCATCCGTGCTAAACACTCAAATCCTGCTTTCTGAACAAAAATTTCCGGGAAAGCACAGCATTTCCGGGCAATCCTTAAAGAAACTGCCCGAGTCCTCCGGATGGGGTTCGGTTCCGGGGGCTGCCGGTATCCGCGCGTTCTGGCAAAGCTCACGGCACAGGGGCAGACATCATGTTAAAAATCACCCGCCGCCTGTAACGGCATTTCTGAAAACACCACATACTCCGTCCGGTACCTACTCCCCGTCCTCCGGAAATTCGACCCTGATCCCCAGGAGAGGCTGCCAGGTGAGCTCATCTGAACCCTTTTTTCCCATTTTTTTAATGAATTCTTCCTTTTCTGCTGCTGTTACCCGCCTTTCACGGCCTTCCGGACCCAGAATTTTATATACCGGCGATTCCTCCGGATTAACCTTTTTCCCCGGTAGCGGCGTGAGTTCATATACAGAAAGCATAGCGGCGGGAGCGCTGTTCTCCATGAGAACATAGCTTCCCGAAAAGCATCCGGGACCGCAGTTTCTTTCCCGAGAAAGGCCCTTTTCATAAAAAATGAAGGCGCCGTTTTCGCTAAAGTCGATAAATTCCGCTGTCCGGGTTTCCGGACGTCCCGCAACTGAAAGCGCCAGAATACATCCGACGGCAGAGTTTTTCAGAAAAAGCTCCGTATTTCCGTCACTGTCAATATCGTAAAAGGCAAACTCTCCGGCATCCAGCGCTGCCAGCTGCTCCTTCATGGAGGCCCCGTTGACGGTAATCTCCGCCCCCTCATATCTGAGAGAAGCCCCCTCCTGCCGAAACAGCGACCTGGCTCCGACCAGAGGTCCGTCTGTCACTCCGTCGGAAATCACGAGACTGCTATCCCCGTCATCAAAGGAATAGACCTGGTAATCCAAACCGCTGGTACGAAGACCGGTGGAATGATTCCGGGCCGGGAAATCCGGAAGCGGCTTCATTGCCCCAGAATTCCTGTCATAGTCGTAAACCAGGAGATTCTCGGTGTAAACAATGTCTGATACCCTCCCGAAAATCACAAAAAACAGGGCATGATCATCCTGTACCGGATTTTCCCGCACGAAAACCGTACAGCTATCCTCGTCGCAGTCATCATAGCCCCGGATTGTGAGAGTTCGGCCGGCGGATTTCCCGGTATTTTTTCCGGAGGTCTTCCATTTTTTCAGGTAAGCGGAAATAGCCGGAACCTGCCAGGTTTTGTTAAAAGCCCTGAGGAGGGCAATGTCCTCCGGCACCCGGTTATCCCTGGT
Source organism: Succinimonas amylolytica DSM 2873 (assembly GCF_000378405.1). GTDB lineage: Bacteria > Pseudomonadota > Gammaproteobacteria > Enterobacterales > Succinivibrionaceae > Succinimonas > Succinimonas amylolytica. The sequence goes on along the minus strand of NZ_KB899637.1, from coordinate 564,515 downwards.
AACGGAAATGACGGTATTCTCCCATTCCGCCTGCACCTCCCGCTCATCCATGGCCGCTGCCTGAAGATGACAAAATACCGGCAGCACGGCAAATACCGGCAAAAAGAGTTTTTTCATATATTTTCCCTCCTCGCAAATAATGACCTTCCGGTTCCGGCGGCCGTCCCGGGAGTCAGGGAAAACTGCAGCTCTGGAATTGCGGATTTCCGGAATCATAGATCACCGGCACCGGAGATTTCAACAGGAACGCCACCGGGGAATAATAAATCGGCTTCCAGGGGCTTCCGGAGGCGGTACCGGAAGCCAGACACTGCATTCCGGAATCAGGTTCTGAAAATGTTCTTTTTCAATTTCCCGGAAAACAGAAGCGCCCGGGATTTCTGCAGTACCCTAATTGTAATAAAGCGGCCTCTGCTACCACTTTCATCCAATACTGCGGTGAATAATAACATCTTTGTGGATTTTTATCCTCTGGTGTGCTATAAGTATAATTTTAATAAAAATTAGTCGTTATCTTGGTAATAATTTAAGGAAATGCCATCATGAATCTTTTTGACAATCTTATAATACCTGACACCATATCCGAATCCCTGGGACTGGAATTCACAGCCGAAAATATGCCCAGAAAGGAGTACCCGCGGGGAACCCACCTGAGAACGCCGGATCCCTCAGAACTGTCTTCGCCCTGGAAGCACGGCATAGCCATCGGGAACAGCAAGGTGATAGCCAGAAAAGATAATCTCATAACCGTCATGAAGCTGGAGGATTTCTTTGAAATTCCCTACGCGGAAGTGATCCCCCACAGCGATTCAGTTTTTTCTCCGGACGAAATTGTCAGGAGAGCCATGGACATTGTGGTCAAAAGCCGCAGCTCCGGAATCGTGCACCTGAACAGCTTCTGGACCTCCGAGGTATTTTCAGACGAATATGACGACCTCAGCCTGGTTAACCGGAATCTGGATCTTCTGAGCGAGTACATTTCCGCTATAGCCCACAGTGCCGAGAAAAAGGTTAGGTCCCGGCAGAGAATCTCCCGGCATTTCTTCGACGAGGATTAGGCACTTCATTCATTAGGGACATGCAGCACAGCAGTTTCCTTCTTATTTCTCTCCCCTCAGGGCCTCTGGGGGCCCTGATGTTCAGGCATATTCCCTTTTCCCGCCACCAGGGCCGTACTCGCTTTTCACGCCCCTGATACACCTTCTCATAAGCTGGCAGAGAGCTTCGGCTATCCCGTCAGTATCCGAAAAGATCTGCGAAGAGCATTTTCCCGGAAGGTCGCGGCAGCACTGCCGGAATCATCCTTTCCCAAAACTGCGGTAAAATAGGAGGAGACAGGTTACCCGGAGACTGTATGAACCACCATAACTCCTCTGACAGCAGCATTGCCCTTCCCGACTGGTCCCGCTGGGCCGGCCGCCCATGGATCATCGCCCTGAGCGGCGGGGCAGATTCCTCCGTGCTTTTGGCACTGGCCCATAAAAATCGCCAGAAAGCCGCAAGCCTGGAGGCTGTCTATGTGCACCACCACCTGCAGGCCGTCGCCGATTCCTGGGAAGATTTCTGCCGGAAACGCTGCCAGGAACTCGGAATCCCGTTCACCTGCGAGCACGTTACCGTAGATACCTCCCGGGGATCCACAGAGGCCGAGGCCAGAAAAGTCCGCTACGAGGCACTCTCCCGGCACATGGAGGCCCTGCATAACCCGGTGCTCTTTACGGCCCATCATAAAAACGACCTTCTGGAATCGGTTTTACTGGCACTGTTTCGCGGGAGCAGTCTCCGGGGGCTTCTGTCCCTGAAGCCGGAAAAGACCTTCCGTAACGGCACCCTGGCACGGCCACTGCTCTCCATGACCCGATCCGAAATCGAGGAATATGCCCGCAGCAATGGCATCCGGTATGTTACCGACCCCACCAACCTGAAGGACTGCTATGACCGGAACTTTATCCGGAACCGCGTAACACCGCTCCTGAGAGAACGCTTCCCTGACTGTGCCGAAGCCACCGCCCTCACTGTAGAGCACCTGGCCATGGAAGAACGTGTGCTGGAACGTCATATTGCAGCGCTCCTGAAGGAAAACACTCAGAAATTTCCCGGAATCTCCATCCCCGTACTTAATCTCGGAGGTTTTTCCCGGGAACGGGAGCGCGACGAGGTCATGCTCGTTCTCCGGGAGTTTCTGAGACGGCAGAACCTGACACCTTCCCGCGGGAAGCTGGAGGAGCTTTTAAGAATGTGGCTTTTTCCGGTTCCTGACAAAACGGGGCATATTATGGAAAACGGCACCCGGATCACCGTATACGGGGACTGCATCCATAGAGTACCGTTCTTCCATGACCGTCTGAAGAACTGCACCGTAAGGCTGATTTCCGGGGGGCAGCCGGATAATCCGGAGCTCGCCGGAGATTCTCCGGATTACATTTTCCGGATTGTCAGAAATCCCGAAGTCAGCGGCCCTGACCTTCCGCTACCTCCGGAAATTACACTGCATTTTCTGCCAGCACTTTCGGAGAAGCTGCGCTTTCCAGGACGCAGCGGGAGCACCCTCATCAAAAATTTCTGGAAGGAAAACCGGATTCCGGTATATCTGAGATGCTGCTATCCCCTGTGGAGCACCGGCGGAGAAATCATGGGAGTCTGGCACCTGCGGGATACGGTTCGGGGGCGGGAGAAATTCGGGATCCCCCGGGAACAGGATCCCCGGGGCTTTCCATTGCCCGTCAGTGCCGCCTGGGAGCTTCGGATCACTAAAGAATAACCATCAGCCCTTGCTGGGAGGCATCTCTATAGGCTCGCCGGCCGGCTTCCGGGATTCTGCGGGCGCCTGAGCAGGTACCTCGCCCGGAGATTTTTCGGAAACACCGCCGTCAATAAGCCTGAGCTCACCGGATTCCGGTTCTGCCGCCGCACCATTCCCGGCCTCCTGAGATTTGGAATCGTCCTCTCCGACATCCTCCGGAATCACTGACGGACCGCCAGCGGAGTTTTCAGAGGTCTTAAGAGCGAACAGCCGGGGCAGGATCTCTTCATAGTTGGTGAAGATATAGCGGTAGAACATCTGTTCGGAATAGCTGAACACTGTCTCCACCATGTTTCTGGCTTCGGCGTCCCGATAGGCATTGAGCCTCTTTCCGGTGAAAATGATAAACCGGGGCTTGAAGAAGGTGATGGAGCTCAGCACCTTCATCCGGACATCATAGCCAGGATTCACATTGCCGAAAAACAGCTGCGGGGCGGCAGCATTGCGGTCAGTCCAGAGATAGTACTGCGGCGCATCGCCCTCCACCCAGATCCGGTCCTGATCCGTAGTCTGCATCCGGACCACATCCACAATTTCCTGGGTCTCCGCATCCCAGGGACGGCCCCGGGAATGCCCCAGAATCATGGCGTAGACTCCCAGCACTAAGGCCGCCACAATGCTTATGCACAGGAACATGGTGTGACTGTGCCAGTATCTTCCTGCCAGTCTTCTCAGAAAAAACAGTCCCATTGCCAATGCTCCGGCAATGAGAGCATCGATTCCCACATGGAACCAGACCGTGAAGTACGACCATTCATGGTGAGCCCAGGTCCACAGGATATGCTCTGACAGCAGAAAGATAATCAGAAAAAAGATGGTCAGAAAGCTGATATTGATGTCCTGTATCACATGCAGATAGCGATGCACCAGGAATCCCAGCGGAATGAACATAAACGTCAGGAAAAGCTCGTCATAATGATCATAAACATGGCCTGAAATGCTGTTGGCAATTACAGTAAACACAATTCCCAGAAGCAGATAGAACAGAAACCAGTTCCGGTCATTGTACCGGGCGTTCATGATAAGATAGTTGTCCTTTCTGAACAGCACCAGCGCCGTACCGAGCACCAAAGGCAGAAGTCCGGTCCGGAACAGTCCCGTGAGGCCGGCCAGAAGATTGAATCCCGGAGAGCCGTAGGCGCCATCCTTGAAGAACACGGAGAAGCTGTAAAAAATCGCTTCGTTCACCAGAGCCATGCCGCCCTGGGAATAAAAATAGAGACCAAATCCCCCGAACACTATCGCCAGCCCGGTAAGACTGGTCAGGAAAAGCCCCAGAGCATCCGGAATTTTTCTGTTGGACAGAAAGAAGAAAAACAGCATGACATACCAGGCGCCGAAATAGGCCCCGTTATTGATGCGCATGGAAACTGTGGCCGCAAACAGAAGGGAAATCAGAAAGCCCATTCTCCAGCTGAATCTCCGGAGGCCGAGCATCAGAGCGAAGGGGTAGCTGGCAATCATGGAAAAATACAGCGCATAGTCCTCGGTCATATTACCGTAGTGGTATCTGAACCCATGGAGGGTCAGCACTGTCATTATGGAGCAGAACCGGGCCAGAGGGCTCAGCCGGAACACCCGGAGCGCCAAATCCACGGAAATAACACCAAAAACCAGAAGAATGGTTTCTATAAAGGCTATGCCCCGGAAGCCGCCGATCCGGTAGCCGACAAGATCAATAAAGAAGATCCCGGGGCCCTTGATATCGATAATATCCCGGTAAAGCACCTCTCCGCCGGCAAACATTTTTCCGATGACTGCAAAAAGAGAACCGTCAAACCCCGGGGCCTGACCGAACCAGAGAGGGTTAAGAAAAGAAAAGGACACTGCCAGAAAGCAGAGGGAGCAGAGAATAACCTCATGCTCGTTATTCCTAAGCCAGGAGCTGAGAAGATTGCTCATCTGATACCTCCGTTATTCTTTGTCCGCAGCAAGGGGTTTCGGGGGGAAGATCCGTACCTGCGCCACGGTATTGTTTTCTACCTCGGTAATCCGGAACAGCCAGCCATCCCGGTAAAATTCAGTGCCGGACTCGGGAAGATTCTGCAGAGTTTCAATAACAAAGCCGGCAAGAGTATGATAGTGGGCGCTGGGCTCGATATGGCATCCGGAATGCATCTCCAGCTCCGAAAGCGAGATATCGGCCCGGACCAGAAAGGATCCGTCATCCAGCTTTCTGATCTCGGCCATTTCGCTGCGTTCCGGCAGGTCTCCGGAAAAGCACTCCATGATGTCATGCATGGTCACCAGCCCCTCGTAGTTGCCAAACTCGTCAACTACAAGAACGTTGTAGATCTTGGCGTTCTTGGCCTCCTGCAGCGCCTTTAGCACACTGACGGTTTCCGGAATCAGGAGCGGCTGCTTGACCAGCTTCTGAAAATCCACAGCCTCCGTGCCGGACATAACCTCCTGAGACAGCACCTCGGACTTGTTTATTATGCCAATGGGAGCATCCCGGTTTCCGTCCCGGTAGGCCACAAGATGGCTGAAGGGACTTTCAGCCAGAGTCTTCATAATCTCCCGGCGATCCTGGGAGATATCAACCATCACCACATCCCGGCGGGCAGTCATAATGGATCGCACCGGCTGATTGGAAAGCTGCAGCACCCGGGAGACCATATCCTTTTCTGCGGAATCAAAAACTGCCTCCGGGGGGGCCACAATGGACTCCTTGATAGTCTGGACCTGACTGTCGCTGCGGGATCCGAGAATCCGGAGCACCAGCGAGGCCGCCAGTTCCCGGCTGTTCTTGATGTCGGATCTCAGTCTGAGGCTGTTCTTCCTGGCGATCTGATTAAAGATTTCAATCAGGATGGAGAAGCCGATTGCCACATAGAGGTAGGTCTTGGGAACATGAATATGAAGCCCCTCGGCCAGGAGTGAAAAGCCGATCATCAGAAGGAAGCTCAGACAGAGAATCACCAGCGTGGGATGCCTGCTGACAAAAACTGTGAGAGGCCGCGAGCTCCAGACCATGATAATCATGGCAATAATAACCGCGAACATCATGATGAAAACATGCTCGCACATTCCCACGGCGGTAATCACGGAATCCAGAGAGAACACCGCATCCAGCACCACAATCTGCAGCACCACCAGCCAGAAGGCGTGAGTTGCGGCCCGGGACGAGGAAACCTTCTCCTCGTGCCCCTCCAGCTTGTCATGAAGCTCGGCGGTGGCCTTGTAAAGGAGGAATCCGCCGCCCAGAAGCATAATGATATCCCGGGCCGAAAAGCCGGTACCGAAAAGCTCCATAACCGGTTTGGTAAGAGTGACGATCCAGGAGATGGCCGAAATCAGCATGAGCCGCACCACGAGCGCCATGCCCAGTCCAATGTAGCGGGCCTTGTCCTGCAGTCTGAGCGGCAGCTTTGACGCCAGCACGGCAATGAAAACCAGATTGTCTATTCCGAGGACAATCTCCAGCACCACCAGGGTAAGAAGCCCGAGCCATGCCGAAGGATCGTGAACCCACATCATGTCAAACACTTTAAGATATTCTCCGGATACCTGCACTCAATCAATTATACATACAGAAAGAGCCTGTACGGGATAATTTCTTGCCGGAACAGACGAATTGCGGGACTCCTGCCGAAAAACACCTGTCCGGATAATAAAAAGGCCCTGAAAAACAGAGCCTGGGACCGCCTGCAGAACGGCAAAACGAGGCCCGCAGGAAAACCGGGCCCTTACTGCGGATGCTTTCCGCTCTAAAAATCGATTTCGGATCTGCTGTTCCGGGAAGCACCGCGGGCTGAGCTTCTGGCCGGGGACTTCCGGCGGAAATCCTGAGCACCGCGGGACTTTCTGGGGGCATCGCGGAACGTCTTTCTGTCCGGATCCCGATCCCGGGATCTTTCGCCATTTTCAGATGAACGGGAGTATTTTCCGGAAAAGCCCCCCTTCTTCTGCCGGGATTCGCTCCTGTCCCCGCGCTCGCTGCGTTCTCCCCAGACCGGGAATTCCTGTCCGCCGGAACGTCTGCCGAAGGATCTGGCTGCACCGGACTTATCGCCGGAGCGGCCCGTATTCCGGCGGGGCTTTCCGGCAAAGGGAGAATCAAGTCCGAGCCGCTCATCGTCCCGGTTAAGACCGGTAACCGGAATGTATGGTCTGGGCTTCCGGCTCGGGAGATAGGAACTCACAAAGGAGGTACCGGAATCCCGGGCCACAGCGTCCCGCATCCGGGAGCTCCCGCCTCCGGGCACCGAAGAACGGGATCCGCCGTTTCTGCCGCCTACCCCCTGTTTCTCACGGTAGCGGCGGAATGATTTCTGCATCTGTCTTCTCTCGAGATACTCCTCCCGGGCCCCGGAGGGCTGATCATCGGCAGTGAGCACGGTGCGGCTTTCCGGAGCCAGTCCGACCATCTTCCTGAGATCGTTAACCTCATTCAGAGTCAGCTCCCGCCAGCCGCCCTCGGGAAGCTTGCCGAGCTCCACGCAGGCGTATCTGATCCTCTTGAGACGGCTCACCCGGAACCCCAGTGCCTCCCAGAGTCTTCTGACCTCACGCTTGCGGCCCTCGCGAAGGGTGACATAGAACCACTTGTTCATGCCTTCTCCGCCGCCCTGCTCCACTTTGGCAAAATGAGCCGGACCATCCTCCAGATCCACACCGGAGGTCAGCTTCCGGACATGATCCGGGGTAACATCACCGAAAACCCGGACCGCATAGACACGCTCCATTTCACGGCTCGGATGGGTAAGGGCATTGGAAAGGGCCCCGTCGGTGGTAAGGAGGAGAAGTCCTGAGGTATTCACGTCCAGACGCCCCACATATATCCAGCGGCCATTGGAAACCTGGGGAAGACGGTCGAACACCGTAGGACGGCCCTGAGGATCCATCCTGGTGCACATCTGCCCCTCAGGCTTGTTATACATAAGAACGCGGCATACCGGCTTTTCCTGATTTCCGGTTTTAATTATCCTGCCGTCCACCCTGATGGTTTCGGTTCCCTCAACCCGATCACCGAGTCCGGCAATCTTTCCGTCAACGCTAACTCGGCCTTCCTTGATGGCCTCTTCCATATTACGGCGGGAACCGAGTCCGGTTTCTGCCAGAACTTTATGCAACTTTTCACTCATAAATAAAAAACCCGGCGCTGTACTGCCTCACGGCAAAGCGCAAAATTACTGAAGGAAAAAAAAATCAAATGACAATCAAAAAGGCCCGCCAAGCGGGGCATTCCGAATAACAGCTCTGGCAGGATACCAGGACAGCCGTGCCACATCCGGTTCGGAAACAACGACTGAGGGATATGATTCTTTGAACTGAAAGTCCCGATTCTTCACGGGAACGGGAGAATTATAATCATTAACCCCCGCCTTTGCAAAGAATTATTGCGAGCCGGCAGGAATTCGGGGGCCGGAATTCAGGAATCTGCACTCATTATCCGGATTTCCTAATTCGAAAGCCCCGGTTTTTCGGGAGCGGCCCGGTTCCCGTACCCCGGGCGCTGCTCCTGAATGTGCCGGACAGGAACAGAAGAGCTCCCGGAAAATCCGAAAATCCAGACAAAAATTAAGAATTCTTGCGTTTTCGGGAACTGCGCACGGCAAATCCTGTCAAAACAGGTATCATTAATGAGAACCGGCGGCTTTCCGGGCACAGAAAACTGCCGGCATAACAGAAAACAGCAGGAGAACTCTATGGACGATTCAGGTGACATGGGCGATTTCGGCGCTGCCGGCGGTTTCCCGGACTGCGATTCCGGAAGTCTTCCGGGATGCGGCATCTGGCCGGGAATCTATCCGGCCTTCGGATTTTATCCCGCGCCTTTCGGGGCTTCCCTCTACGGCACCGGCTACATGCTGGGACAGGGGCTTATGGGCTTCGGTACCGGAGAGGCCATGCGTCTTTTTGCCCTGGCCGAGCATGAGAAGCGCCAGAACAGCAGAAGAAATTCAGCCGCTGCCGCAAAATCCTGCCGGGTAATCTGGAAGTGCCGCTGCGGCAACACGAACAGCGGCAAATTCTGCTCGGAATGCGGCACACCGCGCAGCCGGGTGGTCTGGCAGTGCTCCTGCGGGGAAATTAATCAGGGCCGCTTCTGCACCGAATGCGGAAATCCGAAACCCGAAATTTCCCTGAAAAAGCCGGATCCGGAAGAAATCAGAGAGGAAAACGGCGCGGACACCGCAGAATCCGCTGCCGGTTCCGAGTAGGCAAATGCCGCGCGGGGTGCCGCAGGCATCCCGCGTCTTCAGTTTTTGAGCGGGAACAATAGCCATGCAGAGCAACAACGAACCAGAGCAGGAGTCCGCCGCAGGAGCTCAGGAAATCAGACCCCTGTCCACCGAACAGGTGAATCTTACTCTTTCCGGACAGACTATGCGCATCACCTGCCGCAAGGGAGAGGCTGCTGCCATGATCCGGGCCCAGAACATGGTCAACGACAAGATTCTGGAACTCCGAAAAATGGCTCCGGGCCTGTCAATGGAAAAGATAGCGCTTCTGGCATCTTTAGATTTTTGTCACGAATTGAACCAAAAAACGTTGCAATTAAAGGATATAAACGATACACTGGAATCAAGAGTAAGGAGGCTTGCGGAGCTCCTAAAGGGCAACAAGGGCTGAATTCTCTTCAATCGCCGATTTTTAGGCATTGTATTTGGTTATGTCCCTGAGCCGATACATACAGATTAGGGAGATTAAAGGTACATGGTGTGCAGGCCTGCGGATCTTTAACAGGAATCCCGTCAGGAAGCCTAAGTGTACTTCAGCGTCCCCCGCTTTGAACTTCCGGGTTCAAGGTTTCAGACCTTAACATTGTTTGGGAGTCTGGTGTGATTGATTATTCTGAAAGGCAGGTCTGACCTGCCTTTTTTAATACCCGTAACTTTTTAGCTGTAAAACAATATGCCTACATCACGTCCTCTTCTGCGTCAGAAAATCCGCGACCTGCGTAAAACCATTACTCCCGAACAGCATGCTCACTACTCAGCCCAGCTGGTTGACCGTTTTATGCATCATGAGCGCATTAACAGAGCCTCCTGCATTGCCCTGTACATGAGCGTTGACGGCGAGATTGACACCGCCGGAGTAATTAACTGGTGTCTCAACAACAATATCCGGGTTGCCCTTCCGGTGCTGCATCCCTTCTCCAAGGGACATTTGCTGTTTCTGAACTATGACAAGAACACCGTCATGGTAAACAACAAATACGGTATCCCCGAGCCGGAGCTTGATGTCAGAAATGTTATTCCGCTGAACCGCATCGACATCATGTGTACCCCCCTGGTAGCCTATGACTCCAACGGAAACCGTCTCGGCATGGGCGGCGGCTATTACGACCGCACCCTGCAGATCTACAATCAGACAGGCGAGGGACCGTTTCCGGTAGGACTGGCTCTGGACATCCAGGAGGTGGAAAGCCTCCCCACTGAAATCTGGGACGTGCCGCTGCCGGAGATCATCACCCCCACCCGGGACATTATTTTTGAAAAGAACATCCGGGAACCGGCCGGAAAACCCCGTCCGTAATTCCGGACACTGGCGGAGGGCGGTCCTGAAGGATCGCCTTCTTTGTTTTTTTCTCATCCTCGCGTCATTTTTTCTCCGGTCTCCCGGCCCCTAAATGCCGTTTTTTCTGGCGCCCTGCAAAATCATTTTCATGATTTTGCACTTCATCACAGTTCTAAAATCAAATCTGTGTATTGTCAATTTTCTTCTCCGGCGTATAATGCACCTGTCCATAAACCATCCAGGAACAGAAAATACCCATGAGCCAGAATACCAAAAAACAGCATGCCGCCAGAGAAGCCCTGAAATACGTTGAGGAGAACGCCGTTCTCGGAGTGGGAACCGGTTCTACCGTTAACTTTTTCATAGACGGTCTGGAGGCAATCAAAAGCCGAATCCGGGGCGCCGTCTCCAGTTCCCAGGCCTCTACCGCCAGACTTCAGAAGATGGGAATCCCGGTACTGGATCTTAACGAGGTGGATCATTTTGACATCTATGTGGACGGTGCCGATGAAATCAATCCGGCCCTTGAGATGATCAAAGGCGGCGGTGCGGCTCTCACCCGGGAGAAAATTGTGGCCGCCGTAGCCCGGAAGTTTGTCTGCATTGTAGACGACACCAAGACTGTAGACGTGCTGGGCGCCTTTCCCCTGCCGGTGGAAGTTATTCCCATGGCCCGGGAATACGTGGCCCGGGAGCTGAAAAAGCTGGGCGGAAATCCGGTATGGAGAAAGGACTGCACTACCGACAACGGCAACCAGATTCTTGATGTGCACGATCTCCGCATTGTCAATCCCGGAGCCCTGGAAAAGGAAATTAATGCCATTCCCGGAGTGGTAACTGTGGGCCTCTTCTCCAAAAGAGGCGCCGATGTTCTCATTGTAGGAACCGAGGACGGCGTCCGGGTTTCCGAAAAATCCTGATAAAGATCCGGCGCTGCTCCGAAAATCCGGAGGACCGCACCTGAACGGTCCTGCTCTGATTATCAGAGCGGGACCTTTTGTTTTGAGTCCGGTGATGCCCCCGGGCATGCTGTCAGGAGCGCTCCAGAATCACGGCATCCCGGAGCCCCGGGAGCTCCCGTATAAATCCCACGGCATTCCGGTCCGGGAGGGAAACTGCCAGCACGGCCCTTTCGTCCGGAAAGGACATTTCCTGAACCGTTCCTCCGGATCTCCGGACCAGAAGCAGCACGGCATTAAGAACTGCCGCCCCTGCGGAAATCCGGAGTACAGTCTCAGGTTCGTATTTTTTCAGCGGAAGATCCCGGAGCACCTCCCGGATACTGTCCTGATAGGCCCGCGTTAAACCGCCGGTTCCCAGAAGAGTCCCGCCGAAATATCTGCTGACCACTACGGTCAGCTCCCCGATACCGGAATGTGCCAGAATGTTCAGCATCGGCCTTCCCGCGGTTCCCCGGGGCTCTCCGTCATCGGAAGCACCCAGAAAAGCGGTGCTGTCACCTCTTCCCGCATTGAAGGCAAAGCAGTGATGCCGGGCATCCGGAAAATCCGCCCGGCATCTCCCGATAAAGCTCAGCACCGCCTCCTCCCCCGGGGTATGGCCGGCACTGGCGATAAAACGGCTTTTTTTAACTGAAAGCTCCCGGCGCCTGAGATCACCCGGATCCATACTGGGGATAAAAAGCTCCATTTCGGTCATATATGCACCCTAAAAAACGCCGGAGGTCTCAGCCCGCCACCCTGCCAGCCTTCCTCCGGATCTCCGGAAACAAGCCGCAACAATCATAAACATGAGCTATCAAACATTTTATGCACCCGATAATATCAAAAATAACTGCTCATGCATAAAATAAGAGAAAGGGCATTTTCAGTCCATTTTGGGGCATGGCAGAATTCAGTGCTCAGATCTGCATTTCTGCACATTGTAACCTAACATTGCTGACAAGGATATGACAGCATCCCCGGAACGGTTCAGGAGAATATAAACGGATCCCTGTTTTGCTTCTGTCCGTCAGGTGTCTTCTTCATGTTTTATCAGGAAGATCTTCAATGAACTTAAAGAATATAACAATCGTCCGCCGGCTTCTTATTATCGGATTTCTGGCAATTATGGTGCTGTTTCTGCTGATTTCACTGTCCATACTAAAACTGGGGAAAATCGAGAAAACCATCCCCGCTCTCGGGAACAGCGTTGACTTTGTGGATCACGCCCGCCATGCCGAGGGACTGTTCAAGGAACTCCGCATAAGCGCCATCAAGTATCCGATGACAGTAACTGCCGAAGAACGCACCGGCATGAGAAAAGCCTATATTACCAACAGAGAAAGGTATAACAAAACCATCGAGGCCATCAGAGCATCCTGCGAGGAAAGGAATGAATGCCTCGAGCTGGTAAAGAGCATGGAGTACAACCTCACCGAGTATGACAAGGCTAAGGATATCGTATACAAGCTGACCGACGAAGGAAATCCCCGCGAGGGCTATCTGGCCATCCAGAAATACCTGGCACCCATAGGAGACAACATTGATGACCGGGTTGCCAAACTGATAAAGATCGCCTCTGACTATTCCGATGAGTACGAAAAAAACTCCCTGGAGAGCTGCAATCCCTTCTGGCTCTACGTCATCGGTATACTGTCAGTTATCATTCTGGGCAGCGTGCTGTACATCATCGGCAGATCCATCGTGCGTCCGGTAGCGATTCTCTCCCGGGAATCAAGACACGTAGCCCGGGGTGATCTGACCATTGAGATTCAGAGAATCGGCAATGACGAAATCGGAGACCTCTCCGTGCATTTCGGGCAGATGGTGGATGCCATCAAGGGACTGCTCTCCCACATTCATGAAACCGCCGGCTCCCTTCTGGACAACTCCGGTTCTCTCAAGGACAACAGTACGGTTCTCGCAGAAAACAACGCCAAAATCATGGAGGCGGTATCCGGGGTCTCCTCATCAAGCAGCGAGATTGCCTCCACAGCCAATAACATTGCAAAGAAGTGTATCATGGCCTCGGAGTCCTCTTCGGCAACCCAGAACCTGGTAAACACCGATGTTGAAAAGGTGCAGCAGATAATCAACCGGATCCGCGAATACAGCGTAGCCACCAGCGAAAGCTTCAACCTGATCCGGATGCTGGGCGAGCAGATCCAGAAAATCAGCGGCATTATCGAAACCATCGAGCAGATTGCCGAGCAAACCAATCTTCTGGCTCTTAACGCCGCCATCGAGGCCGCCAGAGCCGGGGAATACGGCCGGGGCTTTGCGGTAGTGGCCGACGAGATCCGCTCTCTGGCCAACAGAACCTCGGAATCAACCAAGGAAATCGGCTCCATGATTTCCGCTATTCAGACTCTGGAGAAGCGGGCTAACACCGCCATGGACGAAAACTACAGCAAGATGAATGTCATTGTGGAAAGCTCGTCCGACATCGAAAAGAGCCTCAGCGAAATTGACCGCTCAGTGGAAGAGGTGCACCAGCAGATCTCGCAGATTGCCGTGGCTACCGAACAGCAGACCGCCACCAGCTATGAAATCTCGCAGCGGCTCAAGCTGGTTGCCGATCTGACGGCCAGCGCCAAGGAAAATGCAGACAGCTCACTGGAAATATCGGACCTGGTGCATCAGATCTCCTGCAGCATGAACGAAAATATCGAAAAGTTCCAGGTCTGAGTTACGTTCCGCACGCTTAAAACACCGGCAGAAATGACCGGTGTTTTTTATTTTTGCCTTCTCCCCCCTCCGCAGGGTATTCCGGTTCAGTCCTGCCCTGCCGTGCAGTGCAAAGCCACCCCGGGCGATCTCTCAAAGCGGACACCGTTTCTCAGAGGATAAAGCTTTTCCGGATCGCGAAAGCCGTTATCGCGGGCACTGCCGTCAGAAAAGAAGCGTCCCCGGTTGCCCGGAAAAAGAAAGAGGATGTCCCCGGCGCTCTCCGGACAGGCGGGATCCTCACTGAAGCATACCCGCAAAGACGGCATTTCCGTATCATAGTAGCGCACCCGGAGCCCCGTGCCTCCCTCGCATTCGTAGGAGACATCCTGAAACACGGTCTCCCGCCCTTTTATCTGCTCCCGGGAAAGGGCCATCAGCAGGGTATACTCCAGACACCTTCCGGGATGCTCCTCGGCCATGCAGGAGTAAAAGGACTCCCGGAATACCATCCCACCGTTCAGAAAGGCGGCAATTTCGGGATCCCGATGCATGCGCACCAGAATCTCCCGCTCCAGGGCCAGAAGACGGGGATTCCGGCAGAGATAGCCGGCAGGTGAACGATCCGGAGCTCCGTAGCAGACCCGGCTGAACCGTCTCATAGCATGAGTCTCCCCGGCCCGGGGAGAAACAAAAGGATAGTCCGCAGCATTAAAGCCGCCGAGATACCGTACGGGAACCTCCTGCCGCTTTTCCGGAACCGGAAGGCGCTCCTCCGGCACTGATTCCGCTGCGGATAAGGCCTCACCCAGTGCAGCGCCGATCCCCGCAAAAACTCCGGAAAAAAGCACCAGCGGCAGGAGCAGCCGCAGACAGGATTTATCAGCCACCCTGCAGGGAAAACGCCTGTTCATATCTGAAAACCTCTCATTTAAAACAGCGGAACTGTCCGGCACACATCAGACTCCGGGCACCGCACGGTACAGGGAAGTCCGGGTATCCCCGGAAGCTTTCCGGCGGCTATTATAAGTCAGAACTGCGGCGGAGGCAGGAAAAGTCCCCGGAATCGCCGCCGTTACCCAAAAAATGACCGAAGAACCGGAAAAACATGAAAGCACGGCCGAACGGATCCGTTTTTTGGGGAAGATCACATGAGGCCCGGGAAGCATTTTGAAAAAAAATATTTGCCATGCTATAAACGGCTAAAAAGTTTTCCCCAACACTAATCCACACCCCGGAGGCAGCCGGCATCAGTCCGTCAGACAATACCCTAATGACTGTTCATTATTGCTATAAAAATTTCTAAAAAGGCGGCAAACTGCGAAACACACGGATTCTGAAACTGATGCTTTTATCATCAATTTAAAACCGCTTATTTTACAGCTATTTTTTATCTTGTTAATACTATTTTTGCTACTACTAGATATAGTGATATTTTTGCACAGTTTTTCAAAAATAGCACTGTATATGGTGCTTATGCAACCAATCTGTGAAAAACCGTTTAGAGCTAGATTTCATAACACTCCGCATTCATTTTTAGAAAATTCCTTGATCTGCGTCAATTAATTTAACAATTTTAAATTTTCCTGGTTGCCTATTTACGAGTTCATTTTTTTGTAGTTAAATTTGCTCTCGCAGGGGAAACGGAACTCGCCCTTTCCCCAAAAATTACAGGATCTCCGGCCGGCACGCCGCTGCCCCGCCGGAGACAGCACGGCCCAGGAAGGTTCACCCGAACGATTTTCCGAACTGGCCGGAAGCCCTGAAAATAACAATATGCAGTAAAACGGAGTTTGATTGTGGAAGCATCCCAGATCGTAATTATCAAAAGGGACGGCAGTATGGTTCCCTACGATGGTAATCGCATCGTTAAAGCTGTATCCAAGGCGTGTGATGCCTGCGGTCTCAGAGACCTGGCTCTCTGTGTCGAGGTTGAGAAGTTCATCTACAGCAAAATCAAGGGACTGACCTCGGTGGACATCGCCAAGGTGCAGACCATGGTGGAAAACCGTCTCATGGACACCAAGTACAAGCAGGTGGCCCGTGCCTACATCGAGTACCGTCATGACCGGGATCGCATCCGCGAAAAGCACAGCAAGCTGATCCAGGATATCGAAAGCCTCATCGAGCAGAACAACCCCGACATCCTCAACGAAAACGCCAACAAGGACAGCCGTGTCATCCCGACACAGCGGGATCTCCTGGCCGGCATTGTGGCCAAGCACTACGCCAAAACCCACATGCTCCCGCAGGACATTGTGGAGGCGCACGAGAAAGGCGAGATCCACTTCCACGATCTGGACTACTCTCCCCTCTTCCCGATGTTCAACTGCATGCTTATTGATCTCCGGGAGATGCTGACTAACGGCTTCAAGATGGGCAATGCCGAAATTGAAACTCCGCACTCCATTCTCACTGCCACCGCGGTAACAGCCCAGATCATCGCCCAGGTAGCCAGCCACATCTACGGCGGCACCACCATTAACCGTATTGACGAGGTACTGGCTCCGTACGTTACCAAGAGCTATGAAAAGAATCTCGAGATCGCCCGGGAATGGCGGGTGCCGGAGGCAGAAAGCTTTGCCCGCTCCCGCACCGAAAAGGACTGCTACGACGCCTTCCAGTCTCTGGAATACGAGATCAATACTCTGCACACAGCCAACGGCCAGACCCCGTTTGTAACCCTGGGCTTCGGTCTCGGCACCTCCTGGGAATCCCGGCTGATTCAGACCTCCATCCTGAAGAACCGCATTGCCGGACTGGGCAAAAACAAGAAGACCGCGGTATTCCCCAAGCTGGTATTCGCCATCAGAGACGGGGTAAATCTCCGTCCCGAGGATCCCAACTACGACATCAAGCAGATCGCTTTGGAATGCTCCAGCAAGAGAATGTATCCGGACATTCTGAACTATGATCAGGTGATCAGGGTTACCGGCTCCTTCAAGGCACCTATGGGCTGCCGCAGCTTCCTGGCTCCGTACTGCAATGCCCAGGGCGAACTGGAGCATGACGGCCGCAACAATCTCGGCGTGGTAAGTCTCAACCTGCCGCGCATCGGCATAGAGGCTGAGCATGACGAGAAGAAGTTCTACGAAATCCTGGATCAGAGACTGGAACTCTGCTTCCGGGCGCTCATGGAAAGAGTGCACCGGCTGGACAACGTCAAGGCCAAGGTGGCACCGATCCTCTATATGGAGGGAGCCTGCGGCGTGCGGCTCAAGGCTGATGACCGCATAAGCGACATCTTCAAGAACGGCCGGGCCTCCATCTCTCTGGGCTATATCGGCATTCACGAAACCATTAATGCTCTCTACGGCACTGATCATCATATTTTTGATGACGAAGTGCTGCGGGAAAAGGGCCTGGCCATCGTACGGCATCTCCGCGAAGCCTGCGATCGCTGGAAGGCAGAAACCGGCTACGGCTTCAGTCTCTACAGCACCCCGGCAGAGAACCTCTGCAGCCGCTTCTGCAAGCTGGATTCCCGGGAGTTCGGCTCAATTCCGGGCGTTACCGACAAGGGCTACTACACCAACAGCTTCCATCTGGACGTTAACCGCAAGGTGGATCCCTATGCCAAGATCGATTTCGAGCAGGGCTATCCCGCCCTGGCCTCCGGCGGCTTTATCTGCTATGCGGAATTCCCCAATATGCGCAACAATCCGGAAGGTATTGAGGATGTCTGGAACTATACCTATGACAAGGTGCCGTACTTCGGTACCAACACGCCGATTGACGAATGCTACATTTGCGGCTTCAAGGGTGAATTCTCCTGTACCAGCAAGGGATTTGAGTGTCCGAAATGCGGCAACAAGGATCCCGGCAAGGCCTCGGTAATCAGAAGAGTCTGCGGCTATCTCGGAGCGCCCGACTCCCGTCCCTTCAATGACGGAAAACAGAAGGAGGTTCAGAGACGGGTAAAGCATCTCTGACATTCTGATAATCCCCGAGAAGCCCCGCATCCCGGCAATGTTTCCGGAATGCGGGGCTTTTTTTTGAAGCGGGAATTACGGAAATAACTGCCCCTGGATGACGAAGTGCCGGAGAGATCACTGTTTCCCTGCCCCGCACGGGACACTTTTTACCCGGAAATCACTGTTTGCCGCCTGCCTTGCTTATTCTGTGACAGGTTTACCATTCACTGACCAAAGCACGAATTATACTAAAGCTATAGCGATGAGCGGCGCAAGGCTGAACGGAAAGAAAACAGCCTCTCCGTCGTTGCCGCTGTCGTTCCTGCTGCAGTCAGAATAGATCTTCCGCACTGGAAGGCACTCCCGCCCTGAGGTATTTTGCTGCATGTTATGTCTGGATTTTATGTTTCCCGGAAAAGCCCCCGGAAGAGAAAGCACATTTCGCCGCCTGCTGTTTTCGGCTTCACATGTTTTAATGTGATCTCCTGCACTTCTTCACTAGACAGTGTCAAGGCTTCCCGGTTCAGAAATCAGAATGTAATTGTTAGAGGATGAAAATGCTTATGATTAAAAAATGTGCCCTGCTCTGCTGCGCTCTTATGATGACTGCCGGATGTGTCAGCCGCATGAGCTCCGCTGATACGGCATATGCCCGGAGTTTTCCGGAACCGTCCGCCGGTCAGGGCGGTTTGTATGTTGTACGCGAATCGCATCTTTTAGGATCTCACAAATCGGTGGATCTCTACATAGACAATCAGAAGGCAGCACAGCTCGGCAGCGGAGATTTTTACTATACCACACTTCCCGTCGGCAGCCACAGCCTGATGGCCAGCGAGTTTGAGATTACCAATGCGGTACTGACTGGCGGTGACAAGCAATCCCTGTTTTTCAGAGTAAAGGCGGAGGAGAAAAAGAACAAGTTTGTGGAGTATAACTACTTCAACGGCACCTTTTCCATTCTCTCCGAAGAGGATGGCAAAAAGCTGGTTCAGGAGAGTGACCGAGTTTCAGAGGAGCGTAAGTAATGACCTTGAAAATTGAAATGATTATTCCGGCCGCGCTGTTTTTGCTGGGTTCCGCTTTAAATGGCTGCGCCGATACTGCTGACAGCTCCGGCAAATTAATTCCTTCCAAGCTGTATACCCTAAATGTCAGCCAGACAAAAGCCCCCGCCAGCGACAAAATTCACGTAACCGACATGAGGCCCTTTGTGGAAGAAGGCGGCATCAATGACGGAACAGAGCACTGGATTGCCTCATATTATCCGGATACAACGGAAAGACGGCTGGTCACCATCGGCTTCATGTGCTCCAATTTTGAAAGGAGCATGAACAATCTCGTCATGGACACCACGGTTCCCGAGGTGCTGTCTAATGATGTGTCCCGGGCTTTTGGACAATCGATTCCCGACAGTATCGCCTCTGTGGACGTATCGGTGAAAAAGATGTGGGTGTCCTTTCTTCGGGATGACTATTTCTATAAGGAGAGCCAGAAGGAAAGCTCCACTGCCAGCATGGTCAAAACAACTGCCAAAATGCTTACTATCGGAGAACTGGCAGCGGATGTTATTGATTCCACCAATCTCAAATTCGGGTACAAATACGACATCGATATCACGGTCGTAAAGAAGAACGGCACGACACGGACTGCCAAATGCTCCCAGCACAAGTTTGGCAGGTTCATTTCGCTGTCGGAAGAGGACATCTATAACTCCGGAAAGGAGATGCTGTCCGATATCGATGCCTGTATTGCCAAGAAAATTCCGGCAATGCACTGATAATACTGCTGCCGGCGTCCAGAGCCGCCTGAAATCTCCGTACTGCAGCGCGCAGGCCATAGAACAGCTCCGCCCTCCGGAATTATTCTCCGGAATGCGGAGCTGATCTGTTTCCGGAGTTCTCCTGATCCCGAACGGCTGAAAAATCTCTCAAGAAAGTAATTAATGTAAAAAACTTCTTGATCACATCTGTGACATACGTTTCATCCGAAATACTATGCACCGTCTATTCTTGATTTGTACGCTGTCAGTTAATATCTTTTTTGTCTTTCACAAATTTGATGTTATCAGAAAATGGACCACATCTGAATTGTTCCCCCCCCCTCCCCACTAAAATGGCTCTCCTTTGACATGTCTTGCGATGCACAGGATACCTTGATTCAAATATGAAAGTTCTAGGTTGCAGTCATGCAGGTTCAGCATCACGGCTTTCATTTTAAATGCCATACTCTCCATCCGAATAGAAACACTGATTCAAAGCCCCAATGCAAAATCAAGGTTGAGCTGAACACTCATTTTGAACAGCAAGCTGTCTATTCCCAATGTCTCATCAATCGGAACAAATCTGATATACCTCTCTGGGTTTGACATCTCATTTAATCCTGTTATCAGAGCCAGGCTTTCATCATCAGCAGTTCTCTCATAATCAATGTGATCATTTAGACCGGATTATGAAAATTTCACATATTTTAAACTTCTCCATCTCAAAAATTCCAAATTAATAGTCCACTTGAGATGCTAGGACTGTCTGAAAAAGTACCGTGCAATACGTGATATTTGCTTCAAAATAATGATTATTTTGTATATTGATCACAATTAGAATGCTAATCATAAGTAAAAAGTGGTCAAACAAAAAAAACAAATGTAAACTAATTAAAGCTTAACTGATTTTTTTGATGTTAAGGATGAGAACATGAAAAATCGTTTCTTAATGCTAATAGGCATTATCGCTTTGATTTTTACAACTTATGCTGAGGCTGGAGGGCACCGCGGAGGATATCATTCGCATTCTCATATAAACGGTTATTACCGAAGTAATGGTTCATATGTTTCTCCTCATTACCGCTCAGGAAGAGATGGTTATCACAACAATAACTGGTCGGTTCAAGGAAATACAAATCCATATACAGGTAAACCAGGAACTAAAAACAGATGGTAATTAGGAATAAAAGATCCCACATGAAAATTTGGAATTTATTTCTATTATCGTTAATAGCATATTTAACGTTCAACGAATCATTAGCAGATAAAACTTTAAAAGCTTATATCAGATATCGCCGCGCTGATTATTAATGGAGTCATGATTATGCGGTAAAAGGATTTACTATAAACGGTAGTGAATTGAAGGCTTTAGCCAAAAAACATGATTATAAATCAAATTACAAGAGTTATTCAACCTATTTTATCGTACCATGAAAATCCGGTGGTTATACAAGTTTAGATATAGGCAGTAATTATTTACCATCATATAAAAGAGAGGCAAAAGATCAAGACGACATAACCTGAAAAATTAAAAAAATTGGAATTATTGTAATTAGCAAATATCGCTTACCATAAAAGGAAAATCAAAAATGAAGAAAGATTATTATATAATGGTAATAGCATTTTCTGTTTTGTTAATAACAGGATGCGCTGTGGAATCTCATACTGCAATTAATACAGAAAAAGCAGAAGTATCTATAACACGGTCTGTTTCTGGTCAAAAAATTCAGGTCGCAATTGGACAGTTTGCAAATCACTCCAGTTTTCAAAACGGGATTTTTTCTGATGGGGTTGATAAATTAGGTTCCCAGGCAGAGACAATACTCATAACTTTTCTTCAGCAAGCCGGTTGTTATATGGTTCTTGATAGAAATAATATGAAAGCTCTTGCGCGAGAATCTAATTTTAATAACACCACTCAAAATATTGCCGGAGCTCGTTATGTTATTACAGGAGATATAGTTGAATTCGGAAGAAAGACAGTTGGTGATCATGAACTGTGGGGCATTCTTGGTCATGGCAAAAAGCAGGTCGCTTATGCTAATGTCAATTTAAATATTGTGGATGTAAAAACTTCTGCGGTTGTTTATTCCTCTACAGGTGCTGGTGAGTATGCATTGTCCAGTCGTGATGTTATCGGCTTTGGCAGTAATGCTGGATATGATTCGACACTTAACGGAAAAGTATTGAGTCTCGCTATCCGGGAAGCGGTAAATGATTTGACAAGGGCTATTGATCAGGGGTTATGGAGACCTGAATAAATATATAAGGATGTAATAACAATATGATTTATCAATTCCGTAGAGTTATTCTGCTCATATCTTACTGCACTATTTTAACAGGATGTGCAAGTGCTGATTATATATACTATCACGATTCTTCCTATACAGAATCAATGTATATGTTTTTAAAAGACGATCCAGACTATCAAGAACAATTAGAACTCATGGATACGTATTTTGAAAAAGCTGAATCAAGTGGGAAAAAAGTTGCCCCTGGAGCTTACGCTCATTATGCGATACTTAAGTCAAAAATCGGCGCTGAAGGAGAGACTCTGAAATACTTGGAAAAGGAAAAAGAAGCTTTTCCGGACTCCGTACATTACATAGATTTTTTAATAGAAACCTCTAAGAAAAAACAGCAAACTACAAACACTGATAACAAGACTAATAATTCTGATGGTAACAATTCTGAACAGAATGTTGCGGAGGGAAATAATGAACATTAAAACCATGTTTTTTTGGATGTTTGCCATCTTAATGTTTTCAGGATGCGCAACTCGGGAACATATGGATTATACAGCATTTAAAAATGCTGATCCTCATTCTATTTTAGTTGCCATGCCCTCTTCTGTTTCTAATGATGTTAATTCAGGACCTGCAGTACTTGCTTCAGTATCATTGCCTTTATCAGAGGCTGGTTATTATGTAATACCGGTAACACTGGCAAATGAAACCTTTAAGTATAATGGGGTCTCCGATGCTTCTGAGATTCGTAATATACCTCGAGAAAAGATAAAAGAGGTTTTTGGTGTCGATGCCATAATGTACTTGACTATAAATGAATACCAGACGCATTATACGTTGCTTGACAGCTATTTTCAGGTTTCAGTAACTGCTGAATTAGTTAATGTATCAGACGGTACCGTTCTTTGGAAAGAAACATCCATAATGAACAATAAATCAGGAAGCTCAGGTAATATTTTCGCAGATTTAATTGCAGCCTTATTTAAACATGCAATCAATGAGGCCGCTGAACTGGGATATAATGTCTCTGTGAATAATTCCTACATGATGTTTACTCCAGATAATCCTTATATTTATGATCCTATTTTAAGCGGACCTTATTCACCAAAATACCGCAAGGATAAAATATTAAATAAGTAACAACTGGTTAGACGGTAATATGGCATGGGTTTGACCGTACTGTTCACAGCCCATTGAAGACACGACAAGTTTGACCATAAATATTTGTCTAAATAAGGAAAGACGCCATCCCTATCAATCACTCTTTGAGCAGACGATACAGAATGGCGTCTATTTACAACTATCGGCTGTTAGTATTTACCCATGGAAATCTTCCATTTTGGAACATGACTAGCTTCACTATTTTTTCTGATTACTTGAAGCGAGTAGAGGTTTTAGCTCCCTAATTGCAGGTTTCACAGCCGTTGATTCTATTGTAATAGAATTATCTCAGATGAATAAAAAAAAATACTCTGCCCCTGCCTCACCGGCAAAAACATTACATTCAGAACAGCAGCAGAACTGAAGGAGAGCGCCGGCACTCAGCTCTGCTCCGGAAGCACCTCCGCATCCCGCGGAAGCGTAACGGAAGGATACCCGGCTGAAAGCGCCCGGAAGCAGGGACAGCTCCGGTCGTGGTCGTTAATAATCCCGCAGGCCTGGAGATGCGAATAGACGGTAACCGGGCCCACAAACCGGAAGCCGCGTTTTTTGAGATCCCGGCTCAGCCGGAGTGACAGGCCGTTACTCACCGGCACCGTCCCGGTATCATGACCCTGATAACAGATGGTTTTTCCGCCGGAATATGACCAGATAAAATCACAGAAGCTTCCGAACTCCTTCCGGACGGCAAGAAAGCAGCGGGCATTCCCGATAACCGCCTGCACCTTGCGGGGAGAACGGATCATTCCGGGAGTTCCGAGAATGCGTTCCTCATCACTGGCATCGTAGCCAGCCACCCTTTCATAATCGAAATCAGCAAAACAGCTGCGAAAAATCTCCCGTTTCCTGAGCATGAGGTTCCAGCTGAGACCGCACTGAAGACATTCCAGGGAAAGATGCTCGAACATCAGCCGGTCGTCATGCACCGGGACGCCCCACTCGGTATCATGATATTTTCTGTTTGCCTCGCTGGTGCGGGCCCAGTCACAGTAGCCCATACCCTGTCCCTCTCTGTGCTTCTAATAAAGCGCTCCCGGTGGATTCCTCCGGCGTTACCGGCAGATAGGGAGACGCCGGTCAGCTCATCTCCAGTTCTCCGGACTTTATCAGATCCCGGGTTTCCCGGAAAACATCGCAAAGCTCCTGATGATGCTGCAGCGCATAACCGATATCATTGACCCTTACCGCCTGCTCGATGCCCCGGGCCAGCTCTGACAGCACCCGGGCTCCCACAGTCAGCGCCGAGCTTTTAAGAGCATGAACCTTCACCTGGTAATTGATCCAGTCCTCTGCCTTGAACAGCCTGTCGATTTCGTCAATGGGATTCAGGGTTACAAAGGTATCCAGCATCTTCCGGTAAAAATCACGGTTGTTCATGCAGTAACGGAGACCAACCCGGGTGTCCACCAGCAGGCCGGAAACCTCATGCCCTGCAGCGGAATCTGTCTCCGAAAGCTCGCAGGAAAGGTGAGAGAACGGTGCTCCGGTTCCTCCGGAGGGAGCTAAGGAAGCCGCAGACAGAGCGGGCCCCGTCCAGGTGGTGTCGGACTCATTCTGGGATGAATTCACCGGATGGCCAATAGTATCGTCTGCCGCCGGATTCGGCACCATCATTTCAGAAGGCAGCGTCCGCCGTAGCACCTGATCCATTTCATAGGGATCCACCGGCTTTGACAGAAAATCCTGAAACCCCAGCCGCCGGTATTCCTGCGCCGCCCCGCTGAGAGCGTTGGCGGTCAGCGCCACTATCGGAGTTACATCCCCAAAGGGCATCTTTCTGATCATGCCGGCAGCCTCCACTCCGTCCATAACCGGCATCATATGATCCATGAATATCAGATCATAGCGGGTTTTGGCACATTTTATCAGCGCCTCCGCTCCGCAGGTGGCAGTTTCCACCGTGGCCTTGTAAGGAGCCAGAATACCGCTCACCACCTTCAGATTAAGATCGTTGTCATCCACAATCAGAATTCTGGTGTTCTTGAGAGTAAAGGAAGCCTTGAACACATCCTGGCTGAATATCCCCTCCGAAAGGATCATGCTCATTTCACCCACCGGGCTCATGTCCCGGGATTTTGTGAGAATGTCAAAGGTGAAGGTGGTTCCCCTGCCGTATTCGCTTACCACCTGGAGATTGCCGCCCATCATGTTAACCAGATTTTTGGAAATGGCCAGTCCCAGACCGGTACCCTCCACCGATCTGTTCCTTTTGGTATCCACCTGAGTGAAATTGTCGAAGATTCTCTCCAGCTGATCCTTCTTGATGCCTATCCCGGTGTCCGTAACGGAATAGTACACCCGGTACATTCTGTTGGGCTCCGGCACCGTTTCGGTCCAGATCTTCAGAGTAATAGAACCGTTATTGGTAAACTTGATGGCGTTGCCCAGAAGGTTAATAAGAATCTGCTTTATGCGCACCTCGTCGCCGAACTGCTCGTCAGGAATCCGGTGATCAATGTCCATAAGAAACTTAATGGGCTTTTCATTAATGCGAATCCTGATAAGCGCATGGACGTCTGAGATGACCGAGGTCAGCTTGAAATGATTGTTGATGATTTCCATCTTGCCGGACTCGATTTTGGAGAAGTCCAGAATATCGTTGATGATGGACAGCAGGGTTTTTGAGGAGGATCTGATCATTGAGGCATAGGATTTCGCCTTAGAATCCGTACAGTCCCGGAGGATGAATTCCGACATCCCCACAATGGCATTCATGGGAGTACGGATCTCGTGAGACATATTGGCCAAGAAATTGCTCTTCGCCCGATCGGCCTGCTGGGCATGCTCAATGGCCTCCACCATGGCGGTTACGTTAACAAACACCAGATTGAGACCGGAAACCTCGTTCTGCTGCTCCATGGGGCTGATGATAACCTGAATATCGAAATTCCGCCCGTCTATGACAGTCTTTATGAGATAGGGAGGCACATCAGTTCCGTTCAGCACCTGCTCGCATTTATCCATAAGCTCCTGAGACTGTTCCGGACTCAGATAGTTCCTGAGCACCTGGTGCAGGGGCAGGCCGCGCTGCACCTGAGCCTTGGTAATTTCCTTCTCATGCCGGAAATAGATATTGGAAATCATCACGGTCTGCATCTGCCGGTTGGTCAGAATCAGAAGATAGGGAGAGGATTTCAGAAGCTGGTTTATATAGAATATCTGCTGATTAATATCCTTCTGAATATACGCCTGGGTGCGTGATGCCTGATCGTTGGCAATGCGCAGAAGCTCATTATTCTTCTTTAATCTGCGGAGCTCACGGCTCAGCTTCTTTATTTCCAGCTGATAATCTGCTTCTTCCATATTTTCACCTCCTGAAAGCACGTTAAATCATCAGGATGGAAAACGTGAAATTATGAAAGGAATTATAGAAATTTCCGGTTTTGCTGCCCTTTGTCGGACAAAACTCCCCGTAGCTGTAAATGCCGATAAGAGAGACATCGTCCGGCAGCCCCTTCCGGTAGGCCTGAGCCTCGGCATCGGTATCGGAACCGAGAGCGATAAACCTGGCACAGCAGGTACTGCAAAGGATGGTTTTATAACGGCCGTTGCTGTTTCTGAGATCCTCGAACACCTGATCGAAGCCCTTGGCAACCGAGGTCTGCACATCGGCTCTGCTGATGATAGCCACGCTCATTACGGCGTTATCGGGAATGGCTCCCAGAAAGCCTGCCGAACCATGCTCCTGATCCAGATATGCCAGGGTACGGGCGTACTCCACCTGATCGCCGTTGGGATATTCCATGGACACCACAAACGGCGAGAGAATGTAGTCTCCCAGCACCATCCTCTTGTCAACGTTCATCCCCTGCTGCCGCAGCACGTCCACAAAGGTATCCTGCCCGAGACGGTAAACAATATTGCGTTTCGATTCGGTAACCAGGTAGCTGGAGGTGGCCTTGTTGTTAATGGAGTTAATATGATAGAACTTGGGCTCCACGTTTCCGGCTACCAGGATGATTACCTGACCGTGCTTCCGGATCTGATCGTTGCAGAAAATCCGGTAGCCCCCCATACTGAAGCCGTCAGACGCCAGGGATCCGTAGACCGGAAGATTTCCGGAAAGCCGGTTAAGCTCGGAAAGAACGTAGTCGGCATCCACATCCGTATCCTCCTTCACCATCTCGCCCAGGGTCAGAATAAAACGGGGCTTTTCGGGAAGCGCGGACTCGGCCTTCCTGTAGGTCTCCTCAAGCTTCTCCTGGAAATTCTCGATACTGAAATCATCGGTGACAGCCGCTGAAAAGTAGCAGTCATCGGCAGAGATAATCATGAATGAAATGCCCAGATTCCGGAATTCCCGGCCCAGCAGCATAGCCATGGCCGTACAGCCGACAATCGGGAAATCCCACTTCTGCTTCAGGATTTCATAAAGCTCGGCATAATTGGTTTCCTCCTCGGCAAAAATAAGACCGATAGAATTCCTGTGCAGGGTAAAATCCTTTACCTGCTCAAAAATTTCAGAGGCGGCCTGCGCCAGATCATCAATCTCTTCGGTATAAGCTGTTATCGAATCCATAATATACCCCCTCAAAACTTCCGGAAACGCTCCCGGAACAGCATGACAAAAATTCTTTCCCGGTTCTGGCTCCGTATGCAGTAACATCGAATGTTCCCCGGCCGTCTTTCTGCCGGGAAGCGGCAGTGCGGCCCCGCACTGCAGCGCCAGAAAAGCTTCGGACTCCCGCCCTTCAGGATTCCTGGTGCGGGAAGCAGACGCTGTGGCACATCCGGTAATCCCGATCATCGTCAATCATGGCAATCATGATTCTCCCGATTTCGGGATCAAACTGCGTGCCCAGCCCCTCTTCAATTTCCGACCGCACCTTCCGCTGCGGAAGAGCCTCGCGGTAGCTACGGTCAGAGCTCATGGCATCATAGCAGTCGGCAACGCTGATAATTCTGGCAATCTCCGGAATATCCTGGCCCTTTTTGCCGTCCGGATAGCCACGGCCGTCATAACGCTCATGATGCCAGCGGGCCCCGATATACAGGAGGGGCATTACCGTAATGTTTTTCAGAATTTCATAGCCGCGGACCGTGTGCGACTTGATAATGCGGTATTCCTCATCCGTAAGCTTGCCGGGCTTGTCAATAATGCCGTTGGGAATGGCAATCTTTCCAATGTCATGCAGGAGCGCCACATTATAGATTTCATTCTGCTCGTACTGGCCCTTGCCCATGCGTCTGGCAATTTCCCGGGAATACTGTGCCACCCTTCTGGAATGGCCGTTGGTATAGGCATCCTTGGCGTCAATGGCCCCGGCCAGAGCGTAGATAGTCTGATCGGACAGGGCCTGCAGACGCATATTGGCGGCCAGGAGATCCCGGTTCTTCTGCCGGATCTCATCCCGGAGCTCATTCTGGAAATGCGACAGCTCCAGAATGCGGCGAATTCTCTGAATGGCCACCTGCATGACAATGGGCTTGGTAAGGTAGTCCATGGCCCCGTACTGAAAGATCTCCGCCGCGGTATCCACATCATCATCGGCAGTAACTACAATCACCGGAAGATTCCGGGCGCTCTCAATCTCCGACAGCGCCTCCATAACCTCGAAACCGTCCATGCCGGGCATATGCAGATCCAGAAGCAGCAGATCCGGAACCTCCTGCCGTATCAGATCCATAGCCTCCCGTCCTGATGCGGCGGTTCTGATGCTGTAGCAGATGGAAAGAATCTCCGTAAAGGCAATAAGATTGCCGGGATCATCATCCGCAATCAGAATGGTGTCCTTGCGAATCTTCTGCAGTGCATCCCGCACCTTCTGCGTCACCACCTCCGGAAGCGCCGGCTTTCTGATGAAATCCAGAACCCCCAGACGATAGGCGTTAGTCAGATCGATTTTCATGGTGCTGGAGGCAAGAAGAATTATTTTGATATCCGCAACAGAGGCATCGGACCGGATCCACTCCACAATGGGCATCCCTTCGCTATGCACTGACGAAATTCCCAGAAGGAGAAGATCGAAGCGAGATGACTTAAGTTCCCCTATGCAGAATTCTGGGGCCACCGACAGCACCTCGTAGCCGGCTTTCCGGAGAATCATTTCAATGATCATGGAGTTCATTTCATCATGATCGGAAAGCAAAATTCTAACCATAGCCACCTTATCCGGCTGATAAAACCTTATTGCAACAATTTCTGATTCCCGGCATGTAAACCGGATCCCCAGACGGTACCGGCAACGCCGGAAAAACACCCTATTCCGGATAGTTTATCAATTTGAAGTAACAAAGATCTGTCAGAAGGTCACAAAATCGCCGAATCTCATGTGATCCAGGCGGCATTATGATTTCAGAAACAGTACGCGGAAGCCCGGAGAGGCCGGTACCGGGGAAACTGCGGCGCAGGATGAAAAATCGCAGCAGGCTCCAGTCAGCTGTCAGGGAACCGGAAAAAACAGTACTGCTGATAAATACCGGATAAAAATCAGGAAAAGCCCGAAAGGTGCCCTGGCTTTTCAAAAACTGCGGGATTTCTCTGAGGACGGGGGGGAGCTTCCGGAGACCGGCTCAGAGGCGACGCCCCTGAATTCAGAAATAAAGAAGGAACCGGGGCCTTCTTCAGGAGCTCCGGGATTCCGGGCACCTTCATGACAGGCTTTCCGGTTCCTTTCAGAAACGCCGGAAACTCTGATTTCAGCGCTTCCGGTAGCGCTCCCAGGGAGCACTCTCAATAATACGGACATTCCGGTCATCAGGATCCATCATGATGTCCCGGACCGCCTCCAGCTCCTCCTGAAGCTCCTTTTCAGTATAAACGGTCTTGCTCCAGCAGCGATCCTCCCCGCTCCATCTGAACCGGCGCTGCTTAAGCTCCTCCTTCTGATTAAAGCAATTCCTTACCTGAATGGTGCTGGCTGCGGAATCCGCCTCCTGAACCATGTGCTCCAGGGCTCCCGGAACCATGCTGACAAACCACAGAAGTGCCAGGCAGCGATCCACCGGTGTTCTTTCATTAAAGAACACCCTTTTGTTCAGACACAGGAGATGCATGCTGGAAAACTGTGCCGGCAGATCCTCGTCCAGCTCCGCCCAGGGAAAGCCCCGGCCGCCCGTTACCCACGATACCGCCCCCAGTTCCGGGAAGCGGATGTCAAAGGGAGGCCTTTCGGTATACGGAAGGAGTGACACCGCAAAGGGAGCTACTCCTCCGGTACGGGGTTCCTTCCGGAACATCTCCCGCACCTCCTCGTCATCGAATTTCCGGGCGGCGGTGGTATAGAGGTCCTGATTCTCGCGGACATTTTCCGGGGGATTCTCGAGGCCGCTCCAGATCCGGTCAATACTTACCAGCTTCGAGGTATAGCGGTCATACGAAACCCGCAGCATGGCAAGTCCGTACATCCGGCCGTCCCGAGCCTGGATATCCTCGGAAAGAATTACCATGCTGCGCAGCGGATCCGGATTATCCGAAGGCCGGCCAAGCTCAATGGGAAGCTTCTGATTCGCGCCGGCAAATCTCATAAAGGGAATCTCAATCTCCAGCCGGAAATTCTCGGGATGCTCCCGGATAGCGGGAATCCGATCCAGGGGAAACTGCCTTGCAATGCTTTCTGTCATTTCTGCCACTCTCTCTTATGTCCTTTCTCTGTCTTTTCTCGTTTTTTTCTTCTTTCATGTTTCTCCTGCGGGGCAGGCGGTGCCGCCCGTCACCGCCCGAGAGCCTCCAGCTTGTCCCGGTAACGGGTGTAGGCATCCAGAACGGAAACCTGAATCTGGGCATCAGGAATCAGCATCTGCCCCCGGAGCATTTCCAGCTCCCGGTTCACCTCGTTCTGATCCTGGCAGATTTTCTCCCAGGCATTGCGGAATCTGACATAACGGTAACCAAAGTCCCTGAAGGCATCCCGGTGATTCCAGGTATTTCCGCCGGCCCCGACTCTGAGAGCCAGATTCCGGCGGCGGGCATTCTGAAGCAGCGACACCATCACCCCGGGGGTGGTATGAAGCAGCCAAAGAAGCGCCAGACAGTCATTTATGGCCCGGTGCGCATCATAAAAGTAGCCCCGCTGGTTCAGAAGATACTCCTGCTTCCGGGAGGCAATTCCGGGAAACAGCCTGTGCCAGTCCACATCGTTCACGGTGCAGGCCCAGGGAAGCCTGAGATTCATGCTGGCAAAGAGCGGGGAAAAACGCTTTTCCACGAACCCCCGGTCCATGGTGGCATTGTGTGCCACCACCAGCGGACTGTCCTGAAAATACTTCATTACGCGGGCTTCATCAAAATGCCGCCCCTCCACCATGCTGTTGTCAATGCCGGTAATTCTGGTAATGAGCTCGGGAATTGGCTCCTCCGGCTGCTCGAAAGCGTCATATACCGAAACGATCCTGGTAATCCGGGCCTCGTGAATTGAGTACTTCACCTTCACCATGCCCAGCTCGATAATCTGGGCACTGTCCAGCTCCAGCCCGGTGGTTTCCGTATCCAGAATAATCAGGGATTTTTCATCCGGAGCCTCGGGGCCCAGCACCACCGGATAATTGGACTCCTCATCGTAATCTGAAAACGGCACCCGCTCCAGAAGCCGGTAGCCCCCGGGATTTGCCTGAATCTCCGGAAGAATCTCCAGAGGAAAGTGTTCAATCTTGTCGGAATCTGTCATATAAAGCCTCCATTAACCGCCTGCAGCACCAATCAGCGCAATCTTCTGTAAGCATGGTTTCCGTACCGCTGCAGACCTCTGTATCAATTCCCTTGCCGCTGCCGGAGTATTTGTCTTCAGTAACGGCCTTCTGCTCAGATTAACTCGTAATTCTAGCTTTTTGCAGAAAAAAAGCACGTTCTTTTGTAAACCAGGGCACAATCTCCGTAAAATCCGTCCTGCGCCAGAAGCCCAGTCGGAAGGCCGGATTCTGCCAGCACCGGTAATTCTACCAATTTATTACAGATTTTCAATAAAAACTAGCTCGTTAGTCAACTTTTTTACAATATTTTTAAATCAAATATAACAAACTTATAATAAAACCTATCCGTTTAAAAATACAACATAAAAATCCGGTCTGCCAGCGTATTTCCGGGAAGAACTCTTCAGGGGCTTCCGGATTTCCGGGAATCCTGCCCCGCAGTGCCGTCCTCCGCATAAAAACTGTGTAATCCTTCAAACAATAGTCCGATTTACCGGCAGGATCCGCCGCTTCAAAATATAATTGACTCCGCCGCATTTCCGGAAACATTCAGAGAGGAGTCTCAGAAAATGAAGCTCTCTCCCGGAAGGCGCCTCCGCAACCAGCCCCGAAAACATCCCCAGCCATGCCGAACAGAGGAAAACAGTGAGCACCTTTAACACCAATGTACTTATTCTCGGAAAGACCGGTTCCGGCAAATCTGCCCTGGTAAACTATCTCTACGGGCGGAATATTGCCATTGCCCGGGTAGGAAAGCCGGTAACGGAACGCGGTCTGCACCGGCATCCGCCCTTTCTCTGGAATGATATGCAGGTATCCGTATTTGACAGCTGGGGACTGGAGTCGAACCGTGCCGCTGACTGGAAGGCGGATCTGTACTCCGCCATGCGGGACTGCGATCAGAGTCCGGACATCGCCGACTGGTTTCATACGGTAATCTACTGCTGCGATGCCCGGAAATCCCGTCCGGACGATTTTGAGCAGGAGCAGGTGCTCAGCGAGCTCCGGCAGAAGGGAGTGCGGATCATCTTCGCCCTCACCCGCTGGGGACTCTGCACCGACCGTCAGAAGGAAAGCATGCGCACAGCGCTTCTGAGTCTCTATCCGGACCTGGCAGCCATCCCGGTGGAGGCGGTAAGCCAGAAGCTCAGAAACGGCACTACCACTCAGGTTCAGGGACGGGAAGAGCTGTTCCGGGAAATGTGCATCAATCTCCGGGACAATCTCCTCAGCCATCTTTTTGCTGCCGTGCGTCAGGAAATGCAGCTTTCGGTCAGCATCGCCAAAAGACGTACCATGGAGGTGTTCGAGGAGCTCTCGGGCTCGCTGGGCGTCTTTACCGTCTACGGACAGGAAATGCATAACACCATCCGGGAAAAGGCCACCGCCTTCTATCTGGAGGAAATGAAACGGATTTACAGCCGTTTTCAGGAAAAGATGACGCAGATAAACACCATGAGCGCCGGGGTTATCAAAGGCTATACCGGCATTGATCTTGCCCATGAGGAAGTCGATATTGCGAAGGTCACCCGGGAAAAGCTCTCCCGCCTCTCGGGCTGGAACGGCGCCGTGGGGGAATATGTCCGGACCTGTGTGATGAGCCTGGTAACCGGCGGGTATTTTCAGATCCGCAAAAAGGAAAAATACCGGGAAATGCTGGAAAAATCCGTAAACAACGTGAATTTCGAGCTTCTGGACGGGCTGGACAGCTACACCACCCGGATCTGGCAGGATGAAAAGCTGGTGCGGGAGATGTTTCTTAAAAAACTGGCCGCGGAACCCTGTCCCCCGGAGATAATCACCGCCCCGCTTCCTGAATCATTCCCGGCAGCCCCGGTCAGAGCGTCTTCGAAAGCCACTCTGTTACCAGGAGAACAGTCCTGCTGAAACACTGAGCCATCTATCACCGGAGTCTTTTACAGACAGGTTCTGTGCCGCCGGATAAGGGAATTTTCTGCGCTCCCGATGGATTGCGCTCTATTTTTTCTTCACTCACTGTCAGCGACACGGCTTATAGCTTCCCCTGACGGGTCTCAGAAGCAGTCTAAGATTTTTTTCTTCGGCTGTTAGCCGCCTCCAGAAACCGGCGGAGCATTTCATTTGCCAGCAGCTGTTCACGCAGACGCTCCGGAAAATTAGCTGCAAAATCCTCCAGTGAACACCCTGCGTAGAAATCTTTCGGGAGCTTATTAGCATACTCTCCTCCGCCATAGCTGCCGGCGGAGCTTCCCGGCGTAAAGCAGTTATAGTGAATATCCGGAGAGCCCTTTTCATGAAAACGCAGAGTAATGCAGAGTAATGATGTCGTGCTCATGATGCTCCTCAAGATCATCAACAGCGAGCGGGATGTCGCAGTGCAGGAACTTCAGACCTTTATCACAGGCAAATTTCTCAGCGAAGGTGCCATACTCGCCGCGTATAAGAACCTTGTTTTTACGCATTCTTTTATCATGCTTCGGCGTAGTGGCAACTGCTTCCACAGTCCTGCTGAGAATAAGGCAGCTGATGTTCGGAAAAGACTCCAGATATCCGTCTCCAAGTCCGGTTATTCCTTCTTTGACACTCAGAATGGTGTACTGATTTCGCCAGTCATCATCCATTGTTGGCCATGCTTCAGCGTCTTCCCTGCAAAGCTCCCCCTCTCCTTCCACCTCAAGCAGCCTGTAATGATTTATATAGACAGTTTTTTCATTGTGCTTTGAAAAATACATTGCTGTTCACCTGTATTCTCAAAAATTTTCCTGATCAGCACCCCGGACAGCAAAAAGATATCTGAACCTGAAAAACGAAGGTTTTGCCCGGTCCCTATACTTTCATCTATCCGCAAAATTCGTAAAAACGGCCAGATGAGCAGTCTTTACATGCCACTATAGTGTTTTGATTTCCCACCGGCTGGCTGAATAATCACACCAGCAGGAATCTATCATTCTGCCCAGAATACTCTGCCGTCTTTTCGTTTTGCGGCCTTAGGCATATCTCCGTCAATATACCCCACTGCACAATGAGCTATCCCTTCCCATTCGCCTGTAACACCAAGATCCTCTAATATCTTCTGGTAATCCGGCATCTCGAATTCTTCCTTTGCCCGATGAATCCAGATGCTGCCAAGACCCAGTGAATGTGCCGCCAGCATCATGTTTCCCATGACAAGGCTTCCGTCATATACACGGGTCGCACAGTTCCTGTCTGCAAGCACGATCAGGATGACCGGAGCTCCATAGAAGGGATCAAAGCCCTCCTTCCAGCCGCCGATTCTGCAATTATCCGCAGCCAGCCGGTCCCTCAGGGCTTTGTTTGTTATGGCCACCGTAATGGTTGCCTGTTTCCCCCTGCCGTTGGCAGCATACAGACCCGCATTAATGATTTGCGCAATATCTTCCTTTGCAGGCATATGCGGTTTGAACCTGCGTATGCTCCTGCGTTCCTGCATTGCTTTGATAATCTCGTTCACTGGCTCATTCCTCCTCATAATCGATTCTTTCAATCTTGAAAATAACCGGCCCTGTTCCGCCAGAGCTGGCCATCAGTTCATTTTCTTTATCCCCGCCGTCAGTGATGGCAGTGCGGGACCACAGGGCATGCTTAAAGTGCCGTTCCTTTCCCGGGCACAAACAGCCTGTTCATATCCGCACCTTCCATTTCAAGGAGCTTCACTTTCTTGTCAATACCGCCTGCATATCCGGTCAGGCTGCCGTTTGTGCCTACAACCCGGTGGCAGGGAATAATGAGCGAGATAGAGTTATGCCCGACCGCTCCGCCGACCGCCTGTGCGGACATTTTTTCAATGCCTTTTTGTTTCGCAAGACGTGCGGCAATCTCACCGTAGGTCATCGTCTGCCCAAAAGGAATGGAAAGCATAATCTCCCAGACCGCCTTGCGGAATTCCGTAGCCTTCATGTTCAGAGGCGGCGTAAAATCCGGTGCCCTGCCGCTGAAATAGATATCAAGCCATCTGTCAGTCTGTTCAAATACCGGAAGCGCTTTTTCCTCATGCTCATCTGCAAGGCAATCCTCAAAATACTTCTGCCCGTCAAACCACAATCCGGTTAATGCTTCTCCGGAAGACGCCAAAGTGATACTGCCAAGCGGGGAGTCATAATGATGCGTGTATTCCATTTCTGCTTTTCTCCGGTGCGTAGTCCTTCAAATCCGGTATCGCGCCACCGGCAGCTATCCGGAAATACAGACCAGCTGCGCTGCAGTTTAGCATTTACCGCCTGGGCATTCCCCGGATCCGGCCAGCTCTCAGAATCCTCCTGCCTCAGGCCGGCAGGTCCAATGTAAACGGCTCCCTGTTTATGATACCTGCTTCTGATACTTTTTTCTGACATTCCGGAATGCCACTCTGACAATTATGAAATCTGCAATGCCAGACTGAAGGCTGTCAGCGGCTGGCCCCGCCGCCACGGCTGCGTCCGCCGCCATGACTCCCCCCGCGGCTGCTGCTCCGGTGCCCGCCGGAATGGCTGCTACTGAATCTGAAACCACGGTGGTATCCGGAACGCCCTCCGCCTGCAATATTGCCCTCGGTAAAAAAATAAACAAAAAGCAGGAAGGCATCCGCGATTGCCAGGAAAAAGAAGATGGGTGCCTTTATGATACCCGAGTCAATCCGGCCCTTTAGCTTTGGGGGCTCTTCATAAAATTTTGAGGTTCCTTCCCGGAAAACCGGATCTGATTTTCCGACATTCTCGGGAATCTCGTTCCGGTAGCAGCGGTAGATTTCCCGGGCCACGGCATTCCAGGTTTTAACCGCGGCATTGTTCCATCTCCTGGCTCTCATGTCTTCCGTCGCATAGTCATCCAGTATTCTGCCGGCCATGGAGTCCGGAATGCAGGACTCAAGGCCGCTGCCAGTACGCAGTACCACATGCGGCGTCTCGGTGGTAAAGAGGATCAGGGCCCCGTTGTTGCGTTCCCGGCTCCCCAGCCCGATTTTATTAAAAAGAAAGGTGGCCAGTTCATTAATGTTCGGAGCACGGGTCTGTATACCGGTAGCAGCATATTCCGGAAGAGTCCTGAAGGTCGCTACAAAAATCTCGCCGCCGTTCTTAAGCTGGAGCTTCCGGGATTCCCGGTTGAAATAATCATGAGTCTCCGGCGACAGCACCCCGGCCGCATCCAGAACGGCAAACTCGCGAATCTCCGGAAGTCCCTCGATAACTACTGAAGCACCAGGAAGATCTGCGGTATTGCTGCAAAAAACAGCCATCGCAACGCTCAGAAAAAAAGTCGCCACGCCCAAAAAAACAACCTTTACGGAAACCTTGCTTTCGGTGCCCCTGTCAGCTGTACTTTCCATAGGCCTGCCATCCCTCCGCAATTACACTCCGTACC
Source organism: Succinimonas amylolytica DSM 2873 (assembly GCF_000378405.1). Taxonomy (GTDB): domain Bacteria; phylum Pseudomonadota; class Gammaproteobacteria; order Enterobacterales; family Succinivibrionaceae; genus Succinimonas; species Succinimonas amylolytica. The sequence goes on along the minus strand of NZ_KB899637.1, from coordinate 527,592 downwards.
GCCCAGCACTGTTCCGGCACTCCGGAATAGCCCTGGAGTCCCCTCTAAGTCATGTCCGGAAACGTTCCTGACACTGTCATCCTTCAAAGAATATCATGATCCGGGACGGAAAGTCCGAACACCGTGCCAAAAACGTTAATTTCTGACATAATTTTCCGGATGGGCATTTATGGACAGCAGGATTTCTGGAAACGTCAATACTGACCAATGCCGGATAACACAGGCTTGCTAATAAATTTTACAACCGGGGCACAGTCTGAAAAAATGGCTGTGCTACAATGCCGCGAAGTAGCGGTGGAAATTAAGGCTGATTTTAAGCAGACCACAGAAAGCGAAATATACAGAACCGGAGTAATAGCTCAGTTCAACCTGACATTTGAGCTTTCCTGGAAAGCTCTTCAGGAAGTACTGAGAATTCATGGCGTAGAAGGAGCTGATATTTGGCCCCCTAGAGAGACTCTTCAGCTTGCCTACAAGGTTGGCTTTATTTCTGATTCTGCAACATGGCTGCTGATGCTAAAAAAGAGAAATCTCTCCGCCCATGTATACAATGAAAACGAGGCTGATGAACTTGTGTCCCTAATACGGGACAGTTTCATTGCGACGTTCACCATCCTGGAAGAAACATTAAAATCAAAAATCGCAAATGCAGATAATGAACTTTAGTTAGATTCCCTACCCGCAACCCCCGCCTCCCGGAACCGGCAAAAGGCAAGAGCGTATAGCCTTGCCCCGATTTACCCTGTAGTGTCTGGCATAGCGCGCAGGAATTCCCTTCTGTTCAATGGTACCTGAAACAATGATGGTATCAGACTGTATTATCCGGGAAGCCTACAAAGGAGGGAATGGCGGGAAAATGATATCCCCTGCTGCCTGCAAAGTCCGTACCCCCAGTAACGAAAAACTCCGCCGGGAGCATCCCGAACGGAGTTCTTTTTCCGGAAAAGGCAGCCGCACTACCAGTCGGTTCCGTAAATCTCGTGCATGTTTTCGGCCGCTGCCCGGGCCTCCTTGATTTCCTCCGGCTGCAGGTGATACTCAAAGGAATCCTGAAGCTCCTGAATGCTCCGGTATTCCTGACTTTCAGTATCTCCGGCCTTCTCCATGCTGATACGCACCACGAGAAGCCATTTCAGAGCCTCCCGAAAATCAGGCTGCGCCCCGCGTCCGCCCTCGGCAAAGGCGCGGGCAAGTGCCATCTGAGCCTCCTGACTGCCCAGCTTGGCTGCTTTTTCATACCAGCTGTGCGAAACTCTGGCGTCCTCGATGCCAGAGTTTCTGGTACCGTAAAGACTTCCCAGTCCCAGGTAGGCCGGAGTGTAGCAGAGATCGGCACTCTTCTGATACCAGGCATCGGCCAGAGCATTGTTCCGGATACTGCGATCTTCGGCAGTCTGATAGATGTGCCCCAGCTCGAACATGGATTCGGCATCCTCTCCGGCCTGAGCGGCCCTGGAGAACCAGAGTATGGCATCTCCGTAATTGGCACCGTATTCGGAGTTTTCACTGACACCAAAGCCTGAAAGAGCATCGAAGGCCAGCTCCTTCATCATCGTGACATCTCCGGTGCCCGCCCGCTTGAGCTTTTCTTCATGAGCCAGATGTCTGAGCTTCTCGGGGGTATAGTATTCCGGGAAATCCACCCGCACCGGCTCCGGAGCCTCAGGATCCGCCACGACGTCTTCCGGGGAGACGGAAGTGCCGTTATCCGGATTCTGGGAATACAGAGCACTGTCTCCCGTCTCCTGCCGGAGTTCCGGAGATACTTCAGGAACGGATTCTCCGTCCGGTATTCCGGCCGCCTCCTGCGCTTTCCGGAGTTCCTCCTCCTTTAAGCGCCGCCGCTCCTCCAGCTGCCTGCGGATAATGGCGGCATGGGCAATTCTCTCCTTCTCCAGCCGCTCCCGTTCATAGGATACCCGGTTGACCACCACTCCGGAATCCAGAAGATCCGCCAGAGTCAGCATGGCTGCAGGACTGTTCTTTTCGATAGCCAGAATAAGATAGCCTACGGCCTTGGAATAGTCCTGCGAAACCCCCACCCCGCTCTGATAGATATCTCCCAGAGCCAGGAGCGCGTCCACATCGCCGTTTCTGGCGTTTCTTTCATAGATGCGAACCAGATGCTGAAATACTTCTGCAGCCTTTTTCGGATCCGGCTTTATGGTGCTGCCGCCCAGGGTATAGAAGGAGCTCAGAGCCTCCAGGGCCTTGACATAATCCTGTCCGGCACTCTTTTCGTACCAGAAAATCGCCCGTTCATCATCAGCAGCATGCCTGAGTCCGTCGGTAAAGTACAGCCCCATCTGATACTGCGCCTCGGGATCTCCCTGCTCTGCCTTGAGCATGTAGCCCCGCACCCATTCATCAAAATAGTTCTGAGCCCGCACCTCGTCCTTAGGCACTCCGAGTCCCCGCTGGTAGATGGTGCCCAGAGCCAGAAGAGCCTCCGGTTCCTGTCCGGCCTTTTCCAGCCATTCCCGGGCCAGGCGGTAATTATGCTCGACACAGGTACGGGATTCTCCCGAGGGAGCAAAATATAAAAGCCCCAGCTGCACCTCTGCCCTGACACTGCCGCGTTCTGCAGCCATACGAAGATACTTCAGGCCCTTGGAGGAGTTCCTGACCGTTCCCAGTCCCGAAAGATACATTTCTGCGGTGCGAAACATGGCCTCGCTGTTTCCGGCGTCAGCAAGATTCCGGTAGTTCTCCAGGGCATCCTTGTAGCTTTTGGCATCATAAGCCAGCCGCGCCCGCATTTCATAATCCTGCATGCTGAAATACCGGGACGCATAATAGCCGCCAATGAGAGCAGCCACGGCAATGCAGCCTCCCAGAACGAGGAAGAGTCTTCCCTTCCTGGATGACAAAAGTGAATTCCTTTCAGCGCCCAGACGGGAATACCAGTCCCGCCAGTCTGACAGAAAACAGTTATAGATTTTTTTCCACTTCTTGGCCATAGGTAAAAAAAACAGAACTCCGAAACGTTTCCAGCCGCCATCAATGCTTTACCTGGAATAGCGGCAAATGTGATTTTTGTAACAGAATTTTAACAGAAAAATGTGATTAATGCACCGAAATGTAAATATTCTCCATAAGCCTCTTTCCGGAACTTCCGCCTGTAAAAAGCCCTTTGAAAGTCCCTCTGCCTCCTCCTTTTTTAGAGCAGGAAATCCCCGGAGCAGCATCCTTTGCCTCCCCCTGAAAAGCCTCTCCATAAAGACCTCTGCCGGAAAAATCACCAATACGAAAAAGGCGGCCCGCCCGGAACCGCCCTGCTTTCATTTTATGCCATTCCAAAACGCCGGATGATCCCGGCTCCGCTGCTTAGAACTCCGCAAAAATGCGATCCATCAGCAGCTGCTCCTGCGGCGGCAGAAGTCCCTTTTCGGCGGCAGTCAGCCGGCTGTAGCTGCGGGAAATGAACTCCGCGGCCGGGGTCCCGCCGAAAAGCCCCTGACATTCAGCCCAGAGACGTCTCAGGAACAGTACGAACAGAATCCGTTCCGGAACCCCCTGAGCCACCAGGTCCGCAAGAAGGGCCGCCGTGTCCTCAGAGAGTCCGGCGTCCTTAAGAGCCGCCAGGGTCTTTTCCCCAAACAGCTTCTTCACCTCCGGAAGCGCCATCCCGGCCAGAATGTCCGCAAATCTGTGCAGAGCGCCGTCACAGCGATCCTGGGGCTCCTCGCACACGCTTACATCTGCCGGGGCCGTCATCTTCGCTGCCATAGGACTGGCCATGCGGCTCATGGCCATGCTCATCATGCCCATAAAGCCCGTCATAGCACCGCCGCTTCCCCCCATCATGGCGGCGGAAGATGCCGACATGCAGCAGGCCGCAGCCCCCATACCGCCTCCCATAAAGCCGCGGGGCGGCATCTGGGGCACCGTCCGCATTTCGGGGAGATCAAGGCTGTCCGCGTTTTCGTTTTCCTTAACAAGGATATAGTTGGTCAGGCTGGTCACCAGGCTGTAGCTCACGGCCAGCTCCTGCGCCGCATCGTCCTTCCGTCCGGAAATCCTCCGTCTTGTCGCCATACGGGCCAGATCCGAGCACGGGGTCTCGTCTCCGGATTCCGGCAGGCTGACGCTCCATGACCAGGATCGGTCTCCGGAAACGGCCCGGAGCTCTGTTTTCCCGGCAGGCTTTTCCGGGAAACGGGCAAAGAACACGGCAGTATCTCCGTGGAAAAGATGGAGATTCTTTTCCGGCCATACCCAGTCAGGAGTTACCGGCCAGATGATTTCCGAATCCATGACCGGGAGGCACATTCTCTGGAAATGCCGGACAATCTTCTCGGCCATGTCCTCATTAGGGGTGACAAACTCCGGCATGCCCGCCGTAACCTCCGACAGCTTTCTTAAAAGACCTTCGGAAACGGCAGTGCCCACTCCGACAGTGAAGACCCGGCATCCCGAACTAACCGCCTCGTCATAAAACGAGGAGCTTTCATACACCTCGCCGTCGGTAATCAGGAGAATATCATGGAGCGTGCCCTTTTGAGATTCCCCGGTTTCGGATCTGTAGGCCGCCCGGAGCGCCTCCTCCAGGTTGGTGCCTCCCATATCCGCATCCATCACCTCCAGAAGCCGGGAGGCCTCCTTTACGGATTCCGCACTGCGGGGCCGGGGAGCCGCGAACAGCGGCTTTACCTGGCTGCCGAACCTGATAATATTAAAGCTGTCAGTATCAGAGAGCCGGTTCAGAATCTCCAGAAGCGCTGTCCGGGCCTGACGTATGGAATCCCCGGCCATGGAGCCGGAGCAGTCGATAATAATGTCCAGAATCCGGGGGACGCTTTTAAGCTCCGTGCCGAAATCTGGAGTCATGGCCACCGCAGCGACATAGCCGGTACCGTCACGGCCCAGAGCACCATAGGGAACCGGTGCGGTGTCGGTACGGATCTCCAGCACAAAATCCCGGTCGGCATAGGCGTTTACCAGAAACTCCGCTGCTTCCTCCGTATCCCGGCGCTCCGTCTCATGGGTCGGACAGGAAATGCGGCATTTCCGGAGCTCTCCGGCAACAGCTATCACGCAGCGCCAGGCATTCTGTGCTGTCAGGGAGGTTACCGGAGCCTGATACTCCTCAATGCCGGCCTTTGCAGGATCGCCGAATTTCGGTGCCACCACCGAAGGCAGGAAAAACCGGAAAAGACTGCCGTTCCAGATATTGAACATTGCATAGCTGAAGGAAATCTCGACCTTCTGCCCTGCCAGAATATTCCCCACGCTCATGCTGTAAAGCCCTTCGTCGATCTTTTCCAGCATGCAGGCGGAATCCCCCTTCTCCACGGCGCTTTCATAAACCTCCCGGGCCTGGCTCTTCTTCATAACCGTGCCGCGGCGGGTCTCACCGTCGATGGTGACAGTAAAATCCAGAAGCACTCCCCGGAGCGGCAGCGGGAAGGAATAAATCGCCTCGATATTTTTCTCCTCCCGGTTTTCGTAAAGCTGGGTCACGGTAACCCGGGAAAACACGTCGCCGATACTGCCTCTGACATCAATGCCGGCAAGAGGCACCGGATGACCGTTTTTGGCTTTCAGAACGGCGTATTCACCGGAGTCTTTGCTGTTTGTCATTTTTACTCTCCTTCAGTTTTGTTCAGAACCCGCAGGATCCGCTGAACCATATCCCGAACCTCCTCGGGACTCATGCCGGACTCTGCAGGATCGATAACCAGTTCCGCGCCGGGACGCAGAAACACATGACTCTTAACCGTAAACTCCCCAGGAACCGGAGACCTGTCCGGCACTGCAATCAGGGAAGCCGCGCCGGAAAGAAGATCCCGGATCCGCCGCAGACCGATTCCGGCCTGCTGCCATTTCCGGATCTCCAGAAGTCTGTCAAGATGAACGGGAAGATAGTAGGCTCCCCGGTTGGCACCCTCCGGACCGGGCAGAAGTCCGCTCTGCATATAATAGCGGATCGTCCGTCTGGGAAAACCGGTAAGCGCGCTCAGATCTTCAAGTGTAAAATGCTTTTCTTCTTTCATAATTTAAATCTAACACCATTACTGTCAGATTTCAACTGGCTGATATCCCCCGTTTTTCCAAAAACCCCGTCAGGATCTCAAAATCAGATTCCGGAAGCGCTCCTGACCGCCCGGCAATGGTGATGCCGGAAACCTGGGAGGCAGGAATTAGCGGAAACTGAGAAGCGGCCTCCCGGAAGCCCCCGCCTTCCTGTTCAGGACGGGAGCCGGAAGAGGAAGCGGCAGCAAAATGTATCCCTGCGGGGGATTTGGCACCGCTGGCATACATTATCACTAAAGAAAACGGCATCCACCGAAAGTCTTCAGTGAATGCCGCTCATGCCCCAACCGGGGTTATGCAGTGTCATAATTAAAGCCCCGCCGGCTTCTCTCCGCCCCTGCGGGATCCCGGACTATTTTCTGTCCGGCATGTGATACTTCTGGCTGAACTCCTGCTTTATGACCTCCAGCCGCTTGGCATCCTCGGTACGCTTCTTCCGGGCGTTCTCCTGAATATTCCGGGTCTCCTCAATGCCGCTTACGATGGTACGCCAGGTATTTTCCAGGGTTTCGATCTTGATAGAGCTTCCCGAGGCCAGCCTGGTAGCCATCTTGGTCTGCTCCACGGTATTTCTGGCATTCCGGATCAGAAGCTCATTGGTCTTGGCGTCCAGAGCTGCCATGGATTCGGCCTGGAGACGCTGTCTCTTAAGCATAATGGCCTGGGCAATGGCCTGCTTGAACACCGGCAGAGTAACCACGAAGGCGGAATTGATTTTTCTGACCAGATTCATATTGGCAAAGGCCATGGTCTTGATCATCGGAATGGACTGCATAGCCACGCTTTCCGCCATTCTGAGATCCTGGGTACGCTGCTCCAGCAGCATAAGACACTGGTTCAGGTTGTTAAGCTCAAACTGAATAGAGCTGTCTCCGGTGCTCTCCAGATCCTTCTGACGCTGGGCGATGTAGGCCTCCAGCTCCCGGCAGCCCTGTTCGCCCGCAAGAATGTACTTTACCAGGTCATGATAGAAATTAACATTGGCGTCAAACATGGTCTCCAGTTTGCGGTTGGCCTGGCGAATCTCGGTTTCGTACTGCTTCAGCTGCACGTAGATCTTCTCCACCTCCTCGCCCATGGTGTGGTATTTGGCCAGAAGCTGATCCAGCTTTTTCCGGAGATTCCCGAACAGCTTTCCGAAAAAGCCCGGGGTTTCATCCTTAAGCTCCTCGATGTCGAACTTCTCCATAATCTTGGCCAGGGTTGCCAGCATTTCATTGGAATCATCCAGCTGAGCCATGCTCATGCCGTTCAGCACCACATCGGAGGCCTTGGAGATTTCCTCAGCCACAGTGGCCCCGAAGCTCACAATGGACTCCATGTTGTTTACCTCAATGGTGCTCACCAGCGCATCCACCTCCTGAGACCCCGTCAGATCCGCATTCATCTGATTTCTGTCGGCCACAATGTCGTAGGTCTTTACCTCGGCAAGCTCAGTGCCCGCAGCATCCTCCGGAGCTGTTACCACTGCGTCCTGCACCGGGGACGGTTTTTTGAAATCGAGTCCCATGTTATTTCCTCCACTTAAAAATAGAATCAAGCCATGACGAACGTTTGTTCGCATCCGGCTGCGCCGCCACAAAACCCGGGGCTTCCAGATCAAACACATATTCCCCGATCTCGTGGGGAACTGCCAGGCTGCGGCTGAAGTGCCGCTCCGCGCACTGGTAGCCGGTTGGCACGAAAAAGAGCACATCAAAGCCGATCTGACTTAAAAAAGCCACCAGGATGTCATCCTCCAGGGACGGCGCCGTTTCTCCGGTGACCAGGCAGATCAGCTTGGGATTCTTCCTGGTAAAATCGAACCTCTGAATCAGCCTGAGGATATTCTTTTCGAGATTCAGGGCCACGGCAATCACGGTATACTCCATGCCGTTTTCGAAGGTGCCTCTGATAAGCTTCTGATCAATAAGCCTCTGGAGGCAGTCCAGAATATAGTCCTGCACCGGCTCCCTTAAAAAGCCGTACTGATAGGCCCGGTGGGATTTTATGAGGGATTTCTGAAGCCGGCCGTTTTTGAAAAACTCCGTGGCAAAGGGCTTCACCGGATTATCGGCTCCGGACGCGCTTCCGGAAAGATACGGAAAGCCTCTGATAACCGCCGTATCCGGAGTAATCAGCTTTCTTATGCCGTCCCAGTACGCCGGAACGTTGCCGTCCTTAACACCGTTAATAACGGCAAAAAGCACCGGCAGGGTCACTGTGCCGTCCCGGACGCTGAAATTCGGGCGGAACTTAAGCTCCTGATCCCAGAGAACGGGAATCTCCTCGTACATCGTTTTAAGAAGCAGCGGCACCGCGCTGGAATACTGCTGATTCCGGTAGATTCCGGTATCCTCAAACAGCGCAGAGTCCAGATCCCTCTCGGCATGATAGGCGGCAGTGCCCATGGAAATACCGGTTTCCGCCTCCGGATAGGCAGTAACCTCCAGCGACTCCTCATACCGCACTTCATAAAGAAGGGGATCCTGAAGACAGCACTTCTGCCGCAGATCCGGACAGAAGATCACCACATCCGCCGGCAGCCGGGCCAGAAACCGGCAGAACAGCGCCTCGGGACCGTAGCGGCAGCCCCCCATATGAAAAAAGCACCCCACGGCCAGAGGCTCCCCGGTTCCAAAAAGATCCCGGTGAAAGCGCCGGAGCCAGCAGATAAGGTAAACACCGCGGCTGGTCAGCCGGCTCAGGTTCTCCTCCTGGCGGCTTTCCTCCAGCATAAGCTCTGTAAAGGCCTTGCGGGCGATACGGCGGAGCTCCCCCGTCAGAAAGCTCAGATTCGGCAGGAGACCGGCAACAAGCTCCCTGATATTCCGGGAATCGCCCCTGGTAACAGCGGCAATCTCCTCGGAGGACGGCGGCGCTATGCCGGTATCCGCAATAACGACCTTTCTTCCGGCCGCCAGGAGATCCTGACGCAGCCTGTAGAGATCATTGAGATAGGTAACCCGGTCCTCCGCCCCCGCAATCCTGAAAAAGCAGTTCGAAAAGAACTCCGGAGCCTCCAGTCTTGCGGCCGGATCCTTCCGGAGATCGTCCAGGGGCTTTCCGGAAATCCAGGCATTGGTACAGGGGGCAAGCCGGGGCTTTTCGCCAGAAATCCGTTCCAGCTCCAGCTCCTCCTGAATATCCTGCCGGATCTGCTTCAGGCTGAAGGACTCCGGAAAGGCGGTCATGCCGGGAAGGCTGAGCTCGCAGGATTTTGCGGATGCGGGATCCAGAGCGCGGTACCCGGCATCCCCCCGGTACTGCAAAAGCACGATGTCGCAGCCGGCCAGAAAAAGCACATTAAGCAGCAGAAGCTCGTAGTTTCCGGGCTCTCCCTCATAGAGGATCCGGGGAATCTGCTCCGATCCCAGCCGGGATACAACTCCCTCGAAACGGTAGTAAAGCCAGCACATGAACTTGATGTAGGCATTCCGGAGCATCCCGCCGGTCTTGCCGTTCTTCCGGAGATCGTCCAGAGTGCTGTATACCGCCTGGGCTACCAGGTCTCTCGCCCGGGCGTCCAGCCGGGGCAGCCATTTCACGAGGCTGCTATCAATGAATTCGGGGGTCATCTGAAAATCCCCGCCCATCATCTCGTTATAGTACGAAAGGTTGGCGCTGTCGGGATTTTTAAGACCGCCCTCGATAATCACTCCGCAGGATCTGGCCGCTTCATAATACCGCCGGATAAACCCCCGGATCTCGGGAGAATAGCCGTTTATGCGATAAAAATATCCGCCCTGATCCCGGCGATTGCCCCGCTCTGTGAAAAAATCATCCAGCTTCGCTATTTCCGCACGCTTCAGCAAAACCCCAATCTCCATTAAGCTGCCAGCCGCTGCCGTCCCGGAATCCGGAACGGTCCCGTCTGCCATTCCAGTTAGTCAATACCCACTCTGATGCCGCCGGAACGCTCCGAAGGCTGTACAATTACCGTCACCGGCTGCCCGCCGTGCCATTCAAAGGAATAGGACTCTCCGGAGGCCTGTCCGATAAGGTTCTTCCAGTTCACATCGGTCTTGATGCCCGGATCGCAGTCTCCCCGGCCAATCCAGCAGATCACCGCATCCGGATCCACCGAAATGGTATTTCGGGTTTCGATATTGCTGAGCACCAGGGGGTTTCCGTCCGAAAGCACTGCCACATAGGCATTCTTTCCTCTTCCGGTCAGAGTGGAGGTAGCCAGCCCCTTCTGGGAAAATATGCCGGTACCCAGAAAACGCACCTTGTAGTCGCAGTCCTGGGTGAAGGCCAGAATGTTTTCCGATTCCACCGAAATCACTTCCCCCTCCTCCAGCCGGTAGATAACCACATGCTGGCCGCAGTTGGCATAGTAGGTTACGGAATCACCCTCCATCATCACCTTCATAAGGGGCAGGTTCTCTCCGCTGACCCGGCGCATCAGGGAGCCCATAAGCGCCCGTCCGATACCGCCCTCCGGTCCCAGAAGCAGCTTTTCAAACTTGTAGTTCTTGGTGGGGCTGTCCCCGGCAATGAAGGAACCGGCCTTCGTGAACAGCACATCCCTGCCGGTACAGGTCACCTTCAGCGTTAATTCGTTTAATGTTTCAAATGAGAGCATTCGGCAAATCTCCTCAAGCTATTGCCACACCGTAAACCGCACACTGGCCCGCCAGATCCCTGTTGACGCCGTTTCCCACGGGGTTGAACTTCCACTGCCCGCTGTGAAGATAAAGCTCCCCCAGAGTCATGGAGGTTACATTCTGATAATACTCCTCCAGGCAGTAGCTCAGAAGCTCCTCCCCGGTATCGGCGTCCAGAAGCCGCACGTACGTATCCTTAAGCATGCTGAAATTCAGCTTTCTTTCAAAGGCCTCGTGAATGGAGACCACAAACACGATTTTCTGAATCTCGGGACTGAGCTTCCCCAGATCGGCACTGATCACCTCCCGATCCTGTCCGCCGCCATCCTGGGACAGCGCCACACTCCGGTCGGGACTCACCTCCTGGCCGTAGAACACAAACCAGTCGTCCCCCGGCACCCGGCCGTCAGCCCGCACCAGAAACGCGGAGGCATCCACATCGCACCGGGCATCCCGGATATTCCACCCGAAGCAGACCCGGAGACGGAGAGTTTTGCGGTTCCCGCTGTTAAGCGGAGTCTTCTGGCCCTTGCGCAGGGGATGTCTGAGTGCAGGTACCGGAATATCGGGAAGCGGCATCCCCGCTCCTGACGCCGGAGCCTGAACCGGAGACTGCACCGGAGCCGGCCGGGCCGGTGCCCGCACCGGCTCCATAGCGGCAGTGCCGGTGCGGTTAAGCCCGGACAGTGAAGTCCTGGTAAGCGGCGGAAGATGCCGGGAATTCAGAGTGCCGATATTCGCTCTGGTAAGAGGAGGCGTCGTCCTGTTTGGAATATTGATCATTCGTTAACCTCTGTATAGCCCGCCGGACATTCCCGGCAGGATCCGCCCGCGGGAAAGCGCCCTTCAGGGAAGCGGAATCAGTCATATTATCAGATGCTGGCTCCGATGCCGCAAATATGCTCTCAAAACACGATCTCCGGCATAATTTCCGGGAGCGCGGCCCTGATTCCGGGCGGGGGCTCTCCCTGTCCTCAGATATCGGAAAGATTCTTTATAATTCCGCAGACCTTGTAGTTTCCGAGATCCGTCCGGCTGATTTCGCAGGGTACATTCTTTTCCTGACAGAGCTCGCGGATGTGGCGGAGCTCCGGAGAAGCGGCATGGCGCTCATTCACAATAACCCGCCACGGCACCCGGCGGAGCAGCACCCGGGTGGCCTCCCCGATGCCGGGCTTGATAAAGTTGATGTCCGAAACCCCGTAGGCCGCGGCAATGCCCCGGGCCACCGCAGGACCGGAAAGGGAGCCCGCCGGGGGTTCCGGAAGCGCCTCAAAATCGAAAAATCTTTCAATGGCGGAAAGAAACTCCAAAGAGAGATCCTCGGATCTGAGTTCCCCGTAGTACGCCGCGCCATGAAAATCTCCGGGCCCGATGATGTCGCTTCTGAGAAAGGTTCTGCTGATAAGGCCGGTAACCGTGGCATTAAGACAGGAGGAGGGAATGAGAATATCCTCGTGAGTGCCCGAAAGCTCCGTGAGATTTGCCGGATCCGACACCGCCCCGAGTCCGGAATCCACCTCCGGATAATCCCGGAGCGCCTCCCGGAGCTCGGTGAGAATGGCCCCCTTCCCGATCCAGCCGTCCACAAACTGCACTGCCCCCGGGGCATGATGCTTCAGAATGTAATCCATGGCGTTCCGGTCAATACCGCGGCCTCTGATGATGGAAATCGCATAATGCCGGATATCCAGGCCGTATTTCTGCCTAAGATAGCGTTTTATCAGGATCCCCACGGGAATGCCGGCCCGGGCCAGGGAAACCACCACGAGATCCCGCCCCTTTCTCCGGTAGAGCTTTTCGGAAAGGACGGATACCGCCCGGGCCGTGCTTCCGGCATAAACGGCAAGAGCATTTCTGTAGGCTTCAAGATACTTTTCGGAAGGCCGGTATTCCAGAGGCAGCATTTCACAGTAATGCACCCCCTGCTGAATATACCGCTCGCGGACGGAGGCCGGAAGCGGCTCCACAAGACCGCTGATATCCTTAAGGAGAAGGGTGACATCCTCCTCCGCATAACTGCTCCGCATTACTGAAAATCTCCCCATTTAACAAGCGCGATATTTGTGTTCCCATGCTTCCGGAGCGCCGCCACAAGGCTTCCGAGCCCCTCCGGGCACGGTGCCGCATCGGTAACAGCCAGCACCCGGTCATAGCGCTCCAGATTATAGATAAAGGTTCTCCGGCTTCTGTCGTACAGGCTGACCAGAGTTTCCCGGCTGTGCAGGGGATAATCCGGATCCGGGGAGACCTCAATGGGGCTTCTGGTGGTGGCATGAAACCGGACCTGGAGATCCGGTCTCTCCTGCTCCAGCCGGGCCCCCAGGCTGAGCCCCGGATACATGAACTCCTCGGTCCCCAGAACCAGAACGCGGGCTCCTGCCGGAATGCCGGCCGGATCCAGATAGCCCATAGCCTCCTCCGTAAACCGTTCCGTAAGCGCCCGGATCTCCGGAACCGGAGCCGGCAGTCTGGCGTTCCAGTAGCCCTCCGTCCGGAAAACCGGCACCGCTGCACCTGAGTCAGAAAGAGGCTCCGCCGCCGTCCTGAGGTAGGTATCGCGATCTACGGAGTCAATCCGGTACTGAAAAGGAATCCTGAGAAGATAATCGCAGTACACGCCCTGCTCCTGGAGCTCTCTGAGCCGGGTGTCCGACATGCTGTTCAGAATGGAAACAATGCCGAAGCGGAGCTCCTGATCCTGATATCTTTCACGGAGCAGCCCGACGATGTTCATAATGGTGTTGCCTGTGGTAACCTCGTCCTCGGCAAACACAATCCGGTCAGCTCCGGCAACAGCCGCATCCAGACCGTTTACGGCCAGCCTCTGTTCCGTGGCATGACTGTGCGCCTCCGTGAAAAACAGATACTCCGCCCCGGGGATATCCTCGCGGCTGGTGGCATAATACCAGGAAGCATTGCCGGCCATCAGTGCCAGGGCCGCCCCGATGGCCGTGGCCGTCTCGGCAAAGCCGATAACCAGCAGCCGTTCGCCGGGATACCGGGCCCTTACCCGGGCCGCAGTTTCGGAAAACACGCCCATGGCTAAAGCGGGAGATACGGGAATGTGCTTTCCCTGCAGGGGGTTCACATAAAGATATTTTCTTTTGGGGTTGTTTTCTCTTCTGGCCACCGTAACCAGATCCTCAAGCCTAAACATGTTCCTGCCTGATTCCGTAGATTTCCGCCAGAAGAAGGATCTTTGCCGCCCAGTTGCAGTTGGTACGGACTTCGTTCATTCTTTCGCCGCCGGAGCTTTTGCCCACCTGAAGGCCGCTTTCGTCCCAGCTGAGGATGGCCCGGGCATCCTCGTAGTCCCGCTCTGTCACCTTCAGCATTTCATTCACCACCGGAATCTGCCGGGGATGAATCACCGTCTTTCCGATAAAGCCGTTCAGGATATCCATCCGGAGCTCCTTCTCGAGCCCTGTGCGCCATTCATCGTTCGCACCGGCGAAATACTCCCATACCGGCCCCGAAACCACATAATCACGGGAAAACACGGTAATGATGTCTCCCAGAAGCTGACCTATGGGCAGAATGTCATAGATAGTCTCGTTCACATGCCTGCGGGCTGCAAATTCGTTGGAAAAGTCATTTCCGCCCACCCGGACATTCAGGGTGAGATCCTTCACGTGATCTATCAGATCCCTGATAGCTCCCAGCATCTCGGCCCGGGTTCTGAAATCGACAATGTCCCCGCTTTCCAGAATCGGCATCATATAAACCGTCCGGCGGGCCCGGTCATTGACCTTCCGGATCGCCTCGTTGTAGAAGGCGGCATTGGCTACGGTGTATTTTGGAAAAATGAATCCGGTAAAAATGTCCTGATACGGGCTTATGATGTCGAACACCCGTTCCGCCTGCTCCGGCTCCCGCACCCTGACAAAAATCCGGGGCACGTACATTTCCTGCTCCCGGGAGGCCGTGCAGATCTGCGCCAGAGTATCCCGCACCTGTTTTTCCGCGAGCGTTACCAGATCCGGAGAAATCGTATCCTCCAGGCAGAGCGCCAGAGAATACCGGGAGCCCAGGTCTCCGCCGGTAACCCGTCCGGCCACCTTGCTGTTCAGGGCCGGAGAATACAGCAGTGCACCCACGCTGTATTTTTCCTTTACATTGTCAATCACGTGTTATTCCTCTGAAAAAATGCACTCCTGCCCCCTGAAAGTGTTTCCCGGAGCTCCGTAAGCCGGTCGCAGATCGTGTCGGAAAACACTCCCGAACAGACGATTCTTTTTCCGGCAGGAACAAAATCCGGAAGACCTTCGGGGCAGAGACAGATATCGGCCGCGCGGAGCATCGGGATATCAAACTCGCTGTCACCTGCGGCAATATAGCCCTCATGACCGGACCTGATCTGGTACCTCCTGGCCGCCGCCCCCTTGTTCAGGGAGCGCGGAAGGCAGTACACCTTCCGGGAATCCCGAAACACCGCCAGATGCGCGGCATCGGTCTCCCGGACCAGAAAGCTGTAAAGCTCTGCGGCACTGCCGGTCTTCACATAAAACATGAAGGGATCCCGGGACACCAGGGAATCCGGAGACACCATGCCGCGCACCAGCTCCAGGGCAGCATTATATTCCGATCTGTCCCTTCCCGATATCTCCAGGGATTCCGCCCACCATTCCGGATCCGGAACCCCGTCCCTCAGAAGAACAGCACCGTTGGAAACCAGGGCATCATGCCAGCCCAAAGCCTCCAGAGCCGGGGCCAGGCGGGCATACTGCTGGCTGTTTCTGGTAGTAAGGGGCACCGGGAGCAGCCAGTCCTGAGCACGGTAGAAACCGGCTGTCCGGGCTGTCATAAAGCTCTGATTTCTTCCGTTAAGCATTTCCACCCAGACCCGGTCTCCGGGAATACAGTGCCGGTGGGAATAGATCAGTGTATTGTCCAGGTCGGTAAAAAACAGCATCTCCGGTCCTCGCTTCCGAAACTACAGAAGCACCGGGAGCTCCACATGGGTGACATACCGCTCGTCCCGGCAGATCTCCCACTCCCGGTCAATCCCCAGAAGCTTGTTTACCGCAATGGAGGGGATGTTTACCTTCCCCGCCAGACAGGCCATCTGGACCCCGCCGGACATTCTGGTGTTAACCTCCAGAAAATACGGCTTATCGTCCAGATACTTGAACTGGATATTGCAGGGGCATTCCAGCTTTACAGCCCGGTATACCTCCCGGGTCTTCTCCAGAATATCCTCCCGGAAGGAAAGCCGCTCGATTCTGGAGGAATCCTTGATCCGGGGCAGCATAATAAGCCCCCGGGACGTATTGAGGCAGTCCACGCTGACCTCGTCACCGGACAGATTCGGCATCACCATCAGAGGAGAAAACTCCTCTCTCTCGGAAAGAGCCTCGAAGACCGCATCATAGGTCATTCTGGTATTCTGCTTCCTGAAGAGCGCAGCATACCCCCGGCGGGTGTTGTCAATAAGACGGTAGCTTTTGCCGCCCTCGTCGTGAACAAATTTGATGCAGACCTCCCGGAATTTGCCGGAAAGCTCCCGGTAGGCCTCGGCAAAGCCGGAAGGAGTGGTGACAATCCGGTACTCGGGAATAGTGGAAACGCCCCGCCGGGCCAGCTCCTGGTAGGCCCGGTCCTTGTAGTTGAGAATCTCCAGGATCCCGTAGTCATCCGCCATAACCTTAACGCCGGCAGCCTCGAAATCGGCCTTTCTTCTGCTGACGGCCAGCATTTCACGGCGCGGCATAAACACGGAAATCTCGTGCTCCCGGCAGAAATCAAGGCAGAAATCCGCATAGTCGTTTCCCTTAAGCGCGGGCTCCTGATACCATTCATCGCAGACTGCCGAAAGCACGGAAACCCGGTTTTCGTTGGAGCCGACAATGCGGAAGTCCGGATTATCCTCCTTTATCATGCTCATAATGTTGTATGCCGCGCTGAACCAGTGATTGAACCAAACCTTTACCATGCTGCCGTCCTCCAAAATTCTGCTCTAAAAAACCGCGTAATAATAGCAGATTTCCGCCAGGATATCCGCAAAACCGCACTGCCGCAATGCAGAAAAACTGTGAAAAATGCCCTGTAAAGGGGCATAAAAAAGCTGAAAAGCCACAAAAAGAGAAGGAGGCTCCGCAAGCCTCCTCCGTTTTATCACCTGCCGTCAGCGCTAGGCGTAGCGCTTTATGAACTCGTTAATGGAGCCGTCGGTGGTTCCCTGTCCTATGGCATTGAACTTCCACTCGCCGTTATGACGGTACACCTCCCCGAACACCATGGCGGTCATGCCGGAATAGTCCTCGGTCAGGTTGAAAATGCACATCTCCTGGCTGGTGCGGGCATCAACCAGTCTGATAAAGGCGTTCCGGATCATCCCGAAGTGCTGCTTGCGGGACTGGGCGCTGTAGATGTTCACCCCCATCAGAATACGATCATACTGAGCCGGCACGGAATCCAGGTTGATGACAATCTGCTCGTCATCCCCCTCTCCGGCTCCGGTCAGGTTGTCGCCCATATGCTTTACAGAACCGCTCTTGTGCTCAAGATTTCCGAAATACACCACATCGGATTTCCCCTGAAGCTTCCCGTCCGAAAGCAAAAGAGCAAACGCGTCACAGTCAATGCTGCTGCCCCCCGAGCCGCCGCCTGAAAACAGGGATGACAGAAAGCCGCCGCCCCCGCTGCTCTGCCGGGGCGCCTCGTCCCAGCCGAGTCCCACAATCACCTTTGAAAGACCGGCGCTGGTTTTGGTCAGGCTGACCTTCTGTCCTTTCTGAAGTTTTACCGACATTTCTGAATTCCTTGTTTGTATGCTGTGTTTTCCGGGGTGCTATTCCGCCCCGTCACGGAAAAATCCCCTTATTGCCGGCGCATTCCGGAGGAAGGCCTGGGCCTCAGGGGATCCCGGTCGCCTGCTGTCAGGCGGCATCAATGCCGTAATGAGCGCAGAGTGCAGCCAGACCGCCCTGGAAGCCGCTCCCGATGGCATTGAATTTCCACTCGCCGTTGTTCCGGTAGAGCTCGCCTACCACTACCGCGGTTTCAATGGAGAAGTCCTCGCCCAGATCGAAACGGGCAATCTCCTGACCGTTGGACTGATCCACAATGCGGCAGTAGGCCTTGGATACCTGGCCAAAGTTCTGCTTTCTCTGATCCGCCTCATAAATGGTTACGGTAAAGGCGATTTTGCCAATACTCTCGGGAACCTTGGAAAGATCAATATCGATCTGCTCGTCATCGCCCTCGCCGTCGCCGGTGCGGTTGTCGCCCATGTGCTTTACGGAACCGCTCTTGTGCTCAAGATTGCCGTAGAAAATGAATTCGGCATCAGACGGACACTTGCCGCTGGCATCAGTCATGAACACGGAGGCATCCAGGTCAAAATCGGTGCCGGAATCAAACGCATTAACATCCCAGCCCAGACCGACCATAATCTTGGAAAGCCCGGGGTTGCCCTTGGTGAGACTGACCTTCTGACCCTTTGACAAATTAATAGGCATAATGAACTCCTGAAAATAAAACTCTGATTTCCGGCAGAAGCCCCGGAGACGGGAGTTCCCGGAAGACCTGATCTGAGCGCCTCCGGATGACCGTCTCCGCACCGCCGGGCTCCCGAAATCGAAGGCCGGCCGCCGGTTTGAAGTGATTATATTTTTCCGGAAAAAAAACTGTCAACGAGCCCCGCGCGGGACGGGAATAAAATTTGAAGTGAATTGCAAAAACCTCCGAACATCTCCCCCTCTGCGGACTCCGATATCCCTGCCGGTCATAAATAATTCCGGTATCTCAGACGCGATTTTAATAATCCGTCTTTTTAAATTATCCCCCCGCCGCAGAAACTAGTCTATAATTGACCCCGGCCGGCCGGCAGTTCCGGCACAGTTCAACCATGAGTTCAAGGAATAAGTATGACCGAAGGTTTGCCGAACACGCTTGAAACAAGCACCATCATAATTTTTGCAGTCACCGTTATTATCTGTCTGATAATCGACCTCATGTGCCACCATGACGACCGGGAGGTTTCGTTCCGCTCGGCCTGCCTGTGGTCAGTATTCTGGGTCTTTGTATCAGTATGCTTCGGAGGCTTTCTCTACTGGCATTTCAACAGCGACGTGGCCTCGCTGTTCTTCTCGGGCTACGTTCTGGAGAAGTCCCTGTCCGTTGATAACCTCTTTGCCATCATGGCAATCTTCACCTGGTTCAAGATTCCCCGGGGCATGCGGCACCGGGTGCTCTACTACGGCATTCTGGGAGCCATCTTCTTCCGGGCCATATTTGTAGGCGTGGGAACCTTCCTGCTGTCCTTCGGCTCAGGAGTGGAAATCCTCTTCGGTCTCTTTGTGCTCTATACTGCCTATGTCATGTTCAAGGAAGGCGGCGATGACGACGATGAAATCGAAGACTACTCCACCCATAAGGCCTACCGGTTCACCAGAAGCCTGTTCCCCATGTGGCCGAAGCTGCAGGGACACTCCTTCTTCCTGGGAAAAAAGACCGTGGAGGAGCTGAAGGCACTTCCGGAAAACCAGTCTCTGACACTGAAGAGAAGCGGCCTCATCTATGCCACCCCGCTGTTCCTCTGTCTCGGTGTGGTGGAATTAAGCGACGTATCGTTTTCGTTTGACTCTGTGCCGGCAGTAATCGCAGTGAGCAAGGAACCCCTCATTATCTACAGCGCCATGATCTTCGCCATCCTCGGTCTCAGATCCCTGTACTTCGTGCTGGAGTCGCTGACCAAGTTCCTGTGCCATCTGGAAAAGGCCGTAATCTTCCTCCTGGTATTCATCGGCTTCAAGCTGATCTACAACGCCGCCTGCGGTCTGGCCGGAAAGCCGGATCTGGAGCTTTCCAACGTTATCTCCATGATTGTGATTGTGGTTACCCTGGGCGCAGGCATTCTGGCCAGCATCATCTTCCCGGAAAAGAAGGAAGCAGCAGAAGACAAGGAAAATGCAGCTGCTAACGGAGAAGCCGCCGAAAAGGCCGCTGACAGTGCTGCCGAATAATACCTGACGGAGCTCCATGCTCCTGTCCGGACTAATCTTCACAAGATCCGTACTCTATAAAGCCCCCGTAAGCTGAACAAACTTGCGGGGGCTTTTTTTGAGTTCTCGAAAGCACAGACCGGAACGGAAGCTAAGGATTATCAGGCACTGCTGAAAAAGCTCTGTTCCGGTGCGCGGTATCCAAGGAATGGGATTTAGGGGATTTTAGGGACTAAATAAGGGACTTACGGCCTGCGGCTTCTGTCCGGGAATCTGACGGCACTGGCCAGGAGGAGTTTGGGGAAAAACCGCCCTCCTGGAGATAACCAGATAATCAGAACCTGTTACTGGCACCGGACACTGCAGGATTTCTCCGGGAAATTTCATGCTGCTTTCCGGCGTTTGGGGCAGGAAGGAATTCTCAGCAGCGGTTCCAAGGGTATTCTGGAAATAAACTCCAGAGCAGGAACGAATAAAAATAGACAATCAGAAAAAAGATTCAGAAAGCAGAATACCGCATACGGGCGGCAGCTTCTATAAAACGAAAAAACATTTTTTAACTCAAAAAGGGCCCTGCCGCGAAGGGACAGTCCCTTTGCGGCTGACATCCAGATTTACGTGGATGGAAAGATTAAGACCAGGCTTCAATACCGCGAAAGGGTTGGCCCCTTTGCGGCTGGCGGACAGCCCGGTTAATGTGTATTTTTTAATTAAGTTTCAATACCGCGAAAGGATTGGCCCCTTTGCGGCGCGTAACCGAAGAATTTGAGGTTACTGGCGAGGTTGAGTTTCAATACCGCGAAAGGATTGACCCCTTTGCGGCCCATGAAACCGGGTTACATAAGATTTGCGGCGACAATGGTTTCAATACCGCGAAAGGGTTGGCCCCCCTTTGCGGCATCCCGCAGGAGTGGAGCGGCGTACCTCGGCAGGAGTAGTTTCAATACCGCGAAAGGGTTGGCCCCTTTGCGGCGCGTAACCGAAGAATTTGAGGTTACTGGCGAGGTTGAGTTTCAATACCGCGAAAGGGTTGGCCCCTTTGCGGCGAAATTCTCCGTGATGAATACTATGAATGCTACGCCGGTTTCAATACCGCGAAAGGGCTGACCCCTTTGCGGCTCCGTCCCTTCTGCTTACCCGGTTCCACAATCTGGGGTTTCAATACCGCGAAAGGGTTGACCCCTTTGCGGCTTACGGCTCCACTCTTTTTGAGATCCTTAACAGTCTTGTTTCAATACCGCGAAAGGGTTGACCCCTTTGCGGCTCCTCCGTTCGGGGGCCATTATGTCACAAAGGCCCAGCCGGTGTCAAAAATACATCACATCCTGACAGTGTTCCAGTTAGATTTTTGTTACATAAAATTCTACCACTTTTTCAAAAAACCGATCCCCTAAAAAGGAGAATATTACCTGGGTGCCCGATCTCCATCACAAAAAACTGAAATGCGGTACATCATTTAAGATCCTTAGACTCATTTTTTAAGTAATAGTTTTTATTCTTTTAGCTAACGCATTTTTGCGGCCAGTTACAAGACCTGGATCCGACTGTTAATTTTATATCCTGCAGGTTGCTTATATCATTAGTCTGTGTAACAGGTTACATATCCGCATTATTAAGACTTTTATCTGCTTATAGTCTGTAAGAAAGTAATCCTGAGTTCAGGCTGCAGTGTTACCCGGTGCCTTCTTCCGCCGGCCTCCGGCACTGTTATAGGGGAATTCTCCAGAAACCTAAATTTTTGCAGCTTTAAAATGCTGTTTTGAGGAGCCTTTCCGCCAGGTGGCTTCCGGATAACGTTACTGCCGGACCGGAAACTTACATATCATGAGTGCATGAAAAACTGCTGTCCGTACCTCTATTGTAAAGAATGACCTTCCGGGCCGGGAGAACAATTGCTGTCCTTCGCCTGAAACTTTGGAGGAGGTCACCAGAATTCCCGGACAGCGTATTCTGCTTCCGGGGGGCCCGGGAGCCTCAGAACAGCAGGCGGTGATAAGCCCCGGATTTGGGTGCTGATTTACTGCCGGTGCCGTTTCTGTACAGCTGAGGTTTATCTCCCATAAAGGCCGTTTTCTCCGGGGCTTCTTCCGGTGCCGCAGGAATTGGGATCACGGCGCTCCAAAACCGTCCTATGCCCGCGGCGTTTAGCTCTTTATGCCCTGCAGATTTCTTCCTGAGACGTCTGTCATCAGGCAAGGACAATTTCCTGAAAAATCCGGTTCAGCGCGGCAATGTCCCGGTTCCGGCTGTCCGGGAGCCGGCCCAGGATTTCCTGCTGAGCACGGATCTCGGCTTCAATAAAGTCGCTTATGGCCGGAATCCGGGGCAGGAGATCCCCTTCGAGAGTCTGCCGTTTCACCTCCAGAAGCGCGGTTACAGCCTCCCTGAGATCCTCCGGCAGCACCTGATTCATAAGCTCCTGAAAACGCATCGGCGGTGCCTCATGCCGGGATTCGATATATCTGGCAGCCAGGAGCGGACGGAGCGCATAGAAGTACTTCTTATAGCTGACACGGTCTCCGGTAAGATGGGTCAGGAAGGTGTTTTTGGCAAGACCGTAGTAATGGCGGACTCCGGCTCTTTCTGAAAACACTCGCTGTGCCGCATCCCGCACCCCGGCCCATTCCGGAGCTTCCCGGTAGACAAGCGGAGAATTAAGCCATTCGAAAACGACAGGGTTACTTTTGCCGAGGTGCATGAGCGCTTTCCGAAAATCCCAGTCATTGATGTCATAAACCGCGTCAAGCTGCCATTCGATAACGTCCCGGGGCTCGTCCACCCGGAGGTATTCCCTGAGCGGACGCACATACACAAACCGGACATCATAATCGCTGTCCGGAGATTCCAGCCCCCAGGCCCGGCTACCGGATTCCGCAGCAAACAGAATGCGGACACTATATTCCGCCTCCACCTGTTCCAGCCTGTTTTTGATTTCCCTTTCCATACTGGCATCCATATCAGAACCTCCCGGTAACCGCATAAAGATTTACCCGCTCCACAAAACGCCCTACCGCTGCCATGTCCGGCTCCTCCGGAAGACTGGTATGCCGTATCGCCTCGTCCAGCTTTCTTTCGTATTCGTCCACGAGAGCATAGAAATCCCGGGAATAGGTACCGTCCTCCAGCATGAAGTCCCCCCGCCTGATAGAAAGAAGCACGGAAAGATCTTCCGTTCTCCTGGTGATAATCCGGCGCTTTTCCACAATGTCCCGGGCCATCATCAGAAGCCGCACCAGATGCATGGCATGCTTGTTAAGATGATTGTCGTCCTTCTTTTTGTTGCGGGCTCCGAGCCTGTCATATTCCCGGAGCACGGCCCGCACCTGGCCGGACAGATCCGCAAACCGCCGGAGCGGATAGTGGCTTAGGACGGCATCCATAAATATCTCCGTCTCCATTTCCGGATTAGCAGAGCTGTCCAGGCTGATCCGGAAATCCCCTGTTCCGGCTAAGGACTTCACTTCATCTCCGTTCTTGCGGTTAAAGTCCTCGATAACGCACTTTACGGAATTCATGATATGCCGCTCCCGGTCCGGCTGCGGCAGAGAATCCCGGGCCAGGGCATTCTGAAGACGCCGGAGCTGATCGTTGGCGTATCTCCCGAAGCTGCGTACCGCCCGCATGGAAAGAAAGAGGCCGGCATTCTCCCGGAGCTCCTGCCCCAGCGGAGACCTTATCAGGTACTGATCATCCTCCAGCCCCAGAATCTCGCAGGTGTTGGGATTGCATTCCAGAAGGAGCTTTACCATCTTGTTAAAGCTGTAAATGACCGTATCGGTACCGTCATCCACATACTGCTCGAACTTCGTAAGCCCGATAAGATCCGAGGGCAGGTTCAGCGTTATGCCCCGGAAATCCACGTCGCTGTTCTCATTGGCAGTGCCGTAGGCATGACTCCCGCCCAGCCCCAGAAGCATTATCCGCTCCCCGAGTCTCTCGTTTGTCCGGATGAAATCATAGCTCTCTGATCTTAAAAGCTCCTGAAAATAATCCATAGGGACTCCTGTTCAATCCTTGAAGTTCTTTCCCGCTTCAGTCTTTCCCGCACCGGTTCTTCCCGGCCTTTACTGACCATTGCCCCGCCACTGCCGGTGGCAGGGAAGGCCCCAGGTCCGTAACTGGCTCACTGAAGCTTAAATCTGACAGTTATTCTAAAGCATTCAGCTGCTAAAATAATCTGAAACGTTTATCATATCGGAAATACCGAGTCATACTGCACTGCAGGAAACGGCTGAGTGCGGAATTGTCTTATGAGAGGAAAAAATTATGGAATTTAAAACCGGTAAGGGGTGGCGCTGCTGCTATGATCCGGAAACCGGTCTCTGTACCGCGGAGATCGGCGGCGGCTGCAATCATGATCTGTATGAGATACCGAAGGAGATATATGATCTTGTGAATACACCCGGCGCCGGCAGTCCGGAAGATCTGATCCGCCGGAGAGGCCGTCATCTGTATATGACGGTAAACGATCGCTGCGGGCCGCCGTACACGGTGATTCTGGATGTGGATTACCGGAAACTCTGCCCCTGGGCAAAAACCGTGCCCACAGGTGCTATTCTGGATGAGGATCTTACAGATGAAGCCGTGGAACTGTTTGCTTCCGAGGCCAATAACAGAGCACAGCGCCGGGCCCGGAAAGCAGCACGGGAAAAGAAATCCTGATGAGAATGCAGGCGCACTCCTTACCCCCCGGAACCAGGAAGCCGTGTCCGGCTCCGGCGGTCAGAAACATTTCGTTCCCCCGCGCCGCCCGGCTTGCTGTCAGGTCAGTTCCCCTGCCCTGCGGCCCTGGCAATACCGCCTTCCTGCCGGCTCCTGTCCCATCCGGCACCGGAATTAACCGTATCTCTGATCTTTAAGTCTCAGACAGACCGTGCTTCTCCCGGATGTCATTCACCAGCTTCTTTCTTACTGCAGCATTTTTCTTAACTTCCTTATAGGCTTTCAGCCATGCCGATTTAAGAATATCATCCAGCACTATTTTGTCCGTCTCCGAGAGCTCCTGAGCAGCCTCCACTTCCTTAAGGAAGGCGGTAATTTTGTCACCGGAAACCGGCAGCGATCCGGCGGCCTTGCAGTTAGAAATCTGGGACATCTGTTTATAGCCTTCTGAAGATATGAAATCCCTGATAGCCGCGCAGCTGATCCTGTTAAATTTCTCCTGCTCTCTCAGTTCCTTCTTCTTCTCTTCCAGATCGTCACAACATTTCTTTAAATATTTATCGTTGCCTCGTTCCTTGATAAGATACTGGTACATTGCATCGATTTCAGGATACCTGCAGTATTTTTTATTAAGGCCGGTGATAGTAAGTAGCTGCTGACTGTCTGCAGGATTCTGGCGCTGAATCACATCCTTGGGATCCGTGACAGCCGTGCCATCAATAACCTGAACTCGCGGAATCTTCGGCATCCGGGCATTATTCAGATGCTTAAAATCTCCCTGAGCATTGTAAACCCGGGAATCCCGGACATAATCATCATGAAGAACCGCCAGAGAGCGGAGCATCTCCACCTGCGCCGAAGTGCTCCAGAGATTGCTGCCGCCGCCGGCCTTCTCAAACTCCCGGTCCATAAGCTCGCAGAAACTCCGCACCATGGCATCCAGCTCGGCAGTATCAAGGCGCTTCATGCCGAAAGAGTCATAATCCGGCACCTCCACGGCAATCCTGCGGAACTGCACCGCTCCGAGGCCGTAGGGCTTGCCATGCCCGATATTGTGGTAAAAGGGAGATTTCGCGGAATCCTGCAGCGTTTCCCCGAATCTCAGACACCACAGCAGAGCTCCCAGCTCCTCTCTCTTAAGATTATGAAACTTAATCCTTCCGGAAAATGCTTTGGGCTTCCTGAGTACCTCCAGCCTCGAAATAACCGGCTCCTTTCCCGGAATGCCGGAAGTGGACTTTTCCTGACAGCGGTAGCGCTTGAATCCCGAGGACCGGGGAATGCCGGTGCTTGAGGAATAGGTTTTATTATCCTCCAGATACATGGCGGTAAAGGACGGCTTGGGAGAACTCAGCACGATATCCATCTTCTCCCCGAAATCGGCAGAAGAAACCTTCTCGGACACCATATCGGTGCAGCCTATCCGGCTCCTGATACTGAGATGCCCGCATTGCTTTCTGACGGTGCCGAACAGAAGATCCGGCAATGAGAAATAGAGCTCATCAGCCAGTTCCCAGTCCTTATCATCCCCTCCCCACTGGTGTCTGGCTGTGACCTGCTCTGTATTGTACCTGCACTTAAAACGGGGCATTTTGGCAAAACCGAGCTCCTTCAGCTTTCTATCCACCTTGTCCGTGAAAGCCCATACCGGAATTCCCAGCTCCTGGTTCTGATGCCCGAGAAGATACCTGAAGTTTTTGGCGGCTGTATCGCTGACACCGGTAAAATCCTGCACCATATCCTGGGAAACCTCTATCTCCGGCTCATACTCGTCATCCGGAAAAATGTAGCTGAAAGCCTTTTTGTCCTTATCACTTGCTTCAGCTACCCGGAAATTTGAAAAAACCACATATCCGGTACAGGAGGATTCCGCACTGGAAGTCCCCTCAGAACCGGCAGGGACAATACGGACTACCCTTTCATAGGACTGCCCGCGATGCGGAGTTTCCGTTTTGAGAAAAACCTGAACCCTGGTATTTAAATCCAGGCCCTTCTGCGACTTCCGCGCCTTTTCGTATTTCTCCTCAAGGCTCTGCTGCTTGAAACCGGCTTTCGGGTCATAGTTCTTAATCCCGCAATCCGCGCCAAGACCCAGGAATTTGTTAAGCTCTTCATCAAAAATCTTAATAATTCCATGCTTGCTTTTGCATTTTCTGAGCTTCCAGGTCTTGGCAGCAGGGTCATAACGGAGCCAGGCCCGGGCGCGGTCATATTTCTGGTATTGATTCATGTAATCGCCCTTTTCCAGGACCCGGTACGAAAACTCCCTTATCTGATACATGGAATCCGGAGTCAGCCGGGCCAGGGAGACGATCTCGAGAACGTTCCGGAGCATCCCCTTCACCGAGGTGCCTGGAATAATGAGCCGGTCCTGGTCTTCAGGATCCCGGGCCCACCACACCTCACGGGGCTTTTTACCGCCGGAATCCGCATCTTCGGACTCCTCGTCCCCGCCGGAACCGACACAGATGTCGCCATGGTTGACAAGCTCCAGATCGATAACGCCGTCAAGGCCGTCCGGGAACGGAAGGTCATGAGAAACACAATAGGCCCAGTCCGGAGCAAAAACCTTCCCGGGAAGCGGCACAAAGCTGTAGGGTGCAATAATTTCTGGCATAGCGTTTCTTCTCCTGACCTACCTGATAAATCCCGCAAACTGCTGCATCCAGGGTACCCAGCGGCCCATTACAGCATTATTAACGGCCCCGCTGCGGAAACAGCGATACCATACCCGGTACCGTGCCAGCCCCTCGCCGTCCAGGTTGCTTCGGAAACTGTTCTTTACCAGGACGGCAGTATCAGCATAGGCATAGACCCAGTCGTTGTCCCCCGCCCCGGCAGGATCAACCTGTGTTACCGAATACAGATCCTCGGCTATCAGAACCGCTCTCAGAGTCCGGCAGTACCCCTCTCCGTCTGCGGCGGCACAGAGTTCCAGCTCCAGAATTTCCCGGGAATCGTCCCCGGCGGATCTCTTCATGAAGTTAACAAGGCCGTCAGTGTAGAGAATCCATCCCTGGGAAGCCGGAAAGCTACTGAAAAGCTTCTTAAGCCCGTCTCCCGAAAGGAGCTCCTGGCTAACCCCGGGAGCCCTGCTGTAATGCACATTATCAAGCTTAAGACGGGCCATTATGTCCCGGGCTTCCGCATCGTCTATCCGGAAATCGCTGTCTAAAACCTCTTCCATTTTCCGCTCATCCATTCTGTCTATTTGTTTGTCTGTCTGCCTGTTCACTTCTTACCGTTCTTTTCCGGCTGCGGGAAACAGCACTCCACAAGCTCCGCACAGGCCTTCTTGCATCCGGAAAACTCTGCAAGCGTGCGGCCGCTCTTCGCCCCCAGTGGCAGAAGCCCCCGGGCAAGATCAAAGAAGGTTCTTCTGAGAGCAGTGACCACCCGGGAAACCGTCTCCTCATCATAACGGGCATGGGAAACCTTCCCGGAAAGGATATCCAGGGTATCCCTGCTGATATAGATCCGGACATCAAAGACCGGACTCACCGCCAGTTCCTCGGTAAAAAGCGCCTTGTCAATCACCCCGCCGGTAATTCTGTCAATACGGTTATGCTTTCTGGCTGCGCACTTCCGGTAACTCACTACGGCATCACTGAAAAACAGCTTCCCGGACAGGGCTCCATTAGCTGAAGAAGCCTTTTCCGCCCCGTCTCCGGCCCTTCCGAACAGAAGAACCTGGAGGGGCTCCGGCATTTCCGCCCCCTTTCCGCCGAGAGCCAGCGCGGTATCGGCCCAGTTTTCCGCAAGGCGGTTATAGTGATACGCCATCCTGTGGGCGATTATGCCCTTGATTTCACTGCCGGGAAGAATAAATGCCCGCAACTTATCAGTGCTGTCGATTCTGCCCAGGCAGCCGTCCCAGACCACGGCTGTTTCCGAACCGGGGTGCGCCACTGATTTTCCCATCTTCCCCGGGAAGCTCATTTTTAGGCGACTGTCAAGAAAGTCTCCTCCGGTTCCTGCGGTATAGAGCCCCGAAACATTCATCTTCATATCCAGAAGAAGCTGGAACCGCTCCGGGATCCGGTCCGCATTAAAGGAAATGCCCGGAACTCCCTTCTGGATCTCATGCGGCGGCTTTCTGGTGCGGAATGCGGTTATCCGCTTCAGGCAGGCCGCACCGCCCTCGCCAAGATCAATATTTTCCTGAATGAAGCCCTTTACCGCTACTCTGCCAAAACCGCTGGTCCGGCCGCCGCCCACAGCAAAGGAGGCTTCGCCGATAAGACTGATAATGGCGTTCAGATCCGCAGCCGAAAACCCGGCAGCATCATCCGTGAAGGCCTTGATATCAAAAACAAAACGGGCGCCCTTCATAAGGCACTTGGTATCAAACTTGCCATGGCCGGCAGCATCAGCAGCACCGCGGTGATTGATTCTGGTGCGCTGTCTCCGGATAATCAGCGGCGAATTCTCCCGGGTGAATAAATTCTTTTCCAGCTCGCATTTCGGAACGAGCCCTCTTCTGGCATCACCGGCGGTATCAAGAAGGAGCCCGTCCGAAAGCACAATGCGCGAGGCCCGCCCCGGCTCCTGACCGTTTACACAGCCGAACCACCTGTCCCAGCTATCCTTCATTCCGGAGCTCCGGGCACTGGCCCGCCACACCCCCATAAGAGAAGCGGCAGGAATGCAGGGCACCCCGTTCCAGTCCTGGGCCACATCGGAGGAGGAGCCCAGATCATGACCGCCGGAGGACAGTGCCAGCGGAGACTGTGTTTCAATAACAATTCGTGACAATACAAGATGCGACATTACCGGGTCTCCTGTTTCCTATCATCATCAGGCTTCTTCTTAAGCTGCTGAAGTTCGCTGTATACCCGCGGGTTCAGCAGCGTCATATTATGATCCAGACATCTGATGATCCCCCTGCAGGCCAGCCCCGGGGCAGCCTTCTCTGCATTCTCGGCCTTCCTTGCCTTCTCTGTCTTTTCTGCCTTCTCGGCATTCTCTTCCATCTGAAGTCTGACGGCATCGCGGATCAGATCCTGCACCAGTTTCTGGAAGGCGGATCCGAAGGTAATTTCCACATTGGTGCAGCCCTGGAACAGGCAGTAGATATTCCAGATATCATCAGGTTTCAGCTCTGCGCCCTTCTGGGTTTCCTCCTTGCCGGCAACAGTAACCCTCAGGACCGCGGCCAGGAGGCAGTCACTCGTGATGCTTTCTGAAAAAAGGCCGCCCAGCACGTCCCGCAATGCCTGCCACTGGGTTTTTCCGGGACCGAAATCCGTCTCTTTTCCGATACCGCAGTAACGCCGGGCGCTTTCATACATTTCAGCTACCCGCTTCAGGAATAATTCGGCCAGCTTTTCGATGCTTTCCCAGTCTCTCCGGGCCTGGAGCTGCTCCCCGAGCCAGCGCACCTCCGGGTCCTTCAGGTATGAATCATCCGCGTCGGAAAACCGGTCTCTGTAAAATGTGAAACCGGATTCGAAAAGCGGGGATTCTGCGCCGGACACGCCTTCGGTAAGCAGAAAATGCGGATTCACCATCACCCGGCCGAAACCCAGCTGCCGGGAAATGCCGATCCCCTCCTCTTCCAGATCCCGGAGAATACCAGGAAGATCCGCTCCGCTGTAGTCATAGGTATAGGTGAGAACGCTGCCTCTGGCTATATAAACCCGGGCCGAATCCAGCCCGCCTCTGGCATTGTTGAAATACCGGGTCCTGCCGGTTCTTATAAAGGACCGTTCCGGAACAAACTCCGCCCTGATATTCCGGCGGGCGAAAGCCCAGAGCATGCCGGAATTGTCCGGCACCGGGGAATCATAGCTGGTCAGCGCATCCAGAAACTCCGTATTGGAGAGACACCAGAGCACCAGCTCTCTTTTGCCGTCCGGAAGCACCGTACCCGATTCCGGATTCTGCCGGGAGGCGGAGCTCTCCATAAGAGCAGTAACGTCATGAACCCGCACCCGGCCGTATTCGGAGCCCCGGCTGGCCCCGATGCGCAGCACCCGGCCGTCCCTGAGGATGTCAAACACCGCATCCCGGGCCTCCTTAATTGCGGTGGCGGAACGGGATCCGGCAGCGGCTCTGCCCTCTGTCAGGCTGTCCGGTATCCGGCAGCAGCCCAGAAAGCACTGTCCGGCGGCAATGGAGTTCCGGCTGTAGAGAGCGCTTTTTCTGGCAGTATCGGTTTTATAGTCAATGGCGGTACGGGCGGTAACCGTCTGCCTGATACTGTAGCTGAAAAAACGGGAGTCCCGGTTATCGCCCCGGATCTGGTTATACTGCTTAAAGGATTCCTTCACGCCGCTCTTCAGGAAATTAAGCAGCACCTCACTGCTGCTGTCATGACTCTTTTCGGCATGGAGGCACATGGGAGCCGGAAAGGTCTCCCTTCCCTCCGCATTCAGGGGCAGGAAATCGCTGAATTCCGCCATATTTTCCTGAAAAAGCAGGTTAAGCGTATCCGCCTCAAAATTATCTCTGCCATAAAGAGCACAGACAGTTCCCATGACGGTGCTGCCCGGGATATAGCCCTGGGTAGCGGATACGAAGGCTCCCGCATTGGTGGTGCCGATTATGATGTCGTCTATGGTCTCCAGAACAAACCATTTCTTCATTTCCGGGGCTCCTCCCTAACAGTAATGACACACTGCCCGAAACCGCGGGTTCTGCGGCCTCCCAGCTCCGTTATCAGAGCCGCTACCTGGTTAAGCTTCTCTGTAAGTTCCCGGGCTCCCGGGAGTTCCGGATCCCGGATCCCATCCTCGCAGAAGGAGATTTCGCCTGTAAGAGTTAAAGGCACCACCACCTCATACTCCCGCAGCGATTTGTTTTTGGCCGTACCGGTATCAGGGTCGATGGCGGTGCTCTTCACCGTCCGGAAAAGCTCGCCTGCCGCATCAGGCTCTTTCCTGAGATACGCTTTGAGGGCCGGGCTGATTTCCAGCATGCTGAAATGCAGTATTCCGGGATTTCCGGACTTCCCCGGAGACTGTTCCGCGGGCCTGTCCGGTCCGGGCTGCCCCGGAGACTGTTCCGAAAGCTTGTCCGGTCCGGGCTGCCCGAAGAGCCTGTGTTCCAGCTCTTCGGCTTCCTTCTTAGTACCAAACCAGCCGTTTCCGCCGGCAGTCTGAAAGGCGGCCCGGAACATGCCCTTGACGGTTTTTCCGGGAACGCAGGGGACCGGCACCGGAATTCCGGACTCAGAAACCAGTGTTCTTTTTACGGGAATGGAATCGGCATAGACTCCGGCCTCCCGGCCGGTGCCTACAAACCAGAACGACTGGAAAGCTATCTCAATCTTTGCCGTGGTCATTATTGCTCCTCCTGAGTTTCAGCAGGAGTTCCGGAGCTTTCCTCCCGTGCCTGCTCCACGATGTAATGATCCAGTACCAGAATATCGTTAATGATGGATTCATAGCGAAAATCCTGAGACTGCTGCCGGTCTCCCTGTCCGGCAGGCACCTTATAGTACCAGATGCCGTCGGGATCCTCTTCCTCATGCTCCCCGCTCTTAATCAGGAGCTCCACTACCGGATTATTTATAAAGGAATCATCATTACGCCTGGCCTGTTTAAACAGCTGCCGGGCATCAGTAAGCCGCCCGCAGGAAATTTCCGAAAGCATTCTGCGGAATCGGGAAATCACCGCACCGCCCTGCTGCCTCCCCACACAGTCCGCAAGCTGTTCCAGGGTTACCTCGCCCGCATCCTCATCGGAGCTGCCAAGGGTAACAAAGCCGTTCATGCTGCCGGTGCAGAACTCCCGGCCCTCGGACGGGATGCGGAAGCGGCGCAGCCGGTCAAAGAGCTCTCCGAGAGCCTCTCCGGAGGCCTCGGTAACCCTGACAAATGCCACTGCGGAGGGATTTACCCTGATAACCCCCTTTTCAGAGGCGGAGATGACTTTATCCCAGAGCTCCGTTCCGTTCTTCGAAGGTGCGGCAGAGCTCAGATTCTTCCAGCGGTCCTTGGCCATTTTTGCCAGGGACTCCACCAGTCTGACCGCTCCCTGGTAGGGATGCTTTTTCTTCTGGAACAGAATACCGCCGCTGGAGGTGAGAAATTTCAGCTTTCCCTTCAGATACTTGCCTATAAGCACGCTTTTTTTAATGCTCGTTTCAGTCTCTGTCCGGAACTTCCGGGCAAAATTCACACAGAAGTCTGCGGCATACCGGGGATCCATAAGCAGAGTGACATCGTCTCCTCCCAGCACCAGCGGCCTGAAGTTCAGGCTGCTGTCCTTCTTCATCTTCATCAAACCGGAAATCGCCTCCTTCACAGCATTTCGGGTAGAGTTCTGGAGCATTTCGGAGATCTCCAGCATCACCTTTGTATATTCGCCGCGGGATACCGGAGCTGCATTCTCTCCGTCCCTGCCGCTGAGAACGCTGCGCAGTCTGATAAGAGTGGTGCCGACACTGTTGCCGTCCATGTGAATAAGCGCAATATCGCCGTCGTTTTCATCCTGGTCGCTGCCGCTGAAATTCACGCTGCTCTTGAACCTTCTGTCAAAGGAAGCCGCCAAATCTCTTTGAGCGGCAGTTGCCTTCCGGAGGCTTCTGGCCTCCTTCTTGCTGAACAGGTACCGGATATACAGCGAGAGATTCACCTTCTGATAGTTAGAGGCCAGTCTGACCATTACGGCATCCGCACTGTCCCGATCCGCCTTCATGAGATTACGGGCATCTTCCGCATCGGTACGGACCGCCGCTTCGCCGGTGGCCACGGCCGACGCAGTGCAGGCCGTAGCCAGCGGGAGAAGCATGAGGGGCCGGTTACCGGCAGCGGCCAGAGCGGTGTAGGCCTGATCCAGGAGGTCAAAAAATCCCCGGTTATCGGACAGATCCTCCAGATCCCCGGAAACCAGGGCATCCGAAAAAGGCATTCCCGGAAGCTCCGTCTGCACGGCAAGAGTTACGGCAAAACGGAACCTGACCAGATTCTCGTATCCCTGCTGTCCCAGAGCATAGCAGCTGAAGGCTCCGCCCAGGTAGCGAAAAAAAACGATCTTCCCGTTATCCTCCTGAACCTCATAGTCTGGGGACTGCGCGGCAATAATGTTGGTATCCCGGCCGGGATCCAGTCCCGCGGCAGCGAGAGCTCTCTGGATAAGACCGTCCTCATCCGGCCCCACCAGACTGTCGAGCCGGTCGCTGGCAATAATCATGTGTCTCAGCCTGCCTGTCCGGCTCAGATACGCCTGAATTGACTTTGATTCAAACAGAAATATCGACAGTTTGTCCATGTAAGCACCTGTAAACAAAAATTCCGCAGATCCCGAAACGCTCCGCAGACATAAAATCCGTATGACTGAACACCTGATCCGGCTGCCAGAATACCGGCCCGGAGAGCTATCCCCGGCGCCGACCGCTATAACCCCCGGTTTTAGAAAGCAGGCACTCCCGGTAAGCATATCCCGCCGAAAAAAAAGAACTAACTACCGGGAAGAAAAAATGTGAATCCCCCGGTGATTACCATTCAGGAATTTTTTAAACTCTGATGTGCTTAACAAAATAATCCTGACTGTTCCCGGAAACAGTCAGTTTCCGGGAACTCGGGCTGCATGTGATATGCATGCTGAAACAATTGATAGCCTGATGCACCGCTTCAGGAAGCAGGCAGACAGACTTCATGAGCTGAAAATCATTACAGACAAATTTGGGGCGTTTTTTAGCTGTTTTTCGAGAATGTGGCTACGTAGCAATATGGTGAGCATGGCTTGGTTAATTGTATGCGACATCAGTTTTAAAAGATTGTTTTTTTATAAGCACTTCACAAAAAGAATACGGAAGTTAAGCAAAAGATGGTCAAAAAAAAAAATAAGTTAACTTATATGTGTAATTAGGACACAAAGAGTCTAATTTAAAGGCGTGATCACAATTGGTAGCAAAGTAAGGATTTCTACTTTACAGAGAAAAAATTAGCGTTTACTGATGATATCCTGCCAGTTTTTGTGTCTGTTCAGAAAATTGAAATAGAACTTATGATTTTTTGAAAGATTATAATTGCAAAGATGGATAACTGGTGGGAATAAACAGGCAAAATTTAACTGTGAAATCTCAGGTATGTTTTTTAATATCGTATTCATAAAAGGTTTTAATACTAGATCATAAATAACAGTGATCAAAAAATCATAGAACCACAATTTTAATAGGAAAAGTGTCAGATATCAGGATTGCATTATTGGTGTTTTTTGATGATGTTTGTTTATGTATGGCACTTAAATTATAAAATGGAGTACAAAAATGAAATTCTCAAAACTTTCCTGTGCCATTTTATCTGTTATTGCACTCTCTGCTTGCGGCGGTGGCGGCGGCAGTGGCAGTGGTGAAACTAGTAATGAAAATCATGAACCTATAGCATCATTTTCAACACGTATTAATTACTTAGAAGTTATTGCAACAGATACCAGTACTGATGAAGATGGCAACGATGATATTCTAAAATATAGTTGGTTTTGTAGTGACGGCAGTGAATCTAATGAAAAAAACTTTAAACATGTTTTTGTTGAAGAAGGCACATATACAATATCTCATTATGTAACTGACAGAGATGGAAAACAATCCTCAGTTGTTTCAGAAGATATTGTAGTTGAACGAAAGAATCATGACCCTGTGGCGTCTTTTGATTTTACAACGAATAATTTGGAAGTCGTTGCTACAAATACAAGTTATGACGCTGATGGTAATGGCGATATTATTTCATATTTATGGAAATCTTCAGATGGAGGATTATCACATAGTAAAGATTTTTCACATGTATTTCGGAAAGCAGGAACTTATACAGTTAGTTTAACAGTCACTGATAGCAAAGGCGCTGTATCAAATCAATACAGCAAAGCTGTGACCGTTAAGCAAAATTCCGAAGATTTGCCAGTAGCCTCTTTTTCTGTTGAGATTAACGGGAATACCGTTACCGCCACATACGATGGAACTGATGAAATTACAGAGCTTTCATGGAGTTCAAGCGATGGCGGGTTATCAAAATCTAAGAAATTATTATGAAAGAAAGCTCCCCGGCGGACAAACGAAAGCGACGGCCCTTAAGCCGCATTCGGAACGCTGCATGCCCTGGAATGGAGTGGCGGCCCGGATCTCTTCGGTAAGATCCGTTCCGGCCCCCGTTAAGTTGGCTGGGTCATGCTGACGCTGGCACAGATCACTTTGCCCTGATTGCTGGTTTCGCTCTGCACACACAGACCTTCAGTAATTTTGGCTCTGGAGATGGCGCGTTTGACCTGATCCATCCGGAATTTTGCCAACGACTGATCGTTCGGGCTGTCTTCGTATTTGACCTTCCGCGTTATTATCACGTAAATAATTCTGACAATCTTGTGC
>NZ_KB899637.1:447260-490564 GCF_000378405.1 Succinimonas amylolytica DSM 2873 | reverse complement strand
TCTCAAATGCATGGGCAGGCTCTAAGGCCTTATAGGTTTCAAGAGCGAAAACTTATGTACCGGACCATGAACTTACAACGGTCTAGTACTTTCTTTCATGGGGTATGTCAGGGATAAAACGGCCATACCCTGGGTGATTTGTTCATACTTTTCCTTCCCATGGAGAATACTCAATATCATTAATAGTCAAAGATAAGAATGGCAGAATATCTAATAAATTTACCAAGAATGTAGTAATTTCTGAAAATGCTAATATTAACCATAAACCTAAAGCTTCCTTCACGATTTCTAAGAATTTCCTTAAAGTAACTGCTACCAATACCAGCACGGATCAGGACGGACCTGCAGACATTGTGTCCTATGCATGGACATCCAGCGACGGCGGTTCTGCAACTACAAAGGATTATGCTCATACCTTCGCGTCCCCCGGCACCTATACCATAAGTCTGGTGGTGACGGATTCCAAGGGAGCAACCTCCGCAACTGCAACAAAGACCGTTACTGTCGAAGCTGCCAACAACGTGCCGGTTGCTTCCTTCACCGTAGCTAGCAATTATCTGGACATCGCAGCCACCAATACCAGTATTGACCAGGACGGACCGGCAGACATTGTGTCCTATGCGTGGACGTCCAGCGACGGCGGTTCGGCTACAACAAAGGATTATGTCCATACCTTTGCAGCTCCCGGCACCTATACCATAAGTCTGGTGGTAACAGATTCCAAGGGAGCAAGCTCCGCGGCAGCTACAAAAATTATTACTGTTGAAGCGAACAACAACGTCCCGGTTGCATCCTTCACCGTAGCTAGCAATTATCTGGACATCGTAGCCACCAATACCAGTATTGACCAGGACGGACCGGCAGACATTGTGTCCTATGCATGGACTTCCAGCGACGGCGGTTCAGCTGCAACAAAGGATTATGTCCATACCTTTACAACTCCCGGTACCTACACTGTCAGCTTAGTCGTAACAGATTCCAAGGGTGCAAGATCTGAGGTAGCTACAAAGACGGTTACTGTTGAAGCGTCAAACAATGTCCCGGTTGCCTCCTTTACCGTGACCAGCAATTATCTGAATGTTACAGCCACCAATACCAGCACTGATCAGGACGGCCCCGAGGACATAGTATCCTATGCATGGACTTCCAGCGACGGCGGTTCGGCCGCGACAAAGGATTATGTTCATACCTTTGCAGCTCCGGGTACCTACACTATCAGCCTAGTAGTAACAGATTCCAAGGGAGCAAGCTCAGTAGTGGCAACAAATATTGTTACGGTTGAAGCAGCCAACAATGTTCCGGTTGCATCATTCACTGTAGCCAGCAATTATCTGGATATCACAGCAACCAGTACCAGCACGGATCAGGACGGTCCCGCTGACATAGTATCCTATGCCTGGACTTCCAGCGACGGCGGTTCGGCCACGACAAAGGATTATGTTCATACCTTTGTAGCTCCCGGTACCTACACTATCAGCCTAGTAGTAACAGATTCCAAGGGAGCAAGCTCTGTGGCAGCTATAAAGACGGTTACTGTTGAAGCGTCCAACAACGTTCCGGTTGCATCATTCACTATAGCCAGCAATTACCTGGATATCACAGCTACCAATACCAGCTCGGATCAGGACGGCCCCTCTGACATAGTATCCTATGCGTGGACTTCAAGCGACGGCGATTCGGCAACAACAAAGAATTATGCTCATACTTTCGCGGCGCCCGGCACCTATACCATCAGCCTGGTGGTGACTGATTCCAAGGGAGCGGTATCCGTAGCGGCGACTAAGACCGTTACCGTCGAAAAAGCCAACAATGTTCCGGTTGCATCATTCACTGTAGCTAGCAATTACCTGGATATCACAGCTACCAGTACCAGCTCTGATCAGGACGGCCCCTCTGACATAGTATCCTATTCATGGACTTCCAGTGACGGCGGTTCGGCAACAACAAGGAATTATGCTCATACTTTCGCGGCGCCCGGAACCTATACCATTAGCCTGGTGGTAACGGATTCCAAGGGGGCGAGTTCGGCAGTAGCATCACAAAATGTTACAGTTGAATCAGAACCAATAATTCCTACGGCATTATTTAGTTGTGGCTCACAAACTCTGGACTTGATCGAAATTGATGATAATAATTCCTATTATGCGGAAAGTATTATTTGTTCAATTGATGGAGAGTTGCAATCATCTTTGAATTATTCTTGGAATGTTGTTGGAGATGGGGTAACCTGCGAGTCGCCAAATAGTGATATCAGTACTTATATATGCACGTTTAGTAAAAATACAGAGGTAAGTATTGGGTTAACTGTTTCCGATTCTCTCGGTAATTCAAATAACAGCAACATTAGTTATACATCATCAGATGTATTCAAAGCAGATTTTTATGACCGTAATCAATCTATTGACGAACAATTATCACCAAAAGATGGATTCGTATCTAATCCATCGTTAAATGCTGAATTTGTTTCAAATTCAGTTGTAAAAACAGGAGGTAATTATACATTTACTTGGAATTTTGGTGACGGTTCAAACAAATCAATAAATACTAATACCAATATTTCTAATACATTACATTCATATATATCACCTACCGTTTATGAACCTGTGCTAACAATTAAAGATAACACAAATGGTATTGAAACAAAAGTTTCAAATAAATATTATTACTTTAATAGTAAATATTGTTCAGGTTCTGTATTTGGTCCCTATCACAAAATGAGCTACATGTATTTTAATAATGACAATAACCAAAAGGAATACGTGTTTATTAGTAATGCAAAAGAAAGATGTGCCGATACTAATGCTGATCAGTGTCCTTCGTCATTGAGTTTTTACTATGACAATATCTTAAGTACTGATGTATCTGAAATAGTTTATGGGGGGCATTCTTATACTGTTGGTAAAGGCGTATACGGAACTTTAAAATCTTACACTTCGTCAGATTTGTTTGGATATAATGGTAATCATCAATTAAAAGTTACAGCTGTGAATAATTTATCTGATTCTGAAGATTGTTCTTTTGATATACGCATTGGTAAGTCAGCTGACTCTTCAACATATTCATCTATCAATGTTGGTGATTTAGTTCAGTTTGGAACATTATCTTCATTGGAAGGCTCTGTATACAGAGTAAAAGATCGTCCTATAATCTGGGAAGTTATTAGAAAATCCAGTGGAAAAATTATGCTTTTGCAGGTTTTTGAAGAAGAATTGTATAATAAATCTACAATGACATTCTCTTCTGCATCAAGTGCAACAATTTGGCCCAATAGTAATGTTCGCTCTATATTAAATAGCAATTTTTTGAATAAACAATATATATCATTACCTAAATATAATTCTAATACTCAAACTAGGCTGAGTTTTTCAGATTTCGAAAAAAGCAAAATTGTGCCTATAAGTAATTACTCCGATTTGTGGAATTATGCAGCACATGGGGGTAATGTTAATGCTGATTGTATACAAAATCCATCATGCCTTTGGGAAGGTGTGCGAGTAGATGCATATACAGTTCCAAACAATTATTATTACAAGCATAATACTACAAGTACATCATCAACTGATTATTTGTTTTTATTAAATGTTTATGATGTAAAAAACAATTATGCAAAGAATCATTGGCCTAGTACAAAAATGTTCCAATTACGAGATTTATTTGCCATAGGTGGTTCTGGAGGAAGATGTACTGCTAATGAAAATGGTTTTAATTGTTCATTAGGGGATGCTGATAATGCAACAAAAATAACGTACGGTGCTGCAGTTGGCGGTATTTCATATGAGTTTGCAAGGAAAAGCGGATTCAAGATTACACTACCTTTAACTGACAATTATTTTAGATTGGCAACATGGATAGAATTGTAGAACGATCGAAAAAGTTGACCACTAAAACGATCGGAAGTTGACCACTCCGATTTTAACTTAAACTTTCATTTTTTGCCAATAAATTTGCCTTCTTGGCAGCGAGCAATCTGTAACTGTCGCCATTGATTGTAAGCACACTACAATGATGAAGCAGTCTGTCTAAAATAGCAGTGGCGGCAGTTGTATCACCAAGTATCAGTCCCCAATCACTGACAGGTCTGTTGCTGGTTATAACAGTACTTTTGGATTCATATCTTCTGCTTATCAGCTGAAACAAAAGATGTGAGCCATTTGCACTGAAGGGACAGTATCCTAATTCATCAATGATGAGGACTTTAACCTTAGCAAGTTTCTGCATTTTTTGTTCAAGCTTTCCCATTTCATGGGCTTCGGAGAGTTCTTTGATAAGAGCTTCTGCCGTTTTAAAAAGTACTGAGTATCCTTGTTTTACGGCTAGCAGACCGAATCCTATGGCCAGGTGTGTTTTGCCTACTCCTGGAGGTCCAAGAAAGAGAATATTAGAGCCACTGCCAGCCCAGGACAGCGTTTTAAGTTCTCTGATGACAGCCGTATCGATACAAGGCTGCACCGAGAAGTCAAACTCCTCAAGAGTGCATTTGCGAGGGAAGTGGGCTGCCATAATCCCAATCCTTATTCTGTTTTCCTCTCGACGACTAATTTCACGACTAAAGACAAACTGCAATATTTCTCTGGGATTCATTCTGCTGTTTGTAGTTTCACTGATAATTTCCTCAATGTGATCTCTGCAGAAAGTCAGATTCAGCCTGTCAGCCATAGCAACAAGATTGTTATCAGATGCCATTACCATGCGCCTCCAGTAACTTTTGCATACTCATCGAGTGAACGTGACAGGCTGTTCTGCCCCCACGTTTCATAATCGGGACTAACGTCATTAAAAATTTTAATGGTTGATTTTTCCTGCAATTTTGCAGTATAAAAGGAAGTGGCCTTATCTATTCTGATAACTTTATTATCATCATCGTGGAAGATGATTTCTGTGTCTGTTATCTGAATAAATACGCTTTGATTGGAGTACTGCTCCGGTAGTTTATACAATCTGTTCTCGACGCGGATAAGGCCACACTTGTCTGCCTTTCTGGTTTCCTCACGTATGTTTGTAAAAAATACTCTGTCAACAGTCCTGAGTTCAGATCGTTCCTTTTGTGTAAATCTTTCTGCCGGGGTTTCAGCTTGTATGCCGGAGGTATGAACCAGTGAAAGTTTCCTTACGTCTGAGTATTTCACCAACCATAAATCTATCCACTTCTGTAAGTCCTCAAGAGAATCAAAGTTTCTGCCTGGTAGTGCATTTTCCTTGAAATACCTTACCATACGTTCACATTTACCTTTAGAGCGTGGTTTATATGGCGTACATGCGACAGGCTTAACATTCCAATAATGGCAGAATGCCGTATACCTTTCATTAAATTTGAGCTCACTGCCGTTATGTACTGTAACCAGACATTTTGTATTATCTGAGACTATTGCCAGAGGAACTCCTCCAAAATGTCTAAAAGCATTCTCAATACCATTAAGCCATGCTTCAGTATTTTCTGCCGTAAACGCCTTTACGTAAATTCTTCTCGAATAACCGAGAACACTAACAAAAAAGTGAATCCTGACATTACTCCCGCCTATCATCACATCCTGTTCTCCAAAATCTATCTGCAGGTGATCACCAGGTTGGGTTTCATAGCGACAGGGGATTGATTCGCCACGATTCTTCAGTTCCTTTCTGAACTGCTTGCAGAAAATCTGTAACCCTCGTAAATTCGCACTGCCATCATACGATTCCTTAAGTTTTCTCAGCAGAGGTACACAGTGTCCATTCATCTCGAGAAACAGCTCTTTAATTGTTTCTCTGTTGATCTTCAGATAGTTATTAAAACTGTCCTGCACACGTACCTTTGGTTTTTGAATACCATTCATGTATTTACGAACAGATTGCCTTGAAATTCCCAATTTTCTGGCTATATCCCTGATAGACTTTCCTTGTTTAGAAAGTTCATGGATCTGATTTTGAAATATTGAATCAAACATTCTGGAATACCCATTTTCTTTTATACGATATTCCGATATTTTATGTTTTTTAGATCTTTTCATGACCACTCCATTATCTATTTGTTTCATAATTTATAGGTGGTCAACTTTTATTCGTTTAGGTGGTCAACTTTTGCGATCGTTTAACAAGAATTATCAAACTAATGATTTTCTTATGTTTCTGAGTTATATCTAATAACATACATAATGTGCAAAATCATTCAAAGTAATGTGTTAATTTTGAGATAATAGGCGTATGAGTTCAGTTAAAGATCGGATATTGCATATCCGATCTTTATTTTGTGAAGTCAGTATAAACACAACCTTCAAGATAGCTATAGCCCCCCACACACTTTTGCAGGTACTGTTTTTCTTGCAGTCCGGAAATTGCCTCTGACATCTGAAAATAACGGCCGGAAAAAGTCTCCCCGCCTTTTTCTGACGGGTTTTCTGAAGGTGGGAATGTGGGAATGCGTGAATTACAGAAAGCAACCGGCCCCCTCCGGAGGAAGGAAACGGCTGCCGGAAATCAGGAAATATTGCTGCTGCTTTTCAGAAGCTTCAGCAGCCCTTTCATAAACTGCTCGTGCTTGTCGATCTGATCGTTCAGACTGTCCAGCTCCATGATCAGGCTCTTTCTTTCGTCCTCGCTGTTCTCCAGTCTGCGGGTCACTTCATTGAGCTTCACAATGGTCTCAGCCAGCTCGGCACCGGTATCTGCCAGTTCCCGATCCATGTCATGATTGAACTTCTGCAGCTTTTCAATCTCTTCGCGGGCCCCGTTAAGCTCACGGGTAAGCATTTTAATTCTGTCTTCCAGCAGCAATGGAGAATTATCACCTAAACCAAGCATTTTATCTGTTCCTCTGACAGAAAATAATATCGCGCAGAACCAAAGTTACTTCACAATTCTAAACCAAAGCGGGGAAACAGAGCACATAATCCTGTATTTTTATCTCAAAACTTCCGGCAGATTAACATTACCGCCGCCCTCCTGTCCCCGGACCGGATTCCCGCCCGGAAATCCGGCAGTTTTCCGCTGCCGCCGGCAGGGAACAGGTCTAGTTCGGACGTCCCGGAGCCACCAGAACCAGAATGGAACGGCTGCCCAGGTAGTAGTTGTGTCCGATAGGAAAGTACTCATCCTGCTCGGCATAGATATCATCGGGCGGGGCCAGATAGGTATCAATGACCCGGAACCATTTCTGCTTCTCCCCGTGCGGCACGGAGGGAATTTTTATGTGAAGACCTTCCCAGTAGGCGTTAATGAACACGTAGTACCAGAGTCCCCGGGTATCGGAATAAACCGTAAGGCCAATGCTGTGCGAGGTATGGCTCCAGTCCGGCCGGAACGGCTCCACACCGTGCCAGGTGATGGAATTATTGGCAATGGCTTCCTGCAGGGATTCAAAATCCCGCCCCCGGAAACGTCTGCTGCCGCGCCGGGAACGGTATGACAGAAGAATTCTGGTAAACCGGAGCATCTCCTCGGATTCCTTCCGGGGCTCCCAGTTCAGGTAGCTCATCTCCGTATCCTGGCAGTAGGCATTGTTATTGCCATGCTGCGTCCGCAGCACCTCGTCGCCCATCAGCACCATGGGAGTGCCCATGGACATCAGATTCAGCAGCATAAAATTCTTGGCCTGTCTCAGGCGCACTGCCCGGATCCGGGGATCCCGGGTTTCTCCTTCCTCTCCGTAGTTGAAGCTGAAGTTATAGTCGTTGCCGTCCCGGTTATCCTCGCCGTTGGCCTCGTTGTGCTTTCTGCTGTAGGACACCAGATCCCACAGCGTGAAGCCATCGTGGCAGGTGATAAAATTCACGCTCTTCTGCGGATCCACATTCTTGCCCCTGTAAATGTCGGGACTTCCCAGAATGCGGTTCACAAAGCGCGAAATCATGCCGTCATCCCCTCTCAGAAAAGCCCGCATGTCATCACGGAACTGCCCGTTCCACTCGCGCCAGCGGCTGCCGGCCATGGCCCCCACCTGATAAAGTCCGCCGGCATCCCAGGGCTCGGCAATAAGCTTCACATCAGAAAGCTGGTTATCGCAGTCAATGGCCAGGGTGGTGGGAGGGTCGTTCAGAGGCTGCCCCGAGGAGTCCCGGGAAAGCACACAGGCCAGATCGAACCGGAAGCCGTCCACATGCATTTCCTCAGTCCAGAAATGGAGACTGTCCTTAATGAGCTGTTTTACCATGGGATTACTGGCGTTAATGGTATTGCCGCACCCCGTGTAGTTCCGGTAGGCCCCGTCCTTTTCAGGATCGAGAATGTAGTAGGAGGGATTGTCCAGTCCCTTGTAGGCATAAATGGGCCCCGAGGCATCGCCCTCCGAGGTATGGTTGTAGACCACATCCAGGAACACCTCAATCCCGGCCTTGTGGAGAGCCTTTACCATATCCCGGAACTCATCCAGAGGACCGTAGATGTCGTTCCGGGAGGAGTACTCCCCGTGAACCGCAAAAAAGCTCATGGGGGAATAGCCCCAGTAGTTGCTTTTGCCGGGCTGGGCATCCAGACGGTCAAACTGGAACACCGGAAGAAGCTCCACCGCGGTAATTCCCAGGTCCTTCAGGTAGTCAATCTTTTCGATAATGCCGGCATAGGTGCCCCGGATTTCAGGAGGCAGGCCGGAATTGGGATTCTTGGTAAAGCCGGCCACATGCATTTCATAGATGATGCTGGAGCTCATGGCATGGAGCGGCCGCTTCTCCTCGCGGCCCCAGTGATAGAGGCTCATGTCAATAACCACGCTTTTGGCGCAGAAATGCAGGTTGGAGCCCACGTAGCGGCTGAAGGTACGGTTGTAGTTTTCCGGAAAGACAATGCGCCGGGCGTAGGGATCCAAAAGCACCTTGTGAGGATCAAAAATCGTTCCGGGCCTCCGGGCCCCGAGCTTCTTCACCCGCCATCCGTAAAGCTGGCGATCCCGGATGCCGTGCACCAGCACATGCCAGTAGTAATGGCTCCTGTACTCCGCGGATCTGAGAATAATCGATTCCGGACTGGTATCATCGATATCGCTGAAAAGAAGCAGCTCCATTTCGGTGGCATCGGGACACCAGATGGCAAAGTTGACTCCGTCCTTTTCCACGGTAGAGCCGAGAATCCTGCTGTGTCCTCGGGAAATTTTATATTTGCCGGCCATAAAGACCCCTGATATTAAAAATAAACGACCTTATCTTCCGGAATTTTTCCCGAAAGAAA
The DNA here is from genome assembly GCF_000378405.1 of Succinimonas amylolytica DSM 2873. Taxonomy (GTDB): domain Bacteria; phylum Pseudomonadota; class Gammaproteobacteria; order Enterobacterales; family Succinivibrionaceae; genus Succinimonas; species Succinimonas amylolytica. The sequence goes on along the minus strand of NZ_KB899637.1, from coordinate 481,432 downwards.
AACCGCGCTGTAAAGCGTCATCAGTGTCACCCGGAAGATCCTTTAGATAGGACTTTAAGCCTGTCAGCGTCAGGTCAGCGGAATGACCCGTTATTGTAGTAATAGAAAATGCCCGGCTCTGGCCATCTTATCATACCGCCCTTCCCCGCTGTTACCGGGTTCCCGCAATTTGACAACATCCGTCACATGGAAATTAAAAACTTCCCGGTAAGCATTAGCCGTTACATGAATTCCGGGATTGTTTCATAAAAATCCGGACCGGCCCGGTCTTTTTACAGCCCGGGCGCAACTCTTTGATCTGCCCATAAAAATCCCTCCGGGGGCTCTGCTAGAATTTAATAAGTACAGATCTCCTGCCGTTTCTCATCTCCGGAGCAGCCCTGCCTGACTCCGGCAGCCCTTCACTGTTACTGTAGCGGCATATCATTCCTGAAAGGAGGTATCTCATGGACTGGATCGTGGTAGTCGACGACGACGTGATGAATCTTAAGATGGCCGGAAAAATTCTCAGCCGGAACGGCATGCGGGTTACGGCCCTGAAATCCGGCACTGCCCTTCTGGAATATCTCAGAGGGAACCGGCCGGATCTCATCCTTCTGGACATCAAAATGCCCGGGCTGGACGGCTTTGCCACCCTGGAACGCCTGAAGGAGCAGACCGGCTCCGCAGATCCGCTTCCGGTAATCTTCCTGACCGCTGATGACAGCCGGGATTCCGAGTCCCGGGGACTTGCCATGGGAGCCATGGACTTTATCAGAAAGCCGCTGGTTCCCGAGGTGCTGACGCTCCGGGTCCGGCACACCATCGATCTGGTACGGCTCAGACGCAATCTGGCAGCAGAGGTAGAACGGCAGTCCCGGGAAATCCAGAGTCTCTCCATGCACGTGGTACAGACTCTGGCCGCCGCCATTGATGCCAAGGACACCTACACCAACGGTCATTCCGGAAGAGTAGCTGAGTATTCCCGGGAAATTGCGCGGCGCTACGGCTACTCCCGGGAAGCTCAGGATGAGATTTACATGATGGGTCTTCTGCATGACGTGGGCAAAATCGGCGTGCCGGACGCGGTAATCAACAAGCCCGGCAGACTTACCGAAGAGGAATTTGCACTCATCCGGAAGCATCCGGTTCAGGGCCACCGGATCCTCAGCCAGATTACAGAAATGCCCCGGCTGTCAGCGGGCGCCCGCTGGCATCATGAACGCTTTGACGGCCGCGGCTATCCGGACGGTCTCGCAGGACACGATATCATGGAGGAGGCCCGGATCATCGCCGTGGCGGACGTCTATGACGCCATGACCAGTAACCGCAGCTATCGCGGAATACTGCCCCAGAGCAGGGTGCGCGAGGAAATCGTCAGGGGCCGGAGCACCCAGTTCGATCCCGCATTTGCAGACATCATGCTGGAAATCATTGATGAGGACCGGGAGTACAGGCTGCATGAACACTGATCCCCTGCCGGCCCCTTCCGAAAATCCTCCAAAAGCGCGAATTCCCCGGAAAAACCGCAGCCGGGACCTGCTGATACCGGCGCTGACGAAATTCTGGAGTTTCTGCCGGAAACGGAAAGCTGAACTCTGTAATTTCCGTGCCGGCAGCTCCTTACCCAGGCTCCGGAAATAAAAAGGCTGCGGATCCCGGAGAATCCGCAGCCGCCATGTCAGTTTTTCTGGAACCGGCAGTTATTAGAAGTTGTACTGCAGGCCTACAGAGAAGGCATCGTGATCACGGCCTCTGGAATACTGAATGCCATGGGTCTTGTCCAGGTAGCCGTTGTCAATATGGCCGACACCGAACTTGGCACTGGCAATAGCCTTGAACTGCTCGTTAATGTCATAGGTGCTCTCCAGAACAACCTGAGACACTGTGAAAAGCTTGGACTTAAAGGTATTGGACTGATAGCCGGCCATGAAACCAAGTCCGTTGTCAAAGCCGTAGCCCAGAGCTGCCTCATACGAATTCAGGTGGGAGGAGGTACGATCAATATCGGTCATCTGGTAGCCGAAAGCACCGTAGAAGCCATCACCGGCATTGCCCAGGGAAAGACCGAGACCGAAGCTCTGGTAATCAGGATCCGCACCGGTCACATTGTAGTAGTCATAGCCCAGGCGCACAGACAGCGGAAGAGTCTCGCCGTAGGTGTAGCCGGCAGAAACGGCAACACCGCCCTCAACGCCCTTCAGGCCAGCAGTCTGGTAGGACAGGTTGAACATCACGCCGTTGGTGTCCAGGTTATAGACAATCTGGCCTTCCTGACGCTCGCTGTCAGCCTCGCCGGCACCCAGATTGTAGGCTGAAAAGCCGTACTCCTCAAAAACGTCGGTTACGCTGAGAGCGTTGTACATTGCAGATTCCAGCTGACCGAATACCAGAGCGCCGTAGTTGTCAGAATCAAAGCCCACATAGGCGTAGCGGGTATCAAACTTTCCGTTGCTGGAGGTTTCAGCAGACACCTGCCATTCACCGAAGGCTTTGGCATAGAATCCGGCACCGATAGGAGTGCGGGCATTCACATTGAGGCGGGCTACACCGCTGAGGCCGGCCTTGCATTCGGCATAATAATCCTCGCCGTCGGCATCGGTGGCATGTCTGTGGCAGCGGTTGCCGTAGGAATCATCCTCGGCATCCGAAAATACGGAATTGAAGTTAGCCTGCAAACGGCCGCCTACAGCCAGGGAAGTGCCATCCTTGTTATAAACGGTGGCGGCACTGGCGGAACCGCAGGCCAGCATTACGGCAACAGCAAGAACTTTCTTAAACATTTTCATCATCCTTCAATAATAATTCTTCATAATAATCAAAGTTGCGAATCAGCAGTGTCCCCTCTGCCGGAGGATCGTGATAATTGTTAGTCTCTGCTAAACCGAACGCTGTCATTCTATCAAAAGTCAGACAGAGATCAAGTTTTTTCGCAAAAAATAATAATTAATTTCAATTATTGTTGAACGTTTATAAAACAAAGTTCCGCGACGGTGCAAAATTTCCCCGGCTCTGCTCCGCTTTTATCCGAAAAATGATCATCCTAGTGCAAAAAACTCAAAAAACGTTTTCATAAAAAATATTTTTTATTCATTAAAGCCTCCCGCATCTGACGGATGATCATCAGGACGCTGTCAATAGCTGTTCCCCCGCTGAAAGAGGATAGGACAGGTGCGTCATCACTGCTCTTTGCGGCCGTAGACCATAAGCTGCATGCTGCTGTTCAGCGCATCCAGATCCAGCCTGCAGGGACTCTTCAGGCTCAGCGTCCAGTGCTTTTCGGGATCCTCCTTCAGAATTTCCCGGTAGAAGGCGGAGGTGGCAAGCCTGAGCGGAGACAGCGGGGATCCGGGATTGCTATAGTCACTCCCCGGGATTCTGAAGCCGGATTTGAAATCCCAGTTGGCATAGAGGGGCTTTATCAGAGATTTTGTTCCTGCCGGGGATTCCGCCAGGATCTGGAGCAGGAGATTGGCCTCGAATACGGCCTGCTTCCTTTGCCTGTTATGCTCCGTTTCATCTTCATCCTCCGGAGAGGCTGCGAGCTTGCAGAAATCCCTAATACCCTCAGAAAGATAGGTTATCCCGGAAACCTCATAGGTTATGGCATCCACCACGAGAGATGCGCTGCCGAGCACAGACTCCGGATCTTCCGGATCCCGGAAATCAGAGAAGGTGCAGGTAATGTTTCTTTCAGTGTCATCGGTGAACACGCAGGGATGGGAATTTCCGGATACGTATACCTCGGGAAGCTCCTTAAGCCCGGCGCAGACCGGATCGCTGCCGCAGGCAAGTGCTCCCTTCACCAGAGCGGCGGCATCCGCCACTCCGAAGCCGTAATGGCTGGAGAATCTGAAGCCGGCGGCATTGTCCTGCCAGCCGTAGTCGTAAACCACGGGTTCGCCATAGCTGCGGTCGGATGCCGTCTCCTGCACGGTCAGCGCCAGGGAGGGCATAACGCTGTCGTTGCGGGAGGTAGTGGCCAGAAGATAGCGGAGCTGGGATACCGTCATATCCGGCATGGCCTGATAAGCCAGTGCGACCGCGCCGGAAACCGTGGGAGCCGCTGAAGACGTACCGTTCATGACATTGGTGTAATACCAGTTGTCAGGGCTTCTCCAGGGGGTCTGGGCATCCGGATCATTCCAGTCCCGGGGATCATACTGACCGCTGGTGGTAACAATGGCCGCACTGGTTTCAGCGTCAGAATCCTTTTTACCGCCCTTCTCGCCGCCAAAGCCGGTCACCCAGAGATTCGCTCCGGTGGATCCGTATGATGACTTAACACCCAGCGAATTCAGGGCCCCCACATTGATAACAAACGGATCCCGGGATATCTGAGTAGTCTGCTTGAACTCGCAGTCAAGCTGCAGCTCCGTGCAGATACTGCTGGAATAGGGCTTTCTATTTTCGTCATACCCGGCAAGAAACTCATTGCCCTGGGCATGAATAACGGCAATGTTCCTTTCATAAAGAGCCTCGTAAAGGTCTTCCTGTTCCGGCTGGCTAAAGGTCTCCAGATCTCTCCCCCAGCTGGCGTTCACAATGCTAAGACCGGGCATGCGAAGCATATATCCCAGAGAACGGGCTTCAGCCGCGAGATCCAGCTTAATGGAGACCATACTGGCCCTGAAGGCTATGCCGCGCCCTCCCCGGCCGTTCATGCCGGAAGCGGCGATGATTCCGGCCACCCCGGAACCATGGATGGCCGCCGGGAACTCCTTAAGATCCTCCAGTGAGAGTCCGGTGTTAATAAGATCCCCGCTTCCGGGAATTCCAGGATCGAAAATCCGCTCCCGGAGATCCTCATGATTAATATCTGCCGGGATATCATGAACCGCCACTAAAACGCCGCTGCCGTCAAGCTGCTCCTTCCGCCCCTCCAGAATGGTACGCCAGGCGGGAATCACGTTAAGATCAATCCCCCTGACCGGAGCCTGAGTTACGCCGTAGGGATTCTGGCCAATATTGCAGAGATGCCACTGATCCGCTGTCAGGGGATCGGTGATGGCAAGCTCCGTTTCTGCTTCTGCAGCCGTGCCGTCAGTCAGGGTAACCCGGCAGCTCTCGGTGTAGGCCTTTTCTCGGTCATAGTCCAGATCGTAGGAAGAAAAGTACTCCTCCGGGAGGACATAGAACCACTCGTTTTCTCCGGCAGCCTCCGCTGTTACGGGATGCACCTTTGAGATAACACCGTATTCGCAGCTGATATCCCTGAGGCTTCTGTCTGCAGTTACCCGGTAGGGTTTTCCGGTAATATAATCGCCGTCCCTGAATTCCAGCACGACATTAGCACCGGAGGAACTCCCGGACCGGGAGCCGCCGCAGCCCGTCAGCAGGGCTCCTGCCAGGATGACGGCAGTGACCGCGGCGGTATTTCTGGTTAGGCTGAATCTCTTCATGTTCATAATCTGTACCCCTGTTCTCTATGAAGCCCGGGTGGGTTTAATCAGGCCCCTGCCCTACTTCAGATCCGGCTTAAAGCCGTAGTCATAGACTGCTGAAACCCTAATAACGCCGGGAAGCCTCCTAAGCTCCGCAGGCACGGTTTTCCAGGCTTCATAGTCGGCTACCGGCACCTCGTAAAGCCGGGAGGACAGCTTCACGGCGCGGTACTCCTCCGGGATCTCGCAGGAAGCTCTGCGGGCGCATTTGACATAGACACGATCCAGAATAAGGTAGCCCTGTCCATTATTCTTTCTGACATAGGCCAGGTGATGGGGATTCTTCGTTCCGGAAACCACGGCATAATCCCCGAGCATTCCGAGATTCTCCTCCGGGGACTGCACTGCCATAGCGGCAGTCTTTTCGGTAACCGCAAAGTTTCCGGTATAGACGGTGGCGTTCTTCTCATGAATCACCGCAGCAGCGGCCAGCCCGGGGGTAAGCGCCAGAAACAAAGATAAAGATAGAGACAAACCGATCCCTTTAACACCGTATAGCATGGGTATTACCTCCTGAGTCTGGTAACAGCAAGATTTCTGACCACTTTAAAGAATTGCGAATACTTTTGAAAATGCTTTCGTAATGGGGGGACCGGGTTTTGCGATCCTGTCCAAATTCCACCGGCACGGGCCAGGATGTCTCAGATCTGAACGCGGGTTTTCCGCACCTGACAGGAGATGTGAGCTCCGGATATAAGGGATTGGAGATAAAAAAACTGACCGTCCGAAATCAAAAAAATAAATCGAAAAATACGGGCTGTCATAGCCAGAACCAGGGAAACGGCCAAAGGTCCCCGGATAATCAGGAAAAAAAGCATAAACTCCGGCACCGAACCAGCCCGCAAAAGACACTGGCAATACGGAGCTCCGTCATTGGTACAGGTCAGACGGATGCTACTCCCCATTATTCCAGGAGCTACTGCCAGAAAAGTATTTCTGGAGCAGGAAACAGCCCCAATCAGAACTCCCCTCAGCCGAAAAGAGCCTCAGTCAGAAACAGGCTTTACGGGAGATAAACCTCAGCTGTACAGAAACAGAAACGGCACCGGCAGTAAATCAGCACCCAAATCCGGGGCTTATCACCGCCTGCTGTTCTGAGGCTCCAGGCCCCCCGAAAGCAGAATACGCTGTCCGGGAATTCTGGTGACCTCCTCCAAAGTTTCAGGCGAAGGACAGCAATTATTCTCCCGGCCCGGAAGGTCATTCTTTACAATAGAGGTACGGACAGCAGTTTTTCATGCACTCATGATATGTAAGTTTCCGGTCCGGCAGTAACGTTATCCGGAAGCCACCTGGCGGAAAGGCTCCTCAAAACAGCATTTTAAAGCTGCAAAAATTTAGGTTTCTGGAGAATTCCCCTATAACAGTGCCGGAGGCCGGCGGAAGAAGGCACCGGGTAACATTGCAGCCTGAACTCAGGATTACTTTCTTACAGACTATAAGCAGATAAAAGTCTTAATAATGCGGATATGTAACCTGTTACACAGACTAATGATATAAGCAACCTGCAGGATATAAAATTAACAGTCGGATCCAGGTCTTGTAATTGGCCGCAAATATGCGTTAGCTAAAAGAATAAAAACTATTACTTAAAAAATGAGTCTAAGGATCTTAAATGATGTACCGCATTTCAGTTTTTTGTGATGGAGATCGGGCACCCAGGTAATATTCTCCTTTTTAGGGGATCGGTTTTTTGAAAAAGTGGTAGAATTTTATGTAACAAAGATCTAACTGGAACACTGTCAGGATGTGATGTATTTTTGACACCGGTTGGGCCTTTGTGACATAATGGCCCCCGAACGGAGGAGCCGCAAAGGGGCCAACCCTTTCGCGGTATTGAAACGAATAAGCGGCGAAAACGTACACCTCGAAGATGTCAGCCGCAAAGGGGCCAACCCTTTCGCGGTATTGAAACCAGAAACGAGAAGTAAAAATCCAAAATCGTCCGAGGAGCCGCAAAGGGGTCAACCCTTTCGCGGTATTGAAACTCAAAGGTCTTTTCCATGCCCGGCCAGTTCCAGACCGCCGCAAAGGGGCCTGCCCTTTCGCGGTATTGAAACTACTCCCGGCAGCTCCGGATCGTCCTCAAAAGGTCATCGCCGCAAAGGGACCAACCCTTTCGCGGCATTAAACCTTAGTGAAGCGTTCAAACACACTCCCGCGAACCTTTCCGTAACTGTAAAGGTATTAACCTTTTGCGGTGCGTGCAGTATTGATTTCTTTCATGTCAAAAACTGAGTTTCCCGCTTTTAGTAATTACCTGCGCTTACGGAATTTTCTTTTGAGAACTCATGCCCGGCATTTTCATTTTCCCCGTCCTTATCCCCTTCCAAACATCCGGGATATTTCTCTGAAGGCCATGGCCATCCCCTCCCGCAGGATTCCTGACGGAAGGAACAGGATTACTGCCAGGAACCGGAGACATAAACACAAAAACGCAAGCTTCTGTCCGCAAAGAACAGGAGAAATATAAGGAGAAATATCAGTAGAGGCAGACTCAGGAAGTGTAATTGACAGAGGGTATCCCCCAGCTTTGTAGTTTCACTCGCTATGAAAAATGATTTGGGGCTGTCTTCCAAAAGCTCGGCAGAAGCACTCACGGGATGGTATTCTGAAGAAATCCCCCGCAGCCGGGGGGATCGAAGGTGACAGCAGAAGAGTGGCACCATTGTTTTGTTACAGTCTGGAGACAGCCGCTCTGGAGCCTTTGTGTACTGTGTTACTGTGTGCGAAGTGCTGTGTCTGAATACAGCTTTTAAGAAATGGAAGGTCTAATCAGGCCGGCACAGAAGCCGATTTAACCACCTGGAACTTCCGGTTACCAAAGAGTTCGGTCCCGGAATTCCGCTGCCGGATCCATGCTAAAGCTCCCGGACAAGCTCCCGAGCCCTTGCCGCATCCCGGACCTGGGGGAGTTCGCCCCGGGAAATCCGTTCTGTAATCTCCCGGGCAGCCTCTTCGGCGGCACTGAGCCCCCGCTCCCGCTGTTCCCGAAAAAGCTCGCGGGCCCCTCTGACCGTTACCAGAACAGGCATTCCGGAATCTCCCGCAACCGAAAACTCTTTCGGAAAATACAGCCCCTGATCAAACGACGTCCATTCCAGCACCCGGTACCTGAACGTTCCGGAATGCCCGGCGGCCCGGAAGCCGCACTCCGCAGTCAGGCGGAAATCCTGCTCCTCCCGGAAGGATACCGGAGCACATTCGTCCGCTCTGAGTCCGGCCAGGTAGTCCAGAAGATTAAGCCAGGGAAGACCGAGGTTCCCGCCCAGGCTCCCGAAGACCGTCCCGGGATCCGCTGCAGAAAATCCCCGTTCTGCCACCTTTTGCCCCCCGGAATCCATAGTCCGCCCCTGAAAGGTATAGATCCCCTGTGCAGGATAAATGAAGATGCGGATTACTGAACCATATTCCGGAAGGGAGCCCTGTTTCCGATGCGGCGGCAGGTTTTCAGAAAAGCGGTCCAGATTAAGTCCGGTGCGGATTTCCAGCAGCGAAAACTCCGGAGTATGCACCGCATTGATGTCGTACAGAGGAAGACAGTGCCCGCTTCCGAATTCAGAAATCCGTCCGCAGGGGCGCACACTGGCCGCACTTTCCCCGGAACGCGCCTCCATAAAGACCTGATAGCCCAGTGCCTGAGCCCGGAGCTCGCGCTTTTCGCTGATCGGGGTATCCCGGGAAATTATGGCCATCGCTGCCAGACCGCAGCCCGACAGCTGTATCCCGCCCGCCAGAATGGCCGCAAAAAACAGCGCTTTACGGCCCCGGAATTTTCTTCCTGCCATTATGAAAGCCCCATGCCGGCGGCATATTTGCCAAGCTCCTCCAGCTCCTCCGCCAGAGCCGATGACAGCACCGGGAACCGCCGGTAGGTCCGGGAATCGGCACTGTCCCCCTCCACATGGAAGCCGGTGGCCAGCCGTTCCCGCTTCCACTGGTTGCGGGTGTAAAGCCGGCAGTAGCGCCGTACCGCATCCAGAAGCTGCTGCGGGGACATGGTCTCTGCAAAAGCTGATCTGAGAAGCTCCGTAAATACCTCCACGGGTGAGAAATGCGTAACCTGGAACAGTCTCCGGATCTCATCCAGAAGCGGATAAGGCATGAGATCCTTCTCATCGGTCTGTTCCACCGGACGGAGCTCCGCAGTGGGGGCCTGCGCCACAATGGCTGCCATGGCCGCTATCCGGAGTCTGTCGGGGTCGCCGGTGCCGCTGTCCTGAATCAGAAGCCCCTCCTCCAGAAGATAGCGGTTGATTTTCAGGATCCGGGACTTCCCGATGCCCCCGATAGGAGAAATCACCCCGGAGGTGTCACCGTCCATGGTGCAGTAGCCCACCGAAGCCTCCGAAAGATTGGAGGTGGCGATAAGGAGCCGGTTGTAGCGGTTGGCCAGAAGCCAGATCCCCGGGGAGCGTACCCGGGCCTGAATGTTCTGGAGCGCCAGATCGTCCTTCTCCCAGGAGAGCGGATTGTCCGGAGTAAGAGCATCGCAGAGCCGGATATACTCCTTTACCAGCGCAGAAATAGACCAGCTGTGATGCCAGGCTCCGATTTCGGAGGCCAGTCCCCGGGCAGCGTTAAAGGTAACGTCTCCGGAATAGTCCGAGCCCTGATACAGAGTCAGGAGCACCTTGGGCATAATCTCCGTTCTGACATAATCAGCAGACTGCTGCCCCTCAGTGCGGGGATTGGCCCGGATCCCGCAGGAAGCCAGAACCTTCAGGTATGCCGCATCTCCCAGCGTGGCCAGAGCCTGAATCTGTGCAAAGTACACCATCGCGGCACAGAGAGCGGAGTCCGCTCCGCCCGACAGGCTGAGTGCAAAGCCGCCGGTACGGGTTTTGCGCATCCAGTCCCAGAGCCCCAGAGCCACCACCCGGGCTGAGGTTTCCAGATCATTTTCGGGAACCAGGGGCACCTCGGGGGAAAGCGGCCGGGAGGGATCCTCCGGACGGAATCTCAGACCGGTGAACAGGACCCCGTCCCCGCAGGAATCCTGAACACTGAGAAGCATGCTGGACTGCTCTCTTATCTGCCGGTTCACCCGGAGATCGCAGTTGGCTGCAAGAATTTTCCAGGGGGCGAAGCTCAGCCGATCACTCAGGCCCAAAAGCCGTCCGCCCGAAGCAATGATAAGATCGCCGTCATACACCGCCCGTCCGGACTCGCAGCCCAGGAGGTTGGCATAGACATAAACTGCCCCGAAGGCCCGGGAGCCGTCGGTAACAAAGGTAACCCGCTCCTGCCGCTTCCCGATAGCAAAATGAGAGGCCGAAGGATTGAGAATCACATCGCAGAGCCGTCTGGAAAGGGATCTTCCCGGACGGTTGGCCACCCAGGAATCCTCGCAGATCTCAAAGCCGATGCGCACTCCGTCAATTACAAATACCAGGTCCCCCACACTGACCCGCTCCCCCGCAAAGTCCATGCTGACAACTGCGCCGTGCTGCCAGGGAGAAAACCAGCGGGGCTCGTAGTGAATGCCGGTACGGGCCAGATGCTGCTTGAGAACAATGCCCAGCACCCGGTCATGGGTAAGAAGCGCCACCGCATTGTAGAGCTGGCCTCCTTGGATCAGAAACGGAAAGCCCACCGCAAGATAGGTATCCGGAAGCACCTCCCGGGACAGGGCCTTTACCGTCTCGGGGATTTTTTCCATAGACGAGGAAACGTAGAACATATCCTCAAGACCGTAGCCCGTAATGCCCAGCTCCGGTGTCAGCACCAGATCCGCCCCCCGGGCTGCTGCTTCCCGGTAGGCCTCAAGAATAAGCGCCGTATTGTCCTTAACTGCCAGAGGAACCGTGTTGATGCTGGCCGCAGCCACTGTGAGAGTTTTCCGCATTGTCGTATCCTGATAGTCCGAAATTGTTTTAACAGCACTCATTATAGACCTTTATCGGGACGATAAACGACAGCTCCTCTGGATTCGTGCCGGAACCAGTGCCGGTTTCCGTGAAAATGCGCCCTGGCCTCCCGGCCGCTAAAACAGATCCGGACGGTCCTCTCTCAGCGCAGCCAGCATGGCCCGGGTTACCAGCACCACGCCTCCGGGAGAAACATAAAAATACCGGCGGTCCTGCTCCGGATCGAACCCGATCCTGAAATTTGCAGGAATCTCGCATTTCCTTTCGATAATGGCCTTTCTGATATGGCAGCCCCGGTTCACGGTCACCATGGGAAACAGCACCACCTTCTCGAGACAGCATTCCGGCTCCACTGTCACATGGCTGAACAGCACCGAGTCCGCCACCTCCGATCCGAAAATCACGCTGCCGGCCGCAATCACGGAGTTTTCGGTAATGGTGCGGGTGCCCCGGGAATCCCGGATAAACTTGGCCGGCGGCAGCTGCTTGGTGCTGGTCCAGATCGGCCAGGAGGGATCATAGATATCCAGATCCGGATATTCCCGGGTCAGATCCATGTTGGCCACCCAGAAGCTGTCCACGGTCCCCACATCCCGCCAGTAGCAGTGCTGCTTTTTGGTACGGTTCCGGACACAGCTCACCTCATAGTTATGGGCATGAACCAGCCCCTTCTTCACGATTTTGGGAATAATGTCCTTTCCGAAATCATGAGAGGAGCCGGCTTCTGCATGATCCTCCTCCAGAAGCCGGTACAGAAATTCCTTCTCAAAGACGTAGATTCCCATGGATATCAGAGTCTTATCGGGTTTCCCCGGTACTGCCGGAGGATTCTCCGGCTTCTCAATAAAATCCGTGACAAGCCCGTCCTCGTCCACCTGCATGCACCCGAAAGCGGAGGCATTCTCCCGGGGAACCTCAATACAGGCTATGGAACAGGGGCTTATGCTCTTAATGTGATCCATCAGCATCAGGGAATAATCCATCTTGTACACATGATCCCCGGACAGGATCAGAATATACTCGTCATCGTAGGAACGCAGGATATCCAGATTCTGATAAACGGCATCGGCAGTTCCCAGATACCAGTGCACCTCGTCTATTCTCTGCTGCGCCGGAAGTACCCGCACAAACTCCCCCAGATGATTGTTGTTCAGAAATGACCAGCCGTCCTGAACATGTGTCAAAAGAGAATCGGATTTGTACTGGGTCATGATCCCCATCTTTCTTATGCCGGAGTTAAGACAGTTCGACAGGGCAAAGTCAATAATCCGGAACTTGCCGCCAAAATGCACCGCGGGTTTCGCCCTGACATCGGTAAGCTCTCTCAGCCGGGAACCGCGCCCCCCGGCCAGAATCAGGGCCGTAGTTTTTTTAATGGCAAATAACTGGTTAAGATTGCTGTGCACTGTCATAACACCCTTCTCCTTCCGGGAAAATCATCCGGTTCCGGATTTTACACCATGGTTTCCTGCGGCTCAGGGGGAAGTCCTGTAAAATTGAGGCAATTCTCAAACATGAGGCCTCCCCTGCGGGAAATCCGCCCTCCTTCTCAGATTGTCCGGCGGCCGGACTCCGGCCAGCGCTTCCCCCGGTAATCAGCGGCAAAAAAAAGAGTGCCCTCAGACACCCTTCTTCTTTCTGCCAGGAACGCCTTTCGGACATTCCTGCAAACAGGCCCATTACTGCTTCTTGGTGAGCATGGTAATGAGGCTGTCGATGGCAGCGCACTGCTCTTCGGAGTCGCACTTGCCCATAATCAGGCTGATGTCTTCCTTGTCATCAATGAGGATAGCCTGAACATTGTCCGGGCAAACGAAATGATATCCAGGATAGCCGCCTACAGTGGTCTGGGTAGGAGCCTGACAGCCCTTTTCGCTGGCAATGCCGGCAGCAGCCTGGCCAATGTCGGTACCGTCGCTGGGAGCAACCTTGAAGGTGGCCATGCGTACACCGAGATTGCTTTCCTCAAATACGTAACCGTCATCAGACTGCTCAACAACAGCCCAGTCAGCCATAGCGGTAGCAGACATTAAAAATGCTGCAGCGGCGATCATCAACTTCTTCATATAAATCCCTTATTGTGTCAAAAAAAATCAAACGTGCCGCACCCGAAAACCCGCGGTGCCTGTAAGCACATTCAAATCAGAAGCTGCCGGATCATCAGATTCCGGTACCGTAAACAGCAGTCCCGGAAATAAATTCACAGGATGCCGTTTCAGGTGATCTCGCTCTGACTGGCTGATATTACCATACCTTGCACACAATAAGATACAGATTTTATTTGACCAGGATCACATTATCTCTGATTGTATTTTCAGAAAATTTCGGAATGGCCCGCAGTCCGGACCGCCGGCCCCTGTCTGCAGGAGGCCCCGCTGTTACCGGAAGCAGCAGTCAGTCCCGGGGGAGAGACCTTTCTGAATTGGGAAAAACCTTCCGAAGCTGATACAATCTCCGGAAGGAGCACACCATGACCGAATCCCCCCTGAAATACCAGCCCCCCGCAGGACGTCCCGCCATACTTTTCCGGAAAGGCGCCATCATTGCCGCCATAAAGCCCGCGGGGCTTCTTACCGTTCCGGGGCAGCGGGAGCGGGATTCCCTGACCACCAGAATGAAGGAGATCCTCCCCGATGCCAATCCGGTCCACCGGCTGGATCTCGCCACCTCCGGCATCGTGCTGTTCTCCGGCGACCGGAAAACCGCCGCTGCACTGACAGCAGGCTTCCGGGAACGGCATCCCATCAAAATATACGCGGCCTGGGTTTCGGGAATCGTGCAGCACGACTTCATGGCCATGGACTTTCCCCTGGCAAAGGATCTGGAACGCTCCGCCCTGCTGTCCGCTCCGGTACAGAAGGTGGATTACGTCTCCGGGAAACCCGCCCTGACCTTCTGCCGGGTTCTGAAAAGAGAACCGCCGGAAAATGCCGCTTCCGCCCCCGGTCCCCGGGGGCGGACTCTGGTTCTCCTGTATCCGGAAACCGGGAGAACCCATCAGCTCCGGACGCATCTCAGGGAAACCGGGCATCCGATTCTCGGAGACCGGATCTACGGAAACCCCGAAGGCGAAACGGAGCAGGAGAACTCCCGGGGGCTCCCGCACCGGCTGCTCCTCCACGCTGCCTTTCTCAGCTTCCGGGATCCTGATGACGGCTCCGTCATAAGCTGTCTCAGTCTTCCGGACTTTCCGACAGTGCCGGATCTGCAGCGGCAGATCCTCGCCGGACTCTAATCCGGCCCCGTACAGTCTCAAAACTGCCGGCCCCTGTCTCACGGCTGTGATCGTTTTGCCTGTTTTTCCGCAAAAATGCCCGCGGCTCAGCAAAATCACAATCAAAAACACGGTTTAACTCTGAAATAAGCCCGAATTCTGTTATCGTGCTAACAGGAATTCTCAGGAACCGCACGATGCGGCTTCAGGAACGGAGGCGGCACTTTCAGGAAGAAAATGCTTTAGCCCGGCTTCACAGTATGAAAAGATCAGACATTCCCGACAGACTGATAACCCTGACCAGAATGATATGGCCGGACGGCTATGAAATTCACCGCGAAATCTTCCGGCTTTACGAGGAAAGCTATGTCCGCACCCTGAAGACCGGCGTCCTCCAGGAACACCGGCTCTCCGACTTTCAGAATCTGGCGGATCATATCCAGAGCTACCGGGAACAGATGCTTCAGGTCAGCATAAATGAGGTGATTGTTTCCCTGGTCTGTCTCTCTGTAAAGGCCGAAACCAACGAAATTGAATATCAGGACAGCGACGCCGGAGATCTGGAGCGCTTTATTCATGACGAGCTCCGCCGCACCTTCGGCTTTCAGAAGTCCTTCGGAGACGGACCGGTTTTTTATCTGGTAGAAATCGTGAAAAGCTTTCAGGAAAACGGCTTCCCCCTCATCTCCGAAAAAGACGGCACTCCCGTGTTCACCAGAATCCCCCAAAGAGCCCAGGATTCCCTGGAAAAGCTCCGGGACTGGGGAAACCAAATGATTATCAGTGTCGGAACGGATGTCAGCAGCTATCAGGCTGAGTCCGTATACTACGGAATAATGACCCTCACCTTTGCGGAGAACTTCTAGACTCCTGGCGAGGAATCCATACAGCGGCGCCCGTGGCGCGTTTGGAACAACATCAGAGGTACTGGTTATGGCACACAAAACAGTGATTATCGGCGGTTCCGCAGCCGGTGCTGCGGCAGCTGCCAGGCTGCGGCGGCTTTCCGAGCAGGAGGAAATTGTCATTCTCGAAAAGGGCAAGGACATCTCCTACGCCTCCTGCGGTCTGGCCTACTATCTGGGCGGCGAGGTCCCGCTCCGGCAGAATCTGGTGATTATTCCTCCGCGGGTGTTCTCTGAACGGTACCGGGCCCAGGTTAAAACCGAATGTGAGGCCATCAGTGTTTCTCCCGACAAAAAGGTGGTGGCCGTCCTGAATCATCAGACCGGAGAAACCCTGGAGGAAAAATATGACAGCCTGATTATTGCCTCCGGAGCGGCCGCTGTCAGACCCGAGCAGATCTCCGGCATCAGTCTCCCCCACATCTACAATCTGCGCACCCTGCCGGACGTGGACAGCATTCATGAGGAGATCCCCTCCATCACCAGCGACGATCATTTTTATGACGTTCTTATTGTCGGCGGCGGCTTCATCGGCATTGAGGCGGCCGAAAACCTCAGCCACAAGGGTTTCCGGGTAACTCTTGTGGAGCTCCGCGGACAGCTCCTGCAGAATCTGGACGGAGAGTTTTCGGGACTTCTGGAAAGAAATCTCCGGAGACACGCCATTAATGTCCGTGTCGGTGTCGGTGTCAGGAGCTTCACTCTCACCCCGGATGACTTCATTGAAACCGAGTTTACCGACGATTCCAGAAAGCAGAAGTTCCGCTTTGTGGTACTGGCTCTCGGCGTAAAGCCCGCCACCGGATTCCTGGAAGGCTCCGGCATTGAGAAGGCTCCCAACGGCGCCGTGATCACCAACTGCCGCATGGAAACCAATATTCCGGGAGTTTATGCCGCCGGCGACAATGCCGTGATCCTGAAAAACTACTCCGACGAGCTCACCTGGAGCCCCCTGGCCGGACCGGCAGCCCGCGGCGGCCGCAGAGCAGCGGACAGCATCGCCCGGAGCCTCGGGATTCTGCCCCGCAATTCCGCCGAATTCACCGGAACCTCCGGCTCTGCCATTATCAGGGTCTTTGACGAGACCTATGCGTTCTCAGGAGCTTCCGAAAACGAACTCCGGCAGAAGGGACTGGTTGCCGGAAAGGACTACTTCACCTCCTTTGTGATTCAGAGCTCCCATGTGAACTGGTATCCCGGCTCCCGGCTGATATTTATCCGGGGCATCTTCGACAAGAAGCGGGGCACCCTCATCGGCGCTGAGGCCTGCGGCCGGGCCGGGGTTTCCGATGCCATTAACACTCTGGCCACAGTGATCGCCCTCCGGGGCACCTTCAGCGATCTGGCCAATATCGATCTGGCCTATTCGCCGCAGTACGGCAGTGCCAAGAGCAATATCAACATGCTGGGCTTTACCGCTGAAAACCAGGTGCTGGGACTGGGCGAATACATTTCCCTCACCGCCTACCTGACGCTGGACAAGAAGGACTACTTTGTTCTGGACGTCCGGAACCGGGAGGAGCTCTTCAAGTACCGTATTCCCGAGGCGGTCAACATTCCTCTGGCCCAGCTCCGCGACCGGATGAACGAAATCCCGAAGGACAAGCCGGTAATCGTTATCTGCGGCATGGGGGTCCGGGCCTGGAACGCCGCGGGAATTCTGAGATGCAACGGCTACCACAGCATCGTGCTGGAGGGCGGCGCCACCCTGCATGCCCTTCTGAAAGGAAAATAACCGCCGGAACGGGGCGGTGCCTCTGCAGGAACCCCGGAGCACGGCTCCGGGGTTTTTCATATCAGAGCCGCGGTTCCCATGCCGCAGCCTGCCGGCCCGGGATCCGGAGATCTTCGTTCCGTCCCGGCCGTTTTTGTGATATAACCCGCTGCTATAAAATTTTTCCGGAATTTCCGGGAATTCTTACCGCCCGCACTGCTTTCAGGAGGCATTATGCAATTCAGGGGACTTACGGAACAGGAGGTTCGGGAATCCCGGGCCCGTTACGGCAGAAACACCTTTGCCGATAACGGGCACATTTCGTTTTTTGAGATGCTCCGTGAGAACTTTGCGGATCCCATCATCAGAATTCTCCTGGTGGCGCTGACAGTTAATCTGGTTTTCTGCCTTTTTGGCCAGTCAGAATGGTATGAATCTCTGGGAATCGCCATCGCCGTGCTGCTGGCAGCCCTGATCTCCGCTTTTTCGGAGTACAAAAACGATACCGCCTTCCAGAAGCTTCAGGAGGAGGCCTCCAGAATCCAGAGCCGGGTCTATCGCGACGGGCGGGTGACGGAAATACCTGTCGATGAACTGGTATACGGGGACGAAGTGCTGCTTCAGACCGGAGATCGCATTCCGGCGGACGGCTATCTCCTGTACGGCGAAGCGGATGCGGATCAGTCCCAGCTGAACGGAGAATCAGAGGAGGTCCGGAAAACCGCGCTCCCTGCCCATGACGGAGCCCCGGAGGAACCTGCCACGGGCAGGGATCTCTTCAGTCCGCACCTGGTATTCCGGGGATCCGTCATCACCTCCGGCGAGGCGGTTATGAAAATCACCGCCGTAGGCGACCGCACCGTTTATGGCACCATTGCCGCCGGTCTCCGCTCCGGCATCGAACGGGACACGCCCCTTAAGGTAAAGCTCCGCCGGCTGGCCGGATACATCAGCATCTTCGGATATGCCGGCGGCATTCTGGTAATGCTGGCCTACCTTCTCCATGCGGGCCTGAACGCCGGAATCCCCATGGAAGAATATTTTGAGCTCCCGTGGTCGGATTTTGTGCGAGAGCATACCGGCATCGCCAACTTCTGGAGCGATGCCCTGCACGGTCTCATGTTTGCCGTGGTCATTATTGTGATGGCGGTTCCCGAGGGACTCCCCCTGATGATCGCCATCGTCACAGCGCTTAATATGGGAAAAATGCTGAAAAGGCAGGTACTCACCCGCAAGGTAAGCGGCATCGAAACCGCCGGTTCCCTGAACATCCTCTTCTCGGACAAGACCGGCACCATTACCTGCGGAAAACCGGAGGTTATCGGCTTCTGGAACGGACAGTGCCAGAGCTTCCGGAAGCTCTCCGACATGACCGCGGGCTATCAGAAGGCCGTAAGAGAGGGACTGGAGCTCAACAATCAGGCGGTTCTCACCGGAAACACCGCCTCCGGATTCCGGGCCGCGGGCAGCAACGCCACCGACCGGACACTGCTGGAGGCCGCTGCCGCACTCCGGGAGCCCCCGCTTTCCGGAAGCACAAAAACCAGAATCCCCTTCTCCAGCTCTGTAAAATACTCCGGAGCCGTGCTGACAGACGGCCGCTGTCTTCTCAAGGGGGCTCCGGAGATTCTCCTGCCCCGCTGCCGCCTGGCCCTGGATAATGCCGGGAACCGGATTCCCTGTGCCCCCGGGCCAATACAGAAGCTCCTTAATGATCTTGCAGCAAAGGCCGTGCGGGTGCTTCTTCTGGCAGAAACCCTGGCGGCCTCCCCCGACGGCAGAACTGCGCCGGAAGGAGATCTGATCCTGATTGCGGTTGTCGGCATCCGGGACGAAGTGCGCCCCGAGGCCCGGACAGCCATTTCCGAAGTGCGGGAGGCGGGGATTTCCGTAGTCATGATTACCGGAGACCGCCGGGAAACCGCCATGGCCATTGCCGGGGAGGCGGGACTCCTGCAGCAGGGGGAGGATCTCGTACTTAGCTCCGACGAGCTGGCCAGCCTTTCAGATGACGCCATCCGGGAATGTCTGCCCCGGCTCCGGGTCATCTCCCGGGCTCTTCCGGAGGATAAGTCCCGGCTGGTGGAAATAGCCAAGAGCCTGGACCTGGTTACCGGCATGACCGGCGACGGGGTCAACGATTCCCCGGCACTTAAAAAGGCGGATGTGGGGTTTGCCATGGGCTCCGGAACCGAGGTGGCCAAGGAGGCTTCGGAAATCGTTATTCTGGATGACAACTTCGCCTCTATCAGGGAAGCTGTGCTGTACGGCAGGACCATTTTCAGCAGCATCAGAAAATTCATCGTGTTTCAGCTTACGGTGAATGCCGCCGCCGTGTTTATTTCGGTAGTCATGCCGCTTATGGGCCGCGCTGTCCCCCTGAACATCGTGCAGATCCTCTGGATCAACCTGATCATGGACACCCTGGCAGCCCTGGCGCTGGGCGGCGAGCCGGCCCTGCCCCGCTATCTTAAAGCCGCGCCCCGGAAACGCCAGGGACAGCTGATAAACCGCTACATGCTGGCCTCGGTAGGTACCAGTGCCGTCTGGATCTGTCTTATCGGACTTCTGCTCCTGAACTCGGCGGGCTTTCAGGCCCTTCTGGGGTTCGATCCCGAAAACTCCGCTCTTACAGGCACGGCATTCTTCACCTTTTTCATCTTCAGCACGGTCTTCAACGCCCTGAATGCCCGTACCGACAGCATGAATCTTCTGGATCACATCACGGAAAACCGGCTGTTCTTCGCGGTTATGAGCGTCATCGCGGCAACCCAGATTCTGATGACCGAAAGCGGCACCTACAGCGAAATGCTGGGACGGATTATGAACTGCCAGGGACTGACACTGCAGGAATGGACGGTGACGCTTCTTCTGGCCGCCACTGTCATTCCGGCAGATCTGGCCAAGAAATACCTCCTGAAAAGATGCGGTGTGAATAGCGAGGAGTAGGCCTGATACTGCTGCCTTTTGCACGCTCCGGACCGCCCGAAACAGAACCGGCCGGAGACAGGATCCTCACTATTCCCGCACCGTCAGAAGCTCCGGCACGCTCTTCCGGCCCGGAGCCCGGGGCCGGGAATCGCTGTAGCCCATGGCAATGAGAGCCGAGATGCTGTATCTCTTCAGGTCAGTATTCAGAATTCCGGCCACTGCTGCCTCATCATAGATTCCCAGAATCACCGACCCCACATTCAGGGCGTGCGCTGCCATACACAGCGCCTCAGCGGCAATGCCGGCATCGAACGACTGCCAGTGGGATCCCTTGGTGGTGGTGGCAGAACCGTCAGCGTTATATCCCGAAATCCCGTTCTCGGTAAGCACTGCCATCAGGGTATTGCACTCCAGCACCCGGTGCTGATTGGGGACAAAGGACATCATGCCTTCCCGGGCAATTCTTTCCTTGATTTCCGGATTCTTGACAGCAATATAGGAAACGGTCTGGGAGTTTTTCCAGGACGGGGCATAGGATGCCGTTTCCACTATTTCCTCCAGAGTTTCCCTCGTAATGTCGCGGCCGGTATAGTCCCGGATGCTGCGGCGCCCTTTAATGCATTCTACTGCTTCCATGATTTTTCAAACTCCTTATGCCGAGATTTCAAAAGTTGAATGACAAAATTTATAACCGGTTTTCCGGACGCTCCCGGGAGTCCCCGGACCACTGCGGTTCCGCCGGGAAAAATTCTGCCAGAGACTCTCCCCCGGGAGCTCCCCGCCGTCCCCGCAAAAGATCCGATACTGTTAAACATATTTAAATATATCAATATAAAGGCCGTTTTTTACAGGAAGTCCCGGACCTCCTGTAAAATGCACTCCGGCTCAGCTGTTTTCCTTTCCCCCGGCACCAGCGGCTTCAGTTTCTGCTTTCGTATAGGAGGCAATCATGCTCCGGAAGGAAGCCGTTTCTAAAGCAGAAATGGAATAAAGCACCCACTTCCCGTCCTTTCTGGCTGACACCAGACCGCTGTCGCAAAGAATTCTCATATGGTGCGACAAAGTCGGCTGTGAAATGCCGAGTTCCGTCATAAGCGTGCAGGCACACTTTTCACCATGCCGGAGCGCCAGCATAACAGCCAGACGGCTTTCATCAGAAAGAGCCTTAATCCTTCTCGCGTCTTCCCGGACTCCCATCACTGCTCCCCTGTTACTGTCACCAGTGTGATACACATATCCATAAATATCAATATGTGAATATGTAAATATGTGGCTACGCAAACATTTGCTCATCACCGGAATTCCCGGGCAGCACCCTCCGGGGAAACCACTGGAGGACGTTCCCGGACGGGCAGCGCCTGAGCCCCATCAGAGAGTTATGGGGCCCGCTCCGGTTCCCCTGGGCTATTCCAGCTCCCAGGTGATATCCACCCGGTCGGTAAAGGTAATCTCCTCCGCCTGGTACTGATCCCCATCGTCGTAGCTGCCGGCGGCCCGGGCAGCCCCCATCTCCATACGGACGGCCTTGTTCGCGCGGAAGCTTTCAGCATTGTCATAATCCACAGTGCCGTAATTTACCGTCTTCACCCTTCCCAGCTTGGTATTAAGCTGTCCGGTAATGTTCTGAGCCTTGGCCACGGCATCCTGCACCGCCATCTCCCGGACCTTCTGCTTTACTGCCCGGGAATCCTTCACCCGGTAGTGAATGCCGGAAATGTTGTTAAAGCCGCTCTTCATCACGAGATCCATGGTTTCGGAAATCCGGGCCAGATCGTTAACGGTAATGGTAACCGCCCGGGTGGCACGAAATCCCTTGGAAACCCGGCGATCCTTCTCCCAGGCATATTCCTCAAAAACCTGCACACTGCCGGCCTGGATATCCTTGCTGGCAAGGCCGACTGCGGAAAGATCCTTAAAGAAGGCATTCACCACGGCGTCAGCTCTGTCCCGGGCCTTTTTGGCCTCCTTGTCGAGAACCATTATCTGAGCTGATACCAGGGCCTGATCCGGCATCATTTTAAGAGCTGCCGCCCCGGTCAGCGCCAGAGTGCGATCCGCAACGCACTGCTCCCCGGCCCAGACCGGAGAGACCGCCAGAAGCGTCCCTACCCCGGCGGCCAGGACCATATTCCAAAACTGCATTCTGCCATGACTTTTCATATCCCGCGCTCCTTATGCAAAACAAAACGCTGCCGGAGAAAGCAGCACTCTCCGGCTTCCGAAAACGTATTCATAAGCTAAGTATACAATGTTTGACGGAACTTTAAACACCGGAAACAGCATTCAGATCCCGTTCCGCAGCAATAACGGTTCCGGAAACGGCATGGAGGAGCCGTATCACGGCTTTTCCCGGCCGTATACAAACTGTCCCGGCATATACTGTCCGGTACCGGTATCCTGAAGATAATAGCCGTAAAGAGCCCGGATTTCCCGATCCGTACCGTATTTTCTGAGCAGCGTCAGTCTTTCGGAGGAGGTCTTCTGCTGCACTCCGGAAAGCTGCTCTCTCAGAATGCCGCTGAACGCTCCCGGGTTCTCCCGGATAAGTCCCCCGGCACTGTCCAGCCAGGAATTTACATACCGGCCGGCCAGATCCAGAGCGGCGGCATAGGCTATCCCCCGGCTGAATTCCGCGGCCGCCCCCTGATTCCTGGCGGAGAGTGTCCGGATCATGGCCGGAATTCCCGGATTCAGTGAATTCAGAATACCGACTTCCCGGGCGGTGAGCCTTCCTTTATTCCGGGCAAACTTCTCCACGATGCCGCCCTGCCCGTTATCTCCGACAAGCTGCTCCGCCACCAGATACCCCAGCCCCCGGATCCGGACCTGCTGTCTGGTAACCGTGGCACAGCCGTCCCGCTTCCGGCTGTCACACCGGTAAACCGCTACCTCCCCGCCCTCGATAAGGTCCTGAAGTCCGATGATGCCCCCCGGGGCCACCGAGATCTTCCTGCCGTCCCGTGACACAATCACGGTTCCGGTCATGCTCATTACCGCCTCGGCGATTTCGGGATTTGCCGCAAAGAAGCCGTTATCCATCAATGACTGCCACATGATATTTCCGGTAAGGCGCGCCGCTTCACCAGAACCGGAATCCCGGGCTTTCCGGTACACCTCGCCGGCATCCCGGACGGAACTCAGTTCATAAAGATCCCCCATCCCCTCGAACTGTCCGATCAGGGACGCGTCCGTAAGTCCCTTTCTGCCAAAAGCGGCCAGAGAATCGTTCACCACCCCCTGAGCCAGCTGACAGCTGTTTCCGAAATACTGATTGAGCTCCTGCACCTTCCGCTGCAGCACCTCCATCTCCTGGGCACATTTTTCACAGATGGCGGAAAGCGCAATTTCAAAGGCATAGCCCTGGGCATTGGCCGCTACGGTTCTCATAAAGCTGATGAACTCCTCCCGGTTGATATAGGAAAAGCTCCCGCCGTAAAGATCAATGCCGGAACACCCCGCCCCCGCATGCGGCAGGGTTACGGTTACCGGATCCAGAGACTTTACCGGCGCACGCACTGTAAGATCCCCGCCGGAAATCACCCCCCGCCGCTCTGTTTCATATGCTCCGGGCCGGGTAGTATTGCTGAGAGCCCCGTAAAGCTCGCTGATCTCGGAATTGAGATCCGCCGCCGCCGGACGTGCCAGCAGTACCCCCACAGCCAGAACCAGAACCGGAATCCCCCGAAGCTGACAGAATCCCGCGGCTTTTCCGGATTCTATGAACGTTTCAGACATAATAACCTCCTTTCTGGGCCGACTCAGGGGATAAGTCTGCCATAACTTTTTTCGGAGGCTGTAAAAAAAGCCTTATTGCCCCGGAGGCAGGCCTTATGAAAGCACTGTCCGGGCGGGTGGCTGACAGCTTACGGAACAGAGCGGAATTAAAGGAACAGCTACGGGATTAAAGGGTTAAGCCAAGCCCTTTCCCACGGATCCTTTTTTTCGAAAATTAAAATGAGCGACAGCACCATCAGGCTTTCCGGCAGCATGTCTGCGTTGCGGGAAATATGCCTGGCGGAATGACCGGGAAGGTCAGGCGGGGGACGCGGCAGCTCCCGGCCACTTTTGCGTGCAATAATGCTGATTAGCGATTAAAATCACAGCAGCGAGCGGTGCAAAAAGCCGGTTCTGAACAAAAATCAGAAGAACTAATCCTTTATTCCACCCTTTCGTTTTCCCGGAGAATGCCCTATTTTGACTTTGTGCACCGAAGCTATACAGATTCCGATAAAAATTGGTTACGAAGACGTATGAAATTCAAATATTTAATGCTTATTCCAGGCTTGCTGTCAGGCAGTACAGTTTTTGCCGCTGCAGATAACGAATGCTACAGCTATATGGATAATAAGGAATATTCTAAGGCCAAAACTCAGTGTTTGGAGGCCTGCAACAGGAATGACGGCCTTGGATGCTTTGCCCTGGGCATTTTATACAGGGAAGGCCTGGGCGTTAAACAGGATCACATCCAGGCTAAATCATATTTTGAAAAAGCCTGCAGCATGAACGATGGCGGCGGGTGCGTAAACTTGGGGAATTCATATTTCGACGGCACTGGCGTAAAACAGGATTACATCCAGGCCAACACCTATTACGAGAAAGCCTGCAGCATGAAACATGGCGGCGGGTGCTTTAACTTAGGGAAGTCATACCACTATGGTACCGGTGTAAAACAGGATTACAGCCAGGCTAAAACCTATTACGAAAAAGCCTGCAACCTGAACTATGGCAGTGGCTGTCATCGTTTAGGTGTTTTATATGGCTTGGGGTACGGTGTAAAACAAGATTATAACCAGGCTAGCTCCTATTTTGAAAAATCCTGCAGCCTTAAATTTGCTCCCGGGTGCGGAAGCCTGGGGGCTTTATATGAAGATGGCCTTGGCGTAGAACCCAATAATGCCGTGGCAAAGGAATATTACAAAAAAGCCTGTAATCTAGGTGAGCAAAATGGCTGTGATGCGTATCAGGAACTAAACGGCAAAGGGAACTAAAACACCTTTCAGCATTCACACCTTCGCCACAAAAGGATCTCGCGGTGAGATCCCTTTGTGGTGATCACAGGAAAGATCGGTAATTTTTGGTTATTTTTTATCCAAAAGTATCGCTGCTGATATGTTCCCATAAACATGAATGGTGTATCCGGATACAGACATCAGGTCCTGCAAACATCCAGCCTCTCGCAAAGCCCTATAAATCAGGGGGATACAGGGGGATCTTCGCAAGACATGAGCCCCCCGTTTCGAGGGTACGTGGAAAATATGCTTCCTCCGGGATGGCACCCTGACGGAACCGCCTCAGTAATCCCATTCCAGAGAATAGCCGGTTCCCCGGCCGCCCTGAAAGTAAAGCTTTACGCCGTCCAGATCCGCGGTTTCGGCGTCCTTCTTCTCCGGTTCCGCCGCGGTTATGATTCCCTCTTTCTGAAATCGGGTTCCAGGATCTTCGCGGATTCGGGACGGTGGCATCCCAGTCTCTGGAAGTAGAAGGCTCCCGGCTCCATGAATACCAGAAAATCCCCCCAGAAAGACATTTCTCTGCTGCCGACCCGGTTCGGGTTTATATCGTCCCAGAAGCGCCCCTTCATCACCTCCCGGAAATCCCCGTTGTAGATAACGGGATTCCGCCACACGCCGTAGCACGAGAGATGACTGCCGTTCTGGGACATCTCCTTCAGCAAAAGCGGGATCAGGCCGTTGTCGTCCTCGAACACATGAACGGAGAGCTGCTGCCGTTCCAGGGGCTCAAACGACCTCACATACGTCCGGAAAAACCGGAAGCGTCCGTTGCTGCTGATCTTCAGGAAGCCGGGGAACTCCTGGATCACTCCGGTAACGGCCCTGGGGTAGTCGATCTCCCCGGTGTAAGGGCCAATGCTGGTGTTATTGATCCCGTAGGTGCTGAAAAGGTACTGGCCGTTAACAAGGGGAGCCCTCTCGGGGAGGCAGGATTCCATGTACTGAGACCGGAGGAATCTGCGGTAGAGAAGCCCGCTGGTGGTGACCTTTTCTGGTTCGCTGAGATAGTTCACGAGTTCGTCCCGGCGGTGCTTCAGGAGCGGCGAAAGATCCTCGTAATCGAAAACGGCGGTTGCGTTCATGGCTGTTTCCCCTGTTATTCCTGTTCATTGCTGCTATTATCCCGCAGACTGGCGGTAAATTCCAGTTCCGGAGCGTCCGGATTCTGCGCTGAATAATCCAGAAAAAAATTCCCGGTGCTGACAACCCCGGAGATTTTCAGCAGGACTTTGCTTTTCCGGAGATCGGCCAGTTCCAGCCGGCCGCCGGTAATCAGCTTTTCGTCATTGCCCCTGAATGAGCAAGTACAATGCTAACTGGATCGGACAATTTAAAATACCAGTTGCTATAAACAGCCTTCAGAGTGATTTATATGACATGGAGGTAACCATGTGAAGACAATCAATCAGAAAAATGGAAAAAGTTCAGTTTACATGTGCTGCTATTACGGTTTGTTTGCCACGGTTAGATAAATAATCACACAAACGGGATTTTTTTCCTTTAGCCTTTAACCAAAAAAAGTCCAATTCCGCATACAATAATACCTGCTACCTGTTTGATAGATATGGATTCCTCATAAAGAAGAAAACCTATCACCACCAGAGCGATTGCAAGACATATATTGGCTGTTAGTGCGCCATTACTTACTTTCCATCCAGCACGATACAGGAATACATATCCTGCCTCCAGCCCAACAATTGCAACTCCAAGAACAAAAGAAGTCCAATTTATCCTGGTTATCTCGTTTAATACCTCAGCTGGTTTTACGCTCACAACAAACAATACCGCCGAAAGCACCGCACCGACCAGATAGGTGACTGTAAGTGCACCAAATGTGTTTGTCCTCTCCGGCATAGATTTAGTGCAAATATTGTAAAAACAGTTAGATCCCACGATCAGCAATAATGGCCAAATCATATTCCACATAATATTATTCCTCCAGTATATGTATTTTGGCCTGTTATAACGGTAGGGTCCCAGCCGTATAGGTAGGTCTCGATTGTCAGTCCAGAAGCGCCTGCATTGTTTTCAAGAATGAGGCTAAACGCCGGATCGAGTCTCCAAACGAAAAATATGGATATGTATTAAGTATCGCAGTTAGGAACTGCGGCACAGCTGTTTTATCAGCTGGCTGTATCTTTCACACATCTGTGATTTACGGAAGGCAAAATGCATAAAACTATCTGTAAACTGGAATGTGTCTATTGATCAGTCTTATTCTTCCGTAAAATCAGTATCCATCGCAACCTGAAGCTCATATTCAGGAAACGATTTTTTCACATCAGCAACCACTTCATTGTACACTGCTCTGCGATCCTTGGCATCAAAGATAATCACAATGTCAAAACGCATTGATTTCTGCTCCTTGAGCAGATAGAAGCCATGCATCTGTCTGACGAATTCATGGGAAAAGACGATCTCCTCAGCACGTCGCTTTGCCTGAATGACTTCATCATCCTTTGTATTTACCGAGTATACCCCTATCGCAGTGAGGATGACATGATGCGCACTGATAACTTTCATCGTGATCTCACGGATCAGCTGATCCAGATTATCTGCTGAATAAGTATCCGGAACTTCAATATGAATAGAACCATTCCATGTATCAGGCCCGTAGTTGTTCAGTACAAGATCATATGCTCCCTGTACATCCGGGAAGCTCATAACAGTATCACGGATCGCTTTAGCAAGCTCCCGATCATTACGCTCACCAAGAATCTTGGAGATCGTATCACGCAGCATTTCTATGCCTGATTTTATGATTACTGCGGAGATGATTGCACCAAGCCACGCTTCTAAAGATATATGGAAGATAAGGAAGATCCCTGCTGCAACCAGCGTCGATGCAGAAATGATCGCGTCCAGTTTTGCATCCTCTCCTGAATTGCTCAGGGAATCCGAATTCACCTTTACCCCTACCCCTTTGACATAGATGCCTAACAGAATTTTGACCACTACGGCAACAGCCACAATGATTAATGAGACTGCGTTATAGTCAGGTGTCTCCGGATGAATGATCTGTTTGCCAGATTCCACAAAAAACGTAATGCCTGCATACAGCACGATCACGGAAATAATCATGGCACTCAGGTATTCAATGCGGCCATAACCAAAAGGATGCTTCTTGTCAGGTTCTCTGCCCGCCAGCTTTGTCCCGATAATAGTAATCAAAGAACTGCCAGCATCAGAGATGTTATTGACAGCGTCCAGCACAATGGCAATGGAATTGGTCATGAGGCCTATGACCGCCTTGAATCCGGAAAGAAATACATTGGCAATCATCCCGATAATGCTGGTCTTTACAATGTTTTTTTTCACGCAGCACTGTCACTTTATCCATATGCATCCCCTAAAACTTTTTAAACTTAATCGAGTTCATCACGCCAAAAATTTTTTTGCAGTTTTCATGATACCATCAAGATTTTGGAAGAATATGCTTACTGAGCCTTTAAATAAGGCAGACACCGCTATTTATGATAATAAAACGATAGACTCAACCCTACCGCAATAATAAACCATAGCCACCACATCTGTATCTCCAGGCATAAGTGTGTTTTCAGAAACACCAAAAAATACCGTTTTCCCCTCAATCGCTCAAAACTATAAATCTCGCTAAGCCCTTGATTTTACGGGGTTTTCAGCCGTTCTATTTTGCCCGTAAAAGTAAAACCATAGTCTCAACGCGAGCGGAGAACACAGTGTCAAATTTTCCAGGAAACAGTGAATCAGATATTTGACAGTCATACAGCGTTCAGCCTCTTAGGTGCGTTTCCTGACGCAAAATATAATTCCTGAGCACCATTCCTGTTTTTTTCAGCTATAATCAGCAGCGCCAGTGATGTAGATGCAGATCATTATTTTTATGAAAACGTTTTACATCAGGCAACAGCCGCCGAAATCCCTGAATCTTCCGCCTTTCCGGAAAATTCGCCCGCGGCAAACCAGGATTTGTAAAGACTGTCAGACAGACTGCCTGAGAAATTCAGATAACAAAAAGAAAAAGCTGAAAGGGAGGCGACCAAACCATACACCTTTCAGCAAATAAGACATGCTCCGAACAGACGGAAGCATACTTGAATACAGCCGGATTGTACTTCCTAATACCGGATTTCTGGCATATCGCTGCTCAAAAAAGTGCGCTACTTCAAACTTTTGGAGCGTATGCGGCTGTTTTATCCACTATGACTGACTTTTACGCGAGGGATTTCGACATTTTTTTCTGCATTCCTGGATGCTATAGCAGACGCGAGTACAGCCACGATGATTGATACTGATAATATCAAACCCGGAAATGTTAAGGAAATCAAGAGGAGGCTTGGCTTCGATCCTGACCGGGATTCCTCCTATGCCTGTTTTTGGGATTTTAAGATCAACGTTTTGCGGGATGTTTACGGAGATAGCTGCGTAAAAGGGCTTCTCAACAACGGCACCGCTGACGGAAAAAAGGAACTTCCGCCCCGTTTTACGGACGATCCGGACAGCTTCTGGCATGATGATAGCCTCCGGAAGGCTCTTCCGGAACCGCTGTTTTCCAGAATCATTGCCGAGGAAGGCTTCGAAGACCCTGATGTGGATTACAGCGAACCCGATGACGAAAGCTTTTCCATTCTGGATATGTGCAAACACTTCAGTACCGGATTCATCAACGATCTCCGGAGAAAGTCCCTGGAGAAGGAAAGAGATAATCATGACGGAACGTAACAGGGCCCCCTAAGGAACCGGGGCCCAGAATCACCTCATAAAACGGGAAATGCCGGAGATGTCGGGAATCAGGAGACCGCCATACGGTCTCTGATGCTCGACGCCAGCCTGAATGCCGGAATAGCGGAAAACGGCACCGGCGGCACATGGGCCCTCCTATACTTGCCTCCAGGAATTCCGGAAAGTTTTCTGCGGCCTCCCGGGAACACCGTCGCGGGAATTTTCTTCCTAAATTTCCCGCAGCATCTCATAATTATGACGGCTCTTCTCCGGGATTGCGGTACAATCACTCACATGAAAATACCCAGGAGCAGTCATGAGCTATCGCCTATTTATCTGTGAAAAGCCCTCCCAGGCCGGAGATCTGGCCAGAAACCTCGGAATCCGGAAAAGGCTTCAGGGCTACTGGCAGGACCCGAACGGCGGAACGCTGGTAACCTGGTGTCTCGGACATCTTCTGACGGAATTCATGCCGGATGACTATGATCCGGCCTATAAAAAGTGGAATCTTGCAGATCTTCCCATCATTCCGGAAAAGTGGCGGTTTCAGGTGGCAAGCAAATCCAGGGATCAGTACCGGGTGGTTTCCGGACTGGTAAGGGAGGCCTCCGAGGTGGTTATTGCCACCGACTTCGACCGCGAGGGAGAGGCCATTGCCCGCAACATTCTGAACCGCACAGGATTCCGGGGTTCCCTGAAACGTCTCTGTCTCACCGCCCTGGATGATGCCTCCATTCAGAAGGCTCTCCGGACGATTGTTCCCGGATCGGAAACCGAACCTCTTTACATGGCCGCCCTGGGCCGTTCCCGGGCCGACTGGCTGGTAGGTCTAAATCTTACCCGCTTCTATACCCTGAAAATGCAGAAGGCGGGCTCCGCTCTCGGGGTGGTGTCTGTAGGACGGGTAATCTCCCCCACGGTAAAGCTGGTTGTGGACCGGGATCTCGCTATTGAAAACTTTCAGCCGGTAACCTTCTATGAAATTCTGGCAGACCTGGCGGCCGGCCCCGTATCATACAAGGCTCGCTGGCTTCCTCCGGAAAGCGTCCAGGATCCCGACGGCCATGTACTGGACCGGAAATATCCCGAAGAGGTGATCAGAAAATGCCGGGGGCAGCAGGCCCGGGTGCTGTCCTTTGAACGCCGGGACAAAAAGGAATATCCCCCCCTGCCCTTTGATCTCACATCACTCCAGCAGCACTGCAGCAAGCGCTGGGGCTATTCCGCCCAGAAAACCCTGTCTCTGGCCCAGAGCCTTTATGAAAAACACAAGGCCACCACCTATCCCCGTACCGATTCAAGATATCTGCCGGACGAGCAGTTCCAGGAGGTCCCGGACATTTTCCGGGCCCTGGCCGCTCAGGATCCCGGAATCGCGGAAAGCCTCCGGGGAGCTGTCATCTCCCGAAAGCCGGCCTGCTATAAAACGGCAAAGGTTACTGCCCATAATGCCATCGTGCCCACCGGAAACCCCGCTGTAAATCTGGCTGCCATGACCACAGAGGAAAGAAATGTCTTCTCCGCCGTCCGCCGGGCCTTTATCGCCCAGTTTTATCCCCCCGCCGTCTATGATTCCGCCGTCATGGTTCTGGAATGTCTTTCCGAAAAATTCAAGGCCGTCGCCAGAATTCTGAAATCCCCCGGCTGGAAGATTCTCTACGAAGGCGAGTCCCGGGAACGGCATGAGGGAGCAGGAACTCCGGCGGCGAATCAGGAAAATCGCCTCTCCTCCGAAAAACGCAGTACGGACAGTGACGACGCCAGTTCCCTGGGACTTCCCCCGCAAAAGCTTCCGGATGCCCGGCCTGGCGACCTTCACGATATCCGGGATCTCACCCTGGAGGAAAAGGAGACCACTCCTCCCCGACACTTCACGGAGGCAACCCTGCTGGCTGCCATGGAAAACATCTCCCGCTTTGTTACTGATCCCGTCTGGAAGAAAATGCTGAAGGACACCGACGGTCTGGGTACTCCGGCCACCCGGGCCGGCATCATCGATTCTGCTCTGAAATGGGAATATCTGGAAAGAGAAGGACGGAATACCCTGCTTTCCACTCCGAAAAGCCGTTACCTCATGACCGGTGTTCTGGCAGAGGATCTGACATCTCCGGGACTCACCGCCAGCTGGGAACAGCGTCTGGAAAAGATTGCGGAGGGCTATTCCGGAGAAAGCGAGGAACGTTTTGAAAAGGACATCGCCGCCTTCGTCACTGAAATTATCGAAAAGGAAATGAACCGCGTCTTTCCGGAGGCTCCGGCCATGACTGCCGCCTCCCGCCGGAGCGGCACCGCCTCCGAAAATACCGGAGGAGCCCGAAGTCGCTCCGGAACAGCCCGGTCCGGATCCCGAAAGCCGCGAACCGGGAGAACTGCAGGCACTGCAGCTCGGAAGGCAGCCGCAAAGGATACCGGTACAGGAAACGCAGTCCCGGAATCACGCTCCCGAAGCCGCACCGCCGGAAGAAAAAAGAATCCTGAAACCGGAGCTTCGGCTGCAGTTATTCCGGGAACCGGATCTCCTGCGGAGGTTCGGTATTCCCGCTCCCGGTTCTCCGGAAAAGCTCCGGAAGCACCTGCTCCGGAGCCTCTGATGAACTACCAGCTCTCCGGCGGATATTCTCCGGATTTCCCGCCGTTCCGGCAGGAAGCTCCGGACATGCCTCCGAGAGCGTCCGGAGACGGGACCGGATACCATCAGAAGCCGGAAAGCGGCAGTCAGAATTTACCGCACAGTGGAGATTTTATGTACGACCCCGAACAGAATCCGTTTTCTCATACCTACAAGGCCATGAAGGGCCGTATTTCCGGAACCGGCAGACAGTCCGGAGCCGGGAAAGGAACCGGAAGCAGCAGCGCCCCCATAGCCTCCGGAGATTTCCCGGGAGGATTCCCGCCGTTTCCGGACCCCGGGGCCGGTTTATCGGGCCAGCTGCCTCCGGAATTTTACCAGACGCCGGAGGACATGAATTCCATATTCAACGATATGAGCTTCGGACCGCAGTTCGGAGATCCGCTGCCGCCCCCCCAGGAAGTCAGGGGAACTCCGTCAGAAGTTCCTGCTCCGCGAGACGTACCTCCGGCAGGAACGGCACAGCCTCGCCGCTCCTCCTCCTCACCTGCCGCACCGGGCGCGGCCTACAGCGGAAAGTACCAGAAACCGGCTCCGGTTCCCGCTGACGGAGATCCCCCCTCCTGCCCGAAATGCGGTACCATGATGGTGCTCAGAAACGGTATCCGGGGAAGCTTCTGGAGCTGCTCCCGCTATCCGGAATGCCGAAGCACCATCGATGCTTCCGGAGAAGTCCCCGGAAGAAAGGCGACTGCCCCGGATACCCGCTCCTCCGGAATCCCGGGAAGCAATGGAAAGTCTGCGCCCTCGGGTCTCCTCCGAAAAACCGCTCCGGCAGAAACCGGCGAGGATATACCGGTATGCCCGTCCTGCGGCGATCCCATGAAAAAACGCCAGGGCCCCCGGGGGCCGTTCTGGGGCTGCAGCAACTTCCCGAAATGCCGGGGCACCCGGAATATCTGATGTTTTTTAAAAATGGAGAAAGGTGTACCGGTCGGGTGTGTTTGCAGGAAAACTGGAATTCCCCGTTACCCTCAGACCGGACCGAAAATCATGGGAATTTGCAGAAACTGCGCCGCACTAACCGCGTCCTGCTCCCTGTTATTCCGGAATGCTAGGCTCCGATAATCCGGCAGGTTTTGTTATAAAAGGCGATGCCGTACTTGTGAATAACCCGGTAGGCTTTTTTAAGCTCCCGGTCATAGGCCTGCTCTTCAATCTGCCTGAGAGCCCTGCTGCAGATACTGTCCATAGCGTCCGGCTCGTCACTCCCGCTCTTCTTGAATTCCAGAACCGCGGCAATCCGGGCTGCCTTGTTCTTTATGATCACGTCAGAAAAACCGTCTCCGCTCTCCCGGTTTGACAGAATGCTGATGTCGCTGTTTCCCGTCATGCCGAGAACCCCGGCCAGAAATCCGTGGTAAAAGCTTTCGTATGCACTGTCCCGGACACTGACAAAGAGCTCAAGCATTTTTTTTGCAGTAGTCTCGGCCTTTGCGGCGTCCCCCTCCAGCAGAGAATCCCGGAGATCCAGGCCCTGGCTGTACCATTCTTCATTGTCCTGATTGAAGATCTCTCCGGCCTTTTCAATAAAGCACTGCTGAATCTCTCTGTTGGGAATTTTTATAACCGCCCTGTTCGCAGCTTTCGGAACCTCTCCCTTAACCACGGTAAAGTATCCGGTATGGAGCATTAGGGTTCCGAAAAGATCAAAGCTGGATTTTGCGGTAATCTGAGGATACGAGGTAAATTCCCGAAGCGTGATTTCCTCGGATTTTCCGTCCAGCAGATTCTGAATTCTCATGGAATCACTGGCTCTGGGATGTCTCATGC
>NZ_KB899637.1:406202-440919 GCF_000378405.1 Succinimonas amylolytica DSM 2873 | reverse complement strand
AGCCATTTTCGGGTATTTCGGAGGAGCTTTTATGACAGGTCAGGAGGAGTTTTCGGAAACCTGCAAATATGACTGAGAAAGGTTTGGCACCGTACCGGAAACATCAGCTGTCTGTCTGACTTTTTGAGATTTACAGAAGCAGGCGGAGCGAAGAGAAACTGTCAGCACCACAGCCGTTTTTCATAGCAGAACCTTTGCTGGTGATGCCGCCTGTACCCTGCTCCCTGTCATTCCGGAATACCAGGTTCCGGGAATCCGGCAGGTATTATTAAGCTCCGGATCATAAACCTGACTGAAGTGCAGCTTAACGGGGATAACCGCCTCCTGCTAACATAAAATACATATGATTGAAGCGCTGGATTAAAAACTCTTTGCTGCGGCAGTGTTATAAGCGGCCAATACTGTACGGGGGCAATACCAGTAACAAGGCATTGCACAATCAGGGCGATTAGCGAATAAGAAGCTCTTTTTCCGGGACCGGAAGCGGACTCCCCGGCGGGAGTCCGCTAATACCGCCCTGACAAAATTTCAGGACCTGCTGATAATAATTAAAAAAGATGACCGGGGTTACTGCCCGGCATTCCGGGGCATTAGCCCCAGAATCCGCCCTCCTTCCAGAATCCGATCCTCCGTTTCCCGGGGCCGCAGCAGCGAAGTGCTTACGGTAACAAACTTTCTTTCTGTATCCGGAGCAGCCAGAACAATGGCAGGAACCGAGACAATCCCCAGAACTCCGCCCATGGCCGGATCCGACACATTTCTGAAAGCTCCCGGTACCGGAAGAAGGCCCTCATCCAAAGAAATCCCCATAATCCTAAAGCCATAGCCGGCAAGTCTGTCCATCTCCTTAAGTGCCTCCCGGCAGTAAGGGCAGGAGCTTCGATAAAGAAAAAAAATCCCCGCCATTCCCGCAAGCTTCCGGAGGTCGGTTTCGCGCTCCTGCTCCGCCATCCGCTCCTGAATCTCCCGGCCCCGTCCGTAATCTGTCCGGCCCCGGGCTTCGTCCAGATCGGGATAAAGAAGCGGCAGAATTCGGGCAGCTCCCGCAAAGTTCTGACTCTTGTCCATGCTCATTTTCTGAAGCGCAAAATAGTCCCGGACGTTCTCCGGCGTCGGATTGTCCAGAGCCCGTTCCAGATAAACAGGAAGAGCCTTTTTAAGGTAGGCGGCAGTTAACAGGCCATCCCCGGAATACTCCGGAACAGGAACTGCGGTTCCAGGGGCGCTTTCACCGGAATCCGGGGACGCCGGAACCGGAATGTCCGCTTCGGGACTGGATTCCTCACGATAATCCTGCGGGTGCGGATCCTGATACCAGAACCAGCCCTCTTCATGCTTCCGGTAATAGGAATCACCGCCAGCCCCCAGGGATACTCCCGAGCCCCCAAAAAAGAGCACCGCAGCTGTCAGGAATACCGGGAACATTCTCCCGAAGGAGCGTACTGATCCGCAGTCTGTCCTGTTTCCGGTTCTGTGTCCATTCTCCGGAGGACAGGCTGGCTGACCTCTCTGCTGCGCCCCCAGAGAGCTTTCCCGGAGAATATTCCGGCCTGCAGTCATTCTATTCATCCCTGACTCCCTTTGGTGTTATCCGCATAAAAGCCGTCCTGACGCCCCTCCCGGCCCCGGAAATCAAATTCGAGACTCACTCCCTCAGTGACCACAATATCGATTCTCCGGGCAGCATCTACTTCCAGCACGGGAAACATGCTGTCGGCCAGACGGAGATAGAAATCCGCCACCCGTTCCAGGGCCTTATCGGCTCCGGACACTGCCGCACCTCTCAGGGCATCCCGGCTGTACACGCTCTGATACTGAGTGGCATTGCTGCCGGTGGTGCTGATAACCGGTACCGGATTCACATCAAAGGCCCCGGAAAGACCTTCCAGAAAGCCGGCCGTGAGTGACCTGGCAATCAGCCGTCCCTGCTTGGACACCAGCCGTCCTCTAAGTCCCGCTTTTCCATCCTCTCCGGAAATATAGGCATTGAGCTTCTGTTCCGCCACCCTCCCGGAAGGTCCCATACAGCTCAGCTTCTCAGTCCGGAAATATACTCTTTCCGAACTGAGATCGCCGAACCCTGCAGCCAGCACGAAGCATCCCGAAAGATCATACTGCCCGTCCCCGGGAAGAATCGCCGTCCTGTCAAGGTTAATCAGCACCGGAAAGGGATCCCCTCTGGCCTCGTCCCTGGTAGGCGCATCAATGCCGGTAATGAGATAGCCGCTCATGATAGTGCCGGACGGAAGATAGACCTGTCTCCCCCCGGCAGATTTTCCGGAACGGCTGCCGGAGGACTTCTGGGACGGGGAATCCCGGGGAACCGCGGCTCCCCGGCCGGTATCGCCCTTACGGTTCCGGGGGCCGCCTCCCGCCTCTCCGCCGGATATTCTCCGGATCTGCCGTCTGGGACGGGGCTCAGGAGCCGGAGCAGCACGTGAAAAACGGGCAGGCTCAGCCGGAGGAATCTCCTCAAAAACGAACTCCTCCCGGATATCCGGAACCGGCTCCCCCTCCTGGTCCGGTTCTGAATCTCCGGAAATACTGCCGGAGGCGGGACTGCCACCAGGACAGTTCTCACCATAGCACCCGGCAGAGCTTCC
Source organism: Succinimonas amylolytica DSM 2873 (assembly GCF_000378405.1). GTDB lineage: Bacteria > Pseudomonadota > Gammaproteobacteria > Enterobacterales > Succinivibrionaceae > Succinimonas > Succinimonas amylolytica. The sequence goes on along the minus strand of NZ_KB899637.1, from coordinate 438,316 downwards.
GGATCCGGCAGTCCCGGAATCCGGGAGCCCCGGCCCCGTATCACCGGAAGCAGGAGCACCTTCCTCCTTCCGCATCTCCCGCAGCCTTTTGGGAAGAAGACTCTTTATCACACGGAATTCACTGATAATATCTTCCAGCTCCTTCAGGCGGGCATCAGCCTTTTCCGGATCCTGGGCCGCGCCGAGAATACCGGCGTTTTTCCGGATAAGCTCCATCTCGTGTCTGATATCCCGAAGCTCCCCCCGGAGTGCCTCCTCACGCTGGCGGAGAAGATCCACCGATGCTGCCAGGCTGTCCACTCCCACCTCCCGGGTGTTAATGTCTGAAAACACGTTCTTGACCAGATCCCGCTCCCGGTTCCGATCCTCACGGACGGGGCTTCCGGCAGAAAGTACCGTAAGAACAATGACAGTTCCGGCTCCCGCCCACACCAGGGCCCGTCTTGCTCCGGGAGGAAGCCTGTCCCACAGTTTGAATTCCATCTCAGACGCTCCGGTGCAGGGCAACAATGATACGGCGCTGGCCGCCGGAAGACACCGCCGTGGTGTTAAGAAGACTGTAGCCGAGAATCTTCCGGGCCGGACAGTAGATATCGGTTTTTACAGCAAGACTGTTTTTCAGCATCAGCATGACGTAAAGATACTCCCCCCTGCTCCAGGCTCCGGCAAAGGAGGTTTCCTGATAGGCATTGCAGAGTCCCGAAATATCCCCATAGGAGTCACGAACCTGGCGTTCCGGAATTCTGGTGTAGCCTGCAATCTCCTGCGGGATTTCAGAGGAACGGTTCAGAGCCTTCCAGATACCGGTAAAGCCCCGGGAAAGCTGTGTCTCCCGGGATTCGGCCGCAACCTCGTCGCTACCGTCTCCTTTCGCACCGCGGCCGCCGGAAAGAACCCGGGGCAGCGGAATCCGGTAGCTTCTGGCACTCCCGGAATCCGGCAGGAGCTCCAGAAGAAAGCTCACCTCCGGATTATCCTCAGGAGATACAAAAAGCGTTATGGGGGCATCGGAATCCGGAAGGACATAGAGGGCCCCGCCGTCAGTGCGGATCTCCCCTTCGGAAACGGTGCTCACAGTAATTCCGGGAAACGGAAACAGAATCCGGTTCAGGTCATCCCGGGCCACCCTGAAGCTGAACCGGAATTCCGGAGGCAGGGTCCCGGCCTCTCCGGCCTCTGCATTTTCAACAGACTGCCCCATGAAAAAAATACTGAAAAGCATTAGCGGGATAAAGTGGTACTGCCGCTTCCGGAGGCTTCCGGAATCATAATGCTCCCGGAAAAGGAAGAGCATAATGTACTCCCAGATCCTTCTGACATGCGGATCTCTCAGAAAAATTCCCATTCTCCCATAGCCCGGGAAGCATCCGCGGCTGTTTTCCCTGAAGGTCAGGAAGGGGGCCGGATTCCGGATCACTACCAGAAACTCGCAGAGGCGCTCCCCTTTTTCCTTTTTCTCTTCCCGGACAGTCCCCGGCAGCTCTCTTCCGGACAGGAGACAGGACTGCACTGTCCGGAGGAACCAGAGCGTCCGGTACCAGCCATCACGGACAGCACGGGGAAGCCAGTCTTTCGTGAGCCTTCCGGAATACCTCCGTTTCAGTACTCCCTGCGCCTTCCGGACGCCCCTGGAGATGGGCCTTCCAAACCTGGACAGCGATCTCCGGCAGCCGGCTATGGTTTTTATAAAACAGTCTTTAAGGTTAATACTCATTATGATCATCTCTCCTTCTGTTATCTTTGTTACGGCCGGCTCCGTTCCGGTTATCCCGGGCCCGAAGCTTTTCACGCACCCTGGAGGTACGGGCGCTTCCCTGATAGGTATCCATACGGGAAAGGAGCGGCATGAAATTACGGATCTCAATCAGGAACTCGTAGGTGCGTTCCTTTCTTTTTTCGTCCCCGCCAGGACCGACAGCCACACTCTGGCCGGTGACAAACACAAGCCCCGTGCTTTTTTCATACTGCACAAGACGGGGCTCAAACCTGAGACTCACCCGGTCAAAGCGCATTTCCTCGGCCTGGGTGTTCAGTGCTGTCATAAATTCGCTAAATACCTTCGGAGAAAGCACCGGGGCCATGGACTCCTTCAGAAACTCGGTATTGCCGGGAGTGGCATTTCCAAGAAGCTGCGCGAAATAAAGGCCCCAGGATTTGAGGAGCCCCTCGTCCGCCTGTCTGCGGGAAACCGAAACCTTTGAATCCAGAATGGGGGGCACCAGCACCACGGTTTCGTCATGAAAAACCAGCCCCAGGGTCAGTGCCAGGTTAGCAGCAATCAAAGAGGCGCAGAAGGCGGAGAGAATATAAACCGCCGTTCTGAGCCCCTGCCAGGAGGTAAGCAGTGTCTGAAAATTCATCGTCTCCTCCTACCGGTATTCCCGAATAAAGGGGTTGGGGAAAATCCGGCCCCGGACACTCCAGAGACCGTACCAGTACATAAAACCGGCCAGAAAGCCGTCCTGACTGGCATCCAGGCATTTCCGGTAAAAATGGGTCATAAGGAGACCCAGAACAGTACAGAGCAAGGCCTGACCAAGCTGGATTCCCAGAAAAAGACCGGCTAAAAGCGGGGTAATCTCATCTACCGACCAGAGCAGAATCACTGGCGGATCGTCAACATATCTGGGGATTTCAATCTGATTCATAAATTTTGCTGGTTACTCCTGATTAAGAAGGTCACTTGAGGGCCGTGCGGAAAGATTGATGATTAGCGTATGAACACAGACGCCCAGGGTCAGCATGAGGACGCTGCATACTGCCGGAAGCACTGCTGGCGGCAGCAGGAAAGGAATAAGAAGCACCGGCACCGCACCGATATGAACCGCAGTTCCCAGAGCAGAAAGACTGTAGCGGCGCGGTACCGGAAGATAGCCGTCCCGGAGCTTGAGGTAGCGGGTGATTCCCGCATCCAGAATGATTCCCAGAAAATAAACGCTCAGCACCGGGAAATCATTCTTCAGAATCCGGTATACCATACCGGCATAGAATCCGAGAAGACGGAGCCGGTTTACCGCAGAAATGCCGTCCGTGCGGATGAAAACGGCTCCGCTGCTTATGAAGGTATCCAGAACCTTTTCAGGAAGACGTTCCCGCTCCCTTTCCAGAATCTCCCGGAGACGCCGTTTCTCGGAAAGCGGGAGGCCTTTAAGCGGATACCTCCGGGCCAGAAGCTGCTCCTGGTATGCCAGAGCCTGTTCAGCCAGAAATTCCCCAAGGAGGACTCCGGGAGTTTTTTCTGAAAAGGAGCGGTCCTCCGAAGACACGCGTGACGGTATCCCGGAGCGGGAAGCAGCCGCTGGATCCGGACTCCCTGCGGCACCGGAACGGGATTTTCGGGAGATACTGGCCTCAAAGGAGGCAGCCACCAGGGCTGCTCCCGGGAGAAAGCCGATTTCCAGAAAGGCCCTGCCTCTGCTGCCCTGGGAGGAGTTCCCGGTTTCGCCGGAATAATCAGCAGAACTCTCCCGGGCTCCAGGATAACGGATCTGTCCGGAACAGTCACGCCCGGCAGAGGTGTCCCGGCAGTCCTGATTCTGCGGAGACGCAGAAACCGTCAGCACTTCATCTGACAGCCTCAGGATATCCGAAAGCAGCTTTTCTCCGGGAATCGTGAGAGTTGCCCCGGTGCCGGTTATTAACCCCAAAAGCATGAGAAGGACACCGGGAGAGGGAAGTCCGGATACCGCCATATTTGTCTGTACCTCCAGTTCTTAAAAACGGAGGTATGGTAAGACCAAAAAATTTCTGCTTCGTAAAATAAGCCTTAAATGCGGGACCGGCGGTTTTTGCGGATTTCTTTGAACGAAAAGCGCGGAGCCCCAAAAACTGCGGGTTCTCTAAATGGTACGAAAACTCTTGACAGCGGGTGCCGGGGCTCAGAATTATTTCCTTCTCCGCTGAGTCTCCTAATCTCTGCTGTTTCGCATCTCTGCTGTCTGTTCTCCGGAAAAACGGGCCCCTGCCGCCCGTCTGTTCTTCTGCTCTCCGGCCACTTTTTTCCGGAATCTTCCTGACAGGAGAAAAGGCTTTATTTACGGAAAACTTTTCCGGGGCACTTATACTGTGCTGCTCAGGCCGGACACGCAGCCCCGGGCGGAATTTTATAAAAATTTTGCACCAGATCACATTTTTGTTATAAAATATGACCGCAATCACATCATAAGGAGCTTAAGGCTGCAAGACAAATATGTCTCTATTGCTGTTATAAGGGATATAACGTTTTCAGATGGCATTTTTATGATGTTATATCTGTCAACCTGTCTAAAATCAAAATGCGTGATAAACTGAACATGTATATTTATAACTATAACAGCATTAGTTTTCCAAAACATCTCATTAAAACCATCCCCAGCAGAGAATCCATGATTATTGATCAGATCAAAACCTGTAGCATTATCATGAATTTACCGGGCCAGATAAACCAGACTCCGGCCGCAGAGAACCTCTTGCTGCCCTTCAGAGAAAATACCAGTCACTCCGCTCATAATTCTTCTGATACCGCATCGGCCTCTCTGCCGCAGGATAGCATTCTGGAATGGGATCATCTGGAAAAATACCTCTCAAAGATCAAGATATCTGCCCTGATTGCCGATTTTCCCTGGCTCAGGAAAGTGAACAGCCCGCGGTTCTGTATCGGAGAATTCCGGCGCCGCTTCCGGAGCTTTCTGATAAAAATGCACCCCTCCGCCTTCATCAGACACTGGGGCGATGAACCTAAGGCCTATATGAAAAGCCTGAACAGCTTTCTGGACAGTACGATTCAGTCGTTCAAGTCCCCGGAAAGCCTGGCCAGAAATCTGGCAATTCTTAACGACTGGTACTCTGAATACATTGAGGATCTGAACTTCCTCGAGTTCAAAAGCTTCTTTATGGAAAACGCCCCGGAATGCAACGAGTTTATCGAAAGCAGCAATCCATTCATTTCCCGGGAAGAAAGGAGTCTCCTCAAGAAAACCCTGATATCCTACCTTCGCAAACACGTTCCCGGAGGAGCGGACACCCCGGAGAATTCGGGCACCCGGAGGGCGGACTGGATCATGGCCTATAACAACATGGTGATTTCAATGATTGCACGGGAACCGGGACTTGAAGGCGTGCTGGTAAATCTCATTATCGGCAGAATTCCCGCTGCCCGGCACGTATTTACCCTGCTTCCCTTTCCAATCTGGGGCTTTCTGAACGATATCAGGCTCCTCAGGCTGTTTACCGTCAGGAACCCCGCAGATATCATTGGGGACATGATAAAGGATCTGGATATTTCCTTCCCCCAGTACCGGGAACACTCCATTATCAATCTCAACCTGTTCGGTTCCGAAAACACCGGAGCTCTGAACAGCCTTCTGGAATTCATGTCAGACCGCGGAGTTCCCCGGGCCTGTGCCACCGACCTCGTCTACAGCTCCTGCAAGCCCCGGGCCCGGCATAACCATATTCGAAACAGAACCATCACACGGGAGGTTCCGGCAGAGTCCCTGCCCACCCGGGAGCACGTTCTTTCGGACAGCTTCCTGAACAGGGCTACCGCCCATGAAATATCCTACTACTGTCTGGCCATCGACATTCTAAGAAAGATAATCGGTGCCGAACAATCCATTACCCCGGAAAGCCGCAGAGACTCCTGCGGGAAGAACAGCGGGAAACTGAACCCGGCCAGATTTCCGCTCTCCCTGAAGTCCATACCCCTCAGAACCAGAAGGAATATCGATCCCTCCGGACACCATAACATGCCATTTTCGGCAATACTGTTCACCTGCTCCATGATGACCAAAGTGGCAAATCTGGACTGGGCCATAAAAACACTGACCAGAAAGGATGTTACCTGCCGGGAAAAGGCACTCATGACCGGTATCGTGAACAGGACCGTAGGCGTGCTCCAGAGGCATCTCAATGATCAGAACTTCCGGCCATATCAGGTAGCAGAATACCGGAACAGACAAAAAAGAAGGGCGGGGAAAGCAGCATGACATAATCCGGAGAGACTCTTTCTGAAAGCCACCTTCCGGAATCAGAACGGCACCTTTCCTGCCGGGGTCCGGGAGTGTAAACCGTAGGAGGCACCACTGCCGGCAGCCAGGAACTCCTCCCCCCCCTATTCGGAAACCCGGGGACGCACCGGGGGACTTCGAAGGGCCGGAGTGCCTCAGGAATGGCGGAAAAATTCGCATTTAACGATCTTTCTCCTGCGTTGCTCCTTAAATATTAACGGGTAGCCCGAAACATTCATGTTAGCCACATAGCAAATTTTCAGATTTTTCTGACCTGAAGCCTGGATATTCTGCCGTGATGGTTTTCCAGGGAGTCTGGCCGGAGTTCCCCGGCATCCGGGTTCTGAAAATCACTGTAGCTGACTCCTTCATAATCTGATATCCTTGCCAGAGTTGCGCTCAGGGCCGGTCCCTTCCAGAGGGAAAACCGGAATGCTTCAGCGCCAGGGAAACAGAAATGCGGCGGGAACCGGAGGAATCCGGCCCCCTTACTCCGGAAACCGCGAGGCCGCAAAAAAACACCAAGAAAAAGGAACTACCGCATGGATCTGATACCAAGCTTTTCCGTTGACCATACCCGCATCGTGCCCGGAATATTCATCAGCAGACAGGATACTGCCGGGGACAGTGCGATTACCACCTATGACATCCGGGTTACCAGACCCAACCGGGAGCCGGCCGTTGACGTGGCGGCCATGCACTCTCTGGAGCATATCATCGCCACCTTCTTAAGAAACGATCCCGAATGGAAGGATGAAATCATCTACTGGGGTCCCATGGGCTGTCTCACCGGCTTCTATCTCATCCTCAAGGGGGGACGCCGGCCGCAGGAAATCCACGGACTCCTTCTCCGGGCCTTCAGATCCGTCAGCACTGCTGCGGCCGTCCCCGGAGCTACAGCTGAAAACTGCGGCAATTATCTGCTGCACAACCTCCTCATGGCAAAATGGCATGCCGAAAGATTTGCGGACTATCTTGAGAAGAATGCCGGAAATCCGGAGATCTTCGCGTATCCGAAGACCGAGAGGCTGGTTACCGAAAAGGGACAGGATTTCTACGATTCATAATCGCTTAGGATTTTCCCTGCACCCTCAGAAAACGGAATTTCGGTCCTGAACCGGCGGTAATTCCGGATTAGACCAGAACTATCTGTTTTTAAAGAGTCCGGACAGATTCAGGATCCTCCAGTCTGTCCGGACTGCCGTACTCTGAAAGGAGCCGGCCCCCTCCCGGCCGCAGCTTCAAACACCGGACAGCACTGACGAAAACCGCGCACCCCGTTCATCATTCAAGGCTTACAGCGATTTTATCCCTGAGATTTTTGCTGCATTTCCCGATCCTTCTGACAGATCCCGGAACATTTTGATCTCTCCCGAAAAACCGGACTGCCGCAATGGTCGCCCGGCAGTTTCCTGTGCTATACTGAGGATAATTACAGTGCCTGCCGGGAGCGTTTCCCGGCTGTTCCGGCACGGGGGCTCCGGTTCCCGGAATCCGGTCCGGACACTGCCGGCGCACTGCAAAAAAGGGATTGAAGACTATTAGAAACGTAGCACTGTCTGACTGCGTTTGCGGAAAAAACCAAGACTGCCCCTCCGCCCTCCGGATAAAACTGAAGCCGGAGACTCCTGAAGAGCTGCGGAGATAATAATTCTAAGAGCAGAGACCTTTTCCTGCCGGAGATTAACTGATTTGCCATACTATTAATGATCTTCGTTACGCTCTATTATTTTTCTTTGTCATCAAGCCTGATCCCCTTCAATTTTATGCCCAGCCATTCCCGTTCAGGATAAAAGAACGGCATGCCTTTGCAGAATTTCAGCAAAAAAGCCGCGTTTTCTGCCTGAAACGGAAAAAGATTACGGAGCAGAGTTATGGACGGAGACACTATTCGACATATAAGAGAGCTCCTGAAAATGAATCAGGACGAGTTCGCCGCGGCCATCGGCTACAGCAAAAGCCATCTCTGCCTGGTGGAAAACCACCGGCATCCGATAACCATGAAGCTCCTGACCCGGGTTCTCTTTGTGATCCGGGGGGCTGCCTGTTTCGAAAACTCCAGCCCGGAGCTCCGGATTATCGAACAGCAGATTGCGGATCTCATCAGAAAATAGCTCTTCCCGGGAGGGGGTTTTTCAGCTGTTCCGGACGTTCTCCGGCCCGGGACAGTTTCCGGTAATCTGCCACGGCCCCGTTCAGGATTTGCCGTTTATCAGGAGTCTCGCCGCGAGGCCGCTGGATCTTTCCGTGCCCCTGAGGGCTGCCCGTTTTATGATCTCTTCAGTGCCGTATAGCGAAAGATGCTTCCGGGCCCTGGTGATTCCGGTGTAGAGAAGCTCCCGGGAGGTGTTTTCGCTATTATCCTCCGGCATCACAATCACCGTATGAAGAAACTCTGATCCCTGGGACTTATGCACCGTAAGCACATATCCCGTAGCCAGATGCGGAATCATGGAGAATGGCAGCGAAACATAACCGGAGGCTTTCTTCTGATCCCCGGGCACCGGCTGCCCCGGAGAGCCCGCTTCCGGAGCGCCCTCCGTCTCTCCTCCGGAAACCCGCTCTGCCCAGATGCGCCGGGAACCCGGATATGCCGGATCCAGCCCGGCAATAACCACGTCACCGTTGTGAAGATCCCAGTCCCGGTTGTTTCTGGTAACCAGGAACACCTTCCCGGGATACCATTCCTCGTCCAGAAAAACACCGCTGCCATTATCACTGGCAAGCCGGGACCTCACATATTCGAAGCATTTTCCGTTAATGTACTGGTTAAGTCTTTTGTCTCCCAGAACACCATCATGCACCGGAGTCAGCACCCGGAAGCTGTTAACTGCACTGAATACCGCCCCGAGCTCCCTTTCCAGACTGTTCTCTTCCCGGTCTTTGGATTTTTTGCCTGTGCAGATCCCGCAGGATTTAAGCACCGTCTCAAAATATTCCTGAAAGCCGCTGCTTCCATGTCCGGCCGCTCCGACGGGACAGGCTTTCTGACACAGGAGTCCGGCCAGGACGGCATCTTTGCTTCTGCCGGACTCCCCGCCTTTTCCGTCGTACCAGAAAAGCTCATTGCGATCCTGCTTTCCGAGAATGTCCAGCATCTCCCGGGAGTTCGCATTGTTAACGCTGTATGCCAGCCTGCCGATCCGGCTGTCCGCATTAAATCTCCGGGAATACACCAGTTTGACAATGCCGTCAGCAATGTTATGCGGACTGAGGTCCCCTGCTGCAATACCGGTAATCCCGCTTATAAGCTTAAGATCCCGGCCCGAAACCCCGGAAAGCCGCTCCCGGTTCAGAACCGAACAGATATCGCCCAGCACCGTGCCTGCCGACACACTGGCCAGCTGGTTATGGTCTCCCAGCATAATCAGGGCAGATTCCGGCTTCAGGGCCTTCAGGAGGTTCTGCATGAGCAGGATATCAACCATGGAGACCTCGTCCACAATCAGAAGATCCTGCGCCAGCGGGAACTCGCAGTTCCGCCGGGCCTTCAGGGAACCGGGATGCATGCCCAGTAGCGAATGGAGCGTGACGGCAGGGACGTTAAGGCATTCCTGATATCTCTCAAAAACCCGGGCAGGATCTATGCCGAGATCCCGGGCAGCTGCCTCCATGCGTTCCCGGAGCCTGATATGGGGATCTCCGATGCTGTTTCCCAGAGATTCCTTCATACGGGCCGCAGCCTTTCCGGTAGGAGCCGCCAGGGCAATGCTGAGCCCGGAAGACCCGGATGCCGTCTCCAGCAGGATAATGGCCGCCAGAAGCTTCGCCACGGTGGTGGTCTTGCCGGTACCGGGACCGCCGGTAATCACAGTAACCGGGTGCAGGAAGGACATCCCCACCGCGGCCTTCTGCCAGTCCGGGCCGGAAGGAGTGTCCCCGTCCAGATAATTCGGGCTGAACAGCCGATCCAGCACCATCCGGAGAGCGTCAGCCCTGGAGGGATCTTCAAAAGAAAACCGGGGCCAGGGAGTCCCCATTTTCGTGCTCAGAATTCTGGCAACGGCCGTTTCCGCCGCATAGTACCTGGCGAAGTAAAAATTTCCCATGCTGAACACCAGAGGCTTCAGGAGATCTCCGGCCTCCGGAGCAGCCTCGGGGGCATAGGCCGGAGAAACACCGTCCTCAGGTGCCACCGGCTCCGCCCGGAGATCCAGTACGCTGCTTCGGGGCTTCCCGCTCCGATCCTTAAAGAAGTCGGTTTCCGGAGACCTGGCATCCTCCTCCCGGAGAAAATCCGGAGAAATCAGAAGATCTGCCAGCACCCGGAGGCGTTCCCGAACCATCCCGTTCCGGACAAAGGCCAGAAGTCCGGATTTTTTGTTCCAGTGCTTTTCGATCTCCCCGGGAAGCCTCAGCAGCTCCTCCCGGGCCCGCTCCTGGCTCAGGGCGGAGCTACCGTTTTCAACAGCTCTTCCAATAAGCAGCGTCAGAGCCCCCAGAGCCTCAGCGGCAGGATCATCAAAAAGCTGCTCCGCGGGCAAAGACGGGGCTTCCCCCCACAGGGCGGCGTTCTCCGGCACCACGGCAGGACCGGCGAAATCCGCAGAACAGAGTCTCTCAAAGACATACCGCCCCTGGGCTCTGCTCACATCCGACCAGACGGGAAGCTCCAGAAGCGTTTTAAAAAAGTATTTCATGGTGTACCTCGCTGTTCCTTAATTCCCGTTTCCGGATGCATTCTTCGCAGATTCCCCTGCAAAAAACCGGTCCGCTTCCGTCACCAGACTCTCCGGCAGACGCACATAGCAGACCCCCTGGCTTTCCGGACGGCCGGTATGCTCCGGAGGTTCCCCCATCATGCCTCTCAGGAAAAGGTAGAAGATGCCGCCAATGTGCTTCTCATAGCTGTAGGCACTCCCCAGCTTCTGCCGGAGGAAGCGGTGCATGGCTACCGTGTAAATAACATACTGAAAATCATAGCGGGATTCGGCGATGATCTGCTGCATGGTCTTCTGGTCACAGAATCCTGGCTGATCCATATTTCCGTGCACGATATTGGATTTGTAGTCGGCTACGTAGTAGCGATCCCCGTACTCAAAAAACAGATCCAGGGAACCGGTCAGGAAGCCTTTAACCTTCGCTTCACTGATAATACTCTGCTCCTTCCCCTTCTCCTTCCTGCTGTCCGCAAAAATGAGCTTTCCGGGATAGTCCTCTCTTTCAGCTTTACGCACAATGTCAGACAGCTTGCCGATATTCTCAATGGCAGGCACGTTCATGTAAAAGTCCATTTCCTTCACGGTGTGGAAATCCCGGAGATCCCGGAGCGCAAAGGTATTCCCAAAGCAGTCCTGCATCGGGGTTTCACAGGCTGACAGAATCCATTCCGTAAGATCCTGAAGCCCCCTGGAGGTGTGCCACTCCCCGGACATGGGATAGACCTCCAGACAGCTGGCAATAACCCGGGAGGTACTGATACTGTCCAGGAGATCCTGACGGGAAACTCTGTCCTGCTTCCGGAGCTCCGCGAGCATTTTCCGGTCGGCCCGGATATTTTCAAAAGTCAGATGCTCAAAAATACTGTGCAGGAAGAGACCGGTACTGATACCGCCCCGGATAAGATTCCGGGGTTCGTCCCTCCGGGATACCGGCTCTGTTTCGGCAATTTCAGAATCCCGGGTTTCCTCTTCATCAGCACCGGCCTCCGGATCTGCCTGAACCGCACCGCCATGGTGGGTTCGGGCGCCCACCAGGGAGGAGTAGGACAGAATGCGCCAGTAATCCGGAACATTCCCGTCAAAGGAACGTGCCGCAATCTCCGTGCCGACAGAAATGTCCAGCTGCTTCTCCTTACGGACAGAATCCCATTTCACGTCCTCAGGAGAAGCCGGGATGAAGTATTTGCCCTCCTTATCGATTTTTGGAAGAGTCGCCATCAGAAATGACAGCCTGTCAGACACCCTGTCAAATTCCTTTTTAAATTTCTCGTCAGACACCTCGGCAGGCTTCCAGTCAGCCAGCTCCCCGGGCCAGGAATTTACGCAGCAGAGTTTTTTAATATACTCTCTGCATTTCCCGGTATGCTCACTGACGGGGACCTGATCAGTGTCGCGTTTGTCTTTGGCGCAGAAAAGCTCCCTGAGGGCCGCACTGATAGCGTCAAACGCCGGCGTGGAGTTTTTTGCCATACCGCGAAACTGCACATAGAGGGGATAGTGGTAGTGGATGCCACTACTGCCTTTGGAAGAGTTTATGAGTTGATTTCTGTCATTCATAAAGCCGGTCCAGAGAAACATGGCATACTTGGCTCTGGTGGCCGCCACATACCACAGTCTCAGAGTTTCTCCCATTTCGTTCCAGTCATGCTGGTTGCGTAACCTGTCATCCCCGGTGATATCGTAACGCAGCCACCCCTCTCCCTCAGGAACACTGTCCTCAAGGTAGGAAACCGGACTGAAGGAATTATTGCCGCCGCTATTTTTCCAGATACCGGCAAACGGCATAAACACAATGTTGTATTCCAGCCCCTTGGAGGAATGATAGGTGGTAATTCTGATTACCCGGTCACTGGCTCCGGCTCTCATGGAATAGTCCGAGAGCTCCTCTGCCGCCCCGTCATTCTCCGGCTCGTCCATAAGCCTGCGGTAAAGGGACACCATGCCTTCACGGGCAGAAACCCGGGATGACAGGCTCTGGGCAATCTCCGCAGCCTGGTTAAGGTTGGTGATAATGGCCTCGCCGCCGATAATTCCTGAAAGATTCTCAAAAATCCTAAGCTCCTGGGTGAAATAGCAGTAGGCGGACATAAAACCGCTTTCCTGCCATTTCTCGGCACCGGCTACCAGCACCGGAGAAATCTTTTCAAAGCCGTCAGCCAGGCTGTCGGAAATATCCTGGGCTGTCCAGTCGAAGAAGCTGCCGGAAACCAGATAGCGGAGCTTCTGATTATCCTTGGGATTCAGGAAGGCCTGCATAAGGTCATAAACAGATTCAAACTCCAGGGTGTCGGTTATCTTCTGCCGGTTCGAGGTAAACACCGCCGGAACCTCCTTCCGGGCAAGCGCTCTCCGGATCAGCCCCGCTTCATCCTTGGAGGAAACCAGCACGGCTATATCCGAAAGCTTTACCTCATGATACGGATTTTTACCGGAAGGCGCGAAATTATCAGGCTGCCTTTCTGAAATCCACCCCCAGTTGAGAACATTGACAATCTCCCGGGCACAGGAGGCTGCCAGGGTACTGAAAAGAATCTCCTTATTGACACCTTTTACACTTTTCGAGCCCTGCTGAACTGAAAACTCATCATAGAAAACTGTCAGCGGCCACGGAATGACCTCTTTAGTACAGCTTTTACCGTCCTTATCAAAAAAGTTGTATTTAAGTACCAGAAATTTCTGGGACGCCTTCTCACGCCCCGGCTTTTCGGTATTGGCCCTTACCGGGGCAAAATGCCAGCTGTCCCCCCGGAGATAGGAACGGAAATAATCCTCTTCGCTGTCAATATTGGGCTTATTCAGGGGGGCGGTATCATCCCGGTATCTCTGAAAAGAGTTCGTAAAATCACTGAACAGGCTGTTTACCTGATACACCAGAAGCGGGTTGGACCGGAAATTGGTATCAAGATTGCCATTATGAATCTCCCCAGGCATTCCGCCGGCGCTGTTCGCAGACCCGGCCCAGAACTTATTTATAGCGGCCACCGCATTGTTATAGCAGCTTACATCGGCTCCGCGGAAAAGATAGATGCTCTGCTTGGGATCGCCGATAACGTAAAAGCCCTGAATTTCCTGTCTCTTATCAGCGGTGTCAGGAGCCGCAGTACTGGACCTCTGTACCTCCTCCCTATGCTCCCGGAAATAGTTCAGATATACCTGGCTCACGATAAAAAACTGAACCGGATCCGTATCCTGAAATTCATCGATGATGGCTACCGGATAATCCTTAAGGATGGCATCGCGGAGATCCCGGACAGCATTGTCTCCGGAAATGCCGGAGTTCTGATTTTCAAGAGCCGCCTTGAGCCGGGTCAGGAGATCGTCCTGAAAAAGGAACCCCTCCATATCCTTCTTTCTTTCCAGAATTTCCGCAGCTCTTGTGAGAATGCGGTCATAAACTATGTTTTTAATGGACTGAGTGGAGTTTAGCACCTCCCCGATAGAGTTAATTAAAGAAGAAAAACCAGGAATGGCCTTTAAAGCGGCAAAGCGCTCCTTAAACGCTTTTGATCTTCCGTATACCAAACTTTCCAGACAATTTATAAGAACACCATGGTTTTTCCTATACTTCTCATCCTTTGTGCATTCCCTGAAAAAAGTCACACATTTTTCGGTAGAATATTCTGCAGGGAGTAAATCTGAAATTTTATTTATTTGATTGAATTTCAGCTTAAAAAACTCTTCATATTTTTCATAAAGCCGGTCACAGTAATCAGCTAATTTTGCATCCTGTTTCAGGAATATTCTGGCCACCTCGGCCAGAGTGGCGGCTTTTTCCAGACTCCCGTCAGGAGAAGTGAAGCGGTGCATCGTGTGCGACGGACCGTAGCTTCCCTCCAGAAGCCCTGAAAGGTTGTCCAGCCAGCGGTCATCGCTGAAAATACCGGATCCCTCCAGAAGCTTCCCGGCTTCCTCTCTGGTAAGAGCAGGGTCATAAAAAAACTCCCGCACCGCCTCCATTACCGCCTCGGTGCATTTGGCGGAAGCCTTGTCATCGGTAAGAAGGTTCTGGGAAAACGGAATTCTGGCAGAAATGGCATGTCTCTTCAGCATGCCGGAGCAGAAGCTGTGAATAGTGGAAATGGAAGCCTTGTCGATGCTGGTAAGAGCAGTTCTGAGAATAAGCCTGGCCGTCCGGTTGCGGATTTTCAGGGTTTCGGGAGGAATCTCACTCTCCGGAAGATCCCATTTATGAAAAATTTCCACAAAATCCCTGAGGTAGCTGTTATCCGGGGCCGCAAGATCCCTTTTAGGATCCATTTCCTGTTTCGGTCCGGAAGTGCCGGAAGCCTCATGATCCTGAAAAAGGGTCAGCACCTCTGTAAGACGTTCCCGGATCTTTCTTTTAAGGTCCCGGGCTGCACTGCGGGTAAAGGTCATTACCAGCATCCTGTCCAGAGGCAGCGGACTGTATTTTTTGCTTCCCAGAAGCAGTCTGGTGATAAGGCAGGTAATGGTGAAGGTCTTTCCGGTTCCGGCAGAGGCCTCGATATATCCGGGACCGTTCAGGGCGAATGAAGCTGTTAAGGGCCATTCGGCGTCGGCGCTGTTCTGATTTTTGATGCTATCCGCTGTCATATGCTTATGAACCTCTGTAAATGTCAGGGTAAGATCTTAAAGGGAGCTTCCCTGTAAAAGCTGTTTCCTGTATTAAGATAATCCGGACCGCGGAAAAGATCGTCCTATGCTGTATCCCGCAGTCCCTGGGCTGCTACTTCTTTTTGCCGGCCGGTCCTTATTTATCATCTAATAATGTCTTAAAGGCTGTGCAGATCCCCTTAAAATTTCTGGGCTGATCATTATCCTGAGAATTAAAAAGGGTTTTTCCGGCATTCAGGAAATCTCTTCTGGTACTGTTTTTCCGGGAATTATTGCTGCTGTAATTATTATTTTTCAATTCAAGGGACAAAGGCGTAATCTGCCCCAGGAGATAAAGAATCACTCCCCGTCTGAGAATACCGGAGGCCTGATCGCAGCTCATTAATACCGTGTTCTTTTCAAGCCTCTTAGACTCATCGGACACTTCCTTAAGATCATTGCCAACGGCATAAAAGGGCTGGTTATCAGAATTCACACATAGCGTATACAAAGCAGCATGAACCTTCTTCTGAAACTTGAATTTCAGGTTGGAACTATTATGCCAGGAATCAAACATGAAATTCCGCCTTAAAAGCTCATCTACTTCAGAGATCCCGGTAATTCTGATGGTCACTGCTGGAATGCTGGTACCGCAGCTTTGCCTGTATGCGGCTAAAAGATCCCGGCACGTATTCGTGTCCTTCGTATCAGAGGCGGCACCGGTAGCTTCGCAGGCCGGTTCCGGAATGTCCCAGTACTGCCAGTCCGGACCGGAGGGGACAAAGGGATTTCCCCCCAGCTTTCTGTCCAGCGCAATGCATACCGCGGCATAGTCCGGAACCGCATCCAGCGTGATTTCATCAGCTGCAGAAAGAGGCTCCTGAGCCAATTCCAGCACCCTGCCGAGGCAGTCAATTTTCTGAGAGACCTGGTTCCAGGCATAATCTCCCGCCATTCCTGCCGGGAAGGCTCCCTTTCTGATCTGAAGCTCCCGTAATCCGGCCCGCTCCGCTTCAGTCATCTGTGCCGCATCCTTAAGAAGATCATTTGCCTGAATATATCCGAAACTGAAAATTTCATGAGCCGGCACCTCCCTGCTGTAGTCCTGGGAAACGCCAAGCTTTCTGGTCAGAAAATACTTCTCGGGATCCTTGATGAACCTCAGAAGATCCCTGGCCGGAATTTCCAGCCGGCCGTTAAGAGGCTCCAGCCGGCCTGCAGAATAGAGGCCCTGACCTATGAAATGCTGTTCCCTAAGTCCTCCGGAAGCAGCACTGCTCCGCCCTTCCGGAGAATCCGGCCCGGTATTTTCCCCAGCTGATCGTTTCGGAATCCACTGCTCCTGATAGGAATGGAAAGGACTGCCCTCGGTGTAGTTTACCCGGTCGGAGGGATTCAGAACGGCCTTAAAGAAAATTCTCTTCCGGAGAAGCGCCGCCGAAGATATCTCCGTATCTTCGTTACCGCTTTCTTTGTTTCTTTTCTTCTCTGAAGCCACATCTTTGTCTGCGGCCCTCATGGAAGCCATAACATAGTCCGCCAGCTCGGATACCACCACAGAGGGATTCTTCTCGGAACCGTCCCCCGGGGAAATGCCCAGGTAGGAAATGTGAAGTCCCTCCTGAGCGGCCAGCACTGCCTCCAGAAACATGTAGCGGTCATCGTCCGGACGGTTGCGATCCCCGGCCCGGGGCATTTCGTTCATGAGGTCAAAACCGGGCACTGCCGGGTTCGCCGGAAACTCGCCGTCATTCATGCCCAGCATGAACACATACCTGAAGGGAATGGAGCGCATGGGAACAAAGGTGCAGAAGTTAATGGCGTTTCTCAGGAACGGAGACCGTCTGTCGTCGGATCCCGCCAGGATATCGTCAAAGAACCGGATGGCCAGACTGAGGGTAAGCCGGGGCTTCCGTTCCAGAGCGGCAATGCTGGCAGCGGCTTCGGAAAAGGCCTTCTTCAGGTAGCTCATAATGCCCGTGCCCTGTTCTCCCAGACGGAAAAAACCGTCCAGAATGCGGGTTCTGATGAAGGTATGCCAGTCCTCCATGGTGAGCGGATTCGCACTAGCGGGGTTTTCGGCACGGCTGTTCATGGCGGAAAGCTCCTTTTTAAGCTCCGTAAGCCTGGTCAGGAACTCCGCAAAGGATCCGATAATCCGTACCTGGTCGCCCTCGCTTTCGGCATTCCAGGGCTTGCTGTCGCTGCCCTCACAGGGCATCATGCTGCCCATGACCAGTCTGGAAACGCCCTGTTTCAGGGTGAGATCCTGAAGGTGTCCCAGGAGGGCACTCCCGTCGGAAGGTTCCGGAATCTCGAGCGCAGCCACATCCCCGGAATCCAGTCCCAGCACGCCGTTGTTGTCATGAAGAAGATTACCGATTTCCCGGATATCCTCCTCCGAAAATCCGAATTTCTGGCGCACCTCCTCAATGTTGAAAAGCGCCACCACGTCATGGGCACTCCAGATGCGATCCGGACTCGCAAGCGAGAGGAGTGTCCGCACACCGGTCAGTACCGGGTTCTGATCGTTCATGCTGCGGTCGCAGATGGCAATGGGAAGCGTTACCGATTTGCCGCTCTGGGCCGTCTGCTTTGCCCTGAGGCTTTCGCTGCCGCCCCGGAAGACGCCTTCAATAAACGGGGCGTATACCGAAATGTTCGGTGCCATGACAATGATATCCCGGGGGAGGATCGGCTCTTTTTCCGGAACCCCGGCGGCATTGTCCTTATCAAACAGCGCCAGGATTCTGTCGTAAAGCACCTGTACCTCCCGGAGCCTGGTGGGGCAGGAGGTCACCGTCAGGGAGGGATTCTCAGTATTTACCGGAGTTCTTCTGCCGGCTTCGTTATCATCGGGGATTACGGAATTGTCCAGTCTGAAGATATCCATTCTGATCTTTTCAAGAATGCTGACCGGTTTTGCCGGGTCATTTCCGGCACGGTAATCCTGCTCGTAGGCGGAAATCTCGCAAATAAGACTTTCCCCGTGGCATCCGCTGGTATAAAGCTCTGCGCATTCAGCGGTCTTTTTCGTAAGAAGAGCCACGGTGTCCCGGCCTCTTTTTCCGAAGGACAGCAGAAGCGGATTCCCCGCATTCTGCAGGGTGTCCTCCAGGTTCCGGAGTTCCTCGTCCGCCTTCCGGCGGGATTCCTTTTCCTGCGCCTCATCATCAAAATCAAAATCAAAATCACAGACCTCCGGGATCTTTTTAAAACAGTCCTCACGTTCTTCGGAGGGTATTACCCGCATGGAAAGGGACTCCCCGGCGAAACCGGCAGCTGCTTCAGAAACCGGCGAATGGAACTCGTCTCTGAGATTCCCGCTCCGGGCCTCAATCTGATAGCGGGTGATGCGGTTAATCTTCTCACGGATTTCCTTCCTGCTTACGGGTCTGATGTCCCCCCAGTACTCGCGGCAGGGATTGAGAAACATGAAATGCACATCAGAAAACCGGCCCAGGGCAATGAGGATATTCAGGATCTCCGGAGGTACCGAGGAAATGCCGTAGATGAATACTCTTCCGGGGATGATTCTGGAAAAGGCCTCACTAATCAGCTTTCCTTCTGCGGAGGCGGGATCTGTCTTCTGAAGGAGCGCTCCCAGATCCTTAATAATCCGGGAACGGGAAATCCGGGGCTGGTCCCCGGCCCCCGCCGGAGAGGATTTTCCTCCGCCTGCGCCTTTTACATTCTTTTCCAGAATGCTCCAGAGCGCCGCCTCCCATTTGAAGGTGTTCTGGATTCTCCCCCCGGGAAGCTTGTTCATATAATCATTAAGACTCTGTATGCCATTGGAGCTACTGTCTGTCCACAGGCTGATCCAGTCGCTCCGGTAAATCTGGTACTTGTCGTAAACATCGGCCAGGGAAGCCGCCAGATCATAGACCAGGAGTTCCCGTTCAGTTTCCGAAATCCCCGGACGATCCAGATATTCCCTGATATGCTGAAAAGTCTCCTCGCCATTCAGGGCATTATTAGCGGAAAAAAGGCCGATAAGATTCCACCTGAGGGCCTCCCGGCTGTAGACATCAAAATCCTCCGCCTTATCTGACGCCTGCGGAAAAGTCTTAAGAGCCGCCCGGGCCAGCTCCCAGACAAAATTCCAGAGCCTGACATTGCGGGTCTGGGCAAATATCCCGTTCTCGGCAGTCATTACCTGCTTAACATAGGTAAACATGCCGCTGTTCTGAGTAACAATGACCTCATTCAGAAAAAGATCGCCGCCCCCCTGCTGCTCTTTCATGATCCTTCCGCCGATAAGGGCAAGTATCTCCAGACTGTCTGAATAGTAGGTCGTAAACATAAAAAATCCTTAGTTTGCACTGCGGCGGACGGGAAAAAAACTGCCCCGGCACCTTCCGGCCCCCAGTCCGGGACTGCGGAAACATTATGGCGATGCGGGCTTCTGAAGAGACTCCCGGCACCAGGCAGCGGGTAATACGAAAATTTTTCCAACAAACAACTTTTAAACCATTATACAAATAATAATTCATGGTATTCAAGGTTATTTCTGACAATAGGTGAAAAATGTCCGGCAGATCATATAATCGCTAAAGCCCCGGAACCCGGCACCGGACGCCCCCTGGGAATCTGGGAATCTGCGCATGCCGCGGCGCCTCCCTGCATCTGATACCTCTCCCGGGAGGTGAGAAAATCCCGTGATTTTTCAGGTCTGGAAGGTTTATGACAGCGGCATTTTCAGTCAGGAGTTTGACCGATCCGCAATAATCGCATGCAAAAAATTCCTCCCGGAGAAGATAGCCTTATAATGCCATAGCATCGTTATTTTCTCTTTGGAGTTCTTCCGGAATATGGCTCTTCCAACCTCCCTGATTCCGGCACTGCTGCTGCCGGCCCTGCTGTTCCTGAATCCGGCCGTTGCCGCTGATGACGCCGCCTGCCCTGAAATCCCTGAAAATGCTGAAAACGCCGGCTGCGCATCCGGTAATGCATGTCTGAAAGCGGGACTTGCCTGTCAGGAAGCCGGCATCTACCCCCGGGCCCTTGTCTTTCTGGAGGCGGCCTGCAATCTCAAAAGCCCCGACGGCTGCAATTTTACGGGCCAGAGCTATGAACGCGGAGAAGGCACGCCCAAAAATCCCATTAAAGCGGTGCAGCTGTACCGGCAGGCCTGCTCCCTGGAGTCCGAACCGGGCTGCTTCAGTATGGGCATGAGCTACTGGAACGGCACCGGCTTAAGACAGAATTATGATGAAGCCGTCAGAATCTTCAGAAATCTCTGCCGAAGGGAGCATCCCGGAGGGTGCTATATGCTGGGAACCGCCAGTCTTGACGGAAAAGGAGTCCCGAAATCGGAGGAGGAAGCCCTCCGTCTTTTCAGGCAAAGCTGCGACAGGGGACACCATCCTGCCTGTCACAGTCTCGGACTTCTCTATATGAACGGCACCGGCGTCACAAAATCCCCGGAGGAGGCGGCAAGGCTCTTTAGAAAGTCCTGTCAGGGGGACTTCCCCGATGGCTGCAACAGCTACGCCGTTGCCCTCCGGGACGGCACCGGCACCTCCCAGGACGTGCTGAATGCCCAGTCGCTGTTCATAAAATACTGCGACAGAGATTTTATGAAATCCTGCGTCAATATGGGAGGTCTCTACGAGGGCAGCCAGAAGTACCAGAAGGCCGCCGACCTTTATGACCGGGCCTGCGGAAAAAAGGATCCGGACGGCTGCTTCCGTCTGGCCATGCTTTATAGCGAGGGAAAAGGCTTTGCCAGGGATCCCCGAAAAGCCGTGGTGCTCTTCAGGCGGTCCTGCGATCTTAATAACGGCAGAGCCTGCAATCATCTGGGCATCGCCTACCGGGACGGGGAAGGAACCATGCAGAGCTACCGGGAAGCCACCAGAATGTTTGAAAAGAGCTGCAGTCTCAGCTACAGCTACGGCTGCACCAGTCTGGGCTATTCATACTTCAACGGACGGGGGGTTGGCAAAAACCAGAAAACCGCCAATGAGTTCTATGACAGAGCCTGCAGCATGGACAACGGCATCGCCTGCTATAATCTGGGAGTGAATTACCTGGAGGGTGCCGGAGTTCCCCAGGATTCCGGAGCCGCCATAAGGTTCCTGGACAAAGCCTGCAACCTTAAGAATGATGCCGCCTGCCAAAAGCTTCAGGAGATCCGGCAGCGCTGAAGGAATCCCGGAGAGTGCCGGCACAGCGCCTCACAGAAACCACTTTCCGGAGTCTTTACCGGCCCCGGGGCTCTTTAATGGCGCTGTGACTCACACCGTAAGCTCTATCATTATTTCACCGACAGCCACGGCGCTCTCATAATAGCCGTCCCCGGTGACCCGGGGGCCGCTCAGTACCGAAAAGCCGTCAATGCGCAGTCTCTCCGTAAGTTCATCCACTTCTTCCCGGCTTCCCAGAGAGAACGCCACATGACTGTACCCGATGCCATACGGGACATGCGGGGGATCGGTCATGCCGGGACGGTTCATGATTTCCAGCCGGGCTCCGTCATCAAAGCTGACAAAATATGAACGGAAACCGGTTTTCTGGTTACGGTAGCAGGATCCGGAACGGCCATGGAGATATTTTTCAAAAAAATCCCGGACAGCTTCGGGATCCCAGGCATAAAGTGCCACGTGTTCAATTTTTACAGACATGCCCTTCTCACTCCGCTATTCAGGATCTATAAAACACTCTAAAACAGATTTCCTGCCAAATCAAGCCTTCATCGCCAGAGTTGCCAGCTGATTCCTGGAAAACTCATGGAAAAGGCCTCCCCAAAATATGACTCC
Source organism: Succinimonas amylolytica DSM 2873 (assembly GCF_000378405.1). Taxonomy (GTDB): domain Bacteria; phylum Pseudomonadota; class Gammaproteobacteria; order Enterobacterales; family Succinivibrionaceae; genus Succinimonas; species Succinimonas amylolytica. The sequence goes on along the minus strand of NZ_KB899637.1, from coordinate 416,329 downwards.
GGACTACGATAGCAGAGATGCGAAAAATGTTCCGGGATCTCCGTTAGGCTATATTATGGAGCTTATGGGATATGCTGTCTTTCCGGCGGTTATTTCCGGATCCCCGGGCCATAAACCGTGACCTTGCCTTCACTTTTCAGGAATCCTCTGCCCCGGCAGAGATACCGGATACCGCATGTTCCCCTTCTGAAGGTACAATTCCGGAAGGACCAGGGCAGAAACGAAAGACCGTCCCGGCGCATCCCGGTACCCATTCCGGAATCCCCCGGGGGCCCCTGCCGGAACCCTAAATCAGCAGACATACCCGAAATCAGAGGATCCCCGGAACATGAAGAAGGTAAGAATTACAGTAAAAAAAATCGCCAGATACGACGACCTTATTGCGGAATACGAAAACCCGCTGGAACATGCCTGCGACATGAAATCAGGGCAGGTGTTCATATGCAACGGCTGGAAAAAGCCTGAAGGCTTCTGCGACAGTGCCTGGGATTCAGTATCTCCGTTTGTCATGACGCTGGCCCACGGCGGAGAAAACTTCTATGACGGCTGGATGAAAAACCCGAAATCGGCCATGATCTCCTGTAATGACGGCTTTAGACCGGTCAGCTTTCTTCTGGAGACTCTGGAGGAGGAGGCCGTGCCGGAATGACGCGGCAATGTCCGATCTGTTCTGAAACCTTAGTTCCCGGCGGCATTATCCGGCAGCCTGAGAACCAGACACTCCTTCCCGAAAAATGACACGCCAAAGCTGAAAATTCTCCGGTATTTCCGCTCCCTGAAATCCCTGCCGTAATCATGGCTCCTTATCTGCTCCAGCGCTGCCTCCGCCCGCTTTTCCAGCTGCGAGAACTTGTTCCCGGCGGCTTTTTTGAGTTCCAGAAGCACCGCCTCTCTGTTCCTGGTGTTATCAATAATGATATCCGGGTAGCCGTCCCCCATTTCGGTCTGGGATATTACATCAACACTTTCATCAGCGGTCAGGGAGAGCGCCCCGGAAAGGAACATATGGTAGTAATACTCATAACTGGTATCTCTCACACTGATAAACCTCCGGAGCATGGCATTCATGATGTCCTGAGCCAGATCCGTATCCCCGCCAAGAAGAGCATCCCGGAGCGTCACTGCTTTTTCCAGCCACTCCGGATTGCCGGCGCTGAAAAGGAGCTCCGCCTTTTCGGAAAAGCATTCCCGAACCTCATTATTCGGAATTCTGACCACGGCTCTGTTTTTTGCAGCAGGCTCCGTATCCCGGACCACTGTAAGATACCCGGTATGGAGCATCATGGTGGCAAAGGTATCAAAGTCAGTATGTGCCGTAATGGCCGGATAGGAGGTGAATTCCCGGAGCGCTATTTCTGCGGATTTTCCTTCCAGAAGATGCTGAATGCGCTCCAAATCCTGCGCTCTGGGATGTTTCATCGAGAGCCCGATGATATCGTTACCGCTGGAATTTGCCCAGTAGTTCTGCGGTCTGAATGCGGCGGGATTTCTGCTTTTAAGTGCATCTCCTGTAAAATTCAGCACACTCCACGGGCACAGCATGTCAGTGCCGCCAAAATTATAGCCGTCGTACCATTTAATAACATCAGGAAGCCGGTTTCCCAGATTGTGCTGTCTTAGAAGCTTAACCGTTTCGTCCTTGGTGAGACCGATAAAACCGGATAAAAACTCATCCTGAATACCGTTGGCCTTGAAATTGTTGATACCGGTGAAAATGCTCTGATGGGCGATACGGAGACAGCCGGTGACAAAGCCCTTAAAGATGTTCTTATCATTATCCTTCAGTGTCGTACTTAGAATCAGCCGGATAACGTCGAGCATTTTGCCGTAATAACCGCGTGCTGCGGCTTTTTGCAGAGGAACATCATACTCATCAATAATAATTACCGGATCTTTACCGAATGTCTGCCTGAGGCAGGTAGTCAGATTCTTCAGAAATAAATTTATAAGAGCTGCCACACCTCTGGCAAAGGTGCCGTCAGAGTTAAAAACAGGAGTTATACCGTTATTACAGTCCTTTATCCCAAATTCCCGGGGGTATCTTCTAACTACAAACACTCATTCCGCAACAATCTTGTACACTGGAGTTACTCATCGTCAGGATTAACCTTAGGTATGGAATTATGTGATTTTAAAACATCACCATGTTTTATGTAATAGTTCGGGCAGGTAATTTTAAACTTGTTATATAGCCGCGTTGCAGAACTTTGGGCTTCACTTGTTATAATTTTTGTAGCATAAATTACACACTTTTGATTTCTTAGACCTAAGTACAATTCAACTGAATTGAGATAAGTCTGATTCAGCTTTTTTTGTATATATAAGTTCATGGTTGCAGCTATTTGACAAAGAAGTAAATGTCCTAATACCCTTTCTTCGTTATGAACTCTTAACGGCATTAATCTACTCAGTCCTTTCCCTAAATCAAAGTATTGTTCAACAATAAGACGATTATAATACACATTTAGAATCTCATCAGTTTTGTATGGTAATGATGAAATAATTATGAACATTCCAGACGTTTCAAATAATTCATGAAATGCACTGCCAATTTTCTTTAATTTCTTTTGAGATAATTTTTTAGAATTAACAATAGTCTTATGATTTTCAGATGAAGCTGCATCTACATCAAAACACAAATACGCATATGCTTCTTTTTTAATTGTTCCGATATTGCAATTTACTTGTTTTACATAAACAAACCTCCCCATAAATGTAACTAAATTTTCCGGTCTTCGCAATTCATTTTTACCTTGTTCAACAATATTATCGTATATGGTCTTTAGTTTTTCAGGTAATCTTGCAACAAAATCAATATTGGCATAGTAGAGGTTGTCAATGTTCTTTTCTGATAAGTAACCTGCATCAAGCAAGGCCATGTCGGTGTTTACGCCATACTCATTAAGCACTGTTATTGTTTTAGATAGCGTCGATACATCGTTTATATTCCCAGGGATTGCTCTGAAAATTAATGGGTAGCCTGAATCTCTTTGAATAGCTGATATCATTCGAACTTCATTACTAATAATATTATTATGATTGCTTACATTTGTAAGTTCAATTTGAATATCATTAGGTAATCCAGTGCTATCTATAACAATAGCAGGATCGTTAGAAATTTTTTCTTTAATCCAATCTATATGAGATTTGAAGAATTTTTGTCTTATTTCCTCTTTCCCTAAAAATGAGAGGAATTCACTTATTCGTTGTGAGTGTAAATCAGCATTGGGATATAATATTTTGGCAAAATTACCATCATACCAAGTGTTACAATGCATACATGAAATATCAGTAAGCACATAAAACATGACCATGGAATATAATGTATCTTTGTTTTTATATCCGATGCTATTGAGCACTTTATCATAATTCATTTGATGAATTAATTCATTAATGAAAAACGAATCTCCGAAATCTAAAATTAACTTAGGTTTCTTTCTTTGATCGTTTTGCAAAGTACCTGTAAAGGAAGGATCTGCTCGAAGAAATTGGTTGTTTTCAATATCATACTTAAAAACCCCTCTTTCCTTGCTGTAGAAAATATTATTTTTCTCATCAATTACTCTGCCTAGATATATCGTACCCTTTTTCCGGATTTTTCCATTTTCCCGATATGAAGTTCCTGGAACCTTAGCATACTTATAGTTGCCTTTATATTGGAAGGATAGCCTATTTGGGCATTTTGCGGAGTTATCTGACATTTGTAGTTACCATTTATAAACCTGTAACTACATTATAGCACAACAAATTCGTCCATAGCAACTGGAAATACAGATAAAAAAAGGAGTTGAAAGGGATATTTGGTGATGTAGAATTAGATGTAGTTACCAGAAACTACAGGGAATTTGGGTTTATTCTCTGCAGGAAAAGCGTATCCAGTGCTGTTTTTTTCGTAAGAAATGCAAATCTGGAGGCTAGCTCTGCAAATATAGCGACAATCATCTCAGCAGCATCCTCGAATGTATCTCCCTCCACATCCTTGAAGGAAATGCTGATAACCGGGTAGCGCCCCATGTATTCATCGCAGAATGCCCTGTTCTTATAGATGGCGAGATCCCTGAAGAGCCTTTCCGGCCGGCTTCTGTCCTCCGGATTCTCATAGTTCATTTCCAGAAAACAGGACAGCATGCTCATGGCAAGCGTCTTCCCGAATCTCCGGGGCCTCTGAATCTGAAACACCCCTGTCCCCGGGGTCAGAAGCTCCTCAAGACAGGAGGTCTTGTCAATGTAGACCATACCGTTACTGATAAGATTTTCAAAATCAGATATGCCTATCGGAAAAACTGTCCCGGAGACCGCCCTATCCGTATTTATTTCCATATCCGCTCCTTAAAAGCGTCGGTATTTTATGAAAGCCTAACCAGCGAACTTCTTTGGCACAGCCAGCCCAAAATACCAGCATGAGATAGCAAATGACATCACTTTACCGGGAAACCCATAGCTGATATTTATCCCGTTTTCTGACAGCTTAGCACATCCGGCCCCGGAATAACCATACAGATCTCCTGAATCGGACAGCGGTTCTGCCATGCTGAAGATGTGTCAGAACTTCCCGCCAGAACAGCTTCCGGGACTTTCTGCCCAAAAAGCCACGCGGTCATGGCAAAAACTGAAGCCGCACGGCCGGAACAGGAACCGCCGGAAAAAGTGAGGGAATTACAGAGGGGATGACTGAGCGGAATGAAGAACGGATACCAAACGGTAACGGCAGCATGAGACCTCTAACGTCATAAAGAGAGCGCGGCGGAAATACCGCCCCCACTGCCCCGGACAGCTGCAGAAACAGAGATTCCCTGCCCGCTTCGTTTTTTTCCTGAAGACAGTCTCCGGAACAGAAAACCTGCACCGGAAACCGTTGCGGGAACAGTCTGACAGCAGTCTCAGTCGCTGATGACAAGTTCCTCTTTAGTACTGACATTACCCTCAATATGGAAGGAATTCAGCACCGGCTCCGCATCCATAAGAGAAAGGATCATATAGGATGCCTGAGGATCATAGGCCAGTCTCTTATCCTCCTCAGAGGGCCGCGAGGGAGATTCGGGATGGGAATGCCAGTTTCCCAGGGGAACCAGACCGGACGCCCTCATATCCTTGATGGCGGCAAGATGCTCTTTGGGATCAATCGTAAAATGCTCGCTGGAATGATCGGTGTTGGTCAGGAGATATACCTTCCTGACAGTCTTGCTGCCATTAGCGACAGTGCCGGCGATAAGCCCGCAGGCTTCAGCGGGAAGCCCTGCCCTTGCATGGGCCAGCATCTTCTCATAATCTGACTTTTTAAGAGTAATCATGCATTCTTCCCGCATTACAGCCTGAGTTCGCAGGCAGGCTGCTCGTAGTCCCGAAGCTCGGTGATGGTGGGATGCTCGCCGCAGATAGCGCATTTCCCGTTGCAGGGAGGCAGCTTAACCTTTCTGAAGGACTGACTGATGCCGTCATAGGTCAGAAGCTCGCCCACAAGAAGCTTGCCGGTTCCGGTAATAAACTTCACGGTTTCCATCGCCTGGAGACTTCCGATAACGCCAGCCATGGCTCCTATTACCCCGGCCTGGCGGCAGGTAGGAATGGCGTCCTTCGGCGGCATGTCCTTGAACACGCAGCGGTAGCACGGCCCCTGACCGGGAATATAGGTCATAAGCTGTCCCTGGAATCTTAAAATGCCGGCATGGCTGAAGGGCTTCTTTTCCATAACACAGGCATCGTTAATGAGGAACTTTGCCGCGAAGTTGTCAGTACCGTCCACAATAAAGTCATAATCCCGGATAAGCTCCCGGATATTGGAGGAATCGATAAACTTCTGATACGCGTGCACCGTTACATCCGGATTAATGGCCTCCATGGACTCCTTCAGGGACTGCACCTTGGGCTTCCCGATATCGGCAGTGGTATGGGCAATCTGCCTTTGCAGGTTGGAGAGATCCACGGTGTCCGCATCCGCAACGCCGATGGTGCCCACCCCGGCAGCAGCCAGGTAAAGACCGACCGGACAGCCGAGGCCGCCGGCACCGATAATAAGTACCTTTGCTTCCAGAAGCTTCTTCTGTCCTTTGGCACCTACTTCCTTGAGAAGAATATGACGGGAATACCGTTCAATCTGCTCATCGCTTAATGCCATGCTCCGCCTCCCATGAAATAGAGGAATTCTACCGTATCCCCATCCTTAAGAACAACCTGATCCCGATCCGCTGTCTCAATAAACTCATCATTAAGAGAAACGGTGACATACTGAGGAGTCTGCACCTTTTCCTGCTCGATAAGCTCTTTGAGGAGAAGGCCGTCCTTAACTTCCTTCTTTTCTCCTGATACTGTTATAAACATCATTGTTTCCTTACTGATTACCCGATCCGGCACAAAAACCGGAAACGGAAGCGCCTTCCCGAACCGTTCCGGACCGCGCCGGGAACGGTTCCTCCAGAAATTAATCCCCGACCTTCCTCACATAGAGGGTAAAGGTGCCGTCACCATTGGAGTCCAGACCAAGCACCTCGTGCCCCTCCTCCTTCAGAGAACGCGGAACATTCTGCACCGGCTCTCCGTCATTGAGCCGCACTGCCAGAATCTGCCCTTCGTCCAGCTCGTCCAGAACAACCTTTGTTTTTACAAAGGTATTCGGACATACCAGACTGGTAACATCAACATTTTCGTCTGCCTTGATTGTCTCTGCCACAATAAACCTCCTGGTTTCATATCAGAAAAATGGGTTAAAGGCCGGAAAACTCTCCCGGCTCAGAAACAGAATCAGCCAGCCTCCAGAGCCTGGCGGAGATCCTCAATAAGGTCCGCCGCGTCCTCGATACCGAGACTGATTCGCAAAAGATCATCGTAAACTCCGGAGCCTTCCCGTTCCTCAGGAGTATTCTCCAGAGCAAGGGTGGAACCCGGATGAATAATAAGAGTGCGGGAATCCCCGATATTGGAAATCCGGTACATCAGCCGGAGCCGGTTCATAATGGCAAATGCCCGCTCCCGGCTGCCGGCTCTTAGTGTCAGAATAGCTCCAAAGCCGTTTCTGAGAACCCTTCCGGCCGTGTCGCGGGTCCGGGCTCCCGGAAGCCCCGGATAGTTAACCTGAAGCTCCGGATGCTCGCGGGAGAGCCATTCCGCCATGGCCAGAGCATTGTCGCAGGCCTGCTTCATTCTGAGCCCCAGGGTTTCCAGGCCGATGATATTGAGGAAAGCATTCATAGGTGCGAGACAGCCGCCCAGATCCCGGGCAAAACCGTTCCGGAGCTTCGCGGTAAAGGCGAATTTTCTATACTTCGCATAGCTTGCAAATTCCGGATATTTCGGGGATCTCCAGTTAAAGGTACCGCCGTCGGTCAGCACACCGCTTATAGCACTGCCGGATCCGTTCACGTATTTGGAGGTGGAATTCACCACAATATCTGCCCCCAGATCCAGAGGCCGTGCCAGATAGGCCGTCGCCGCGGTATTGTCAATGATGAGCGGAATGCCATGGGCCTTTGCGACTTCCGCCAGCATCGGGATATCGGCGACCTCAAGACTGGGATTCCCGATAGTTTCCGCAAAAATCAGCCTGGTTTTTTCGCTGACTGCCGTTTCCACCGCGGCCCGGTCAGTAATATCGACAAATTTTGTGGCAATCCCCAGAGAGCGGAGATCCTTAAAAAGGTAGTAGGTGCCGCCGTAAAGACCGCGACTGGCCACGATCTCGTCGCCAGCGGCAACGATGTTCAGCACTGCACCGGAAATAGCCGCCATCCCCGAAGAAAAAGCGACGGAAGACACCCCGTTTTCCAGTCTGGTAATACGGGTCTCGAATGCGGCCAGACTGGGATTCCCAACTCTGGTGTAGCTGTATCCCGGAGCCCGATGTCCGAAAATGGCCGCCATTTCCTCGGCACTGGCATGATGGAAGGCGCTGGCCTGATATACCGGCGGCAGTGTTGCGCCATGAGTCTCGTTTAAGTCCGCACCATCATGAAGAAGCGCTGTGTTGAATCTCATTCCGGACACCTCTTAAAATCCTTTTCAGGTTCCGGCCATAACAGCGGCTGTACCTGAAAACCCGTTAAAACTGTGAATACTGATAATACCTATTTGCCTACTAGGTTTAAGTATTTTATCAGCAATTTGAAAAAATGTGAACTCAGTTCTGATAACTGAAAATATTCCCTGTCAGAAGCCGCCTGGGAACCGGCGTCAAAAAAGGAGCCCGGTTACCCTGACTCCCTGTCGCCTGGCAGCTTCCTCCAGAAAGGACCGCCCTGAGAGCTTAAACCAGATTTCTCAGAGCTCTGGCCAGATAGTCAATGTCCTCAAAGGTGTTGTAAATGGCCAGGGTCGGCCGCACCACGCCTTCAAGTCCGTAATGCCTCAGAATCGGCTGGGCACAGTGATGTCCGGTTCTTACAGCAATACCGTAGCTGTCCAGATACTTCCCGATCTCATGAATATCCTTGCCGTCCATCACAAAGGAAAGCGCGCTGGACTTGTTCTTTGCAGTGCCGATAAGATGGAGTCCCCGGATCTTTCCCAGCTCCTGCATGCCATAGGCCACCAGCTCGTGCTCGTATCTGCTGACCTCGTGAATGCCAATGCCGGCAAGATAGTCCAGAGCCGCGCCCAGTCCTACCGCATCCGCAATGCTGCCGGTACCGGCCTCAAATTTGTTGGGAGCGGGATTGTAGATCGTTCTCTCAAAGGTTACATCCGCAATCATATTGCCGCCGCCGTGATACGGTCTGGCCTGCTCCAGAACCTCCTTCTTGCCGTAAAGGGCTCCGATACCGGTAGGCGCATACACCTTGTGGCCGGAGAATACGAAGAAATCGGTATCCAGCGCGGTGACATTCACCGGAATGTGCGCAATTGACTGCGCCCCGTCAATAAGAATCCTGACGCCGTGAGCATGAGCAATGGCCACCAGCTCCTCCACCGGGGTGATGGTACCCAGCACGTTGGACACATGGGTTACGGAAACAAATCTGGTTCTGGGAGTAAACAGCTTCTCGTAAGCCCCCATGTCAAGCTGCCCGGAGGCATCCACCGGAATAACCTTGATTACCGCGCCGGTCTCCTCGGCCACCAGCTGCCAGGGAACGATGTTGGCATGATGCTCCAGCAGAGAAACAATGATTTCGTCCCCCGGCTTCAGCAGCGGCTTGACAAAGGAATGCGCCACCAGGTTAATGGCCTCGGTGGTACCCCTTACAAAAACAATATTGTCCTTGGAGACGGCACCGATAAAGTCAGCCACCGTCTGGCGGGCATTTTCATAGGCGTCGGTAGAACGGGCCGCCATCGTATGAGCACCGCGGTGCACATTGGAGTTCTCATGGGCATAATAGTAGCTGAGACGGTCAATGACACTTTGCGGTCTCTGGGTAGTGGCTCCGTTGTCAAGCCAGATCAGCGGGTGATTGCTGACAGTCTCGCCCAGAATCGGGAAATCCTGTCTTATCTGCTCCAGGGTTTTGGAACCAATCACAATGCTGCGGTTCCCGGTCTGGCCTCCCACAGTGGCATCGGACTTACGGGGAGACTCCGCTCTCGCCGGAGAAGCCTCCGGGATCTGATTCTGACTCTGGGCCTGCGACACCACTACCGGCGAGAAAGCCTTGATTTCAGAAGAGGCGGCCGGAGCGGGGGCACTATAGGAGGTGCCCTGCTGTGCCAGAGCTGCAGCCGCAGAAACAGCCTCAGAAGCGCCGGAGCTCTCCGGGATTTCTTCCGGAACGGAACCGGCATAGGCAGCGTAATCGTCTTTTACAACCTCATCGGCGATTTTCTGAAAATCCTCAAAGCCGGAAAGAGCGGCCGCCTTGGAGGCCGCGGTACCGAACACGGCGGTATCGCCGCTGGTTACCAGCGCTGCAGTTTCCTTAACACAGCGCTCCGGCTCGAGGATACTGCCGTCCAGATCCTGAAAATACTGTCCCGCAAGAGTCTCCAGCTCCTGAACGGAGGGAAGCCCCAGAGCTTCGGGAGCTACAGAATTAGTTATAGTCATAGTACTCTCCAACCTCTACATCTTCCAGTACAGCGATAGCGTCGTCAGCAAGGATCGCACAGGAGCAGTAAAGAGAGAGCAGATAGGAGGCCAGCCCCTTGTCATCAATACCGCGGAAGCGTACAGAGAGACCGCGGGAAGCCTCGTTCTGAAG
>NZ_KB899637.1:336373-404557 GCF_000378405.1 Succinimonas amylolytica DSM 2873 | reverse complement strand
AATCTGGTGGTCCACTTCGGAGTAATGGAGCCAAACTGCGGGCGGGTCTTGGCAATGTCGGCCAGATTATAGGCCGCCTTTTTGCCTAAAGCGTTGACAGAAACATTCTCTGACATAAAAAGTACCTCAAATAATAATAGCTATAAATAACACGATTATCCTGATATGGCTAATCGTAATAAAGTCCCCTCCCGGTATCTCCCGCAAGGAAAATACCGGAACAAGGCTCAAAAAATCTTTCAGGTCTACAGCCAGCCGGCTTCGTTGGAGAACACGATATCCTTCGCGGCATCCAGACCGCCCTTCAGGTTAAACATCGGACCGGTATAGGAGGCCTCCCGGAGGGTGTTGATGGCAAGGATGCTGCGCTTCCCCTCCTTGCAGAGAAATATCGTATCCACGGCAGGATTCAGCTCCCCCTTGCGGCGGGCCAGCTGCCCGATAGGTATGGGAATGGCCTGACGGAACCTGTGCACCGCTCTCTCATGAGGCTCCCGGACATCCACCAGAGTAAGAGGCTCGTGATTTTCAATCCGGCGTACCAGATCCTCCACGGTAATGCTCTCCACTGGCGGCACATTGGCAGGCTCCCGGAGATTGCAGAAGTCATCATAGTCCACTGCCTGAACGCTTCTGACGCTCGGGCTTTCGCCGCAGAGCGCGCAGCTGCAGTTTCTGTCCACATGAAACAGCCGGGAGGTCAGGTTCAGGGGATCCACGGACAGCAGCCGTCCCTCCAGCGTGATTCCGGAACCGGTAATGAGCTTGAGAGCCTCGCAGGCTGCATAGCCTCCGATAATCGATGGCAGTCCGCTCCATATTCCGGTCTGGGAACAGGTGGGCACCAGATTTCTTTCAGGAGGTTCCGGAAACAGACATCTCAGGCAGGGAGTCTGGGTTGACCAGTCATTTTTAAACACCGTAATCCGTCCTTCGGTCTGATAAAGCGAGGCAAATACATAGGGAACCCCGGCAAAGAAACACGCATCGTTGACAAGGTAGCGGCTCTTGAAATTGTCGGTGCAGTCGATTACCAGGTCATAGCCGGTTACCGTTTCCTGGGCATTGTCCGGGGAGATTTCGTAATCAAAAACGCTGACGGCAGTTTCACGGCAGATGTTTCTTATACGATCCTTTATCACGGCAGTCCGGGGACGCTTCAGATCTCTTTCGGTAAAGGCAATGAGATTCTTGATATCGGGAAGCTCTGTCTTCCGGTGATCCCAGAGTCCCAGAGTGCCAACTCCGGCTGAAGCCAGCACTGTTGACACTTCGGCACCCAGGGGGCCTATTCCGGCAATCAGCACCCGGGCTGCCCTGATGCGCTTCTGTCCCTTGACACCGGCCTCCCTGAGAAGGAAGTGTCCTGAATAGCGCTCCAGATCCCTGTCGCTGAACTCCACCGCCCCCGATCTCTCGGCCGGAATGAGAGGTGTGTTCTTTCCGGAAGCACCACCGGCCACAGCGGGAATCAGGTAAACGGTATCGCCGGACTGTATCGGAGTATCCAGTCCCTTAAGGCCGCGGATCTCCGTATCATTTACAAAGACCCGTACAAAATTCCGCAGCCGTCCCTCATCCGCAAACAGGATTCTCCGAATATCCTCATGACTTGCGGCCACATCTTTCAGAACCTCGCCGACCGACGATCCTGCTGCCTCCACTACCGGCTCCCGGCCGGTAAACATTCTCAGCGTCGCCGATACATAAACATCAGTTGCCATGTCTTGCGTCCATCTCCAGCTATTTCCTGTCTTCAGGCTCCAGCCCTGCTCCTATGTTCTGCCCGGCGAAGGTGCTTCCTGATTCCGGAACCGGAGCCGTAACGGCAGAAAATGGTCAATTTTTCACCCATTTACCTAGTAGGCGATTCCAATATTAAACAATAATCAGGAACCATGCAAGAAAAATATGATCAAACGCAAATTTCCCTGCAGCGCCCGGCCGGAAATCAAGTGCGGTCACCTGCGGGAGCAGAAATTGAATAGCAGAAGGAGACGGGAAGGCTGTGCGAGGATCGCCGGAACAGGCAATAGCATCTGAACAGCAGGTTCCGCAAGAGGAGGTTTCCAGGAAACCCCGGGCTACAGTTGCCAAACCGTTCTGGGAGCGGCAGTTTTCCACGTTCTCTGACAGAGGCATAATTATTTTCTGACAACATGCGGCAAAGGCAGCAAAACAGGCCGGATCTGCACGAACCGACAGTGAGAGAACCGGTCATTTACGGCAATACCACCGGGAGAGGCTCCTGAAGGAAGTCCGCCATCACGGCACAGTCTTCCCATGGATGAGAAAAAATCCCTGTTTACGATCCCGTAAAGCTCATCAGGAAGGTTCTGTGATAACAGGGGCGTCATGCTGCAGCGCTGGCAGTGCGAGGCTTTTATCAGAGGAACGGCATGGGAGCCGGCACAGCTTTGTGCTGAAGGCGCGGCGGGGAATTTCCTCCGGTGCAGGTTCAGAATCAGTTTCCCCGCCGGATTACAGACACCGCCCGGGCGCTGGCAGATCCCGGGGAGCCTCGTATTTCCTTAAATTTCAGTCATGAGAGGGGCTGACGGGCGGGACGGAGCGGTCAGGAGTGTCAGTTTGCGGAACTTTTACACGGCTATCCTCCGGAAGAGCTCTGATGGTTACCCGGAGATCCTCAGAAACCGTAATCCTGTAAAGATGCTCAGTGTGCCTCGTACGGGGATTTCCGTGCTGCATCTCCTCCGTAACCAGCAGCACGGTCTCACCGGGCTTCTTACCGGTAAAAATGAATATTTTGTCGTAACCGGCCCCCCGCATTTTCGCATGATCCGGATGATGGTAGCGTCTGTTCTCGGTTACCGCGACAATGTCAGAATCCAGCTGCACACGATACACCGGCCCGCCGCCGTCAAAGGAGTGAAAGGACAGTCTGGCAGCCGGTTCTTCATGAGCCCGGGCGCGGGTATTTAACATCAGAAAAAGTGCCATGACCGCTGTTCCGGCAAGCACTATGGCGGTAATAATGGTAACGGTTTTCATAAAGTCTCCCGTAAGATCCGGCCCCGTATAAACCGGACATTCCAGAGACCATCATATCAGGAAAAACACAGCGAATGATGCCCCGGAAATAACATCGAAGCTAGTATCTGCTTCCGCACGAAGAAAGATATGCGGCAAAAAAATTCCCGGATCCGGTTCCGGCCCGCCATTCCCGGAAGATCCGGGCTGGCACCTAACGCGATCCGGTATTTCGATAACTGCTCCGGAATCAGGCAGAAACTTCCCCATCCGTATCAGCACTGGTTCCCGAAGCTTCCGGAGAATCATCAGGGTATTTTGAGATGACGGTCAGCAGACTGGCGCTGAAGTGTTCCAGAAAAATCTCCTGCCGGGGTTCCTTTACCAGCTCCCGGAGTTTTCCAAAATCGATGATGAGCGCATTCAGTCCCCGGGGATTCGCTTCTCCGGTAACCCTTCCGCTTAAAACGTCATGCGGAAACATCTGAAACATCCAGACCCACCGGTCAGGATCCGCAATACCGCTGTTCTCGGTAAAAATAACCGGAATGCAGACGCTGATTTCCGGAATTCCCAGCTCTAACGCGACCTCCTCCCGGTGTCTGAAAAGAAGCTCCCAGTAGGAGGAGTAGTACTTTTCGGCTGCAGCATCGGAGGCGGCCATAACCACTCCGACCAGAGTACTGCCGGCCACGCATACCGCATCAAACTTAATAGCCTTTTTCCCGCGGATCATTCTGAATCCGAATTTCAGGCGTTCGGTTACCGCTCCGGCATCCCTGCCCAGAAAACGGCCCGCCACCGCTCCGGCAAGCTGCTTAAGGATATCTCCGTCCATGAGGTATCTGAAACAGGCCTTCCGGGTTCTTAGGCTTTTGGGGAGAGTGCTCTCCATGTCTTCCATCTGTTTAAGGATCTCGTCCGGCTGAGAGGATGCTTTGCTCCCGGAATCCTTGTTTTCATTCAGAGTATCCATTGCTATATCTTCCTTGTTTCTGTCTGTTATCTGCATTATGCCGCTCCTGGCAGAAGCCGCAAAACCATTTTTCAAAAAAATCGTCCGGCACCGGCACTGTTATTGGGATCCTCACCGCTTTCCGGTATGCCGCTCTTTCTGATTCCCCGGACCAGCCCCCGCCGCAGGGTATTCCGGTATCAGGGAGCTGCAGGCACTACCTCAGCGCGGTCACGGCATTATGGAAATAGCGGAACGTGCTCCCCAGCTCATCCTCGGGGACGGCAGCGGTATAAAGGTGGATGGAATCCCTGGCAAACTTGACGGCGAATAAGGAATTTCTGTCAGCCAGGTCATTTATTCTGTCCGTAAACACGGTATCCAGAAGATCGCATTTGGCATGTGTCTTCAGGCCCAGAACGTAATTGAATTTAGGATACTTGTCGACCTGAACCTTAATATAGACAGCATTCCCGGCAAGCAAAAAATTAAATATATCGGGAGCGGAATTATCAGGACCGCAGTACCTTAATCCGGGATAATCATGAAAATTAATGATGCTCAGAACCTTCACAAAGGCACTGTTTGCCAGATACGATATTATCAGGTTCTTTTTGAGACTGAGCTGAATCCCCGGCCCGTAAGGCTCACCTCCCGCCAAAGTCCATCTCTGATAATAGCTGTACCATTCAGGATAAACAAGCTGCCATTTGTCTGACTTGCTCCAGGGCTTGCATTCCGCCCCGCCCTGAAAGTGAACAATAAGAGGCCGCTGCCCGCACTGAAAAAAACGGGTGTTATACGTATCCCTTATCAGAAGCTCCGGAGTTACGGAATTGGCATAGCAGGTATACATGAACGCAAATTCGTCCAGACCGGTTTTGGGGGGCTCGTACATAAGACACTGGGAAATGAAAGCCACTGCTGTGGCATACAGGGCCTCGTAGTCACAGCTGTCGTCCGCATAGAAGAGGCCGCCATTAATCATGAACATCTTGTCAGTAACGCACGAAAGATCCACTGTGCTGTACAGCTTCTCCCCCATCATGCGCTTAAAGCTTTCCAGAAAGAGCCCCCCGCGGGCGGCAACCACCCCCTTCCTGGAAAACAGATCCTCCAGACTGCCAAGCACCAGCATGTCGACGTCAAGGTACAGAATTCTCCGGTACTCTGCCAGAGCCTGAAATATCTTGTGCTTTGAAAAGTTAAGATGCGAATAGCGCACCAGTGCCTTTGTCTGGGGCAGCGACTGCGCCTCCGGATCCATTCCATGCTCCCGGCACCAGTCAGCATAGCTGTAGTGCACAAAGACTATGCGATTCCGGACCAGTTTCTTCAGGAAATCCTTCTGTTCGTCCGTAAGGCCGTCTTCATAAACCAGAAAATCGTAGGTATCTGGCTCTATCGAAGTGATGTTTACCAGGAGAACCCCCAGAGCAAAATAAAGCTCCGGGGTTACGGCAAACATAATCGCTTTTTCTTTTTTCATATTACGGACTTTAAAAAACATAGCTGCGCTTCCAGGACGGTTTTCCGGGGCCATTTCCAGCCGGCTCGGGGCAGCGCCTCCGGCAGGCTCCTAAAACCAGCGCATTATACACGTCATCCGGCCTGAGTAAATACCATCCCGAAAAACAGAACTCCGGACTGGCGGGGAACTGCCGCTACCAGTCTCCCCAAAACAGCAGAGAGAAAAAGCAGCTTTGCGGCACGGCTGGAATAGTTCCGGAAATCTGCACCGCTGCCGCAAAAATTCCGTAACACTGTCCCGCCCCAGAAAATCAGGCCCGGACGGGATTCCCGATCCAGTACTCAATGGCTTATTTTACGGTTCCTAAAAAAATCTGTGATTCAATCCCCCGCAATGAGACCGGCTTTCAAAAAGCCGCCTGACGGAAATTACAGCACCGGACTCCCTGAATACAGGAGGAATTCATGAGCGTTTGGACAATCTACAGCATCGGGGATGCGGCATTCCTGAAATCCGTGCTGAACGGCACCGGAATGATTTTCAGCTCCGGAATTACCGGATCCCTGGCCGCCATCGCTCTGGTACTGGCCGTGCTGCTGCAGGGCTTTCTGGGCAGCCTCCGGGGCAGCGGCATTTCCTTCGGACAGCTTCTCATGGTTTTTCTCATGTACCTCCTGTTCTTCGTGCCCCGGGCCGACGTGGCAATTCACGATGTCTATTCCGGAAGAGTGTATCCGGTTTCCGGGGTTCCTCTGGGGATGGCCGCCGCCGGAGGAATAGTCTCCGGTCTGGGCAGAAAAACCGCCGCCGTGTTCGAAACCGCCTTTCAGGTGCCCGAGGCCGAAAAGAGGGGCTTTGCCAACTCCCTGACTATCCTCTACCGGCTCCGGGAGGTCATCGGCAAGGCCCGGCTTCTGGCCGATGCCCCCGGCGGCCGGGGCTCCTTTGCAGAATCCTGGAAAAACTATTTCCGGGAATGCACCCTGGTGGGAATTGATATCGGCGCCCTGACTCCGGACCAGATCTTTCAGGCCAAAAACGTCATCTCCGGCACGGCATTTCTGTCCGATATCTACGGCACTGCCGTGGACACCGGAACCGGTATGCACAATCTTACCTGCCGTGAAGCCCATGAAGAGCTAAAGAGCTATTCCGGACATGTCTACATGCCTTTTTTCATAAACAGGCTCCGGAGCGCCGCGGCAAACAGCGGCAGTCCTGATCTTTCCGGGGACGGCTCCGGGGTTACGGATGTCCGGAATGCTCTGGATGCGCTGGGACAGGCCGGAGTCAGCGTCAGTAACTATATGCTGGCGGCGGTGCTTCTGCCTCTGTACCGGGAGGCCGCACGGGAAAAGTACCAGGACGAGCATGCCTTCAGCGCTGCGGTAATGCTGTCGGACGCTATTCAGTCCCGGAATGCGGAGCTGGCCGCAGAAGAAAGCATGTTCTTTAACTCCGTAAGGCCGTTTCTGACCTTCTTCGAGGCCCTGGCCTATGCCATCTCGCCTTTCATGTGCTTTGTGCTGCTTCTGGGAACCGGAGGACTTGCTCTCCTGGGACGCTACCTGCTTCTCATGGTCTGGATCCAGCTCTGGCAGCCGCTTCTGGCCGTGGTCAATCTTTACATACTGATGAGCAGCAGAAAGGCGCTTTCCGCCATGGCCGTCCCTCCCGAAAGCTGGGAGGGACTGGCGGAAATCCATGAGACGGCGGCATCATATCTGGGAACCGGAGGCATGCTGGCGGCCGGGATTCCGGTGCTGGCCACCCTGGTCCTGTACGGCGGAACGCAGAGCCTCCAGTCGTTTACCGGCCGCCTGGCCGGGCGGGAGCATCTCCGGAGCCAGGTACTGGCTCCGGAATCCGCCAGCTCCCCCGCCCTGGTAGCGCAGTCTCCGGTAATGGAAATGGGCCGGCTCTCGGGCGGGGTGCTGTCCGGCGGCCAGAGCTTCCTGCCGGCGGTGTCGTTCTCCGGAACTCTGGACAAGGCAGTATCCAGCGCGACAGTACAGGCCCGATCCGCGGAAGAGTCCTTTCAGGAAAGCCTGGAAAACGCCCGGGCCTCATCCAGAAGCCGTTCCGTAACCGCGAGCACAATCCAGAGCACGGGAGAAAGCATCGCCGCCTCCTCATCCGAAGCCGCCGGAATCATTAACGGGAAGAGCCGGGAAATCGGGGAGCGGATCGGCCTCACGCAGGCGGAAACCCATGCCGTGCGCGGCGCTCTGGGATTAATGCTCTCGGGAACAGCTGCCGATTTCGGAAGCCTGGCCTCCATGTCGCTGTCCCGGGGATCCGGTGCCGGAAAGCAGAGCCAGATAGCCCGTCTGGCCGGCGAACTGGAATCAGCCTCCCGGAGCTCGGAGCTTAAGACCTCCTACAGCGAAGCCGTATCCCGGGATATCGCCCGGGGCGTTTCCGAAAGCGCAGTGCAGGGAATCTCCGCATCTGCCGCCCGCACGCTCCAGAAAAGCGCCCGGAAGGCCGTGCAGGCGCGGGAGGAGCTTTCCGGACTCCGTTCCGAAAAGTCATCCTTCGGAGCCGAAAACCGCTTCGACGGCGGCACCGTAAGCCGGTTTGTCTCCCGGAATCCGGCAGTTATGAAACGCCTTATGGAGCTTAACTCCGCCGATGTGAGTCTCTCCCGGCGTACCGAGGAGCTTATGCCCCTCATGAAATCTCTTCTGCCGGATCGTTCTCAGGCCTATGCGGCAGCCTCCCTGACCGCTCTTAACGAAAAATCTCCGGTAGAGGGCTGGAGGCTGGTTCGGGAGGCACTCGGCATCGGCCGGGAAAACCTTGCCGGGCTCCCGCAGCCGGAAGGGACTCCGGAATCCGGACTTTCCTCCGGAGCTGCGGTTACCCCTCCGGAGCAGACAGTTCCGGCTCCCGGAATCCTCCAGGATCCGGATCCCCGGGAATTCTACAGGGAAAAGCTCAGGGATCTGAACGGCCGTTCTGAAAATTCCGCTCTCGCCGCCCGGACGGACACCCTCCGCCGGGAAATGCTGCGGGAGCCGGTACCGGCAGGAAGCTTTATGAGCGGAACCCCGGGAGAACCGTCCGGGATCAGTCTTTCCGGAGCAGATCTCCAGGTTTACGAGGCCTTCAGAAAACGGGAAGCGCTCTCCCCGGATCTGCTCCGGGATTTCGAAAAGACTCATCCCGACAGCCGGGAGCGCTATGCCCTGATTAACCGCCTTAAGGCGGCTGCAGCCGGGAACCGGGAAGCTCTGGAAATGCTGCGGGAGCCGTAGAAGAAAAGCGAAAGGCTCTTTCGGCAGAAGCCTACGGGGCCAGTCTGCTGATATCCCAGCCGCCGGCAGCGTTTCTTTCATAGATGAAACGGTCATGCAGTCTGCTGGGTCTCCCCTGCCAGAATTCCACGCTATGAAAGAAAACCCGAAAACCGCCCCAGAAGGTAGGCACCGGAATCTCCCCCTTGCTGAACTTCTGCTTAAGCTCCATGAACTTGCTTTCCAGCGCAGCCCGGGCACTGATTCTGGAAGACTGGTGCGACGTCCAGGCGCCGATCTGGGAATCCCGGGGACGGGAGGTGAAATACTTCACCACTTCAACAGGGGTAAGCTTTTCGGCATGTCCCAGAAAGGCCACCTGCCGCTCCAGCATAAACCAGGGAAAAAGTATCGCCACCCGGGGATTGTTAAGAAGCTGCAAGGCTTTCCGGGAACCGTAGTTGGTGAAAAACACCAGGCTTTTCCGGTCATAGTTTTTAAGCAGCACCATTCTGCTGGAGGGCTGCCCCTCCCCGTCCACGGTACTTACCACCATGCCGGTAGGATCCGGCATTCCGGAATCAATGGCCTGCCGGAGCCATTTTTCGAACAGATCCATGGGTTCCCCGGTAAGATCCTCCCGGGAAAGCCCGCCCTCGGCATAAACTCTTCTCAGCCCTGATACGTCAATCATTTGTCCTTGCTCCCTTCTAAAGCATCCTGAGCAGCTTCCCTGTCAGAACCGCCGGCACTGTCCGCTACGTTTTCAGAGGAGCCGGAAAGCTGCGGCTCCTGCTTCATAAAACGCTCCTCTTCAGCAAGTTTTCGCACAATCTCGCAGGAATCCAGAATCTGAGAGGCACAGGCCTTCAGAAACAGATCCTTAATGCTGATACCGGCGTCATCGAAATCATTTGCGAGGTAAATCCGCCCCAGAGAATAGCATCCCAGTCCGCTCCCCCCATCACAGGATTTCTGATAATACCTGCGGGCCGTCTCCGGCTCCCGGGGCACCCCGTCTCCGTTCATATACAGATGGCCAAGAACGGCACAGCCGTCCGGAGCGCCGGTATCGCAGCCTTTCTGAAGATACTCCCGCGCCAGATTAAAATCCTGGGGAAGCTCATCTCCCACACGGTATCGCGCCCCGATTCTGACACAGCCCTCGCCGCTGCCGTATTCGCAGGCCTTCCGAACGTACGCATACACCTTCTCGAGAACGTCAGCACTAAGGCGGGAAGACCTGTGTCTGTATTTATCTCCCAGCTCCAGACAGGCTGCAGCGTCCTTCTGATCACAGCTTTCCTCAAGCCTTTTCAGGGCTTTGGCCTCCGGGCTGTAATTATTGTCATAAAACATACTGACCTCGGCAAATACCAGCGCGCACACGATCAGTATCAAAAACTTCAGGATAATTTTCAAAAGACTGTTCTCCATTATTAATACTGGCAGAATTCCGCAATAAGCACCGTCAGGCAGGCACTGCTCCTAATCCTGACACCATCCGGACTCCCGGAATACTCTGCCGCCAGACTCCGGTATCAGGGAATCACTGCTTTCATGATCCTTTAAGAATATGTGCCGGAAAACATGCCGGGAGCCGGTTCCGCAAAAAGAAGAAAAAGGGATTCCCTCAGGTGCAGGAATTCTTTCACAAAGAGGAAAAACTGTAAACTACAACTTGCCAGGTTCAGCAGGATCATCCCTCCTGTTCTGGTTTCCGCCCCTTCTTTTTCCTGAGGTCTGCCTGGTGTCCCTGCCTTTATAAAATGTCCCGAAAACCGCCAGCTTTACTGTCTGTTTCCTGGCTCCAGTATTCTGGTATCCGGCTGCTCTCTGGTCTGGCACACTGCCGGCGGTCCCGGAGCCTCTGTAACCTTTTCAGATTTCAGGCGTTTTACCGGTGTCAGTGCTGCAGAGCCGGTAGTAACAGTGTCCCGGTTCAGAATCCGAAAGAAGCGGCTGAAATTTTCCGCTGAAACTGCAGATACAGCCCCGGACAGAACAGCGCACCACAGACAGAACCGGCTTTTCTTTTGAAATCCGAAGAACGGACATTCCAGGAGGGTATTATGTTCAGACAGTTTTCTCTTTTATCTTCGCTGGCAGTCTTGCTGTCACTAACAGCCAGCACCGCCGCACCGGCCTCTGATATCAGACTCCCGGCCCCGGACGCAGCTACCGGATTTCAGGATTTCCGTTCCTTTGAAGAGCAGTGCTATTCCGGTAACGGCAGTAAATGCTATGCTCTCGGGCACCTGGCCTATGAGGAGAATAAATACCGGTCTGCCCGAGATTATTTTGAAAAAGCCTGCTCTCAGGAAAACGGCCAGGGGTGCTGGGCCCTGGGAATTCTTCATTCCGAAGGACGGGAAGGCGTAGACGGCCAGGATCTCCGGCAGGCTATGGAGCTTTTTGAAAAGTCCTGCTACCTTGACAACAGCCACGGCTGCTTCGATCTGGGGCTTATCTACTTTACCGGAAACAGCGAAACCGAACAGGACTACCAGGAAGCAAAGCAGCTTTTTGAAAAATCCTGCAACCTGAGAGACGGCAGCGGCTGCTACGCGGCAGGCACCATCTACTACAGGGGCAACGGAGTGGATCCGGATCTCCGGCAGGCAAAACACTATTACGGCAAAAGCTGCCATCTGGGAGATCTGGAGGGGTGCGACATGTTTAACCGGCTGAAGGACAGTATGGAAGGCTAGGAGAGCGAGGCCCCGCATGACGGAAATCCCGTAAAGGGCCGTTCACAGCTTTTAGGGGAGACGAAGGAAGACGCTGAGCCTTCCGTCCGCTGCGGCATAAACAGTCCTCCAGTAACAGGAAAGACCGGAAGTCTCCTTCCGGTCTCTTTTCATGAAAGCCCCTGAGAACTCTTAAGTACTCACTCTAACGCGAAACCACAAAGGAGCCGCTGCCCACCAGGGGCTTGATTTCATTAAGCACCTTGTCTCCGGTGGTCGGTCCCACCAGAAGGACATACTGTCCGGGACGGGACACGGTATCAATCTTGTAGCCGAACCCCGGCTTTATGGAACTGTCCTTGCTGATCCGGATCTTCTGATTCTTAAGACGCTGTCTCGCTGCCTCGGCCTGAGCCATGGTACTGAACACGCCGATCTGAAGATACCGGCCTCCGGGAATGGCATCCCCGCCCTTTGCCGGAGCGGCCCTTTTCTCCTGTTCAGCCTTCTTCTGAGCTTCCTGCTTCAGGCGATCCTGCTCGGCCTTCTTCTGGGCCTCCTGCTTCAGGCGATCCTGCTCGGCCTTCTTCTGGGCCTCCTGCTTCAGGCGATCCTGCTCGGCCTTCTTCTGGGCCTCCTGCTTCAGGCGATCCTGCTCGGCCTTCTTCTGGGCCTCCTGCTTCAGGCGATCCTGCTCGGCCTTTTTCTGGGCCTCCTGCTTCAGGCGATCCTGCTCAGCCTTCTTCTGGGCCTCCAGAAGACTTTGCTCCCGGGCCTGACGATCTCTTTCCACTCTCAGAGCCAGATCTCTTTCCCGGTTTTCCTTGTGAGCCCGGGCCGCCTCAGCCGGAGTGGATCCGGTAGCAGTGGGGTTATTTACAAAACCGGAGCGGGAGCTTTCAGCATCCCCGCCAACCACCACGCCGGAAACCACCCGGTTCCCACTGCTGTCGGCCGGGGCCGGAGCTCCGTTCTCGTCCAGGAGGCCCCCGTAGCCATCCTCTTCACCATCCATATAGCCCAGAGGCTCATTACCGGCAAACTCGGTATCAGACAAATTGCCGTCATCATCGTCCTTCCCCTGCTCTCCTTTTGCGGCAGCAGCGGTATGGGTGGCAGCTGCCGACTGACTTCTGATATAAGCCGCTCTTACATCCAGCGGGAGGGGATCCTGACCGTCATCAGGATACAGAATCGGAAGGATATAGGCAGTGGCACCGGTAATTACCAAAAAACCAATGACAACCTTGGCTATTTTGTTTGACATTAAGCTACCTCCTGCTTTCCTGCCGCATGCCAGACCTGATTTTCATCAATGCTTTTCAGAACCTCCTCCACGGTAATGAAGGATCCGGTCACCAGAAGCTCACTGTCCACAGGAAGCTCTGCCAGAGCGGCCCTGTAAGCCTGGGCGGCTGTATCGAAGGTCTGTATCCGGTACCGGGGAATTCCCAGTGCCGTAAGCTTATCCTCCAGAAGATATCCCTGGGCGCCGCGTTCTCCGGGCAGAGAACATACATAATAATGCTCGAAGAGGTTCAGATCCGTGTATTCCCTCAGCGTGTTTTCAATATCCTTGTCCTTCAGCATCCCGATTACGGCATTGCGGGGTCTGGAATTCAGATTAAGATACCGGGCGAGATAACGGGCGGCCGGGGGATTGTGGGCCACATCAATAAGCACGTCCGGACTGGCGGAGATTTTCTCCAGCCGGCCGTGCAGCGTGGCATTGCGGAGTCCTGCCCGGATATCGGAGTCCGAAATGCCGAATTTAAACACCAGCCTGAGCAGCAAAGCAGCCGCCACCGACAGCGGAGCATTTATCAGCGGCAGTGCGGGAACCTCCAGATTCAGTATTTCGATAGGAGCCAGGAAATCAAAATGAGTGGCATCGACAGTGCGGATCTTAAGATTCTTTCCGACGATATGGAGCGCCGCCTCGTGCTGTGCCGCCTGGGAGCCAATCTCATTCCGGCAGACCTCGGGAAGCTCCCCGGTAACCACCGCTACCGTATGATCCTTGATAATGCCGGCCTTTTCATAGGCAATTTCCTTCAGGGTGCTGCCCAGTATCTGGCAGTGATCCAGACCGATACTGGGAATCAGGGCAATATCGGCATCCAGAATATTGACCGCATCCAGCCGGCCGCCCAGTCCGACCTCCAGCACCAGCACGTTACAGAGCCGGTTTCGGAAAATATACAGGGCCGCCAGCGTGGTGAATTCAAAGAATGTCAGCTCATGATCGTCATCCATGGCGGTATATACGGCTTCGAAGGCTTCGATAAGATCATCGTCAGAAGCCATGACCCCGCCGTAGACGATCCGCTCATTAAAGGTTCTGATATGGGGGGAAGTATAGAGACCGGTACGATAGCCGGCGTTTTCCAGAATGGCGGCCAGCATGGCGGCAGTGGATCCCTTGCCGTTAGTGCCGGCCACGGTAACAACCCTGACATCCTCGCCCACAGTATCCACGCCCAGCACGGCAGCCACATGCCGCACCCTTTCCAGACCGAGCTTAATTACATTCGGATTGACCTTACCAAGATATTCCTGCCAGGCTTCAATACTGGGGGCAGGCATGGTTCCGCTCATCATCAGCTGCTACCTTCTCTGTAAAAAAAGAAATCCCTTCAAAATGCACCGAGTGCATTATACAGGACTGCCAGAAAAACTCCATCAGGCAAATAAAAAACCCAGCCGGGAATCCGGAGGCCCGTTCGGCCCCCGGCCGAAACCGGAAGCCGGGAGTCTGAAATTACGCCGCAGGGGAGCGGTCAGAATGCCGCAGATCCCGGTAAAGCACTAGAGCGGACTCGGAATATCAACAAATTCGGCCGTGATTCCGAAACGGGAGGCCACCACATCTCCAAGAGCCCTGATGCCGCATTTTTCCGTAGCATGATGGCCGGCGGCAAAAACGGTGATGCCCAGCTCCCGGGCCAGGTGAAAATGCTGCTCGTGAACCTCTCCGGTAAGAAGCGCGTCCAGATCCGGAGGCAGGGCTTCCTCCAGCACAAAACCGCCGCCTCCGGAACAGACAGCGATTTTTCTGACCGGTCTGTCTGCGGGGCCCATGACCAGGGGCTCCCGGCCGAGCTCCTGCGAAATAAGCCTCCGGAGCGCCTCCGGATGCGCCGGAGTGTCAAATTCCGCCAGAACAGTGATTCCCTGAGGCCTGCCGGTGAGATATCCCAGATTTTTCGCTCCCAGCATTTTTACCAGAAGAACGTTGTTGCCGATTTCCGGATGCGCATCCAGAGGGAGGTGACAGGCGATGAGAGACATTCCCGAAAGTGTCCGTACCCGGCGTGCCAGAACTCCGGTAATGCGGGGATCGCCCCCCTTCCAGAACAGCCCGTGATGGGTCATGACCAGATCGGCCCCCCGGGATCGCGCCTCCTCAAAAAGCGCAACATTTGCGGTTACCCCAGTGACAATCCGGGAAACCCGGGAGCGTTCCCCCTCCACCTGAAGTCCGTTATAGCTCGGATCCGGGAACTCCGGAATCCGGAGATACTCGGCTATAAAGGCCGCCACCTCCTGAAGAGAAACACCGCCCGCACCGGATACGGAAGTCCCGGCGTCCGTGCTGCAAAAACCAGTCATGTTTAATCCTCCGTGTAAAAACGCCGCTCCGGAAAAATGCTGCGCCTTAGCAAAACCGCATTCCGGTGCCGCGAGGGGCGCTGTATACTGAATGCTGCACAGGAAGCCTTCAGTCATGGCCCAAAAATTCATGGTTCGCGAACAGATCCTCATAGCATTTTATCCTGTTTCCTGGCGGTTTCACCTGGCTTTCAGAAGAAATTTGGCATATCACGCAGCATTCAGGATTTCAGGATAAGAACCGGCCCGGTCTCAGAGCAGATCCTGACCGGAAACCGGAATCTCCGGCACGTCCTAAGAGAAAAACAGCTGAGATGATTCCAGCCAGAGGAATGCCTGAAAAGAAGCTGCATGAAACCTGAAAAAAGCGGCGTGAAAAAAGCGCCTGAAAAAATGCGCCTGCCTAGAGATAGTATTTAAAGCCGAGCTCCGCATAATCGTTACGGTCGTAGGACCGGTACATTCCGTAGGCGGGGCCGCCCCCTATCCAGTACCCCCTGATATTCATGCTCAGACTGTCGCTGACGGCATATTCGGCAAACACTTCCACCGAATGCTCATTCTCACGGCCGTAAAGAGCGTTTATGCCAACATTCAGAGAATCATTAAAATATTTCTGGCTCAGGGCAAAAGTCAGGCCATAATCATCACGGTATGAACTATAGCGATCATAAAAAAGCTGTCCATTCAGATAAATCCCTCCGTCAAGGTTTCTGTCGCATCCGGCAATCACCTGCGCCACATCTGAATAGCGGAGATCTCCCGATTCATCATATACCGGGAAATGGGCGGTAAAGGCGGTTTCCGCCCTCAGCGTGCTGCTGCCTGACCGCTCAGAGAAACCATATTCTGACTGTATTTGTTAGCAGTAACACTTATGGTATCCAGCTCAAAATCATACTGCTCCGCACCTTCGTCAGCGCCGGCAGATACCGCCACGGAGGCGGCCAGTGTCGTCATAACAAATCTAAAGGTTTTTGAATTCCCGAACATAACGTCTTAATCTCCAAACAAAACGGCACTGCCAGCTTCCGTTCGGGACCATGTCAGATGAACTGCAGTTTTCTCACAAAAAATCCATGACACAGTTTCTCCCGGCAAGAACACCGGCAAAAAAAACGCGACAAAGATAACACTTTTGTTAGCACCTGTTAACCAGAATTAGCAAAAACTAATAAAGATTTTCATTACCACCATGCCGCAAGCCCTTTGTTTATCAGTATCTGTACAAATTTTGAGCAACAAGAGACACCACTGAAGATCATAAGGATTAAAAAATACCAGCCGAAAATATCAGCAAGAATGATACGGGGGAAAGCCGGGGGGATACGGCCGGATCCTGAAAGTAAATACAGCTGGAGCTAATCTCCCCCTTTAAAAAGGGCAGAAGATCAGGACGGTATGACTGCGCGCTCACGGCCGGAGAAATTTTTGGAGAGAGAAAGAGAGAGATATAACAGAATGTAAAAATCAATGACATAAAAAGCTTTCCGGTTTAATACTTTGTGAATCAGCGTCAGACAAGTGCTGAACACCCCCTGTACAGGCATTAAAGGGGATAGCAGAATGCAAAGATTTGACAGATGCTTCTTTTAAATTCGTCTATCACGGATCAAAAATCTGTATCATGTTAGAATAATGGAGTCATGAAAGTCTGGGGGAGGTTAACTTATGGGGGATATCATAAATCCTGTCGCAGGCAATTCTTTTATTGAGCTTGCCGAAGCAAGGAATACCAGGATATTTGTTGATAAAACCGATTTTATCGCCCAGACCAACGCTCTTCTTAATACTGATGGAAAGCTGCTGGCTGTGACCCGCCCCCGCAGATTCGGAAAAACCGTCACCGCAGATATGCTTCTGGCCTACTATTCAAAAGCCTACAATGGCCAGAAAATTTTTAGCGAGCTAAAAATTTCCGGAAATGACAGCTTTGCCGAACATCTGAACAAATATGATGTTATTTACATCGACATGAACTCCATCAGAGATGATTACATCGCCTACACAGAAGACGAAGATCTGCATATTAAAGGAATTACTACGATTGTTGATTATCTGCAGTACTCAGTAATCGAAGAACTGAAGGAAAATGAGACCTATGAAAAACTGTTCAGCAAGAGCAGAAAAGTAGGTAAGAAAAATCTGTCATCGGCATTAAAAGTCATATCAGATTACACGAAGAAAAAATTCATTCTTATTATGGATGAGTGGGATCTGATTTACAGGGATTATTGCAATGATACAGTGCTGCAGGAATCCTTTATTGATTTTTTAAGAGGATTGTTTAAGGGCAAAAAAGGTCAGTCCAATTTTGCTCTGGCCTACCTCACCGGTATTCTGCCAATCAAGAAATACAACTCCCAGTCTGCTTTGAACACCTTTGATGAATACAACATGCTCGCACCCGGCGATTTTGCCTGCTACTTCGGTTTTACCGAAGACGAAGTTGCGGAAATTGTAAATTCTCCTAAATGCCGCATATCCAGTCAGGAATTAAAGAAATGGTATGAAGGCTATAAAATCAGAGGTATCGACATATACAACCCTAATTCCGTCTCTAAAGCAGTAAGCAGAAATGAATGTATAAGCTACTGGAGCGGAACATCATCAAATGAAGAGGTTGTACGTCTCGTCAATATGAACTTTGACGGTATCAAGGAAGATATTCTGAACCTTATTGCCGGAGGAAAATATAAGTTCGACTGCAGTAATTTTGAAAACGACATGATTACCATCAAAAGCAGGGACGACATATTCTGTCTTCTGGTGTGCCTGGGATATCTGGGGTGCGAGGATGGCGGCGGTAACTACCGGCTGGCATATGTTCCGAATCAGGAAATCAGAACCGCTCTCACTGCAATTGTAAAGACTCAGTCATGGTATAACTCCATGCCGGTTATTGAGCGTTCCCTGGAACTATTTACTGCCATCCAGGCTCTGGACAGCGATAAAGTTGCCGGGATTATATCTAGCATCCATAATTCTCCCAACGTGTCGCTGCTTGGCTACAACAGGGAAGAAGCTTTGGTATTCTGCGTGATAGCAGGACTTATGTGGTGCACAGAAAGAGATTATGAATGCTTCCGGGAGCTGCAGTCAGGCAAGGGAAGCGCCGATCTCGTCTACTTTCCGAAAAACAATATCTCCTTGCCAATACTGCTTATCGAATTCAAGTATGACAGCAGTGCCGTGGCTGCGATAAACCAGATTAAGGAAAAAGAATATTTCAGCAGATATCGTGAGGGGGATTATCCGAACGATGTACTGCTTATAGGCATTAATTACGATTCGAAAACTAAAGAGCATAAGTGTCTTATTGAAAAACTCAGCTAATTCTTCAAAAGAATCTGATACTTATGCAGGTTATCCCAGACAACGGGGAATGTCTTGCTAATAACACTGTTTCCCTGCTAAATAAAACTGCTGCTTCACTGCCTTCTCTGCAGGAATAGCACTCTGGCAGCAACCGTCTTTTTTTACCGGAGTTCACTGCCTGCCACTTCCTGGGAACAGCGCCCCGCTGCTCAGCCCTGCTGCAGATGACGCTGAGCTCCTGTCGCTGCTCTCCAGTGCCCAAACAAAGGGGGGATGCAGATAAAAAAATTGTCCCCCAACGAAGTAACCATGGCATATGAAAAACAGCAAAAAAGGACAGACTCTGAGAGTCATCGGCAGCTGCAATAAAAATTCTGCAAAAGCACTGCTGTCAGCTAATCATTCTTAGTGAACTATAATTCTTCCACGATAAATGGCAACATGTAAATTGGATATAATTTCAGCATTCCTACGCTGTTTATATCTTTTTGAGATAACAGTATACCATTTGCTGCATACTGGGAATATTTCTTCTGAAATACAGTGATCGATTCATGTTTACCAATTCCGGACGATTTTACCTCAATCGGAACAATTTTTGTTTTTGAGGCAAGCAGAAAATCAATTTCGTAATAATGAGAACTGTTTTCTTTCTCCCCGGTATGATAATAAAGATCTCTATCTGATCCGGCGATTATCTGAGCAACAGCATTCTCATACAGATATCCTAAATCTGCAGGAAGCGAATCACTTAATAATTTCTTATAGATATCTTCATCAGTCTTTCCTGACGAGTTAAAAATTATCGTAGTAAAAAGCCCTGTATCAGCCAAATATAATTTGAATGTATCATTATCTTTCGTTTGAGGCAGCGCAATACCCGGATTAAATACATTGTGGCATGATAGTACAGTTTTTGAATCCAGCAAATCATGCAAACGCTCTAAATCCCTGTCAATCTTCTTTTTGCCTGTAGCTGCCGAAATAACATAGCTTCGTTTATCCGTAGCTAGCTGAGCTGGAACAGAATCATACATTCTTCCGATTAACCCTGTACCATCAATTTTAAAGAAATCATCCTTATACAGATTTATAATTTCTTTCTTCACTTCATCAATTTCTGTAAAAGTCCTCCCTTCCACATAGGCTTCCACGGCCTGCGGCATTCCTCCTACCGCCATGTATATTCTGAAATCCCTCATCTGCTTTCTATTTAATGAATTTCCAATCGGTTTTCCAAGCTTATATAAATCCCTTAATACACTATAGGTATCATTTCCGATGGCCCACATAAATTCTTCATAGTCCATGGGATATATCTGTATTCTCATTTCCTCTGATGGAATAACAATATCCCTGACATTCTTTTTTATGCTAAGCAGTGATCCGGTCTCAATATAATCATATCTTCCATCAGCAACTAAGTATTTTACAGCCTGACGCACTTTTGGCCTAAGCTGTATTTCGTCAAATATAATAACAGATTCCCTTCTATGCAGTTTTACTCCCATTGACATTTGCAATCTAAGGAAGAAAATATCCAGATTCGCGATGTCATCGAATAAATCAAGGATATCTCGAGTTATGTTGGCAAAATCAACTTTTATGTACGTTCTGTACTCCTGTTTTGCGAATTCTTCGGCAATGGTTGATTTTCCGACACGTCTGGCTCCTTCCAAAAGCGCAGCATACTTTGGAGCTTTTTTTTCTTTCCAGTATTTTAACTTTTCCAGAGCCTTTCTTTTAAACATCCTGTCTCCCTGAAGCTTGTTATTCCATTTCTTCAAAGTTGCGATTATAGTTTACTACCGTTTATTCAATGTTAAGAAGCGATTGTAGTACCATTTCTTCAAACTTCAAGAGTATTCTTCCATTTCTTCACCGTTATTTTCTGTGGGAAGTATTAAACTGATCCCTTTTCAAGTACTTTTTGGTTCTCTAAAGGAATAGACAGGGACAAAGCGATTGAGCAAAAGATGGACATATTATCTGGGCATCGACACGCCATAAAAAAAGGCAATGAAACGACGATGCCGGCTCCCTCCTCATCTCTGAAAAGCCAGACCAAACAAAGAAGGACATCCTAATAACTGCCATCAGTTTACATCAAAACCTTCATATGGATTGCTGCCATGACCTGTAATTTCAGCGAACCTGACAGCTCTGGTAAGAGCTACATAAACCAGAGAGCGAAACTTTTCCGACTCCTGCCTCTGTTCTTCAGGGCCCTGATTTTTGGAATAGCCCATCTTATTGGACGATATTCCGGAAACCAAAACCGCGCCGAATTCCAATCCCTTAACCTCATGCATGGTCTTAACATATACATGTCCCGGTTTAATACCGTTCCCCTTCTTTCTGTCATCAGGATCTACTGTAATTCCCATGTTTTCAAGCATCTCTGTGATTATCGGAACATTTTGCCTGAAAGGAGTGGTCACGCAGATAGCCCATTTGCGGTAATCGTCAGATGCCAGTAACTCCTTCATGGTTTCAACAATGTGGCTGTATTCCTGCTCCTGGGTTCTATAAAACATATACCTGGGACGATCGCCGTGCATTACAGAAAAATATCCCTTAAGGGACTCCGTACCATCATTTCCGTCATCAATCTGCAGTGTTTTGACCACCGAAACAGCTTTTTCACGTATTTCATCTGTTGTACGGTAGTTAATTTTGAGCTGCCGGGATTGTCCGCGAATATCAATGCCGCATTTGGAAAAGTTTATCCGGATACCGGAATAGATTTTCTGGTAGGGATCTCCCACCAGGAAAATATCATTCTCGCCCTGTGGCACCAATGCTCTGACAAACTTAAGTTCTACATTTCCCAAATCCTGAAATTCGTCAACTATAACATGCTGGTAAGGTTTCATACCGGAACTGCATTCTTCCAGCTTCTCTGTAACCAAAGTATAGAGTTCCAGAGGGTCTATAAAATTCCTGTTGGATTTAATCTCATTATATTTCTCAATAACCTCCCAGATTTCTGCCTTGTCGAGACGACTAATCTTTTCAGAGCCGCGCCCTGTTCTTCGCGCTTTAAAATAATCCCTCTCTGATTCAATACCGTTGGCCAGAATAACCTGATCGTATTCCTCCAGAAGAAAGGATGCAGTTTTTCCAAGGCTGAACTGCACACGGCTCATGGCTTCATTCATAAGATTCTTACGTTCTTCGTTGCGATAGAGAATTACTGTATTGCGGTTAATGAGATCGTACTTCTGCCCCAAGGCTTTCAGGAGAGAATTAATGTTTTTGTTCTCGCAAAGTGATGAATGGCATCCTATTTTTCTTTTAAGAACTGATATATTGTCTGAAAGCGCATTGGTAAATGTCAGATAAAGAATTTTGGTTTTATCATATTTACCTGACAGCCACTTCATTCTGTGCAGGGCCACCACGGTCTTGCCTGTACCGGCACCTCCGGTAAGTTTGAAAGGCCCTTTGAAGCTTCTGGTAACATACTTTGTCTGTGAAGGATGCAGAAAAGCTGTCCATTTATCAAAATTCTCAGCATCACTGGAACTGAAAAAAGCGCTGATAACAGGATCATCACAGCTGCAAATATGACGTCTTGCCTGAGGATTCCCGCTGATCTGATTGTTGATGTCCGTATCTTTTACAAGAGACTGCCGAATCTCGAAAATTATGTTCTCCGCCGTGTCCGATCCGGTAATAATATCCCGGAGACGTTCAAACACGCCATCTGCAAAAACATCTTCGTACTTCTGAAGCTCTGTGAGAGATACAAAACTCCGTACCAGATCAAACTGATCCCCTGGAACCCCCAGTCTGGAAAGATCTTCATCCGAAAGATTTCTGAGCAGATCTGATTTACATTCTTCTTCTGCCCTTGCGAAAACAGCTTCCGAATCCGGTTCTGGTTCCGGAGCTGCTTTCTGATGTTTCTGTGCAATCCCGGCCAGCTTGAAGGTCTTGGAGATCTGAAGCTCCTGAATATCGGAATTCCAGATGATCCTGTATCCGGTACGCCATTTTCTGACATCATCAGATGAACCGATGTAAATAAGAATAAAAGCACAGGAGATTTTTCCGGCCAGAAATTCATAGGAGAGATTATCTCCGGCCGGCATAGTGTAAAGCTCAATTCCAGCAGCATTGTCATCACTGCTGCGATATTTTTGAAGCTCTTTGTCCTCAATATTTCTGAGGGTGTTACAAATTCCGGCAAAGCTCCCCCGTATCCTGCTGGGACAGTTTTTCAGGGCATCACTGAACGTATCTGTTAAATTTACACTGTATTCTGACATAGCATCATCTCCTTACATATCCCGGATCACTCCTGCTCCATGCAGCAGGGAATATCACCAAGCCTGAAGTCTTTTGAAAACACCACTCTCCCTCCGGCTTCCTTAATTCTTTCATATTCGGCTACATCCCCATTGCCAAGCACCACGAGATACCCCTTTTCTGCAAAATAAAGATCATCATCCTCCCCCGGTTCCACTACAAGTTTAAGAGGATCGGAAATAAAGGCAGCAAAATGATCATCGTCGTCATAACAGTCCTCACCGAAAACAAAATCTGCCCCCAGAAGACCGGATCTGCCGAGTAGCTTCATTGCCTCTGAAATCTCGGGGTAGAATCTACCAAGCTCTTTCTCTGAAAATTCCCTTGCCTTAAGCTCGAAACCATCGGGAAGCTTTAAGTCCTTAAGCGCCTCTTCATAGCTGATGTCACCTGGCTTCTCTGACAAATCAGGCGCCTCTGACGCATTACCGGAAACTTGCTCCGGAACGCTGTCGGAAATAACGGCAGCAGATTGAACGGCATTCTGAGGATCTTGTGGCAGCCAAATAAGATCCTCCTGTCTGGTAATTTCCGCATAACGCGGAAGCAAGGCCAGCAGGTTGTAGGCATGCCAGAAATTCCGCCATTCCTGTTTATCAAGATCCCTGCTTCTCTGATTAATGTTTCCGCCATCGGCATTCTGAAATCCCGGTAGCCCTATCCGGAAATGCACCGATCCTCTGAGTTCCCCTTTATCTGACAGGGAAAAGTAAATACGGGGGATATTTCCGCCCTTATCGTGAAAAGGATCCCTTCCGGCCAGATATATATCACCTGTTTTTCCAGCCTTCATCTCTCTCATCAGGGTCGCACAAGCCTCGGAAACATCATTGAGATTATCAGTAAAAGGAAGATTAAGAATGCTATCGGCCAAAACAGCAGCTCTGGGGTTCGGTATCAGAGCCACTGCCGTAAAACCGAAGAACACTTTCCGTAAATAATCAGGATTCGGGTGCAGCAGGATAAAGAGAAGCTGATTTAAAGCATCCTTTCCGAAAGGATCCTTACTCCGAGAAAAGGATGATCTTTTTTCCTTAAGATCCCGGGCGGCAGCTACATACTCCTTAAGTCTGACACCGATAGCCTTCTGTAATACGGAATTCTCCTCTCCTCTGATATAGTCTTCAAAAATGCTGTCACAGCTGCATATGGACTCTCTGTCATCTCCTGACATTTCATTTTTCTGATATTTTGCAATATCATCCCAGGTAAGGGTCCAGGTAATATACTGGCTAGCCCTCCCGGAGTTTCCTTTTCTGAGCTCCTCTCTGATTTCCAGATCCCGGAAAAACCGCGGCTCTTCTCCGGAAATGCTGCAGCCGTGATACCGGTAGCCGTCAAGATAGAGAAGAATTTTAGCGGGAACGAAGGAGTTCTCCGTATTGTTCTGATCCTCATCCCGGACATCATATTTCTGCATAATGATCCCGGAACCATCTTCCTCATAACAGCTTACTTCATAGCTCCTGAGTTCAAACAGGTAATCCGGCACCGTATATGGTATCCGGCGAATCTCCTGAGTGCAGATATCTGCCTGAGAAATGATGCGGTATTCAAATTTAAGCCCCCTCTTTTTTCGATCAGGGAGAGCCTCTATCCGGGATCCCTTCCACTGCCATACAGAGCCGTCTTCATCATCCAATGCGCTGAAGGTGTCTCCGCATCCCCCGGCGTAATCCTCCAGAAGATTAATGAAATCACCTTCCAGCATGCTTTCATCAGGTTCTTCCCCCTGTCTCAGACTTGCCAGATCATCATGATATTCCTGGAACCCCTGCACGGCACTCTCAGTTCTCTTCAGAAGACTTTCCACATACTTGAGCGTGCGGGATTTTTTAAGCTGATTTCTGTCCTGTCCGTAAAAATTCACGCAGTTGTAGCAGCCGTCAGAGCTGCAGCGGCAGGCGGAAATCGCCTGGTATCCGGCCTGGAACACGTCCTGAAATACCAGTCTGTTTTCCGCCTCATCACTCTTTTCCATAAGCTTTTTAAGATATCCGGTACCTCCGGGGACTCTGTCATAAATCACCAGATATTCGTCAAAGTTGGCGGTTCTATGGTTGTATTCGTTATAGAACTCAAAATCCAGATGATCCGGAGAACCTCCATAATAGGACTTAATACCCTGTCGGAGTACAGCACGGATCATCTCCCCCTTCTCAGTGCCGCTGTTGCCATTACCGGATGACAGGTTGTGATAGGACGGGAGAAGGATGCGGAGAGCTTCGGTGGAAAATTCCCTCATAAGCCAGGTTTCTGCAAAAAGACGCTGACCGGTACCGGGTATCTCGTCGCAAAGACTAGTGAGCTTCTGATATCTGCAAAACCGGAAATGAGGATCCTCCGGTTTTACCTGACTCTTGGACTGCTCTCTTTCGTACCTCTGGCTGCTCTCGTCGAAATCTCCGCGATGCATTTCATAATAGTCCCGGAGAGAAGTGATCTTGCCGCAGGAGGTACACACCACAAACCCGTGCTTCCTAACCTTTCTGCCATTGACCGTAGGAGACTCCCTGTCAGATTCCCGGTTATTGCCGTAATTAACCACAGTAATGTTTACCTTGTCGCAGAATTCCACGGCAAAGGGAATTTCCCGGATCACATAGGCTGGCCCCTTTCTGTTTTCAAAGGAGAAATGATTCTGGGTTATATAGGTATCGAAATCCCGTTCTTCCCGGGCATTGTTAAGCAAACTGGCATTTTTGCGGGGCATTTCGCTTAGCATGGCCGGCATCTTCATAAAGAAATGCTGTTTAAGTCCCAATGAGCCACATTTCGGGCAGGTCTGTTTCTTCACATCCACAAAAAGGCCGTCGCATTTCCCGCAATAGTAATACCTGATAAGTCCGGAGCCCGAAATTTTTGCTGCGGATAAGCTCCTGACACTCTCGGATCTGCCGGTAGCCGAAGGATCCCCCCTGTTTCCTAAAGCTGCAGGATCCACCCCCATAACCACAAAGCGATGTCCGTTGGAATAGAAGGTATTATCAGGGGCCAAAGCTGTCAGAGCAACATTGGCAGGCTCTGTAAGCTCCACAATTTCAGAACGGAGTTTCTTGGATTTGACGGTCTTTTTCTTATTCTTCTCATCAGAGGGGCCGGTAAAATCCATAATCTGGCCGGTAAAGCTCACTCCCTTTTCCGGAAAGGCATAATTTGGGAGCTGTCCCTGATCCACCATAAACTCCAGTGGCTTCTGGTCGTTAAGGAGCCTGTTTAAGCGGATATTAACCATCCGAAGCCGTTCCCTGTATTCCTGTCTCCGATGCTTGTCAGCCTCCGGAATCGCATCAAGGATTTCGTGATAACTGCTCCTTTGTTCGTAAAGCTCCCTGATAATCTCCGCAAGACGGATAAACTCTCCTCTCAGGTTCTGAAAAATTTCTCCGCTTTTCACAAAGCGTTCCAGTTCCTGAAAAAGCTCCTGATAGCGATCAGCCTCCTTCCAGAAGGTGTCTGTAACATCTTCCACCTCTAGGCTTTCTGCACCTTCATCTCTGGAAAAGACTCCTGACATTCCCTGAATTTCCCGCTTCTCAGAGGGCTGATAGACGCTCGCAAACCTGGAGAGCAGATCCTCCCTGTGCGCTGCAACATACTTTTCAATAGCGTCCACAAACTCCGGGATGGAGCTGCCGTTAAAACCTGTTTTTCGGATACACACAGTCTTGTTTCCGGTTACAAAGCTGTCTGTCAGGGCCGAATCAAAGCAATAGGCCAGAAAATGCCGGCGGATAATGTCAAAGGATTCCAGAAAGCAGCCCGGGGTGGTTACCTGCCCCTGCATAAGATCCAGAGGCCGGTCAAAATAGTAAAGATCATAGCGGGAACCTGCTCTGGCAAAGTTCAGTACCAGAGAACTGCCCTCCTTTCTTCCGGCGCGACCGGTTCTTTGCAGATAGCTGGCAGTATTTTCCGGAAGGCCAGCCAGAATCAGGGTATTAAGATCCCCGATATCGATGCCCATTTCCAGTGTGGCAGTGGCTGAAAGCACATTGACGCTCTCTCCTCGGCCCCCCTTCCTGAAAGCCTGCTCGGTGTCCTCCCTGAGAGAACGGGTTAAAATGCCGGTATGCTCCCGGGCGGTGATTCTGGGACTGGATCGGGTACTGTAGAGATCCCGGTAATAACGATTAACCCAGGTATGCCCTGAATCCGGCCCCTGATGGCTGTCAAGGCAGTGATCCCGCAGAGGATTCCGTTCCAGCATCTGAAAGCTGTGCTGGATCATAACTGGGCAGATATGATATTCCCGGCCGGGAGCATTCCGGAGAGTATGAGATCTGTGGCCGCAGGACGGACATTCCAGGGAGACAAGTTCATCGGATATACGCACCGCTTCCAGCGGAATGTAATAAAGCTCCCCGATATCCCTGCCAGCGGCGTCGGGATTCAGTCTGACCAGAAGGCCGGATTCCTCCAGAGCCTGAAAGAGCTTCTCATAAAATTTCCTGACAATTCCTTCCTCGTCAGCAAAGGTTACCTCCTGATCCAGAAAGGCCCGGGAAAACATCTCAAAATAACGGGAGCGGCCGGTATCCGAAATTTTGATGGTTTCTACTATCTTATAGGAATCCTTGGCATCTCTGCTTTTACTGTCCTCCGACATGACTGCCGCCAGTCTCGGGATATTGAAAATGTTAAAGATGGGGGTAAGCTCCCGGAAATCTCCCGCAGGCTTTAAAGAAAACCAGCTGATATCATAAAGAGCTTTACCTCGGTAACAGCTGGTATAAGGGGTTTCGATGGCTCCCCGTTCCCTGAGACTATGCAGGAAGGAAGAAATAAAGCCATAAAGCCGCTCCTCCTTCTCATGAACTGCTTCCGGTGAATCCCCGGGGTTTATAGCGAGCTTGTCAGGAGAAATTTTGGCATAATCATAGCCGGTGATATTCACCAGGTATTTTCTGACAAGATCCTGCGCCTTCCGGAGCTTTGCAGGATCAAAATCAGCTGCCAGGGTACCCGTTACCATGAGAGAACGGCCGTCGTCACTGGCTTCGGCAAATTCATTTACACATTCCCAGATCATGCGGTTCTTAAATGCCGTTAAAAATTCCTGCCTCCTGCTTTCATCTGCTGCACCGGATTTATCACCTGCCTTATCCCCGGAAATACCAGCATCATGCCAGTAATCCTCATACCGGAAATACATCATCTCCTGAGACGGACGGAAAAAGGAAATAAAATCCCGGGACAGGGGATCCCCGTGTCCCAGCTTATCCGTAAAATAGGACACAAATCCTGAAACATAATCCCGGAGACTGATCCCGGAGGGCTGCAGTTCCGCCGGAGTCTTCCCCTTCCAGTATCTGAAATACTCGGTCATGGCATGACGGAAGGCAAAGCGGAAGCTGCGATCCTCGTAGACGCCGGCCAGAAATGCGGCGTTCTGCACGGCATTGGAAAACACCAGAAGCCGGCGATCATTCTCTTTCTGTCCCGAGGCCTCACTGGACATCACTGCATTCATAGCTACCGAAGACAGGTATGAAACATGGCCTCCTGCCAGAGATATGGAAGAGGAAGCCAGACAGAACGGACAGACCTGCCGGAATTTTACAGATTCGCCGGATTTAGACTGTGAAATAAACCGGTACTCGTATGCCGGCACCATTTTCAGCCAGTCAGCTACTTCAGTTGCACTGTCCAAAACAGAGCCAGCACCGCTGTCATCCCCTATTTTAAGATCTTCCGGAGAGAGCCGAATCTTTTTCACCGTCCCCTTCTTTTTCAGGGCCTCTCCTGCAATTACCGGCCTCCGGTATTTGGTATCCGGAAGCAGATCCCCGCTATCTGGAATACGCTCCCGAAGTCTGGTATCCTCCGGATCGTTACGGGGCACCAGGAGCCGGAGATCCGAATTATCCCCCATAAAAGCCTGACCGACTGCAGAGAAGGAATGCTCATAAGAATCCCCTCTTTGATTCAGGAGAGCTACCCAGCCGCTTCCGCCACACTTTCTGCAGCTCCACATAGGAAGCACTGCTACATTTAACTCCGGTCTCCGGGACTGCTTGGTAAACACAAATGACGGATTCCGTGCTACCACCCGAGCCAAAGAAGTAAGCTCCCGCACCCACATGGTAATGCGCATATACAGAAAGGGCTTCTGAAAATCCGCTGTGGAATCCTCGGCATCGGAGCCGGAAATAAGATCCAGAAGCTGCCTTAAAATGCGTTTTGCAGCTTCTTTTCTTATTCTGGCAGTCACGCCGTTTTCTGCCGTGTGGCTGTCTTCAGCAGAACTGTCTTCAGCAGCCAAAGAGAGTTTACCCGCAAAGCTGCCAGAAGCCTTGAAGTCATTAAAAAGCTTTTCGAATTCCGGATCATTTTCCACATAAGAAAGTAGCGCCGTATCCGGAATATTGCCCAAAGTAACAGCTGAAATAATGTCCCGGAAAGCCTTCTGTTTCTGGAGTCCCCGGACGCACCGTCCCCGGAATATCCGCCGGGACACAATATCCCGGGAAATATCCAGACGATCCGTCAGGGAAAGCAACCCCGGTGATTCTTCCGAGAGCGGATTCTCCTGGTTATTTTGAGCCTTTTGATTCCTTTCAGCGGCTATACTTTCCGGAAGCTTTTCCAGCGGTATGGGAAATTCCTTGTCGTATGCGGGAAACCAGACCCGGGAAATCCGATCGAGGCAGATCTCCTCCGCAAAAATAATTTCGGAGGCGCTGAGATCCTGTACCGCCTTGAGAGAAAGATCCTCGCGCATCACCTGAGCTATATCCGGGAGACCTCCTGAGATCTCATTTCCTTCCCTGAGAAATTCATTAAGGGAGAGGCGAGTCTCCTTTATGACAGCCTCATCCGTGATGTCCCCCCCGAAGATTTTAGAGGCATACTCGGCAATGCTGCTGCCGCCAATGGTTGCGGAGGTGCCCACCGGACACAGTTCCTCTGACGTCAGCCTGAGCTTTAAGCGGAGTCTCCGGAGAAGATTGGCCACATCTGATCCCTGAGCACCGTCATAGGTATGAATTTCATCAAGAACAATAAATCTGAGACAGGGATGAAATTTCTGGCCCGGCTGAACTTCATCAGGATCCGGAATATTTCCGGTCCAGAGATTATGAAACTCCTCCAGCATAAGGGCTCTGTCCAGCATTTTGAAGTTGGTGAGAATGATGTCCGGAACTTCCCTGATAATGGTCTCACGATCCTCAATTATGTGATCCTCTCCCATGGTCGTCGGGAGCCGGAGATGTTCACGGGAAACCTGCCGGGAAGCGCTTTTTCCTCCTAGGGATCCCTTTTTGCCGTTTTTTTCCGGCTGGTGCTGCCCGATAAGAAGTCCGGCGGTAACCAGGGGCTTTCCGTCGCTGCCCAGGGGAAGTCTCGCAATCTCCTGGGCCAGTCTTTTGGCCTGATCCGTTGCCAGAGCATTCATGGGGTACATGATAATAACCTTAACCCCTGGTTTCCGGTAGTATTGTCCGGCGCTATTATTATTGCTTTCGACCTTGCTATTACCCTGCCCTTGGTTCATGCGAAGGCAGTAATCCAGTACTGGGAACAGGAAGCTTTCAGTTTTTCCGGAGCCAGTACCCGTGGTCATAATGACGGGTTCCGGAATTCTGGGAATATTTCTCAGGTAATCCCAGGTGGCCAGTCTTTTAAAGGCCCTCATCTGGTGAGTGAAGGGAGTGAATTTCGGCCTTACCGCGAGATAGTCTGAAAGAGCTTCGGTTTCAGCTGGATCCGTAGCTTTAAATGGCAGGCTGGCGGAAACAAAAGGCCCTCTGAAAATGCCCTTTTCAGGATCCTGGAGAAATGACTGAAATTCCTTCATGACAGCAGGATCTGATAGAGGATACTGGCTGACAATATATCCCATAAGAGCTTCACGAACTTCCAAGGCTTCTTCGTACGGCAGCATAAAATCACCCAAACTCTGAACAACGCTTCCGAACTCTGCAATAATCCCCGAAGTCCGGATTTAACATGAAATAAAGTATATCCTGCCGGAATAAAGTTTATCCATGATAAAACCAGTGGGGGACTTTAATATGCGAACAGGCTCATAGATTACGCCTTGTTTTTTGAAAAACATGGGTGAAGCACGTGAAGCGGAAAGGACTGGACTGAGTTTCGTTTTCCTACGGCAGACAATCCTCTGTGCTGTGAGCATAGTGCTTCTGGATACTCCTCATCAGGTAAATCAGTTAATGAATTTTGCCATGATTTCAAAACCTTGTTCTTTCGCATAACTTAAGTATTTGATGAGAGATTCCAGCATTTCCGCTGTTTCTTCATAACTAAATGACTGGTTAACGTAGTATGCAAGATCACTCAGGTATTCAGCCGCATCTATTTCAGTGTCTTCACCGCCATCTGCCCAAATACCCTTCAGTTCGTGATAATCCCTGGTTAACCCTTTCCAGCCATTGCCTGACATATCCGGATTTTCAAGCAAATCTGAAATTAAACCCTCCCAGATTTTTAAAAATGGTTCATTGGAATCCTTGATTTTGAAAATTACAAACGGCTCGTTGTCGTAACCTTCAACGAAATTCACTTTGGTATTAAGCTTTCCAATATCCATGATCTCACTGCCACGGTGCTATTTTCCAAGCACCTTCTCAAAATGCTTCCAGGCGGTTTCGTAATCCTTGATGCGGTCGCACTTGTTGAAGGGAGCGTAATAGGTTATTTTCCGGCCCAAATAGAGCTGATTTTTGGTGACGGTGTAGACAAATTCGGTTTCGCCGTTGGCAGCCCGCTTCTGATACTCCTCAAAAAGAGCCCGCTCTACTCCCACGTCGCTCTGGGCTATGGTGAAAACAATCCGCCCCTTGCGGTCATACCAGGTATCGGCTTCATTCTGCTGGAGCACCCGGAATTTACTCCGGTACATAAAGCATAGCTCATCCAGAGTAAAGCCCATGGCCATACCCACCAGGACATCAATTTCCACCAAAGCCTGTCTTCTTTCGAAATCGTTACGAAGAGGTATAGCCGAAGTCCATTCTCTGGTGAGGCTGAAAAAAGGTTTAAGCCGTTCATCCGAAATGCTCCAGGAGTCTTCAATGAAGGATTCATCAAAGTTTCGTTCCCAGAGATCACGGTAATAAACAGTGAGACAGTTCAGGAGGAGTACTCTGGAAAAAATATTCTGCTTGAAAGAAGATAATAAGAATAATGGAGATTGCAGGATAGTACTTATCTGATAATTTTTACTTCCTTTACTTTTGATAAAATAATCATACAGTACAGACATCATTTCCGCTGCTACCATTATTGTATCTCGTTCATCCTTGAAGAATATGGACTTTAATCCATTTACATGACTCACTGAAGGAGATGTAATAGAGATATGTACCGTTCTAGAACTATCAAGATCTAACATAGCTCTTACTGAAATCTTATAATGTTTTAAAAGCTCTTCATTCTGCAGTTCTTTAATCTCTTCCTTATTATCTTGTGTAAGCTCCGGATAATCCTTTAAATACATCTCTGTGTCAGCAAATTCTGAAAGTTTTCGGAATTCTGGAATAGGTAGTGCCGGTGAAAGTGTGGTTCTGGGAAGATAATCTTCAGTAATAACTGTTAAATCGATAGCATCCAAATCTGAATTCTTAACACAAGGATTCCGCGGACATTGAAATAAAGGATTACCTACAGTAATCAAAGGCCCTGTCAGAATCAGTTCTATAGGTGCTTCTGGTTGGCGGTTTTCGTATTTTATAGAACCTTTTTGAACTCCAGTGGTATTATTAAATAAGATTGATACTACCGGCTTTAAATCTCCTATTCTCTCCTTTATTTCCGTAAATTTTTTAATAACATCCAATGTTTGCTGGTCAGGAAGGGCCACAAATACTGGTGAATCAGGATTGGAATCAGGTTCAAAAGCATCCCTGATTGCCTGTATTTCCGAAGTTCCGAAATGAACTAGACGGTCATGTTCCGGCGTCCCTTTTCGGAATATCAAGTCTAATTCCTCCGGAAAATAAAGCCCTGCTACCTCAGTTATGGAAATATTGTCAGCATTGCCCCGATAGACATTAGCACTAAAAATTGCGTTATGATCAACCTCAGGAAAGATTAGCCGTTCATTGGCATACCGAAAATGATATTTAAGGTGCGGATAGAGAAGCCTTCTAAAATCACCGCCCCTAGCATCGGTAAAGACAGATACCGGATGTATCATCCCCATAAAACCTCGGAAACTCAACATTTTAAGGGATCGGGACAGAATAATACGGTAAAGGTCGTTACCGTGAACCTCCGGGTTGTTGATGTTGGTAAAGGCGGTTTCCCGAGAGTTTTCCAGAAGCTCTCTTTCGTAAAAATGGTTAAAAGCCGGATCCTCTTTTACCTTTTCCGTAGCTTCTTTAAGAGCATCCGGCGCCTTGATGCGCTTAACATCCGCAGAGGGATCCCTTTCCGATAGGATGCTTATGACGTCAAATGAGGGTACCACCCAGGGAGGATTTCCGGCAATTATGTCAAAGCCGCCCCGCTCCCAGAATACCTCCAGGAATTCCAGTTCCTGATGGCAGAATTTCTTGCGAGAAGATACCTCCTTGACGATGCGGATACGGGGGCTCTCCCAAAAATCCCTGTCCAGCTTTTCTTCAAATTCATCTGAAAGCTTTTTAAGGTCTTCAAAGCTCATATGCGGCTTATAATCCTGAAACTCTTCCGTGGTCTCAACAGTACCTGCTAATAAGCCCCACTCATCTGAGGTTTGTGAACTCTCACTCTTTTTGACAGTCATCATGTCATCCATGGCGAGAATTGCTTCAAGATCACTCCAGAACTGGTCGCGATCCGGAAGTTCGGCAAATTTATCCACCGGCCAGAACCAGAGAGCACACCAGTAATTCATCACCATACGTACCTGAGAGGCCGGAGAACCGTCCCGATCCAGCTTGTCTAAAAGGTCAATCTTCTGATTGAAGTTAATCCGAAAAGCTCCCTGAAGGAGATCAATGGCGCCCGACTGTTTTGCTACTTTGCTGAAATTAGGCCAGACATCACTGATAACAGCGGAAATCCCAGTAAGCTCGGATTGATACTGGTAATAAAGCTTAAGCTTCACATCAAAAGCTTTTGATAGTGTCTGAAGCCTGTCAATATCTTCATGCTTGAGCGGTTTAGTCCAGTCAGCGATTTTTATCTTAAGAATGTCAAGATTAGCCTTGTTTGCAGACTTCCAGGAGGTGATGTCCACAGTTTTGGCAATTTTAAGCCCCTCTCCCATTTCCGGGGTAGGAAGGAGGAAGGTATAGAAGCCGGCCTTGGGGCGTTTGAACCCCTTCGTTCTTTTGCCGTTACTGGAAACCCTACCTGCAGGAAATTCCACTCTGGGCGGGTTACGGTATTCCCACCAGTTAACAAACCCCTGCTTTTTCTCGTCGTATTTAAGCCTCTGGGTGGTGTTGTAATAGGTTAACGATGCTCCCAGCACGGCATTTCCCACACAGAGACGGTTTACAAAAAACGGCGGCTCCATGCCCCGGTGAATGGTGTTCAGCCACAGGGCCAGCTTTCCTAACTCCAGAGCATGGGGGTTCATGTCCACTCCATAAACGTTACGGGTGGCAATGAAGGCCTTGACTTTGGTGAGCTCGTTACGATACTTCTCCGGTGAGAGCTTCCTGCCGTCGGACTTGCGGGATTCATCCTTAATGGCGCAATCAAGGTAAAGCTCTGCCAGCTGATCTATCACCTCATTTTGGAACGCGGCAGCGCCCATAGCCGGCTCATATATTTTGAGATCCAGAATCTCCCGATAGTCCATTTCCCCCTTGTCCAAACGCTCCCGGATTCCCTGCAAAGTGTATTTGACTGTGCTTCTGGTAAGGGATACCGGAGTGTAGAAGGAGGCGGAACGACTGCGATCCAGGGTACTCAGCCAGTAGACAAAGGAACCTTTGCTGACAATCAGAGGACGGTTTGGATCTTCGGGATCATGAACCACTTCGTTCTTAAAATCATAACGGCCCAGATTGTCATAGTCATCCAGAAGATAGAGATCGGGATTAGTCTCCTTGCTGTTGTGAACCTGAATGAGATCCTGTTCGGCGTAGTAACAGCGGTAGGACATCAGGTTTTCATAAACGGCGCCCAGCTGGTTAACCCCCAGAGCGGCGTAGTTGATAAGTCCGGTTCGAATACGGCCGTTTTTGCTCTTTCTCCGGGTTACGGAAAGATTCTTCAGGATTTTCTGCCATTCGGAGTTCCGGATCCGGAGCTCCTTAAAATAGGTAAGCCCCGCATCTGAAAATATCGGTGAATCAATGCGGCGCAGCCATTC
The DNA here is from genome assembly GCF_000378405.1 of Succinimonas amylolytica DSM 2873. Taxonomy (GTDB): domain Bacteria; phylum Pseudomonadota; class Gammaproteobacteria; order Enterobacterales; family Succinivibrionaceae; genus Succinimonas; species Succinimonas amylolytica. Next base: position 369,693 of record NZ_KB899637.1, on the reverse strand, counting down.
TTCGGTGAGCCCGCCCTTGCCCTCCGGACGATAGCCGTTCTTTATAATAAGGTCTGAGGATCCTTTGCCGTAAAGAGCAAAGAGCTTCTTCATGGAGTTATCAAAGAAGAAGTCCTCGTTTTCACCACGGGAACGGAGCTTCCGGAGAGCCAGCACCCGAAGATGCTCCAGGGAATACCCGAGATCGTAGGCATCGTCTCTTTCCGGTGCCAGCCCCAGTTCTCCCTTGCGGGATTCCGCAAAAAAAATAAAGAGGAGCCGGTAAACATAGATAAGGCAGTCGTTCAGGACGGCAGTGTTAAAGATTTCCCGTTCCTTTCCGGTCCTGGAAAAATCCTGGCAAAAGCAGCTCTTCGGGTGTTTCCCGAAATAATAGCTGGCCTCGTTGCCCAGGATCTTAATGACATTCACAACGCCGGTTTTAAGCTCTGAGGTTACGGAATAGGCATGGCTTCTGTTGTCCTCAATGAGCCGGGCAATCATGCCGGTATCTCCCAGGAGCTCCGGAGCGGCCACAAGGAGCCAGAAGATCATGAATAAGTTCTCGGATTTCTGGGATGCTGTCATGCCGGAAATAAGTTCATCAATGTCCAGCATGAGATAGGACTGCTGATCCCAGACGTCGGTTTTTATGAGGTAGATTTTAGGTCCGGCAAGAAGAAGAATGTATTCCGGACGGAGAGACTTTTCCCCATGAGAGATTTCTGAAATCGCATCCCTGATTACCGAAGGGCTGATGTGATAACCTTCCGGTACCTTAAAGACATCTTTCCACTGTTCCCGAAAATACCGTTGCGGCAGCTTTGATTCTTCTTCAGGAGTTTTGCCGGAAATCTGCTGCTTGCAGAGACCTCCGGGAGAATATGCCCCGTTTTCGATTTCGGGCTGCATCTCCATGATCAGCATTCTCACGGAGGCGTCATTTTTATTGCGGATAATGTGCCGTACCGGAACAATGGACTTTTCCTTATCATCAGGGCCATTTAAATAGTAGATTTCACTGTAGGGAACCGGATGCCCATCATTATCTGCCTTGCCGCCAATAACCTCATACCGGTACCATAGTATATCCTCCAGCAGTTTACCGTGGAATAAGGAGGTTTCTTTTATAATGCCCTTGGCCTCAGAACGGGGATCGTGAATTTTGGCCTTGTACTCACCGTAAAGATCTCTGAGCTTGCCCATGGCACTCTTGATGCCGGCCTTTATCTCTGCGCTGTTCCCCCATGGTGTAGCAGCGGAGTCTGAAGATGCGGCAAAATCATCTTCCGAAATCTTGTTCTTTTTGCCCAGAAATGAGTTATCAAAAACCTTGCCGGCAAACGATTCATCCAGGTAATCATCCGTAAAAAAGTCGCCTTCATTCGTGATAAACCTGTAAAGAGACTGTTCCTTGCTCAGATTGTCCATTTTTAAATCCTTATCTCGCTCCCTGAAGCCTTCTGAATCACAGCTTCCGGGATTTTCTGTCTGTTGGCTGTCAGCTGTTTATCTGCCGTTATAGCTGCTGTTCCTGAAAAATCAGTGCTTCAAAGACAGCTCCTTTACCAAATTGCTCAGCATCACTTATCAAAATGAGCGGTGATATTCGAGAATACCGCCAGTACCCTTATGGCAATGTTTTCCGGGCCTGTGCTGTCGCCAATGCTTTTCAGGCTGTAAAAGCTGTCATAGCTATTCCGACAGCGTTCATATTCGGCGACAGTGTCCTTCTGGAGTTTCTCCCTTTTGGCAATTAAACCGCGGGATGCCGCAATATTGCTTTCTGACAGCATCCTCCATTTGTCCAGATGTTTAAGCTGCAGCTCCTTGGCTTTCATAAGCTGTTTTTCGGCCTGCTCCGAGCGTTCTTTGAAGTATTCCCAGACTTCAATAGAGCCGTACGCTTCTGAAAAGTTTTCCTGAATAAATGCAAGCTCGCCGGCCGCAAAATTCCTGGCCTCAAATGCCGGTTTTCTTAAGAAAGCTCCTTCCTCTTTATTCAAAAGGTCCAGAGAGTTCACAATCGCAAAATCCCCCAGTTCATCAGGCTGCTCGGGATCCTCCTTTTGAACATACCGGGATCTGGCCACATAAAATTCGTTTATCACCGGAGCTCCGGTTACGTTGGGCACCGTGCCGTGACAGAAAAACCAGACCTCGTCCTCCGGGACCTCCGGAGTGGACACAGCCAGAGCTATTTCCCGGCCGATAAGAGAATCAAAAAGAGAGATATAGTAGTTCATTACCGGATGCTGGGCGTAAAGAACATTGAGCTCCGACCACCTATGATTATCAAGAGTTGAGTTTCTGGCTTTTGCTATGGCATTCTTAAGATCGTCAATGTCTGAAGAAAACTTCATTATTCCTTCCCTGGGAACGCATTCCCCGGGCAGGAAATCAGTAACACAGTCTCTCAGGGATTCACTCTTCTGAATATCAATTCTGACAATCTTCTCCCTGTCGTAAACCGTCTTTTCTCCTTCTGCAAGGCCACCTTCATCCGGAGAATAGTTGTTAAGCTGTTCAAAAAGATCCTTGTAGAATCTGAAAGTGTTCTCGCGTTCACCGCCTTTGCTGTCATAAAAAGATAATCTGCGACTGGACTTCTGTACCTGCATAGCTTCGGAAAAAAGTCCCAAATCATCCGTCAAAGACGCTGCATCATTTCCATCTTCCCCTCCGTCTTCACCGCCACCGGCGAGCAGGAACTCAATAAAGTCATCCTTTACCTCCGTGTCTTCGGCAGGATGTTCCAGAAAACCTTCATCCTCTTCAGCCACTGCCTTAAAGGTTCTTTCCTCTTCCTTCCTGGCATCATAAAGTGACATCACGGCACTAGCCTCTCCATGGAGCGTTTTATGAACTTCGTCCTCCTTGCTGATAAGTCGGCTTATTATTCTTAAATCCGTCATCTGATCTTCATGAATGCTGAGAGGCTCTCTGTTATTCTCCTTGCTGTCATCCCTGAAATTCCGTCGTGTTTCGGTAAGACTCTCATTATCAAATTTCTGATCAGAGGTGCGGGCAATAAGGTAATAGATTTCAGGAGATTCCTTCTGACCATAACGATCAATTCTGCCGTTCCTTTGATCCAGCGTTATCAATGACCAGGGAATGTCATAGTTGAACATAATGTGGCAGAAAAAGTGCAGGTTAATGCCAACAGCTCCGGCATCAGTGGTGATGAGCATGCGGATGGAACTCTTTTCCAGACTGAAGTTCTCTACCAGACTTTGTGCTTCAGTGTCAGTCATCTTCCCGGAAAATATTTTAACTACGCGGTTCCTATTGCCCGGACTGTAAATACCGGCGGCATTACTATCGTCGTTAGAGCCTGCATTTTTACGGCCTCGGCCCTTTGTTTTTGCAGTCTTTCCGGCAATAGCTTCATCTGCGGCTGATGACACCAAAAAATTCTCCGCCTCGTGCTCCAGTCCGAAATCTGCAATAACGGCATCCCTGAGATATTTGAGAGTTTCCTCCCTTTCGGTAAACACCACGATACGCGGAGACTTGGCATCCCCTTTCCACCCAATTTTGCGTAGCTCCGCAAGGAAGCGCTGGTACCGGGTATCATTTGCTCTTCCGGATAAGGAGGCCTCGCTATCCAAAACGGATCTTAAATCTTCAAGATCACGTATCTCCTGCCTGAGATCAGGTGCGTCGCTACTACCGTAGGAGGATAGCTTGACATTAAGCCTTTTAAGACGGTTTTTAATGGTTTCGCAAGCGGCCACGGGAGAGGATAGAAATGATTTAAACAGTGTTACCGGGAAAAGCTGGGTGCTATCCCGGACCTTGCCGCTGCTGTTATCGCTCCACTCCTTAAGCACCAGGGATTTTAGCTTCTGCTGGAGCTTGAGAAATGCTATTTCATTTTGGTTGAGCCGGAACTCCAGGGGGATGATTTTTCTTTCCCGGAACTGCTCACCAGCCTCTTTGCCGACATCCTGCTTGGATCTCCTGACAAAGTATGATCTCCAGAGATCCAGAAGATCCTGATAAAACCTCTTCTGCTCTTCATCCTTGTTGTCTATCTGATAGTCCCATCCAACGGGCACCAGAGAAGGTTCCAGCATTCTCATAATTCCGGCAAAAGATTCCGGTTTTCCGTTGTGCGGGGTAGCGGAGGCAAAGATCAGGCTGTCACAGCGGTCAGACAAAAGCTTAACAAGTTCACCTCTCTGGGTGGTGGCATTGGCAGCTGTATGAATCTCGTCCACCACCACGATATCCCAATGGGTATTCTCAAGATAGTTCTTGAACTTAACATCGTTTTTCAGGGTATCAATGGAAATAATGACCCTGTCAACGTAATTGAAAGGATTGGCGCCGATGGGTACCTGCTGCCGGATACGTTCTACCCCGAGAGAATCCAGTCTGGTAAGCGGGATGGCAAAACGATTCCAGATATCCTCCTGAAACTGGGTAAGAATGGATTTCATGGTGCAAACCAGAATGCGCTGTCCCCGTCCCCGGTGAATCATTTCCGCAAGAATAATCCCGATTTCCACGGTCTTGCCAAGCCCCACCGCATCGGCTATCAGAAATCTGGGACGGGGCAGCTTCAGAATCTTATAAAAGGGTTCATACTGATAGGGAAGACAGTCAGCGGCGCAACGGTCTGCCACAAAAACCTGAGCATTGCCGCCGGAATCAGTTTCGGAGGTATTTTCAGCGGTGTTATCAGGATCATAGTCATCAAAGTAGCCATAGCTTCCTCTGACGGCATTTTCCAGAAAAACGATGGTCTTTCTGGCGTTGGCGGAATTATCCTCCACAAATACTGTGTTTTTCGGCTCTAACTTTTTAATTTCATCTGGAGATTCCAAATCAGTACGAAAAATAAAGGTATGCCCCCGTGTCAGTTCTGAAACTCCCATAGCGGTTATTCTGTAAGAGTTATCATCTCCTAGCTTTTCAGTTTTCTGAACAATAAACTCTTCGCCTCTTACAATAATATGTTCGCCAACTGACGTAGTAAATTTGTTAATCATAACGAATTCTCAAAATAAAAAATCTATCTTAATTCTGCTTAGCTATATCCAACTTCAGCAAATACAGCCTTTATAAACTCATCATTAAACCACTTTCGGAAATATCTTCTAATAAAGATAAAACTAAACATTACCCTTGTTAATTATTCATAAATACGGAATACAAATATAAAAATGTGAACAACCTCATAAATACTCCAGAATTCGATATTTGAAAATTTACGAACTTACTGGTTTTATAGGACAATGACATCGGTGTGTCCTCTCCTCTGGAATGTGGATTCTTGCGAGAGTTCCTTTACATGAGGGGCATGCCTTAGTTTTTCGCATTTGTTGTATCCGCAAGTGTTCCATACGACATGCTAAGAGAGTAGCAACCGTAAAGCCGGACGCACGGTACCGTTTTTTCGAACGGCATTATGACCAGTCAAGTTCAGTACACCGAGTGTATTCACAAAAGAAGCATCAAATTGGTTGTAGCCCGGAGATCGTAGCCACCACCAGCAAACCCCGCCAGTTCCGGAATATGCTCCACTTGTTTTCGTCAGAATCGTAGATCCGCACCTTCTTGCATAATCATAATCAAAATACTTCCGAGCTTCTGCAATACTCAGGCAAAAAACACGATCCCATGTATTATTCCCGCCTTTAGTTCCATATCGCTGGTTACTTTCATTAACGACCTCCGACAATATTATCCGTTTCTGTTCCTCTTTAGAGAATGCAGCTTTCAGGAAATCGTTATTGAGCCAATTTCTGAGATCGCATTGTTCCCATGTTATTTCTTTATACTCAGCATAATGATACTGATGGCAGTCCAGACCATATCGGCTGATAATGAAAGCCTCATTGCCATTAACCTCCAAAACAAGCCATTCAATAGGAGACGTGCTTCCTGCACTATTCTGAGGATAATTTCCAAACCTGAAATATTCACCGATTTTAAGTTTCAGTGGCTGAAGAGAAGGATACGTGATCCCTTTTACCGTAATATCTCCCTGTATTTTAGGATTAGCACTGCCATAGGAACGGAATTTACTGATAACCTGAGAAAGCCCGGATCTCCTTTCAAGTTCTGTCAGGGAGGCATTATGATAACTGACAAAGTTTCTGAAAAACTCCGGAGTATCCTTGTTCTCCTGAAAAAGCTTCTCAAGATAGTCCTTAAGATCCAGCTCCGTCGGGAATATGAACTCCGCAAATCTTATAAAACCGGATACCGTTCTTCGAAGATTCTCATGTGAGCTCGATTTCCAGATCTTTTCGGACACCTCTCTAAGAGCTGCATCATAAGTGTTAAGGATATGGTAGAGGTGGTAAGTCTTCTTTTCCCGGAAGAGCTTCCCTACATAATCATCAAAGGCCTTCGCATTTTTAAACTGAAATTCTCCATTTCCGAATATAGCTCGGTTCAGATCTTCAAGAACCAACCTTAAAGCCTGTCTGGTCTTTTCTTCCGGAATACAGGCCGCAAAGAATTCCAGATCCTGGTGATTATCCTCAATGTATTTTATGTAGCCTGAAAAACCTTTGTCAGCCTCCATTTTTCTGAGATACCCAAAGAACTCCGCAGGACAGCTGAAGGCCGTATCGCCCACTCTGATATTCCTCTTCTCTGACAATGCATAACCTAGAATCCAGGCAATCTGGAAATCCGAGTACCGATTACGGGCAATCTGTTCATCTGCTTTTGAAATAAGGTTCGAAGCAGTTACATTCTTAATGACTGATACTACATAAAAACCCAAGAAAGCTCTCTGTAAAAGCTCAAACTCTTTGCAAAACTTACTGTTTCCCGAGGCAGCATTAACAACAGCAGCCCCTCCTAGCTCTGTCAGATTCGCAAATTCAAGACCGCCACAGAAAAGTGATTTTATCTCCGGAGACAGTGTGTACATCAGTCTGTAAAAGATCTTGAAACTGAATACCGAATCTGTATTTTTCTGAAGATTATCCTCGGCTTCCCTACAAAGCTTTTCACCTACAGGATCAAAAAGACTGAAATGATGGGCTAGAATCCCCCTACCAATCTCCCGGATTCCGGCCTTGGGATTTTTTAGAAGAGCCTTAACTAATTCACCAAGGCTCTGGTATTTCACCCCGCAAAAGCTATATGGAAGGAATTTTTGACTCTGTCCAATACTGTCGTTTTCTCCCGGTATTGGCACAGCTTCTTCATTAAGCCATCTACTAACCTCATCATAGCCCCATCTTCTGTTGGGGTTATTCAATTCATTTCTATGTGATATATCCTTGTAGGTGAGCCCCAAAACCAGTTTTTTAAGGTCTTCCGGGAATCCCTCCGGAAACTCGATTTTACTGATAAAAGCCAGCTTTGCTACCTCTTCCGGAGACAGCCTAGGGTTCTGAAAAGGAGTAAATCCGGTAAAGAGTTCAAATACGGTAATGCCTAGAGCATAGTAGTCGGTTTCCCGGTGGAATATCCCCTGCAGGGCCTCCGGAGCAGCATAAAAAGGAGTCATGCCCGTCTGAGTAACCACAAAGGTATTATTCCCGGCATCGGAACTGATACCGAAATCAATAAGAACAATATGCTCCCCGGCATCATCAGGAATCAGATTAGCAGGCTTGAGATCCTTGTGCAGGATCCCGGCATCATGTACAGCTTTCAAGCCTTCGATAATAGACGGAATAATAAGCGACTTCAGTTCTTCTTCAGAAAAACGGGTACCCCCCGCCAGGAGTTCCGATAAAGCCGACATCTCATAATACGGACGCACCACATACTGATGTCCCTGATATTCGCCATATCCTTCCACCGGGGCCACAAAGGGACTGTTTACGGCTTTCAGCTTTTCCAGCACATCTGGTTTTACAGCATTTTCCCGGCGATAATATTTGAGAAGGAACTTCTTCCCTGCGAAATTTCCGCTTCCGGAGCAGAGGTAGATATCCGCCTCCCCGGAAATGATGTCCAATCTGGAATCAACATTGAATTCATCAAGAGTCAGCCCCGTTATATCCGGAAGCTTCTGAACACTGTTTACCTGAGTCTTTTTGAACTTGCTGGAAAGTGTTGCGTTGATTTTAGTTTCGACCATACATGTGCCTCATGAGAATACTGTTTCAGAGTCTGTCCCCCCCATGTCAAAACTCTTGCATGAAAAGAATTGCTTTGTTAACAAAACGTGGGGTGATAACGACAAGCCCAAAAGAAAAGGTAAAGAAAAATATAAAAACCAGCCCAATATCAAAACACAGTCTCAACTATGCTACATCACTTCACCTTGAGATGTTGTCATATCCGGGCACATTCCAGTCTTCCTCATTTTAAAAATCTTCACACCTCCCCCCCTTTGATTTGATTTCATTAAATGAGGGCACCGCAGTATTATATTGTCCACAACAGTAAAACCGTGGTCTCCGGCATAACAAGATCATTTAATTACTATCCGTCTTATTGAGGAATCCTGTTTAAACACACATCTGTTCCAGTACCTCAGACTTTGAGTTTATAGGGGCAGCCTCTTAGCTAAATCTCTTATCTTCATCACCATAGCATCCCGAAAACCTTGCTATTTCCAGTAGCACTTTTTAGCATCAGAAAATAGCTGTCATGGTAAATCACAGACATTCAGCACGTTATAACCATAAATTATACATATACGTTTACAAAGCACAAAGATATAAGATATGTTTTGATACAACTGATTCGTTATGTCAGGAAAGTGCAGTTAAACTGTTTAATTCCCCATACTGCCCGGTATTAGTAATAAGGTATTTTTATGAACAATAAGGTTTCAAAAATTTTTGCATATTTTACCTTTCTGTTTTCCGCTCAAGCTCTGGCCGCACCCAATATCTGGGACAGCGGATTTGGTCAGGGCTGGCAGGAATACAGCATTTCCAATGGGAAGGCAAGTTTCCGCATAGCCTGTAACGAAGCCTTCAGCAACACCGCAGAGCACATGATAGAGGTTATGGTTAACGGCACGGATCTTTTTGCCCAGAAGGATCATAAACTCGAAATCCTCATCAGCGGCACCGCCTACACCTTTGATAAGGGGGCAAACCAGTACGGGGTTCCCAATGTGATTACTTCCAGTCAGTCTGGTGCCGACAACTGGAAGGCTTTTATCAAAGCAGTGTCAGCGGCCGCAAAAATAGAGTTCTACTACGATGGTAAAAAGGCGGGAGAGGTGAAGCCTAAAAAAGGAAGCCTGAAAAAGCTGGAATACATTGAAGAATCCTGCAGGCCCCTGTTCGGCAGAAATTAGCAGCACGGGCGAGGCATAAGGAAAGCCCCTCCCCTGTTAGCTCCTTCTGAGGTTACCCCGAAGTCCGGGAGATAAAAGGATCCTTTCCGGGGATGATTCACCATCGCATACCGGCATCCTTCCCCCATTCACCAGCACTGTCAGGAATTGATTTCCGGTACTCGCGGTATATTTCCCATCCTCATACGGCAAAAAAAAGGAGATCCCCCAGGATCTCCCCGGTCCTAAAATACTTCTGCTAGCATCCGTCGGTAACCACAATAAGCTGTTTCTTCAGCACCGACGACTCCATATAGGGATGATCATAGAAGATGAAACAGCCTGATGCCGGGCTCTCGCTCTGATACTGCTCCGGAACCGGCATCTCGGATGGCGCAATCAGAATCTGGCCTTTTCCGTTCCCCCAGTCCTTAATCCGGTACGCCCAGTCATGCTGCCTGACATTGGAATCATCGGCCTGAACAGCATCTAGATCGAGCGCCTTCAGAAGGCCGGCCGCACTCGCAGCCGGATAGCCATGGGATATTGCTATTCCGTTTGAAGCGTTGCAGGTATCGGTGGCCGATCCGCTTTCGCACACGTAAATCTGTGTGCCGTTCAGAGGCGCATCCTTGGTCTCCAGTCCGGCAATAACCGCCTTGCTCCGGGTCATATTCTGCGCACTGCGGATAGCCCCTTTCAGTCCTTCCAGCTTGGCAATACGGGCATCCTTCTGGATATCCATAAACTTAGGAGCTGCCGTGGCCGCCAGAATGCCCAGAATAACAATCACCACCACCAGCTCTATCAGCGTAAACCCCTGCATACGATGTCTTTTCATTTTTGGCCCCCTTCTATGGCAGCATCCCATGATCCACAGTTTTTATAACGCCGTTCCTAAAGCCCGAAAAACAGGCCGGCTTTATGAATTAATATGTACGGCAGCATCCATATTTACAGTCTGGACACAACACCAGCCCCACTTCTTAATTGTAACAGGCAGTTCGTCAGTTCATCCGTGAAGAACTCCCCATAATACAACTGCCAAAAATTGATTTTACAGTACAGGTCACGTTTTGCCGCTATTCCCATCCTGACAAATCCTGAGTATGAACCGCCGCGTGCCATAATCGCGCAGGGGGGGATAGACTCCCACACCACCGAAGAGTTCATCTGCCGGGCGGTGGTTTTTCAGGAAGAATACTATGAGACTCATCCGCATGAAAGATACAGTTCCAGTATGACAGAAAGCGAATGTGCCAGAGAGGCTGAAAAATTTAAACAAATGATGATAAGAAGGCAGTATTTTGATGAATGACCTGTTCACGGATCAAGTATCAGACAACAGTTTAATTATTTGCTAAGACCAGTTAAATTACTAACATATAAACAGCACTGATATTTATTCACAGGAAGTTCCGTCCCATATCACGGATAAAAATTCGGCGCCGTGCTAAAATGACAGCCGATGATGTGGAGTTCGGGGAGATTAAAGTTATGGGAATCATTCTGAATCCGACCATAGAAAACAGCTTTGTAAGTCTTGCCAACAGAAAAGACAGGTATTTGTTTGTTGATAAATCTGATTTTATTGAAATAACCAATAAAAGACTAAATGAAGACGACCGTTTTATGGCTGTAACCCGTCCCCGCAGATTCGGTAAAACCGTAACGGCTCATATGCTTTTAGCCTATTATTCCAGAGGATATGCCGACAAAAAAATATTTGACGGTCTGCATATTGCTGATAAAAGCGATTATGTCGAACATCTTAATAAATACGATGTCATCTACATTGATATGAATACCATTGACGGACTGTTTGATGGTTATTCCAGTCAGAAACAGAGCGTCGAAAATGTTAATGATCTGGTTGACTATTTCGAATATTCAGTCATTAAAGAGTTAAAATCCAGCAGTAAATTTTCCGGATGTCTCGAAAATCATCAGACTGGAAATACCGGGCTTCTGGAAACTCTACTTGCAATCACCCAGGATTTAAATACTAAATTCATTTTTATTATGGATGAGTGGGATCTGGTATATCGTGAATACCGTGATGACGAAATTTTGCAGAAGAAATTTATCAGACTGTTAAAAAATCTGTTTAAATCCGATGGCGGTAAAGCCTGCTTTGCATTAGCTTATCTCACCGGCATTCTGCCAATCAAAAAATACAATTCCCAATCAGCATTGAATGGCTTTGATGAATATAACATGCTCTCTCCGGGGAATTATGCTCCTTACTTTGGTTTTACGGAGGATGAAGTAGCCAACATTGTAAAATCACCTAACTGTAAAGTTTCACATCAGAATTTAAAGGAATGGTACGAGGGCTACAAAATAAAAGGAACTGATATTTACAATCCTAACTCAGTATGCAAGGCTGTCAGCCGAAACGAATGTATCAGCTACTGGAGCGGAACTTCGTCAAATGAAGAATTTGTCCGCCTCATCAACACTGATTTTCAGGGCATAAGAGAAGACATTATCAGTTTAATTGAAGGAGATGAAGTTACTTTCAGCTGTGCCAATTTCCAGAATGACATGGTGAACATAAAAGATAAGAATGATGTATTCAGTCTTCTGGTATGTCTTGGCTATCTTGGATGTTCAGAAACAAAAAATCAATATCGTAAAACTGCCTATGTTCCTAATGCCGAAATCAAGGCTGCATTGATGGACATTGTCAGAGAGCAGAACTGGTACGGGCGGATGGCAAACATCAAACGGTCTGAAAATCTGCTCAATGCTATTAAGGAACTTGACGGAGCAACCGTATCTGCAATTATTCAGGAAATCCATAATTCCTCAGCCGTAGCTCTTCTCGATTACAACGACGAGGAATCTCTAACATACTGCGTGATGACCGGTCTTTTATGGGCAACTCTTGATGATTACAGCTGTCACCGGGAAGATCAGGCAGGTAAGGGACGTGCTGATTTAGTGTATGAGCCAATAACAGGGAGACAGCCTCTTATCCTGATTGAATTTAAATATGACGGTTCTGCAGAAGAGGCAATAAGCCAGATTAAATCTCAGGAATATTTCAAACGCTATACCGGACAATACCGGAATATCATTATTGCAGGAATCAATTACAGCACTAAGACCAAGGAGCACCGGTGCCTGATTGAAAAACTCGATTAAACACTCCAGTCAATACTAATTCTTACATTCAAAGGATCTCGCTGTAATGCCCCCGCAGGTTTGTTCAACTTACGGGGGCATTACAGTCCGCACCTTTTTATTCCGTAACGGCCTTCCGGGTAGCCGATAATTTAGAAAAGGCAGTAGCAACGCCTGACAGTCCCCCCAGCCATCAGAAAACAACAGTGAGGTGCCCTATGACCGCCCAGAATTCCAGCTCCGTTTCCGGCTGCACTTCCGGCTTTGCTCCCATTGCCGTTTCCGGAACCGCCACCCCTCAGATGCCCCGGCACGGACTTAAGTTCAATCTCCACATTATTGAAACCTGCAATTACCGCTGCCGGCACTGCTTCGCCCATTTCGGATCCTGCCGGGTACTCCGCTTTGACACCTGGCGGAAAATCATCGACCGCTGCCGGAGCCTTGTGCCCGGCTGCTCCTTCAACATTGCCGGAGGCGAGCCTCTTATGCATCCGGATTTTACCGCCATCACCTCGTATATCCATTCCCTGGGACATCCGGTATCCGTAATCTCCAACGGATTTCTGATGACCGATGCGTGGCTGAAAAGACATGTCCCCCTGCTCTCCTGCCTCGGGCTCTCCATAGACAGCATGAATCCGGAAACCCTGAAGAAAATCGGCCGGTGCACCGGAAGCGGCCGGATCCTGGGAAGCGAGCGGCTTGCCTCCCTGCTGGATACTGTGGTCCAGATCAGCGGGAACTGCAGCATCAAGATCAACACGGTGGTCTCCGCACTCAACAAATCCGAAAACATGGCCCGGTTCATCAGGACCATGCCGGTCTCCCGCTGGAAAATCTTCAAGATGAATCTGTTCCGGAACGCCAGCTTCTCCAATGCGGACATTGTGGTTTCGGATCACGAATACCGGGACTATGCCGAACGCAACACCGGACTCAGAATTTCTGACCGGGACGCCGCCCTGTCTGTGAAAACCAGAATCTCGGATACCTGCGAGGCCGTGCTGGAAAGCGATCTGCATGCGGCCTATCTGATGATCGACGCCCGGGGCTTTCTGGTGGATAACACCCTGAATGACAGCTATGTTCCGGTGGCCGACGCCGCAAACGGAGATCTCGCCGCGGGACTCGCCAGGCTCAGCTTTAACGACAGACTCTACCGTTCCCGGTATACCTTCTGAACCTAGACCATTCATGAAGCCCGGAAGGCTCCGGGGCATTCCGGATCCTCCCGGGCTCTCCGTGACAAAAAAGCTCCCCCGCCGCGGAAAAAAGAAAAAATGCGATGGGAGAGAACCCTGGGAACGGGAATGGCATTTCTCAGAATTTCGGGAAATCCGGGATCATGCGGTTAAGCTCCGCACTAATCGCCTGCCCCAGCCGGAAATGTCCGGCAGTATCAAGATGCTCCAGATCCCAGCATCCGGCTTCAGTATAATCCGAGGCCGCCAGGAAGCGATGCCCCCTTCTGGCCGCGATGGCACTGTATGTCTGCGGAAGCTTCCGGCAAAGCTCCACCGAGGCGGGACTGAAGTCCGGATCCTTATCAGGATGCCAGACGTCTGTACCGAGAAACACCGGCGACACCAGAAGAATCCCTGGGGCCGGTACCCGTTCCGCTATCAGATCAAGGCAGCGCTCCAGACCTTCCCCGATAAGCTCGGGAGTGGCATGATAGCAGGTCTTGCAGTCATTGGTGCCCAGCATTACCACCGCAAAGTCCAGAGAGCCGGACTCTGCCAGAATTCCGGGCAGCGCAGCAAGACCGTTTCTGCCGGGAATCCGGGGATCATCGAACCAGGCGGTGCGGCCGCAGAGTCCGGCCTCCACGGCTTCCACTCCGGAAAGCCGGGTCAGGACCCCGGGCCAGCGCTCGTCGAAATCCAGTCTGGGATGCCCGGCAGCACCGGGAATATACCCCCAGGTATTGGAATCACCGAAGCATAGTACTCTTGCTGTCATACTGTCTCCTGATTATCATAAACCGTCTGCTCTGCTCGTCATGCCCTGAATCAGCAACAAGCTTCAGGAATTCTCAAAAATCAATTCTCCGGGATCAAAAAAGCCCTTCCGCCGGCTCCAGGAGCCAACTGCCGGAAGGGTAATGCCGATCAGGCTGTCCCGGACACTCGCCAGAAATCTCCGGGAACGTCCCTGATCATAAATCGCTTCCTTCCCAGGAAATCACTCTGCGGCAAAAAGCGGCGTCGAATAATATCTGTCACCGCTATCCGGAAGCAGAGCCACGATCACCTTGCCGGCATTCTCCGGACGCTTTGCCAGTTCAATGGCCCCAAACAGAGCGGCACCGGAGGAAATACCCACGGATATGCCCTCCTTCCTAGCCAGAAGGCGCGATGTTCTGAAGGCATCCTCGTTGGAAGCGCGGAACACTTCGTCGTAAACGGCGGTATTCAGAACGTCGGGAACAAAGCCGGCACCAATACCCTGAATCTTATGGGGGCCGGCCTTGCCTTCGGACAGCACCGGCGAATCCAGAGGCTCCAGAGCCACCACCTTAATGTCAGGATTCTGCTCCTTAAGGTACTCTCCGGTACCGGTTACGGTACCGCCGGTGCCGACACCGGCAATGAAGATATCAACCTTGCCTTCAGTATCCTTCCAGATCTCAGGACCGGTGGTTTCGCGGTGCACCTTCGGATTTGCCGGATTTACAAACTGGCCCGGAATAAAGCTGTTCGGGATCTCCCGGTGCAGCTCCTCAGCCTTGGCAATAGCTCCCTTCATGCCCTTGCTACCCTCGGTAAGCACCAGCTCGGCACCGTAGAATTTCAGAATATTGCGTCTTTCAACGCTCATGGTCTCAGGCATGGTGAGAATGATACGATAGCCCCGGGAGGCAGCAATGGCTGCCAGGCCGATACCGGTGTTGCCGCTGGTGGGCTCAATGATGACCGAACCGGGCTTCAGGGCGCCGCGGGCCTCAGCGTCAGCGATCATGGCGCGGGCAATGCGGTCCTTCACACTTCCGGCCGGATTAAAATACTCCAGCTTGACGAGAACCGTAGCCTTAAGATCCAGCTCCTTTTCGATATTGGTTACTTCGAGAAGCGGGGTACCGCCGATAAGATCGGCAAAACTCTTATGAATGCCGGACATATTATAGTCTCCTCAAATATCCGCTAATAATTCAAAATTACTTAACTGCCTGAAAACCGTTTTCCAGGTCGGCAATAATGTCATCAATATGCTCCACACCGACTGACAGCCGTATGGTGCCCGGGGTGATTCCCGCCTCCCGGAGCTCGGTTTCCGAAAGCTGGGAATGAGTGGTGGAGGCCGGATGAATCACCAGGCTCTTCACATCAGCCACATTGGCCAGCAGGGAGAAAATCTTAAGGCTGTCGATAAACCTCCAGGCTGCCTCCTGACCGCCCTTTATCTCAAAGGTGAAAATCGAGGCTCCGCCATTTGGGAAATACTTTTTGTAAAGCTCATGGTCAGGATGATCCGGGAGTGAAGGATGATTCACTCTTGCTACCTGCGGATGCCGGGAAAGGTATTCCACCACCTTCGCAGTATTCTCCGCATGTCTCTCCAGACGCAGGGACAGAGTTTCCACGCCCTGAAGCAGCAGGAAGGCATTAAAGGGAGAAATGGCAGCACCGGTATCCCGGAGCAGAATGGCCCGGATATAGACAGTCAGGGCATTGGGGCCGGCAGCCTGCTGGAAGGAAACTCCATGATAGCTGGGATTGGGGGCGGCAATGCCCGGATATCTGCCGGAGGCACTCCAGTCAAAGCGGCCGGAATCCACGATCACTCCGCCCAGAGTAGTGCCGTGTCCGCCCAGGAACTTGGTGGCGGAATGCACCACCACGTCGGCACCGTGCTCAATAGGTCTTATCAGATACGGCGTGCCGAAGGTGTTGTCAGTAACCAGCGGAAGACCGTGGCGATGTGCAATTTCGGCCAGAGCCTCAATATCCGGAATATCGCTGTTGGGATTGCCGAGAGTTTCAATGTAGATAAGACGGGTATTGCCGGTAATGGCTTTCTCCACCTCTTCAAGGTTGTGAATATCCACAAAGGTGGTGGAAATCCCGTACTGCGGCAGAGTATGCGCCAGCAGATTGTAGCTGCCGCCGTATATGGTCTTCTGGGCCACCACATGACCGCCGGAGGCCGCCAGAGCCTGGATTACGTAGGTAATAGCTGCAGCACCGGAGGCTACCGCCAGCGCTCCGGTACCGCCTTCAAGAGCTGCAATACGGCGTTCCAGAACATCCTCAGTAGGATTGGTAAGACGGCCATAGATGTTGCCGGCATCCCGAAGCCCGAAACGGTCAGCGGCATGCTGACTGTTATGGAAGACATAGGAGGTAGTCTGGTAAATGGGTACCGCACGGGCATCGGTAGCAGGATCAGCCTGTTCCTGGCCTACGTGAAGCTGAAGGGTTTCAAATCTGTAATTGCTCATTTCTTTTTTCTCCAAAAAAAACAATCCTGACGGATATCGGTGATTACTTGTTTGTTAATGCTGTTCCGGTGTCATGAAGGGCTTCAGGAAATAAAAAGCCCGAATCGCCACCCTGATAAATCAACGCAGTCAGATTCGGGAACAAGGACGTAAAACGCAGTCCTGACATCTTCCTGAAGGGAAAGCCTCCGGAATGAATCCGACACCAGCTAATGACACATTCGGCAGAAACAAAAGCAAGGACATGAGGCAGTGATATTGCCGTATTTGTAATATAGAGAACCGGAAGTTCCAAAAATTGTCATACTGTCCTCCCTGTCATCAGGTGATGAATCCGGCGGTAAAAATATGGCCGGTCCGTGCCGGCTTCTGCTGTTTAAAGCCAGCGCCGGTATTTTCATTTCTTCATCATCCTTCAGGCCCTGCTCTGTTTCCAGAACCCGGAATGCCGTCCCAGAGGCCGTCTTCACGTTTCCTGAAGGAATGACGCTATAGTAATGCCATTTACCTACTATGTCAATAGGTATTAAGGATTTTCAATGAAATTTTTTTTGAAGAATGTGCTTCATAATGGAGAAAATCCTTTGGAGACAAAGGTTCTCCGGGAATAATAATTTTGAATTTCGGAGTTGCAAAAATTACGGAACCGGAGACTTTCCGGAGGATTCGCTACCCAGAAAACGACCGGAACAGGGTTGATTATCCGGTAAATCCTTAAGTATAATAAGGAATCGGAACTGATGAAAAAACAATCAGGATTCACAGAAGTACAATCACAGCAATTCTCTGCAAAGTTTTTCTAAAAAATAATAATAAATAGCCAGAACAGGAAAACATTCTATGATTTCAACACGCGGCCGCTATGCAATACGGGTTATGATTGATCTTGCCGAACAGGAACACGACGGGGGCTATATTCCGCTCCGGGATATCTCCGAACGGCAGGAAATTTCCAAGAAGTATCTGGAAATCATTGTCAGAAGCCTCGTCACCGGAGGCCTCATTATCGGAGTCAGCGGCAAGGGCGGCGGATACCGGCTGGCCCGGAAGCCCGAAGAGTATACGATAGGAGAAATTGTGGAGCTTATGGAGGGAGCACTTTCCTCCGTGGCCTGTCTGGCCAACAGGAACTATGTCTGTCCCCGCAGGGACAAATGCAAAACCCTGCCTCTGTGGCAGGAATTCGACGATCTGGTAAGAAACTTCTTTTACGGCAAAAGGCTCAGCGATCTCCTTACTGCACCAGATCCCGCACCGGATACCGGTACCTCCGCTGCTTCCGGGGATCCTGCCGCATCTGATAAAACCGGCCAGTGACGCCGGTACGGGAAAAGGAGAAGGAGGCGCTAGTTCCCTTCTCCCGAGCTGGCTGCACTGTCCTTCGCTCTTCTGTCACGTTCAGCCCTGAGAGCCGCCTCCATCCGCGCCTGGAGGTCAGTTAACGCCGGCTTTTCGGGTTCCGGAAGCGGCGCCCCCTTTCTGCCGAATTCCGCAACAAAGCTCTGGAGATGCGGGCAGACCGCTACCCCCTGACAGCGGGTAGCCGCCAGCAGCAGACGCTCCCCGTCATCAAAAAGATACTCGCTTACTGCGGAGGGACATTCCAGAAGGTACCCCGGAACTTCGGAAATCTCCCGGAAAACCGGTGCTGCGCAGGATCCGCGGGAAGCCAGGAATGCCGCCGTGTTCCGCGGGGAGAGCTCTCCCGCCCGGCCGACCACCGCCAGACTCACTGCCGCCCCGGCCGTGTCATCAAGATAAATGCTGCGGGTACCGCCGGCATAGTCATGGGCAGTCCATGCGGCTGCGGCCGCCAGCGGAAAAAGAAAAGCCGGAAGCAGAATTCCCGTTACGAATATCTTCATTTATCCTCCTTTAAGCTAGTTTCAAAAGAGTTTCCGGTCAGTTCCGGCGGCTTTAATGCTCCGCCCCAGGATTATTAATCCCGGTTCCTACACATAATCCGAGAGATTGTAATTGCCGAAATCCCTCCTCCCGGGAGCCTCATAGATTCTCCGGACATAGGATTCCTCCTCAGACTGGCCGATTCTTTTCCTGATTTCCGCCTCCAGAAACACCATCTGGTACTCGTTAAACAAAAAATGCAGGGTAAAGCCCTCTTTGGCATAGGTGTTCCCGGATTTCACCTGGCTGCGGAGATAATCTGCAAGCTCGTGTGCAACCCAGTTTTGAGGAAAATCGTCCCCGGAAACGAAATCTCCGGGAGCTACAGTAAGGCAGATCCCGGTTTCGAATTCCATTCCGGTGCTGTAGACCGGGGGGTAGCCAGGACGTTCAAAAAGATAGGTCTGATAGGTCCGGACAACCCGGGATACCCCTCTGATTCTTTCCCAGGGAACTGACATGACGCCTTCCAGGTTACAGAGGAGCACTTCACGCTCTCCCAGCACAATCAGAGCCTCCCCGGAGGAAACATACCCCGCCCCTTCATAAAGCTTTTCCAGACTGTCAAGGCTGCGCGCATTTTTTCTGCGGCGCGCTTTCCGCCATGACTTGAAGGGCACCGTGGTAATGAAAATCACCGGAAAAAAGATGAAGCCGTAAAATATCACCGCCACCACAAAAGTGTTCCGGATATGCGGGATCAAGCTTACTGCAGAAAAACCGTCACTTCCCACCAGAAAATAATATACTGCGGCTATGAGTGTTAAACAGCCGGCAGCCCGGAAATTCATGCCGGAGAACTTAAAAAACCTCTTTAACAGGGGGATGGTACCGCCTCTGGAAATTTTCTTAACAGGATGAGCTGCCAGATAGCTCCGGTAGCCCTGCTGCCATTCCGGACTCTCATAATAGGCTCGCATTTCCATTTCGGCGGCTTTCCTGAGGATCCGGCGGTCATGAATTCTGATACGGATTCTGTCCGCAATATACACTGTCAGAGATATAGCGGCCAATACGCCCAGAACAATCCCCACATCCGATAACCCGCCAGCCCGCCCAGCCCCCAGAAAATCAAAGATCAGCAGCACAGCGAAAAAGGCCGCCCCGACAAGCACCACAAGGGCAATAAAATAATAAAAAACTCCACCCATAGGATTTCCCTGCTGTTATTCCATATTTTCTGTTGCTTACACGCTTTCTTTCCGGAAAAACGAATCACACTGGCCGCTCCGGTTACTTTGCGCTGCCGCCTCGCAATTGTAATGCAAAAACGCTAAAAACACAGCAGGAATCACCAGAGACCAGAATGCAGCCGCAGCATGCACAAAAAAGGAGTCCCGGAAAAAGATTCCCGAGACTCCTTCGAAGAAATCCTCCTCCCCCGTCCGGAGAGAGAAGGACCTGGCGCAGATTTATTTATCGCGGCCCTGCGCCTCTTCTGCCGTCGCATTTCCCAGGATATCCTCGAAGATCCGGTGCAGGTACACCCGTTCCTCTCTGGTTATCCGGAATCCGAAAGAGCTGTCCAGCGCCTGACGGATCCTTTCCGGAGAGCCTTCCCCGTCCTGACACAGATGAGCCCACCGCAGAAGAGCCCGGGTGGTCATCGGAATGGTCATGTAAACGGTGGTTCCCTCCTGACAGGTATGCGATCTTCTTATTTCGGCGGCAGTACGCACCATGGCCCCGGCAATACCGGCCCCGAGCTCCGGATACTGCTCCCTGAGGAGCCGCTCCTCGCGTTCCTGGGGCATGTAGCTGCTCTCCAGGAACCGGAAACGATCCAGAAAGGCCGGATTCAGAAGCCGGGTTCCCGCATAGGATTCCTCTGAACCCGAACCTGCGGTGTTGGCGGTTACTATCATCCGAAAATTTGCATGCGGAGTAATCACTTCTCCATTGTTCTGCACAATGGTCAAAGGCCGTCCCTCAAGCACATCGTTCAGGCCGGCCAGCTCAGCCGGATCAGCCAGATCGATCTCATTCAGAAGAAGAATGTAGCCGTACTTAAGAGCCCTGACCAGAGGACCGTACACGAAGTTCACCTCGCCCCGGATAATGGTGTTGTGCCCTGTAAGATCGGTCATTTCAAACCTCCCGTTCAGAGTCATTTCCACCACCGGCCAGCCTGCCAGCGCCGCCACCTGATGCACCGTACTGGTTTTTCCGGACCCGGACGGTCCGAAAATGTACAGCGCATCGTTCATGGGGGCGCTCAGATAATCAAGAACGCCTTCCAGAAGATCCTCCTGAAATACGTAACCTTCCTCACGCTTCGGAATAAGACGGGCCACCGCAGGCATGCTCACGGCATCCTGATAGCACGGCACCGAAATCGTCCTGGAGTCCCCCTCAAATCCGGGAAAAAGATCGCCGAACCGGAAGGAAACATTCCTGGTGGGAAGGGCATCGCCCTGATTACTGCTGTCTAGGTGTGTTTCTTTGCACATATTAAGTTACCTCAAAATGAGCGAAGGATTACTCCCCCGCGTTTTTGCTGCCATGATTACCGGCAGCCAGCGCTCATACGAGCATAAAACTGTTTCCCGGAGGAAACAGACCAGCGCGCCCGAAGGCGCAGAAGAGAAAGCACTGCTTTCCCGTTCATTCAGCAAAAAACGCGGAGGCGGCCTCCGTCTCCCCCCAAAAGCTCCTGGAGCTTCTTCTCAGAAAACGGCACGCCTCGTCAGATACGGGATAATTGTAATGACAATCTGGCGGGAGACCGTAAAAAAAGCCTTAACAGGATTCCCTCCTTGGCCGGAAACATTCTGGAGCCCCAGAAACTATCAGGGCCGCGCCGCGAAAGAAAAAGTCAGAACAGCAGGAATGAATGAGAGAAGAATGAGGGAGGGAATAAAGAATGAATGAAAGGCTGAATAAGAATAGCCTCTGAGAAAGAAAACGCCGGTGCGGGATAATCCACAGGGGAGACAGCACCGGCGGCCCCTGGCGGTTACCGGGATGGAAATCACGGCAATTTTGACATATAAGTCACATATTTTTGCTGCCATATTTCATTTTGCAGGTTATCGGCTATAATGCAACCTGTTAGAAACGGGTAACACCTGTTAGCAGGAATGTACAAACAACCTGTTAGATCAGGATAACACCTGTTAGCAATAACACATAAACAGCCTGTTAAGCGGCAAAGATTAGCCTGTCATGCTTATCTGAAAAGTGATAAGACGGGGACAGCTAATGCCTGTCAAAAAATCCTCCTCAGGCATAAAGCGCTTACTGAAATTCAGGCTGTCTGAACTGTTTAACTCGGAGAGTTTTATGTTCGGTTTTTTCGAGAAATTTTCGGATCCCTGGAAGGCTTTTCTGAAATCGGTACGGGTAAGCAGCTTCCTTCCCGGAAGAATTCGCTGCTACAGCCGGCTTGTCGTTAACAATCCGGAAAACGCCGCCCTTCTGGAAAGCGCCTTTTCCGGCTTTCCGGAAATCACCGGTTTTGCCGTTAATCAAAGAACCGGGTCTGTTCTGATCAGCTATGATCCGGAACAGGTTGCACAGAACCCGTATCTTAAAAAAATTGAAGAAGAACTTAAATCCGGCTATTTAAAGGAGTCCAGATGAATCAGCTTCTTATGTGCCTCGGGATGGCTCTTGCAAAGCCCGTTTTGGGATTTGTTCTCCGGAGACTTGGCGGTAATCCTGCGCCGGGCCGGACCGGGTCAGTTCCTCTTTTTGAACAGGTGCACCGCATTCCCGGCCGTATCCGCTACCGCTCGGAGGTTCTTAAGGATCCGGAATTCGCCGCGGAGCTCGCGGGCAAGTTCCGGACGGTCCCGGGAGTTTTCAGAGCCGAGAGCAATCCGGTCACCGGATCGCTTCTCATCACCTACGCCGAGGATCGGGTGAATATCTGCCGGGTATTCGACGAACTGAATGCCAATCTTCTCACTGCCAGCCAGTCCCCGACCTCGGCCGGGGATCTGATAGGCGAGATTCTATCCGGCGGCGTCCATAGCGCCAGTCCTTCAGGTACGGCCGGCCCTGCTTCCCGGGCCGTTCCGGCGCTCTGCGGCACCAGCTTCCGGGATCATTTCCTGGAAAGCCTTGCCCTGCTGAGCAGCCGCATCAGCGATCATACAAAGGGGTTTTTCGATCTCCCGTCTCTCCTGGGAGTAGTCCTGATATCCCGCGGCATCTACAAAATGGTAACGATGAAGCAGATGCCCAGCGGTCCGCAGATGGTATGGTGGGGATTGTGTTTCCTTAAGATCAGAGGTAAAAATGCCAAAGCTTTATCATTCAGTCCTGCAGCTTCCGGACGGCATTGAAAAAAACAGACGCTATCTCATCGAAGCCCGGACGCGAGCCCTTCCGGGAGTGGAAAGCGCCTTTGCCGGGGATAACGGCTCCTTCAGCATCTATTTCCGGGATCCTGAAGTACTGAAGCTTCTGCCCGCCCTCCTGGGCCGGGAAAGCCGATCCGTATCACGCAGGCCGTCCCGGGAGCCGGAAAGCGATCCGGAGGCCGAAGCCCGGATCTGCAAAATCAATGCGCTGATATCACTCGGGGGCTTTGCGCTCCTGGAGGCGGTTAAAAGATCCTTTCCGGTACTGTTCGGAAAGATATCACTCATAAGAAGCGCCTTTGTAATCCTGATTTCGAAGGAAATCATCAGAAACGGGGCGTCCGGACTGATTCGCGAGCATTCTCCGAATGCCGACACCCTGACTGCCACTGCCGTCATCGCGTCTATTCTGGCCGGAAAACCCGAATCGAGTCTGTCGCTCCTGGTTCTTTCAAATTTTGCCGAAATGCTCTCCCTGTCGGCTGCCGAAAAGGCCCGGAAGCACATATCGCACCTTCTGGGACTCAAGGAAAAATTCATCTGGAAGATTGTCAACGGCACGGTAGCAAAGGTTCGCATTGACGACGTGAAGGCCGGGGATCAGGTGGCTGTCTACCTGGGCGAAAAGATCAGCGTTGACGGGGTGGTCATCTCCGGCAGCGCTTCAGTGGATCAGTCCTCTCTCACCGGAGAATTTGTCCCGGTTTACAAGGTTCCCGGAGATACGGTCTTTGCCGGAACCGTGGTTCAAAGCGGACAGCTCGTGATTGAAGCTCACCGGGTCGGAGACGACACCAACCTCTCAAGAATAGTGCACATGGTGGAGAACGCCCAGAACCGGCGCGCTCCGGTGCAGAACTTTGCCGATCGTCTGGCCAGCATGCTGGTACCCATTTCGTTTATCGCCGCCGGTCTGGTCTATGTGACCACCAAGGATGTGCAGCGGGTGCTGAATATGTTCTTTATTGACTACTCCTGCGGCCTCAGACTATCCACAGCCACTGCCATTTCAGCCGCCATCAGCAGATCAGCTCAGATCGGCGTGCTGGTCAAGGGGGGAAATTTCATCGAGCATCTTTCTGATGTGGACACCGTCATTCTGGACAAAACCGGCACCATTACCGCCGGACACCCGGTGGTCACGGGAATCATCACCGCTCCGGACGCCGACGAGGAGGAGCTCGTGATGCTTTCGGCTGCGGCGGAGAGAAATTCATCCCATCCTCTTTCAGAATCAATCCTGTCCTATGCAGAAAAAAGGAATATCACCATTCCTAAGAACGCCCGCACCGAGGCGGTGGTAGGACGCGGCATCCGGGCCTCACTGTCCCTGCCCGGCGGCGAGACCTCGGTGCTGGTGGGCAGCAGAACCTTCATGGACGAGAACCGGATCTCCGGTCTCTCCGGCCTCACAATTCCCGAAGGAGCCTGGAACGTATTTTACGTGGCGAAAAACGGAAGAATTATGGGGGCCGTGCTGATTGCCGACCCGATCCGTAAGGATCTTAAGCGGGCCATCAACAGACTGCGCCGTGAAGGCATTGATGAAATCCTGATGCTGACCGGAGACTCAAAGCAGAATGCCGAGGCCGTAACAAGACAGCTGGATCTGGACGGATACCAGTCAAACATGCTGCCGCAGGACAAGGCAAACTTCATTGCCGGAAAACAGCGGGGGTCCCGGGTGCTTATGGTAGGAGACGGAATTAATGACGCCCCGGCTCTCGCCTATGCCGACATCGGCGTGGCCATGGGCGGAAAATCCACGGACATTGCACTGGAATCGGCTGACATTACCATCACCTCGGATGAACCGCTGAAGCTTCCGGAGGTTCTGAAGCTCAGCCGGCGCACCATGTATCTGGTTCGTCAGAACTTCGCCATTACCATTGCTGTAAATTCGGCAGCACTGCTTCTGGGGGCGCTCGGGAAAATCAATCCCCTCCTGGCCGCCACCATCCATAACGCCTCAACTGTGGCCGTGGTGCTTAACAGTTCCCGGCTGCTTTTTGAAAAAATGAATATCCAGAAGCCCCGGTCTTCCGGCGAGCCTCTGGAGACTGACCGTCAGGGGCCGCGCTTCTGACACTTTACACACCTGAAACAGGAGTTTACCTGAGATGATACTAGAAAAGAATTTCCTCTGGGGCATGGCAGTTGGCCTGGTGGCCGGAGCCGCCGGTTACAAGCTTTACAGCGATCACCGCCAGACTATTATCGCTTCCCTGGAAAACATCAAGAACCGCATGAACAGCACCGGTGCTGCCGCCGGATCCGCCCCGGTTCCGGCAGCTGCCGGCTCTGCCGTGCTGACTGACAGCCTGGATCTGGCAGAACTGGAACGGCAGAAGGAGCATCTGGAGGATCTCATTGCCGAGCAGCAGGCCCGGGCCGGTCAGCAGTCCTCCGCAGCCGTAGCTGAATCCGCTGCCGTTCCCGCCTGAAGACAGTTTTTGTTGGTGACGGGCTTCTGCCCGGTCATATACCGTCAGCATTTCTTAAGGCCGCCGCCGCCCCCTCTGCGAAAAACCGGCGGCCTCTTTCTGAAAACGTCCCCTTTCCGGAATCATTTCCCCGGAAGCTACAGAATTTCTCCTGACAGTCCATTACTCCGGAAGATCCCGGTGGCATAAAACTTTCGAGCACGTTCACATTTTGTTTTTCAAAATTAAATTTCTGAAAATTCAAGTCTATAATCATAGGAAATTCAGGATGCTTCCATGTCCGGAAGCATCATCCCGCACTTCACAGCATTCAGGAATAAAGGCACCTCCATGAGCAGCAATGACACAAACCAGCAGGAAGAGATAACCAAAATTCAGAACAGATTCCGGGATGAAATGGAAAGCTTTCTGTCAGGGTACGCCGAGAACGAAAAACCCAGAATTCTCCTGGCCGGAGCCACCGGCTGCGGCAAGAGCACTCTCTGCAACCTGGTGTTTAACCGGGCGGTCTGCCCAGCCGGCCCCGGCACCCCGGTAACTCACGGCGTCCAGAAAATCTCCCGGACCGAAATCCCGGTAATTGTCTACGATTCCGAGGGCTATGAAACCGGAGCCCGGTTCTCCGACCGCCGCGACGCAGGGGAGGCGGCAGGACAGAAATACTGTGACCTTATCATGAACGCCGTGGAGCAGGAGCGCATCGATCTTGTCTGGTACTGCATAAGCGCCCCCGGGGGCCGGGTAACCGATGTGGATGTTTCCCTTATTAAGCAGTTCCGCAGCCTTAAAAAACCGGTAGCAGCTGTTCTGACCCAGATCGATGTGGCTACCGAAGAGGACTGCGAAGAGCTAAAAAGAATCATTAGCAGCGAAGTGGACGGTCCGGATCCGGAGGAAAGCCGGAAAATCTCCATCTTCGAAAGCTCCACGGATGCCGGAATCCCGGTTCCGCAGGGACTCAACGAGCTATACGGCTGGTCGCTTGATCATTTAGAGGAGGCCCGCCGGAATGCCTTTATCATTTCCTGCCGCCGGGGCTTTGATGAAAAGTCCCGGATCGCCAGAAACTGGGTTTCTGCCGCCGCCACGGCCGCCGGGAGTGCAGCCTGCTCTCCGATACCGTTCTCGGACGCCGCAGTGATTACTCCGATACAGCTGACCCTGTTCGCTAAAATCCTCACCCTCTGGAACATGGCGGATTTTGAAAAAGTCCTGGGCACCGGCGTTGTCGAAATCGTAATGCCTGTTATCGGAAAATCCCTGGCCGGAAACCTTATGAAGCTGCTTCCCGGAGCTGGGAGCGTCATCGGCTCCATTGTCAATGCCGGAGTGGCCAGCTCCCTCACCTTTGTTACCGGCATGACGCTCAGCAAATCCTGCCAGCTTCTTAACGAAAAGCTGCTGGAGGGTTCCCTCACAGCCACCACCTTCCGGGAAATCTTCAGCAGTGATGCCATGAAGTCCTGTGCTGAAAAATTCGTTCAGGAGTACCGGAATTCCCATGGCGCGATTTCCGGAGAGCAGGAACAGTAATGAGCGCATTTCCCACCAATATTCTGATTCTCGGCAAAACCGGTGCCGGCAAGTCCACCCTGGTAAACTACCTTTACGGACAGGAAATCGCCGTGGCCCGGGCCGGCCGGCCGGTAACCGCAAAGGGGCTCCACCGCCACGAACCGTTTCCCTACAGGAACATGAGCATCGTGGTCTGGGACAGCTGGGGCCTCGAGGCTGACAAGGCCCGGGAGTGGTGGGACAGCCTCCAGGAGGAACTGGTTCGGCAGAGCGGCCGGCCGGACATCAGGGACTGGATTCACACCGTTATCTACTGTTTCGATGCCAAAAAGTCCCGGCTGGAGGAATATGAGCAGGACCATATCCTGAAGCCTCTTATCGCTATGGGCTACCGGCTGATTTTTGCGCTTACCAAATGGGGACTCTGCTCCTCTCAGGAAAAAAATGCCGCACTGGAGGTGCTGGGCAGCGCGTATCCGGGTTTTTCCTGCATTCCGGTGGAATCGGTAAGCCAGAAGCTGCGCAGCGGCCGGGCCACAGAGCAGCTGGGACGGAATGATATCTTCCGGGAAATCTGCCTTAATCTCCGGAGCAACCTCATGTATCACCTCCGGATACGCACCCGGACGGAGATGAAGGAAGCGGTAGACCGGGCCGAGACGAATACCATCCGCGTCTTTGACCGGGAAACCGGCTTCTTCACCATCTTCGGAGACGAGCTAAGGACAAAACTCGAGGACACCGCCCGGCAGAATTATCTCCGGGAGATCAGCAGCGTCTATGCGGATCTCAGAGACAGCCTGACTCTTATTGACAGGATGTGCGTGGAAGTGATCCGGGGCTACACCGGCATCGACGTTTCCGAAAAGCTCCAGGGCCTCCACCGGCTGATGGATGACATCGGAGATACCCGGATTCAGGCCTGGAGCAGCGGCTTCGAGGAATATGCGGCCACTATTATTACCACCGTCATCAGTCTGGGGCTGTTCGCCTTCATCAGAAATGACACCTACCGGGATGGATTTGTCAAAAGACTCCGGGAGGTCAGCGCCAGGCTTACCGAAGATCTGGAAAGCTTCGCCGCCAGTCTGGATCAGGCGGAGTCCGGAGTAGAGGAGGAGATTGCAAAAAAGCTGAACGCCTTCAGATAGCGAAAATTTCCGGACGGTCAGAACTTTTTGCTGCCTGAGGGGCCTGGCTGTGCTTAAGCCCCGGGTCTAATACCGGCGCCAGAACTCCGGTTTTGCCGGCGTTCTGCACAGCTCAGTCCTAAAACACTAAGCTGCCCCTGCCAGAATAGCGGTTTCAGATATTTTGCTCTCATTCAGCCCCTGAATCCTGTTGTGGCTAGACGGAAATAGGAAATGTCTCTGTAATGGATTAACAGGAAACCGCGAGGCAGATTTCACAAAAACTCCGGAAGGTTAGCCTTTTCCTGGCCTTTAGCTCATTTTTTCTGGCAAAACTGGCTAACAGACCATAAGCGTCTCTGACTGACTGAGTAAGACAGTTGTAAATGACAGGAGAAGACAGGGTAGATGACAGGAGAAGACAATGTAAATGACAGGATAAAAGAGGTCTGCTATTCCTCCGTCATCCGAAACTGTCTTCCGTATTTTTTATTCCATGTTTAAAAGGAATCCCCTATGGACTCATTCAACAGCAGAAATTTCGCCGAGGGAGAAATCACCGTCTCCCTTCCCGCACTGGAAAAGCTGGCCAGGGAAAAGGCCCACCCGGCATTTTCCGATCCGGAATTCCGGGCAGACGGGGAGGAGCTTTCCATTACCTTCACCCACAACAAAGCCGGACGGATCCGGCTTCATCTCCGGATTGACAGCATCAGGATAACCCGGGAATCCGCAGTGGCCCGGCTTTATCTGATATCCGCGGAACATCTCGGCAGCAGCGTTATGAACTTTCTGACCGGCGCTCTTCTGTCCTCCGGCCTGGAATCAAAGCTGGTAGGACTCATCCCGGGGCCTCTGAAACTCACTGCTGAGAAGGAATCCGGGTACTATCGCGCCGACTTTACAGGACTCCTCAGAAAAATAAAAATTCTGCCCGGAGATGCCGAGGTGAACAGCTGCCGCACGGCAAAGGACAGCATCTGGCTGCATTTTGTTATCCAGGACCTCCTGTAGGAGAAGGCCATTCCAGAACACTGCCGCGGCCACGGCGATACAGTTTGCATTTTAGACTCAATGTGATAAACTTCACATTAATTTTAAAAATTTAACATTTTTATAACATCTGTCATTAAGATGATAACATTTTCAGAGAGGGGTGGCACCAGTCGCAAAAGCTCTGCCGTCCTGCTGTCCGGAGACACTCTGCCCGGTCAGGCGGTTTCCATCCGAAACTGCGGATTATTCAGGGGATTTTTAAGCACTTCTGCACAACAGGGATAACTGATTCTATGGAAAATCAAACTCCGCTGAGCAAAAATAGCAGCTTCCTGTCATTTTTTTCAGTAAAAATTCTGGGAGCCTTCAACGACAGCTTTATACAGGCCGGTTTTCTGGCATTCGTTACCAGCGCGCTGCTCTCAAATTCGGATACCCATTCACAAAACATGGTATTCCTGGCAACCGGCCTTTTCATGGTGCCGGTTTTTCTGTTTTCCACCATGGCCGGCGAAATCTCCGACAAGTTTGACAAGGCCCGGCTTCTGAAATGCATCAAGCTTTTTGAAATCTGCATCGCCCTGCTGATCTCCGTCTCCTATCTTATGAAATCGGAAATCGGCATGCTGGCCGGCATGTTCTTCACCGGTGTCGAGGCAGCCTTTTTCACCCCAGTACGTCTCAGCATCATCCCCTTCATTACCGGAAAGGGCCAGCTGATCCAGGCAAACTCCGCCCTGGAGTCCGGCTCCTACGTCTTTAAGTTTGCGGGCACCATATCCGGAATTATCGCCGGCGCTACCATAAATCCGTATTTTCCGGTAATCCTGCTGACACTGTCCTCCCTGGGCTTCTTCTTTGCATCCCGGATGCCCTCCCAGAAACCGGCGGATCCGGAAACAAAGGTGGATCTCTTCTTTATCAGATCGGCCTTTGCCAATCTGAAATTTGTGAAGCACTCCCGGGCGGTTTTTCTGTCACTCATCGGTCTGGCCGGGGCCTGGTGCGTTACCGTAACCTTTATGGTGCAGCTCTCCCAGGTTGCTAAGAACATCTATACCGGAAGCGTCGGTCAGGAGATTCTGAACCCGCTGTTCCTGGGACCGTTCTGTCTCGGCATCGGTCTTGGCGCCATTATGGCTTCGAAGGTCTACAAAAATCAGCCCCTCAATGCCTTCCTGCCCCTGTCCGCAGTTATCGAAGCCGTGCTCATGACTGATTTCGCTCTGCTGCTCTACTTCCAGACACCCCTCACGCCTCCGGTAGCTGCCGCAGAAACCTTTCAGGACGGACTGAACCTGATAACCGGCTATCTTTCCACGTTTTCGGGAATCCACCTGGTATCCTGCGTATTCCTGATTACCTTCTTCGCCGCTATGTTCATCGTACCGGTAACCGCCTGCCTGCAGGAGGTCTCTCCCGATGAAATCCGCTCCCGCATCATGTCCGCCAACAATATCACCGCCGCGGTGTTCACCGTGATAACCTCCCTTATTGGCATGGGCTGCACCTTTATCGCCGGAGCTCAGAACGGCATGTGCCTTATGGCGGTGATTACGGCCGTGATCTGCATTGCCGGAGCGCTCATTACCGTGGGAATTCTGCCGATCCCGATTCTAAGGGCCCTTTCCAGAAAATTTCTCCGCATCTTCTACAGTGCCAGATGCGAGGGACTGGAAAACTTCGCGGCAGTAAAGGGAAAGCGCTGCGTGATTATCGCCAACCACACTTCCTTCCTGGACGGTATGCTGCTCTGGACCTATCTGCATGATGATCTCTCCTATGCCGTAGATACCCAGATCGCCTCCAAATGGTACTTCCGGATCTTCCTGGCACTGGCGCCACGCTACTACACCATTAATCCCGCCAGCCCCATGGCTCTCAGAAGCATGATCCGGGAGGTGAACAACGGTCATATTCCGGTTATCTTCCCGGAGGGCCGCATTACCACCACCGGCACCCTGATGAAGATCTACTCCGGCAGTGCTGTGGTGGCCGACAAGGCCGATGCCCTGGTGCTTCCGGTAATCATCGACGGCAGCCAGTTTTCCATCTTTTCCCGTTTCGGCAGAAAGTTCCATCAGAAACCCCGCTCCCGCATCGTGATTAACGTGATGCCGCCCTACAGGTTCCAGGTTCCCGAGGAATACCACGGCCGGGCCCGCAAGGAAAAGGCTGCCGACATCATGTACGATCTCATGGCAGAAATGAAGGTAAAGGCCAGTGTCACTACCAAAAACACCATTTTCGCCTCCTTTATCGATACCATGAAAACCGCTGGACTTCGCAAGGTCATGCTGGAGGATCACAACCGGAAACCGCTAACCAATGCCGGAATCTATATCCGGGCCATGACCCTGGGCCGCTACTTCAAAAAGAATGAGCCTCAGGAATCCGTAGGCCTGCTTTTGCCGAACTCCGCCGCCTCGGTGGTGGTATTCATGGCGCTTCAGGCCGCCGGAAAACTCCCCTGCATGCTGAACTTCTCTGTAGGCGCTAAAAACCTGGTAGCCTGCTGCGATGCGGTACCGGTAAAGACAGTGTACACCTCGAAGACCTTCATTAATGCCGGATTCCAGGCCCTGGATCAGGCGCTGCGGGATCACTCCATCACCGTGCGGTATCTGGAGGACCTGGCCGGAGAAATCGGCCTTGGTACCAAGCTGGCCGCCACCCTGGATCTTCTGAGACCGTTCCGCTCCTATTTCCGTCTTGCCGGCGGCAAAAAGGATTCCCGTTCTCCGGCAGTGGTACTGTTCACCTCCGGATCCGAAGGTCTTCCCAAGGGCGTGGTGCTGAGTCACTGCAATATTGAAACCAATATCGTGCAGCTTCAGGCTGTTCTTCCCTTCGGAATGCTGGACTCGGTGTTCAATTCCATGCCAATGTTTCATTCCTTCGGACTCACCGCCGGCACTCTCCTGCCCCTGATAAGCGGCATGAAGGTATTCATGTACCCGTCCCCCCTGCACTATAAGAACGTCCCCCTTCTGGTGTATGAAACCAACTCCACCGCAATATTCGGAACCGATACCTTCCTCAAGGGGTATGCCGAGTACGCCCATCCCTATGACATGTACTCTGTGAGATTTGCGGTATCCGGCGGCGAAAAGCTGAAGGAAGACACGGTCAACATGTGGAATGACAAGTTCGGCATCCGGATTCTCGAAGGGTACGGGGCCACCGAAACCGCTCCGGTAATTTCGGTAAATACCAACATGTTCTACCGCCGCAATACTGCCGGAAGAGCACTGCCGGGAATCGAAACCAGGCTGGAGCCGGTTCCGGGCATAGACGCAGGGGGCAGACTCTGGATCCGCGGCGGCAATGTGATGATGGGCTACCTCAGAGCAACAGCGCCGGGAGTGCTGGAAAAGCCAGATGATAACTGGTACGACACCGGAGACATTGCGGAAATAGACGAAAAAGGCTTCATTCATATCAAGGGACGTGCCAAGCGCTTTGCCAAGGTAGCCGGAGAAATGATTTCCCTGACTCAGGTGGAGGCCGTACTCGCCCGGCTGTATCCGGACACCCCGCTGGCCGTAGTGGCTGTTCCGGACGAGAAAAAGGGCGAACAGCTTATGCTCCTGATTTCCGGGCGGGAGGCCTCCAGAGCGGAAATCAGGGAACGCTTCCGGACCGAGGGAGTATCTGAGCTGGCAGTGCCCAAATATATTGAAAACACAGCGTCCATACCGCTTAACGGCACCGGCAAGATTGACTATCTTAAGGTTCGGGAAATGGCTCTGGAAATTCTTGAAGGCCGGTAAATAGCCTCCGGCCACTTCAGAAATAACGGCACCGGATATCACAAGGGACAGCACCTACCGCGGCTGTCTCTTTTTTTGGAGAAGACCGGTATCGTACCGCTATCCACCGATCGGGCCTCACCGCATTCAGTTATCATGACCGCGCTGTTCCGGCACTGCCTCCGCTGCCGTTCCCGGCATTACCGGGCAGTCAGCGGTATTTTCAGGAACAGACATCGTTTTGTTATACGAGTTAGTAAAACTCCCGAAAACTCCTCCTGACCTGTCTAAAATCCTCTCCGAAATACCAGAAAATGGCTTTCATATGCTATATTGAGGATGATTTAAGATAGCACAGGAACAGTGGCGGTGCTACAGGCACAGTCGAGGGAGAGCTGATAATGACAATTTCTGTAAAATCATTTCCTATAGGCGAGTCTGATTTTGAAGCAATTATCGATGAAGGAAAAATTTATATCGATAAAACTTCATATTTAAAATC
>NZ_KB899637.1:310275-332532 GCF_000378405.1 Succinimonas amylolytica DSM 2873 | reverse complement strand
GGATGGCTCATTCAGAAGAGAAACTTTCATATAAGCTTCACCGGCCGGGAAGTTCTGCCACCGCTGGAATTTTCCCGAAAACTCCTCCTGCCCTGTCATAAAATCCTCTCCGAAATACCCGGGGAAGGTGCTCATATGCCATATTGAGGATGATTTAAGACAGGTACCTGGTGAGGGGGCTGTGGAATGTCATTACCTTCCTGCGCCGCGGTCTGCATGAGTGAGCGGATCTGGGTACCGGAACTTCGGAAAATTCATCGCCAGCGTGATCATTGATGGAAAAAAGCGGCTTGCAGCATTCCCGGATGATTTCTCCTGCAAGCACAAGGGAATCCCGGCATTGCGTCTCCGGGGGAACGATCCGGAAAACAAAAAACCTGAACCGCATTGTGAGATTCAGGCTTCATCAGAATTTTCGGCTCGTGCCGCCGCTACTTCTTCTGAGCGGTGCGGGAAGCTTTCTTTTTCGTTTCCGGTTCTGCAGCGGAATCCTTCTCCGGAGCTTCCTTCTCAGCTACCCGGCCCTGAGAGAACGGAACATGCATCAGGCTGGCAATAATGCCGGCAAGACGCTCCCGCATTTCTCTTCTGTCGATAATAACATCGATAGCCCCTTTTTCCAGCAGGAATTCAGAATGCTGGAAGCCTTCAGGCAGCTTTTCACGTACAGTCTGCTCGATTACCCGGGGGCCGGCAAAGCCGATAAGCGCTTTAGGCTCGGCAACATTCACATCGCCAAGCATGGCCAGACTGGCACTGACACCGCCCATGGTAGGATTGGTAAGCACGCTGATATATGGCAGACCGGCCTCGGCCATCTTATTAAGGGCAGCACTGGTTTTGGCCATCTGCATCAGAGAAAACAGCGATTCCTGCATTCTGGCACCGCCGGAGGTGGCAAAGCAGATAAGAGCCCTCTTTTCGGCAAGACAGGTTTCCACGGCCCTGATAAAACGGGCTCCCACCACGGATCCCATGGAACCGCCCATAAAAGCAAATTCAAAGGCGCAGCACACCACCGGAATCCCCTTGAGCTCGCCCTTGATCACCACCAGGGCATCCTTCTCGCCGGTAGATTTCTGAGCCGCTACAATGCGCTCCTTGTAACGCTTGGTGTCCTTGAACTTCAGGATATCCTGTGGCTCCAGATCTCCGCCAATCTCCACCTGATTGCCGGAGTCGATAAACCGGATAAGACGCTCCCGGGCACTGATTTTCATATGATGATTGCATTTCGGGCAGACAAACAGGTTGCGTTCAAGCTCCGCCCGGTAAAGCACCTGATCACAGGCTTCGCATTTGGTCCAGACCCCCTCGGGAATATTGTGCCGGGTGCTGGCGTTGTTATTGTTTGTCGGAGCAAGAATTCTGTCGAACCAACTCATTATCGGTACCTTACAACTAAATTAAATGTCTGTCACGATGACCGCGCCGCCCGGAAATTCCGGATCTCCCCCGGACGAAACCACGATCTCAGGCCGGTACTCCGCGGAGTTCCCGCCTGTCATGCCCTTTCCGAAGCGCTTAATCGGGAATTATACACTGAAAACCGGTGTTTTTATAGCACTGAACGGCAATCTGGTATCCGGAGAGTGTCCTAAGTCTCACAGAAACCTGTTTTTCTGGGCTACTGCTGTCTGAGCAGAAAGGTCACCGGACCATCATTTTCCAGCGTCACCTTCATATCCGCCCCGAACTCCCCGAAGGCGGTGCCAGGGACTGTACTTCCGGCATAGGACACCAGATCCTCATAGAGCTCCCGGGCCTCGTCCGGCGGCATGGCGGGATCAAAACCCGGCCGGTTGCCCCGGGAGGTTTCTGCCGCCAGGGTGAACTGGGATACCAGAAGCACACGGCCGCCGATATTCCGGACACTGAGATTCATTCTGCCGTTTTCATCACCGAACACCCGGTACCTCATAATACGGTCGAACAGTCTATGGGACCGGTCCGCAGTATCTCCGCGCTCAAAGCCGATAAAAACCAGAAGACCTCTGTCAATATGAGCAATCATGCTTCCGGACACGGTAACTCCGGCATGATTAACCCGCTGCAGCAATGCAATCACTGAAATTCTCCGTTTTAAAATTTTCCGCCTGGCGGCTACTCCACAAACACAAAGGCCTTCCGGATCTCGCAGGCCTTCTGATAACCAAGTTTACACCCCCTTTCAAAATAGCTGATGGCATTATCCTTGTTCTTGGCAGTCCCCAAACCGTACTGCCAGATATATCCGAGGGCCGTGCAGCTGTGGGCGTTGTTCAGATCGCAGCCCTTTTCATACCAGGTCCGGGCAGTGTCATAGCTCATGGGCACTCCGGTTCCCTTTTCGTACAGCCATCCGGCATTGTAGCAGCCAAGTCCGTCTCCGCCGGCGCATGCGGTCTGGTAGCGGTCAAGCGCCCTGGGATAATCCTTCCGAACCCCCTTGCCGTTCTGGTAGTACCAGCCGGCACGGCTGCAGCCGCTGGCATTTCCGGTCCGGCAGGACTCCTCAAAAATCTTCAGGGCAGAACCGAAATCTCCCTTTTTTTCATAATCAAAACCCGTACCGATACTCCCGGTACCGCTCCCGCCGCCAAGAACAGCGTTCCCGGTTCTTGGTGCCGGCATTCTGCTCCTGCTGTTTTCCGGACGGGGCGCGGCATTCATTCCGGAAACCGTCCGCTCTCCCAGATTGCGGAGAGTTTCCAGAAAATCCCCGGAAAAAAGGAACCAGCAGAGACAGCAGACAAGAGCCAGCATAATCCCTGCCCCCGCCAGAGCGCCGGCAGGAAAAACAGTATTCCCGCCTGAGGACTGTTTTTTCCGGGACTCTGTTTTCAGAAATCTGTCAGCATCCCGCAGAACCGCCTTCATAATATCCCGGCCATGGGACTCCGGCAGATGCTCTTTCTGAAAACAGATATCCTTCCGGTTTTCCATAAGAAAGAGCCGGTATCTTTCCGGATTATTTCTGGCCAGAGTTCTCATAACAGTCTGAAAGTTCTGCGGCCCGGAAAATACCGCATCGCCGATCCGGAAGCATCTTCTGTCGGAAAAAGCATACCCGAAAATACAGCAGATCTCCCCCGGAGACAGGGATTCCTCCTTCTTCAGCACGGTCATAACCCGATCCAGGCGCTCCGTATGAGTCCGGCTGTGAAAAACACTTCCGAAAGCAAAACCAAAAAAGCCGCCCCTGAGAAGCTCCGCCACATGAAACACCAGCCTTTTGTCATTTCCTGCTGCCACTGCGGAAAGCACCGCCTCCGCCAGCTCGCCGACTCCGGCAAAGCTCCGGCCGCCGGCATACAGTCTGCGGATCCCGGGACAAATCCGGCACATCAGAGTGCAGAAAATCGCAAGACCGTTTTCCGGTCTTTCCTTCTGCTCGGTTTCAGCCTTTCTGATCAGTTCGGCAAGACTGGCATCATAGCGGTCAAAATGACGGGAAAGCTCCCCCTGGCTCAGCTCCGCCATTCCCTCCTCCGGTTCCAGCAGCATGGCCTGAACCAGCGAGGAAACATCTTCATAGCTGCTGCCGTCAAACCTGTAGGGAGGAAATCCCGGTCCGGCGGATACCAGGCCCGCCTCCTCCCCGGACCTAGAACTCTGCCGCCCTTTAAGCCAGTCCCGGACCTCCTGATAGCCCCAGCGTTTCCCGGAAGCGGCCGCTGCCGTTCCGGAGGAAAAATCCGGGCAGGTCAGGCCGGTTACCAGCTCCCGGAGTTCATCCGGGAACCCTTCCGGAAAGGAAATCGCGTCCGGGACAGCCTGCGGGGTGCCAGCCTCTCCGCAAAGAGAACTGTTTTCCAGAGGAGTCTGTCCGGTGAAAAGCTCGTAAACCGTTATGCCCAGAGCATAGTAATCACTTTCAATGCGGTATTCCCCCCGGATAGTCTCCGGAGCCGCATATGCCTGCCGCGGCACAGCGAATCCCGAAACTCCGGCTGCTGTTTCCGGGACAAAACCGGAGACTTCCAGCACAATCCGGTCGCCGGTATTTTCCGTCATAAGACGGGAGGGACGGAGATCCCGATGCATGATTCCAAGAGAGTGCAGATGGTGCAGCGCCTCGTTTACCGCCGGAATAATCCTTTTCCGGAGATCCTGAAGAGCAAACCGCCGTCCTTCCCGGAGAATATCCGCCAGACTCCCCCTGCGGTAACACGGCATGATGACATACTGATGCTCTCTGAACACCCCGAAATTCACCACAGGAACAATTCCGGGATGCCTGTTTTCCCCGAGTCTGGCGAGAACTCCTTCATCAACAGCATTCCCGCGGCAGTAGTACCTGACCGCATAGTCGGCCGTGCCGAATCCCCGGGCACAGGAATAAATGTCCGCTTCTCCGGAAACCGTCCCCGTTCTTTCTCTTACCCTGAATCCGGAGGGAAGCTCCGCTCCGGAAATGTCCGGAACCCGAACCTCATCTTCCGCGGCCGGTCCCGGAAGCGCCCCGAAATTATTGCCTTTTTCCACTTTACAAATACCTGTAGGTTATCTTCCTGCTTTTTCCCGGGGAATTTTATATTCCGGCCCGCCTGAAAATCAAGAAAGACCCCTTATCCGGTCAGCGGCAGAACCGGCCAACAGCCGCTCAGTCAGCCCGCCTGCTCTGGGAGCACCAAACTAAAGAACGTGCGGGAGGTAGCCATTCCGCTCAAAATATATTGACGCTTCAGAAAGCCTGAAAGTATCATGAATCCTTCGTACGATAACCGGCAGCGGAAAGGACATTATCAGTCCGTAATATCATGTACGGCCACTGCTCCCGGGATTCCGCACAACCTATGAATCTATGACCGGAAAACATTCGCACGTTCCCGCGCTGGTCCGCTATCTTATTGTAAAGACCAGCACAGGAAGGCCGCTGTCTCAGAAGACCTCAAGGAGATTACATGCTGCTATCATCAATGCTGCTCGCAGGAACTCTTTCCTGGGGAAGCTTTACCACCCCGCTGGAGGCTCCCGCCCCCCGTCCCATAGGAAGCTACAGCAACGGCTGTATTGCCGGAGCCGTCCCTCTGAAGCTTGAAAACCCCAACTATCAGGTGCTGCGGCCTCAGAACAGACGTTATTACGGACACCCCGTGCTTATCAGCTTTATTAACGATCTCGCCGCAAAAATGAACGACGGGGAGCTGGCTGACAAGCGGATTATCCTGGTGGGGGACATGAGCATGCCCCGGGGCGGTCCCTTCAAGGGCGGTCATGCCAGCCACCAGATCGGTCTGGATGTGGATATCTGGTTCCGGATGATCAAGGATAACAAACGTCTCACCAAAGAGCAGCTGGCCAAGCCCTGGGCGCTTCCGGTGGTTAACGACAACCTGCTCAGTGTCAACAAGAACATGGACGGCTATGCCTACTCCCTGCTCCGCAACGCTGCCAGCGATGACCGGGTAGAACGCATTTTCGTAAGCCCTGCCATAAAGAAGTTCGCCTGCGAACAGACCCATCCCGATGAGGATCGCTCTTGGCTCAGAAAGATTCGTCCCTGGTGGGGGCACACCTCTCATCTCCACATCAGACTTGCCTGCCCTCCGGGAACACCGGACTGCGAGCGCCAGGCGGAACCGCCCAAGGGAGACGGCTGCGGAAAGGAGGTAGATTCCTGGCTGGAGGGCTTTAAGCACCCGAAGCCGAAGCCTAAGCCGGCACCCAAGCCGCAGCCCAAGCCCAAGAAGGTGCTGCCTGAGGCCTGCCAGCTCATGCTTAACGCCGGCTGAACCTGACTTTGACGACGGAAAAACGGAAGCCCGGCTGTTTTCAGATGCGTTCCGAAACGGCCGGGCCTTTCTGTATCCGGATTTTCCGGTCCGGAAAAAGCCCTCAGAAAACCAGTCCGACCATACCGCTATAGCCTTCAAATGAGGATTGCGAACCGTAATTCTGGCTGAAGCCCGCTTCCCCAAACTCCCGGCAGGAAGACTCTGATTCTGCCCAGTATCACCTCCCCGGTGGTTCATAGGGTTCTGCGCCTCCCCCGAAGTGCCGAGATTTTTCAAATTTCATCAGACGTAAAAATTGCGGTAAAATACCGAAGATTAATAAACAGAGATGTTCTGGCATCGCAAGCTATACAAAATATGACTAAATTTGAATCACTCACCTCCCTTGCCGAGGAAAAACTGCTTTACCGCTGTATCCGGTTCGCCGCTGTCAGCCTGATCCTGTGGCTGGTGTACCGCATCGGCAATGCTTTCGATAGTCTGGAAGGCCGTTCGGTTTACCTGATTGTCGCCACGGTGCTTTTCTGGTACCTCCCCCGGGCTGTCTACACCAGATACAAGAGAGTTATTCTCAACGAGGAGCTCGGCAGCGGCTGGAAAGCCCGCAAGATAAGCGAGCGTCTGGTATACGCCACTAAAAAGCAGCTTTCGGAATCCTTTGTTTTCGTGCTGACCGGACTTATGGCCTGGTACGGACTTCTGATCCAGAGCTCCGAAGCCCTGAACACCCTGACTCTTTCCCTGACGGTAACTTTTGCCGCCACCATTATCTTCATGCTGCCGCCCCTGAGAAGGTTCTACAAGGAAGACCGGTATCCTTCGGTATTTCCGTTCTACAGAAGAAGCTTCGCAGCCATTCTGTCCGGCCTGGTGTGCTTCGTTATCGCATTCATGCAGTTTCGCCCGCACCTGGACGGGGAAGCAGCCTTCAGAACCCTGGCCGTTTCCGTAACTCAGACACCCGATTCCTTCACCGGACTTCTGGCCTCCCTGAGAGACACCATGGGAATCTGGGCGGCCATGATGAACTACGCCCTGTCCCTTACCGAGGGAACCACCTGGTACCCTGCCACAAAGGCAGCCCTTATTGCACTGCCCTACGGAGTACTGGGGGCTCATTTCAGCATTATTCTGGGAGTGCTCACCCTGCCCGGCAGATCTGTAAAGGCCCTGATGGGAAAGCAGCACTGGATCAAAACCGACCGCGGCTTTATCAAGCGCTACTGGAAGACCGTAGCCCTGCCGCTCTTTCTTATCGGCTTTTTCGGGGCCGGAGTCTACTACGGCTATCCGCTGTATGTGAAGTACCAGGACAAGATCATTCTTTCTGCCGGCGACGCGGAAAAGTCCGGCAAGATCGATGTCATCGAGGATCTCTATTACAAAACCGGCACCGTAAAAAGCATTGAAAATGAAAAGACTCATGCCGTGAACCGGCTCAAGGGACTTCTCAACAATGCCGTGAACGAAGTCAACATCGTATTCTCCGAAGAGGAGGAACGCCTGGAGACCTTTATCGCCTGGTTTACCGAGGAACGGAAAACCAGGCGCTTCCCGGTAGGAAACGAGCTCCTTAAGGAAACCTACAAGAACTCCATGGATCTCCGCAACCTGCACATGAAGCTTCAGAACATCCGGAAAGAACTGGGACAGGAAGCGGCGCGGGTGTATGCGGATCTGGGAACCTATATCGACACCCTGATGAAAAACAACGTCACCACCCTTTCCAGTGACGAGGAAAAGAACATCGGCCGGAAGTTCTCCATGGAGGAAATAAACACCATGAAGCTTCCGGGCGGAAACTTTGTGCCGGTACGCACCATCTTCCGCATGAAAACCCAGCTTCCGGAAATCACCATTGATCTTCTGGACGATTTTGACAATGCTGCAGCTCCCTGGTACAAGGAGGTGCTGAGCAAGGAAGAGCAAAGTCTGGAGAACGATATCTTCAAAGACATTTCCGATAACGCCGCTGAAAACAGCAATAAAAAATCCGCTGCCCAGAACCGGAAGGACGGCACAAAGGAAAACGCCCCTGAGAAGATGTCCGAGGCCGAGGCTGAGCTTCTGGGGCTCATTCCGGAAACAGCCTCTCCGGATACTGGCGAAGATCCGGGAGAGAGCGGCGAAGCCGATGACGAGGATCCTGAGGCAAATGTAAATCCGCTGACCAGACACGGGATGGCTGTGCTCGCCAGGGAAAAGAACCTGGTAATCAAGGCGCTTTACGACGGACTAGGAATTCCGTTCCATAGCAGCGACGAGCCCGAGCTTCCCGAAAACTCCGGCAGATTCGAGCCTGAGGAAAACGAGGCCCCCGGACTGGATGCCGCCGAGGAACGCGAGCTGTTCGAAAGCGACTAATCCCGGGCTTTCTCCGGTTTTACCGGCTGGAACGCTCCGCTATGGCCGCGTTCCCCTGAAATCCCTGACTGCGGGATATTCTTGCGGATATCCCGTTTTTTGTGTCCGGAGACCACCAGGGACGATCCGCAAAAGATTCGGTTATAATGTGATAGAATGCACATTCGGAGGTGTTTTATGAAAGTGGCAGTGTTACTAAGCGGGGGGCTGGACAGCTCTACCTGTCTGGCACAGGCTGTGAAAATGCACGGTTCTGACAGCGTGTTCGCTCTCAATATTCAGTACGGACAGAAGCATCAGCGGGAAATCAGATCCGCCGCGGATATCGCCCGCCACTACGGAGTGTCCACCCAGCTTCTGGATCTGTCCGGGATCTTTGCGCACAGCCAGAGCGCTCTGCTCCGGCATTCGGAAAACAGCATCGTGCACGCCAGCTATTCGGAGCAGCTTAAGGCTCTCGGCGGATCCGGAACCGTTTCCACCTATGTTCCCTTCCGCAACGGTATCATGCTGTCAGCAGCCGCAGCCTGCGCCCAGAGTCTCGGAGCCTCCGATGTCTGGTACGGCGCACACCGGGACGATGCCGCCGGACGGGCCTACCCTGACTGCACTCCGGAATTTGTCGCCGCCATGAATACCGCCATTTATGAAGGAACCGGACACGAGGTTCGTCTTTATGCGCCGTTTATCAGCATGAACAAGGCGGATATCGTAAAACTGGGACTGGAGCTTAAGGTCCC
This sequence comes from Succinimonas amylolytica DSM 2873, assembly GCF_000378405.1. Lineage (GTDB taxonomy): Bacteria > Pseudomonadota > Gammaproteobacteria > Enterobacterales > Succinivibrionaceae > Succinimonas > Succinimonas amylolytica. The sequence continues at coordinate 323,708 of NZ_KB899637.1, read as the reverse complement.
CTATGAACTTACCTGGAGCTGCTACGAGGGCGGTGACCGGCCGTGCGGAAAATGCGGTACCTGCATTGACAGACTTGAAGCATTTCACAGAAATGGGGTTCGGGACCCTTTGGAAACCCCGGAAGAGGTTTAAAAGCATGTTTAAAATCAAAAAGCGCATCATTATTAGCGCAGCCCATTTCCTGAAGCTGGACTACACCAGCAAATGCACCGGCATGCACGGGCACAACTGGGTTATCGATGTTTACCTGAAAAGTCCCGCACTGGATCGGAACGGTATGGTCATGGACTTTTCGGAAATAAAGAGCAAGGTTAAGAGCGTTCTGGATCACAAGGTGCTCAATGAGGTCATCAGTGTCAATCCCACTGCGGAAAACATTGCCCTTTGGGTCTGCGAAACCCTCGGCGAGAAGTGCTACCGGGTGGATGTGCAGGAAAGTCCGGACAATATTGCAATTTATGAACGAGATTAAGTCATCATTTCCGGGAAACCGGGAAGCCGGAAGCGCCAGTCCGTCCGGAGTTCCGGGTTCCGCGCCCTCATTCCGGGTAAACGAAATATTCGCTTCCATTAACGGAGAAGGCCCTCTTACCGGAGAAACCGCAGTTTTTCTGAGACTTTCCGGCTGCAATCTGCACTGCTCCTACTGCGATACCGAGTATGCCAGAAGCCGGGATCAGGGCATGCTTATGCCCGCAAGGGACATTATCGCAGAAATCAGACGGCATCGCGGCATCAGCAACGTTACCCTCACCGGAGGCGAGCCTCTCTATGCCAGGGATATCGGACTTCTGATTGCCGCTCTTCTGGATGCCGGATACCGCATTAATATCGAGACCAACGGATCTATTGACCTCCGGCCCTTTACAGAGCTGGATCCGAACGGCAGAATTATTTTCTGCTGCGACTACAAGCTACCCTGCTCCGGCGAGGAAAACCGGATGTATCTCCGGAACATCACCGTCCTGCGCCCCTGGGATGCCCTGAAATTTGTCATCGGAGGAGCGGCCGACTTTGAAAGAGTAGCCGAGATTCTGAAGTGCTACGATCCCCGCTGCCTGGTTTACCTTTCTCCGGTATTCGGACGCACGGATCCCCGGGAGATTGTGGAAAAAATGCTGTCCTGGGCCGCTACCATAAACATTTCAAGAGTCCGGGTTCAGCTTCAGCTCCACAAGTTCATCTGGGATCCCTATGCCCGGGGCGTATAGGGCCGGCGTTCTCCGGGAAGTTTTCCCGCCGGAAGCCGTCCTTCTTGTAAAAAACACAGCGGCAAGTATAATAATGACCGCACAGAGGAAAGTCCTTCCCCGATTCGGGATGGCCTTTTCGGATTACATAAATTCTCAGGGCGGGGTGCAAGTCCCCACCGGTGGTACAGCCCACGAGCGCAAGCATGACTGGTTGCGATTACCAGGCCGACGGTAAAAGTCCGGATGAAAGAGAAGTTCGCAAATCAACTCCTCAAGCAATGACAACTGCCCTGACTTACGAACTCAGAATGGAGATATACCGTGAGTCAAATAAACATGCTGGATATTTTTGACAGCGATCCGATAAAGCGCGTGGAACTGGCACTGGAGGCTTTCAGAGCCGGCAAGGGTGCTCTTGTGGTGGATAACGAAAACCGCGAAAACGAGGGTGATATCATTTTTCCGGCGGAGACCATCACCGAAGCCCAGGTAGCCATGATGATCCGCTACTGTTCCGGAATTATCTGCGTGTGCATGCCCAGAAGCCAGCTGGATCGCCTGGAGCTCCCGCAGATGGTCAAGGACAATACCAGCTCCTACGGCACCGCCTTTACCATTACCATTGAAGCTGCCCGGGGCGTCACTACCGGAGTCAGCGCTCACGACCGGCTGACCACCATCAGAGCTGCCACCAATCCTGCTGCCGTTCCGGCGGATCTCAATCATCCGGGGCATGTATTCCCGCTGGCAGCAAGAGAAGGCGGAGTACTGGAAAGAGACGGCCACACTGAGGCATCGGTGGATCTGGCCAGACTTGCCGGACTTGTCCCCGCCGGAGTGCTCTGCGAACTCACCAACGATGACGGCACCATGTCCCGGCTGCCGCAGGTAGTGGCATTTGCCCTGAATCACAGCATGACCGTGGTCAGTATCAGCGACATCATCGCCTACAGAAAGGCAAAAGGCGTCTGACACTGACGGGACGCTTCTGTCTCCAATAATGCTCATACTGCCCGGACAGGCAGTTTAAAAGGGGAGCCTAAAGGGCTCCCCTTTCTGCTATCTTTCTTCCGCCATTAGAGCGCATAACCAGATCTGTTACCAGAAGACTGTGCCAGCGCTGTCCTCCCGGCTCTTCTCAGCTTTCACCGGCCGGTGCCGCCCGCAGGTTTACCAGAAGAAGATTCAAAGCCCCGAAAATCACCTCGGCCTCGCCTGCTGAAACGGTGCGGCGCTCCCGAACCTGCTGCCGGAAAACCTCGGCCTCAGGATTCTCCCCGGCTCCCGAGAGCGGCGACGGGGCAAAACCCTTTCCAAGAAGACCGGCAATTGCCGGAGCGCTGCTTCTGACAATCCTTCCGGTATCGTCATAGCTGTTGTCGGGATACATGCCGTTAAGAGTCAGGGCCAGAGCCTCCAGGGGGTTTTTCTGGCGCCCTCTTTCCTGGGTCATGGCGCCGGCGATACCGTAGATCTCCAGCCAGGCCTCCGCGTTGGACAGGCCCGCATTGTCCCGGCGGTAGTCCTCAATTCTGGAGGCCAGAACCCGGAGACCTTCCTGATAAACAGGATCCTCCGTGGACTCCAGACGGCCGTTGCGGTCGGCTATGGTGTCCATAAGAGCAAGAATGGCCCCGGCAATGCCGTCAGCACTGTCGCTTTCGTCAGCGGGCCAGAAGATCCTGGCCGTTTTCTTAACCAGGGCTGAAAAATCCGGATCCTCTCTGGATATCATGATTTTGTTCTCTCATATTTGCCAAAAAGCCCGCCGTACATCATGGCGGGCCAGGTGAATAAAACTGCATGCGGAACCGAACCGCAGTATCCGTCTACTTGAAGTAGGACTCGATGGTGTCAACGGACCGCGGAGCACCGTGCATCGGAACACCGTCTATGATAAAGGACGGCGTGCCGGTAACCTGCATCTTGTCTGCCAGGGTTCTGATCTGACTCAGCACGTCGCTGACAGCAGGAGACTTGGCCAGAGTCTGCACCTCGGCCCACTTAAGACCCAGCTGCTCCACGGCAGCCTGAATCTCCACCTCGTTCTGGAGACGGGACTTTCTGGTCATAAGCTCATTATTGTACTTCACATAAAGCTCCGGATTCATGGCATAGATGGCCACGCCAATCCGGGCTGCGGTATAGGAGATCTCGGAGAGAATCGGGAATTCCAGATAGTAATAGCGCACATCGCTGCGCTTCTCGAGGATCTTCATGGTATGAGGCTTGGCCTGCTTGCAGTAGCCGCAGTTATAGTCAAAGAACTCGATAATGGTGTGCCTGGGCTTCTCCGCACCGGACTGCGGAATGTTCGGATTGGCAATGATTTCCTTGACCGCCTTCTCTCTCTCGGCCTCCTGAATCTGCGCCTGTCTGGCCTTGAGCTTTTCTCCCACCTCGATCATCACATCGGGATTATTGAGAAGATAGTTGTAAACGATATTTTCAATTTCAGCCTTCTGACTGTCGCTGAACTGAGCAGCGGCAGCGGGAACTCCAAAACCGGCCAGAGTCAGGCCGGCGACTAATGACAGAAAAAGTGAACGTAATTTCATGGTAATTTCCACCTCGTTAAAAAACAGCGTAATGATAGCACAAGGCGCCTTATATGTGTTTGCGGACCCGGCACTCCGGCAAAAAACGGAACTTTTTTGTGACCTGTACCGGAAAACTCTTCTTTCTGCCCCCTTTCAGCGGGAAGCCCGGCAGTGCCGGGCTTCGCGAACGGGATTCCGGCCGCGCGGGCCGGTACTGTTCCCGTTTATCTGAAAAACAGCATATTTACGGTGCCGTCAGCCATTGCTCTGAGCATTTCAGGCTTGGCACTGCGGTAATTCATGTTCATCTGGGCACCGGAGCAGGTAACAGTGGTCCTGTAGGTGTCGTAGTCCCCGCTTCTGGCAGAGTACGGACGATCAGAATGCTCCACCTCCAGATCCATGGACATAATTACCCGGTCAATCTTGATTTCGCTTTCCACGGCATAGCCGATACCGGCCCCGATAAGACCGAGTCCCAGTACCAGGAGACTGCCCTCAGGTCTCCAGTAGAGATCCCGGTGGCTGGCGGCAATCACCGATCCCACGGTAGCCCCGGCAACAGCTCCCACCGGAACGCCGCCCGTGGCATTTCTGCTGATTCCCTGCACGGGCTTAAAGGTGGCATAGACCCGGAGAGTAGCCTGTTTGGGATCTGTGGTCATGGTAAAACCGGGATGACTTAAAAAGGCTTCCCGGAGATAGTGGGAAACATCCGCCTCCATACTGACACCGGAAAGATCCCGGACTCCCAGATACACCACCTCATGACCGTCGGAGGGAATTCTGAAGGTCTGGGAATAGCTCAGCTGGGTACGCAGATTCTTATAGGCACTCAGGTGCTCGCCGGAAGCTGTGCACCCGGTCATGGCAACCGGAGTCAGAGCAATACAGGCAGCGAGTATCAGAGACTTGCAGTGTTTGATAATCATAGTCATTCCTTATGCTGGAGCTCCAGCTTGTTCTGAATTTGGTTCTCTCATTATGACAGAACAGACGGGGATCATGTTCCCTGGTAAATCCTGCAAATTTGTTACAAATTGTGTTATCTCGAAAAAGACCGGTGAGGAAAAAACACCGGAAGGTCTGTATCCGGACAGCAATTTTCTGAAAGCCGGGGCTGACAGTATCCAGAAAACTCCAGTGCGTCCTCCCCTTTTCCTGTGCTGTCAGGGCAGGATTTACAGCTGCCGAATCAGCAGCTTCTCGTAAAATAGCCCCGGATTGCAGCCTCGTCAATAAAAAACGGCCCGTTCTGCCAGACACCCACAAAAAAAACCGGGCTCCCAGAGGGATATCCCGGCTTCGTGATATAAAGCGGCTTCCGTTACGGCTCGTTATAGATTTCCAGATTTTCAGTGGAATCGGTCCAGGCCTTGTCGGCCTTGGCATCGTCGTTTCTTACGGAATCCAGAAAATCAAGATAGGCTTCGTCAATATCGCCGGTAATATAATCGCCGTCAAACACTGAAGTCTCAAAACGCTTAAGCTCAGGATTTTCCAGCATGACTGCCCGCTTCAGGTCCTCCAGTGACTGGTAAATCAGAGCATCAGCGCCGATAAGACGGCAGATTTCGTCATTATCACGGCTGTAGGCAATCAGTTCCCTGCTGGAGGGCATGTCAATACCGTAAACATTGGGATAGCGGATTTCCGGAGCGGCAGAGGCAAAGTACACCTCAGCGGCACCGGCCTCCCGGGCCATCTCCACAATCTGGGCGGAGGTGGTGCCCCGGACAATGGAATCGTCCACGAGAAGCACTCTCTTGTCCCGGAATTCGGCGGGAATCGGATTAAGCTTGTTGCGCACCCCCTTCTTCCGCTGCTTCTGACCCGGCATGATGAAGGTTCTGCCGATGTAGCGGTTCTTCACAAAGCCCTGGCGGTAGGGAATGCCCAGATTGCGGGCAATCTCCACGGCAATATCGCAGCTGGTTTCGGGAACCGGGATTACCACGTCAATCTTAAGATCCGCATATTCCCGGCGGATCTTTTCGGTAAGCATGGTGCCCATATGCACTCTGGCAGCATAAACGGAAACCCCGTTCATAATGGAGTCAGGACGGGCAAAATACACGTATTCAAAAATGCAGGGATTCAGACAGGGATTGTCAGCGCAGATTCTGGTATGAAGTTCTCCGGATTCGGTAATGAACACCCCCTCGCCCGGAGCCACATCTCTCATAAGCTCAAACCCGGTAACATCCAGTGCCACGCTTTCGGACGCCACCATGTATTCGGTTTTACCGTCCTCTCCGGTTCTTCTGCCGATCACCATCGGACGGATGCCATGAGGATCCCGGAAGGCCACAATGCCGGCCCCGATAATCAGTGAAACTACGGCATAGGCCCCCCGCACCATGGAATTGACATTCTTCACGGCTGCAAAAATCGCATCGGGAGTCAGCACCGTTCCCGAACTGCACATGTCAATTTCGTGCGCAAAAATATTAAGAAGCACTTCGGAATCAGAGGTGGTGTTGGTATGTCTCCGGAATTCGCTGAGCTTTTCCCGGAGCTCCCGGACATTGGTAAGGTTGCCGTTATGGGCCAGAGTAATACCGAAGGGGCTGTTAACGTAAAAGGGCTGAGCCTCGGCTGCGGAGGAAGATCCTGCAGTGGGGTAGCGCACATGACCGATACCGATATTGCCTCTCAGACGGTACATATGCTTGGTTTCAAACACATCCTTGACGAGGCCGTTGGCTTTGCGCTGCTTAAAGTTGCCGTCATTGACGGTAACAATACCGGCCGCATCCTGACCTCTGTGCTGAAGAACAGTAAGAGCATCATAAAGGGACTGGTTAACTGGGGAAGTGGCCACTATGCCGACAATACCGCACATGCTGATATCCTTTTAATGTATTGAAAAACAGGAAACGGTCCCCGCCCCGGATTTAAAAGGCCTTAACAGCATTTATGTCCGGAAAATCAGGCGCGGCACCGCAACCGTAGCGTGACTTATTTCCGGTATTATAACGGTTTTTCGGGAAATGATTTCATTATTTTTTTGACCGGCCCGGCACCCTTCCTGAGGGAAAATCGCGCCCCGACTTTGTGACATATATCTCAAAACGCAACAATCCCTTTCTGCTGCAGGTGTCTAAGGTGCAACTGACAGAAAACGCAGAGTGCCGCAGCGAATTTCCGGGGGTGCAAAATGAAACGGGAAATAAGAACGGGACGGGATCCAGGTGAATTTCTTCCAAAACGGAACGGCCTTTCCAGAATGGCCGGCCGGGGGAGGAGCCGCAGAAGCCCCGGCCTGCAAACAGAAATGCAGCACCAGCGAACCGGGAGCATAAAAAGGAGCGCCGGCCTGAGATACCTTAAAAAGGTCCTGTGCGGCCGGCCGGCGGATACCCGGGAAGGATGCTACATAAGGCCGAAATACTTAAGAGCGTTAACTGCCATCTTGTTAACCTCCGGAAGAACCACGGCATGGGAATACCACGGCTGTTCCGGAATCTTTTCGAAAAAGCCGTACTTCAGGATCAGCTGAAAACACATGGCCACTGCCAGGACAATGATGACACCGCGGGCCAGTCCGAATACCATGCCCAGCATTCTGTCGGTTCCCGAAAGACCGGTCTTCCTGAGAATGGTGGTCACCAGATAATTAATAAGACCGATAATCATCAAAGTTCCAAAGAAAAGCACCACCAGCGCCAGGGCAATCTGCACCTTGCTGTCATCCGTGAATGTGAATAGCTTCGCCATGGGCTCGTAAAAATTGCTGGCCACAAAAAAGGCGATAAGCCAGGCCACCAGAGACAGAATCTCCTTTATAAAACCTCTGAAGGCGCTGACCAGAGTGCTGATGGCCAGTATTGCCAGAATTACAATGTCAATCCACTGCATGCTGTATCTATCCCTTCCGGCAGTGACTACCGGTTCTCTTCCAAAAACTGGGCAGATTTTATCCAAAAACGGATATCTTCGCAAGACAGTGCAAAAAACGCTTCCTGAGGCCCGCTATGCAGAGTGCGGAATACAAGGATGACGGCCCGATCATAATCAGAAAACGGAGAGCCTGCTGCGGATTCAGCATAAATCAGGGGAAAAACGGAGAAACGGAGCAGCGATTCCCCCGGTCTCAGAGATTACGCAAAAGTCCTTCCGGTACCAGAATTTCCGCGTCTCCCGCGGGCACCGCATCCTCCTCGGCCGCGGCTCTTCCGGCAAAAACCCGGAACATCCCCCGGTACGCCGCCAGAGGCTCTCCGCTGTTACCGCCAAACACGGTAACAGCCCCCGCGTCGTTCCTGAAAACCGTCAGCGCCCGGTTTACCGGCACCGCCCGTTTCCGGTCCCGCACCTGCCCGAAAAGCATTCTGAAGAAGCGCTCCCCTCCCGGAAATCCGGTCCCGCCCAGAGGGTCCCCCAGCATCAGCATTCCGCCCAGCGCATATGCCTGGGCTGTCATAACCCGGACTGCCGTCTCCGGCGGGGGTGTTCCCTCCAGCGGCGCCGTGAGAATCGCATCCGGATCCATGGTCCAGAACATGTCCGCCATCCAGTAGCGGTACCGCAGCATTTCGCAGTTGAGAACCGCCCGCTCCTGACGCCGCTCGGCATCATCACCGAGACGCATGACATTTAAAAGTCCCAGAGACGGCCACAGGGGAGCGTTGCACCCGATAAGGCAGGCATCTTCTCCGGCGCCTCTCCTGATAGCCGTAAGTCCCAGGCGGTAGCGGGAAATCCAGGTAACTCCGGGCCGGGATGACCGCGCTCCCGGCAGCGCTCCGAAATAGCAGGCATCCAGCTTGAAACAGGAGATCCCGTAATCCCGCCTAAGAATCCGAAACACTCTGGCCAGGTGCTCTCTGACCTCGTAAACCGACGTGTCCAAAAGATACCAGGGAGTATCCCGCCAGCCGCCGTAGGTAATATCTCCGGCCGCCAGAGGCACGCCGTCATCCCCCTGGATAAACCAGTCCCGATGCTCCCGGAACAGCCGGGAGCCCCCGCTGGCAATAAAGGGGGATATCCAGAGAGCCGGACATTTGCCCCGGGCCAGAATATCCTCCGAGATCAGCTTTACTCCGGAACGGAAGCGCTCCGAGGATTCCAGCCAGTCCCCCATGAAGGGCTGATAGCCGTCATCAATAAGCATAATCCGGAGCTCGGGCCACTCCGCGGCCATAATGTCAAGATTCTCCCGGATGCGGGCCTCGGTAATGCCGGCATAATAAGCGTACCAGGAACACCAGCCGGTATCGCGCCGTCCGGACAGTGGCGGCATGCGGACATTGATTCTCCTGGCGTATTCATCCAGGATTTCATCCCGGGAGCTTCCGGTCAGAAAACAGATATACTCCGATTCATACTCCGATCCGGCTGCCACGGTAATATCCCCCAGCTCCCAGTAAATCTCCAGAACTCCGCTGCTCTTCCGGAAGAAAATATCCGTTTCGGTACAGGAAGTGGCTCCCACAAGATGCCACAGTCCGTCTGCATAAAAAGCAAAAAAATTGGCCCCCAGAATACCATCCCGGCTGTCATAAAGACGATAGTCCCGCACCTCGTCAATACGGCCAGTCTGGCGGGGATGCCCAAAAGTTCCCGCCGTAAGGGAAAGCATCTGGTAGCCCTCGCAGTAAATGGGAGCCTCCTCCGGAATCATGATTTCCAGAACTTTCAGCACCCGGGGAGTGCATTCCTCAGCTGTCTGAAAACGCAGCCGAAACTCTGTTGTAAGGGGATCCGGAACAATATACTCATTGCCGTACAGAGAGCCGTTTTCAGTAAAAATAGCACGATAATCCGCAGTCATAGAATTCCTCCGCCAGAACGCCGCACGGGACTTCAGGGATTCTGATACCGCCCCGGAACAGATCTTTCTGCAAATTACCTGCTGAAAAGGCTTTGGTCAAAGCAAGATTATTAAAACGCTCCCTTTTGTGATGAAGATCCTCCGGAGCATCCGGAAATCCGGGATGTTTTCAGAAACACCCCAAAACACCCGGACCGGATTCCGGCGGACCTTTACAGGGATGCTTACGGAGCCAGTGCGGATTTTTCCGGACTTCCGGATATCCGGAGCTTCAGGGATTATACCGGTATCTGGCGTTACCAACATCATATTGCGATTACATACCGGAATTTATTTAAATATGCAGGTTATTTTATCTATATTCCTTGCACTGCCTGTCAAAACACCTCTATAATCATTATATTCCTGATTATGACATCTTTACTGATGCCCCATGTATATAAATGCGAATGGAGTTAACAATCAAAATGAACGTCCCGCAAATCAAAAGCCGCGACTCTGAAAGCGAGAAAATGGTATTTCTGGATATTTCATCATTACTGGCAGCCGTGCCGGAGGAGGCGGCATTTTCAGCCCTGCCCCTTCCCGAAAAGAGATCCTGGATTACTGAAAAATTCCGGTTCCGTTTCCACGCGAAGGACTTTCTGGAGAAGATGGTGCCGGACTGCAATGACATGCAGCTGGAATACATAAGAAAGGTCTGGTCGTCTAACGTTATTCCGAAGCTTCTGGATTACCGGATATTTCAGGGAGCCCGGCTGGTTTATCTTCTGACAGAACCCTTCACCTTAAAAACGCTCCCCGAACTCGGAGACGGACTCTGGAGCACTCCGGCTGATATTCTGGTTTACCGGGACAGAGAACATTTCATTTCTCTCGTCAGAGACTATCTCGTCGCCGGGGACGGCCAGAGGGTGCGCTACGCAGTAATGAGCACCGGAGACTACCGTTACGATTTTCCCGGGCATTTTATCTGGATGAGCACGGATAATCCGGAATTCGCGCATCCGGAACAGATACAGTACTATGTGGACTACCCGCCGCTTACCCACCGCCTGTGCCGGATGCTCCACGCCCAAAGAGAATATTACGAGGGAATCAGGGTTTCGGACGCCAGTATTGACAGTGAGGCGGAAATCCCTTTTTACAAGGTAATCTTTCTGGATATTGACGGAGTTCTGAATGACGACGGCGACGCCCGATCCCACGGAGTGATCATCGATCCGGATATGGTGCGGAATCTCCGGTACATTGTGCGGGAGACCGGTGCCGAAATTATCCTTTCCAGCTCCTGGAGGGGTGTTTACTACAGACATGTGAAATTCGGTCCCATTCCCGGAGAACAGAATCTGCCGCTTCTCCTCGCCGCCTTTGAAAAGGAAGGTCTGACCATCAGCGGCATCACCCCACTGTCCCGTGAGAGCGGGGCCGGGGCCCGGCCGTATGAAATCCGGAAATGGCTGATGAAATACCACACCATCGGATCCTATGTAATCCTGGATGACGAATCGTTCTGGAACTGGGGCTTTCTGCAGGGCAATGTGGTGACCACCTGCACCAGGTACCCGCACAAGAAGAACTGGCTCGGGAAAACAGTAAAAAAATACGGCCTCACCCGGGAGCATGCCGAACAGGCCATTGCCATTCTGGAGAGACCGGGATACCGGCAGCAATTTTACAATTACGAGCTGTAGCTGTTTCCCTCAGCTGCCCCTCGCCATCAGCGGTTTCTGTTCCCTGCGGAGTCTGAACCGCCGCTGTTCCGGCCGGACATTATTCTGGCCTAAGCCCCCTTCCGGTTATTCGCAGCAGGAAGGGACTCTTTCCGGAAAGCTCAGAATGCGCCATCCCGAAAAACACCGCCGGACCGGCAGCAGAAAACAGCGTACGGCAAAACCTGCATTAGAAGAGAAAGAAACAGGAAAGAGAAGAAAATAGAGAAGTGCGGCTACTGGAAAATCACCGCCCTGAAAATGGAGAGACCCCTAGCTACATCCCGGTACTCCTCAAGATAACCCTGGCTGCTTCCTTCCGAACCTGACCAATTATGCTACCTGAGAATACGAGAGAACCAGAGGCCCCATTACAGATAACTTCGGGGTTTTGGCAATCCCCTGAAGACATGGGCAATTATAATGACAAATTCCCGAAAAGCAAGAGATTTGTAAACATTATTGTAAAATCTCCCCAAAACGGTTAAAAATTCGCCGTATTTTCCGGATATCCCTCCTATTCTCCGGCCAGCCACAAAAGCCCCTGCCAGATAAAACCGCAGGTCAGGGTAGTCAGAATGCCGCACAGAATAAGCCCCAGTGATGAAAACGCCCCTTCGGTTATGCCATGCCGGGCCGCTTCCGAAGTGCCTACGGCGTGGGAGCAGGCACCAATGGCAATCCCCTGCGCCCTGGAGTCCCGAATCCGAAACAGTCTGAGAAGCGGGAATCCCAGCACTGCCCCGGCAATCCCAGCAAGACAGACCACGGAAGCGGTTATTGCCGGAAAACCGCCCAGGCGCTCCGCCACATCCATGGCAATGGGCATGGTAACGGATCTTGCAGCTACCGTAGCGGTATAACGGTAATCCAGACCAAAGCACTTTACCAGAATAAAGGCGGTCAGAAAGCTTATCAGAATGGACATCACCGAACTCAGCACCACCGGCAGCGCATACTTTTTTATGATGGGCCATTTCTGGTACAGCGGCAGAGCAAGAGCAACAATAGCGGTTTCCGCCAGAAAGCTCAGGGGAGCACTGCCCTTCTGGTACTCCCCGTAGCTGACTCCCGCCAGCAGAATGATGGCTATAAGAACCAGCATCGTCAGGAGCAGCGGGTTTAGCAGCCCCAGCCGGAACCTTTTGTGAATTTTAATAATCAGAAGGTACAGGAGCACGGTTCCCGGAGTGGCAATAATCACCACCGGATGTGCGGCGGCAAAATCAAGAATGCTGTCAGCAAGGTCAGTCATGGCCGCCCTCCCCGGATACTCCGGTCAGTCTCCGGCTCCGCCTGATGCTTCTGATGTTCCGGGCTCTTCTGAAAAGCGCTTTTCGTCTGAGCTTCTCCTTCGGGGTTTCCGCAAGGTACTGAAAGATTCCTCCGGTACCCAGTATTATCAGGACCACTCCCAGAATTACCGCAATCAGGATTACCGGAAGGGAATCCCGGAGCTCCGGGAGATAATCCACAATGCCGGTAGCCGCCGGAATATAAAAAAGCGGCATTCCTGCCATCAGCACTGCCCCCGCATCCATGACCCGCGGCACGGAAATTATTTTGAAGTTCAGGAGCAGAAACAGGATAAACAGGCCGATAATGGTTCCCGGAAACACAAAGGGAAGATACGCGGCAATAAGCTTTCCTGCAAAAAGGCAGAGCAGGATGATCATGAAGCCCTGGATAAAAGCCCAGGTTCCGGCAATACGGGAACGTGCTCCGGAAGCCGGAGCCAATGTTGTTCTGGTCATGGCAATAATTTGAAATAGATCACATAATAGCCTATTATAGGCCGAACAGGTGCTGATTGCACACTATTTCGGGAATATTACAGCATGCCTTAGGAACTGTGCATAAATAAACTTTACAAATTCGGGCTGATTGTGTAGTTCCAATCAGGGTGAAACTCATCACCAACTATGTTCAAAGATTTAAATTCTTCATCAGACACTTTGATTCCAGTTGAGTACTGTTTTTCATCCGCTTTTGCCACCACTTTCAGTCCGGTCGCTGTAGTTGTTCCGGCAATAAGATCTATTATCACTTGCAAACTAACAAGGGGATGCCCACGCCAGTTTTTTGTAATTTGACTGAATAGCCGATGTTCAATTTTGTTCCATTTTGATGTTCCTGGCGGGAAATGGCAAACGCTGATCGCCAGTTTAGTTTCGTCTGCAAACTGCTGAAGTTCATATTTCCACAGTC
>NZ_KB899637.1:307793-308205 GCF_000378405.1 Succinimonas amylolytica DSM 2873 | reverse complement strand
AGCCTCATTGATATCAACGTTACAGTTGATTGTCATGATAGCATAATAGGGCTAGACTTATGAAAAGTTGTAAAGGTTATTTATGCACAACTCCTTAGCGGCGCATCTCCGCACTCCGGAGGACCTGCCGGGATCACCGCAGCCTCCCCCGCCTCCAGAAAGCCGGAGAACAAAAAAACTCCCGAATCCTCTCCGGGAGCTTCCTGACAGTAATTCCGTAAAATCTCCGGCAGAGACTATCCTCTGGCAATGGAGGTAAGCACGTCGCCGGACTTGCTGATGGCACTGATAGCACCCTGGCTGTAGGAGCTTACCTTGGACATGAAGTCCTGTACGAAAATCATATCCTGCTGAATGTCCGAGCCCTTGGTCTCCTGAATGCTCTGCAGGCTGGCAATGGCGGCATTGACCG
>NZ_KB899637.1:289803-305163 GCF_000378405.1 Succinimonas amylolytica DSM 2873 | reverse complement strand
GTCATTCTGCAGCTTGGCAAACATGAGCTCAACGCTGGAAATCATCTCAAAGCCGTACTTGTCCTTGGTCTTGCCGGTCTGCTCGGTCTGATCTGTCTGAGCAGTCTGGGTGGCATTAGGGTTAAAGTCAACCATTTCAAATCTCCTTCTGATTCTCTGGTTTCAGCAGCATTTCTGTACAGAAAACGCACAGCACATTTCAAGGTTACAAAAAAAACATCATTTTTCCAAAGACAACCTTCAACATTGTTGCGATATTGCCGCCCGGATCGTAATTCCAGTGCCGCCCGTTCCGGCCTCTTCTGTATTTCTGCCGGAGTATTATCAGTTTCTGATCATGCCCCTATTTGAAATTGATGTTTTCATAAAGATACTCCACCATCATCATAAACTCGAAAGACGGCTTCCAGTTAACCAGAAGAGCAGTTTTCAGGTTCAGAGCAAAAGACAGATTGGTACGGTAGTACTGGCTGATCTGCTGGGGAGACGTACCGTTAATAATCTGCTCCATAACGCCGGCCTCAAAGCGGCCGCTTTCATCAATTTCCACCTCAACCAGGGACACCAGAACCCCTCTTTCCACTCTTTCAGTACTGCCGGTATTTCCGTCTCCGATAACGATAATGTCCTCATCGATAAATGGCTTGATATAGGAAAAATAATTATCGGTGTCGGTACCGTCAAATATCGGCATGTAGACCGCATCAATACCCTGACTGAGGAGCTCTGTCCGGCAGCGTTCAAATTCCCGCACATTTTTCATATTGGTGCGATCCTGGAATTCACCAAAGCACGGAATCACCTGAAAACCGTCTTCATTCGCCACCTTTCTGATAACATCAAAGGACTGCATCCGGCGGATGGTTTCATCCCTTTCCACCATCATCCCCAGCTTTTTGAAATTAAAAATACTGAGATAGCTCCGGACAGCCAGGGAGGTGCGCTTCGGATATTTCTGCACGTGAACATTAGGCTTGTCTGAATATTCTCCGGGACCGATAATCCCCGCTGTTTCCGGGCTGGAGGGGTCAGCGATCATTACCGGAATTCCCAGCCCGGAATCTGCAAACTTAAGCCCCGGGGCCAAACCCAGTCCCAGCAGGATATCCACATCCCGGTCGTTAAGAATCCTGCTGCGGAGCCGGGCGCTTTCCCGGTCCCAGAGAGCAGCATCATCCCATGCGGCAGAATATAAGCCGTCGGAAATAAGCTCGATGCACCCGCCCCGGGAGTTTTCGCTGAGCTTTTCCCAGACATCCGGAAGGTCAAACAGATATTCGGCGTCCACCATATCCGGGGCCATTCTGAAATAGCCGTCCCGGTACAGCTTGTTTAGCATGGCGTTCATGACAATCTGGAAGTCCTTATAGCTTCCCATCTGCACCACCGCCAGGCGCCAGGTTTTTGCACAGGTCTTCGGCTCCGGCTTTGGGGCTTCGAAAGACGCAGAAGCGTCGGAATCCCCGTCAGCAGCATCGATAACAACATACTGTCCGCTATCATACGTGCCGGCTGCCGCTCCGGTATCCGCCAGCACGGCTTCTGAAAAAATCAGACCGGCCGCCAGAAGCGCCAGCGCTGAAAGGAAACCGCACCGGCAGTGCTGCCTCCGGCTGTCGTTTTTAACCAAGAATATCTTCGACATAGCACATCCTTTCAATACCGAATTGTCCGCCCCCATCCCGGTCCGGGACGCTACACCACCGCCCTGAGAAGAGCATCCAGTGATTCGTCAAAGGTGGACAGCTCCCCCAGCCCCTGCTTCAGAAAGGCATTAACCTTGTCAATATGGGCAATGGCAAAATCCGCCTCAGAATCTGCCCCCTTGTGGTATTCCCCCAGCTGAATCAGAAGCTCCATCTCATGATACTTGGCCAGAATCTGGCGCAGCCGCTGCGCTGCATTCCGGTGCTCCTTGGACACAATGCTGTTCATAACACGGGACACACTGGCCAGGACGTCTATGGCCGGATAATGATTCTGCGCCGCCAGCTTGCGGGAAAGAATAATATGTCCGTCCAGAATAGATCTGGTTTCATCGGCGATAGGCTCGGTCATGTCATCGCCCTCCACCAGGACAGTATAGAGCGCAGTAATTGAGCCCTTGTCGGAGTTGCCGGCCCGTTCCATAAGCTTCGGCAGAGTGGAAAACACCGATGGCGGAAAACCGCGGCGGGTAGGCGGCTCTCCGGCAGCCAGACCGATTTCACGCTGCGCCCGTCCGAAACGGGTAACTGAATCCATCATCAGAAGAACATTGCGCCCCTGATCCCGGAAATACTCGGCAATGGCCGTGGCCGTATAGGCCGCCTTGAGACGCTCCATGGAGGAACGGTCGGAGGTGGATACCACCAAAACGGTACGCGCCAGACCTTCAGGGCCCAGATCCCTCTCGATAAACTCCCGGACCTCGCGGCCGCGCTCTCCGATAAGAGCCAGCACCGAAATATCAGCGCTGGTTCCCTTGATAATCGAGGAAAGCAGCGTGGACTTGCCGCCGCCCGCCGCCGCAAATATCCCCAGCCGCTGCCCCTGGCCGCAGGTGATAATCCCGTCCAGAACTCTGAGCCCCAGACTGATGGGCTTGGTAATAAGCTGCCGCTTCATGGGAGACGGGGGATCGGCATAAACCGGGTAGAACTTCTGCGGATGAAATGCCGGACCATTGTCAATAAGCTCCCCTACTCCGTTGATTACCCGGCCGAGCAGCTCCGGTCCCACAGGAACCGACAGCACATGGCCGGTAGGAATAACCTCGGTATGATAGGAAATGCCCTCGATATTGCCCAGCGGGGTCAGAAGAGCGATATTTTTGGAGAACCCTACCACTTCTGCCTTCAGACTCCAGTCAGATCCCGGATTCTGCAGAATGCAGAGTTCCCCTACCTTAACCTCGGGAACAGAAGCGTGAATAATGGTACCCACCACCTGATCCACCCGGCCCCTGACTTCAATTGTATTGGCTTCCGCTACCGCATTGTGGAGCATCTGCCCGATGTAATCCAGAGCCATCTGCTATCCCGCGCTGTTCTGCTGCACCCGGCTCTGGATGGATTTCTTCAGAATACTGAGCTGAAACTCCAGACCGGCATTGATTATGCCCATGGGGGTCTCCAGAATGCAGTCGCCGTGCTTCATGGAGGCATCGGCCACCAGATCTATATATCCGGTACGGCCGTCGGGAGACACCAGCAGCATGCCCAGATCCGCACGCACGGCACTCTCGTCCTCCGGAGCCACCCTGACAGTAACTCTCTTCATTCCCCGCACGGTGTTGATAGCCTTCCGCACTACTCTGACAATCTGCTCGCTGTCCGGAAGCTCCCCGATAATCTTGGTCACGGAATCGATGACCACCTGGGCCATGTCATTTTCCAGCTCGGCCAGAGAATCCACCTGGGAAATAATAAGATCCATGATTTTCTCGGTATATTCGCTTTTTCCTTCCTGCTGGCCCTTCTCAAAGCCCTCTTCATAGCGGAGCCGGTAATCCTCCTCGGCCTTTTTGCGAATGTCATCTGCCAGATTCCGGGACTTTTCGATGATCTCATTGGAATCATGAAGAACTCCGAGATCATCACGCCGGATAATCCTGACTCCTTCAGCGACCTTAACCTTCTCGCCGGATATACAAAAAATTCTGCTCACGGGTCTGTGTCCTTAACGCAAGAAACTCCGCAGGGATTTCCCCCAAAAAAGCCGGATTCATAAAAAAGCGGAATTCCGGCAGAAACAAATATACCATATTCCGGGCATTATCCGGCTACCAGGAAAAACCGCAGCGGGTCAGACAATGCCGGACAAGACCGCCGATTCTGGCAGTCTTCACTGCCTTTAAGGGCCGGGACACCCGGAAAAATCCGAAAATCTCCTCTTCGGAAGCACAGGTCAGCTTTTTCCGGATAAACGGCAGTATCTCCGAAGAGCTGCCATCCTCCAGAACCCGGTACAGGGCATAGCAGCCGCTCAGAAGCACGGCCTGTTCTGCCTCATCACTTCTGATTACGGAAAGACGGCCCCGGATTCCGAGATCGTCGGCATAGGGGGCATAGGCGGCAAAATAGTAGACATAGTCAAAAAGGGAATCTCCCAGAAGCTTCCGATACCGGAAAAGCTCCCCCGTATTCACCAGCTCTCTGATATAGAAGCCCATGATACAGGCTCCCAGAGTGAAACAGAATTCCCGGAGCTCCTGCGGGGACAGCAGCAGGATCCGGTCAAACCTGCCGCGGCAGACCACAAAATCTGCGGATCTGTAGCGGAGTCTTTCAATAAAGAGCTCTCTTTCTCCGGACAGTCCTTCCGGAAAAAGCCGCCGCCACTCCGCATAGATATCGCTGTCGCTGTAGCGCATGGCATTAAGCCCGGCCAGATCCCTGAGAAATTCCGGATCCCTGACCACATTAAGGGCTTCCTCGCGATTCATAAAAAAACAGCCCCCGTTAAACTGACAAAGCCCGGCAGCAGCCGGGACCTCACTCAATACGCCGGTCAGGCACCGGCTTCCGGTTTTCCGGACTCGCCGGTTCCGGCTGCGGACTTTTCGGACTTTCTTTTCTTCAGAAAGGCCGACACCAGAAAAATCCCCGCCGTCAGAAGAACCGACAGAGCCGCCGTGGCCAGACACCAGAGCAGTCTTTCATCAGAGCTTCCGCTGGCCCTTGCCGGAGCGATAATAATATTCTCCTTGAAGGGCTCCAGAACCACGGAGACATTTGAAATGGTAAGCCCCGGCACCGCCTTGGCCGCGGTTTCCCGAATACCGCTTACCATATCCACCACCGGAGAATCGGCCACATGCCGGATAAATACCGAGGCGGAAGGCGGGGTGGTAAGACCGGTACCCTGCTCGTTATGCATGAGAACCACATGAACCCGGGCATCCAGAACGCCGTCAATTCTGCTGAAGGTCCCGGAAAGCTCCTGGGAAATGGCAAAGGCCAGCCGGGACTGTTCCTCCAGCTGGGAGGAAATCATACCCGTTCCGGAAAACACCGTTCCCAGCGACTGAAACTTCTCCCGGGGCAGCGAATGCTCCTTGATAATCTCCAGGGAGCGGACAAACTGATCTTCCTCAACAGTTACCGCATAGCCGGTCTTGCCCTGGGAAACCTTCTTGGCATCAACACCGCGGTTGAGAAGCACAAATACCATCTCATTGGCATCAGCCTCGCTGAGTCCGGAATACAGATTTTCCCGGCATCCTGAAATAAAAAGAGATACCGCCCCCAGGAGCAGTATCATCCCCGTCATTCTTTTAAACTTTTCAAAATGCATGAACTACCTGGTTACTTCACTAAGAGAGGAAGCCAACCGGTAACCGGCGGAATCCAGACTCCGAAATTCCTTCATGGCAACATCAACGGCGTCGGAATCCTTCTGAAGAAACTTTGACAGCACCAGAAACCCTCTGGAATCATCGTCATCAGGATCCTCGGCAAGCAATCCCTGAAGAATCTCATCTGCCGGAGCGAAATCATCTACCACAATATGAGTAAAGGCAAGCCCCGCCCGGGCTGCCCGGTGATCCGGCACAGCCTCCAAAATTTTTGAAAATACCGTCCGGGCTTCCGGAACAAATCCTCTGGAACAGCCGACAAAAGCTATGTTGAAAAGCTTCTGAAGTTCGTCCTTGTCTAAAAAATTCTGCTCAAGCATTTTAAAACCGCATTAACCAGCCTTCTGAGATATTGACTTCGCAGTATCGGAAACGTTCTTTGTAATATTGGAGGTAAGCTCCACAATAGCGTTATACTGCCCCAGCTTGAACTGCGTCTTGAGAAGAAGTGAAGTCTGCTCCTCCTGAGTCATGGACTTGGAAGGATCCTGCAGCTTTTCAATTTCGTTACGAATATCCTTGGCGCGGTCCTCAAGATTCTGAATTCCGCTCTCCACCACACGGCCCATATTCCCGCTTACTTCAATACCACTCATCTTAATTCCCTCCTTCCTGAACCAGAGACACGATCCTGCGTGCTGACTCAGCTGCTGTCAAAAGCGCCATGCAGGGCTCGAACTCCTCTGCTGTAACCCCTGAATCCAGCTTTTTCTTGAGCTTCATCTCTATCTGAAACAGATCCTCGTCGTACTGCCTGATAAGATATAAATTCCCTTCGTCTACAGCTGAATAAATATCAACTTCCATAAAGCTCTCCGTCTCAAAACAAGCCTTACTGCTATTTTAACGTTTCAAGGCAAAATCCGTTACAGTATTTTTAATAAAATTTGACTTGAAAACACAATAATTTCCGGCTTTCCGCACCCGTGGCGCTTTTTCTGAAAAATCACCGCAAGAACTTTCCGGAGAGCCCTGCCCCATTATGCCAGGTCATTTCCAGACGCTCTACTTCAGGTTTATCTTAACCTCCCGGCCGTTCTTCCTAAGGATAATCAGGTCGTTCCCAATGCTGCTGACTACGGCGCCGTCCGGAAGCCGGGAACCTTCAAAATACAGAATGCCGTTCTTGGCTGTAAAGAAGCCTATTTTTCCGGAAACGTTCACCGAAGCCACATCCCTGGCAGAAAACTCCCTGCCGGAAGCCGGACTCTCTCCGGACGACGGTCGGGAGGTCCCGGGCCGGACAGTCCCGCCAGCGTTTTTCCTTGCTGGAACATCCGAAGTCCTGATCATTCCCCCGGTTCCCGGCTGAACCGCCGGCTCTTTCACATCGTTTTCGCTGCCCCTGACGGATTCCAGTTCATCCGGGCTGAGATCCTGAACGCTAACGAGCGGCACCGGCCCCCGGACGATTTTGGAAATCTCATCCCTGATAAAGGCAATTTTGGAAAGATCGTCCATGGAAAACTGCCCGCGGTAGGCAATAAAACCCCGGCCGTAAAGATACAGAATGCTCAGACCGGCCTCCTGGCTCAGGGACGTAAGCCGCTCCTCAAGATCGCTTCTGTAGGTAAATCTGGGAACCAGGTGGCTGTATACAAAGGGGAGATCCTTTTTAATGCTTTTCATAATCTCCGCTTCTGCATACTTGTCTCTGACATACCCGAAAATACTGATGGCGCCGTCATCCTCCGGTACCGGATTTACCCGGAGTCCGTAAAAGTTAAAGCTGTGCCGGACACTGTTAAGAATATCATCCACCAGTCTGACATTCAGCTCCACCTGCTTGTCTGCTCCGGGGAGATTTTCCAGGAAAAGCTGTCTCTGGTTCTCGTCTCTGAAGGCTCCGCGTACCACATAGGAATTCATTTTCTCTTCCAGCTCCAGCATCCCGTCTGGATAGCCGGTAACATATTCCCGGAGTGTCAGAGGCTTCCCGGTATCAGCCTCAGCCCCCAGGAAATTCCGGATAGCCCCGTAGTTCTGAAGCGCAAAAATCACTGCCAGAAGAATAAGGCCTAAAGAAACCGCCATAGCCTGCTTCCGGCGGCTTACCGGAGATTTCCGGGGCTTTGTCCCGCCGTTTTCTCCGGAAGCGATGCCGGACGAAGGCTCTCCTGATTTTTCAGAGTCAGCGTCAGTCCCTGATGCAGCTTCCGCCTCTCCGGACGCTTCCTCCGCATTTTCGGAATCCTGTGCAGGAGCGGTCTCAGATTCGGCTTCAGGAGCAGGGGGCTCCCCCAGCTCACTCCGGGCCGCTTCGGACATTTCATCCTCCGAAACGGTTCTCCACCGCCCCCCGACAGCATTCCAGTCCCCGAACCACACCAGTGACTCAAAATCCACCCCGATCCGGGTTCCTTCGGGAAGCGGGACATTCTCCGGGGAAAGCTGTTCCAGAACAGTGCCGTCGGAATTGTACAGATACACCGTGCCGGAACGGGAACGGGCATAAACATCCCGATCCTCACCAATGCCAATAACGAATTCGATGCTGTCCTGCCGGTCAAGAGCAAAAACCACCTCGGAGTCCGCGGTGTTGCCGATAAAGTATTCCCCGACCTCAAGACGCAGCATGGCCCCGTTGTTGGGACCGGAAACAAAGCGGAATTCCACCGCCTGTGCCTTATTCCTGCTGGCTTCCTCCGAAACATTCTGCTCCGGCATGTCAAAATTTTCCATCACAGAACTCCGTCAGCAGTTTCAGGAGCGGCCGGCCGGTTCTGGTCCGCACTGAGAGAGCGTGAAGAGGCACAGCCGGAGGAATCCTTCGGCCGGGCCGGAACCTTGAGCCGCTCCTCCCGATCCAAATAGTCGGTCTGTCCCGGATCCTTGCCAAACCCCGAGGCCTTGTCCGGGAGCCGGCTCAGATCGTCAAGGGTGACGATTCTCGGAGTTATAAGCAGAATGCGCTCCCTCTTCTGAAGCTTCCGCCCTTCAGTGCTGAACAGCCGTCCCAGGAGCGGAATGTCCTTAAGAATAGGAACCCCGTCATCCGTGTCCGACAGGCTTTCCACATAGTAGCCGCCGATCAGGAGACTCTGTCCGTGCCGTACCATGGCCTGGGTATTGACCACGGTTTCCTTTACCGAAGGGATATAGGCAGAGGTTCCGACATTCGCTATATCATTGCCGTTACTGTCCTGATTGGTCTTCAGGGTAATAATCATCTGAATTATCGGCTCGGTGCCGTCATTGGATTCCACAATGTGGGGAATTACCTGAAGCACCGTTCCCGCCGTAACTGAAAACAGATCCGAGGAATCGTTGCCGCTGACCGGAACATAGTTGGTGGTGGTATTTTCCAGCGTAGCCTCAGTGTTCTCCATAGTCAGAACAGAAGGACGTCCCAGAGTTTTTGCCCGGCCGTCGGACTCCAGAGCCTTCACCTGAATCATAAAATTGCTTTGCGCAGTATTGAACACGGTGGAAAAAACACCGCCCTTGTACTTTCCGGTAGCGTCTGTGTAAGCCCCCTTGCCGCCGTCAATACTCCAGTTTCCGGTAGCCGCGGAGCCATGCCAGTCAATGCCAAGCTCCTCAGAGGCATCAACATCGATATCCACAATGGCCGCATGAAGCTCCACCATGCGCACCGGAACATCCAGCTCGTTAATCACTTCCTGGTAAAACGGTATCCGGGACTTGTAGTCATACACCAGAATGGCATTCAGGCGTTCATCGGCAATTATGCTGGGGGTAAACCCCCTCTCCTCCGCCGGCCCCCCGCTGCTGTCTCCCGCCGAAGCCCCCGCATCCGCAGCGGGCTTCGGAGCAGCCGTAGCCGAAAGTCCGGTCCCCCGCAGCCCGGTCAGCATCTGACTCTTCCGGGAAACCCCGAAAGATGATGCACCGCTGCCGAAGCCGCCAGCCACCATACGGGAAAGCAGGGTCGCCACTCCGGGAACCACCACATTTTTCGAGGATGTGGAAATACTGGTATCGTTAACCCGGGCATGCCGGAGCCGGAACACATGCATGGAAAGTTCCTGCTCCTGCCTCCGGTCAAAGCTCTGCGCCAGGGACATAATATTCTGAATGTAGGATTCCGGTCCCTGCATCACCAGCATGCCGTGGGAATCCACGGTAACCGGCAGCGCATCGGCCACCGCTCTGGCATCCTTCAGAAAACCAAGCATCGATGCTGCGGAAACCGCAGACGGCTTGTACATGGATCGCACCCACTCGCTGTCATGATAAAAATTGATGATGTCGCCCTGAATATAGTATTTAACCCCGAAGGCCCGCTTCAGGGTATCCATAAACACATCCGGACTGACAGCGTCAAAACGGCCGCTGAGCTTGCCCTGAATCACCGGGGAAATTCTGGCATGAAGCCCCTGGGCTCTGGCAAAATCCGACAGCACCGCAACAAGATCCTCGTCCTCGGAATAATGGCTGTACTGAGCTGTAAAGGCCTGGCTCTCGGAAAGGGAGGCCAGCGCCAGAACCAAAAAAGCGCATCTGGCCGCAGAAAGAAGCGCCTTTCTTGAGGTGTAAATAAACATACTTCTATAGTGATAAACAAAACTTAAATCATGCCGCAAGACCCCGGAAACAGAGCCGGAATGTCTGACTGCACGGCCGGTTAAAAAGCAGATCTTCTGCACAGCACCGACTAAAATCGCAACTGCTTCCTGCCGAAGCATATTATCATTATATTTGAAAAAAACAGACATGGGGACATCACTGACTCCAAAAATCGGAACTCGCAGGTATTTGCAAAGAATTTTGATTTTTTTTGTAACCTGCCGCCGCCCTGTTCGTTATCAGACCAGAAATGCAAAGTGCAACCACTTGCGGAACCGGCAGACTGCCAGGAGTAGCTGTCTGTTTTAACAGTATCAAGTCAGAGGTTATTATTATGAGTATCGAATTCCCTTCCGGCCAGTCTTCCATCAGCGGCCTTAACGACATTATGAATTCCGAGCTGCAGAAAGGCGGCGATGTCAGCAAAAAATCTTTTCTTCATATACCGAACCCCCAGGTTTTAATTGAGAAGGACAGTGCCGATCTCAAGCCTGCCGGATTCAAGAGCGCCAAGGAACAGTATGCCGCTCTTGATGACGTGGTATCCGCTACCGGAAAGCTCCTGGCAGAAATTTCCAGAATGGCTGCCCAGGATCGCAAGATGAACAAGGAAATAATCCGTCAGCAGTATGAAACCATTGAGCAGACCGCTCTGTCCGAGGCCAAAAAGCTGGACGAGGGTGCTATGGCACAGCTGATCTGCGGCATTGTAGGCAGTGCTGTTCAGATTGCCTCCGGCGCCTTCAGTATCTACTCCAGCAGCAAGGCGCTCGCCAGCGAGGTCAAAGCCCACGAGATACAGAACCCGGCAGCCAAGGATCTTACCAGGGCTACCAATAACGTGCAGAATCTGGAGAGAACCGGCAAGCTGGGGCAGCTTAACGATGAGCTTAAGACTTCCAGAATTAATCTCAAGACTGCCGAGGATATGAAGACTGCTACTCAGGATCGTCTGAATGCAATCAATGAGAAGCTGGAAATCAATGAGAAGCTGCCAATCAATGAGAAGCTGCCCCAGGCTGAGGTCACCAAGCTGAATGCTGAAAAGACCGCTCTTACCAACAACCTCAAGTCTATTGAGGCCGATATCAGCAAATATCAGCAGGATGTTACGACCGCCTCCAAGAATGTTGAGCACTTCACCAGTACTGACAAGACCTACTGCGATGCCAAGGAAGCCCTTGCCGTTGCCAAGAACAATTCCGAGCTTGCCGATGCCATGGCCAAGGATCTCACTGTCGGAAACAGAGCCCGCCACGGCATAACCGAAGCGGTAACACAGGGGGCTTCAGCTTTCTCAAACGTCGCCAAGACTTCCGGTGACTACATAGAACAGGAAAGGCGTGCCGATGTCAAGAGAATGGAAGCCAAGGAAGCCTCTCTGCGCGGAGCTATTGAGTCTCTCAAGGAAATCAACGATTCCCTGAAGGAACTCCAGACCAAGGCCCGTGATACTATTCAGGATATCAGCCGCAGCGAGAACGACGCCACCAGAAAGATTGTCACTGTCTGATAGCAGGTTTGAGAACTCCATAAAGTCAGAAGATCGTAGCATTAAAAGGTTACGATCTTTTTGCGATCTGTTCCGACAGATAATAATTAGCCTCAGCATGCCGCTATTCCGGCGGTAACCCGGATTCAGACATGCCGCTTTTCGGATAATCTGCCACCGGGCAGAGAAAACCCAAGGAGAGAACATGACAGCCGTAAATTCTATACGCCACATCTACAAAACTGCCGGATGGTCATATGACGAAAACGAATTCCAGGATGAGAGAGCCTCTCAGGAGCACTCGGTTCTTCTGGAAAACGATCTGGAGGTGAGCTTCCATCCGCTTTCCCGGGAAGAGTTTCTTATCTACGCCAATATCTTTGAGCTGGCCCCTGACAATCCTCAGGATAATGATCAGAGACTGCGCCACCTTTCGAAGCTGATCCTGAAGATCAACTCGGAATACAGCGTTGCCTCGTCCGTAACCGGTGGCTGGTTCCGCTTTGAACTCTATATCAATTCCGCCATTCTTGAAAACGATCAGATCTGCTATCTCCTGCAGCTGTTCCTGAATGACTGCGATTTTCTTATTTCCGAAAACAAGGAGCTGTCCCATAGCTTTGGAAACATCTTCAACAATATTCCCATCGGATTTCTGATGAACTGAAATCCGGGAGAATCCTGGAAAAATACAGCAGAACGGGAAAGGACTGATACTTTTTGCTTCCCGTTCCCTCTTCCTAATCTCCGGACATCTTCAGACAGCAGGGCCCCCCGGCTTTTCCTCCGGCTTAACCCCCCGGGATTCCCCTTTTCCGGCACTCTTCCTGTCGCTGCCCTGATAATCTGCTTCTTTTTCGCGTCTTCCTTTTTCCGGTTTTCTAATAACTGCTTTCTGCAAAAAGCCGCCCTCCTGAATGTCTGGGGCATACAGCAATGAAGCAGTTAAAAAGCTGATAAAGCTCACATTTTTTGTAACCTTCCGGCAGCTTCTCCGTTCTCACGGTGTAACTGAATGCATTCATACTTCAAATAAGAAATTTGCACCAAGGAACAGAAAAAATGGTAATCATTAATCTCTCTAAAGTATTAAATATTTCAGCCGTTATGATTCTCGCCGGAGTATGCTGCATATCCTTGAACCTGAATGCAAAGCATGAGTCAGATCCGGAGCTCACCTGGTACCAGATCGGCTATCAGGACGGTCATGAGGGGCAGAGCTCCACAATGTTTAAGGAGTATACAGACATGCTGCTGCTGTCCTCCTCATCAGATATAGAAAGAGACAGCTATATGAAAGGCTGGAAAAAGGGACTGCAGAAATACTGCAATATGAATGCCCGGGAATCTAAAAAGGACCTGCTCTGCGAGCATTATCTCTGAAGAGGAGCTTAACCCGGATTCTCTCCCGGGAAGTTCCCAAAGCCGCCGGCACTCCATAATTCCGTGCGGCCTCACTCCGGAGGGAATTTTCACAGGAACACCATCACTTACGCTTTCATGAAAGACATTATCAGCTTCCCGCCAAGGCGAGCTAATATAACACCGATAACTGCCCTGCTCTGGTTAGAGAACCCTGTACAACCTGAGCCCCTTTTGAAGTATTCGCCGTGTTTGCTTCTAAGATGCTTTGCTGGATATTAGGCTGACGTTCCTGTCTGGCAAAAATTGCCGCCAGGTTATTGGTGGCTACGGAAGAGCTGCGTGATACGCTGTTCAATAACGCATTCAGCTGATTCAGCTGTGTGTTGACCTGTGTGTTGTATGTAGTCATGCTATTGTACATACGGCTCATATCAACATTGACATTAGTAAACACATTATGAACAGTGCCCGAAAAGTCATAAAAACTGATGAAGCCAGTTGATTATGATATTTGCGTTAATGCCAAGATTAATAAACGTGTCGTTCATATCTCGCCCTTCAGATCAAAAAAACGCAAAAAGCGGGTTGTTGCTGCTCTTATGAAGAATCGGAAATCCTAACTGCCGGGATTGCCGTCGTGGTAAAAATCAGCAAGCGTTTCCCAGATTTTTTTAAATATCCAGGCATAAAAAGCCTTTGTCCAATAGAGAAATAAAAGTGATATGTCAAACATGGCGTAACACGCAGCGAGCCATGTATTCTCAACCGTTCTCAGAGGATACATCATCTGCAGGAAAGCCATTATGCAGACTCCCAGCAGAAAATACGCCGGGAACCCGAACAATCAGCCAAAAAGCCGCTCGCCGTCTTTATCTGCTCCGGCATACGGAGTCCCGGAACAAACACCGGGATCGCCGCTGTCTCCGCCGCAACATACCTTGCCTCCATTGCTGTCATCGTTATTACTGACATTGTAAGCAATGTATGTTATTAAGTATCTGTTTTGTCTAAATTTTTGCCGGATGCATCAGCCGTTTGAATTTCTCCATCTCGTGTTTACATTCATGCCGTTTTATAGCGCTCCTGAGGAGGCTGCTTGTAATAATCTTCCTGAAATACAGAGACCTGTAATTCTTCAGCTCCGCTGCGGGGTATTCCAGCACCTCCGGGATCAGGCGGGGAATCAATGTTCATAAACCGTACCCCAGGAAAAATGGAAAGGAAAATACCGGATACAAAGAGAACCGCATGAAAAATCACATTCAGCATGAAACGCAGATCCAGAAAGATCTCCCCCCATGCTTCAATCTACAGGTTCCCCAAACTCAGAAAACTGAAGTACTCTGCCTACACTGTCATAAACTCGCTGAAAATCTCCATATCTCCGCTTCCGGTTTCGTTTTTGGCTTCCGGTTCCGGAGCAAGAGCCAGATCCCTGATAACCTGCATCCAGAACGTCCCAATATTAATAAAGCGTTCAACATGGCTGTAAAAACTGTTGTCATCCAGCAACTGAACCGGAAAAAACCTGTTAAGACATACGTGCCCGTCAGCTTCGTTGAGTGCCAGAGAAGCTCCCTGAGTTGCGCTGTAAAGGTAATTTGCTTCCAGCATCAGTTTATAAAGCCTCTCACGATCAAAATCCGGAGGAGTACCCAGATCTCCGACAAGAACCAGGATATCCATCTCTTCCATGAAAGTGACAGTAATGGTCATATCATCCGCCGAAAAGTTACAGGATCTGGTTTCATCAGGTTCAAGATCCAGACCGAGCTTCTGACCTAAATTTTTGATGAGCTCTTCTCCGTTCATGCCGAATATCCTCAAATTAAATTTGCAAGTTTAAACTGCCAAAAGCAGTATTCGAAAATAGGTTCCCCGTGGCGTTCGCTGTCCTCGCAGCATTCAGATGCCCGGGGGCTATTGTCCGTCTCTGACCGTTTTAGCCGCCGGAATGCCAGTCATCTCAGGTAAAGACCTGTACTGCACGACTTCACCTCCCCCGGACATGCTTCTCCCTCCAGGGCTGAAACCAGTCAGGAAGCACTCCGGAAGACAGATCTCCGGCCCCGCCATAAACTGCACCAGGTAATTATTCTGTTTCGATTTCAGGACTTTTTACCGGATGCTCAATATAAGCCACCTGTTTTATAAAAGCTGGGAAACACTAATATTCATTCTACCATTGACATCGGCATTCTGTTATCAGGAAAGGCCATTCTGGTGAACACCATCAAGTGATTAATACCATTTCAGCCAGGAGGGAACTGCCCGGGAGCACTATCCCTGCCGCTGGTATGGCAAAAGTTCCCGAGGTACCAAAAAGCACCGGCTTTACTGTAAGTGATTGTATAGCCAAAGACGGTATGTCTGCTATGGCAGAAAATATTAGAGGAAAAAAAACGGATAATTCTGGCCAGACGGCCATTCTCCCTGCCGCATTGGAGAAAGTTCTGCCGCTATTCTGGGATATACTGAAGTGGTATTAGGTCTAAAGTCTTTAGGCCTTCTTAAATTTCCACGGCATTGCCTGCTCAAGAATAGCATTTCTTCTTTCATCAGACAGCGATTCATCTTTCAGTTCGTCTCTGTGAATACCCATATATCTGAACAGAAATTCAAGGTAATCTTCCAG
>NZ_KB899637.1:262933-288308 GCF_000378405.1 Succinimonas amylolytica DSM 2873 | reverse complement strand
CTATTCTCCTGTTCTTCAACTTTTTTGGCTTGATTTTGAAAGGCTTCAGTCTGCTTCTGAATGGTTGAGGTCTGTTCTTGAATGGTTGATGTAAGTTTTTCGATTAACGAGTAAAGGTTGTCCAGTTTGGAAGTATCAGTATTGTGCTGATTAGCAGGAAGATTGTTATTTGTGATCTTCGCTTCCATTGCAAATTCCTTCAACACATCCCGATTTTTGTGTGCGATATGGTACGGATTCACCAGCACTTTTGTCAAGAATCCCTGAAGCCTTAAAAAGACGTTTTAAGACCTAATACCTGAAGTGCAATACTGCGAATGGTGTGTACGGCTCTCACCCCGCCATTCAGTAATAGCCTGATTTCGCGGCCGGAATTATTTGAATTTTATGAAATCTTCTGAAAAAACAGGATAGCACGGGCAAAAACCAAAAAAGAGCAATTCCCGGCCGGGAAAAGCTCTTTTCAGTATTAGCGCACGAGATCCCGAAGGATATCAGGCGGTAACAATTGCCTGCTCTGCGGCATTGATTGTGTCAATTACATCCTTAACACCGTTGACCAGCTCGTTCTGTGTCTCCATAACCTCCTCAAGATGCTTGGTGTCCTCCTCGGAGAGCTGACGGAGCTTGGCAAGCATGGCCTCCATTTCCTTGTTGCTGATCTTGAGCTGGGTAATATTGTAGGAGTTTATGGCCGAACCGATACCGGTAATACCTGCGCCGACGTTAGCCACACCACCGGCAATCTGCGTGCCGATCTTAAAAATCTTGGCAGCGGCATTGGCACCATCGGAAGCGCCCTTGACGGCTGCACCGATACCCATACCCATAGTTACGGCTGTAAGAGCCAGTGAAATACCCATGGAAACCCATGGTCCGGCTTCCTCGCCAAAAATCTTTGTGCACAGAGCCCCCAGTCCGATCTTGCCGTCTGTGGCCGTGGACACTACATTTTCTGCTGCCATAATACCGCCGATAATGGCTGCCGCAATGGCCAGGGAGGAACCGCCGCTGAAAACGGCACCGGCTACGGCTGCAACAACACCAATGACGGAGGCAACTATCTTGAACACCTTGCAGAACTTGTCCCAGAAACTCTGGTTTTCCAGCTTTTCAGCCTGTTCCTTGAGATTCTGAATAATCTTGGCGTTTTCAGCCTCTCTCAGCTTGGCTCTGTTCTTAATGGCATTGACAGCGCCCTTCTTCTCAACTTCTGCAGTTTCGGTACCAAGCATCATCATTACAGTCTCTTCATCCATACCCATGATGGACACATTAGAGGCAGAACCGGTGTGCGGGGTACGAAGCTTGGGAGATTCATCTAGGGCCGCACCAAGATTTTCCTTCACAAAGGAAAGAAGCTGAGAAACGAGAGTCTGATCCTTTTGTGAAACCTTGCCGGCTCCAACATCACCATCAACAATAATATCGTTATTGATGATTCCGTTGTTATTGATAGTGTTGGTAGTCATCTTCATAACTCCTTGAAATTTTCCATAACCTTTAACAGATTAAGTCCTTTAAGCTTGAACTTTTCGTCATTGGCATTACCTTCACGGCCCATGGTTTCAAGGCTCTTCAGCGCAACGATGGCATCTTCCTTCTGACCTGCCTTGAGGAGACAGATCGCCGCAAAATACATCGGCTCGGGATCCTTGAGACCGGTCTGCAAGCATGCCAGAGAATAAGTGTTAGCCGCCTTAGCGTAATCACCCATATCCTGCTCGGTTGCTGCCAGCCCCATGGTGTACTTCTGCTCAGACTGATCGTAAAGAACCAGAACCTTAAAGACCTTAAGAGCATCCTCATAATTCTTAGTTACGTAATTCTGATAGGCCAGACTGTAAAGAGCTTCCATGCGATCCGGAGAAATCTGCATAAGATCGGCAATGGTATACCCCTTCCCAATAAACTCCACAAAGTGCTTCACAAAGTCTTCGGCAGAAGCGTCGATTTCAGCAGAATCTGAAGTTTCCTTAGTATCATCAACCATAACTAATTCCTTATTTGAGTGGATAACGTTTGAAAAGAATGGAAGTTACAAAAAAAAACAGTAATTTCGCAATTTTCCTGCAAACCTGATGTTTGGAAGTCTCCGGGCATACCGCCGCCCCGAAAAAACTGCATCCCGGGGGAGCTCCGGAGCCCCAGACAGGTCTCTCTCATTGTAGACAGATTTCCGGTGCGGCAGGAAGAAGAATCCGGTCATTTGTTTAAAAACCGTGTAACTTATCTAAAAACAGCCGGAATCGCCCTTAAACTGCCAAAGGAAACTGCCAGAAAGCCGGGATTAAAAAGCTAAATCTTAATCCGGTCCAGGGGCTGTACAGAAATTTCGGGAGTCAGCTCCTGGTAATCAAGCACCGGAAGCTCATAAAAATCAGCTTCTATAAGGCGCCGCAGATATCTGCGGATATCAATGGAAGCTATTACCACCACTTTTCCGTGGCACTTGTCCATAATCCGCCTGACCTCCTTGAGAATAGCCTTGCTGCTCATAGGATCCAGCGCCAGAAAAGCTCCGGTGGAGGTCTGTCTTATAGATTTTCTGATAATCTCCTCGGTATTGGGATCCAGCAGAATCGCCGGCAGGAAGTTCTGGGCCGCACAGTACTTGTAGCTTATCTGCCGCTTGAGATGCGTGCGGATATATTCGCAGAGCATCACCTGATCCTTTTCCTTCGGAGCCCACTGAATAATGGCCTCCAGAATATTTTTAAGGTCGCGAATGGAAATCTGTTCCTGCACCAGACGCTTGAGGCAGTCGGCAAATTTTTGAAGCGGCAGGAGACGGGAGGCCTCATGCACCAGGTCCGGTGCCCGCTCCTCCATCTTGTCGAGCAGATACTTGGCCTCCTGAAGACCGATAAAGTCGCTGCAGTGCCGTACCAGCACCAGGGAGAGATGCAGCGAAATCACACTGGCATGGGAAAGAAAGGAAACCCCCAGAGTTTTAAGCTTTTCAGCGTGGGTTTCCTGCACCCACCAGGATCTCTCATTGGGAAGGAACGGAGTTCCCTCGGTAACCGGAATGCCCAGCATTCTGATATTGTCAGGGTCATCACGCACCAGGACGGCTCCCTTTACCAGCGTTCCGTTGGAGATGGGGATCTCGTTAAGATTAAGAATGTACTCATTATCCGGCAGATTGGGATTCTCCCGGAGATGCACTCCGGGGAACGGCACTCCCAGATCAAAATAAAGCGCCCGGCGCAGGTTGGCCAGTTCGAAATTCAATTCTTCATAATCCAGAAGATTGATGAGGTTCGGCGAAATATCCAGAATCAGCGGCACTACCGGGGAGAACTCCTCCTCGGCATCCGGATTGTATTCTGTTTTCCGGTTCTTTTCCGTAGTGGCCTTGAGAGTTTTCTTGATGTCTTTCTTCGGATCGCTTACCGGCTTACGGTTGTTCTTCATATAATCCAGCGTGTACCCCACTCCCGCCAGAAGCAGAGCCAGCGAAAACAGCTGCGGCTTCGGAAAGCCGGGAACCAGGGCAAAAAGAAACACCAGAGCGGCAGCAATCATTATTGCCCGGGGCTGCCCGAACACCTGATTGCCGATCTGCTCGCCCACGTTGTTGCTTTCCTCTCCGGATCGCGTAACCAGAATACCGGCGGAAATGGCGATAAGAAGCGAGGGAATCTGGGACACCAGACCGTCGCCGATAGTCAGAATGCCGTAAAGCTGCAAAGCGTCTCCGGCGGAAATCCCGTTCTGGGTAACCCCGATAATGGTACCGGCCACAATGTTTACGGCAGCCACCAGAAGGCCGGCAATAGCGTCGCCCTTCACGAATTTCATGGCACCGTCCATGGCTCCGTACATCTGACTTTCCTTGGCCACTCTGCCGCGGCGGATCTGCGCTTCTTCCGAGGAAATGGCTCCGGCTCTGAGATCCGCATCTATGGACATCTGCTTGCCCGGCATGGCGTCAAGAGAAAAACGTGCTCCAACCTCAGATACACGCTCCGCGCCCTTGGCGATAACCAGGAACTGCACAATGGAGATAATGATGAACACCACGGCGCCCACAATGAAGTTGCCGCCCACCGCAAAATCACCGAAGGTATAGATAATCTCGCCGGCATCGGCCTGCAGCAGAATCAGACGGGTGGTAGAAATGTTTAGACCTACCCGGAACAGGGTGGTAAAAAGCAGCAGTGTCGGAAACGATGAAAATGCCAGGACGTTGGGAACGTACATGGTCATCATCAGAATAATAAAGGAAGCTCCCAGATTGATGGAAATCAGAAGATCCACCAGGGGAGTCGGCAGCGGAATTATCATCAGGACGATAACCGCCACCACCAGTCCTACAAGTATGAAATCAGCCCGCCTGGTAATTCCGGCGGACGCAGACTGCGCCAGATCAAAAAGACTCACATCAATCCCCTTCCGTCACTGGTCAGATCCAGGATAATGACCCGGGATTCATCTCCCCGCCCCTCTTTGAGCAGAGCCCGGGCCCGAAGAAGCTTCATGGCTCTGAGAATGGATGCATCGGCCTCAAACATCCTGAGGTCGTCGGTAAGAGAAATCACTTCGTGATAGGAGCGCATCATGTCATGACACCGCACCAGCATTCCCCGGGCCCAGACATCCCCCGGTTCAAAGGTCAGCATTACCCTGAGCGTCCGCATGGAGCTTTCGTACAGGTTAACCCGATAATAAAAATCCGCCAGTGTTTTGAGGGTCTCAAAATCCCTGAGACTTAAAACTCTCTCGCTCATGAAATCTTCGTCAATTCAGCACTACTACAGCAATAATTCAGCGCCTGCCTTCAGCGCTAGTTCAGCATCATGCTGGTATAAACCCGCAGCAGATCAGCATTGTTCAGCAGCGGTTTCACATCAGCATTCAGAAAATCCTCGATGTTATTGTCGCGGATCTCCCCCAGCTTCTGCATGATATTCTCAAGCTCCCGCTCGATTTTGTTGGGCTGCAGAAGATCCACGTTTTTAAGAGTAAACTCAAAGGCCTGAGCAATTCTATCATGAAAGGAATTTCCGGTATAAAGATCGGCGAGCCCGACGTCGGGCTTCAGGTTATGCACCAGATCCCGGGCCTCCGGAAGATGGGTGTCAAACTGCGGAGCCAGAGGCGAATCCAGCCCGAGACCGGTCTTGAAAATATCGTTACTCATCTGCCATTATCTCCTCATACTGACGTTTCAAAAGAATGATGGCGTTTTCAATATCCGCCGCCCGGGCAGTGACCGGAATATCGGTCATCATCAGGGCCTGCTCTCCGGAATACCCCATGGTATAGCTGATGGTATTCACCTGCTCATAGGAGGAGTGCCTAAGAAACTTCTGCAGGAGCGCATGATCATATCCCGCTACCGGAAAACGCAGCGACAGAATCAGAGGTACCGGCACCTTTACCGTGCCATCCTCATTCACAAGCTCCTCGTTCTGCCGGAATTCCAGACAGAAATCCAGTGCGCCGTCCACCCGGAAACAGAGCGGATGCTCGCGATCAAATTCCGCAATATCCACCCCGATCCTGGAAGCAAACTCCTTCACTTCCTCCTGAATCACTCTTAGTTACCTCCGTTTTCGAGCCAGGCATCCTCGGCATCAACCAGACCGTCAATCAGCTGTTCCACCGCCTGAATGACACGCAGCCGGGACTCGTCCTTGTCAAACAAATCTGTACTGAGACTACGGCAGGAGTTTAACAGATCCTGAGCCAGAAGTACTTCAACATCCGGATTCTGCTTTGCAACATCACCATAGAGGTCACGAATACTGGTCGGATTGATGTAACGCTGCTTGGACAGATTCAGAAGTCCGGTCAGCACTCTGGTGGGGCTTACCGCAGCCTTAACGCCATGAGCGGAATCAATACGTCCGGTAAATCTGGACATTACCTGAGTGGCACTGTTGAGACTTCTTACCACGCTGAGATTCTTGCCCACAAACTCCAGCACCACCGGCTCCTGAGAGGAAAGCGGGCTGGAAATATCGGCCCCCAGGGATTTCAGCATAAAGTCCACCCCTTCATTGATGCGGTCGTCGCCGAATTTGCCGGCAATGAAATCCAGCATCTTCAGAGGATCATCGCCGTTGCCGGAGAGCTCGCTGTAGGCTTCTGACAGATATACACCGTCCCCCAGATCAGAACCCCGGGCCACCTCAACGGAATTCAGCGAAGCCAGAATTTCACGGGAGCTTTCCCGGAACAGCTCTTCTGCGGCCTCCTGAAGGAGAGCCTTCTGCTTCGGATCTGTCTCTTCCTGCGCGGTCTTTATCAAAAAGGCATAATTTGAGGAAGGATGACCTCCGAGCTCCTTCAGGGAATTGAGCAGCTGCTTTGAGGAATCGACTTTACGACGCCTGCAGTCTTCATAGATTCTCTTCTTTGCTTCAAAATCGGCATTGTGGAACTTGACCAGAAGGTCGTACATGGCCTGAGCCTTTTCCACCATCAAAGCTTCTACATGAGCCTTCTGACGTCTTTCTGCGAGCTTGGTCTTGCGGGAATTATCGCGAACAAAGGTCAGCTCCTCGGCAGCATCCTGAACAGCCGCTATCGGATCCTTCTCAATCTCCACGGTCATTCCGTCCAGACGCCCCTCAGTGCGCATCTGTGCCGAACTGCCTCCGGTCATATCTTCCGGTGCTGATGATACTCTCTGAGAATTATCAATAACGTTGCTTCCGTCAATCATGGTCTTCCCCCCCGTAAATACTGTTATCAGTTTAAATGATTTTTCATGATTCTGTCATCATAACGAACCACCGCAGTGCTAAGTTACAATGCTGAAAGCCCTGATAATCAAAAGATTGTGACCAAGTGCAAAGAATTACTTTCTGATAACAGCGGATTCCGCAGCCTTAAAATTGTAAACCGGGCGCAGCACCTCGACAATATCGATAGTCTCCGTGGCGTATCCGGTAATGTCCCCGAGAGACTTGTAGGCCATGGGAGCCTCGTCCAGGGTTTCTTCATTCACAGAGGTGGAGTATACCCCGGACATGGCTTTTCGGTACTCCTCGAGAGACAGCTTTTTCCTGGCAGCTGTCCGGGACATGATCCTTCCGGCCCCGTGAGGAGCGGAATAATTCCATTCCGGATTACCCCGGCCCGTGGCCAGAATACTGCCGTCCCTCATGTTTACCGGAATCAGCACCCGTTCTCCCTCGTGAGCGGCAATAGCCCCCTTCCGCAGAATCATTTCCCGGGTATCAATATAGTTGTGAATGGTATGAAAGGAGTCATAGCTCTGAAGGCCGGCATAATCCAGAATTGCTGCAGCCATAATTTCCCGGTTCCGTCTGGCAAAGCGCTGGCAAATCTCCACATCGTGAAGATAGTTCTCAAACTCCGCACCCTGAAGGTAGCAAAGATCCTCCGGAATGTCAGGTTCTGCACAGTGATCGTGCTCCAGGGCCTTAAGAGCCTCTCCGATTTCCCGGGAACGGCCCTGGCCCTTTAACTCTGCAACAAGCTGCATTTTTTTCTGAAAAAGGCCATTGTCTCCCCGGCATTGCCGCACCGCAGCCCTCTGATAGATATCGGCCACCTGCTTGCCCAGATTCCTGCTCCCGCTGTGAATCACCAGATATTTCGTGCCATCCTGGGAAACATCGGCCTCGATGAAGTGATTGCCTCCGCCCAGCGTGCCGAGACTGCGCCTGAGCCTGTCCGTATTCGTCAGCAGACCGCAGCACCGGAGATCCTCCAGACTGAAGGATTCCTGCTCCCTGTCCCAGACCTGCATGCCTGACGGCACCCGGTGCGCGGCGGCATCCAGCCTTTTAAAATCAATATCTGCCTTTCCCAGATTTACTGTATACATGCCGCAGCCGATATCCACACCCACGATATTGGGAACCGCGCGATCAGTAACGGTCATGGTGGTACCGATAGTACAGCCCTTTCCGGCATGAACATCCGGCATGATACGGATTCTGCTGCCGGAGGTCAGGTCATAGTCGCACATGCGCTTTATCTGTCTTATCGCTTCATCCTCAATCACTGAAGCGTAGCATACCGCGGAATTAATCCGGCCCTCAATTATCATATGATCCTCCCCGTTTTTATCTGCCGGATAACCGCCTGTGAGCCGGCGCGGGATACCCGAAAGCAGCACCAGCCATAGCACTGTCCCCATAAGCTTCTCCGGGGAAGCAGGCTGACTCTGTCCTTCATCGTCATTCCTGAAATGCCTTCCTGGCTCCGCACAGCCTGAGACAGAACCTCCGATCCCCGGTATTATTTCCGCCACTGAATCCGGCAATCATCGCTGTTCCCCATAAGCGGCAGACAGAAGGAAGATGATAACACTTTCAAAAATGCGACACCATCAGAAAAAATATTATTTATCTGTCGCAATATAAAGGATTTTTCTCAGAGTTTTTGTTTTTATGCCGCTAAAATATTCAGGTGCTGACCGGGAACTGTTTTTAGTACTGATTAAGGCAGCACAGCTTCGGACATTGCTGCATAGCCTTTATAAAACCATGCGGAAAGACCGGGAACAAAAACCAGAAAATTTCCGGGGGATATGTTTGGTACCTGACTGACAGCAGAGGCAAATGCTAAACACAAGGAATGTGGTGTAAATGGCGGCTCGCAGAAAAGCTCGGGACTTGACGAAATCCTCGGTTAGATGATGAAACGGCAGAAGAAAAGGAGAAATTGCGGGCTGGCAGCAAGATCAGGTTTTGAAACTTCAAAAAAAGAAACTGATGTAGGATAAACAGCAACACCAGTTTCTAAACAAAAATAGGCGGTTATATGGATATCACAAATGTTTTAGAAAATCAATCATTTGTTCATGTTGGCGTCGATCTTGCCAAGAATGTTTTTCAGGTTGCTTATATGGAACCGCGTACTAACACCTTGGTCAACCAGCAGATGAACAGAACCAAGTTCGAGAAATTTCTTAAGGACAGCAAGATTAAGTTCAAGGTCGTCATGGAAGCCTGCAGCACTTGCCACTACTGGGGACGCGAATGCAGGAAATACGGTCATTTACCGATGATTATTCCGGCTGAGATAACCAACAGCATCAACATTGGAAGCAAGGATGACAAAAATGATGCTCACGCAATCTGGCAGGCTTCGTTTCTGCCTGCCATAAAGACGATAAATGTAAGGTCTGAGGAGAATCAGGCCGAAGGATATTTGCTTAAAACCCGGGATTTTGTACTCAAGATTGATACCGAGACAAATAATAATCTCAAAGCTCTTCTGTCCGAATACGGGTGCGTGTGCAACACCACAGACTATGAAAAAACAAAGGCAGTGGCACAGGCCTTCCTGGATAAATCTTTTCAGGAAAACAAGCCATGGGCGTCTACATTGAAAGCATCTGTGGACGCGCTTAACAAAGTAAGAGAAGCAATCCATGAATCAGAGAAAAAACTCCATGAGAAGATTGAGGAGACTGCAAAAAACAATGACCTTGTTCAGAGACTTATGACAATACCGTATGTAGGTCCGATAACATCTCTGGCTTTTGCCAATGTGATGGCAGATCCTGCGTTATTTAAGAACGGAAGACAGTTTGCCGACTACTGCGGCGAAACTCCTTACCATACCGGAAGCGGAGGAAAGGTAACCATTCTGGGCATTGCCAGAAAGGGAAACCCTGTTCTGAAACGATCGCTGTATGAGGGGGCCAGCGGTCTCTATAACAGGGTTAAAACAGGCATAGAATCGAAAACCTGCCATTATTACCAGTCTGACTGGATATTAAATCTGGTGTGCAGAAAACCCCGCAAAGTGGCAATCTGCGCCATTGCCAACAAAATGTGCCGCATTGCCTGGGCAGTAGCCGCAACGGAAAACGGCAGATACGATCGGACGAAAACCTCGCTGGTTTCCGTATTGATGAAAAGCCCTGAGCAGATAGAACAGCAGAAAGCAGCAAAGGCTCAGGCAAAGGCCCAGGCAGCTGCCAAAGCATCTGCCAAAGCAGCATAATCAGGATTAAGCAATAAATGATTAACAGAAAGGAATTAATGAATAAGGGATTTTGACATACTGAGATAACAGCAGGATCAAAGAACTTTGTCTCTGCAGGTTAGCAGAGACGGTTTTCTCCAAAACGTCTGACCTCCATTGCAGTTTGATGCATAGATATAGAATTTGGCGGGAGAATACCTTAAAGACCTTTAGATCAAAATTGTGGAGCCGGACAGGCAATTTGCCAAGGCTCTTTTAGAAACAGAACATAGAAGTTAGCGAGTACTGATGCCTTTGTTTCTGCTGTTCAGTATGACAGCAACGAGTTTGCTCTGGTGGACAGGACGTTTTTTTCCCTCGCCTCATAGGCCGTTCAAGGAAATGTACCACCATCAGGGCAAGCCTAATCGGAGGTGGTTATGCCGACGATCTAAGATTTTGCTGAACCGCAGCGTCATAATTGAGAGCCCGAAAACTGGGGGGCAGCCCCCTTAGTTTTTTGCACCCTGAAAAAAGGCTGCATTCGAAATACATTCTTGAGAGGCAAACCCTTGAGCTGCCTACTCAGCACATAGGGATGGTCAGCAAAGTTTTGGTTTTGGCAGCACTATCAACAAAGGCCGAAGAAACTACTTGACCCCACCGCCATTTACACATAGGAATATATCATGATAAACAGTCATCGTATGAAGGGGTTTACGCTGATAGAGCTCGTGGTGGTAATTGTAATTCTGGGCATTCTGGCGGCAACGGCAGCCCCGAAATTCATGAACCTGCAGAAGGATGCCAGAATTTCCAAACTGAACGGTCTTATGGCTGCCATTCGCAGTGCGGAAAGCCTGACCCGGAGCAAGGCCATCATTGCCGGTCTGGATAATTATCCGGCTCTTAATGACGGCACTCCTGTTAAATTTGTATGTGTAAACGGAGCGGCCACAGATACCTGCGATAAAAATAACGGCATAGCGGTTTCCTATGGTTATCCGGCTGTTCTCACCGATGCGGTTGCCGGTAAGGAATCCGGGATTCTCCGGGCCCTTGATATTGATGCGGTGGATGCTGATGCAGTAACCGACTACGCCACGAGACGCCAGCATGACTGGCAGTACCGGATAAAGGCCTGGAACAGCAAGGTGGTGCAGATTTTAATCGGTCCATCCGATATTGATCTTCCTGCCACCTATGAAACCGTCAACGGCCATGCCGGAGGTGCGGTTAAAGAGACATCTCAGGGGTGCTATATTGTACATGATAATCCCTATGAGGAGAACGGCTCCATAAAGCGCATGACGATGATTGTTGACGGCAATTGCTGATACCGGAGTCCGCTGAAATTCTGCTAAAACAGGGCAGCCGGAACATCGCAGGCACTGCACGGTTCAGCGGAGGACGTTCGGAAACACGCTTTCATGTTTACTGTTGTAAGGACATTTCCGCTTTACAGTTCCTGGTTTTTTCAGAACTTTACAAAATGGAAAACCGGTGCCGGCAGGCAGAATCAGGACAGACACAGAAAGACCAGACCTGGCAAAATGCAGAAAAAAGCCTGGAAACAGACAGGGACCGGTTATCGGTAACCAGGCACAAAAAAACCACCATCCCTCCGCATTATGAGGAATGATGGCTTTTCCTGCCGGATTCCGGACTTAACCGCGGGCAACTGCCGTCAGAACATCTCCGGACTTGCCGATGGCGGAAATAGCGCCCTGGCTGTAGGAGCTTACCTTGGACATGAAATCCTGAACAAAGATCATATCCTGCTGGGTATCACTGCCGATCACTGACTGCTTGTCCTGCAGAGACTGAATAATATCCTTCAGAGTTCCCACCTTCAGCCACTTGGTAGTGCTGACTGCGTTATCAATGATTTCCTGAATGTCGTTGCAGCTCACATGTTTCCAGCCCACACCCTTGTTAATAGCCAGAAGGTCTCTGGTACTGATGTTGGTGTAGTTGGGATAATGCTTGGTGGTAGCATTAATGCCATAGCCGCGCAGCACACTCCTTACGTTGTTGATATCCTTGATGCCCGAAACAAGAATCTGATCCCCCGGTTTTTTACCGGCAATAGTCTGCTTCAGGGTATTAATGGCATTTTCCAGATCCTTCGGGAAAGGAAGTTCGATACCGTGCTTCTCGCAAATGGCCTTGATCTCGTCAAACTTCTCAATCTTCTCAGGAGTAATCTTATCATCGTCCTTAAGGTCGGTGATGGCAGAACGAATAGCTACAATGGCATCTGACATTTCCTTGGCCTGACGCTGCTTCTCCTTGATGCCGTCAATTTTGGTCTTGGCATA
Source organism: Succinimonas amylolytica DSM 2873 (assembly GCF_000378405.1). Taxonomy (GTDB): domain Bacteria; phylum Pseudomonadota; class Gammaproteobacteria; order Enterobacterales; family Succinivibrionaceae; genus Succinimonas; species Succinimonas amylolytica. Next base: position 276,084 of record NZ_KB899637.1, on the reverse strand, counting down.
CTCACGGTTCTCAATGGCAAGATCGTTCTGAAGTTTGGCAAACATGAGCTCAACACTGGTAATGGCTTCTCCGCCAGCATTGTTATTGGACTTGGCGGTTTTGGAGGCCTGGGACTGATCAACTTCAGTCTCTTCCGGAAGAACCTGGCTGGGATTGCCTAAATTAACATTACTGGTCATATTCGTATTCTCCTAAGTAAGATTAACCAACTGTCTGCACTGATAACGGAGCATCATGAACAAGGTTACATAAAAAAATCCCTTTTTTCTGATACTTCTGTCCGATCCTTCATAAAAACCGCTCACAAAATGTCCGTCAGCCCAAAAAATGTACAGAAATCATGATAGCTCCGGGAAAACTGCCATCGCTCCGGATTATGTCTTCGGGCCCCTCTTCAGATCATGAAAAAGAGCCGGCGACACAAAGGTCACCAGGCTCCCCGGTACTCTTTCCGGACTTTCAGAAGCGGATACGGCCCCGAAAAGTCTCCTTCTTCAGAATCAGAACGTCAGAATCTGATCCTTTATCATGGACTGGCTGTTGGTAACAGTATGATCCAGAGAGGCAATAAAGCTGACACTAAAGCTGTCCGTAGCCTTGTAATGCGCTTTTGAAACGTTAAACTTAATGCTGTCCAGCCTGAAATCCTTAGTTTCCAGCTTGTCAACCTGGGATTCAAAGGCACCGGAAGGATTAGTCTTGTCAGCAAGATTCTGGTTAATTCTGAGAATGGCATCCTTCTTTGCTGTTCTGTTAATCTCAAACCCGGTGATCGTAATTCCCTTGGACTGCATATTATGAAGCTGGGCCACAGCCTTGGTGATCTCATCCCTGGTACAGCCAAGCTCCTTCATGGACTCCTTCAGGAATTCCAGATTCTTCTGCTTCCGTTCATCTGCCGAACCGGCTGACTCGGCGGTAATTCTGGTTATTTTGTCCGCTCTCCGGAGACTGCTTTCAGTAAGATTGGTGTCATACCTGACCTCATTATCGACGGTGCAGGAAACTCCGGCTTCAGCCTGTACCAGATTATTTGTGGAATCTCCGAACTTTATTCCCATATTGGTTCTGATATGGGCTGAATGCCCCTTGGCTCCCAGGAAGTTCTTCAGCTTTTTTACAAAATCCTTGGGATAGTCATAGACCGGAATTCCCTTAAGAATCTCGTCCGTCAGCGACTCTACATCCTGAATTGCGGGATTAACCACATTTTTCTTGCAGACATCGGCAACACATTCGGCAATATAACGATCCGGGTCCTCCTTGTAGCGGGTCAGATTGTCCAGTGCCAGCCACTTTTTCTTTCCGGCCTTTCCGGCATAATCCTGATTGGTGTTGAATTCACTGGTAAGATACTTGCCGATAACAAAATCCCCCACAGCCTTCTCACGACTCGTGATGCTGGCAACAATCATGTCACCGAGAGTAAGCCTTTCATTCATCCTGTCGTATTCTTTCTTCTCATCCTCGGTCATCTCGGCGGGGTCCTTGTTTCCCAGGAGTGTCTGCTGCAGTGAAAAAGTCACCTTGGCTCCCAGCGACGCGGTACCGAATTTATGCCGGGAATGCCGGTGGTAATCAACCCCTCTTTCATAGGTAGTGGTATAGCTTCCCTTGAGCTCCCCGGAAACCTGGGCATTGGCGGGCTCCCGAACCGAGGTTACATCATCTCCCTTGATGCTCTGGTACAGCCCTAAAGCATCAGCTTTGCCATGCAGCCCTCCGTGCCAGTTCCCTGTCATCCGGGTGGTCCGACTGTTACTTTCCGCAAAATTCTTTCTGGTAAGATTGCCGGTAGCGGCCCGGGCCAGAAATTCCGTTGCGTTTTTGCGGTCATCGAAGGTCAGTACATAAACCTTCTGGCGTCCGTATCCGCCTTCAGCCCCCAGTGAAACCACCTCGGTCTTGGCAACCTTCATGGCTCCGTCCAGTTTAAGGGTGGCATCAAAGGCGGCTCCCATAGTAAAGACATACTTGCCGTCAGCGGTATGAGTCACCTTGAAGTCGGAATTGCCGTCCAGTGTCAGTCCGGCCTCCAGCTTTACTGTGGCCCCCTTGATACCAACGTTGATTCCGAAACCGCCGGAAAGCCGGTTGTCATGGGTATGGGTCAGGGTCTGCCCCGGAGGAATGGAATTCAGAATGCTCTCGGCATAATCCCGTCCCCTGGAAAGCTGATTCCGGTTCTTGAAATACTGCCCCAGCCGCGATATCCCGGGAATGGCACTGAAAAATCCCTTGACCATCTGCACCGGAGCAGAGGCCCTGATAGCCCTGAAGGCATAGCGCACTCTGGCCGAATGAATGCTGTTTCCGGCATTTTCGCTGTTGGAATCCAGAGACAGATGCGACTGCACGGCCTTCCGGAGGGTCTCGTCATTGAAAAGTGCCCGATCCCCGTCCCGGAATTTGGTTTTAAGATATGCCACGGCTTCGTTCACCAGCGCTTCTGCTGTTTTGCCGCCGTTGGCAGTCTTGCCTCTGATAATGTCGAACTTCATGTCAGCCAGAGTCTGATAGCCGTTATCATATGCTACCTTATGAACCGCACTGCTCATCATGAGGCTGCCGTAAACATTGTCCCTGAAAATGCTGTCCAGGCGCGATATCTGGCTGCTGTTTGTATTCTTCAGCAGCACAAGGCCGTCTCTGAGCTCTGCCGCCTTCTGACTGTGAAGAGAAGCCGTATCTCTGACTATGCCGGAAAGCAGAGCGTGTCTCTCTTTGGCATAGCCCGAGCTGAAAAGCCCCTTCACATTATCGCTGATAGCCTGATAAACCGGCTTGTCCCCCGGTTCCCCCTGGAATTCGGCATTGATATAGGGCGTGAAATTCATAATCGCCTCGGCAAGATCCCGGGTTCTGGCACCGGCAAGCTGATCCTTTACCGTGCTGAACAGCGTCCGGAGCGTCCCTGCAGTATCAGGATTGCGCCCTTTCAGAGCGGATACCGCATCCTTTACAGCCTTTTTGATCGCTTCATACTTCGCCTTGCCGGATTTCTTGTCATTCACAAAAATGTTATGTTCCGGAGCAAACATATCCTCGGTAATCCGGAGCGCGGAAAGAAGATTTGCGATTCTGTCCGGAGCCACGGCTGCTGCACGGTGGCGGCAGAAGGCTGTTAAGGGCGAATCCCCGATGCTTTCAAAGTCATCAGGATCCGGATGGAACTGCCGCTGTTCCTGCTCAACGAAATCAAGATCGTTTCTGCCAATATTGAGACCGGCAAGAGCAGCCTGAGACACCGGGGCCTGATTTCCGGGATTCCTGTTACAGTAGACCCGGAGTCTGGCATAGTGCATGTATATCTCGCGGTATTCTGCGGAATTCCGGTCCGGCACGGCATGAAGAGCAGTCCTGATGGCATCAGCTCTGGCAGGATTCCGGAAATCGGCACTGGAGAGCCCGTGATAGGTCTGGCCGGCCGGAATCAGTTCGTCAATTGACGGAGGCGGACAGACACCGGCCAGAACAGAAACCAGCGCGCTCAACTTGGTGCTGCCTCTGGCTGCAGCCACTTCCCGGAGAATCCCCTCTGAAGTCAGGGTATTTACCGGGGCTTCGGGATTCAGAAGCTTCCTGAAGGCTGTTAGCTTGCTGATTCCCGAGGTAGTGACAGCATTCTGGATCCTGCGGAAATTATCATTATTTTCCCGCACCATCTCCTGAACCTCGGTCTTGCAGTTATCTACAAACGCCCGGGCCAGCTCAGCGGTATGGTCCTTGAACCAGTTAAGCACTCCGGTTTTTTTCTCTATAGCCCGGTCATAGGACTTTTTAAGCTGCGGATTCTCTTTCAGAAGCCTGTCGATATCAACATTGAGAGCCTCGGACATCTTTTTGGTCAGATGCACCTCCGGAAGTCTGGCGGCTGCCTTCAGGAAGGAGGCATTGTTCATCATGGTGTTGAATACGCCGATAAACATGCCGGCACTGGTGTCCTTGATGTTGGCGGTGATGGGATCAAAGCCGTCATAACGGGAAAGTGCTACCTGATCTTCCCCGGGATTGCCCTGAGTGACAATTCCCATATCATTCAGGAAATCCGGGGAATTTCTGAATTCGGTTTTTACCTTGTCAGCACCCCGCATTGCCACCATTTCAGCATTATCAACCAGATAGCGGTGGAACGCCGCCCGGAGAATAATGGATTCCTGATTCCGGAGATCGTTATGATCCCCATGATCATTGATAAATCTCACGACATCGGCAGAGGAATGGCAGATGGCCTGATAGGTGGCCCGGAAATCATCCTTGGTTATCTGAACGGCAGTTTTGGAAGCATCGCCGATAACGGCGTGAATACAGTTCAGGGCATCCTGAGTCAGATCCAGAGTAATCGGGTAATGCTCCAGAATAACCCGGTCCACAGCGCGGTCCGGAGTGCTGTAGACCTGAGGGGTAACAGCCTTCAAAAGAGACTGCACCAGGGAATTGTCGCCCCGGAATACCGGATTGTGAAGTCCCGACGACAGCTTTTCCAGAGCGGTTTTAAGACTGTTCCCGGTAGCGGTTCCGTCGGCAATGTCCAGACACGCCCGGAGAATTTCAGGATCGCGCAGCATTTCCCTGAAGATATCTTCCGAGTAATCGATGGCTGCCAGAATCTTCATGCACTGATCCTGATGCTCCAGAAGCCGGGTCATTACGGTATTTAAAACCGCCCTTTTCGCCTGAAGATCCGCCTCTCCCAGCGGCTGGCCTGCCGGCCCCATTTTAAATACATCGGTCTTGCCGAAGGAATTCCTAAGACAGGTCAGATACTCCCGGAAAATCTGTCCCTTGGCCTCAGGCCGCTCCGGATTCCTTTCATGCTCGAAAACTGCAGCAAAGCTGCTGCGGTCAGCCGGGCTCAGCATAGCGTCAGCCCTGGCGGTAGCCCGGGCAGTGTTTCTGAGACCGTTCATAATACCGGAAAACAGCGTTTTGGCCTGATCTCCGGTAATTTCGTCAATGCCGGCAATATCGTTCAGAAGCTCACTGGGAGCATCTATTCCTCTGGAATTTTGCAGTCTTTCCAGGGTTTCCCGGGACAAACTGCTCAGAATCGATTCATACTCCGGATACTTCTGGAGAGCCTCCTTCATGGTCATGCTGCCTGACAGCACCTCGCTTCTTACCAGCTCCTCGGATACCCTGGGGGCGCTGAACAGCTTCTGGAAGGTTTTTGCGTCTGACGGCAGCAGTTTCCCGATACCCATGGCATCGGCAGGACTTCCTATGCTTACCGGTTTCTTAAGACTCCTGCTTTCCTTTAATCCGGTGAACAGTCTCACCTGGTTGTCAATCACCCGGGAATAGAAATCCTTAAGCTCCCGGAGCGCCTTGTTCTTGTCCGCATCATCGCCGATGGCATCCCGGACCTGATTTATGCATCTGTCCAGCTCCTGATGCTTCATACCGGCCCTGTCGGCTTCTTTTCTGTCATATTCCTGCGGACACATAATCCGGTCGAGCACACTGTTCAGGGAATCCAGGAGAGCCTTCTCGGCATTGTTCGGATTGCCGTTAAAACAGATTACGGAAATCAGTTCCTTCATTTTTCTGTTCAGGAAAGTATCCATGTACTGAGCCCGTGCATCACTGCTGAAAAGCACTCTCTTTCCGCCCTTTTCCTTTTCGGAAAAATCGCACGCCTTGTCAATAAGCTGTCTGACAGTAAGGGGGCGGGTTTCATTTATAAACCGGCTAATGCGGTTGTACTTGGCAGTTACCTCTGCCGGAAGATTAGCTCCAACATCAATTTCTGCAATGATATCCAGTCCTTCGATTAACGGCTGCTCGGGGTTAATCTGAATAACACCAAGGTTCAGATTCCCCTGATGATTATTGTTAACAACGGGCTGCAAATCCACATGGTTGTTTACTGCATTATTAACTACACCTGTCATAACATCATTCCTCTTTTGACAATTTCACTCTGACAATTTCACAAGAAGAAAACGCTGACGCGGCAAAAGGCGGGTTCTGAATCTTGCAAAAACTGGCCTGGATGAGAAAATAACGAATAACTGGCACTGCGGTTACAAAAAAAAACTCGTTCAGGCCGGGAAATTCAGAGCCCCTGAAAAAAGCAAAAAGGCAGCGCTAGACCGGCAGCATCCCAGGGGTGAAGAACGACATCTCGCCAACGGAAAACGCCTTGCCAAACTCTTCATGAAGTCCGGACGAAGAACTTTCCGGACGGGAACTCTCCTGAAGCTGGCCGGGGAAATAATCCGGGCCGGAGATTAATGAATCACGGGGCGCGGGAGCACTGGACTCTGTCAGTCCCTGAAAATAGTCGGAAACCCGCTTCAGATCCTCCGGAAAGGTTCTCAGAAACTCCACAATCCGGCGCTCCAGCTCATAGCTGCCGGAGCTTTCAAAGCTAATGCAGACTCCCAGTCTGACCGTATCGGAAGAAAAGCTGTCGCAAAAAAGACGGTTGTTTCCGGACAGGAGATTCGCGGTGCTGTTTATCACCAGAGCCTGTTCGAAAGGACTGTCCTCAAAAAGCCCGCCAGGAACCGCAGTATAAAGACAGAATACGCCCCTGTCGGGTACGATCCGGAGACCGACCTCGGTAAAATCAGAGGCCAGGGAAAATACTGTCTCCTCCGTATCTACCGGATGAAGACCGTAGGAGGATAGTTCCTGTAAAGCAGCATTCAGTTTTTCAAAAGGGGAGCTCCCGGAAATCATAGCCCAATCCTCCTCAAATACTCGGCATTAACAAAACAAAAGAGTCTTATTGTCAACGGATAAAAAGGCGCAAGGATACAAAAACTGAAAATCAGTCTTCCTCTGCTTGCTCCTCCGTAAAGCGGAGAAGCTCCTCCTTCACCTGCCCCAGATAGTAAAGCACGGTTTTAACATAGCAGCTCAAGGCTGCCGCCTCGGGAGTCCCGGAAACATCTGCCTGTCCATAAAGAGTTACCGTCAGCGCCACAACATCCACTCCGAGACGCAGTCCCGCCGGCAGTATTTCCGGCGAATTCATGGAAAGAATCTTGTGGGACAGCTTCTGAAAGTTTTCATCATAAAGATTGTCTACCTGAAATATCGGCGCGGATATCGTCAGGAGATTATGCTCCTCATCCGCATGAAAGGTCACCTTAAAACCGTTCAGACAGCTCTCGGACTCTCCGGTATTCCTGTCCAGCGGGGTAATTCTGTCACTGACCTCCGCAAGAACCCTGTTTATTTCATCTGCAAGCATACAAAACTCCGTTATAAAACCACAAAAAGCCCGTACATTTCAGGAATATACTGTCTTTAAAATGAAAAGCAATACCTGCTGCACCATAACAGATTACCGGGAGGATTAATTCCGCTTCTGTCATATTTCTGACAATCTGACAAATATCAGACATGATCCCGGACCATCATAGCACTGACGGATTCCCCGGCAGTTTACAGCTTAACCCTGACAGCTCCGGCAGTCATGCCGCAGCGCAAAACTGCACAATTTTTGCCGGATGCCGCCAAAATCTGTTTCTGACAGGTAAATATCACCGGACGTCAGTACCGGAAAAGAGCTCTCAGAATCGCGCCCGCCCACGCCTTCATTTGCGGCAGCACCGTGTCTTAACGAGCCTCATTCTGATCAAAATTTCAATTTGTACCGCTGATTTCACAGTAAATAATCCCCTGCTGGTGTAACATCACAGGCATGACACCCGTTAACCAGTTAGCCAGTGCGGGACTGCTGTTTTAGACATCAGGCACGGCCGCAGCGCATAAAAGACCGGGGGAGATGGATTTTTTCCTTCCTGAAAAGGCAGATCGCCGTTCCGTGTCCCCCGAAAACGCCGGCAGGCGGAGTAAAATACCCGGAAATACATAATCCGGCGAGCGGTCTTCTGCGCCCCCGGGACACAGGCACTAACACAGATATAGGAGTGCATTTATGATAGAACCGTCTTCTCCGGACAGCATTCCGGCTTCGAACAGCCAGGATTATTCCGGACAAGCCCCGTCTCAGGACAGACAAAGAGAAATCTCTCAGGAAAGCATACAGAGATTCCGGACGGCTCTTTCCGGAAAGGCAGGAGATAATATGGATAAATTTTCCGACAGCAGGCTTTCCGGCTCCTGGAACGGCCCGGGAGGCAGCGGCGCTTCCGAAACGGGAGAACGGAGCGCAGCCCGCAGCCTTGGCACTGAAGCCCGGGATCTTTTCCAGAGCCGCATGAATTCCGAAGGCGGGCAAAGAATTATCTCCGGCAGCAATTCCGGAGATAATCAGCGGCAGCAGACCTCGGAGCTCTCCGATATCTTTTCGGCAGTGTTTTCGGGGCGATCCGACATAGCCCCGGCCGGTCTCCGGAATGAATTTCAGGGACCGGCACCGGCTCCGGAAGCTGCCCCGGCCCCCTCCTCCGGCGAAGAGCTTATGAAGATTGCGAATGCCCTGGTGGATAAAATCCTGGTTTCCGATCCCCGGAGCACTGCCGGCTCCCAGGTCATGATAACCATGAATTCCCAGAGTCAGCTGGCCGGTACCGAAATTGTGCTTACCAGAAGCAATGACGGCACACTGGCAGTGGTGATAAATTCCGCAAACGACAGCCAGTACCGCAAAATCAATGAAGCCCGGGAAAAGCTGGAGCTGGCCCTGAAAAAGCTTGAACGCGGCTCATTCACCGTTACGGTAAATCCTCCGGACCAGGAAGGTACGGAGGCCTGACAGCCTGCGCAAGGAGAAAACCCGGAATTTTTGACACGGGTGTTAAATAGTATTCCCGGGCTTAAAAACCCGGGGACGGGGCGCGTGATTCCTGTTAGAATTGCCGGGAGCCCGCCCCGTTCCCTTTTATGCGGGACTGCGGGATTCCCGATATCCGTTTGAGATGCTTAAGGCTTAACAGTGATTAATATCAGCACGCAGAAGGCAACCATAATTAACGTTCTGACGCCCCGGGCGGACAGAAATTTTGTTACCCTGAACACCGGAGAGGACAGCATTGAAATCCGGGCCGCCAATACGCCTCTCGTCATCATTAACGCCGATCTTTCCGAGTTCGCTCTGGCGCCTCTGAGCCTGGACTATGCAAAGCCGGAAATCAGCGATGCGGCAATTCTGAGCAATCTCCCCCATGAAATTCTGGGAGCCCTGCTGGAAGAAAAACTCGGGAGCATGCTTGCCGGCCTGGGCGCCGCCGTGAACAGCAGCATTTCCGTTACCGGCTATGAAAAATGCACAGCCGCCTCCCGTTTCCAGGAGCATCTGGATTTCACCCTGAAGATTCCCGGAGCGTCCGGAGAAATCATGCAGCCTCTCCGGCTTTATTTCAAAAACGATTCCGGCATCAGCAGCTTCATCGCAAAAATGAAACAGCTCCCCGTTACCGAGCCCGTTCTGGATCCCGAAGCTACGGAGCTTTCCCTGGATATCCTCGCAGGAACCCAGTATCTGACCGCAGGAGAGCTTAAATCGCTCGAACCCGGAGACACGATTATTCTGGATTCCTGCTATCTGAAAGACAGAAAGGTGGCAGTACAGTCAGAAATAATGCTCTGTTATGCTATACTGAATGACGGGGACAGTTCCCTGACCGTGAGCGATGAGGAATTTGTCTGGAAAAACATGGAGAACGACAGCATGGCGGAAACGGATGCAGAAGGCATTGACAGTCTCAGATTCCGGGTTAATTTCAGTCTGGGAACGGTGACGAAAACCCTGGAGGAGATCCGGCAGCTGGCTGCAGGATCCGTTATCGATCTCGGCACCGGGGATCTTGACAGCATTACCGTAAGGATTAACAACCAGGCCGTTGCCAGGGGGCAGCTGATACAGGTGGGGGATCACTACGGTGTTCAGATCACCGATATCGGCACCATGCCCGACCCGGGGACAGCCGGCAACTCCTGAAGCAGATCTCCCCGAATCATTCCCTTCGGGGCTATCTCTGAAAACAGCCTCCTTCCAGCAGCGAAAAAAAATAAAGATGATCGAAAACAGTTTTATCAACAGCCCCGTCAATTTAATCATGATCACCATGCTGATGGGACTTCTGCCGTTCTTCCTGACGCTGGCAACCTCCTATATTAAAGTGGTGGTGGTGACCTATCTCATCAGAAACGCTCTCGGTGTGCAGCAGGTGCCTCCCGGAATGGTGCTGTCCGGACTGGCCATGATCCTGTCGATCTTTATCATGGCGCCGGTGGGACAGCAGACCTACACCCTTCTGGAACAGCAGAATGTGAGTGCCCAGATCTCCCCGAAAGAGTTCGTAAATGTGGTCTCCAACTGCTCCGGCCCCCTGAAGCATTTTCTGATGACCAACACGGACAAGCGGATTTACCATTCCTTTGTTTCCGTAGCCGGCAGAATCTGGCCCGAGGAGGTCAAGCAGGGATTTGAGAAGGACAGCTTCGTTTTTGTCGTCCCCTCATTCGTGATCTCCGAGCTTACCAAGGCCTTTCAGATAGGCTTTCTGCTCTACCTCCCGTTCATCGCCATTGACCTCATTATCTCGAACATTCTTCTGGCCATGGGTATGATGATGGTATCGCCCATGACCATTTCCCTGCCCTTCAAGCTAATGCTGTTTGTGGCACTGGACGGCTGGCTGAAGGTAAGTCAGGGACTACTGCTCAGCTATGTTTACACCTGATGCGGATTTCGGACCCTACTGAAAACTTAACAGGAGCTGCAAAAATGGACATAACCATAACCGAAAATGACACCCATACCCTGATGGCGGTTTCCGGCCGGATCGATGCCATAACCTCTCCGGATCTGGACGCCAAATTCAATGAGTACCACGAGAACGCCCGGAAAAAAGCCGCAAAGCTGCCGGTGGTGCTTGACCTTTCACAGGCGGAATACATTTCCAGCGCCGGACTGAGATCCGTCCTCAAGATGGCCAAGACCTGCAATGCCGAGAAAAACCGTCTGCTGATCTGCGGCATTCAGCCCCTGGTATACGAGGTATTCCGGATTTCCGGATTTGTCAGCATTCTGACCATTGTGAACACCAGAGAGGATGCCCTCGCCATGCTGTAGGCACCTCAGGGATCTTCCAGGCATTCCGTTATAAATTTAATCAAGGGCATACTCCCATGATCACGATACAAATACCAGCCTCCATGGAACAGATTCTGGTTCTCAGGAAAAATATCAGCGAGGCACTTCCAGAACAGTACCGGGAACTTACCTTTAAGGCAGAGCTTATTACCGAGGAGCTTCTGACAAACATCTGCAAGTACGCCAAAAATGATACCACTCTGAAAGTTTCCTTCGCCTGCGGCATGTCCTTTATTGACCGCCATCCGGCCTTTCTGATAGAACTGGCCGACACCGGAAACGAACACAATCCCTTCATTCACCTTAAAACGAGCGGCATCGAAGGCTCCATTGAGGAACGATCTATCGGAGGTGTCGGATTGCATCTCGTGGAAGAAATGGCATCGCATTTTGTTTATTCGTGGGTAGACAGCAAAAACAAGATCCAGATTTTTCTGAATGTGGAATAGCTGCCCATAATCCGTCAGAAGCATTCTGACCGGACAGTCCCGGATGTTTTATCCCCCGGACGGCAGCGGAAACAATCATGAAGCTACGTACTAAATTTATCATTCTTGCAATCCTGGTGGCACTGGTAACAGCCATGTCGCTGCTGGTATATATCGGCTATGTATCCCGGACAACCATTATGAACCGGGAGGAAAACTATATCCGTGTCGCCAGCAATATTGCCTACAACGCCATTCTGGGACAGTATGACAATGCCGTAACCAAGCAGATACTCGATGTCTACCATATTAAAAGCAATCTCCGGGAATCTGCCACGATATTCACCTATTTCCAGGGAAAATACCTGCACCCCGGGATCCCGGACCGGGAGCTCTCCGATTTTCTGAGAGCCAACCAGGAAGCATTCAAAGCGGAAGATATTTTTCTGATTGCCTACTATCGGGGAAAATTCTGGGGCAGCCGGGAAGCTCTCGTGCTTCTTGATGCCGACACAATCAACAAGGATTTTCTGAGAGATCTGATTATGGGGGACAACCCCCGCTTCGGAACCTACGACATCGCCAAGCTGAACGGCAAAACCTATCTGGCATACATCTTCACCCCTGATAACAACCGGGAATTTAATTTCGCCATTATCAGAAATATCGATTATCTTTTTTCCACCCATGGCAACATCGAGAACGAAATCCTCATTTTCTCCCGGGAGCTGTTCCGGCACGTCTCTTCCGGCGAGGTAACCCCGCTGTACCTCGTAAACGAAAACTCCGAAATTATGGAAACCAATGCCGATCCGGAGCTTGTCGGGACTAAAATGCATCCTCTGGTCGGGGACATCAGAAACCGGTATTTTGGGAACAGCAGTTCCGACAATGACCTCAGATGCTTTACCGAAAACGGCGCCTTTTCCTGCTACGGCTACATCAAGCCCCTGAAAATGTACCTGGTCTCCAGCCGGGAGCTCTCCGGAATTCTGGCCACCGGAAACCGGATCATGTACGGCATGACCCTGATCACCATGAGCGTGCTGTTTATCATTATCCTGTTTTCCATCGGCTATATCCGGAGACTCACGGAATCCCTGAACAGTATCGCCAAAACCGCATACAGCATTGCCCGGGCAGATCTCTCGGATCCGGACATCCTTAAAAATCTCGTATTAGGTCTAAAGTCAGTACTTTAGGCCTTCTTAAATTTCCACGGCATTGCCTGCTCAAGAATAGCATTTCTTCTTTCATCAGACAGCGATTCATCTTTCAGTTCGTCTCTGTGAATCCCCATATATCTGAACAGAAATTCAAGGTAATCTTCTAGGTCGATTCCATGGACCTTGCAGGTTTCATGAAATGATGAAAACACAGCAGTGGACTTCGCTCCCTCGATAGAGCCAAATCCGCTGGGCATTGAATGTCTCAGCACGGCAAAGTCACGAATAGCTCTCTCGGCGGCCGAGTTATCCAGAGGAATAGAGCCGTCATCCAGGATTCTGGTGAATTTTTCCCACTGATTGTGAGAGTACTTGACCGCTTTAATGAATTTTTCCGTATATATCCCTTTGGGGGACTCGCTTTCAGAAATGATTTCGAAATGTTTTTCTGTAAGCTTCCCTATTTCTTTAAAATACTGCCTGAAATTATCACTTTTCCGCAGTTTCGTTCGTTCCTCGATGGTACTGCACTCGCTGTC
>NZ_KB899637.1:250719-261758 GCF_000378405.1 Succinimonas amylolytica DSM 2873 | reverse complement strand
CTGCTTCTGAATGGTTGAAGTCTGCTTCTGAATGGTTGAGGTCTGCTCTTGAATGGTTGATGTAAGTTTTTCGATTAACGAGTAAAGGTTGTCCAGTTTGGAAGTGTCAGTATCGTGCTGATTAGCAGGAAGATTGTTATTTGTGATCTTCGCTTCCATTGCAAATTCCTTCAGCACATCACGATTTTTGTGTGCGATATGGTACGGATTCACCAGCACTTTTGTCAAGAATCCCTGAAGCCTTAAAAAGACGGTTTAAGACCTAATACAAAATCTCAACATTATCCGCTATGGCTCCAATGACGAGGTGGGCAATCTCAGCCTGGCCATCTCAAATATGAGCAATTCCCTGATAACCAATATCAACGCCCTGGTGGACAGCACCGCCCGTGAAAACCGCATTAAGGGCGAGCTGGGAGTTGCCTACGACATTCAGATGGGCATGCTGCCCGGCAAGGAAAGCATCCCCAGAAGCCCTCTGTACGAGATATCCGCCTTTATCCACCCGGCAAAGGAGGTGGGCGGCGACTTCTACGACGTCTTCCGGCTGGGAGAGGATCGGCTGGTGATCACTATTGGCGACGTTTCTGACAAAGGGGTGCCGGCAGCCATGTTCATGAGCATCTGCGTAACCCTGCTGAGACAGCTCTACAAAGGCGCAGACAGCATTGAAACGGTGTTCCGGGATGTCAACAGCTGTCTTAGCGAAAGAAACCCCAACATGATGTTTGTTACGCTGTTTTCCATGATTGTGAACACCCTTACCGGAGACTTCTGCTTCTGCAATGCCGGGCACTGCCCTCCCCTTATCGTCCGGGAAAAGGGACTCATGGTTCTGGAGCATCTTTCCGGACCGGCTCTGGGCGTTATGGAGGGAGCAGACTACCTGCTGGGCTCCGGGCATCTGGATCCCGGCGACTATCTCTTTATCTACACCGACGGCATTAGCGAAGCCCAGAACGAGGAAAATAAATTCTTCGGCGAGGAGCGCATCCGGAATGTCCTGGAACAGCGCCATTACAACAGTGCCAAATCTCAGGTATACTCCATACTGGATGCGATAGTCGAATTCCGGGGCCAGGCCGATCAGTCCGACGACATGACCATGCTGAGCTTCCGCCGCGCCGAAAACGGCGCCGCCCCGGAACCTCCTAAAACCGGAGACCTCTCATGAACCCTGCCATCGTTGATCTGGTTACCCAGTGCTTTTATCTTATTATGATGCTGTCCCTGCCGCCGATCATGGTGGCTTCGGTGGTCGGTGTATCCCTGGCGCTGTTTCAGGCGATAACCCAGCTTCAGGAGCAGACCCTGACCTTCGGCGTCAAGCTGATAGCCGTGGGCGTTACACTTTTTCTGACTGCGGAATGGTTTTCCTCCGAGATTTCCCACTACGGACAGATCATTTTCAGCTATTTTTATACCCTGTAGGCTATGGAATACATTCAGGCGTTTCTGAGCGACAATTTCTGGTGGCTGCACATCTCAGCCGCCCTGCTGGGGCTGATTCGCATTGTAACGTTTATCGGAGTCTGTCCGCTGTTTGGCCCCTCAGTATCAGCTGCTGTCAAGGGATCCATCGCCATCGCGCTGTACATTCCGCTGCATCCCCTGATGCTGGAGCAGGCAGCGGCTATTCATCTGGTATCCGTGGGTGATTTCATCTCTCTTCTGATAATTGTGGTAAAGGAGGTTTTCATCGGAATCTTTCTGGGCTGGCTGACCTCCCTGGTATTCTATGCGGTACTGTCTGCCGGCACAATTGTGGATAACCAGCGCGGCGCCTCCATGGCCCAGACCTCGGACATGCTGAGCGGCGCAGAAACCTCCCCGCTGGGATCGATCCTGTTCATGTCCCTGATTACCCTGTTTTTTGTATCCGGAAGCTTCACGCATTTTATGGAGCTTTTCTACAGCTCCTACGTCAGCTGGCCGGTGCGGGAAATTATTCCGGATTTCTCGGATCGCCGGCTGGCATTATTCTCCATAAGCAATCTGACATGGATGATGAAGGAGACCGTGCTGGTAGCCTCGCCGTTCATTCTGATCTCCCTCACCTGCGATATTTCCCTGGGACTTATCAACAGATTCGCACAGCAGCTCAACGTGTTCATTCTCTCCATGCCGATCAAAAGCGGCGTATGCTCCTTCCTGATTATCTTCTACTATCCGGAATTTCTGGAGAACGGCGAAATATCCTTCGGCGTCATGCTGAATACCCTGGAAAGCCTCTTCACCGTGTTCGGAAAACCCCTGTAACGAAGCCTTACGGCGTCCTGGGGGCCGGACACCTCCGTCTCCGCCAGAGAAGCACCGCCAGAAAAAGCAGCCCCAGGAGAGCAAGTGCTGCGCACAGTGCCTGTCCCCGCGTAATGCCGGAAAAAAGGTAGCCGGCTACCCGATCCGGTTCCCGGAAAAATTCTGCCAGGAACCTGAGAATCCCGTACCAGATCCCGAAAAGAGCCATAGCTCCCCCGGCCTCTCCGGATAATTTAAGAAGGCGGCGGCTCAGAAGGAGCAGCATCAAAAGCACCGGTCCCTCCAGCACCGCCTCGTAGAGCTGCACCGGATGCCGGGGAATACCGTCCCCCGCGGCCTCAAAGATCACGCCCCAGGGCAGATCCGTAGGCGTGCCCCAGAGCTCGCCGTTCAGGAAATTGGCTATTCTCCCCAAAGGCAGAATAAAGCAGGAAAGAACTGCCAGACGATCTCCGTTAACCGTAAAACCCCGGGGATCCGCAAGATACACCGCTAAAAGAAGCCCTAAAGCCCCGCCATGAAAAGACATGCCCCCCCTGTAGAGAAGCGGAATTTCGGAAAGAGCGCCAAGATAATATCCGGGCTCGTAAAAAAGGACATACCCCAGCCGGCCGCCGATAACAGCCCCCAGAGCTGCATAAACAGAAATATAAAGAGTATAAAGAAAGGTATTTTCGTAACAGGGAAAACGGCGAACGCCGGCAAAGACGGCTGTCAGAAAACCCAGGAGGTAAACAAAACCGTACATCGCGGCATACCGGTAATTTCAGGCCACCACCGCCCCGTGAAAAAGCCCGGAACAACTGCTGTTCCGCAGCTTTCGGGAAATCAGATGGCGATGCCTCTTTTCCTCCGGAACGCGGAGGCAGACCGGGGCTGATTGCTGTACATCTCGTCCTGAAGCACTGCCATACGCTGGTTATTCTCGTATTCGTGCTCCTTTTCATACTGCTGAAGACGCTCCCGGGCCATTTCCTCAACTTCCTCGCTGGGCTTAAAGCCTGATTTTTCAATCGCAGCGCTTACCGCCGCAATTTTCTTTCCGGATTCCTCAAGCTCGCGCTCGGTCTTCTCAATAAACTGTTCAACTTCCTCATGTGTCAGCATGGCAATATTCTCCTTTGGCCGGATCCGTCTGCTGTTCGCGTTCCGGCCGCTGCCGGCTCCGGAACACCCCTGAATTTTTCAGCATGAAAGCGGATAAACTCCCAACTGCGAAGAATACTACCCGAAACATGGAAGCAGAGCAAGAAATCCGGGTTAATTTAGTGAAAAGGATAAAAAAACGCTGCTCCCCGTCATTGTCAGATCTGTCAGGTTCAGGCCCCTCATGCCTAGCAGGCAAATCCGGCCATGCCAGAAGGAAAACGGCAGTACAGCCTTTTCAGGTTTGCTATTCTGCCGTGCAGATTAAGGTATCAAAGAGGTGAATATGCTAAACTGCCTGATATCAGCAGAAAAATCAGAGACCGCTGCCGGTTTTAGGCAGCATAGCGCCATCATTACGTCATCCCGGGGCATTTTCTGCTATCTATACAAAAAGATCGCGGTTTCATGAAATGCAGACGCTTTTAAGGAGCGGATATGGAAACAAATACGGATATGGCAGTCTCCGGGACTGTATTTCCGCTAGGCATATATCTGATTTCGAGAATCTTATCAGTAACGGGCATGGTCTACATCGACAAGACCTCCTGTCTTGAGGAGCTTCTGACCCCGGGAACAGGGTTTTTCAGATTCTGAGGCCCCGGAGATTCGGAAAGACGCTTGCCATGAGCATGCTGTTGTCGGTGCTTTTTAAAAAATTATCATTTTTGAGGCAATAGGAAATTAACCAGCTTCAACTGCGAAATGTAAGTTCAGATATATGGGTATTCACAGAGACGAACTGAAAGATGAATCGCTGTCTGATGAAAGAAGAAATGCTATTCTTGAGCAGGCAATGCCGTGGAAATTTAAGAAGGCCTAAAGTGCTGACTTTTGACCTAATACTTTATTTTGAAAAAAGACTTTGTTTTTTTCCGGAGTAAGCGATCTCCATAAGGCAACTTTTTCAAGATAATTGCCCAGCAAGCTTAGATCAGTTTTACCTTCACAAAGAATAATGCTCATACCCATTATCGCAACTCCAGATTATAATCTCCCCTGACCTCAACGGCTTCACATGCATTCATGGTTCGTGACGTAATTCCATCCACAGTATCTTTAAGAGTTATAATCCTAATTTTATCCATATTATCATTTCGTTTATCATTTATCGAATCAAGAAATGCGTCAACAAATTCAATGTTATGGGTTGTTACAAAAAGCTGAACTCCGTTCTTCAAAGCATAATCTACAAGATTTACCGAAAATTCAGCCTGTGCCTTATAATGGAGACCTGTATCAATTTCATCTATGCAGATTATTGAATTCTTATACAGGATCATTATACCTAACATATAAAACCATCGTTGAACACCGTCTCCGCATGCATATAACGGTAATACTTTATCACCGCTCATTATTACCGAAACAGGTGCCGTAGAACCGTCAGGATATGGAATCATGTCGAATCCCAAAATATCAGGGAACACCTTCTTTAACTCATCAGTAAATTTCTGTAATTTTTGTTCTCTCTTAAGGGCTGAATAAATTTGCTGGTTTTCTAATATTATAGCATGCGACCATAAATCGATAAATTTCACCGGTCGATAGGATTTTGATGCAATCAGATTTGCAGGAATCGTAATATCAGTGATGACAGATTGTTCCCCTTGTGTAATCTGCCATTTAGCAATCAGTTTTGTCTGATTGCTATTCATTTGACTTGAATTCACCGGCAGTTCTGAAGAAAGTAATGAATTCTGATTGTTATATTGATATGAAGAATCATATACTCCAAGCAAATCAGAAGGCCAAATAGAGTGTTCAAAGCAAACTCGTTCTCCGTCAAACAGCCCTTCAAAAGACATTGTCATCGGGACATTTTGAGCATCATTCACTACAGATAGAAGTTCCTCCATGACCCAGAACGGTTGCTGAACAAAACTATACCTACCTCTTGAAAGCGGGATATTAACAAAAGAACCACCATTGCAACCGCAACACCATACATAAACAGCTTCTAAAAATGAGGTTTTACCTACATTATTAGCACCAAGAACAATATTGACATTTGCTAAATCAAATACAGTAAAATCCTTGTATTTTCTAAAACCTTTCACATTTAATTGTTCTAACATAGTTAAAATCACCCTCTCTAGGTACAATAACCAGCTGTTATAAATCAAAGATTAAGCTGAAATCGACGCACTTCCGACATACACGGCAAAAGTATAAACTGCTTATCTTACATAGCCTTTTAGACGAGAATTTCCATAAAAACGTTAAACATCAACCCGGTTTTTAGGAATTATCCCATCCATGCATATATTTTATTTTTACTCCCCTTGGGTCTGCCAGGGGATCTTTTCTCTTTTGGAGGCTGATCGGTTTTGGGCTTGTTTTTGCTCCCTTTGGGCCGGCCCGGAGAACGTTTTTCCGGGAGTTTGATCTTTCCCTCAGCTATCAGTCTTTCTCTCTCCAGAGTTTTCTTGTTCCTGCTTCCTTTTGGCCTGCCGCGGGTTTTCTGCTTTGGCGCTGCCGGATCAGTCTTTTCTGTATCTGTCGTTTCGTTACCGCTGTTCTTCTTCGGTCTGCCAGGCTCTCTTTTCGTAACAGTGTGCTGAGGCTTCTTTCTTTCCAGACTCTCCATAGAGGAAGTAAACCTTGAGGTCACCTCGGCAGCAATAATGTCAAAATCACCGGGGAGTATGTCGAACCTTGCCAGTAAAAGTTTAGCCCGTGTTGTTTCATTATGAATGGCAATGTAATTTCGGTTTTGCTGAAGCAGCATTTCGATTCTGTCAATTTCCCGTATGGCGGAATTCGTACTCAATCCCAGCTTTTTGCAGTTTTGCTGAATTTCATTTCTGATAATCGATGACACAAAACAGACCAGAAATTTGCTTATCACCGAATCAGTGGGATGTACTCTGGTAACACTGCTTCCAAGCTGAGTTTTGATGTAGCTGTATTGAATCTCGGAACTGCTTCTCAGGCTGTAAATTCTGTCGGTTTCCTCAACTCCGAAATCATGCGATGTTCCGATAGCCGAGAATCCTTTCCTGTCAACATCGTTTTGCCATATGCTGTTATCATACACCACATCAAAGGTTCCATCAGGGTTTTGCGCAATCCTGAAATATTTCCTGAGCTGAGCGGGAGGAGCGGGCTTTTCTCCTCGCTCTGCCGCGGCATCCATTTCTTTTTTGGCCTTCACAACTTTGCTGATAAGAACAGCGGCGCGGGCGCAGCCGTTTGTCATATCATAAAAGACGTTCACAAAATCATTCGGTGAGCTCTTCTTAAAAATTCTGTGCTGCTCCGACATGCCAAAAAGAGCATTCTCATTAACAAGATGATCCACCCTGGCCTTTATTTCCTGCCAGTGTTTTTCCACCATATCGGTATAGCCGTAACAGTCAGATTTCAGCATTACAACAAAGGGAAGATTCATGCTTCTGATATGATCAAGCACATCCTCAGCGGCAAATCCGCGATCGATGATAATTCCTTTAACGGTGATACCGTGACCGTTCAGAAGTTCGATGACTTTATGGAAAGCCTTGCTGTCCACTGAACTGCCATGGTACACATCAAAGGTCAGAGGCAATCCGGTTTCAGCGCAGACCGCATACATATAGCTTACGACTGGGATGTTTTTGCCGGACTTTGCTTCGCCTTCTATGGCAAGAGCGCAGCTTTGAGATACGCAGTCGTTATTAGAACCGTCTATGCTTATCCAGGCATTGGTTACGTTTCTTTTCACACATTCATCAAGCCATTTCGACCTGAAATCATAACTCTGTTCTTCAGTGATCTTTCGGCCAAAAAATTCTGAGAGTTTGGAATCAGAGCAGGCCCAGTTATGAGAAAACATCACTTCTGAACTCATTCTGTCGCTGTATCCCAGAGATACATTTGAGTGATCCATGATGGAGTACATGGCGTAGTCAATCATCAAATTCGCATCAGCGGGCCCGAACACGTCAAGAAGCCGGGCATATAAACCGTTCTGATGACAGATACCCAGTGTAAGGGCATACATTCCCGGATGCAGGACATACTTCATTTTGCCAGCGGAACCGCCATAGTATTTTTCCCAGAGCTCCGGGAAATAAAACCTGAAATTCTCATTGGCATACATCGTCTTTTCCGTTGCAGCCTTGCCGATATTCATTCGCTTGCAATCCCGCTTTTTGGCATTGCCATCGGAGGGGAGGAACACAAAGACTCTGCCGTCATGCTTATTGATATAGCCGTTCTCAGGAATGGGAATTTCCCTCTTTTCCCGGTAAATATGCGACATGTTAACTCCACAAAATAGGACTCAAAACATCACCTGGTTCTGCCCGGCAATCCGGACTGATATTACAATAAAATATAATATCAGATATGTTTAACAGTGTCAAGCATAAGTTAACAATATTTTATTATAATTTATTGAGAAAGTGCGAAAAAAAAGGCATTGCTTTTCGGACAAGGCCTTTTTCGGATAATTTTGTAAAAAATATATTAATGAAATATTAGGGAACGAAATTACTACAAAACGTCAATTTATCGTTTTTCTAGAAATTCTCGTTTAGAAGGTCTATGAGTTCTTTCTTGTGCCCATTTATCTGAATTGGTGTTTTTTCCTTATAGTAATTCCCTGAACAAATCAACCAGAAAATCTTATCCACCTTATAAGGTGAAAATTACGCTCCTACGTGACCATCTCCGCTGAAATTTTGTGACACCTCTTTCCATACAATCTTGACAGTCTGTTCTTTAAATTCCTGATCCCCCCTTATCACCACAGGCGGAGGTCCTCAGGATCCAGTAAATCAGAAGCATGTTTGAGTTTTAACGAAGAATATTGGAGAAAATAGAAAGCAGTGAAGAAAAAATGGAACAGTTTTAAGAAGGAGATTGCCCAAAACTTTGACCGGTTTCCGCAATCTCCCCGTTCATAACTGCAATAGCTAAACAGCAAGGTTACGAACATGGATATTTTAGACCACAGAAACTATAACGTCACCTATTATCCCGAAAAATCTTCTGCAACTATACGTTTTTCCCCGGCAGATCACGTAATTGAGGCCCTTAAAAAGCGGTTCTTACAAGATAATCCGGGCTGCAAGTGTCAGAAGTGGGGAGAGTATGAACGAACAATCAAATCCACGGCTGCGCCTGATAAAACTGTAAAGGCCATAATTAAGCGCCTTGCCGTTATCCTCCCGGAGCCAGACAAATACGGGCATACATACATAGTGCATGCGCTGCTCCCTGATATTCTGCTTCCTAATTTCCAGCATTCAGTTCCAAACATGGCGGTACTCATTTACAGCGGTGAGATTCACCGCAATGCCAATGGCGAGATTGATGCCAGGACAGACGACGAGACCGGGACCAGAACCGATGGCAGATATGATGTATTCCTGTCATACATCTGCTGGCTGTTCGCGGCGTCAGAAGACTGGATTGACAGCAATATCGACAGATTCAGCAAGCGTCCTCGCAAAGACGAAGACAGAGAGCCGGCTAACGAGAAGCTGCGCCGCATGATGTCCGAAAAGTACAGGGAAATGGTTCTCAGTAACCTGGCGAGAAACATAAAAAATTATCTGGGGTATATCCCCAAAACTGAGGCGGGAAAGTCCCCGAACTGTCTGGCAATTCCCGAAAACATCCCCGGCATGGCTGAAGTCGGCCTCCCGGCACCTGAAGAGAGGGAAAAGGATGGGTATTTCGCGCCGGATATGTTTAACCTAAAAGTCGTATAACATACACTCAACAATTCTAGTCATTTCTGACTCCAATTTTTTTGAGATACAGTGAGTCACATGCTGTGACTTCTGTACTCCACCTGTATGTCCTAAGTTTGGTTGAAATTTTGACACTTTCTACTGTATCAAACCACTGTAGCTGCAGGTATATCGGGGTATTATTTACCCATGATTTCAGGCGTTTGGTAACAGCAAGCTCATTACTACTTAACTGACCTTCATGAATATCTTTATCAAGTTCCAGTTTTAACTTTCGGATAAGCTCGCAATAATATTCGTAATAACACAGTGCTACAAACTGCACAAACATTCTTCCGCGCAGAGTATCCGAACCCCATACACGAGCTCTTGAACCGTCCGCCTGCTGTTTTTCTGCCCGGAAGAACGACTCTATAGTCTCGCGTTTGCGGTATTTACTTAAACATTCAAAGGGATTTTTCTCCCGGTTGGATATAAGTACAAAGTATCCCTGATACTTATTAGCTTCACTGATAGCCTCATTATCGGGAATAACAGTCAGCTTGCTGCCCCATTTTTTTATCTTAAAGTATTTTGTGGCTTTTTCCTGAGCTGATGGTGACAGTTCCTCGATAGGTGTTCCTTCTTCCAGTGTCCTTTTCAATTCAAGCAGTTCTTCGTTAAAATCGACATTGGCCTGATTGTGTCTGGTCTGACTGAAATATATGTGAATGTAAATCTTCTTGGTAAAGCTCTCAGTATCTCCCTTCTTCAGTCCTTTCTTTTGACTGGCATATTTATGTACCTTTACAAAATCGTGTTTAACAGGAACCACTATTCCGTTTATTGACGGATCAAACGGGCATACGCTACTGAACTGATGCAGAGCATCGGTGTTTTTGTCTATCTCAGGTCTTATCCATTTGATACTGGTCTTTGCGAGTGTAATAAAATCAAAACCGGCCTGAAGCATCTCTGAAATATTACTTTCCGAATAGTATCCGTTATCTGTTATTATTTCTCTGGTCTTTATTCCCAGTGCTGTCAGCTGTTTTAATGCGTTAACCACCGAAGTAACATCGGGAAGATTTCCCGGCTGTTTGGTAAAAGCTACGGGCTGCCTGCTGTTAATGGAATACAGTGTCAGCAGTTTTATTGTTTTTAAACCGTCATGAGCCTTGTTAAAACCAAACCTTGCATCACTCTGATTATTTGAGTAGGTCGATATGGTGGATGAATCATATGCAAGAGCATCATTTTCTGACAGAGATTCACAACGTCTGGTAAAAAATTCCTGCTGAAGTGATTCGTCCATACCTATCTGTTTAAACAGATTATGGTAAACATCCTCTGTTATTCCATCCTCATACGGTAACGGATGATTGTACTGCCAGGTTCGTATTCCAGGAAGAGTCTGTCCATTGGAGGCAAGAAGATACCTTGCAAGTGAAATAATCTTCTGTGCTGTCCCATAATCAGTCGAACCATAGACTGCATCATCTATGCCGGAAACCTGTCCGACGTGTTCTATGATATCCATCATTCCGATACGGGTTCTTTCGGCAGTTACAATTTTACTATCAGCCTCATTTGCATCTGATTTCTTTCTTTTTGCACGTGTTGGCACAGGAATTTCAGAGCCCTTGGGAATTTTAGAGAGTAGTTTTGCACTTAGTATTTTGTTGTACTTTTTCTCCGGATCATATTTGATTTTTCTTTCCAGAACGTAGATATCTCCGTTCTTCTGACGGACATGAACTATAACAGTTTTAATTTCTCCTGAAGGAATTGATGGCATAACTCTCTCCTTTAATTGTGTGTATATTGTATTATAATATACACACAATTAAAAAGCAATAAAAAAGACTGATTTTTTTCTAAAAATCAGTCAGTTTTTTCAAGTTTTTCCGTTATTTTTCTAAAAAGTCGATTTCTGTTATTTACTTGAGTTTATATTAGACGACTTTTTGG
>NZ_KB899637.1:240413-245234 GCF_000378405.1 Succinimonas amylolytica DSM 2873 | reverse complement strand
TTCTCCAGGAACGGACGTAATCATCGATCAAGATTCACCGGAAAAGGGAGTCATGAATTACCTCAAAAGCTGGTCACGACCTCACTAAATTTCCATTATAAGGCGTCACTTCATCGACAGTGCAACAGTCAGCAGCCATCCTTTCAATGGCCTCAAATACTGAAACAGGATCTTTTTCGCACAACCCTATACCATGAAACACATCAATCATATGCACATCCGGTTTAGGGTAGTATGTGTACCCTAACTCTTTCAACAAGTCGCAGGCGAGAGCAAATCCGATTCCTTTTATCTTGGTGGCAATAAGCAGTGGCAAAGCAATTCTCGAAGAAGTATTATAGTTAAACCTTTTAACAAGTTCGTTAAAATCAGAAGCATCCTTAAATCCACTGACGAATTTTGCCGAGTCAATTATCGAACAGCTCCATTTGTACCAGCAATTCATTTGCTTCTTCTGGAGGATATCACTCGTAACATTAAAATTTGCTAGAAAATTTTCATAAAGTTCATCTGGAGTGGTCTCAGAAATCAGCTGAATCTTGTAATCGAAGAGTATTTCTTTAATTTTTGATTTCCGCTGCTCATACTTGATCACATTCGGCATGTATTGATAGTTTTGTGCTGAAATGATGAACCTGACATATATAATCTTCTAGGGACTCGAAATCTCTGTTGTCGCCAATGAAATAGTTCTCCAAGACTACATCCAAAGGAGTTATTTCTTTCAAATACGCATACGCAGCATTATATACTTTGATGTTCTGCTCTTTAGACATTCTCTATCCCTTTCAATAAAATTTTTATAGCTAAGATTCTGCACCTTGGTGGATAACATAACCGTAACCTTACCGCAATAATAAAACAGTAGACACAACTATGCTGTATCTCTCCACCTTGATATGTTTTCACATACAGCCAAAATCGCTCTTTACAGACATTCTCAAAAAAGCATCAAACTCCGCGCTCCCTTTGATTTCAAGGGCTTTCATAGCCGGTCTATTTTGCCCGTGACAGTAAAACTACCGTCTCGACGTGTGCCGAGACCTTTTAATTGATGTCGGATTTACTGACATATTGAGGGAACATGTTTAAACATACATCTTTTCAAGCGTCCCAAACTTTGCGTTTTCGGGAACATCACCGCAGTATCACGCTGAAAGCAAGCGAACAGACAACACCTACAAAACCGCCATGGAATTCAAGGGCAAACCGGTTAAAGCCTATGCCATGGTCTTTGCCGGCTCAGAATGCGTGTATTGCGGGTAGTGGACTTAAAGTTCATTATCCGTATTTGCGATTTTGGTCTTCAATGTTTCTTCAAGAACCGTGAATGTCGAAATAAAACTGTCACGTATCAGTGACACGAGTTCATCTGCCTCATCTTCATTGTATACATGAACAGAGAGGTTTCTCTTTTTTAGCATCAGCAGCCATGTTGCAGAATCAGAAATAAAACCAACCTTGTAGGCAAGCTGGAGAATCTCTCGAGGAGAACCGACATCAGCTCCTTCAACGCCGTGAATTCTTAATACTTCCTGAAGAGCTTTCCAGGAAAGTTCAAATGTTAGGTTGAACTGGGCTATTACTCCGGTTCTATATATTTCGCTTTCTGATGCCTGCTCAAAATCAGCCTTTTTCAACACTTTTAAGCAATTGGAGAAATTTTCAAACTTTTTCATAAATTACAATACCGTCCTTCTGAATCTCCATTTTTAATTTTTCTGAAATGTTTTTATCGGCATTAATGATGTCAAAAGATAATAGTGAATTAACGTTATCATTGATGTTCCAATAAAACGAATCAAAGTCTCCGCCATAAACAGCAAGATCAATATCACTTCTTTCAGTATTTGTTCCCCTGGCACGAGAACCAAAAAGGATAACCTTATTTACTGAATTTCTTTCAGCAAACATGGTAATATCCTTTAAAACAACATCTGGTATATCTCTTTTCATATCACGCTCTAATTTACCAATTGGACATTAGTATTTCTATAAACATGTCAGTTCTGATTTTAATCATCTCTAAAGTATGCGCTTAATTCAACAACAGTCTAGCTATGGTACTTACCGGATCGGAATGCGTGTATTGTGGTAGTGGGTAAATGACTGTTGCTATTTTTCCGCTAGAAGTAGTCCTCTGACGAAATCATACGTTAAAGAACTCAATTGTCCACCTTTGTGATTTTCTTTCCACCACTCTATTGCGTATCCAATCAGCCAAAATCCCATATCAACAAGTTTCATTTCAGGGTACTTTATAGGGCTACCATCAACACATGGTAAAGAATTACGAAGTTGCTCAAATCTATCGCTATTTTCAGCGTAAAACTCAATCAATTTTTTAGTAGAGTTCTTATTAAAATTTCCTGTTGAAACATTCAAAGATTTAATACCAGCTGTAAAATATCTATCATATGCTGGAGCACAACCGAGAGTCCCCATTAAAATTTTGGTTATCAAAACGTCTGAAACGTTCTCATTATTCTTCAAATCTGTAACAACGTCTTTTCTAATCGGTGCATAATAAGCATTAATAACATTTTTAAGTTTCTCTAACACACTCAAATTTTTATCTAATTCCGAAGCTTTAGACCAATCTTTGCCAGCTAACTCATCATAATCAGATTTCAACAACTCTTTTACAATTGGAGTATGAATCTTGTAATCCTTCTGAAGCAAAAAAGAAGATCCTCGGTACATTCCCCAACTTGCAAGATAAAAAGCTAGGTGCAAACTTAAAATATCATAATCTGGTGATGATACATTTCTTGCCGAAATAAAACTATGATAGCAATATTCCCACGATTTATACCTATCATTTTCAACTTCTGTTGTTTTCGTGACAAATAGCGAAATAGCTAATTCTACCAATTTCATTATTTCATCATTACTCAGCGCATTGTTCTTTGCTTTCATAGTTACAATACCAAGGACGGAACATTATCTTT
The DNA here is from genome assembly GCF_000378405.1 of Succinimonas amylolytica DSM 2873. GTDB lineage: Bacteria > Pseudomonadota > Gammaproteobacteria > Enterobacterales > Succinivibrionaceae > Succinimonas > Succinimonas amylolytica. The sequence continues at coordinate 242,283 of NZ_KB899637.1, read as the reverse complement.
TATAAAATTATGACTTAATCCAAACGCCTTACCTCGATTATTGTATACCCATAACAATTGGGTTCCTGTACTATGAACATACTTCTTTATGTAAAGCATCGTAGGTAAATTTTGGTTTTGTAACCTAGCCTCAACAAAGCTATAATCATAAAAACACTGATTAAAAATATCCATGTTGACAGAAACTAAAATCACATCTGGATTAAGGTATTGGAGCAACTCTTTAAACAGCGTAATGTTTTGCAGTTCATTTTTTACACCCGCATCCAAATTTCCCCATGTAGGGTCAGTTGCAATAGATGAATAGATATCAATATGAACGGCTGTATCATAGTTCTCGAATCCCATATCATAAATTGGATTTTTATAATATGTGGCCCCTAGAACATTTAAAACATATTCACCATTATAGAACCACTTGTTGTAAGGGTTTACTTCAAAGTACCTATTAAGCGTATTGTGTAAACTTGCTATATTGTCATTTCGATTGCCATTCTTAAAATCAATAATTTCAAACCTCTTCTCAGCAAATTCATTATTTGATGGGTTAAGGCCTATGGTTACAATCTTACGTTTCGACCGCTTATATTTTTCTAAATTACCAAAATACACGATTGGTATTGAGTTCTTTACTATGTATTTATTACAAAAAGCATTATCATTCTTATTCAAAAAATCATCTATAAATTTTTCAAACAAATCACCCAGGGTATGGCCGTTTTATCCCTGACATACCCCATGAAAGAAAGTACTAGACCGTTGTAAGTTCATGGTCCGGTACATAAGTTTTCGCTCTTGAAACCTATAAGGCCTTAGAGCCTGCCCATGCATTTGAGATGTGGCCTGGTGGTGAAAGGATAAACTTGGAGGCCATCCACGGTAACGAAATTTGAAAAGTGATACGATCAAAGACGGAGGTGGACTTGCCTGTAAACCCTGTTCTTTTTTTGGCATTTATAAAACGCTGATACAAAACTGGGGTTAATGAGTAGACGCATACATACTTAGGAATTGTTAAAAATTAAATTTAATTTTATTGGTTTGTGGGAGCTATGATATAGTTCCACTCACCGTGCCAGTCGTCCATGGTGATATTTATCCCGCTAAGTTCTTCATTAGACACCACTTTTCCTTTCTCGTAGACTTTTTCATCCAACTTGCACGCAACCTTTAATCCAGACGAGGTTGTCGTAGCACTGATTAAATTAATGATGATCTCCACTGTTTCCAATGGTCTCCCACGCCAGTTCTTGCTGATGAAGGCAAACATACGGTGCTCAATTTTGTTCCACTTGCTGGTACCAGGCGGAAAGTGGGACACGTGGATATTCAAACCTGTTTCATTTGCAAAACTCTGAAGGCTGGTCTTCCATAGTTTATTACGTCTGCCGTTACTTCCCCCTCCATCAGCGGTGATATACAGACATGTGGCTTCAGGATACTTTTCAACTCCCATTGTTCGCCACCACTCCCGAATGCTGTTGACGGCAAACTCTGCTGTATCGGCGCTCAACCCGACATTGACAAACCCTTCATTGAAGTTTAAATCGTAAATGCCGTAAGGGCAGGCTTTCCCACACGGACCTTCAAAATCATGATCATTTACCTTCGCCGGATTGCCTTTCGGGGCATATTCTTTTCCTGGATTCTTGTAACTGCCAATCAGTTCTTTTTTCTTGGCATCAACAGATATCACCGGGTTTTTATTGTTCATGAATTCTTTGGCTTTATTGTTGATGTACTGAAACTGAGCATCCCGATCAGGTCCTGCATTTCCGCTCTCTGTATATTTCCGGTTCTGCTGCAGACTGTACCCCATCTCCTCTAGAATATTACCAATGGTTACATAACTGACAGACATTCCTTTTCC
>NZ_KB899637.1:233069-234821 GCF_000378405.1 Succinimonas amylolytica DSM 2873 | reverse complement strand
CTTGCTCCGGGTAATAATATATCAGCAGGCGTGAGCTATTCATCACGGATTACCCACGGAAACAGATACTTTCGCAGGACAATCCTGTCCATCGCTCAGGGATGCGCAAACCAGAAGAAGAATAAATCCGGCCTGGGAAATCTGTTCCAGCGTCTTCGTGAACGCAAGGGTTACAATAAGGCCAAGGTAGCTGTAGCGCACAGGATTGTCAGAATTATTTACGTGATAATAACGCGGAAGGTCAAATACGAAGACAGCCCGAACGATCAGTCGTTGGCAAAATTCCGGATGGATCAGGTCAAACGCGCCATCTCCAGAGCCAAAATTACTGAAGGTCTGTGTGTGCAGAGCGAAACCAGCAATCAGGGCAAAGTGATCTGTGCCAGCGTCAGCATGCCTCAGCCAACTTAACGGGGGCCGGAACGGATCTTACCGAAGAGATCCGGGCCGCCACTCCATTCCAGGGCACGCAGCGTTCCGAATGCGGCTTAAGGGCCGTCGCTTTCGTTTGTCCGCCGGGGAGCTTTCTTTCATAATAAAATATAATGGTTTGCGGGATCTTTGATAGAGGCAGTGACAACTGCTCAGGAAATGTTGAGATTTCAGGGTGAAATTTTGATGTGACGGTGGAATAAGGGATTACGGGGTGTTACGGGCTGTGAATAGTAACGCACTAATGGAATTTATTACACAATTTGCTTCCACCAGGAACCGTTTATTTGATAGAATGATCATGCTTATATGCAGGAGAACCATTCGTTTGTCGCGAAACATTGGAAGTGGTTCTCTTAAGTCCTTATTTTATTTCATTTCTTTTACTTCATTGTTCTTCTGTGTTGCCACCATCGTCTAAATCGTCTAACACTCTGTGTTTCAGAGGCAACTTATTTCTGGCTAATGTAAGAACCGATCGGAATCTAATCGATTTGCCGACTGTTAGCATCACAAACAAGCAACGCCCCTGACAAAAATGCGGCTACCACAACTTTACATCTTCCAGACTTTAAAAAAACGATATTACACCATTGCTGTAAAGTATGTTACAGAAACTGAGACAAAGCCAGTGAGCAATATTGTATCTCCGAAGTTTTAGATATTGGGACAAACCGATTGAGCAAAAGAGGGACATATTATCTGGTCATCGACAGCCGTATATAACGGTTGCACCATTCAGCATCCATCCATTCCTTCTTCGTTATATTGTAATCTCGAATGAGCCCCGCATGAGCATAGATACCTGTGAACAGTTTTCTGTGAATTGGCAAATTTATGGAACAATTGCAAAAATGAAAGAAAACATCAAAACTGAATCAAGTTGCTTCAGTTGTATACTCATTATATTTTCATCTTTGCATATCGTTAACCTACAGTTCATCATCATACTTGAATCGATAATTACCTTTGCCCTTCCCTACTACAGCTACCAATATACCCATATCTTTGAGTTTATTCATAAGATTTCTAGCTGTTCGTTCAGAACAATTCAATATCTTCATAATGTATTTTGAACCAAATATTTGATTACCTTCAATCTGTTGATAAATTAGTTTTAAGTTAGAATTAATCACCTCTGTGTATGACATTTTGTTTAGCAAATTATTAAAAGAAATCGCAGATAATTTTATCATCTCACCCGATAGAGTTGTTCCTGTTCCACAATCGGCAATCATTTCTTCACCAATCGGCAATTTTGACTGCGAATCGGCAATCATTTTCTCACCAATCGGCAATTTTGACTGCGAATCGGCAATC
>NZ_KB899637.1:197330-230494 GCF_000378405.1 Succinimonas amylolytica DSM 2873 | reverse complement strand
TGTCCCGGGCTCCCTGAAAACTGGAATTTCCGGGACTTATCAAAATCTCTGTCGCCGCCACCGGAACAGGAGTCCCCGGCTACAAGAGCTCAAAATATTTCCCCAGTTCTCCCCTGACCAGCTGCTGATCGATCTTTTCCTGCTCCAGTCTGTTACCCGGAAACTCCGGATCCGCCAGCATCTTCAGGGTTCCTTTTTCCTCCGGGGTCAGCCAGTCCCCGTCAGGAACGGCAGCCATCCTTTCCACGGCCATCTTTGCAGCATGGCTTTTCAGAAGATCGGCATGCATCAAAATGGAGGGTACCATCATACCGCAGTTCCTCCGGAACTCTGCCAGCATCTGAAAGCCCCAGGAATCCACGTCTCCCCAGTATACGGTACGGCGGCCGTCCCGAATCCACGAGTTCCGGGCCCACTCCAGATTCTTGCCGGTGCCGAAGATGGCCACGGTGTCCCGGAGCGGTGGCAGCATATAGCCGGACTGCTCGTTCTCCACCACGATAAGACCGTGTCCCGGCGGCGGATTGCGCCTGAGCTCTTCTGCCGTCACCCGGAACAGGGTATAGCCGTGCATTCCGGAAGCCAGAGCCGGATCCATGAGCCGCATAAAAATAAAGTTTGCCGGCTTGGGAAGCACCCCCAGATAGTCATAAAGGGAAGCCGCCTCCGGAGACTGTCCCTGAAAAGCAGCCACCGCCCGGATCACATTCCAGATCAGAGTCTCATGATTCTCGATATACTTTGTGTCAATGCCGCTGACATCCAGAGCCCGGATAAAAACCCTCCCCTGTCCCAGGCTCGGCCGGAGCTGAGGATAGAGAATGCAGAGATAGCGGAAATCCTCTTCGGGAAGATCCCAGAGATCCCGCCAGAGCCGGCAGAATACCGCCGAATCGCAGCCCGAAAGCTCCCCAAGCTTCTCCGTTCTTCTCCTGAAGACCTGAATCTCCCGCCGCTGACGGTCGCTGGCCACCTTCATAAGATCATCCCAGTCCCGGAGCACCAGCCTTGCCGGAACATTCTCACCGTTCACCGTCCGGTATTCCACATTCCGGCGCCTAAGAAGCTCCTGAAACCGGAACTCCCGCCAGAGCCGGATAAAGTCACGGTAGGCTCCGATGTCGGCAACAATCTCCTTCTGGGTCGGAACCTGAAGACTTATTTCCAGGGGAAAGGGTCTTTCGCCGGTAAGTCTTTTAACCAGATTCCCGCGGTTCAGAATTTCGTTTCTGGCAATGCGCTCCAGCGCTTCCCGGGGCAGAATCATCTTCCGGCATCCCCGCTGTCAGCATTCCCGGAAAGCTCCGTGGCTGAAATACCGAAGGAGGAGGCCTGATTTTCTGCATCCTCCTGCCGCTTTCTCTGCTGATCCTCGTACTCCTCCCAGGTAAGCTCGTGCACCGCACTTTCGTTGGTATCCTCATTCCGGGTCATCACCAGCAGGGATCTGGCATAATTTCGGGCGATATCAATGTTCTTGAACGGAGTGATGAGATTTATATGAAGCCGGAGCTCCCGGAAGATCCGGAGTACCCTTTCGCTTACCCGATCCGAGGTATTGGAAAAGGCTTCATCCAGGAACACGGTGCAGTAGGACGGCACGTCCGCATTGTCCGGGGTCAGCACATAGGCCAGAGAAGCCGCCACCACCGCCCCGGCAAAGGCTTCCTTTTCACCGCCGGACTTGCCGCTGCTGGACTTAAGCACATCCCGCACCTGGCCGTTTCTCCGGTCGATCTCCTGCGCCACAAACTCCCGCCGCAGCCGGGGATCCAGAAGCTGCCGGTTTTCAAACTGCTTGTCATGGGTGACGGCATTGTTCAGGATCTCCATCAGAGCCCGCAGACTCTCGAAGCGCCTCTCGTTATTCTCATCGGTTATCAGACTGCCCACCCTGCGGAGCGCCCGGTTGAACCGTTCCACCGCCGGAGACTCCCGGTTTTTCTCGGGAATGATTTTCAGGAAGGAGTTCTGCCGGAATTCCGCCTTGGACAGCACCCGGTTGATTTTCATAATGCGGTTGTCAATATTCTGGATTTCCGAATTGATTTTGCTCTGTATGACAAAAACGCTCTGGGAGGTTTCGGTATTGAGCTTCTCCCGGAACTCCTCCACCAGAGCGGGCAGCCCCTCCTTCTCGATCTTCTCGAGATGCCGGAGATAGAGACTGATATTGTCAGGATCCGGATCCGTGCTCCATTCGGCAGTAATGTAGGTCCAGGCCTCTTTTGACTTGAAGGCCGTCATAATCCTGCTGATACGCAGTTTTGCCGCATTGAACCGCTGTTCCAGCAGTACCTGATCGGAGTTCAGGTCCTCCTGAATCAGGCGGACGCTTTTATCCTCGAACACATTATCCGCGGTAAGATCCAGCTTTTTCATCTTCTTTCTGAGAATTCCAATAGCCTCGCCGCTGACCTCCTTCCAGGCTTCCCAGAAAGCGGCCAGAGAGGCTTCGGAACGCTTCCGGGACTCCTGGCTGGTTCTCAGCTGATAATCGACATCACTGATTTCCTTATTGATGCTTTCCAGAAGAAGTCTGGCATCATCCATAAGCTGCCGGAAATGCTGCAGATCCTGGTTCCCCAGAATTTCGTCCCGTCTCTTCTCAAGCCCCCTGATAATCTCCTCCAGGGAGCCGAGATCAATAGCGGCATAGGAATCAAAGGCCTCCAGATCGGATATTTTTTTCAGAACCAGTCTGATATTCTCACGTTCTGCCTTGATTCTGGCCCGGGAGGCGGTAAGCCGGTTAAGCTCCTTTTCTAAGGCAGCAAGATCACTCCTTAGCATGTCCAGACGTTCCCGGTTGGAAAAACCGAGATACCAGTTCCGGGGATCATTGATTTCGCTCCGGTCATTTTTCTCGAAGAAGCCCTCCCGGCGGTGGATCAGCCCTTCTCTGGTTATCGAAAACTCGGTGTCGTTCAGCTGCTCCACATTGTCCACACAGGTCAGATCATGCCCCTTCAGAAAGGAGCGCAGCCAGTCCGTGTACGGATGATCCTTCCAGTTAAGCTTTGAGAGAAAGCCGTCCGGAGCAAAATCGTCATCTGCCCGGACCGTGCCATCGGCCACCTGCAGCTTAACATGAATGTTATTGTGCCGGCCATTCACCCAGGCGGTGATAGTCCGGTAGCTCTCCCGGCTCACCAGGAGAATCTGCCGCATGCTCCCGATCGCCCGTTCAATAGCCCCGCGCCATTCCTTCTGGCTCTCCCTGACCTCCATGAGCTCTGCCAGAAAAACCAGCCGGGAGGCCGGAATGCCCAGATCCCGCACCATTTCATCCCGGAACCGGATATACCGGATGTCCACGTTGGATTCCGGATGCTTTTCCAGATCCCGGAGCTCCTTTTCAATATCGGACTTTCTGGCTGAAAGCGCTTTGCTGTTTCCCGAGATCTCGCCCAGGCGGTCGGCCAGACTCTCATCCTTTTCGTCCTGGTTCTTCCGGAGCGCCGCCAAAGCCTCCTGGTTCCGGTAAAAATCCTCAGCGCTTTCCGGCATGCCAAGATCCAGAAATTCCGCCAGACTCCTGTATTTCCGGCAGTTCCCGGAAATCTGCTCCCGTTTGGAGTTTTCCTCCTGGAGCTTCTGCTCAATGCCGCTTATGCTGCTTCCGCCGGCATTGCTGTACTTGGAGCTGTAATCAATAAATTCCTGCTGCGCATTGTCACGCCGGGTTCTCAGGCGGGCATGCATATCCTCGTATTTTCTGATATCCAGGTCAATCTGCACTAGCCGGGCCTCATAGAAGCTCACGCCAAAGCCGGCAACAAAAGCCGGAATTTCCCGGGTAACCCCCTGAAGAACCGTCTTTTCGCCGGCGAGACTTTCCATAGTCTGGCATTCACCGGGCAGATCCCGCAGCGCCGCCTGCTGATTTCTGGCATCTACCAGCCGATCGTGGGTACGGCCCAGATCATCGAACTGCCGCAGTGCATTCCGGACATCTTCTGCCACATCGCAGGGCTCCAGCACCAATGTCCGGATCAGGCTGGTGAGGTTGTCGATTTTCTTGAGTCCGAGAGCCCGGGACAGCAGCGCCGGGGCATTGTCGTTCTGAATATTGAGGCGGTGCTTGAGACAGGTCAGATACTCGGTAAAGCTGTCATCGCAGATACGGATTCCGCGGAATCTCTTCAGGTATGTTTTGAGAGCCCGGCTGTCACTCTGACTGAACTCCCGGATAATATCAGGAACCGGGATCTCCTCCTCCGCCACCGCATAAAGCTTTTTCACATCGGCCAGAGCGGTGGTTTTGCCGGGAAGATAGAACACCGCCAGAAGCACTACCTTCTCGTCCTTCATGGTGTGCTCATATACGGCCTCCAGCACCGAAACCGTAGAATCCTCCCGCATGGCCCGGGCATAGGTCCCCTCCTCATCCGAGGTACTGCCGTAATTGCCACGCATATAGGAGACCAGGGACCGGTCCGAACGATCCCCCTGAGAGGCCGCGATATTGAACTGCGCCTTGCCTGCGGAACTCAGGAGAATCATGAGGCCGTCAATCATGGTGGACTTGCCGGCGCCGTTTTCACCGGTAATCAGGGTACCGGCACCATCAATGGTTACGGTATGGAGGCCGCTGAAGGAGCCCCAGTTGAATACCGAAAGCCGGGAGAGCCGGATCTGATCCCGTTCAGGGAGACCTGGGGAGCCGGTTTCCGGAACGCCAGCCTCCTCTGAAGCATAAGATGCGGCAGCATTTTCCAGGCCAAAGTCTGTATCCGGATGCTGGGCAGTTCCGCCGGTGTTTTCAATATCCATTACTGTTCTCTTTTAATTTGTCATTGTCTGCTGATAGCTGTGCTGCCGGCGTCCGGCATAATGCTCTGGTTCCCGGGCCGTCCGAAACCCCGTCCTCTGTCAGAGATCATCCCCGGAATCGGCTTCGTCTTCAGAGCTCCCGGTGACACTGACGCCATGCGCAGCGTAGAATTCCCGGTAGGCCTCAAGCTGCCTGTGCAGAAAATCCAGGCTGATAACGGTTCTGATAATGGGGTTTATGCGAATGCGATCCCCCTCGGACGAGGTCAGAATTCTGATAAGCCGCCGTTCCTGAAAGCGCCGGAGAGCGCCGTTGGTCTTCATGCGGTCCTTGCGGCTTCCGGCCTGAAAATCGCTGAAAAAAGGCACCAGCAGATCCTCCAGCTGATCCACATCCATAACAATGGTGGTCTCCCCCTCGGAGAGCCGGCGGTGATAGTATTCCCGGAGGAGCAGAAGCACCACTGAATCAAAGGCGGAAAGCCGTCTCGGAGTGATAAGAAAGGAATCCCCGGAGTCCCCCCGGGCCCGCTTTCCGGTACCAGAAGCGGCATCCGGTTCCGCCTCCTCACGCACCAGGTTTCCGATATAGAGGATGCCCTCAGTCTCGTCCAGCACCGTCCGGAGATTGATATTGGCCAGAAAGCCGTTAACGAGGCGGCGGTTCCGGAGATAAAGCCCGTAAAGAGCCTCGTCATCGGCGGCGGTAAGACAGCCGGATTTCATGAGAGTTACAATGAGATTGCGAATCTCCCGGGAAAAACCACCTTCATCGCCGTCCCCGGAAAAGCCCGGTGCCTCCTCCGGAAAGCCGGGAGCCTCTCCGGATCCTGATTCCGGGGCCTCATGAGAAGAAAAAACACTGTTCATACTGCCTGATTCCTGTCCTGATAATCTGATTCTGCGGGCGTCCTGTCAGCGTCCGGCATCCACCACCTGGCGGGGAAGTCTGATTCTGAGCCGGCCGCCCCGGTGCTTATTGTCATCAACTTCAATCACGTCATATACTTCAGGAACCACCCGGGCCTTCATCTCGTGGAAGATCCTCACATAGGCCACCACCTCCTGAAGCCCGTAATGCACGGCATTTTCAGAAATAATCTCCGCTACGGAAACCTCTCCCCGGCGGGATCTGAGCCCCCGGAACACGCGCTGCCGGATATCCTTCATACGCACCGTGTCCAGCATGCCGAGCACATCCTGGGAAAGCTCCCGGGAATTCTCATGAACCTGACAGCTGTTATTGTCTATAAGGCTCACCGGTTCCCTTAGCAGGATTCCCTCAACAGAATTTACGGTAACGTCGCTGTTTTCAATACAGAGATTGATTTCCGCCCGGGTCAGCGTGACGTTTTTGACGTTTTTCATATTAAGAGCCAGCTTTTCCAGCTTCCGGAGCGTCTTTGCCATAAGACGGTTCTCCTCAAAGCCGGCGCTTTCCACATACATGCGGATGTTTTCATCAATGCGCTGCCGGATTCTGATAACCCGGCTGCTCTCAAAATTCAGCCGGTCCACCAGATTCCGGAGAAAAAACTGCTGCTCCTCCGTGAGATTCCGGGCCACTGGCTTGTCGAGAATGCTCTGAAGCTGCCGGGTGAAATTGTCGGTGGTATTTTTATCGGAAAGCAGAGTCATAAACCCCTCGTAGGCAGCCCCGTAGTCGGTAAGACGCTGCTCCCTCTCGTCCCGGAGCACCGCTCCGAGAATTTCTCCCTTGGTATAGCGGGACTCGGATATTCTGATACGAATCTGCCTGTCGGCATCCCGGGATTCTTCCTCCAGCCGCCGGAAATCCTCCGGGAGCCTGCTGGCCAGATCGTAGACCGCCCGGATCTTCTCCCGCTGCTCCTGCGGGGTAAGCTCGGCATCCTTTCCGGATCTGATAAGCTCAATTTCGTCTTCGATTTCCTTTTTCCGGGCCCGGAGCTCTCTAATCCGTTCTTTTTTGTCGGAGGACAGCTGGATAAAAAGCTTCTGAATCTCCGTCTGCAGGATCTGAAGATGCGTGGCAGAGGTGGACACAATGCGGGAGTTCAGCATATTGCAGATGCTCAGGGCCTTCTGAGCCGCATCAGTCATAGTCAGTCTGTTGTTGAGCTCCCGGATCCAGCCATTACGAAGCCACTCCCGGAAATACGCCGTAGCGGAAACCCCGGCCTCACCGTCTCCGGAGGCGGATCTCCGGAGATCTCCCAAAAACTCATTAAGCTTTTCCCGGGCCTCGATATAGTCCACCTCGGATTCATTCTGAAAAATGTTTTTCAGAAACGCCATGATAAGAGGAGCATTGTCGGCACGAAGAAGCTTCAAAGTCCGGTTTGCAGCTGTCAGACTGCTGTAAAAATCAAAATCTTCCGAAAAACTCATAGAACGGGGATCCCCAAAACTGGCTGAAGACTGCCATAAAGGAACTAAAGCCGCTCAGCTCCTATGGCCTCGTGAGCGGCAGCCAGTCTTCCTGCCAGCTCCTCCTCCCCGATAACCTCAATGCCGTACTTCCTGGCATCATCAAGCTTGCTGCCGGCGGCTTCTCCTGCCACTACCAGATCCGTTTTGCGGGACACGGAACCGCTGACCCGGGCCCCCAGGGACTCGAGCTCGCCCTTGACCTCGGAACGCTTGCGGGAAAGCGTGCCGGTAAGCACCACGGTTTTCCCGAAAAACGCGTTTCCGGAAAGCTTTTCCAGATCCCGGGCCTCCTGTCTGATACTCTCAGGCTCCTGTCCCCAGACACTGAAAATATCTCTGATAACCTTAAGGTTGTGTTCTTCCTTAAAGAAATTGACTATATGCTCCGCACTGACGATCCCGATATCGGGAATGGTCATAAGCTCCGCAAGTGAAGCCTGTTCCAGCTCATGCATAGAGGCATAGCGGCGGGCCAGTGTCAGCGCTGTGGCCTCTCCCACCTCCCGGATTCCCAGGGCATAGATAAACCTGTTAAGAGTGCAGTGCCTGCTTTGCTCAATATTCTTTCTGATGGTGGCTGCCTTTTTGACGCCGACCTTCAAAACAGTGGCCGTTCTTTTCTCGGCTTCCAGAAACAGATCGATCTCCCCTTTTTCATTCTCTCCGGAAACAGCAGCAGTCCCGGCGGAAGCTGTCTCTGGGTCCCCTTCCCCGCTGCCCCGTTCCCCGTAGGGTACCTCGGCCATGTTTTCCACGGTAAGATGGTAGATATCATTGATACCGGAAAGAATACCGGCCTTCATAAAGGCATCCACAAAGCTGTCCCCCAGCCCCTGAATGTTCATGGCATTACGGGAAATGAAATGCATGATGGCCTCCTTCTGCTGCGCCTTGCAGAAAAGTCCTCCGGTGCAGCGGGTTACCGCTTCTTCGGGTAGCCGCTCCAGACTGCTGCCGCATACCGGACAGACCTTGGGCCAGACAATTTCCTTTTCGGCACCGGTTCTCATCCCGGCAATGACCCGCACCACCTGGGGAATAACGTCGCCAGCCCTTCTTATGGAAACATGATCCCCGATCCGGAGCCCCAGCCTTTCGATTTCGTCAGCGTTATGAAGTGTCACATTGCTGATAGTGGCTCCGGCGACTGTCACCGGAGTGAGCCGTGCCACCGGCGTAACAACCCCGGTGCGCCCTACCTGAAAATCCACTGCCCTGACGGTGGTAATCTCCTCCTGGGCCGGGAACTTGTGAGCCACCGCAAAGCGCGGAGACCGGGAAATATAGCCCAGTGCATCCTGAAGCTCCGTGCTGTTGACCTTGTACACCACCCCGTCAATGTCATAGGGAAGATCCATCCGCCGTTCCTGAACGGACCTGTGGAACTCCTTAAGAAATTTAAGCCCCTTCCCCACCCGGACTTCGGAATTTACCGGAATGCCCCAGCTATGCACCAGTTCCAGACGCTCCGAATGCCGGGACGGCAGCACCGCCCCCCGGCATTCCGGCACGAAGTAGCAGTTAAAGGTCAGACCGCGCTTTGCGGTAACAGCCGGATCCTTCTGCCTGAGACTCCCTGCAGCTGCATTGCGGGGATTGGCGAACACCCGGTTCTTTCCGCCGGATCCGGCCTTTCGGGCCTCTTCGTTAAGGGCGTTAAAGCTGGCATGGGGCATGTAAACCTCGCCCCGCACCTCCAGATACTCCGGCACAGCGTTGCCGTGGAGCACCAGGGGCACATTGCGGATGGTCCGCACCTGGCTGGTGACATCCTCACCCACCTGCCCGTCTCCTCTGGTGGCCGCCTGCACAAGCTCGCCGTTTTCATAAATAATGCTGCAGGCCAGTCCGTCCAGCTTGACCTCGGCACAGAACTCAATATCCGCCTCGGACATCCCCAGCCCTGCGGAAACCCGGTTTACAAAATCCTGGAGATCACCGTCGCTGAAAATATCATCCAGAGACAGCATCCGGGATTTGTGCACCACCTTCCTAAAATCCTCCAGAACCGGCCCGCCGATCTTATGAGTGGGGGAATTGGGGGTGTCCAGCTCCGGATAAGCCCGCTCAAGATCCCGGAGTTCATGCATGAGCCTGTCGTATTCCGCATCGGGAACTGAAGGATCGTCCAGGGTGTAGTATTCGTAGCTGTATCTGTTAATCAGCCTTCTGAGTGCGTCCGCCTTCTCGTGAGGATTCGCGGCGTCTTGCAGGGTGGTATCGGACATGGGGGCCTCTGAAAAAATTTCTTCCTATAATAGCTTTGATTAAGCTATTGTCAAATGAAATACCGTCCGGATCCCCATCATATTCCGGACTGCTGAAAATAGTGACCTCTTCCCGGAAATCGGTTTCAAAACACCGGAAATTCCCGCTGATTATGCGGAAGAAGTGATAACCTTTAAACAGGGAAGCAGCGCTTATTTACTGACGTAAATACAGATATTCCGGAAGAGATGAAAGCCCGGTATCTTCATCACTGCTCCCGGAAAAGGCTTCGCATAGGGATCGGCTGATTCTCTTAAAAAATGACACCTGAATTTCGCGACACAGGCCAAATTCCTGAAGGCCGGCTGTAACTGGCGCCGTTTTACAGCGTATAGATAACAGTTGACTAATAACGCTTTCAAACAGAAAACTGACCTCTCAGCAGTTTTCAGATACTTAAAGGACTCAGCTATGACAGACATCATCATGGATCCTGCAGTAAGGCAGGAGCTCGCAAGTCGCGGCATAAACGAAGCTACAGGAGTTTACGGAAATCATCAGGTAAAGCTTGGAAAATCTGCACCGATCCGGCTGGACACCATCAAGTCCGCCAGTATTCCGTTTGCCGGTTTTTCCCAGGCTACCAAAATCTCCCGGGGCAGGGAGGGGATTGCCAGATCTGCCGACAACGTGCTCAGAACCCTGACCGGACAGGCTGACAGGCTGGACGCCAGGATCCTTCTGGGAAATCTCAAGGCTCTTACCACTCACTATGACCGGCTGAATGCTCTGGGACAGCTTACCGAAAATCAAAAGGCCGATGGCTCATGGACATTTACCGCCGCAGTGGAAAAGCTCTCAAACACGGAGCTCGCAAAGGTTTTTCAGACCTTCTCGTCAGCAGAAATGGATCTTCTCCAGACGGCGCTTATCCGGGAGGGACGCTGCAATCCTAACGCCGCAGATGCCCGGACAGCCGCAGAACAGCTTTTCGATCTCCAGGCTCTCGTGATCAGAGAAATCAGCAACCGTTCCATAAACGAGCAGATTTCCCAGGAGGCTGCCAGTAATGAGAATCCCCTCCCGGAAGCAGAAAGCCCCGAATCCCTGAGCCACCGGTTCGGCAGCATCGAAAATGCCGGAACCGCCGTGCATGCCAATGATATTTCCGCCGCCAATCTGGTTTCTCTGGCGGAAATCGCAGCCTCCAGCTCCACCGTCAGGGAACGTTCGGAGCTTGCCGCAGATGACAGGCTCAAGAACAGAAAGCTCGACAGCATTACCGTCAAGGAAATCGGCAATGCGATTCGCAGCTCCGAGCTTACCATCAATATCCACACCCAGTTTCTTATTGGCGGACCGAACTCGATTCTGCAGCGTCCTAACGACCCCATGGTCAACATTTTCCATCTCCACGACCAGGGAAGTAACCCTAAGGGACTGGGCTATCTTAATGAGCGGGACTCCACGGAAAAGGTGCTGTTCCCGGAGCTTAAGGGACATGAGGTCTCCGCAAATGAGCGCCCCCTGTACGGAGCCCTCAATATTGCGGGCAACAAGATTGGCGCTTTTGATGCCAACAAGGGCTACGGATCCTCGGTGATTGTACTGAAGCCTGAAGTGGCCAAACGCTCCACCTATACGGTAAACGATTCCTTCATGTCCACTCCGCTAAGGAACTGTGCATAAATAAACTTTACAAATTCGGGCTGATTGTGTAGTTCCAATCAGGGTGAAACTCATCACCAACTATGTTCAAAGATTTAAATTCTTCATCAGACACTTTGATTCCAGTTGAGTACTGTTTTTCATCCGCTTTTGCCACCACTTTCAGTCCGGTCGCTGTAGTTGTTCCGGCAATAAGATCTATTATCACTTGCAAACTAACAAGGGGACGCCCACGCCAGTTTTTTGTAATTTGACTGAATAGCCGATGTTCAATTTTGTTCCATTTTGATGTTCCTGGCGGGAAATGGCAAACGCTGATCGTCAGTTTAGTTTCGTCTGCAAACTGCTGAAGTTCATATTTCCACAGTCTGTTTCGAGATCCATTGCTTCCGCCACCATCTGCGGTTATTAGGATTTGACTGGCTTCCGGGTATCTTTCCTTGCCCATTTCATACCACCATGAACGTATTGAATTTACGGCAAACTGCGCGGTATCCGAACTTACTCCGACATTTACGAAGCCTTCATTCAGACCAATATCATATATCCCGTAAGGAGCAGCTTTTCCAAGTTCAGGCAACGAAAAATCATGATCAAGAACTTTTGTCGGAGTGCCTTTTGGAGCATACTCTGCACCGTTGTTCTTGAAGTTTCCTATGTTCTCCTTCTTTTTGCAATCTATTGATATCACAGGAAAGTTTTGTTCAAGAAAGGAGTTTGCCTTGCTGCTGATATGCTTAAATTGCTCATCACGGTCAGGATGTTCCTGCCCCACTTGATTCATCTTCTGATTCAGTTGGAGGCTATATCCCAGTTCTTTCAACAGGTAA
Source organism: Succinimonas amylolytica DSM 2873 (assembly GCF_000378405.1). GTDB lineage: Bacteria > Pseudomonadota > Gammaproteobacteria > Enterobacterales > Succinivibrionaceae > Succinimonas > Succinimonas amylolytica. The sequence continues at coordinate 218,600 of NZ_KB899637.1, read as the reverse complement.
CCAATTTTTCTGTATTTGAGATTAAATCCTTTGCGGTTCATTTCCTGTTCAAGATTTCTCAGACTCTTCGTAGTCCACTTCAGCAGGCTTTGCGGATCACCAAAGGAGCTTTCACTTATGATTGATTCCAAGGCTTCCTTTACCCCAGGCTGCGTTTCCTCGACACGCTTCCTCCCGCCGCCTTCATTTCTTACTCGCTCTTTTTGGAGCCTGATTTGCAATTGTTCAGATGTTTCTCCATCAAGGGAATTGAGTTCTTTTATTCCCGAGCTTATGGTCACTCTGGAAACTCCAGTTTCCTTGCTGATTTTCGAAACACCGCCATAACCCAAAATTTCTGCTTCTGAAGCAAGATATATCCGCTTTTGGAATTCATTCAGGAATGGAAGCATCTTTTTAATTTTTGTTGCTATTGCAACCTCGTCAAGCTCTACCATATCAGCCTCATTGATATCAACGTTACAGTTGATTGTCATGATAGCATAATAGGGCTAGACTTATGAAAAGTTGTAAAGGTTATTTATGCACAACTCCTAAATACTGCGAAGGAGAGACGCGATAACTTCTATAAGCTTCTGGATGGCGCCAACAGTCCGGAATATACTGCCAAAAATTTCGGAGAAAAGATTCCCGACAGTCTTATAAAGGCTCTGAAGAACCCTGAATCAGAAGAGCACCGGGACTTCGAATCTTTCCTTGACAGACTTACCGGAAGCGATGCCATTTCTGTCAATATTAGGGAGGGAATCCTGCCCCAATCAGTTGAGAAGCATTTCACGAAGGCCGCCAGGGAATACCTGGCCCAGCACCCCGATGACAAAATGTCCAAAAAGGATATTTCCGAATCCATGTTCAGCGCCTTCAAGGGACTCTGCCTGAAGTGCTTCGGCGATTCCGAGGCCACCCGGTCTGCCATGGCTACCTATGACAATGTGGAATCTCTGGTAACACAGATGAGTCAGGTTGACAGTATCGGTCTGGCCCGGGCGGCCATTGATGCAAAGAACGGCATGTCATTCAAGGCTGTTCCCGACAATATTCAGTACATTGAGGCTCAGATTCACGGTCCGCTCATTCCCAGCCGCGATATTGCCGAAATTCGCCTGTATGTGAACGACATCCCCGAAGATGAACGGGAGGCCCGGATCCGGGAGATGAAGCAGTTCGGCAAGGTTAACGGCATCAAGATCACCCTGGTAGGCGAGAGGGAAGATAATGACGATTCAAACGAGAGCACCAGGATGCAGATGCGGGATGTGGAATTCAGCAGGGAGCATCGTGATACAGCGCTTCTTGAGTCCGTCAAACAGGATTATCTTAATAATCTCCCGGCTAAAATTCAGGAGTATATTGCAAATAACAAATGGCTGACAAACGATCTCCCCGCAGGAGCCCTCCGCCTTGAAGGGAATGCCCTGGCCACCTTTGCCTCAAAATTTGAAAGCGCAATAGCGAATAAGCTTAGGAATACCACTGCAGTAATGACGGAGACGTCTATTGTCGAGGTAGCCTTTGACGAAACCATTAATCCAATTCTGACCCTGAAGGCGGATCTGCTCCGGGAGGTGGAAAAAACATCTCTCAGCACTGTGCAGAAGGCAAAGGTAGCCAAATGGGTGGTAGCCGCCAAGGCCTTAAGAACCACCGATGAGGTTAGGGTGATCCTCAAAAACGCCCAGGCCCAGGCAGAGATGTTCCGTAATCTGGCCCGGGCCGAACCGCCGCTTACCGTGCAGGAGGCAGCCTCCCGGATCGTCACATTCGTAAAGGATATGGACCGGGAACTCAGCGCCATGCTCTCCGAATCCTACAAGGGGCGTGAAGTCGGGCCTGACGATACCATGACCGAAATTAACCGCATTTCCTTCATGTCTCTGACGCTGCTCAAAAATGCCGAACCGCCGGTAGGCAAGGAAGATCTGACCAGGCTGAAAAATCTTTTTGACGGACCGGAAATGCGGCAGATGTTCAGTCAGCTTCAGGGAATAAAGAATAGCAGCAGAATCGGCAATGAAGAAGTCGGATCCCTGGAGGTACTGATAAACTACATCTTCATTAATGCCCAGAATCTCCGGGAGGAGTCAGGAGAGCGCTACCGTGATGTCAGTACCTATTCTGGAGATTTCCGGCTTATTCAGAGCCCGGTACGGAACATTTTAAGCCAGCTATCTACGGAGATCGGCCAGAAATTCAATGATCTGTACCCGCCCTATCAGGAATTCCCGGCACCGGTTAACATGGAAAAAATGCCGCAGAATGACGGGGAGCGCCGCAAATTCCTGGTTAATATCATGGATAAATATATCAATCATGAAAAGACCTTTGAAAGGGGAATTTCCACTCACGGCAGAGGTCATATCGCCCGGGCCTATATTTTTGCAGATGTAATGTGCAACATTCTGGCTGAAAAGGGCATCAAGGTTGATAAAAACGCCGTTCTGTGCGGTATCGCCGGTCATGACACCGGACGCAAGGGAGGCGGACAGGATAATTGGGAGGAAAGCAGCGGCAACATCACTGTTGAGACCATGAAAACAGCCTTCGGCAATGACACCATGGGGCCGGATTACGAAAAGGAGGTCAAGAACAGCATTTTCGGGCACCGGAGCCATACCATCGAATCCATGATTCTGAATGCCGCTGATTCCCTGGATATCGGCAGAGTTGGCACCGGCGTTTTCGACCTTAATAAATTCATGTTCCTGAAAACAGACGGCACTGACCAGCCAAATCCGGAAATCGAAGCATTGCGCCAGGAGCTGGCCAGGGAAGCGGATCTGCTGCAGCGCCTTACCAATCCCCTCTGCGCCAACCGCAAGGCACTTGACTATATTGAGCAGGAGATAATGGATGCCTCGGGACCTTATGAGGAGACATTATCCAAAGATAAGGAAGAACTGCTGGAGAGCATCGCCACGGAGTTCGCCTCTGAGTGGGATATTCCCAGTGATGACTACATGAAAAACTTTGAGAAGACTATAAAGGATAATCCCGAACTCTTCCCGATCCTCTCGAAGTACTATAGCGGGAATGCCCAGCCGGCATAACCCCGGGCATAAAACGGAAGACCTGCTGCCCCCTGGACAGCAGGCATAGCAAAACAGTAAAAACAGGGACAAATGGAGCGTGCGCCAATGAAATTTGAAGATGTGCTGGGAGATTTTTCTGAAAAGCTCGGTATCGGCAGACTGGAGCCCGATGCTGACGGCAGCGTGGCACTGCTGTTTGACGATCTGCACGAGATCACCTTTACTCCGGATGCCGATGACGGATCTCTTCTGATGTACTGCGAGATAGCCGATGCCGCCCGGCTGGAAAAGGAAGATCTTGAAAGACTTCTTAAGGTATCGCTTCTGGGGGCGGAAACCGGAGGAGCCGCCTTCGGCATCCATAAGCCTTTAAGAAAAATCGTGCTGTGGAAACGGTACGACAACAGCTTTAGCGGAGTTACGGATCTGGAAAACCGGGTCAATGCCTTCCTGGCTCAGGTAATCTTCTGGAAGGAGCATCTTGAGGATCGCCCCTCCGAAAACAAAGAGGCACTGAATTTCGCCTCCGGCACTCCGGAAAGCGGCTTTGGCTATCAGGCCATGCCCGTATAGAAACGCTGCAGAGCCGCGGAAACGGGAAGCGTTTCCAGTGCTGATACCGGCCCCGAAAAGAAAAGGATCAGGGAAGCCCCATCAGGAATCGCACCTAAAACGGCTTCAGGAATCCTCCAGGCTTTTCACAAAGCGCAGCACCTCGGCGATCTGGAGAATCAGATCCTCGGGGACATATTCGTCTTCCCGCCCCTCCTCGAAAAGAGCCCGGGCCAGAGGTGCCTCTCTCATAATGGGAATCTTCTCCTCCCGGGCCGCCTCAATCATTCTCCGGGCCAGATCCCCCTCCCCCTTGGCCAGTATTACCGGCAGGGGATCCTTTTCGGCATCATAGTCAAGAGCCACGGCATACCGTACCGGCTCATTTTTCCTGTCGTTCATATTATCTCCCCGTGATCACGCTCGGTCACCGGACATCCCGGTGTCCGGATTAACCCGGAAATCCTCCAGCTCCTGATCCGCCAGTCTTTCCTGCAGCACCCTCTCATTGAAAAGCCAGATCTCCTCGTGATTCTCCAGCTTCTTCAGCTTTTTCCGGCTCTGCCGTTCCAGGTCCTGGGCCTCCTGAAAAATCCGTTCCGCCTCCTGAACCTGCTTTTCAGCCTTATGCACCGCCTCCTGGTACGTCAGCTCGTCAGTATAAAGCTGTTTTATGGAGGCATTGAATTTCTGAATCTCGCTGACCGGATAGCGTCCCTGCATAAGCCTGGCGTAACGCCGCTTCTCCTCCTCCGTGCGCCAGGCGATATAATCATCCAGAGCCTTCTTCTTGCTTTTAAGCTCCATGCGGGCCTGCTCCAGCTGCTTGGCCTTGAGAATACGGGCATTGGTACAGTCGTTAAGCCGGCGTTCCCGGATTTCCTTAAGCCCCTGGAGCGGATAGCCGGCCATCAGGAATTCCTCCCGAATTCAGCGGCAAACCGGAGCACCTCGGCCACCGGAACCAGAAGACTGTCAGGAATATACTGGCCCTCCTCCCCCTGGGCAAAAAGAGCTCTGGCCAGCGGCGGTTCCCGCATCACGGGAATTTTTTCCTCCCGGGCCACAGCAATCATCCGGAGCGCCATTTCCCCCTCGCCCTTGGCCAGAATCAGAGGCAGGGGCTGCGACTCCCGGTCAAAATCCAGTGCCACGGCATAATGGGTCGGATTAACCACCAGCACCTTGGCCTTGCGGGTTTTGTTAATGGTTCCCTGATTAAGAAGCTCCCGGTGCAGCTGCTTTCTTTTGGACTTGATCATCGGATCGCCGTCCATCTCCTTGTATTCACGCTTGACCTCATCCTTGCTCATCATGTGGTCCTTGGTGTATTTGAACCTGGTGTACAGGAAATCAATGGCGGCAATAGCGGAAAACGTCAGAATGGTATAAAGGAGCAGCACCTTCAGCATTTCGGCAGCCACCACTATCAGCATTTCCTCGTCGGCATTGGGAAGCTTGAAGATATTCTCTGCATTTTTGGTTACTGCCAGATACACCGAACAGGTCAGGACCGTAACCTTAAGAATGTTTTTAACAAATTCAAAAACGTTCTTGACGCTGAAAACCTTTTTAAACCACTTTGAGGGACTGAGATTGGACAGCTTGGGCATGGCCGCCTTGGGAGCCACCAGAAAGCCAATCTGTGCCATGAGAGACACTGCAGTGCAGGACATGACAATAGCCACCATGGGCAGCACCAGACTGACGCTGATCTTGACAATAAGCCCCCCCATCCGGGGCAAGGCCTCGCTGAAATCCATTACCGGAGCGTTAACGAAAATGTATTCCATACCGTAGGAAAGGCGGGCATAGATGTCGGGACCAAAGGAAACAAAATACACCAGGGCGCCGATAATGCCGGCAGCAGAAACAATTTCCGTGCTTTTGGGAACATCGCCCTTTTCCCGGGATTCCCTTAGCCGTTTGTCGGTGGGCTGTTCTGTCTTTTCTCCGCTCATAATCCGCTCCGCACGAAACATTAACGTAGAAAGCGCTAATGTGTACTATAAGTTCTGTCTTTTCTCCGCTCATAATCCGCTCCGCACGCGAACGACATCTCATCCGCCATACGATATTTTAAGCCCCTTTGCCGGAACATAAAACAAATATTGCCAAACAAGTCCCCAAATGCTGCTCTTCATGCCTTTCAGGAATTTCAGGAGAGCTCCTGACAGAACGCCGGCACAGGAAATTCCAGGATAATCACATAAATCGGGACAGATCCTCCTCATAGCAGGATCTGAAATTGATATTGCCGGTACCGGTAATCACGGTATCTGTATCACTGCCGTGGCCGGTTTCAGCCGGGACGGTTTTACATTCGATTTTTCCGTCAAAATCTTCTATTACAGTCCGGTTGTCCGCATCACCAAAATCCTCTTCATAATCCGGATTATGCTTTTCAAGTTCAGCTTTGTATACCACCGCCACCGCACAGGAATCCTGACAGATTCCTCCCAGAATTTCTCCGGTGTCGGTATTGATCACAGCCTGCGGATCATCCGGAAAATCCAAATATAAATAATCTGAAAACCCCAGGGCAGACAGGTTTCTGCCGTAATCACAGCGTTCATAATCCTCTTCACTTTTAACAAAAAATGAAGGATCCCCAATCACAATACTTCCTTTAAATCTTTTCATTTTCATAATCTGCAAACAATTATCCTGTCTATTCCAACCTAGCCACAGATGAATCCGAGTATGTGAATCCCTAAATACTGAAAATCTGTTCCTGACAAAATGTAATTCATGAAGAGCAACCCACACAATAAGCTATTCCCGTTACTCATTTATGGGATTATCTAAAAAACATATAATTCCTGAAATAAAAGACAATTCTCATTATGATACACTAGTTTTGCCTCTTATCAGACGGAGCGCCCCGAAAATTAAAATAAAATCCTTCTGTTAATTTATCAATAAACGTTGCCAGGAATATTGAATCAAAATAAACCCATTACCTAATTTAGGAAAAAAGGTTAACTAAATCTTCTTTATTATTCTGACTCCATTATACCAAATGTGTTTAATTGTAGGCTTTACTCCGTAGAACTCAAATGCTAGTGCATGAGTACCATCTGAGATACCGGCTACTAGGACCAGCTTTCATTTTTCATGCTATTGACATCCCCCCCCTCGGGGCGGACTATTATCCTGACATCTTACATGAAAAAGTTATATACTGTAAAAAGTTCCGTACAGATCCTTGAAATCTTAAAAATCCAAAAGAACTTTTATTTTAATAAAAATCGGATTATTTAGAATAATACTATACCAGATACAGTCAAAACCATAAAAACCAGGGAGTAATATGCATATGATATGGATCGTATGGAAACAATTTGCGCTGAAATATTCCCGGACAATTGCATAGACGGCAGCATCCTGTGCACGTTTCTAAAAGATAATGATATTAAATCTGGTATCATTGTGGCATATAATGGCCTGCCACCTGGCAAAATCAATGACGAACTGAAAAAATGCTCAAATACTCACTTCCCTGCTCCAGTTAAATGAAGCTGTCTCTCCATGACTAACGAACCCCTGTTCAATGTTGCTCACATCAAACTCCGTACCGCCGTCGAAGGCCCCTTCGCAAGGTGCTGCATCTGGTTTCAGGGCTGCCTCCTGAAATGTCCCGGATGCATAAACCCCGAGCTCCAGCCTCTCAGCCCCAGTCACCTCTGTTCCCTGTCCCGGCTCACCGGAATAATCGCTGATACCCGGGATAAATTTAACATTGAAGGCGTTACCTTCTCCGGCGGAGAACCGCTACTGCAGCAGAATCTGTGGCTTTTGTGCCGGGAGATCAGAGCCCTGGGGCTGGGAATTATCATCTTTACCGGTTTTACTCCCGAAAAAATCCCCCAGAAAATCAGAGGGCATGCGGATCTGGTTCTGGCCGGCCCCTATATTGCCGCCCGGCATGATGACAGCCGTTTTCTTCTGGGATCCCAAAACAAGCAGATTATCGAGTTTTCAGATCGCTATCATGATCAGCTGTCATATTTTGAAATGGCGGCTCATGATATTATGGAGGAGGTGTGTCTGGGAGAGGCGGAAATATTCTTCAACGGCAACTGATAATCCGCCGAGAAACCGGCCGCTCCCCGCCGCCGCGCTAATGATATCCGGTATACTTTTCATGGACTGCACACTATGAGCCGTTCCCTTTACGATAAAATTAAGATTTCACTGGCCAAATCCCGCTATATCGTGCCCCTCAGAATCATCAGAGAAGGCTCCGCCGGGGAGGCCCGGGAAAACAGATTTAACGAAACCGGCTCCTACGACTGCGTCACCAGTCTTCTGAAAAGCTCCCGCGCATGGAAACAGCTCCGTGACAACCGGGAGCTGGCACTGCGGCACAGCCAGGGGGAAAGAAAATCCCGGAGCTTCATTGACAGCGACATCTACCGCCATATCCTGAATACCGTATCCCTGAACTGCCGGGATAATCCCGAATCCATCTCCGGCTACAGCATCGGATCCGCCTGGGAGTATCTTCCCGTGGCCCACGAGCCTCCCGTGATCATCTGGGAAGGCCGGAACGATAGCAGCACCGGGCCTGAAACGGCCTTCAGAATTGTCCGGGCCGGACTTTTCGTATTCCGGACCGGCGTTGCCCTCTTCTGGTTCGAAACCGGAGCTCCCGGCCCGGAATACCGCTCTCCCTTCAGGGATCCGTATGCGCTGATACAGTTCCAGAACTGCATAAAGGAGCTGTCCGCCAAATGGCTGAAAACCAGTTTCCGTCAGAGCTCATCAGACAGTTCCTCTCATTTCATCGCCGGAATCTGGATTGCTGAAATTCTTAACACGCTTCTCAGAAATTCCGGACATGAGGTGTCGTACTACTCCTCAAGAAATGCCGCAGAGCTGGAGGATAATCTGCCGGAAGGAGTCACCGAAGTCCCGGACACCGCCATGATTTTCACACTCACCACCATGAAGGCTGTTCATGACTACGATTTCGAGAGTGTCAGAAAGGAGCTTTCCGGACTGGCATTTTTGCTTAGTAACGGCTTCGACCTTAGCTACCTTCTTCCGGAGGATACCGAACAAAAATCCCTGAGACCTTTTTCAAATATGGTCTGGACCGCCTCCGCCTTCGGTCTGGGGCAATGCGTGGTTTACAATGAGAAAGGCCGTTCCTTTTTCGAAAACGTTCTTCCGGACCGGATGTTTTTCGATTACTTCATGATTTACATTATCATGCTGTATCAGCACTACAGCGTTCTGTACTACTCTGAACAGCTGGAGCTCTCCATCCCCTCAAATCCGGACAGCATCAGTCTGGAAACACTGAACAGCTTTTCCGAAAGAATAAACCTGTTCCTGGTAAAGAGCGTCTACGCCTCCGTGAGCTATCTGGAGCAGCACAACCTGGTATACCGGTATCTCGGAAAAACCCTCCGCATTAACGACAACATCCGGGATCTCACCGTGGGACTTGATTCCCTGGGAAAGCTCATCAGAAACCGCCGGCAGGACGAGGATGCCGAGCGGGAGAAGGAAATTCAGGGAGCGATTAATTACCTGGCCCTCCTGATTATTGCCTCGGCACTGACCGACATCTATGCCGTTGCCAATGAGAATCTTCCGGATCTGCTGGAGAACCTCCGCATCCTGTATCCGGATTTCTGGGACGGGCTACATACCTTATGTCCGTCCTTATTCAGCAGCGATTTTTCCTCCGAGAAGCAGCCAGAAATGTGGTTTATGGTAAAACTCGGCGCCTTCCTGCTGGTAGTATGCTATTTCGTATGGTTCGTGCTGAAATTCCTGAAGATGAAGATCCTGAACACCTCCGGAAATAAAGAACCGGAATCACCTGAAAAGCAATCCCGGCACCGCCGCTTCGGGCAGTAAAAGCTCAGGAAAACAAACTTCGCCCGGGACTCCAGAAGCCGGTCATTGACAGCTTTCGACCTGCCGGCCGCCCTTTGCCTGCCCAGTACCTGATTTCCCGAGAGGCAATCTCGGGAGGAAGAAGCTCCTTAAGGCTCTCCCCGGGAGACGTCAGCTTCCCACAGAAAAGGAACCCGTCCCCGCCACTACGTCAGTTATGAGGCTCTTCCGGAACCCCGGACTTCTCCGCATCTTCTTTATGCTGTTTTCCTGCGACATTTGTTCTGTTCTGAAGCCGGTCCGGATTCTCCCAGTCCACTCTTACGCCGGAAATCTTCATGCCGTAAACCTTTTCCAGGGTTTCCAGAAAGGGATTTTCATCCCTGGTACAGGCCATTCCCTCATATCCCTCAAAATGGTACATAAAGCGTCCGTCCAGATAAACCTCAAATGTTACCTGCCGGCCGTCAGCACTTTTTACGGCGATTCTGGCCACATTTGTTTCACGGTCAATTCTGAGGCACTGCTTAGGATCAAAATCAAAGCCCTGTTTTCTGATGGCGGCGACGATCATGCCGATTTCCTTCTGGCGCAGCATTTCATTCCGAATGCTTTCATCGGCGCTGCCGCAGATCTCCATTACAGATTTCTCGGTCAGGGGAGTCGTGTTATTAAGCATGCTATCAATCCGGGACGTATCCAGCCCCAGACCTGCAAGCTCAGTCTTCATCCTGCCGAGAACCTTCTCCCGGTTCTTTTCCAGAAGACGATCCGACTTCTCCCGGTATTTTTTCCGGGCACTGTCCAGGGCCGTGGCAAAGGAGCCATATCTTCCGGACAGGAGTTCCCGGTAAACACACTCCCGAAGTCCGACATCCAATATCTCGGAAAGCCGCCGGAAATCAGTGTCAGACATGGAAAAACGGCCTCTCTGCTCCTCATGTCTGAGTTCCTCCTGATACCTTTCCATGTTTGCAAAAAGCTGTTCACTGATCATTTCCGGCAGAATGTCCAGCCTTGGACCGGTAAGCTCCCGCACCTTGCGGCTAAGCTCCCGGGCCCGTTCCATAATCCTGTCCCGCTCCTGAAAAGTGCCGGAGCGTTTTTTGGCATCTCCAAGATAGTTTTCAAAATCCCTTAGACTCCTTTGAATCTCAGATTTTGAGGCCTCCAGAACGGCAATATAGCCCTGCACCTCTGTATTGGAGAATCTGGTGGCATTGTCTCTGATATCCGCAATAACGTCGTCAAGGCGATGCAGGGAATCCGCGGCCCGATCGCAGACTACCTGCCACTCTGCAGCTGCAATATCCAGACTTACCGTAACTCTGTGGCTCATTACTCCGTTCCTCCGTTGTTCCCCGGGGCTGCCGGGATCGCACCTGACTTTACCGTTTTTGAGATGCCTGGCATTCCCGCCTCCTGTTTAAGCACCGTATTTCTGATGGTTGCCCCCGGTTCCGGTTTCCTGAAAACTTCCGGTACCGGACTCCGGCTCCTCTCAAAGCCCCCCGGAAGCCCGTAGCTCCTGCGGTGCTACCGTAATCAAAGCCCGTGCAGACTCCAGACAGGCTTCAGCCTCCTTAATCCCGGAATCTGCGTCCAGAAGGCTGTCCGGAGCAAAGCCCTGTTCCCGGAATTCTTCCTTCAGAGTATTCAGATTCCTAAAAGGAACGTTAACGGAAAGCAGATTCTGACTCCTCGAAAAAACACGGCATCTTCCCGGGACTCTTTTGGAGAGCTTTTGGTACTGTTCCTAAAGACTGCCCGGCAGATTCCGCAGGAATATCAGCGGCCTTCGCAGCATCTGAATGCAAAGTCGGTCAGGATAAAGAATTCCGCTGTTCCTGATAATTCGTGCTTAGTCATAACGAACCATCTTTCCAGGATAAAAAGCATCGTCTGTCAGATATAATAATCCTATCCAATAAACCACAATAAGACTGTGATAAATAACTGATAAAACATCACATATATCAGAAAAACACGTCCGGATTACCAATCAATTATTTCTAACAAAGAGCATTTATATAGCCTAATATGAACAGGCTTATATAGCCTGCCACACACTGCCTCTTCCCTTTCTGACAAATTCCAGATTTCTCCGGAATGCCCCCGCTCCTGTCGGGAACTCTGTCAGCCGGGATCAGATTCATTCAAACGGGAAACGGAAAATTTTTGTGCATAGACACTCAAATGACCGTGGCGAACCAAATCCTTCCGGATAATCCGAAATTCTCTTTCTGATCCCCATCCCTGGCAGTATCTGATTTAAAGCGCCAGTTATCGCCATGCCCTGATGACATCTTTAATCCTCTGTTACACTAGCGGGCACCTCTGTCTTCACTCTGCTTTAAGCACTTTCCCATGGTGATATCTGCCAAAAAAACATGACCGGGTGCTAACCGTGACAGCGCTACCTTTATCAGAAATCCGGATTTCTTATAATAGCTTCTGTCCCGACCTTGACTGACGTCCTGTCCGCGCTGCCAGAGTCCCCCCTTCGCCTCGCAGATCTGAGAAAACTGATAACCGGGAGACCTTAATATAATGAGTTCAGTAGCCATCATCCAGGAAAGCATTACCGCACTTGCCACTGACGCCATCGTCAATGCCGCCAACGAGGAGCTCCGGGCCGGAAGCGGTGTCTGCGGCGCCATTTTTGCAGCCGCGGGACACACCAGACTCCAGGAGGCCTGTGCCGCCATCGGACACTGCAATACCGGCAAGGCCGTCATTACTCCCGGCTTTGCCCTGAAATCTCCCTGGATCATCCACACTCCGGGGCCCCGCTACACCGACGGAAAACACGGTGAACCGGAGCTCCTCGGAAGCTCGTACCAGAGCTCCCTGACACTGGCAAAAAACCGGGGACTTCATTCCATTGCCTTTCCCCTAATCTCCGCAGGCATCTTTGGCTATCCGCTGATTCCAGCCTGGCATATTGCCCTGGAAAGCTGCCGGGATTTCATCACAGACAATCCGGAATACGATATCCGGATCGTGTTCGCAGTGCTGGACAGCCGCATTCTGGAGGAAGGCTCCCGGACACTCCGGAAAATCCTTCCGGAAAATCTCAGAGCCCGGTAACCGGATTCCGTCCGGAAATCCCGCTCCCGGATCATCAGGACACCTGTTCCCGGCAGGCTTTCCCCGCTAGTCACGCCCGCTTCCGGAGACTTCATCATTCCCGATATCTGATTTCCCGGTTTTCCTTTATAATTACGGCGGGGAAACATTTTCCGCCGCGGATATCTGACACCACTATACAAAGGTCGGACAGCATGGAATATCTAGATTTAGCCGGCAATAAAATATTCAAGGACCTGGTAACCAGCAACAGCGCCTACGTTGACAAGACTGCCAACATCGCCGAACTGTATCAGGCGCACTCCAAGTTCGAAATGCTGACCCGGCCCTTCGGTTTCGGAAAAACTGTTTTTCTGGACACCCTTTATTACATGTTTTCCAAAAGGCATCCGGAATTTTTTGACAACCTTGCTGTCACCACCATGAACATCAGCATTCCGAAGGAAAGCGTGGTCAAAATTGACTTTTCCGCCGCAAAAACCCAGGACCCCGAGGACCTGGCGGAATTTCTGTTCAACTTTTACCGGCAGACAGTTTTCGAATACGGGCTTGACGGACATATCACCAGTGAAGATACGACCTACTGGCAGACGATAAACTTTATAAAGCTCCTGGCAAAAGCCAGCCCTACCGGAAAGGCGGTGCTTCTTATCGACAACTATGAAAGCCCCATAATCCGGGAATTCTTCAATAAGAACAAAATTTCCGGCATCTATAAGGTGCTGCTGGATTTCTACCGGGCCCTCTGGACCGCCCAGGAGATTATCGACTGGTGCGTTCTTACAGGTGAAATCAAATTCTTTCTTAACGACCCCAAATACGAGGGACTTCCCTATATCACCGATCTGACCTTTAACGAAAGAGCCAATGCCATCTGCGGCTTTACCCCGGGAGACATGAAGAAATACTACAATGACTTCATTCAGGATGAGGCTGAAATCGCCGGCGTTACAGCGGAGCAGTTTCTGTCCAATCTGGGAGACTGGTACGGCGGATTCCGCTATACGGGACACAAGATCAGCGTGATGCGCCCCTCCAGCATCAAAAGCTTTCTCAGTCTGTCCAATCAAAACGTCTACCGGGAGTACTATCCCTTCAGGCATGTGGAAAACTTTCTGCCGAAACTTCTTAAAAAATACGGTTATAACCATGAAAAGCTGCTGTCTCCCACCAGCTGCGGCTATACCTTTGCCGAATGGAATTCCATAAACCGGGTGAATGTCTTTGCTATGCTCTCCCAGATGGGAATCTTCAGCTTTTCCCACGTCAACGTCAGCCTGAACGACCTGAGCCGCAAATTTACCTTTTTCAGCAAAATAACCAATGTGGAAATGCGCGATATCTACAAACAGGCCAAAATCGAGGCGGCCAGACTGGAGGATAATCCATGACAGACCAGAACACAGCATCGCAGAAAAGGCTGGCAGTATTTGACATGGACGGCACTCTTCTCGAAGGAGACAGTGTGACCGCTTATCTGAACTGCCTTAACCGCAACGGACTGATTCCGGTGGACTTCCGGAAAGACGAACAGAAATACAAGGATCAGTTTCTGAACGGCACCCTGGATATCGGCTTCTTCTACCGCCACGTACTGTCCCCCCTAAGGGGCTGGTCCCGCTCCCGGATCCAGGAATTCATGACCGGCATGACCGCAACCGATATCGCGCCTCTGATCTACCCGGAGGGACGAAAGCTTATCGCCAGACTCCAGCAGGAAGGGGTTCGGGTAATCATTGTATCCGCCACCTTTGACCTCATTGTCAGAGCCGTGGCCCGGGATATTTTCGGAGTCAGCGACATTATCGCCACCGCCACGGAATTCCGGAATGAGGTCTTTACCGGAGAGCCTCTGCTCCCGTACAGTCATCAGGAAGGCAAGGCCCTTCTTCTTAAAAAAACTCTTTCCGAAAACGGCTGGAGCTTAAAGGACAGCCAGGGCTGGGGAGATACTGTCAACGATATCGCCATGCTGTCCCTGGTGGAACAGGCTCACGCGGTGAACGCCCGGGGAAAATTCCGGGACTATGCCAGATCTCAGGGCTGGGAGCTTCTGGAATTCAGAATCTGAAAGGAAAAAAAACGGGGACAGAAAACCCCGGTTCACCCCCGATTTTACGGGCCTTAGAAAAACAGCTGTCAGGAATTACCTGAATTTCCGGTAATGTCAAACAGATCACTGTTGGCTACACTGGCCCGCCTGAGGTATTCCTGAGTAACTGTGAAATAAAGATTCCTGAATACCCGCCATCCGTTGCTGACTCCATTGTTTTCGACATCGCCGGACAGCTTTCCGTCAAGCATAAAATTCCTGAAATTCATGGCTGCAGTACGGGCATCCTTCGCAATTCTGAAGTCACTGAGTACTATTAGCATTATGTCATCCACCTCGTATTATCAGTCGAAACGGTGGAATTTTAACACAGTAAGAAACTCGATTTTGTGAACAGACCGCAAAATCTGTTCAAAAAATAACCATCTGCAAATTTACAGGATACTGAAATCGCCCTGCCGGATTTCTGAAACCGGAGGCCTCCGCTACATCAAAAATCCGCCGGAGAAACCGCTCCGGAAAATATTCCGGCAGGACTGCGGCTTTTTATGAAATCAAAATCATCCTCAATTACATAGTAATGCTCTCTGGAATGATGCCGGTAAAGAAGTGCCGTACCGGATGGAAGCTGCCAGTCCTGAACGGTACGGTAGGGAGTGATGTAGAATTTCGGCTTTTTGGTACCTGTTTCCTTGTAGACCACCGCCACCCGGGGGCGTTTTCCGGCGATGATGCTGCGCACAGCAGAAAGCTGCCCGGAAACCGTTTCAGGATTGCCCTGCAGTACCAGGGCCAGTGGCTCTGCCGGAACCCCCTGAGCCTGGGACAGGATTTTCTGCCGGATTCTGATATGACGGAACCACCGGAAAAACCGGAATCCCGCATCCATGCAAAACAGAAGACCAATCACCCGAAGAACAGTAACTCCGCTTTCCGGAAAGCTTCCCAGAAGCCCGGCAGTGCAGGAAAAAACGATAAACATAATCGCCAGAACTCCGGTAATGCGGAAGGCCACTCCAGGACCTTCGCGGGCCGCAGTATCCAGCACCGGCGGCGGAAAGCGAATGCCGCTCTCGGCCAGGTTTTTAACCGTATATACATGTGCTGGCAAGTCTATCTTCTGACGGGGCATAGCTATTTCTTCAGTAACCTTGCCCGGCTCGCGGCCGGGCGGCACCTTCCAGGCTAATCCGGAATCCTGGCTCTCAGGAGCTCCGGACTTCACCGAAAAAACGGAAGGTTCCTCACTGCTCCTTTGCAGTCTTTGCAGAAGCCTTCTTAGAGGCGGCGGTCTTTTTTGCGGCAGTCTTCTTTGTTGCGGTTTTCGCAGAACTCTTCGCAGCTGCCTTGGACTTGCCGGAAGACTTCCTGGCCGGAGTCTCTGCCTCCCACCGGCCGTCACGATACCAGGCTACAAATCCGGTTGGCTTTCCCTCCGGAGTTTCCCCGTGTACGTACTGGGTCTTCAGCTTCCGGGAGAAGCGCACCGTCACCATATTGCCATCAGGATCCTTTTCCGGAGCATCCGCAAGATAACGGAACTTCTCCGGCAGCCGATCCCGGAACCTGACAAGCTCGGCTACCAGAGGCGGTCTGGTCTCCCGAATCTTGGGGAAGGCATTGGAAGCCAGGAAAATTCCTGCAGCTCCGTCCCGCAGCACAAAATGCGACTTGCCATCGGAACACGGAAGCTCCGGAAGATCCACCGGCTTTTCCTTGGGAGGCGCAATCTCACCGCTCTTAAGGATTTTCCGGGTATTGCCGCATTCTGCATTGGTGCAGGCCATGTAGCTTCCGAAACGCCCGGTTCTGAGCTCCATTTTGGAGCCGCAGCGCTCGCACTGGATTTCCGGACCATCATGCCCCTTAAGCTTGAATTCCCCGGTCTCCAGAATATATCCCGGACAGTTGGGGTTGTTGGAGCAGATATGAATCTTGCGCTTTTCGTCAATAATGTAGGAATCCATTACCGCCTGACAGACCGGACAGCGCTTCTTGGTACGCAGGAAACGGCTCTCGGATTCCTCGTCCGAAAACATCGGGAGCTGATTTTCCGGCACCAGATTCATAGTCTTGCGGCAGGATTCGGCATCCTTCTTGCGGGAAGTCTTGCCGCTGTAGCTGGAACAGGCCAGGAACACCCCGGTAGAGGCATTCTTGATCAGCATGGGCTTGCCGCAGTCCGGACACATCACAGAGGTCTCCACCGAAATGTTGTTCTCCATGCCGCCCTTCTCTGCCGGCTCCCGGGCCTTTTCCAGCTCCTGATGAAAGCCCCGGTAGAAATCGTCAAGACAGCTGATCCAGTCGCGCCGGCTTTCAGCGATCTCATCGAGATTGCGTTCCATGGCGCTGGTAAAATCATAATCGATAAGATCCGGGAAGCTCTGCCCCAGACGGTAGGTTACAATCTCGCCCATCTTTTCGGCAAAGAAACGGCGCTGCTCCAGCTTCACGTAGCCGCGATCCTGAATGGTGGAGATAATGGTAGCGTAGGTGGAAGGTCTGCCAATACCTCTTTTTTCCAGCTCCTTCACCAGCGTGGCTTCGGTATAGCGGGGCTCCGGGCGGGTAAAATGCTGCGCCGGAACAAGTTCCTTAAGTGTCAGGGAATCCCCCTTCTTCAGATTGGGAATCATTACGTCCCGGTTGTATCCGGCCACCCGCATCCAGCCGTCAAACTTCACCGATTTCCCCTTAAGGGACAGTTCATAGTCCCCGGCGGCAATCTGAAGCTCGCTGGTAACCACCTCGGCATCCGGCATCTGACTGGCAATAGCCCGGTTTCTGATAAGCTCGTACAGCTTTCTGGCATCGCCCTCCATGCCGGCAGGCACTTCCCGGGAAATGTCGGTAGGACGGATAGCCTCGTGCGCATCCTGTGCCTTATCACCGGCTGAAAACATCCGGGGGCTTCCCAGAACGTAGGCTGCACCATAGGTTCCCGAAATGTAATCGCGGATGGCAGACAGCGCATCGGCAGACAGCCGCACTGAATCAGTACGCATGTAGGTAATCATACCGGCCTCGTAAAGCCGCTGAGCCATGGTCATGGTCTTCTTGACACTGAACCCCAGACGGGAGGAGGCATTCTGCTGCAGCGAGGCGGTAGTAAACGGCGGCGGCGCGGAAACCTTCCCGCTTTTCGATACCACATCGGAAACTACCGGGGGCTGGGATCTGAGCCTCTCCAGATGCTCATTGGTCTCCTTTTCGGATACCGGACGGAACTCCCGGCCCTGCCAGTTCTTCACATCGCAGGAAATATCACCCTCCGAAGATGCCAGATCTGCAGTAACCTTCCAGTATTCCTCAGGGATAAAGGACTTGATCTTCTTTTCCTTTTCCACAATAAGCCGGACGGCCACAGACTGCACCCGGCCGGCGGAAAGGCCGCGGCCCACCTTTTCCCACAAAAGGGGGGACACCATAAAGCCCACCACCCGATCCAGGAAACGTCTGGTCTGCTGGGCATTTACCATGGACATGTCAAGATTGCCGGGATGCTCGAAGGATTCCAGGATAGCCTTTTTGGTGATTTCGTTAAAAACCACCCGGCGCACCTTTTCCTCAGGAATGCCAAGTACTTCCTTGAGGTGCCAGGCAATAGCCTCCCCCTCCCGGTCAAGATCGGTTGCCAGATATACAAAATCAGCCCGGGCGGCGGCACGGCGCAGATCGTTTACCACATTCTCCTTATCAGGAAGAATTTCATAGCTGGGAGTCCAGCCGTGCTCAGGATCAATACCCATTCTCTGAAAAAGCTTCTGATCCTTGCTAAGACCGGCGGGGCCCCGACCGCGGGTACCGGTTCCTGCCGCGGGGAGATCCCGCACGTGTCCGATACTGGACTTGACAACATACTTGGAGCCCAAAATGGCATTAATGGTATGAACCTTTCCCGGAGACTCCACAATAACTAGCGACTTTCCCATTTTTCTCTTCTAAGCCTCAGTTGGAATTATCTTTCTTCATCAAAAGCCGTCCGATTCTGCCTGCCGCAAGTCTGGCCAGACGGCTGAAAAGAACATTGCTGTCCAGAAAATCCTTCAGGGTACGGTGTTTCTTTTCCTGGAAGGAAACCTTAATCACCACATCCATATCCGAAATCCTCTCCATGATATATTCGTCGGAGGTTTTGATTTCATCAACAAGTCCCAAAGCTACGGCATCCTGAGCCAGCCAGTAGTCCCCGTTGGCGATTTTTTCAATGTCAACCTGGGGACGGAACTTCGTCACATGCTGCTTGAAGGCCTTATGCACCATTGCCAGCTGTTCCTTCACATGCTCCCGGGCTTCCTCGGTGTTTTCTCCAAAAATACTGAGGGTGCGCTTGTATTCCCCGGCGGTCACCTGCTCATAGTCCACATCGTACTTTTTAAGAACCCGGTTAAAGTTCGGAAATTCGGTCACTACTCCAATGGATCCGATATAGGCAAAGGGAGCGGCAATGATTTTATCGGCTACACAGCCCATAAGGTAGCCACCGGAGGCTGCCACCTGATCAACCGCCACGGTAAGACGGATTTTTTTCGCCCGGAGCCGTTCCAGCTCTGAGGCGCAGAGACCATAGCCGTTCACGGTGCCGCCGGGAGATTCCAGGCGGAGCAGTACCTCATCACAGCTTTCTGCAGTATCCACAATAATATTTACCGCTTCTCTCAGAGTCTTTACCTCGGCAGCAGTCTCGGAGCCGCAGAAATCCACCACATAAAGACATTTCTTATGCATTGCGGCCGCTTCCTGAAGCTTCGCCGCCATCAGGGACTTCTTCTTCGCATCCGCAGATCTGGCAGACTCTCCAAGGCTTCCGGAGCTTTCGGAAACGGCACCGGATTTCGGTTCACCTGCCGAAGCCTCTTTATTTGCAGGCACAGAGTCTCCTGCAGCACCAGCAGTCTTTGAGGCCTCAGGATCTCCGGATTTTCCGGA
The DNA here is from genome assembly GCF_000378405.1 of Succinimonas amylolytica DSM 2873. Lineage (GTDB taxonomy): Bacteria > Pseudomonadota > Gammaproteobacteria > Enterobacterales > Succinivibrionaceae > Succinimonas > Succinimonas amylolytica. Next base: position 199,091 of record NZ_KB899637.1, on the reverse strand, counting down.
GGCAAGCTCCCGGTCAACGCTTTCCTCTATGTCCTTAAGAATCTTCTCGTATTTCTCCTTCACAGAGGATTTTTCACTGTCATCAGAGTACTGCTTGGCCTTTTTGGACAGCTTTTCAGAAAGCTCGCTGTCGTCCTCGAAGGAGGACATGACAAAACTGCTGAACTGCTCATTCTGTTCCTTATACTTCTCTGTAATATTGACAAGCATCAGAGTCAGCTTATCATCATCCTTCTTCATCTCAGCCAAGCCTCCCTGAGAAACGGCCTTAACCAGCTTGAAAATAAACAGCAGGAGGATAACAGCGAAGACGAAAAACACTCCGAATCCCACAACGAATTTGGCGGAAAAAACAAACAGATCTAACAATGTATCCATAGATATGAAACGGTGACAGTGATTGAGAAATTTTTCAGTTTGTTAAATTACATAAATGAATGCAAAAAAGTCAAGGACAAAATTGCAGAGTTCCGGAAATACCCCCCGGCAATGGCGGTTTTCTGAACAATTACAAAGAGATCGGAGGATCTGCCACAGTAATAACCACGTTAACAGATCTCATGGCTCTGTAACCATAATAATTACATATTCCAAAATAGCGTGCCGGTATCAGAGGAATAATAATGCCTTCACAGTACCAGCCCTCCTCCGGAACAAAAAGCTCCTTTCCGGAGAGTTCTCCATGTCATACAGGATTATACGTTCAAAGATGTTTCAGTATTGCTAAATCCTGATTCAGCAGATTGCCGGAGGATCCTTCCCCATTACTTCAGTAATGCAGCATCTCAAAGACCTCTTCCGGAGTATCAGAAATCTCAGGCGGTGTTGCCAATATCCCAAGGCGAATAAACTGCGTCTTTTCGGGAAAACAGGCCCCGAAAAAGTCCTGAATTCCCCCGAGAAAGAGCGTATCCTGTTCCTTGTTCTTTCTCAGAAAATTAAATTTTCTGGCCAGTTCGGCAAAAATCGCAATACCCCTGTAAGCCGCTTCCTCGAAATTTGCCCCTCCGTATCCTTCAGGGAAAGACTGATCACCGGATAGCGCCCCATGTACTCGTCACAGAGCTTCCTGTTCTCTTTGTAAACTTTAAGATCCTTAAAAAGATTTTCCTGCCGGCTTCTGTCTTCAGGATTTTCATAGTTCATTTCCAGAAAGGAGGCCAGCATCCTCAGGGTCAGAGTTTTTCCGAAACCTTGGGGTCTCAAAAAATGAAAAACTTCAACTGCAGATGTCAGCAGAGATTTTAAATATGAAGTTTTATCGATATAAATTTTTCCTTCATCGACAATTGTTTCAAAATCAGTCTCACCTATAGGAAATGATTTTACGGAAACGGTCATTATCAGCTCTCCCTGCGACTGTGCCTGCGGCACCGTCCCACTGTTTCTGTTTTATCTTAAATCACCCTCAATATAGCATATGACAGCCATTTTCGGTTATTTCGGAGGGGATTTTATGACAGGTCAGGAGGAGTTTTCGGGAAAATTCCGGCGGTGGCAGAACTCCCCGGCCGGTGAAGCTTATATGAAAGTTTCGCTTCTGAATGAGCCATCCAGGAGACGTTGTGCGGCGGGTACTGAAATCACAGAGGTTACGGCACTGTATTTGCCTTTCGTCGGATAGCGGTTCTATTCCTCCCGCCGGTACTCCCGATGCACCGCCTCGCAGTTCTTGCCGTAAAAAACAATGCCGTATTTCCTGACAGTCTCGAAATCCTCCCGGATATCAAAATCGTATTTCTGTTTTTCAATCTGGGAAAT
>NZ_KB899637.1:172763-190364 GCF_000378405.1 Succinimonas amylolytica DSM 2873 | reverse complement strand
GATTTTACGGAAATTGTCATTATCAGCTCTCCCTGCGACTGTGCCTGCGGTACCGTCCCACTGTTCCTGTTTTATCTTAAATCATCCTCAATATAGCATATGACAGCCATTTTCGGTTATTTCGGAGGGGATTTTATGACAGGTCAGGGGACTTTTTTCAGGAGTTAGGGAACAGAATTTTTCAGCATAAAAAACCGATCCGGGAACCTTTCCTTACCTGACTGTTCAGGCTCTCGGGAAGGCTGAAGTCCTCGGCGCCAAGCTCAGTAAGAGCTCTTTTCGGAATCGCCTTTCTCCCGTAGATATCTCTCAGTCTCCGGGCCTGAGCGAGTTCCGCCCCTTCTATAAGATTCCTGACAAAACGGCCGTTTCCAAAATCATCCCGCGCTACGGCCTTTCTGAAAATCTCCCGGCACTTATCCAGAGCTTCTTCGGAAACCGCCAGCTGCCGCTCCCGCAGCATGAGCTTCATAATTCCCTCCAGGTCGTCAGGACTGTAATCCGGAAAATCCACATGGAACGCAATGCGGCTGGCCAGACCGGCATTGGCCTTCAGAAGCTTCTTCATGGGTTCGGCATATCCGGCCATAATCACAATCATCCGCTCCCGGCGGTTCTCCATTTCCTGAACAATGGTATCGATGGCTTCCGCCCCGAACCCGGATCTGGTGTCATGAGCCAGGGAATAGGCCTCATCAATGAACAAAATACCGCCTTCCGCCCTGTCGAACATCTCCTTTACAGTCTTGGCTGTCCAGCCGACATACCTGGCCACCAGATCCGCCCGGCCGCATTCCACAAATGATCCGTGAGCAAGAACTCCCTCCTCCCGGAGAATCTCAGAGAGAAGGCGGGCCACAGTAGTCTTGGCTGTACCGGGATTGCCAGTGAAGATCATGTGCCGGGATCTGCCGCTCTCGTCAAGTCCCAGAGTTTTCCGGCGCCTGGCCACGACGGAGACGGCAATAATGCGGTCAATAATCTCCTTGACCCGTTCAAGTCCGATCATATCCCCAAGCCGCTGGCAGGCAGAACGTCCCCTGACCTTACGTTTTGCTTTCTCCGGCCGGATCATTTTCCCGTAATCGTATACGGTATTGCAGAGTACCCGTCTGGTCCAGCTCCGAAAAATGTCATTAACAATGCTCATGGAATACTCGGTGCGGGAATTCACCCGGATCTGGGCTACGGCATCATCGATCCATTTCTCGTAGCCGGCCATGACCACCAGATCCTTCATATATGCCACGGCCTGTTCCCGGGTCCCGAAACCGGTTCTGATCCGAACCAGCGCCACTTTTTCTTCTACAACGGAAACCAGGGGCGTTTTACTTTCGGCAGATTTTTCGGGGGCAACACATATTATGAAATAAAGCGTGTTAAGCGAGCTGCCATCCATGAATTTCAGAAGTTCGGAAAGGTGCTCCCGACCATCATTTACCAGACATCCGCCATTTTCCCCGCTATTCTCGTTTTCAAACACCGCCACAACGGAAGCGCAGTCATGCAGGGAAAGAAATAACCGTAATTCCTCAGCGCTGTCCGTACTGCCACGCCTGTTATCATAGGAATTCATATGGAGAACGCCGTAGCGGCGGCTCAGAAGGCGGCCCCGGGAATACAGCATTCTGATAATAAAAGAGACCACTTTCATTCCCGATTCTAAATCCGGAGACTCAATATAGTAATGAACCGGATGACCAAAAATTCCGGATACCGGGACGGGGGCATAGATGCGTTCCAGCTCACCGCCGAGCTCGTTACCGGGAAGACAGATCTGGCTGAATTCCCGGAGTGCCTGCCTGCGATCCCAGGTCTTGCTGTCCGCCACCCCGTCACTCCATCTGAAGTAATGTCTGGACAGAAGACCGGTACTTTCAGAATTCATATAAGGACAGGAGGGAGACAGTTCATTTCTGGTGAACATGTCATCATCATCAGCCTTATCAAACAGATTCAGGTATGATTCCAGAGAAATTTCCGCGTACTCTCCGGGAACTGCCTGCACTTTCAGCTCTTTTCTGATCAGTTCCAGAATAACGGCAGAAACCTCTGCAAAGCCGTTACATCTGACACTGAATGCCGCAAAGAAATCCACATAGGTTTTCCGATCGGTATCGCAGGGACAGAAAAACAGATCCCTGTTAGGCAGCATATTGCAGGATCTCTCCTCATGCCGGAACAAATGCACTTTCGAAAGAGCCTTGCATTTACTGCTCGTCAGAAACGCCGAAAAATCATCCTTACAAGCCTTTTTCTTCAGAACCTTCGAAAAATCTCCCTTCATGGTAATCTTGTAGAACTGCATGATGCCTCCTTGTAAAAGAACTCATTGCACTGCCGGATAGCGGCTGACAGAAAACTGACCGGATCTTTATGAATAGCATTCCGGAAAGAATCTCAGGGATAGAGATATTTGATTTATTATTAACTGTTTATGTGCTTATTATAATATTTTATATACTTATTGTCAAGTTAAACTACTGATATAGTTTCACTCGTTAGTATTTTTTAATAAAATATCAGTAAATGCTCATGTGAAGGCATGCTATTTTCAGAAGGTAACAGCTAAACATACAAAACAAGATCCATAATAAATACCAGAAAAACACTGACAAATGATAGACAAATATATGTATTATCGTTTGATTGATTGATGAATTAATGAATGAGAAAGATAACAGCAGATAATGATGACACAAGCTGCCGGAAAACACTGACATTCAAAGAAGCCCCGGAGAAAATAATGAAGCCCAGTGTTTCAGGAATAACCCAGAATATGGTTTGTAAAAAAGGAAAAATCCGGAATTTTCCCTCTGGAAAACCCCGGATTCTCTTCTGATACCTGCTCCCTTCTTCGGGAAAGCTGTAAGTTTCCGGCTTTATGCCGCAGCCGGCAGCGGCAGTCTGACCTCCAGAGCACGCACCCAGATATTAAACAGATTTCTCGTACCCATATTAACGTATGAGATATTGTTTCTTTCCAGCCATCTCTTTGTGGACTCGTATCTGGAATCGGTCTGGCTGAAGGTTAAAATGCCGTTATCCTTCTCAATCATTTCACGGATGCTTCTGTCATTGGCATCAAACAGCATTTCCTGAACTTCGGTATTCATGTGGCTCATTCTGATATTCTCCTGTGTTGTTCTTAACTGTCAGGAGAACGCAAAAGAGTGAGCCGGGTTACACTTTTTCTGAAAATTTTTCGGCACTGTTTTCCATACCCGTTTCCGGGAGTATTTTCGAAGCATTTCCAGAACCGGTATCCGCCATCCCGTTATCACCGGTATGCCGTATCTGCGAGGGATCTCTTACAAAGGTCAGAAGACCGGTGGCCAGCACCGTCAGTATAATCAGGATACCGAAGGAGGAACCGTAAAAGCCGGTAATTCCCACCGCCACCGACAGCACCGGCCCCGCCATAATCGCCCCCGTAGCCGCGGCATTGTTGAAGAGAGTGGTAGCCTGACCGGGCACCCGTGGCAAAAGCTCCTGAAAATAGATCATCCCGATACCGGCCAGGATTCCGATATATACGGCGTTAAAGATCTGGGCCAGAATAAACCCGGTTTCCGAGGTTTTGGGAAGTGCTATCAGTACCCCGTAGAACAGACACCCCGCAATGCCGCAGAGATACATCAGCTTTTTAATGCCGAAGGTACGGGCGGTTTTGCCGGATATCAGCATTACCGGAATTTCCAGAAGCGCGGCCGTAGCCATCATGTAGGACGGCAGATAGGGGTTCAGAAGGAGCTCATTTTTGATGTAGACCGGCATGCTGATAAGGTAAAGATTGTTGGTCAGCCACAGCGCAGTCACCGCCAGAAACAGCACCGTGGTATCCCGGTTAAATATGGAAACCCGTTCCTCGCCCGCGATCCGCTTTCCTTCCTTGGTATCCGGCAGAAACAGCCCGGACATGATAATGGTAGTTAAAAAAATACAGGCGGTTCCGGAAAACAGATACTCATATCCGAAGGCTGTGGCCACCCAGTATGACAGCACCGGCGCCACTACCCAGGCCAGCGAAAAGAAGGTGCGCATTACCGAGGTGAACATTACCGAATCCCCGTAAACACTGATGCCGTACTCCCGGCCGGCTGCGAATATCTGGGGCGAGCAGACAAAGGACACGCTCATGCATACCGGAGCCACAAACAAAAGCAGCCAGTAATCCCGGATAAAAACCATGGCCAGAGCCGCCAGAATTCCGAAAAAGGCTCCGCTCTGCACCAGCCGGACCCGGGACAGTCTGCCGTCGGAAAGCCGTGCCAGAACCTGCGAAATCACAATCCCCAGCACCGCCTGCATGGTAAAGTACAGCCCCACCTCAAAGGGGGAGGCCTGAAGCTTCTCTGTAAGAAAAAGACTCAATAGCGGCAGATAGGTTCCCGGAGCACATCCGGTGAGAAATGTCAGCAGCATAAAAATATACTTGCTCTGTCTGGTCATGGTTAATTCTCCCGCTATTCTGAATAAGCTGTGCGGATTTTGTGATCCTGCAGGCATATTTTAACATGTTCGCAGAAATTCACCGGTCTGGCCGCGATATTTTCAGGGGCCTGAGAGGCCGTAAATTTGGGAAAAGTCAAAGAAATCGTGAGCAAACCGGCAAATCCGTAATAAAATATCGCGGCTATGCATTAAGATATCAACAACTGAAGACCATAAATAAAACTGTAAATCGCGGAGTACTATGTCAACTTTTGATCACTTTATTGATACCAGCATGACTGACACTCTCTGGGTTTCAGCTGCCAGGCGTATATATTCCCGCAAACTCTTTGAAGCTGACTGGAAGCTTGTTTACGAATTTGAAGACAATGTGATTGCCATTGATCATACCGGAGAAATCATTAAGAAAGCCTCCCCGGTAATTCTCGTTCTTCTGGCCAGCGGAAAGGTTTTTTACTCCATTGACAAAGGGAATTCGTGGCAGCTTTTCGAAACTGACCAGCCGGTAACATCGATAGCCGCAATCAAGCGTTACTATGACTCTGAGGATACTGAAGACACCGAAGAGAAGAATCTTGGTGATATGCAGTCGGTTTTTCTGCTTTCGAATAACAGAATTCGCTGCTATGCCATTTCAGAAAACCTGAATTTCGTATTCAAGGGAGATATCGCCCCGGTGGCCGCATCTTCCATTCACGGATTCCGGGACGAGCTTCTGTTTATCTCCAGTAATTCCCGCGACACCCCCATTATCTATACCTACAGAGAAGGTCAGGGTATTAAGAAAAACGCCGTCTCCTGCCCTCTCCGAAAAGTGCGGGGGCTGGTCAATTTCAACAACTCCCCGGCCCTGCTTCTGAACTGGGGAAAGGTGGTGATGCTGCGCTTCCCCGAAACCAGCATTCTCTACCCTTACAAGGATGGCAGCAAATGCGATTTCCCGTATCCCAACAGGATTGACGACATGATGTGCATGGACACCATCCCCTACACTCTTCTGGATACCGGGGAAATGTATGTAGGCCATCCGGATCTGGGCTGGGAGAAGGTCAGAATGCCCTGGGATGAAAACGGCACTGATGCCAGCCAGCGGGACGAGCTTTCGGAAATGTACGAGAACGGGCAGCGTCTCCTGGTGAGCATCATTGCCCATGATATCGGTCTGGGCAGTCTGGTACCGTAATACCGTAGCCGCTTCCAGAAAAATCCCCGGATGGTTATGCCAGTACATAACTGTCCGGGGATTTTCTCTATTTCCAGCAGGAGTTTTCGGTACTTCCGTTCAGTTCTGATCCGGAATCAGGGTAATTCCGTTGTCATCCAGAAGAATCTGCTTCTTTTTGTAAAGAGTGCCGATAGCCTTCTTGAATTTGCCCTTGCTCATTCCCAGATTTCTTTCAATATCCTCGGGGGAGGATCTGTCGCACCAGGGGAGATGTCCGCCCGCCTCCCGGAGCTTTGCCAGAATAAAGCCGCCGGCACTGTCCATCCCCTCCTGACCGCCCTGATAAAGACAGATATTGATTTTGCGATCCCGGCGCACTGACTGAATAAAGCCTTTCAGCTTCACCCCGTAGTGCACATTGTTCTGAAGAGCCAGATGCGACGGCAGCATGCCGAAGTAACTGTTGTTTACCACCATCCTGACGCCCAGGGGAGTTTTGGCCACCGGCATGAGATCCACCCGGTCTCCGGCCTTGAGGTCAGAATTATCCGGAAGAAAATCCGTAAAATAGCGGTTAAATTTTGTGGTTCCGAAGAGCCGCCCCTCATCGTCTATATCCACATAGACCACATAATATTCCCCCACCTCGAAGACCGGCTTCTGTTCTCTGAAAGGCACCAGAAGATCCTTTCTGATCCCCCATTCCATATAGGCAGCTCCCGGGGTGACATCCCGCACCTGCATCTTCGCCAGTTCCCCTAAAAGCGCCCGGGGTCTTTTGGCGGTGATAGTAAGCCGGCCGTCATCCAGATAGCAGAAAACACTGAGAGTGCTGCCGGCCGTCAGATCTGCCGGGATCTGCGATCTGGGAAGAAAAACCTCGCCGTAGGTACCGGCATCAAAAAATCCGCCCTTATCGTCAGTTCTGACCAGGGGCAGATCGTTCATTTTTCCAATAATAACTGTCATACGGGCAATCCTCCAGCGAATACGGAAAAGGCACCCTTGTCCAAGAGTGCCTTTATCCTAAATACCAAAACGAAACGGGAATGATCCGCTTAAGCGCGCATAAAGTCGATGTGGATCAGAGCGCCGTTCACCGGATGACGCTGAATAGCAACCGGCTTAACGGTTACTTCCTTGCCGTCAATGGTAAGAACGATAGGAGCGGAATAGAATGCCTGGCTCTGCTGAGCGGTAAATACCGGAATGTACTCCAGGCTGATGCTTACCGGAGCTTCATCTCCGCCGTAAATAATAGCCGGTAAACGGTTCGAACGACGAAGGCGGCGGCTCGCACCTTTCCCGAATACGTTACGAACCTCAGCGGTAAACTTATTGGTTTCTGCCATTTTGATTACTCTCAAAAAAATACACAAAAGAAATGAAGCTGCAATGCGACCAGAACAGCTTCTTCAAAAAACGTGCGGATTGTAGCATTTTAAAAAACATTTAACAAGAAAAAACTGCACCGGAATTTTCGGAGCTTTCCGGTCGCCGGGGATCAAAAAAAGCTTCCGGAGATCAAAAAAGCGCTCCTCCGATGCCGGGAGGAAACGCTCTTCTGTCATTTTCTGAATTGTTCAGATGAACTCAGCGGGTATTCCGGAAACGGCTACACCTCCGCATTTCCCCTGTCTTCCCTGCCGTAAAGCTGACGGAGATTCCTTCTAAGCATAATAACCGACAGCACTACCAGCATCACCGCCATGAGAATAAGTAATATCGCGGCCCCTACCAGAGTCAGGTTTTTGCTCATAAAGGCATTGACGATGTCCAGAAGTCCCCAGATGCTCATAAACAGCATCAGCATCGTGGGAATCAGGGTAATCCAGAAATTCAGCTTCTTTGTCATGAGATACATGCTGACTCCCAGCAGTGTCAGCGCAGCCAGAAGCTGGTTGGAGGCCCCGAAAATCGGCCAGATGGAATTGGCGCTTCCGGTGGATGCCAGAAAACCGGCGAGCCCTACCACAAATGCCGAAGCAAACCAGGGATTGGTTATGAAGGTTACCAGAGGATGCTTCTTCTGGGGAATGCCCTCATTCTGCATTCTCTCCTGGGTTTCGTAGGACGGGGTAAAAATTTCCTGCCATACAAAGCGGGTAAGCCTGGTGGCAGTATCCAGGGTTGTCAGCATAAATGCAGAAATGGCAAGACTGATAAAATTGGTGGCCAGGGTACCGGAAATGCCCAGTTTTGATAAAAACACCCCGATGCCGGAGGCAAAGGCATTCACCGGATTGGCCGCGATTTCCGCAAAATCCGCTTCGCTGAGGTAGGCCACCGAAATCAGGCTCATCACTCCCAGAATACCCTCTACAATCATGCCGCCGTAGCCGATGGTTCTGATGTGGCTTTCACGGCGGATCTGCTTGGAGGTGGTACCCGAAGCCACCAGAGAATGAAATCCCGAACAGGCTCCGCAGGCAATAAGAATAAACAGTGCCGGAATCATGTCCGTAGGCTGTCCGTTGCCGATGGGAACGTTATAGCCGATATAGGCCGGGAATTTCAGCTCCGGAGCATAGAAGCAGATACCGGCGATCCCGCCGAAGATCATGGCATAAAGAAGATAGGAGCTCAGATAGTCCCGCGGCTGCAGCAGCCATTTTACGGAAATAACCGATGCAAACATGACATAGACTCCCAGAACTCCCATCCAGCTCCAGAGTGCGGCTTTCTGGGCAAGAGCGGCATCCATGCCTTCTCCGGAATAGAAAGAGACCAGATCCGCCGGGATAAAGTCTGACACCCATACCGTCAGGAACACCAGCGGAACAAAAATCCACGAGGAGGTGCGGAGTGTCAGAAGATTCCGGGAAATATAGCCGAACACCGGGGCCAGCAGTATGAAGATAAGAGAGGCAGTGGCTACTGCCGGGGTTTTCACAAAGGTTCCGGCCACCATAAGACCGAATATCGCCACCACCAGGATCAGCGATATCCAGCAGAAAACAAGGAACATCTGCCGTCCGGCATATCCCATGAGCCGCTCGATTACATAGCCGATGGAACGCCCGCCGTGCCGCACCGAGAGGAACAGGGAAGCAAAGTCGTGCACCGCCCCGACAAACACGCATCCCAGAAGGATCCACAGCAGTGCCGGAAGCCAGCCGAAGTAGGCGGCGGCTATCGGTCCGACAATGGGGCCCGCACCGGCGATAGATGAAAAGTGATGTCCGAACAGCACCGAACGGCTGGTAGGAACATAATCCACTCCGTCATTCCGGGTTTCGGACGGCGTGGATCTCCGGTCATCAATTCCAAAAAGACGGGTGAGATATCCGCCGTAGAATACATAGCCTGCTGCAAAATAAGCCAGCGCTATGGTTAGTAGCAATAAACCGTTCATAAAGTTTCCGTAAAGGTTCTCCTTTGTTCACAGTCAAAAGTCAGAAAATCTGCCCCGGAACCGGCAACCGCGAAAAAAACGTGTCCGCTCCGGGGAATTCCGGGATTTTCCCGGAACAGCAAAAACTGAAATCCCGGATAATCCGGGATCTGTCATAATAGCTCCGCCTGAAAAGCCAGCGATCAGATACGGACTCCTGCCCGCACCATAGCCTCCACCGAACCATGCTCCTTAAGGGCCTGATTGAAATCCAGCATCCTTTGCACCGGAACAAGAGCCTTCACCCGGATATCCTCGGGAACCGTAATCTCATGTCCGGAAAAGTTCTCCAGAGCACTGAGCATTTTCGGGAGCGTGCTCATCCGCATCCACGGACAGCGGGCGCAGCTCTGACAGGTGGCACCGTGCCCGCCGGTAGGAGCGGGAATCAGCACCTTGTCGGGACAGGCCTGGGAAATCTTGTAGAAAATTCCGGTTTCGGTGGCGATAATGAACTCCTTCCGATCCATCTCCTTCACCCGGTTCAGGATCTGGGAGGTGGAGCCGGCAAAATCGGCCATGGCCGTAACCTCCGCCGGAGCTTCCGGATGCACCATTATGGCAGCCTCGGGATGCTCCGCCCGGAGATCCTTTAAGGCCGCGGCCTTAAAAGAGTCATGCACCACACAGTGCGCCTGCCACCGCAGCATATCCGCCCGGGTTTCCTGAGCCACATACGCTCCGAGATGCCGGTCCGGAGCCCAGAGAATCTTTTTTCCCATAAGATCCAGGTAGTGAATGAGGTCAATGGCGCAGGAGCTGGTAGCCACATAGTCGGAAAGAGCCTTCACTGCAGCGGAGGTATTGGCATAAACCACAGCCACCCGATCCGGCTCCTCCTCCCGGAGCTTCTGAAACTCGGGAGCCGGACAGCCCAGATCCAGCGAGCACTCCGCCCCCAGATCCGGCATAATGACGGTCTTTTCAGGAGAAAGAATTTTGGCAGTCTCGCCCATAAAGCGCACTCCGGCCACCAGAAGCACCTTTGCCGGACTGTTTCTGCCCCACCGTGCCATTTCCAGAGAATCTCCGATAAAGCCGCCGGTCATTTCCGCCAGCTCCTGCACCTCGGGAGCGGTATAGTAATGAGCAATCAGGGCGGCATTGAGCTCCTTAAGCTTCGCGGCGATCCGTTCCCCGAAGGACTTCTTTTCTTCTCCGGAAAGCTCCGGCTCCGGTTCAGGATAGGAAATACCGGACAAATCTGGCATATACATGGCGCTGTTCTCCAAAAACTGTTCTGGCTGCTATTATAACGCCAATGCTGCCGGCCGTAATTTCAAATTCCGATTTTTTCCGGAAGCTCCGGATCCCCGGAAATTTCGGAGTATACTGTCAGGAACAGGCCGGCACTGACCGGAAAACCATTACTGCTCCGGAGAATCCCGGGCCTTTAAACGGAAGATTTTTATGAATATGGCAATACCGGAAGCCTCCGGAACTCCGGAAAGGCTGCCGTCCCGGCTTCTTTTTCTGGCGGCTTCCGTTCCTGCCGGAACTCCCGGAAAATCCGATCGCCCGCCGCACCGGACCTCTCACGAAACGGCGCTGAACACTCTGAAAACAGGGCTCGGAATCTTTCTCTCTCCCGAATTCCGGAAAACAGGAACAGTTTCGGACAGCATTAGCACCAGAATACCGGATCCTGCTCCCGGAAAGCTTCCGGAAATTCTTGCCACCCCCTCGGGAAAGCCGTATTTCCGGGATCCCGCACTCCCTTTTTTCAGCTGGGCGCACTCGGGCCCCCTGGTTTTCCTCGGAATAGCGGATGTCCCTCTGGGAACAGATGCGGAAATAGTGGCCTCCGGAAGAAATCTTCGGGGCATTTCCGAAAGATTCTTTTCTGAAAAGGAACAGCGGTATCTGAATGAGGATTCCGCCGCTTTTCCGGAAAGATTTTTCGAGCTCTGGACTCTCCGTGAAGCCGCCGGAAAATATGAAGGCTCGGGAATTCAGGGCTTCCGGAATATCGAAATCGATCCCGAAAGCCGCCGGACCACCATAAACGGAACGCCTCTTACGGCCTGCTCCGGCTCCATCGCTTTCCGGAACCGGGTCTGGTACCTGGGAGCCGCGCTGGCTGCTTCAGATTCTGAAAATACGGTACCGGAGCTTTCTCCTCCTCTCATTTTTCTGCCGCCGGAAAATCCGGAACAGAATCCTCCGGAGCCCCCCCGGATCTCCTGGAATGTCTGGACGAGGCAAAGCCGGGGCTGTTCATGTTTAGCAGACTGAGATCCATGGCGCGGTAATCCCCTCCGGCAAAGTGTATAATCCGGGACGTTCGGAAAAACACTGGCAGGTCTTATCGGGAGAAGCATCATGAAGGTTAGGATACTGAAAACGGTTTTGCGGGGATTCGCCCCCATGCTGGCACTGGGACTTTCAGCCATGGCAGCTGCCGGCGGCCCCATGCCCCACGGATACGTGGAAAAGCTTACCGCGGGCACCCCGGATTCCCCCGCCACAGTGGAATTCACAAACAGCCGTACCGGTGGACATACCAGAGCTGTTTTCCTGGACCAGCCCGCCACAAACCTGCATGAATTCACCCTTGAGGAGATCCGGAAGCTGGGCTGCAAAACAGCAAGTCTGGATACCCGTAAGGCTGCCCAGGGAGAGGCGCAGATCCTGGGATGCTGGATCTCGGATCACTACGAAGCCGTGGATATCGCCATCTCCCGGGAAAACGACAGCCGGATTTTCTACTTTGTCAAAAACGCCCGGGTAAAGGATCGGGACGTCGCTGCGCTTAGGGAGCTTTCCCGGGAAAAGCTCCGGGAGAATCTCCTTAAGGGAAACTAAGTCTCCTGTCCCTTATCGCCGGTACTGTTACTGTTTCCGGATGATGCCCCGTAGCCAGGCGTGAGGCGGGGAGGCCGGTTCTGCTATTCCGCCTCCTTGATATAAAACATGCCGTAGGCATATATGATGACGTATTTGTGAAGATCCGGAACAGCCCTGATTTTATCGTCCCTGACATAGAAGTTAAGCTGCTTCACAGCTCTGTCATACAGGGTTCTGACAACCCTGACCTTGGTTGTTTCACGGGCTCTCCCGTTTCTGCGGTACTTAAATTCAAAAATGTAGCTGGGACCGTTACCGGTATTTATCGCCAGAAGATCCGCACGCCCCCGGGCGGTATCCAGAAGCGCCGCCTTCGCCCCGGCCCCGGCACTGAACATCTCCTGAAGCATTCGGGCAGCTGCGGCCTCCGTGCGCTCCTCCTCAGAAACCGGAGCGGGACCGTTCTCATGCTCCAGCTCTTCCAGGGCCGGATCCCCGTATTCGTCCTCATCCAGTCCTCCTCGAATACAAACCTGCCGCCGACCATAACAGCATACTCTCTCTTTAGCAGGAATCTCCCGTTGGTAACAGGATTTAGTGCCATATAGACAGCGAGGCCGATCTGGGTTTCGCCTTCCCGGGAATTGTTGGTTTGGATAAAGGCCCCGGCAATCTCGTTCAGCATGGCCGCCAGCACCGAGATGTCGTTGGTCTCCGCCATAACGTTCAGATTCCGGATTTTTTCAAAGCTCCGGAGCACGTCCGGACTGTTTTCCAGCTGGATTCCGAAAAACAGCATCTCAAAGTAATCATTGGGAATCCTGGGATAGGTTCCTTCAAGATGATTTCCTTCCGGCAGTTGCCGGAGCTCCTCCGGGCTCATAATGGTCAGAAAGCCCATATTGAAGAGGAGAGAAACCCCTTCGGCATATCCCAGGGTATCCCGGGCCGCAGTCAGCCTGACAGGAATATCGACACGCGCCTTTACCGGCAGATGGCTGTTAAGATCCCGGAGAAGATCCCGGAGAAGATCCCGGCGATCCCTCTCATTTATAAGCTTCAGGAATCCGGAAAGCTTGGTATAGTCCACGTTGGTGCTGGAAAATATTTTTATATCCGGGATGGCGCTGTAATCCTGATTAAGCTCGCTAATGAAGTCAAGACAACGGGTGGCATTGTAAACAGTTCTTTCGGCTGTCCTTGCGAACCGGTAGCCGTTGTACCGTTTCTTCATAACCTCTCTGAGCTCTGCAGCCGAAAAACGGCATTTCTCAAAATCCACCGTTTTCCTGAGAAGCTCCCGCACCTCGTCATCTGTAAAGCCCTCAAGCTCATTGAACAGAGGATCGGTACTGATAGAAGGACGACAGTGCTCCGCCCTTCCGGGCCAGCTCCCCGAATGCCCGCGGATCTCTGCTCAGAACGTCGTTGGTGAAATTATCATACTCGTCAATAATTACCATCACTTTGAAAGACTGCGGAATCAGACTATGCAGAAATTCGCCGATTAACGACGAAGGATCCCGGAAAAGTTCCAGGTTTCTGTAATACCTGGATAGAGCATCCATCAGCGTTTTCTGATTATCTTCCGTAACAGACTGCACAACATCAGTCGGCATAAATTCAGGATATCTTGATAAAAAATTCTTTATACCGACAATTATGTTGCGCCTGAAACCGTCCAGGATTGCTTCAGTGCTGCCGCTGGTGCTAATTCCTGAAAAATCAAACCTGAGAACATAAAAGGAGCTCTTTTCCGGTGTGGGATGGGAAGCAATGTAGCACTCCTTAAAGAGCCGGTCGCTTTCGGATTTAAGAGCCCTGTCATAGTAGTATCTTAGAAGCTCTGTGAACATGGTTTTTCCGAAACGCCGGGGACGCAGGAACAGGGAAATTCTGACTTTGCTCTCTTCATACACCTGAAGAAATCTGGTTTTATCAATAAACACATAGTCTTCATCAATCAAGGTTGCAAAATCTGTAAAAGAATCCGGTATGGCCTTTAGCACTGACTTTTCCCTTCATAAAAAAATGCTCTGATACTGTTTTCTCCTGAAGCCGGAACCGTTACAGGAAAAAAACAGCCCTAAACAGGGATATCCCTTAAAAACAGCCCCCTGAGACGGAACTAATGTTTTTGCCCCTTTGCATTCATTATAAAACCTGCCGGAAACGTACCTCCTGACGTATTTACGGAGAGCCGGAACGGATCTTACCGGCTGATCTGACAGCATAAGACAACAAAACGCGCAATACATCAGTAACCTCGGAGAGACTGACACATTTATGATCCTCTCCGGGATTTACATATTTCGGATTAGCCCCCGCCCACTCCAGACTCAGGCAACGCACTGCTATCCAGAAATCCTGCAGCCTTTCCCCCTCCGCCATCAGATTCCGCTTCCCGCTCCGGAGCCGGCCTGCCCTTAAGCAGCTTCCCGAAAAAATAACAGTTCTGAAGTCCAATCTTGTGATCCATTCCTTTAATTTGGTAATTAATCCCCACAGCGGTCTCACATTTATATATATTGTGAGCTAACTGTGGAATGGTGTGCATACCGGATGCCCGGTTTTTGTCTCCGAACAGCGACAAACCGCACGGTAGCAGACCTGTTACCTTTTTTTCTGACTTTTTATGGAGAAAAATAATGGGATTAATAAAAGCTGCTCTTGGAGCCATGGGGGGCACCCTTGCCGATCAGTGGAAGGAATTCTTCACCTGCGATGCTCTGGACAATGATACCCTGATGGTCAAGGGCAAGAAGGTCGTTAACGGAAGATCCTCAAACACCGGTGCCAGTGACAATGTTATTTCCAACGGTTCCGGCATCGTGGTTGCCGACGGCCAGTGCGCCATTGTCGTGGACAACGGTATCGTTATGGAAGTTGCCGCCGAACCCGGCAAGTTCACCTACGACAAGGGCGGCGAGCCTTCAATTTTCAGCGGCAAGCTTAACGTTGACAAGATCAAGAACGTCATGGGCACTGCCTGGGAACGTTTTAAGCAGGGCGGCGTTCAGGGCTCCGATCAGAGAGTTTACTACTTCAATATCAAGGAAATCATCGACAACAAGTTCGGCACCGCTACCCCGATTCCGTTCCGCATTGTTGACCAGAAGATCAATGTGGATCTGGACGTATCCGTACGCTGCAACGGCATGTTCACCTTCAAGATCACCGATCCGGTTTCCTTCTACAAGCAGCTGGGCGGCAACGTGCCTGAAGTTTACGAGCGCGATACCATTGTTCCGACTCTGAAGCAGGAATTCGTAGGCGGCCTTAACCAGGCTCTGGGCGCTCTTTCCGATCTCAGCATCAGACCTTATGCCCTGCCGCAGCACGTGGATGAGCTCTGCGACAGCATGAACAAGGTTCTGAACGACAAGTGGTCCAGACGCGGCATCGCTGTATTCTCCATCGCTCTCAATTCTGTAAGCATGCCGGAAGAAGATCAGAAGATGCTCAAGGAGCTCCAGAAAGCTTCCGCATACGCCAACCCGGCACTGGCTGCCGCTCAGATGGCCAGAGCTCAGTCCGATGCCATGGTAACCGCTGCCGGCAACGCCAACGGTGCCATGAACGGCTTTATGGGCATGGGTCTTGCCCAGGGTGCCGGCGGCATGGGTGCAGCCAACCTGTTCGCCATGGCCCAGCAGCAGCCTCAGCAGCCGCAGATGCAGCAGCCTCAGGCAGCTCCTCAGGGCGGCTGGACCTGCTCCTGCGGTGCCCAGAACACCGGCAAGTTCTGCATGAACTGCGGCCAGCAGAAGCCGGCTCCTGCCGGATCCTGGACCTGTTCCTGCGGTACTGAAAACACCGGCAAGTTCTGCATGAACTGCGGCCAGCAGAAGCCTCAGGCCGGCGGCGCCTGCCCTGAGTGCGGCAACAAGTATGAAGGTCCTACTCCCAAGTTCTGCCCGCAGTGCGGTCACAAGTTTTAAGGAAGGAACATGACCAGCAATTCAGAACGCTTCAAGTGCCAGTGCGGAGGCACCTACGAGTTTGATATCAAGACTCAGATGCTGAAGTGCCCTTTCTGCGATTCCGTCATCTCCCAGGAGGAGTATGATGCCATGGCCGCTAAAAAGCTGGCCGAGGACAATATCGACGTAAAGGACGGCGGCAGCAGACTTGATATTGATCCGGAAACCGGAGAGGCCTTTCAGGAGGGACAGCAGGAAACCTACATCTGCAAGTCCTGCGGCGGTGCCATTACCCCGGCACTGACCTCTATTTCCGAAAAGTGCCCTTTCTGCGACAGCCCCATTGTGCTTTCCGGAAAGGTTTCCGGCGAGGCTCAGCCTGATGTTATTATTCCGTTCAAGTTTGATCAGAAGAAGGTACAGGAAGCCTACACCAAGCACGTGACCTCCAAGCACTTCGTACCGAAGAGCTTCAACTCCGAAGCCCGCAAGAAGGAAATCCAGGGAATTTATGTTCCTTTCTGGCTCCTGAGCTGCAAGGCAGACGGCGAAGTAAATCTCGACTGTCAGAAGATCACCACTACCAGACAGGCCAACCAGGAAATCACCACCCATGAGCACTACGATGTATACCGCAAGAGCCACATGGAGTTTACCGATCTTCCTGCTGACGCCTCCAAGGAAATGGATGACGATCTGATGGATTCCATTGAGCCCTTCGATACCGCCGAAGCTCTGGCCTTCAGAACCGCGTATGTTTCCGGCTTTGCCGCAACCAAATACGACGTGGGCGTAGAGGAAAGCTATCCGCGTTTTGAGAAGCGCATGAAGGAGACCTTCGTCAAGGCTGTTATTGACAAGTCTGTAAAGGGCTATGACAAGGTTGATGTGGTGGATTCCCAGATTGATTTCTCGGACCGCTCCATCAAGTACGCCATGTTCCCGGTATGGATCATCAAGAACCAGTGGAATGGCAAGGACTTCATTTTTGCAGTTAACGGCCAGACCGGGAAACTGGTAGGCAATCTCCCCACCGACTGGGGCCGGATGTTTACCTCTGCCGGTATCTGGTCAGTTCCCGCTGCCGCCATCTGTATTCCGGCTGCCAAGTTCCTGCTGGAAAACAGTGAATGGACCGGTGCCGGAATTATCGGCTTCCTGGTTGCCCTGGTGCTCTCGCTTATCGTGCACTTTGTCATGGTTTCCGGAAACACCTCCGTAGCTGACGCCACTCAGGCTGACGGCTACCTGGATCAGGAAAGCTTCTCCAATGCAGTGGAAAGAGACAAGTACAGCCGTACCGAGAGACAGGTACGCACCATCAGCACCTCTGCAAAGTAGCGCGTGCACTATGGCTCTGAACCTGTAATAGGAGCTTAATATGAAAAGGAGTCTTCGGACTCCTTTTTTACTTGGTTCCGGTTTACCGGGATCTCACCGCCGGGGACTCTGGAGGGACTCATGGGTCATACTGGCTACACAGGAAGAGAGATTCCCGACAACACATTATCCCGATTCCTTCAGGTTCTGCACTTCACTCATATCAATCATCTCTGATTTAGACCCTGATCACATAATTTTTTGGTCTTGCATCAAGTGAAGGCTTTTCTCACTATATTGTGACACATTTCAATATTTTTTAAAAAACGTGACTCATTCGTCACAAAAATACAATAACTACCAACTAATTATTTATTATTTTATACACATGTCTGGCGTTTTTGTGATCCGTTCAAGTGTTTGATTTTCTGATATTCATTATTCTTTTATGCAGTTAAAGGAATTTTGTATTAGGTCTTAAACCGTCTTTTTAAGGCTTCAGGGATTCTTGACAAAAGTGCTGGTGAATCCGTACCATATCGCACACAAAAATCGGG
>NZ_KB899637.1:157244-170998 GCF_000378405.1 Succinimonas amylolytica DSM 2873 | reverse complement strand
TTGACCTGGAAGATTACCTTGAATTTCTGTTCAGATATATGGGTATTCACAGAGACGAACTGAAAGATGAATCGCTGTCTGATGAAAGAAGAAATGCTATTCTTGAGCAGGCTATGCCGTGGAAATTTAAGAAGGCCTAAAGTACTGACTTTAGACCTAATACCCTTCTTCATTAACACGGCTTTCCATAGCTCTCATTGCGGCTATGGGACTTTCCGCCTGTCATGATCACCATCACAACAGCAATAATAACAACAACGATGATGACGACCAGCTGGCCGTCGAGGTTCAGGTGCTGGACGGCGCACTCAATGGCGCTCTCGTTTTTGCGGATCTGAACCGCAATTTCGAGCTGGACCGCGAGGAACCCTATACCTACACTGACGAAAACGGCAAGGCTACCCTGAAGATTCTCAATTCCAGTCTGAAGGATCCCTCTGGCAATACCGTTAACAGCTTCAAGATGATTGCCCAGGCAGAAAAGGGCGATCCGGATCTGATTTACGGATCCGAGACTCCGCTGACTACCCCCGTTGTCATGGCCCGTGAGATATTCCCCGGCAGTATTGACGGACTCATCGCCCTGTCTCCCTTCACCACGCTGACCGACATGATGGTGTTCCCGGATGCGCTTTCCAGCCTCACTCCCGAAACCTACCAGGCAATGCTGACTGACATTGCCACTGCCGCCGGAGCCGGAAATGCCGGAGTTGCCGGAGGCTTTAACGATGCCATTACAAATGAAAACCTGCACGCTCTGATAGCCGCCGAGCTTCTGGTCAGAAGCGGCCTTATCCCCGGAAGTCTCAAGGATCTTGCTGCTGTCTACAATGGTTCCGTGGTCGGCAATTCCCCGCTGGAAACAGCAGCCTCCATAAAGGATGATGCAAACACGATGGTCACCGAGCTGGAGGAAAATGCCCAAAAGGAAGACCGGGATATAACCGGCGACGATGTGGTGAAGGCACTTACCGGTTACAATCCGGGCGGAGATACCCCTGATCCTGATTCGGGTTCTGACACCGATCCAGATTCCGGTTCTGACACCGATCCAGATTCCGGTTCTGATACCGATCCAGATTCCGGTTCTGATACCGATCCAGATTCTGGTTCCGGTTCTGATTCCGATTCTGAAACCAGTATGTTTGATGCCCGTCTGATTATGGGAGGCTATGTACCGGAAGTCCAGGTATGCTAGGATGCCAATGCCAATAATACCTGCGACAAAGGTGATAGCAGTGTTTCCACTGACGAAAACGGACTCTTCAGTCTCAGCTTTACCGCGGAGCAGGCAAAACAGATTGCCAGCGCCGGCTACCTGGATCTCGTTACCCTCATTCCGGCCGGCAGCACCGATATTGTGCTTGGGGCTCCGGGAACCGTTACAGAAGATGTGGCGGTAAGTACCCGTGTTTATGCTCCTAATCTCCGTAATTCCAAGGATGCTGTCGGTTCCTATACCAACGTAAATATCTTTGAGGCCCTGACTGCGCTGACCTTCGGTACCGATGATAATCTTTCCGCAGCCGGGTTCAGCGATCGTCTGGACAGTGTTGCCCTTGCTCTCGGACTTAATCCGAAAACCGTGCGCAGCGATTACAACAATGTTAAAAAGCCTACCCTGGAGAACATTCGTGCGGTGATTTCCGGCGAACTGCTCCAGAAGTACGGTATCATGCCCGGAAGCTTTAAGGCTCTTCAGAATCAGAGGAAGACCCCGGTGGATCTCGCTACTCTCCTGGCAAATCTTGAGCGCATCAAGGCCATTGTTGACCCGATTGTGGCATCTCTGGCCGAACAGATTGCCGGCGTAAAGGATCCCACTGAAATCATCCGTGAAATGGTGGATTCGTCGAAGTATCTGGACGCTGCCTTTGTAAGTCTGGCTTCCGGCAACGGCGACAACTTCATGTGCGGCGTTACCGGTGCCGGTACAGTGAAGTGCTGGGGCCAAGGCTCCTGGGGCAACCTGGGTAACGGCACCTGGTATGAGGATGCTCTCAGCAAGAATGGCCAGGATGCCGCCACGCAGTCAGAAACCGCCGCTGCCACGGATCCCGCCACTCTCCCCGGTATGTACACGCATGAGCCGCAGACAGTAACCAGGGCTGACGGCACTCCGCTTACCGGTGTTGCCATGGTTGAGACCGGCCTCCGGTATGCCTGTGCCGTGACGGTGACCGGTGAGGTCTGGTGCTGGGGTGATAATTCTCTCGGTCAGCTGGGCCAGGGCAGTGATTCCATTGATCTGGAACGTCCCGCAGTTCCGGTGGCCTCTCAGGTTATTAAGGGCCGGCAGAACGGTGATGGCAAGTACTTTGCCAATGCCGTGAATCTCTATCTGGCCAATGATACCGCCTGTGCCCGTACCGCGGATAACGAGCTTTACTGCTGGGGTGACAACACCGTGATGCAGACCGGCGACAGGAGACCTGACGATGAGGTCACGGAACCGTACAAGGCTCTTATTGATTCCGAGTCCGTTTCTGCCGAGGACATGGCTATTGCCGCTGTGCCGCATCCGGTGCTGGTAATGGATCATGTGGTGGATGTTTCTGCCGGCGATGATTCCTTCTATGCCGTAACTGACGGAAAGGAGGCCGATACTGAATCTCAGATGATTAATGATGAAGAGAGGCTGTACGCTCTATTGGGCTGGGGACCTTTCCGGCGCAGCAACCTCTACGGCTGGGGTGCGGATCCGGCCTCTCTGAGAACTGACGTATCTGATCTCCTGCCCCGGAACGAGTCCGGACAGGTGGATTACAAGGAAGCCGAGGATTTCAGACAGCGGTACAACCTCATTACTCATCTGAATAACCAGTGGGGGGATAGGTATCATCAAACTCCGGAGCCCATGGATGGTGATGGCTGGACCTGCTACGGCGAAGATGGCAAGAAGTATACCAGTCCTGACGATATCAGGCTGATTGCCGATGCCCACTATAACAGCGAGCAGACCGATCCGGACGCCAACTACAAGAATACCTATAACAATAAGGACCAGCTTGAAAACACTCATTTCGGAAAGCAGTGGCTTGTTCCAACTATGAAGTTAACATCCCCTCGTCCTGTTATAGTTACGACTGTTAAGCTTAACTTTTCTGGTAAGAAGAATATCGGAGGTGCGATGGGTACTTACATGACCGCGGCGCCAGAAAGTCTTTACAAGTCGCTTTGTGATGATAAGACCCAAAACTGTTATTTAGATAAATTCCGTTTCACGGGTGTTCATGTGGGGCATATCTATGACCGCTTCCCCATCGGTGCTCTGCAGCTTACCCCTGATGCTGTAGGGAACCGTGATGCTGTGGTAACCGTCAGCTTTGAGGATAGTTCCGGCGCTACCCGCTTTGTGACTCTGAAGCAGGGCTTTACAAAGAAGATGCTTACGTGTACCAAAACTGTTGGCAATACAGGACAGGACTCGGAAGTGAAGCGGGATGTTGTTATTAGGAAGGCCGTGCCGGCTCTTTACTATCCTAATAACTACAATTCCGGTGCTGAGGGCGGCATGGTGCTTAAGGACTGCAGGCATCCTAACGAGAAGGGCAGTTCCTGGGGCGATGAATGTGCTGATGCCACGAAGATAAAGGGCTTCCTGCCGTCTCAGGACAAGGCCAGAGAGGTAACCCGGACGGTCAGCGGTGAGGAGGTGAAGGTTTCCGAGGAGCCTCAGGTCGGTCATCCCAAGAAGGGCGAGTATACCCTCCAGAAGATGAGCCCCAAGGACGCCAAGAAGATCTGTGCCGAGCACTATGACAAGAAGAAGGACTATGAGGGCTATCTCAAGTGCCAGCTGGCTCTGCGCGGCAGTGTCAAGTACCAGGGCTATAACCCGTTCGGTCAGGCCGGAAAGGCTCCCTCTAAGGTGAACGCAAATGCAGCTCCCCAGGCTGTGGGCGTTACACAGTATCCGGAGGGCAGCTATGCCGCCTACGAAAGCGCCTGGAGCTACATCATAAATGACCTCAACCTCCAAAGACTGGAATACGAGAGCGATGATGTCAGGGAACAGGAGACCGCACGTCTTACCGAGGAGCTCCGGAAATATATGGGTACCTACAATAATGGCTATATGTGGGCTACTAAGGGTTGCGGCGGTTCGGCTGTCGTGGACAACTACTGGCTTGTAGGCCTGGGAAATAACTTCTCGTGTAAAATGACCCAGGGCGGGATTTCCACCGGAAATGCCCTTGTTAACTCGGTGCTTCTCAATACTGCCTTCTATGACGCGACTCCGGAAGACAAGTACAAGGATTTCTCCGGCATGGAACCTGGAGATCTGCCTGCGAACCGTATTGCCGGAAGCTCCACTATCTGTGCTGATGCCAAGGTATGCCCGGAGATTGTCTATGACGCTGATGATGAAGACAGCGGTGAAGGAAGGGAGTAAGGCCGACACAGGAAGTAATGACCGCACGGTATTCCGTTATGCGGGGCCGGCTTCGGGAGCCTGAGGCTCCGGAGTCCGGTCTCCGGATTGGCGGATAGTCTGATACCAGCTTTGAGTGAAGGGGAAGATGCGAAGTCTTCCTCTTTTTTTTGTGTCCGGGATTTATCCGGATACGGGGCCGCGCCGGGGAAAGGAAACTTCTGGCTCAGGAGACTGTCAGAAGGGACAGGGAAGTACCAGGACCTCCGGCAGATGATATGAAAAGCAGATCTGCGGGAAACTTTCCTGACCTGAAGGAGCTCCCCGGAAAGGGTGGCCGGAGTTTTCAGGATGAGGGCTGACAGGAAAGGGCTTTTGCACGGTTCGGGAGCTGTCAGGAGCAGCCAGCTTCTTCCGGGGCCGGGATTTTTCGGGGACATGAAATGTTGATACCGGAGAAGATTTTCTGAAAACTTCTGCAGGACGGACAAAAAAAGAGGAAGCCTCCACTCCCTCCTTCGGGTGTTATTTCCGGATGGCCTGAAGGCTAGTCCAGCTTCGGGATTCTCAGGGTCTCGCCCGGGTAAATCCTGTCCGGATCCTTCAGCATGGGCTTATTGGCCTCAAAGATGACGGTGTATTTAGCCCCATTACCCTTGCCGTAATGGCTTTCGGCGATCTTCCAGAGGGTATCTCCCTTCTGAACGGTGTAGAACACGGATTCGTCAGCAGTGTTTTCGACGGCTACTGCCCCGGTATCCACCTCGGCGACACCCACCTGGTTCCCCACGGCGAGAGCAGCCTTTTCGAGGGTTTCCTGATCCCTGACATTGCCTCTGAGGACTGCCTTTTCGCCGTCCATCTCCACGGTAAGGCCGCTGGTTTCCAGTCCCAGGGCGTCCATGTTTTCTTTAAGATCGGCAGCCTGGCTTTCCGGCTTCTTGCCGCCGAAGAGTCTTTCGCCGACTCCCTTTACAAATGATATAAGTCCCATGTTTTTCACTCCTTGTGGTTACGGACCTCCGTAATTGTAGTACCGGAATCCGGGAAGGTCATGCCTAGCGGGGGTATTCTGACTGCTGACGCACATTTGTCCCCGGCGGGAAGGCCGGAGTCCCGGGGAAGCGTTCGCACCGCGCATGCTTTTTGGAAAAAAAACGGAACGGGAGTACCGGAGCTGATTCTCCTATGCTGTGCGGAGTCAGGAAGGGAGTCCCCTGAAGATCTTTCTGAGAAGATATTTATGATAGCCTTTTCAGAAGGCGTTTTTTGAAATGCCCCGCCGCAAATGTGATAAAATCATCCCGGAATTTTGAGATGGGATTACTAGATGAAAATTTTTACTCCGGCGCTTCTTTTTTCCGGCATGGCTCTTTCCTCCGCTACCAGTGCGGTGCAGGTTTATCATGATGAGAACGGCACGGATCTCTCCGTGTTCGGCAGAATTGAAGCCAGATACATGGACAAGAGCTCCCGGCTTTCTCACAATGGCGGGCTTGAGGGGCGGAGCCGCCTGGGAATTTCCGCATCCAGCAAGATTGCCTCCGGCGTCAAGGCGGTGGCCTTCGGAGAGTGGGAGGTGGCCTCCGAAACCTCTCAGAACGGCAAGTGGGATACCCGCTATGCCTACACCGGCTTTGATTTCAGTCAGTACGGCACCCTGGTGTTCGGGCAGGGCGATTCCGCCCGGTATATTCTGGCCGGCTATACCGATGTCTTTGAGGATGTCGGTTTTCATGCACAGAGCTATTCCATGCTAGGCGGCCGTCAGGAAGGGCAGGTGATGTACGTGGCGGCGGTAGGCGGCTATACGCTGGCGGCCTCCATGCAGACTCCCGTCAGCGGCATGGGACAGTATTTTGATCATGACAAGATGGTCTGGCAGGATCTGGACGTTAAATTCGGCTATGCCGCCGCTCTGACCTACAACTGGACCGACGGACTTCTGGACGGGCTGGCCTTCGGTGTCAGCTATGACTGGTATGATCTGGAGCACAGCGAGTCCGGGGATCGGCATGATTTCGGGATCGGTATTTCCTACGGGCATCTCGGGGACGGCTTTTATACCGCAGTGCAGTATTCCAAGGAAAAGTTCAAGCAGGAGGCTCATCACTCCACCGGCTGGGAAGGGGTAGGCGGCTATACCTTTGAATCCGGTTTTGGCTTTATGCTGGGTATCGGCTATCAGGGTTATCACCTGGACCGGGCAGAAAACTCCTACATATCAGGACAGCTGTCCTATGACTTCTGTCCGGCGCTCCGTCTTTACGGCGAGGGCGAGCTGGGCCTGGGAAGACTGGACTATCAGGTAAAGAATACCAGCCAGCACAGTAAATACGAAATCGGACTTATGTACGTGTTCTGAGGCGTTTCTTCAGAACCGGTAAGGTTAAACAGGTTTCCGAGCATTCCGGAGGACTCTTGCGGGTTTTCCGGTTTTTTTTGTCACCGTGGGGAATTCCCGGGTCTTTCTGTGCGTCATGAGGGCCCGGTTCAGAAATAACCTCTAGAGAGCCGGTCTCTTTCGGAAGAGAGAGGCAGCAGGGAATTCAGGTCGCATGCACACTGCTGTAACGGCCTTCAGGTATTCATCCAGTATAGTCTGAAGAGCCCGCAGGGAGGGACTTTTTTTAGGGCGGGAACTCCTCAAAGTTTCCGGAATCATGCGAATTCAGCGATTACTTAGCCCATCTTTCAGTCATTCACAATTCCCGCCACCCTAAGCCCCCAGTTCCCCGGAAGAGAGCATATTCCGGGTTTTCGGCCTTCTTGTGTGAGCCGTAACGGAGTTACGGGAGACTCTGAGAGCAGAGAAAGCCTCCTTGGTGCGGTGTTGTGTGAAAATTACGCCCTTATGCGACTACCTCCGCGGAAATTTAGTGCCACCCCTTTCCACACCATCATGACAGTTTATTCTTCAAATTCCTGATCACTATAAACTAGACTGATCCCATAAATTTAGCAGTAAGTCTGACAGGTTGAAAACATGCCAGAACTTCCTGCCAGAGCAGATTTAGGGAGTAGTTTATTTAAGATCTGGTACAAAAAGTTTAAACAAATGATGATAAAAAGACAGTATTTTGATGAATGACCTGTTCACGGATCAAGTATCAGACAATAGTTTAATTATTTGCTGAGACCAGTTAAATTACTAACATATAAACAGCACTGATATTTATTCACAGGAAGTTCTGTCCCATATTACGGATAAAAATTCGGTGCCGTGCTAAAATGACAGCCGATGATGTGGAGTTCGGGGAGATTAAAGTTATGGGAATCATTCTGAATCCGACCATAGAAAACAGCTTTGTAAGTCTTGCCAACAGAAAAGACAGGTATTTGTTTGTTGATAAATCTGATTTTATTGAAATAACCAATAAAAGACTAAATGAAGACGACCGTTTTATGGCTGTAACCCGTCCCCGCAGATTCGGCAAAACCGTAACGGCTCATATGCTTTTAGCCTATTATTCAAAAGGATATGCTGGGCATAAGATTTTTGACGATTTGAAAATTTCAAATAAGGCCAGCTTCACAGAGCACCTCAATAAATACGATGTCATCTATATCGATATGAATTTTATCTGCGGTATGTACAAAGGTTATACAAAGAAGAGTAATAAAGTTTCGGGAGTTGAAACTCTGGTTGATTATTTAGAATATTCTGTTATTAAAGACCTCAGAGAACGTAAAGACTTTTTACAATGCTTTGAAAAGCATCAGGTAGAAAACACGGGACTTCTTGAAGCTCTGTCAAATCTGCGAAATGACTTAAATACCCAGTTTATATTTATTATGGACGAATGGGATTTGGTTTACCGAGATTATCGTGACGCTACTCAACTGCAGGAAGATTTTATCGATCTTCTCCGTAATCTGTTTAAATCTGATGGTGGTAAAGCTTGCTTTGCGTTGGCTTATCTCACCGGTATTCTGCCAATCAAAAAATACAACTCTCAGTCTGCACTCAATGGCTTTGATGAATATAACATGCTCTTTCCGGGGGAGTATGCACCTTACTTTGGTTTTACGGAAGATGAAGTAGCCGACATTGTAAAATCACCAAACTGTAAAGTTTCACATCAGAATTTAAAGTAATGGTACGAGGGCTACAAAATAAAGGGAGTTGATATCTACAATCCTAACTCCGTATGCAAAGCTGTCAGCCGAAACGAATGTATCAGCTATTGGAGTAAGATGTCATCCAACGAAGAAGTTGTTCGCCTGATTAATATGGATTTTGACGGCATAAAAAAAGACATCATGAATTTAATCGAAGGCGCAAGAGTACAGTTTGACTGTGGTAATTTTCAGAACGATATGGTCAACATAGAGGAAAAAGATGATGTATTCAGCCTTCTGGTATGTCTGGGATATTTAGGATGTTCTGCTGTAGCTGAAGGTGAGGATGAAGATCTAAAACTGGCCTATGTTCCAAACAAAGAAATCAAAAGGGCATTAATGGGAATCATCAGAAAGCAGGAATGGTACGAACGAATGGAGACCATAAAACGTTCAGATAATCTGCTTAAAGCCATATTGGAACTCGATGGAACAACCGCTGCCACGCTGATTCAGGATGTTCATAATTCTCCTGCAGTAACACTCCTTGATTACAATGACGAAGAATCACTTACATGCTGTGTGATGACAGGCCTTTTGTGGTCAACTCTTGGGAAATATATTTCCCGCAGAGAAGAACAGGCAGGCAAAGGCAGAGCAGATCTTATATATGAACCTGCAATTAAGGGGGTAACACCGCTTATTCTGATTGAGTTTAAATATGACGGTTCTGCTGAAGAAGCCATTGCCCAGATTAAAACTCAGGAATATTTCAAACGCTATGCCGGACAATACCGGAATATCATTATTGTCGGAATCAATTACAGCACTAAGACCAAAGATCATCAGTGCCTGATTGAAAAACTCGATTAAACACTTCAGTCAAACCGACATTGGTCAGTAATTTTTGGAATTATATTTTCCCCTTAAATCTGGTAATGGCTTCAGGTTCCTTATTTTTCATGCTATCTAAGAGCTCATAGTAGAAATTCTGGTAAGTTCGTGGCTGAGAGTACCTAACCCATTCATCACCAGGTGTCACTATGATTTTGCAAAGAGACTCGTCATTCCTGATATCATGAATGTCTGAGTTGTATCTAAAAACACAGAATCACCTGCGAGTTATCGACGTACTGCTTCAGTCTTCTTAGAGTCGTTGTGGCCAGCGTAAATCTGTGCCCAGGAGCGGGCATGCTTACATTATTTTCCTTCGCCGTCTTTTCAGCGGGGAAAAGAAATCCGAAAAAACACTGACCAATCTCGGAAGGGCCTGATTTTCTTGTCATCGCCACCCGTCAAAAATTCTCCACAGATGTCTGCAAAAAAAAGAGCCGTTTCCGGCTCTTCCTTCTTCCTATTGTCAGACCTTTCTCAACACCTCAGGCCTGACATCCTGCTACTAATCAGCAAGCTCAGTATTTACCAGTCTGGGATCTGTTCCCGGCCCAAAATTCGCGCCTCTTCTGCCGATGTAGTTATTATTGTAAGGCCCGCTTGCAGGTCCGCCAGTATTGGCACCCCATTCCCAGCGTTTGTAGTAGGGGTCAATGTTAAAGGTCTCACTGACATCATAGTCAACCTTGGAATTGCTGTGACTGTCATAGATGTAGATCCAGGCATCAGCAACATCGTTGTAGCTGACCCCTTTCTGCACATCATCTTTCGGAGCCTGTCCCATCTGACCAAAGATATCGGAGCCCCAGCAGTACAGACGGGTGGCCCCGCCGGCCTTTTCAGCAGGAGCAACAATACACTTGGAGTGCTTGCCCATGGAGGGAGAGAACAGATAAGCAGGCAGACTCTCGTAATTGGTCATGTAATACGGGTCACCTGACTGATCAAGCCAGCTGCCGCTGACCCCGGGATAGGCACTGCCGTAATGGCTCTCGCCAGAAGTCATTTCAAACAGCCACCCGGTAGAATTGGCAAGATAATACCGGCTTGCGGCGCTAGGATCGGATATAACAAGACCGTCAGTTCTGATCCCGGTTTTGGCAGACTGGGTTTTATGGAAGGATCCTTCGGAGATCAGCGGGAGGGAAATGAAAGCCAAATCCGTTCCCTCTGAAGTCCATACCGGAGTATTAACTGAACCGCTGCCTATCTGGTTATTCTGATTCCCAACCCAGTACCACTGTTCAGACAGGGAGCCTTCAATGCTGACATTGCGGGAAACAAACAGAGCCGAGTCATAGGCATCTATGCTGATTCTGCTTCCTGCATAAACCAGATTGTGGGAAACCACACCATACAGATTCACGCTGAACTGAGAGCCTACAGTGCCGTCGTGCTCATCAGGATTGCCTTCACTGATAACTCCCACACAGTCGCTGTATTTGGCATTGAGGCGGCATTCATCCAGTAATGTATCGTATTTATCATATTTGTTCACAAACTCTGCATGATCTACAAACGGAACTGGCAGATAATTCTGGTAGGCAGACTTACCCTCTCCCACAAGCACCGGGTAGTTGTAGCAGTTTACACCGCTATCTTTTTTGGTCGGATCAGAATCCCAGAAAGCACAGTTGGCTGTGGCTGGGGATTTGAAAAAGGTCTCCGAGCCGACAAATTCCAGATACTTTGCATCCTTTACTGCCGTTACAGGAGCGCTGAACAGCGGATGGTAATCGCCGTCACTGTCCAGAATATGACGATCTTTCAGAGCCAGACCTGCATTATGGTAGCCATCACCCAGAGTATGGCCGTCCTGAACCCAGTATTTCGCATAGTCTTTGGCGATTTCCGGAGTCATGTACTGACGCCAGTTGTGGGTAACCAGACCGTGAGAATCATTGCCCCAGCAGTATATGGTATTTTTGTCATCCCCCTCCGAGGTGGTCGTAGCACAGTAAGCCCAGGCTCCGGCCGTTACACTCCCGACTGACGCAACGGTATCAGGGAACGCAACCTCCACAGGATAGGGAACAGCCTTCAGAGTGACGCTCTGAGGAAGCGGGTCGCCAAACTGATCGGTTATAGTAGCGAATGCCGAGGTCTCATCGTCATCAAGATCCCGTCCCAGCTGCTTGGACGTGTTGTCTCCCCAGCAGAGCAATTTGGAAATCTGCTGGTACTCATTGCCGCTGCCGGCAACCGGAGGTTCTTTCAGTACAGAGGCACATACCGAGTTGTTGGAAATTGCCAGATATTCGGCATTGTTCAGGTATTCGCTGTCGCCGTTACCGTTTCTGGCATTCAGAACCTGAACTGCGGCAGGCTCAACGGCAGAGAATTCACCGTTGCCCAGCTGGCCGTACTTGTTAGATCCCCAGCAGTAAACTTCGCCGCCGAAGGTCACGGCACAGGCAAACTTGCTGCCGGTCTCCACGGACAGAACGTTGTTCAGCGGAGTACCGTCCTCTTTCCTGACGGTAACCATCTTCCAGCTGTAAAGATCCTTAACAGAGGCGCCGTCCTCATAGAGATTGCCGTCGGGATCCGTAAAGTACTTCGGATCGCCCAGGTTGCCCCAGGAGTTGTTGCCCCAGCAAAGCACCCGGTGGTTTTCATTAACACCGCATCTGAAGTCTTCGCCCCGGCCGGAAGACAGCTGCACGAAGGATTTCTCCATTACATTGCTGAGATTTGCCTGGTAATCGCTGAAGCTGAAGCTGTCGTCCTTGCTCTTATCCATGATTTCGGCAACAGCCACATCAAGGCGTTCATTGATTAGTGTCAGTTCCTTCATGACTCCGTCAGCATTGAGTCCGGCGCTTCCTTTCTTCAGAACCTTGGCAGATGACGGTGTCATGCCCATTCCGATGATGAGTTCGTCCGCCAGCAGGGCCTTGAGCTTATTTTTGCCAAGAGCTGCCGGAGTATCTGCGCCTTCAAGGTAATCACTTCCGAGCACATTTCCTTCAATACCAAGGCTCTTGGCTATCAGGGCCATCAGCGCCTGGTAGGCCTTCTGTGTCATTTCCTCGTCTCCCGCAGCGGTGTCGGCGAGGGTGGAGAAAGGCGTTATCCGGGATATGAATTCATCGCAGAGCCTGTCTTCGCAGATGATGTCTGCAGCATCGCTCTTGTAGGTCTTCGGACTGTAGGTACGGGAAGTCAGTATCAGATCCTGTGTCAGTTCAGATGTGGACCAGGGCAGATGGCTTTTCGCACCCTTGCCGGCACTGGCAATCAGTCTTATACCGCCATTTGCACGCAGTTTGCTCAGAAGATCTGCGGGAATGCTGATATTGGCATATCCCGTGGCATCTGTTTTCCCGGAAGGCTCATTGTCATCACAGGCGCGGTTGCCGTTCAAGTCAACACAGACAGCGGCTCCGTCCACGTAGCCTGCAATAACCTGAACTGTCAGATTTTCAGTAGCGGTGTCAGTGCCGGTGTCAGTACCGGTGTCAGTACCGGTGTCAGTACCGGTGTCAGTGCCGGTGTCAGTACCGGTGTCAGTACCGGTGTCAGTACCGGTGTCAGTACCGGTGTCAGTACCGGTGTCAGTGCCGGTGTCAGTGCCGGTGTCAGTACCGGTGTCAGTACCGGTGTCGGTATCCGGATCGGAATCAGGCTTAAGCCTGGCAGCTTCTTCCAGAGCCTTTACAGCTTCTGAAAAAATATCTGTTTCCGGAGTGCTTTCCTCAATGATCTTTGCGATTTTTTCTTTAGCTGCAGCTACATTCTTCCGATATGCCGAGATTTGTGAAATAACTGCTTCCAGTGTGAATTTTTTGTCAGCGGCGCCTTCCTTCAAGTCATCGATGCTGTCAGGCAGAAGGCCGTTTCTAACCAGAATTTCAGCGGCAATTTCAGGCAGAAGAGCACTGATCTCCTCCTTTGAAAGCTTGGTAATGTCCTTGTTGCCGTACATCTTGCCTAGAGTTCCCTTCGGAATTCCAAAAAGGTCACCCAGATCATCGATATTGGATTCATAGACTTCCTTCGAGAGTTCGCCGGAGCCGGTGGCTTCATGAGCTGTGGATACGAAGGTTGAGAAGGGCGATAGCATAGCGTTTTCGATCTTGCCGTCTTTAATGAAGGCATAGCCGGAGAAAAACAGATCCTTCTTAAAATCAAGCCCCTGTTTCTGACCGAAGAGATGGTTGGTAGCAGCCCCCTTGTTTGCCGCAAAAATTAACTTAAGCCTGCTGCGGTCACTGCCGTCATCATTCTTGAGAGCAGACTTTTTAACCTCAAATTGAGCCTTGCCCTCGTAATCGGTACAGGCCCGGGGTTCCCCTTCATCCTGCTGGAAGTTAGGGATCTGATCGATCCAGCCGCAGGCATTCTCCAGCGCGCCGTCAACTACCTGCACATCAAAGTAAACGGAATCATCCTCGGCATTTTGATTGTTATTGTTGCTGCT
>NZ_KB899637.1:116373-155239 GCF_000378405.1 Succinimonas amylolytica DSM 2873 | reverse complement strand
CTGGAAGATTACCTTGAATTTCTGTTCAGATATATGGGTATTCACAGAGACGAACTGAAAGATGAATCGCTGTCTGATGAAAGAAGAAATACTATTCTTGAGCAGGCAATGCCATGGAAATTTAAGAAGGCCTAAAGTGCTGACTTTAGACCTAATACATATTTTTTATTGTAAACGGTCTGAAAACCGTTTTAGGTATTTATCCGGAATGGCAGTATCCCTGCCTCCGGTGCTGCATTATAGTTCTGTGAATCTGTGATGTAAACATAGAAACGGTTTTCAGAAAAAATGTTAAATTCAGAAAGCGTTTAAATAGTCTGCCCCACAACCCCTGAAAACGTTTTACAATGAAATATAACTATTCCGGTATATATTTCATTTAAAGCAACTGATGATTTAGACACTTTTATAGTCTTTTTTCATAAGCAATGAGAAGAAGCCTTTGATTTTCAAGACCTTAAATTTTTTCAGCAATGGAATTGCGGAAATATTAAGAAGATAACATCTATAAAAAGCCCCCGAAAAATTCGGGATGTGTATAACCTATTAAACACCTATGTTTAAAGGATTATAAAAAGTCAAACTATTTCTGGCCCCGCAGATAATAAATTTTCCCGCCCCAAAAACAGTGCGCAGAAAATAACAGGACAGCAGGCGGAAGAATTTGCGCCCTCAGGGAATTATGAGAAGTCCACGGGAAGAAGTCCGCCATTTTCCTGCGGTAAAAGGTTGCTCCCATCCGGCAAGGAGATTAAAATCCCTCCGTTTTTTAATCCGGGAGCCGCTATCCCGGAATTCTTTTTTTGGAGAATGCAAGAATGCTGACTTTTCTCATCCTGTGGTACGGAATTCTGAATACCGCGGCCTTTCTGGCCTACGGTCTGGACAAGCTCAAGGCAAAGCAGAACTGGTGGCGGATACCCGAAAAGTGGCTCCTCGGCCTTGCCGTTCTCGGGGGCGCCCTGGGAGCCATTGTCGGAAGCGACCTCTTTCATCACAAGACCAGCCGGGAAAAGATTTACTTCAGGATTACCAATTACCTTTCCCTGGCCGTGCATCTGGGTATCCTGGGATATCTCTGGTACTCCTGGTCATAGTCCCGGAAGTCTCCCCAAAACTCCGGAAACCGGCTTCATCACTGTCATTTTCTGACCTGAAAAGCCTCATAGGCCGCCTCAAAATCCGCGCTGGCAGTGAAGGGTATTCCCAGGGCTTCCAGCTTTTTCCCGGCTTCCTGAAGCTCCGGGGATTCCACCTGTTCCCTATAGTCAAAGACATCTATTCTTTCCACGTCCTCCGCAATACTGATGGGGCCGTGAAACTGGAGCTCAAAGAATTCAAACATGGGAATCTCTCCGCCCATAATCTCATCCAGCCGGAAGAAGTTGTCCGTGTTCAGGGTGCCGTCCGCAATTTTAGAGGCCAGGTAATGCCAGCACATGGCGGGATTCCTGGGCTGAAACAGCATCCGGCGCTCCATACTGTTTTTAAGACCGAACACGCCTACCGGAAGAATGTCGTCCACCCGGTCCGGCACCATGCCGAAGCTCCTCCCGAAATTCACCGAATCCCCCACCGTCATGGTGGTACGGTGCATAAAGCGGTCCTTTTTAAGCCTGATAACCGCTCCGCCGTACTGATAGGCCATTTCATCAGTTACCAGAAGATTGGTCAGAGTATCCGCGCAGGAAAGATAGCCATATTTGGGGAAATCATCAGGCTTAAGCCTTGCAGGATCACAGCCGAACAGCGCCTGACAGGACTCCTTTCTAATCCGGCTCCCGCCATTAAGGGTGCTATGATCCGTTTCGAGACAGCCCTTGAAACGTCCGGATGCCACAATCGCCGGAATGTATTCACTGCGCACCCGGATGTAGAATCCCCCCTGAGCGACGATTTTTTTCAGAAAGTTCCGGATGGGAACCGCCGCCAGCGCAAACCCCGGAACATCGGTCTGAAGCCTGGCATAGTAGTGTTTGCGAAAGGAATCAAAATGTTCAAGCATGGGCAGGGACGCATCATTCATAAAAATCCTTACAAAATGGAGCTTTTGTCACTTTCCGGATCCTTTTCCGGTTCCTGAAGATTAACCGGCCGTTTCAGGACGCAGGAACGGCCGGTAGCGCATTATAATACACCGGAAATCTGAAAATTCCGGAGCGGCCTCATTAATCCCTATTGCTCCGGGCCGAAAAGGCATTTTTATTCTGTACCCCCGGCCCCGGTAATCCCTGTTCTCCGGATAAAAGAAATTCCCGCGGCCCCTTCATGAAGGTGAAAGCACTCTCACCGGAGATCCTTCCCGCCCCGGGAAAAGCCGTTACCGGAAGCCGCAGATATAGTTCCGGTCCGGGTGCTCCGGGATTATAAGACCGGTCTCCTGCGCCCGGTTCCAGGTATAGCGTCTTTTTTTCATGATGTCCCGGGTGGCATTGAAATATAAACAGCCGCCGCTTTTCCTTCTAAGTGCCTCAGGCTGGTCGTTGGTGACATCTACAAAATAGCTTCTGCCATTGATTTCAATGATATTCCAGGAATGCGGCGCGCCGTTCACGAAACCGCCCCACATTCCCGTCCGGAGGCCTGACATCAGTCCCAGCATATTGAAGGCATCAGAAAATCCCTGACAGTTCGCCCGGCGGTACAGGAGCGCTCCTATGGCAGAAACTTCCGGACCAGCCAGAATTCCGGGGGTAAAAACCGCCTGCTGATACCGGGTCATGGCAATAATCCGGTTGTGAATGAAAAGCTCGCGCTCCAGTTCCCCGGGAATAGCCCAGGCTTCCCCGGCAATAGAGGCTGCCACCCGGTAAAGCGCTGTTTCCTCCTCCGTAAGGAAGGACAGATCTCCGGCAAGGTACGCCCGGGCTACCCGGTATCCCGGGTAGTATCTGACCGTGTAAATCACCCTGGTGCCGTCGTTATCCCGGGATATTTCGTCGGTCTGCCATGATGATATATTGCTTCCCATAAGGACATCCGCCGCCTTTGGCAGAAACCCCCGGGCGTAGCGTACCGGAATATAGTCCGGCAAATCCTCCATAGCCTCCCGGAAATACCGGACAGCCTCCGCAGGGGTGCTGATCCGGGGCAGGGCATCCCAGTCTATATCCCCGGGAAAGGCCTGATAGAAATCATCGGTAGCGGCCACCACCTTCATTCCGGGAACCAGATTCAGGTATACCTCATAAACTGAGGTCCTGCCGTCGGCATAGCGAACCTCCACATCCCATTCCTCGGTAGCAGCCCATTCCGGATTCCATGGAACAGTGGTCCGGTTTCCGGGATAAAGACACTCCCGGAGGCCCCCTATCAGATTCCGGGTCCAGAGGTTCTCTCCCGCAGGAGACATCCGGACACTGCAGACCCCGGTTTCCGACTGATTGGAAACCGCCAGCGGAGGAGAAGCAGCAGCGGCACTGCCGGAAAGCCCCGGAAATGCGCCCAGAACTGCCAGAAAAAATAACAGCGCCTTAAAAAATATTTTCATGGAAAACCTGAATCAAAAAACCGGACACCCCCAAACATCCGGACCAGAACCTCCGGATCAGAACTTCCGGAAAAGAGTCCTGTTCCGGAAGTACGGGAACGCCTCGGAAGACCGGCAATCACCAAAAGGCCGGGGGGCCTCCGTCCCCGCAAAAGCCCCCCGGAAACAAAAAATAGCCCCGGATACCGAACGATGAAACCGGGAAAACCTGTCAGGTATCATCCGGCAGGTTTTTCATAATCCGGGCCGGAATACCGCCTACCATGCAGTTGTCAGGAACATCCTTGGTAACTACAGCTCCGGCCGCCACGATAACATTATTGCCGATGGTAACTCCCGGAAGAATTACCGCATTGGCGCCGATCATGACGTCATTCCCTATTCTGATGGAAATAGCCGTGGCCACATGCTCCCGGCGCTGTGCCGGAGACAGAGGATGGGATACAGTGGTAATCAGAGTGTTGGGACCGATAACGCAGTAGTCTCCGATATATACCGGCGCCTCATCGGAAATGGTTACATTGCTGCCAACCAGAAAGTCGCCCCCCACGTGAATGTTCTTGCCGTTACTGCAGTTAAACGGCGGCTCGATGAAGACCCCGTTCCCCACGGATCCCAGAAGCTTTTTCAAAAGAGCCGTATATTCCTTGAACTTGAGAGGACCGGTCTCATTAATGCGCAGACAGAGAGCAAAGGCCTTTTCCTTGGCCTTGATAATATCCTCCCCCATCAAATTGAATTCGAACTCCTCCTCAACATCCGGAGATTTTCCATATGCCATACAGACCTCCTGCACCGGGAAAAAAGAAAGAAAACGTTTTCTTAACAGGTTAGCCAAAAAGGACTTAAAGGTTAACCCATAATGCAACGGAGTCTGAAGTAAATCACAAAATCGTGTCTGTGATTCGCAGTCATTTTCCCGGAATACAGAAAACCGCCGGAACCCGGAGGCTGCGACGGTTTCAGAATCAGATCTGCCTGGCCTGGAACGCCCGGCACAGACTACTTCGCGGCGCAGACCGTGGCCAGCACCTTCTCGCCAAGAGGCAGATCCGAGAGCACGGTAACAGAGACACCCCGGCAGAACATTTCGGCAGTGTAGTACCCCTTCTTGTCCCCCCGGACGTGCACATCCAGTCCGTTAACGGTAATGTCCTTCTCCACCGGATAGGCATTGTAGTCGCCGTTCATCTCCCGGGTGGTGAACTGCCGGGAATACCGGAGATAGAGGTTTCTCCGGGAATCGTCTACATAAATGAGCTGCAGCATCTTCTTCCTGTCAGGATAGGAATCCAGCACCTGCACCAGAGGCGGCTTATTCCAGTTTGCCGGAGGAACAAAGCTCCGCCCCGCCGTAAATCCCACCACCTGCTCCGCCTCCTCCAGCGTCTGGTAGCTGGTGAAGGGATTGGGCATTCCCACACTGGTTCCGCCGCTGTAGTCCAGCATTTCCACCTCCTCGGTGCTGGAACACCCGGAAGCAAGAAAGCCCGCTGCCAGCAGGGACATAACCGCACCTGAAAAAATCTTTCCTGAGTACCGCATAGCAATCCTTAATCCTTAGTTTCCTTCCGGGATCGTTCAGGTCTCTGAAAATCAGTCATCCCGGGATTACTCAGAAATTATACCCCCGGTACGGATTTTCCGGTTGTGTCCCTGGCAAATCATGCTGACTGTCTCACGTTCGCCGGGAGTTCCGGTTCCGGATAAAGCCCGGAGTGCTTCAGAAACAGGAGATGCAGTCCGGGATTAGCGGTCAGCTCCGGGTGGAAGGCAAAGCCGAACTGATTCCGGTAGCGCACTCCGGTAATACGGCCATTGGTTACCGCAAGAACCTCTGTTTCCGGATCCAGAATCTCGGCGATCCCGGGAGCTCTGATAAATACCTCCCGGAAGTTCTCAAACTCCCCGACCCGGCCATTAGTGACAAAGCTTCCCAGCTGCCTTCCGTAAATGTTCCGGAATACCCGTACCGGAAGAGTGCCGAGATGCCGCTCTCCGTCCTCTCCGATTTCCCGGGCCAGCAGGATAAGTCCGGCGCAGGTTCCCATAACCGGAAGTCCCTGCGCAATCAGATCTCTCAAAGGCTCCAGGATCCCAAAGTCCCTTAAAAGCTTCCCCTGCACCGTGCTCTCGCCGCCGGGAAGCACGATGCCGCGGATTCCCTGAAGATCCTCCCTCCGGCGAATATCCCGGACTGGAATCCCCAGTCCTCTGAGAACTGCCGCATGTTCTCTGAAGGCCCCCTGAAGAGCCAGCACCCCTACCGTCATTATTGTCCCCCTTTTGTTATAGCTTCAGGCTCACAGAGGCTCCGGGGACTTCCTGCCGCCGGAGCTCCTCAGGCCTTAAACGCCGCGTTCTTCCATGATAAGACTAATCTCGTCTTCATTGATGCCTACCATGGCGGCGCCCAGATCCCGGGAAACCTCCAGAAGGATTTTCGGATCCCGGTAATTGGTAACCGCTGCCACAATGGCCCGGGCTCTCTTTTCCGGATCACCGGACTTAAATATTCCGGACCCCACAAACACGCCATCGGCCCCCAGCTGCATAAGAAGCGCGGCATCAGCAGGAGTAGCCACCCCGCCGGCTCCAAAATTCACTACCGGAAGCCGGCCGTTCTGCCGTACCAGAGACAGAAGCTCCAGGGAAACCCCGAGACTCTTGGACTCCTCATAAAGCTCATCATCGGAAAGTGTGGTTACCCGTCTGATTTCGGCAGTGATTTTCCGGAGGTGCCGCACTGCCTGAA
Source organism: Succinimonas amylolytica DSM 2873 (assembly GCF_000378405.1). GTDB lineage: Bacteria > Pseudomonadota > Gammaproteobacteria > Enterobacterales > Succinivibrionaceae > Succinimonas > Succinimonas amylolytica. The sequence continues at coordinate 148,994 of NZ_KB899637.1, read as the reverse complement.
TAACGTCTCCGGTTCCGGGCTCGCCCTTGGTTCTGATCATGGACGCGCCCTCGCTGATCCGGCGGAGCGCTTCCCCCAGATTCCGGGCACCGCAGACAAAAGGAACCCGGAAGGCGGTCTTGTTAATATGATAAATGTCATCGGCCGGAGACAGCACCTCGGACTCGTCAATATAGTCGATATCCGCCGCCTCCAGAATCTGGGCCTCCACAAAATGCCCGATGCGGCATTTGGCCATTACCGGAATGGACACGGCATCCTGAATGCCGCGGATCATGGCCGGGTCGCTCATGCGCGATACGCCCCCTGCCGCCCGGATATCAGCCGGAATGCGCTCAAGAGCCATTACGGCACAGGCTCCGGCGGCCTCGGCGATTTTAGCCTGCTCCGGAGTGGTAACATCCATGATTACGCCGCCCTTGAGCATTTCTGCAAGTCCGCGGTTAAGCGCAATCTGATTCTTTTCCTGCTGTCTTGATTCTGTCATTTTCAGTTTCTCCTGTGGGTTATCATGGGAATGCGGCTATGATATCCTGTATCTGACACTGTAAAAATAACCAGAAATAATATTTTTTACAATACCAGAGAAGCCAGCACCGTTTTCACCGGAAATCCGGGGAAAAACTCCCGCAAAGCCCGTTATCAAAAGGCTTCCGGCATATCTGCCCTGATGAATTCCCTCTCTCCGTCCTCAGAAACATACCAGAATGCTTCCAAAAAAGCATGCCAGACGCGGCGTTCCATCCGAAACGCCCCGGATATGCTAAGATGACAGGAAGAAACAGGAGTTTTTGCGACACCGAACCAGAAAACTGCCGGCCCCGGCCGGAAGGAGCAGACAATGCTGACCTACGATCTGTCAGAAGCCGCGGGGCCTATTTACAAGCACCTGTACCGGAAAATAAGGGAGGACATTGCCTCCGGAGTCATTCCGCCTAACTCCCGGCTGCCCTCCAAAAGAGCGCTGGCCCGCAATTACGGCATCAGCATCGTTACGGTGGAAACCGCCTATGAGCTTCTCATGAGCGAGGGGTATATCCGGGCGGTGCCCCGGAGCGGCTACTTTGTCTCCCCGGCAGGAACAGAGATTTCCCGGAGAAAAACCTCCGTGTCCCTCAGCATTGCCCTTCCCGAAAAGCCGCCGGCGGATCTGGTAAGCATTTCCGGAAGCCATACGGATCCCGGACTGTTTCCGTTTTCGGTATGGGCCAAGCTTTCCCGCCGCATTCTGGCGGAAAGATCCCGGGAGCTTATGGACATTCCCATAACCGGAGGCTGCCGCGAGCTCAGAAAGGCCATTTCAGGACATCTCAGTTCCTTCCGGGGCATGCTGGTGGATCCGGATCAGATCATTGTCGGGGCCGGGACGGAATACCTGTACAGCCTGCTGATCCAGCTACTGGGACGGAACCGCATCTACGCTACCGAAAACCCCTGCTATCAGAAGCTTATTAAAATCTACCGCCAGCACGATGTCCGCTGTATTCCGGTTTCCATGGATGATGACGGCATTCTGGTTTCGGAGCTGGAAAGATCCGGAGCGGAAATCGCCCATATCACCCCGAACCATCACTTTCCCTCCGGGATCACCATGCCGGCGGAACGGCGCTGCGAGGTACTGTCCTGGAGTGTGTCGCAGCAGGATCGGTTCATCATAGAGGACGACTATGACAGCGAATTCCGCTTTACCGGGCTGCCCCTTCCCACACTGTTCAGCATGGACGGTGCCGGCCGGGTAATCTACATGAACACCTTTTCGAAAACCCTGACTCCCACCATCAGAATCAGCTATATGGCACTGCCGCCGGATCTGGCAGAGCGCTTCTACCGGAATCTGTCCTTTTATTCCTGCACGGTATCGAATTTCGAGCAGCATACTCTGGCGGAATTTATTAATCAGGGGTACCTGGAGAAGCATATCAACAGAATGCGTCTTTACTACACCCGAAAAAGACAGAGCATTCTCCGGGCAATTGACAGCTCAGGACTGGGAAGGCTTTCCCGGGTCTATGAAAACCGGGCCGGACTGCATTTTCTTCTGAAGCTCGCCACGGCTATTCCCGACTCTGAGCTCAGAAAAAGACTTCTGGAAAGAAAGATCCTGGTAAGAATGCTGTCGGAATATCATATTTCCGGAGATCGGGTTCCGGAACACCTTCTGCTGATTGACTATTCCGGTCTGGATCCCGCGGCCGCAGAAAACGCCTTCCGGACTATTGCCGAAATCGCTGGAAATCCGGAATAATGCCCGGAAGCTGCCATTTCTGACCGGGGCCAGATACTCTCCACTTCCAGTACCCGCTGCGTTTTTCGGGACCGGAAAAACAAAGGGGACTGAAATTCAGTCCCCGTAATACTCAGCCGACCTTAGTGATGGTGATGGTGATGGTGATGGTGATGGTGATGATGGTACGGATCACCCGGCGGCAGTCTCGGTCCCGGAGGAGGAGGCGGCGGACACCGGTGATCATGCTTCCAAGCTCCCGGAGGGCACCCGTGAGGCTTATGATGATGACGGTGATGATGTCTTGGCGGCGGAGGCGGCGGCGGGGGACAATAATGTCCCGGATGACAGCCAGGAGGAGGTGGCGGTGCGGCCAAAGCCGTTCCTGAAGCAATAAAGCTCAGTCCGGCAACACCGATAACTACGGCCATAAATTTTGAAAGCTTGTTCATTTGCACACCCTGTATTCAGGTTAGTATCCCGTTTCTGAAAAGCCCGGCATCAGAATCTGATATAGACCAATGCTCCTCAGTTCACGTAGTCAAGTATATATAAAAACCTCATGAAAAGAATGTCAATTCATTATCAGATATTACAAATTGTGAGCAAAACTAGAATCCATTCCGGTACCTGCCTGTCCGGCGTTCCGTTTTTTCTCCGAAAGCGCCGCTAACTCTATTTCTGTACCGCCCTGTCTGTAAGTCATAACTGGTTTTCCGGCAGAATAACCGGAATCACTCCGGAAATACCGCCCGCAAGCAAATAATCCCCCGCTTCCGGAAAACAGGTACCGGATCCTGAAAGACCACGAGCCGCAATTATCCTGAAACCTCGGAAAATCCTTTTGATACAAGGTTTTTGTCCTTAAATACGCTTTACAGCATGCATGCTTATACAGGATAACTAATGGTTTTTCTGCATATTTACCTGTATATACTTTCCATTTTCAAAAATACATGTATAATTCATTGGCTGTCAGTCAGTACAGGCTCTGTTATTATTATTAACACTTTAACGCGCCACTGCTTAAGAACAGACCTGATTCAGAACTGAAAAATGACTGTTTCCTGCAGGCACTCCGGAAACAGGGAATGGAACCGCGAAGGCTGTTTTTACTCACGGGGCTGTCATGACATGGCTCTCAGTAGCAGTCTGTCAGTCAGAATTTGCTTAGCTGCAGATTTTTCCGGAAGGCATTCCCGGAGCCGAAAACACTGATTCAGCCGCCTTCATAATGGCGAACCTGACAATAGCAGGACACACGGGATAAATTAACATTGGAAGTATCTTTATGAACCAGATAAATACCGGTCTTTCCGAGCATATAATTAAGTACGGAGCAAGACCGGATTACGATGAGGCAGCCAAGCGGCTCCTGAGCCACAAAATAGTGATTGCGAACATCCTGAAGCTGTGTATTCCCGAATTCCGGGACAGTGGCCTCACAACGGAGGAAATTATCGGAGATTACCTTTCCGGTAACGTCACCTTCGATTCCTCCGTGCCTGTAGGACAGGAGGCGCCTGATGCCGACTCCCGGATTCAGTGCCTGAATAGCGAGGACAGAACCATCACCGAAGGCACTATCAGTTTCGACATTCTGTTTGACGTCAGAGTTCCCGGCAGCAAGGACAGCAAAAGCTTTATCACTGTAGATATCGAATTTCAGGGCAAACAGACTATTGGCTATCCGCTGATGAACCGGGCCGAATACTATCTGGGCCGCCTGATTTCCCGCCAGAAAGGGATTGTCTTTAACAAAACGGATTACCAGAAGCTTCGGAAGGTATACTCCCTTTGGATAAACATGGGCCGCAATCGCCATAACTGGTGTGCAGAATATCCCCGGAGAACAGAGGTTGTTCTGGGAAACATGGCCGAAAATGATGAATGTAACTTTAGCGACCGGAGCATGGCCATTGTTATCAACGTCGATCAAAACGATGAAAACAATCCCGCTCCCGTTTTTAAATTTCTGGGGGCACTGTTTTTCAGAGGAAAAAACGTTGCAGAGCGGCAGAAAGTGTTACAGAATGAATTTGGTATTCCGATGACCGAGAATATATATGAAGAGGTGTACAACATGTGCAATTTAAGCGAAGGTATTTTTGAGGAAGGATTAGAGAAAGGATTAGAGAAAGGCGAGAAAATAGGATTAGAGAAAGGCAAGAAAATATGGTTAGAAAAAGGTGAGAAAAACGGATTTGTCAAAGGTGAAAAAAACGCTACCCTGAACCTTATCAGAAACCTGATCGAAACAATGAAGGTTACTGCACAGCAGGCATTCGAAATGCTGAAAATCCCCGAGTCCGATCGCGGCGAATACCTTAAGGAGCTGCAGAAAATCTGAAAGCTTAAGAGGCTCCGGACAAACTGATCCGGAGGCCAATAATGTGAATTTCCCCGGATGTCAGACTGATTTCCAGGGCAATCAGAAAAAAGACCTTGAAACAGGAGCTTTTCAGGGGAGTGCCCTGTTCCCTCCCCCCTCACACTGGGACAGCTTTATCACATCATCAGGGATAATGACCAGCACGGCATTCGGAGGTGCGTAAAATGGCAGATTTAAGCGAAGGGATTTTTGAAGAAGGTTTTGAAAAGGGGTTTGAAAAAGGTTTTAACAAATACTTCGAAACAGGCTGGAAGAAAACAACTCTGAAACTTATCAGAAACCTGATGGAAACAATGAATGTTAACGCGCAGCAGGCCTTCGAAATGCTTAAAATCCCCGAATCCGACCGCAGCGAATACCTTAAGGAGCTTTAGAAAATCTGAAAGCTCCGGACAGCAGTCTGGTAGGGACTGCCCCTATGCTACCCGTCTTATCACGGCTCCTCTGCCTAAAGTCCCTGCCGGTACAGCCATCCCCCCAACACCCCAAAAACAGATACTGCAAAAAAACAGGGGACGAAAATTCCGTCCCCGTTAATGATCGTCAGCCAGCTTTAATGCTTGTGGTGCGGCTTCTGAGGCTTATGGTGTTTCGGCTTATGCTTCGGTGCCGGATGCGATGGCTTCGGATCTGGACAATGCATTCCCGGCTTGCAGTCATGATGCGAGGACATGTGGTGCGGCTCCGGAGCAGGTTTGTGCACCGGATCGGGGTGATGTCCCGGCTCAGAATGGTGTACAGGCTCATGGTGATGTACAGGCTCAGGATGATGTCCCGGTTCAGGGTGATGCACCGGCTCAGGGTTGTGTACTGGCTCATGGTGATGTACAGGCTCAGGATGATGTCCCGGTTCAGGATGATGTCCCGGTTCAGGGTGATGCACAGGCTCAGGATGATGTCCCGGTTCAGGGTGATGCACAGGCTCAGGGTTGTGTACTGGCTCATGGTGAGGCTGCGGGCAATGGTCTCCAGGACGGCAATCATGATGCGAACCATGATGTGTCGGTGCCGGCTGATGCTGCGGGGCTGGATGATGCTGCGCAGGAGCCGCCAGAGCAGCGCCTGATGAAATAAAGGCCAGTCCGGCAACGCCGATCACTGCAGTCATTAATCTTGAAAGTCTGTTCATAGTTTCCCCCTGTCCTCAGGTTTGGTTTTCGTATCCGAAGGGCATCAGGATAAAACTCCGGCAGAATTGCCTGCTCTTCAGTTATCAGGAGTCATTATATGAAGAATCCTTCTGAAATAAATGACAAATCTCAAGAAGTTTTTACAAAGTGTGCCGGGAGAAAGCCTTCCCGGTTATTCACATCATAGTCAAGAACGCCAGGCTGTCTCTGTCATAAATCTGCCGCGCTTCATAACAGTCTGTAAACTCCGGCACTTTTCAAGTCCTCCCCGGCGGAACAATTCAGGTTCTTTTGCCCGCTGTTTTGCGTTTCCCGGGAGGCGGCAGCTCCTCGTACATGGCCATTACCAGTTCCCTCAGAAAATTCCGGTCTTCCGTAGCTGTCACTCCCAGCTTTCCTTTCGCGCCCTCATAGGGAATCTCCGTAACGGCATCCGGCATCATGGCTGCGGCAGCCGGCACGGGCTTCACCAGAAAACGGTTGTCGTAAATGCCGCCAAACACCCGTCCACGGGTATACAGAATATATTCCCCCATCATGGACCGGAAGGTAATTTCCGGAGCCAGGGAAAGCTGATCCAGAATGTAATCCAGATATTCTCTGTCTGATGCCATGACTTCCTCCTGCTGTTTCTGCCTTGCGTATGCTGTTACCCGGCGGCCGTTTTCCCCGGCGGCCAGAGTTCATCCTTATGCCATTGTTCCGGTCTCATTATTCCTTTCTGCCATGCTTCCCGGATTCGGCCTCCGGAGGCAGCAGTCTGACCCCGGGGATCTGTTCCAGAATAATCCGGTAATCCCCGGAGGCAAGTCCGTAATAATCCGCAATCCTGCGGTCTATGTCATTATAGATGGCAGCCGCGGTCTCCTGCGTCATTCCGGCACCGGAAATGAGCCGGTCTGCCAGATCTGTCACCACCTGCTGCTCAGCTTCCGGAACGGCCGGAATCGGAATGCTTTCAATATGGTTTCGCAGTACCTTCAGGGAATTAAATTTCCGTGAAAAGTAGAACTGGGCTATTCGGGAATTCAGAACCGTCATTACGTATTTTACAGAAAGCCCGGGAATTTTCGGGACTACAATGTTGGCGCTGTTCAGGGAAAGCGTCCCGCAGCAGTCATAGCAGAATGCCAGTTCCTTTGAAATAAAGCGGTAAATAAGCTTTTCCGGGGCCCGGTAGTAGCATTCCCGGGCGCATTGCTGAAATTCCCCGGGACGGAACACAATATAGTCGTTTTTGGGTCTCATGCCGTACCGGAAAATCATAGTTCCGCCTACGATAATCTCTCTCCCCTCCCCCGGGGCATGACAGAGATGCTTTTTATTATCTCCGGTGACAATCCCCAGGGCAAAATCCGCCTGCCCCAGAAGCCGTACCAGAGACGGACAGTTTTCCAGCCGATCCAGTATCCGCCAGGCCGCATCGTTCATGAAAAAGCTGAACCCCGCGCCGGATACGGGACGGTTTTCCTGAATAACGAAGCTTTCCTCCGGAGTTTCAACTCTCATGCCCGCGGTAGTCATGGGTTTTCCGGTTTTTTCCAGCTCCAGGATCACGCTGGGACACTGCACGCCATGAAAAATATCCCCCAAAGCGGCCAGATATCTTACCGAGGTGCTTCTGACAAGAAGCTCCCGCACCGGAGCATGGATCTGTACTCCGAGAACAGCTTCCGGGAGCACCAGAGACAGAATACCCCCGGATTCCAGACACTCCAGAGATCTTTCAATAAAGAGCGCAAAGGATTCCATAACCCGGCCCGCCACACAGCGATACCGGGTCCGGAGAAACTCCCGATCCTCATCACTGAACCGGTAGCCCCAGGGGGGATTTCCAAGAATAACCCGGTACTGCCGATCCTGTGCGTCCTTCAGAAAATCGGAAACCCGGAAATGCCCGCGGAGATAGGAAAGATCAGTAGTCCGGAACCGGAGTGCCATATTGATTCTCAGAAGCTTTACCGCCGTTTCGTCAATGTCACAGCCGTAAACGGCAGCAGCCGGTACGGTATCCGGAAGATTCAGAAGAAAGTTTCCGGTACCGGCACAGGGGTCCAGAACAGTCCCGTTAAGGCATGATGCCGGAAGTGCGGCCACCAGCCGCTCTACCGCATGACACGGAGTGTAGTAGGCCCCGGTGCTCTTGCGATCCCCGATATTAAGGATGGAAAGATACAGATACCCCAGGGCATCCTCTCCGGGCTCGTACTCGTACGGCAGCCGGAACAGGGCCCCGCAGTCCCGGATAAAATCCCGGACCGCACCTGAGTCCGGAAGGAGATCCCGGATCAGGGGCGTCAAAGGCTCCTCCTGTCCCGCATTCAGCCAGGAAAGGAGATCCGGACATCCGGAAAGCCCCCGGGCATGCAGCATTTTCACTGCGGCGTCAGCCAGGAGAATCCGGCCCTTTTCCAGGGGAAAAACGGACGCACAGCAGGAAATCGCCGCGGTTATGGCATCTACTGCCGCAAGGTTTGTACGGTTTTTTGTAATATAGGAGCAATAGGTGCCGCTTCCGGAGGTGCGGGTTTTGTTGCGTCTTCTTTTAAGACTGCTGTCAGCGGCATCCCCGGCGATATCATCCCGGAGATCCAGAATATCCTTTTTTCGGAACACGTTTTTTCTTCCCGCCTGCCCCGCCGGCACAATCCGGCCCAGCTTTACCCAGTTCCGCACTGTGGCCTCGCTGACCTCCAGAAGAGCAGCAGCCTGTGCCATACCGATAAGTTCCCCGGCGTCATGCGCCGTATCCGGGTCTTCCCGGGGGCGGTCACGGATGATGATTTTCGGGAATCCGGGAGCGGCGGAAGGCTTTTTTACCAGGGCCTCCAGTTTAAAGTCCTCATCCCGGCGGGAAATCTTCAGCGTCTTCGGAACAGTCTCCGGTTTTTCCGGACTGTCTGAAAGCGGCAGTGCTTTCGGCGGTTCTGAGGAAGCAGCACTGGAATCAGTTTTTACCTCCGCTAAATGGCCGGAATGCATCTCCAGCTCCGCAAAAAGGTCGATTTCTTCAAAATATCCGGTCTGTTTCTTTGAGTGTCTCATAGCTTCCTTTTATTCTCCAGCAGCCTCCGGTTCTGCAACAAAGTCCTGATGCTAGCATATCTTCAGGATATTTTCCGGAGGCGGAACTGAATTCCCGGAAGAGGAAAGACCTTCCTCTCGGAAAACGCCATACAACTAGCAAAACAGGTCTGAGTTTATTAAAGTTTTGTGACAAAAAGGATATAAATAATTACTGCGGGGAACCCTGACTATGCGAAAAGAATCCCTTAGCCGTCTCCGCACCTTAGCGAATAATCGTCTGCTACCGGAACATACCGGCCGCCCTGCATTTCCCGGGAGCTACTATCAGCGATGCATGACAGCACTAAACTCAAAACCAGAAAGGAAGAACTCCGCAAGGTGGCCTGCACCAAGGATCTTTATGCCTGGAGAAGGATTTTCTGGAAGTATTTCATTCTGGGCTACAGCTCTCCCCGCAGGACTCAGGAGGAGCTTAATATCAAAGACCGGCAGTACAGTTATGAAACCGGACTTCTCCAGACCTACTACAAAAACAGCGATCTTTCCTTCAATACCGGTTCCCGGGAATACGAATGCTTCATAGATCTGGGCATCAGCGTATTTCTGAGGAAAAATCCCTTTTTCAGCATCTTTCTCAGCAAAAATATTACCGAGAACGAATTCAATAACCTGTTTTCCATTCTTCTGGTTCTCAATGACGGCGCGCGGCACAGCAACAGAATCGGGAAAAGCCTCCGTAATCGCAGTAAATCAGGAGCAGATTCAGACCCCGCAGACGATGACACCGAACATACCGGGGAAACCACCATTATCAGACAGCTTTTCCAGACCGGCACTTCCGGAGATTCTGACAAAAGTGATAAACGGGATAAAGCCCTGGAAAACATGATAGCCATGCTGACGGAAAACGGCGTCATTACCGAATTCCGCCAGAATGCCCATTACTGCGAATACGCCCTGTCCGACACCACCGTCCGGAATATTTTCATCACCCAGGGCGGCTTTTCAGCTCCCGGCAGTAACAGTGTTCCACCGCTCTGGCTCCGCCATCTTAAAAGCTTTCTGAACTTCTTCAGTCTCACAGGATACTTCGGGGAGCTGGGCTACTATATCGAAAACGCGCTCCGGAACGAGCTCTTTAACGGCCGGGAAATCCGGATCCTGCCTGATGACCGCCGGGAAGCCGGCACCTTCAAGCATGCCTTCTGTGCCCAGAATCTCAATGACGAAATCGCCTGGTATCTTCTCAGGGCCATAAAGCAGCGCCAGATAGTGGAGCTGACAGTTCTGGAACCGGACGAAGCCCTGTACACCTATTCTGACCATAACAAGATTCTGGTTTACATGCTCCCGGCCAGGATTATCACCTCCTGCACCAAGGGGAGACGCTACATCTTTGGTTATATCGTTTCCGAAAAGCCCTTTCTCAAGGACGATTCCGTGCCGCGCCCGCTGAGAACCGGACAGACAGACTCCATTCTGCTGGACAGCATTGTGGATATCAGACCGCCGGAAACCCCGGAAATCTCGGTTCCCTCCGGCATTGTTCCCGCCGATCTCTACTCCGGCACCATAAAATGGGGAACCCGTACCCGCATAAAGAACACCTTAGAACGGGAACTGCACGGCACAGAACCGGAGCATCTCGAAATGGATCTGGATATCAGCATTGATCCCGAAAATGAATCCGACCGGGACGCCGAGCTGAACCACTCCGTAAGGAGACTCCGCCGGGAGTGCCGGAACGGCAAGGCGGACATTACCGGAATCAGCGGAAACTCCCTGCATGGCACCTACCGGACCTCTGCCTGTGACGAGGACGAGCTCCAGAGCTGGGTAAAAACCTACATCGGGAGAATTTCCGGTCTCCGCACCAGAAGACAGCGGTTCCGGAAGATCTTTCTCGGAGATCTGGACAAAATGCTTCAAATATACGGTCTTGCGGAATCCCGGTCTAAGCCGGAGCCGCCTCCTGAGGAGGAGACCGCCCCGGGTCCGGAATATTCCGAAGACTCCGGCGGCCGGGAGCCGGACAACAGCAGCAGAAAAACCTTCAAAACCCCCCGCTCTGATCCGGGAATATTCTCAGAATACTACGGCATCTATACTGAGATTACCCGCCGGATTCTCAATCACTGCTTCAGAATCAGAAGCTACACCCTGAAAAAAGACGATATCCGCAGAATTATTGCAAATGCGACAGATGACAGCGGACTCAGCTATCAGGTAAACGAGCGTTATAAAAAGCTTTATGCCGAACTGCTTTTTCCGGACTTCAATGACGGAAAGGATACCGCAGAGCTCAGCGCTAATGCCTGGTTCCATCTCAGACGCCCCGTGGAGCTTCCTCTCACCAGGACAGAAATTTCCTGGCTCTTTACCGCTCTTTCAGATCCCCTGGCCGAGCTGTTTTTTGACCATGAGGAATTCCTGAAAATCCGGGAGCGGATTCTGCCCTTTCTCAGAACCAGGAATCCCGAAGAGATCTGGCCCCCGGGAAAACTGTTTGACCGGAACGCCGCCGGCTCCCCCTTTGTGATTATCGATGCTGACCTGGACTGCGACCCGGTACTGGAACCAGTCCTCCGGTCTCCGGAAAGACTGCATGGCTATATCAGCAATTTTCGGCGCATCCGGAAGGCTATTGAGGAAAAAAGGTTCGTCCGTATTGCCTTCACCTCCGTCCAGACCGGAAAATCCATCACTGTTTCCTGTGCGCCGATCCGCCTGGAGTTTTCTCTCAAGAATGCCAAATTCCGGCTGTTCTGCATTTCCGGGGAGAACAGAGTCACTACCATTAATATCGCCACCATAACCAGTACTACACTGCTTGAAAGCTGTCCCTGGGATCCCGGCATTGCCGATACCGAAAGCTTTCAGACAGACCAGAGCAACAATCTCTGTTTTGCGGTGGTACGGGTTAGCCGGGAGAGAAACAGCATTGTGCGGTTCCTGACCGAGTTTTCCTACTACGACAAGCGGGCCTGCTATGACGAGGAAACGGACACCTGTCTGGTAAAAATCCTTTATCCCGATGCAGACTGGCGGGAAACCCTGATCCGCATTCTGGGCTTCGGCTCCACGGTGAAGCTGGAACCCGGACAGAAATTCACGGAGCTTCTGGCCAGAAAGAAGATTCCCCGGGACAAGGGCGACTTCAGCCCTGCCATCGTTTCGGACAATCAGGATAACTACCAGAAACTGCGCGACGAAATCAGAAGACGTCTTGAAAGACAGCGGCAGCTCTATTCCGCGGAATTGTCAGAAAAAGCCGCCATGGAGACCGCAGGCACAGAAAACGGAGGAATGCCAGAATGAACGATACGGAGACAGAAATCAGTAATAAGCCCCCCTTCTCGGAATGCCCGCAGTGCAGATCCTCCAGGGTAGAGGTAACTCCCGCTGGCTTCTCTTCCGGAAAAAGCTCCCTCCTCGCGGGGATCCGGCGCCTTCCCGGAGGATCCCGTCCTGGCGTGCTGCCCGGGGGGCACTACCGGATAAAGTGCCGGGACTGCGGCTATACCGGCATAATCCTTCTCCGCTGACATCCGAAAAACTCGCTTCCGCTATTCCGGAAATCCCCGCCCGGAAATCCCCGCCTCCGGTATTCAGCAGGCTATCAGGACAGGATAACAGGACGGCAGGGGCGGTTTATGGTGTACAATAGAAGGAGAAAGACTGTTTTTCGGAGGTTGTGTGAAAGAACTGTCACCTGAGATGCTGCGTCCCGTAATCACCGATATCGGAAGTCTGGACGACGAAAAAAAAATTACCTTTGCATCTTTTCAGAAAAGAGCCCTGAGTGCCATTCAGGAACTGGTATACACGGAAATGCCCAATCCGGTAATGCTGCTTACCGCGGCTCCGGAAACAGACTCCGTCCAGTGTATAGTGGATCTTCTGTCCCAGTGCCAGGTGCGGGAACAGCAGCTTTATGACATTGTCTATGCCGAAAATCTGGCCAACGAGCTCTCTCCCATGTGGCTGCATGTTAAAAGCGGCACCACTCAGGAGTTTACCGAGCTGATTCAGGATCTGGTAAAAAAGGCCAAGCTCAAGCTGGATCAGGAGGCGATTCTCGTAAAGCTCCTGAAAAAGCAGGACAACGACCCCAAGCTGGAGGAATACCTTACCGACCTCTGCAACTATATCATGCAGGATAAAATCAAGGCGGATCAGGTAATCCTCAATCTGATGGTGCAGCATATTCCCGGAAAGCCGCCCCTGATCTTCGGGCACGATCTTACCTGGAAGAAGCTCTTCGGGTGCGTCAACTACCTGACCGAAAACGGCACCACCTACTCCTCCCACGATCTTCTGGAACCAGGGCTTCTGAGAATGGCCGACGGCGGCTTTCTGGTGCTGCAGGTGGCCGAACTGGTGCACAATCCGGCCATCTGGTTCAAACTCCGGCATATCCTGGAAAGCGGGCTTGCCGGATGGGAAAACCCCAACGAAATCACCAACAGCATCATTCCCTTCTTTGCACCGGAACCCACCCCCGTTAACGTAAAGCTGATTCTGACCGGTTCCTACATCGATATCGCCGGTCTTTACAGCATTGATCCGGAATGCGGCACCGCCTTTTATCTCCGGGCGGATCTGATGAGCCAGTTCCCCCTTCAGGACAACCTTCACGATCTGGCACTTTATTTCCGGGATCGCTGCCGGCTCATCGGACTTCTGCCGCCGGACGAATCGGCCGTGCGCGTGCTTATTGAGAGAGCCTGCCGGCTGGCTGAAAACCAGACCAAGTTCGCTCTTTCGGAACAGGAGCTCTGCAATATCATGCGGGAGGCCAGCGGCAGAGCTGCCAGAAAGGAGCTTAAGGCCTTCACCGGCACCGAAGTAAAGGAAACCCTGGAGGCCAGAATTTTCCGGGCCAATACTACACTGGAGGAATCCGGAGACATGTTCCGGGAACAGCAGATTATTCTGCAAACCCGGGGCGAGGTGGTCGGACAGATCAACGGCCTATCGGTGATCCAGACCTTCGGCGACGATTTTGAGTACGGGGAACCCACCAGAATCACCGCCACCATTCACTCCGGGGCCGAAGGCGGCATCAGCGATGTGGAGCACAAGGCGGATCTGGCCGGAGAAATCCATACCAAGGCTATGATGATCATCAACGGCTACCTGACCCACAAGTTCGGCAATGACTATCAGCTGCCGGTCAGCGCGAATCTGGTATTCGAGCAGTCCTACAACGAGATCGACGGTGACAGCGCTTCCCTTACCGGACTGTGCGCCATTCTTTCCGCACTTTCCGAAAAGCCCATAAAGCAGCAGTACGCCCTTACCGGTTCCCTGGATCAGCTGGGCAATGTGCAGCCGGTGGGCGGAATCAATGAAAAGATCGAGGGCTTTTTCCGGGTCTGCAAGATTCAGGGACTTACCGGAAAGCAGGGGGTCATCATCCCCGAAAGCAACATTGCCTCGCTGGTACTGGAGGATGAAGTGGTGGCCGCCGTCAGGGACGGAAATTTTCACATCTATCCCGTAAAGATCATCGACGAGGCGGTGGAAATCCTCACCGGAGTCCGGGCCCTGCTCCGGGAAGAGGGAGCGGAAGGACTGAAGAGCATGGCCGCCTCCGAATCCGGAAAGTCCCCGGCCAAAAGTGACTCCGCGGCAGACGATAATATTTTTGATATTATCAGCAGCAGACTTTATGAAATCGATACCCGGGACGATCCGGTATCGCTGTGGGATCGCATCGGACAGTTTTTTCATCGCGGAGATTAGTCTCCGGCGTTATCAGCGGTGGAAAATATCTTCCGATACGTTAAAATGTAACTGACATAATTCAGGGTATCACTGATGCCTGTAACTGATTAGAAGGATTATTGATTTGGAAAATTCTGAAAACAAGCTGTCACTGTGCGACAAGGGTGTTAATTCATTTTCGCGTGACGATCTCCTGGCCTGCAGCCGGGGCGAGCTTTTTGGTCCGGGCAACAGTCAGCTTCCTGCTCCCAACATGCTGATGATCGATAGGATTGTGGAAATCAATGACCACGGCGGCGATCACAACCGCGGCATTATTGTTGCGGAATACGACATCAATCCCGATCTCTGGTTCTTCAAGTGCCACTTTCCGGGAGATCCGGTAATGCCGGGATGCCTCGGTCTGGATGCCATGTGGCAGCTCGTAGGCTTCTTTCTGGGCTGGAAAGGCGGGCCCGGGAAAGGCAGAGCTCTGGGCGTGGGCGAGGTAAAATTTACCGGTCAGATACTTCCGGATACCAAAAAGATCACCTATACCATCACGATGAAAAGAGTGGTTATGCGGAAGCTCATTATGGGCATTGCTGACGGCACGGTAAGTGCTGACGGTGTTCCTATCTATCAGGCCACGGATCTCAAGGTAGGTCTCTTCACCAACTGATTTCGGGACTCCCGGCAGTTTTTCTCCGGTCCGGATCGGCTACAATGCTCCGGATCTCCGGCGCCGCAGGATTTTGTTTTGTCCTGCGGCGCTTTTATTCTCTATCTGCCACCAGAAGCTGGTTAGTTTTAGTTTTAGTTTTAGTTTTAGTTTTAGTTTTAGTTTTAGTTTTAGTTTTTGTTTTTGTTTTCAGTTTCCGCAGCATGATACTTTTACCGGCGTTTTTGAGTTGTAAGACTGGAAAAACAGGCACCAGCCCTTATAACAACATGCCTTGTGCTTAAATTTTCTTTCAAATTAGCGGGTGCGAAACTTCCCTGCTGCTTAGTATTATTACCGGTTTTGCCTGATAAACCGCCAGCTATGCCGCCCGCTAGCGACAAACTCTGTAAACAGGTTCCGTAAATATAGCAGTTAGTCGACAGGCTGCCCCGTATCAGAACCCCCCATAAAGGCAGATTTTGAGACGTTTTACCAGAGAGGACAGTCAAACACCGTCACCGGTGCCAGCCAGCACTGCCGTACTGAACTTTTTAGGCAGCACTGGCACCTCCGGCAGTTTTCAGAAAAACCAGACCAGGGCTCCGGAAAACTCATTCAGGGGCCGCCCCCGCTTCCGAAAATCTCTGTTAAACTCGAAGCCGGCATTCCAGTCCTGCATAAGTCTCCGGGACCAGCTTATGCCAAAACGGCTCCGGGTTCCGAACCAGTCCCCGCCGGAAGCCAGATAATAATTAAAGCTGAGCCGGAGTCTCCCCAGATACTGCTGCCTTATTACTGCTCCGGCCGCAAAATCCATGGCGGCTTCGGGGCCGCCTGAGGTCAGAGCCGCCCTGCCGGATACTTCTGCGTAGGGATTGAAAATACCGTACCCGAAGCCGGCGCTGCCCCCCAGCCCCGCCTCCGGATACAGCGAGGAATGAAGAGCATTCCGCTCTCCCCGAAAGGAAATGGCAAAGCTGGTGCCCAGAGCATCGCCGGTCAGGAAATCCGGAATCCTTTTCATGCTGAGTAAATCAACACGCCTCAGGAAAAGCCGCTCCCCCAGATATTCCAGCCTGGTTCTCAGGAAGACGCTTTCTGTTATGGCCGGGCTGCCCCGGGCATCATCACGGAGATCGGTTATCACCGGAGTAAGCTCCAGAAAGCCGCCGGAAAGGCCGTGCCTTTCGTAAGGCCGGCGGGAGCTTCCGATTTCCCGGAAAAGATATCCGCCGCCTATGCGAAAAGGACGGTTTCTTTCCAGAGGATTCCAGGTCCGGCCCTGTTTCAGAAGAACGGTGTCGCTCCGGGAGGGACGGAGTCCGATTTCCGTGACAAGACCGTTCCTGTCGAGATGCTGGGCATACTCCAGCGGTGTGAGATAAAGAGAGCTCCGGGGTCCCTGAAAACGTGTTCCCGCAGCGGTCAGAAGCTCCTGAACGCCGGAGGCGCAGTTATGAGCGGCAAAGGAGTAGCCAATGCTGTGGGTACGAAGCTCAAATACGTGTCGCTGAAGCCAGGCGCGCTCCTCCGGGGTCAGACTGAGCCGGTATTCCCAAAGAGAACGGTTTTCCCCGGAAACATAGCTATAAATGAGATCATCGTAGGGATTAAGTGCAAAACGGCCTGATATGCTGCCGGTAAGAAAGTCCTGGAAAAGCCCCCAGGATCCCCGCTCCGCCGGTGCCGCAAAGCCAATGCCGTAATGCTGCGGTATCCCCAGAGGATTAACTCCCCGGACCATGATCATAAGATGGCCCATGGAGGAAATGGGGGATTCCGCCTTTTCTGTGGCAAAAACCGCAAAAACTTCATCAAAGGATACGTGATTCACATAGTCGCGATAGCCGGAACAGTATTCCGGCACCTCCTGCCCGGTAATAAAAAAATAGCGTGCCGGGTAATCACAGAGCAGCGGAGATTTTTCCTCCAGCAGTCTTACCGTGGCCTGATATTCGGCCTCGGGATCCCAAAAGCCCTCCGGGCTCAAAAAGAAATCGCTGTCCCCGTTCACCGAGCTCTCCCGGCCGGAGTAATGGAGAAGCCGCCGCCAGAGATCCTGTCTTTCCGGAGAGATGTTGCGGTATTCCGGCGGATCAGGCTCACCGGCCTCTCCAGAAGGCACCGTCAGAAAAAAAACTGAAACTGTTATGAGCATGACGGCGAAAAAGCGGATTATGGAAAAACCTGTTACAGAAAGAAACCGCGGCAGGAATCCCCGGCCGCTCTCAGATAATGCGCTCATGTATTGCTCCTGCCAAAAACTCAGATACCTGCGACTCGCGATCCCCATCGGAATAACAGGCGTATCCCGTACCCGGAATCCGCCTCTCTTCGTATTCACTGAGTTACAGGATTCCTCAGGACGCCTTAGCCGGATCTTCGCTGGCTGCAGAATTATCAGCTTTCGCAGGAGCTTCCGGAGACTTGTGACTCTCCTGATACCTGACGCGCAGCTCCTGCAGCCATTCCTGACACTCCGGGGTATCCCGTACCTTGGGATTTACCAGGGACACATCTCCGTATTTCCAAAGCGCCCCGGTAGAGCTGTCAATGGAGGTACTGAGCAGACTGGTAGCCAGAAAATCCAGAAGTGCCACCGGATTCATGTGGGACTTGATGGATTCGGTACTGGGCAGAATACAGTCGCTTTCCTGAATGTTTACTGTAATGGGGGCCATGGTTCTCTGCACATCGATGGTCTCCCCCAGAACCATGGTTCTGGGAGCCCGGCCCTTGTCAGTAAGAGCCACCGCCCGGACATTGCCGTCCAAAGCCGGCTCCTGAGAGCTGATCCTGATATATTCGCTGGTGCCGCTGAAAATAGTGGCGCAGCCGGGAAGAACAGCCAGGAGAGTCAGTACCGAAAACAGATTAAAGGAAGCAGACTTACGGATTTTCATGTGAATTCACCTTACATAATAAGAAAATAAAAACGTCCGGAAACGGGGTAGCTCCGATCCGGGGAGGCAGAACCTGGATTAGTTCCTGTCTCTGCAGGTAAATGGTAAAGCAGGGCTGAAACCTGTCCGGAATAAAAAAGTGCAAAGAATTAAAGCCGGAAGCCCCGGGAGGATTTATTGCGGAGCGGCACCGGAAAACTGACTTCAGGGGGACTGAAATCGTAAAGCGCATCTGGATGGGGAGGCCTGGAAGACTGCAGTAGTTGGACAGAAACAAGGCGGGACTTAGGGACGGGATTCCCGCCGGAGCCTCCTTTTCTGAGCGTCCTGGGGAAGCAGTTTAGAAGATGGCCCCCTGGCTGCACTCCCGCCTCCGGATTGCCCTGATTTTGGCCAGAGGCACTTTTTAGGCAAAGACCCCTTCCCTGTGATATAATCACTTCCGCTAAATTCGGTAATGGGGAAATTTTCCTGCATTTTATTTAATCATTTAAGGTTACAAATCATGAGAAAACCACTTGTAATGGGCAACTGGAAGCTCAACGGCACCAAGGAATCAGTTACTTCTCTCGTTAACGCACTCAAGGAACCTGCCGCTCAGGCACCTTCCGTGGAAGTAGCCGTATGCGCTCCGGCAATTTTTATCGGACTTGTTGAAAGCCTGGCCAAGGACACTGCAATCAAGTACGGTTCCGAGGACGTGGATGTCCACACCAAGGGTGCCTTCACCGGTGAAAACTCTCCTGAAATGATTAAGGAATTCGGCTGCAAGTACGCAATTGTCGGACACAGCGAGCGTCGCGCCTATCACAACGAAACCAATGAAGTGGTAGCCGCCAAGTACAAGGCTGCTCAGGAATCCGGCCTGATTCCGGTACTCTGCATCGGCGAATCCCTGGAGCAGTTTGAAGCACAGCAGACTGCCGAGGTGGTTAAGACCCAGCTTAAGGCCGTTATCGACATGAATGGCATCAAGTCCTTTGAAAATGCCGTAATCGCCTACGAGCCTATCTGGGCTATCGGCACCGGCAAGACCGCTACTCCTGAAATCGCTCAGGACGTGCACGCCACCATCAGAGCATATCTGGCCTCCTTCGACGCTGAAACTGCCGAGAAGGTGCAGATTCTCTACGGCGGCTCCTGCAATGCCAAGACCGCTCCGGATCTCTTCAAGCAGCCGGACATTGACGGCGGTCTCGTAGGCGGCGCTTCCCTCAAGCCGCTGGACTTTGCAGCCATTATCAAGGCCGCTGAAGTTTAAGTGACACATTAAAGACCACACAGACGGATGCCCGGGGCATCCGTTTTTTTGCAGAACAAGCTTATGATCAAAAGAATCGGGGTTCTTACCAGCGGCGGAGATGCTCCTGGCATGAATGCGGCAGTCCGGGCCGTGGTGCGCACCGCTCTGGCTGCCGGAGTTGAGATTTTTGGAATTCGGGACGGTTACCTGGGCCTGCATCAGGATCGTATCTATCAGATGAACACCCTGGATGTCACCAATATCGTGGGACAGGGCGGGTCAATTCTGGGATGTGCCAGATTCCGGGCTTTCGAGGAGGAGTCAGTCCGCCTTGAAGCTATTGAAAACCTGAGAAAAAGAGAGATCAGCTCCCTGGTGATTATCGGCGGAGACGGCTCCTATACCGGAGCACTGCGTCTCACCGAGATGGGGTTTCCCTGCATCGGGGTTCCCGGCACCATCGACAATGATGTGCACGGAACAGACTTTTCCATCGGTTATGATACCGCTCTGAATACCATTGTCGAATGCATTGACCGGCTCCGGGACACCTCAAATTCCCATAAAAGGGTAAACATTGTGGAGGTCATGGGCCGGCACTGCGGCGATCTCTGTGTTAACGCCGCCATTGCCGGAGGTGCCGATTTTGCAGTTGTTCCGGAACAGAATTTTGATCCCGAGGCCCTGTTCAGCTCCATAAGCCATGCCTTTGCTGCCGGAAAACGGCACGGCATCGTTGCTCTTTGCGAGAACATCGCCAATGCGGATCTTCTGGCCAAGGACATTGAAGGCAATACCGGCATTGAATGCCGTGCCACCATTCTCGGACATATTCAGCGTGGCGGCATACCGTCAGCTCAGGATCGCATTCTGGGATCCCGGCTGGGCGAACTGGCTGTCAAGCTCCTTCTGGACGGCATCGGCGGTCAGTGTGTGGGCATTATCAATAACGAGCTCGCCCATAACGGCATTGCCGAATCCATCCAGAACATGCCGCGAAAATTCGATGCCCGGCTGGCAGCACTGCCAACCCGGCTGTCCTGAAGCGGAAACATCCCGCGGCACTCAGAAAAGCGCAAAAATGCCGGAAAGGGACGAAACCGCCCTTCCGGCATTTTGCGTATCTTGAACATCCCTGCAGCCTTCCGGAAAAAAAACACCGCAAAAAAATCGGGCGTTTTTCACCATAAAGCCCCAAAATCTCACCTGAAAAATTCACCCCTGAGCTGAAATCCATTCCTTGAGAAACGGCATAATGCGGATATCACAGGGATCCCAGGGCAGACTCAGAATTTCCTCCAGAGTCCGGAAGCCGAAGTCCCGATGCTCCAGGGAATAGGGTTCGGCACTAGAGGTCTCCGTCATCATGAATACATGAAGCTCAATGGTAAAGCTGTCATAGTCATGAGTGAGAACACAAAGCTTTGCGGTAACCCGGGCAGGCACATGAAGCTCCTCCCGGATCTCCCGCACAATGCATTCCTCGGGAGTCTCGTTCTCCTCAATCTTTCCTCCCGGGAATTCCCATTTTCCGGCCATGGAATGTCCGGAGGCCCGGCATCCCGCAAAAAAACGGCCGTTTCTCGTAAGTATTCCGGCAGAAACCCGAAGAACCTTTTTCTCCGAAGTTTCCGGTCTAGCCTCCCCAGCAGCTGCAGGCATCTGATATTCCCTCATCCATTTCCACGGCCGGAGTTACGGAGCTCTCCTGCCTGATTTCCTCACGGGCGGGAATTCCGGCCGCCACCATATGAGGTCCGATATCCGAAAGCACCACACTGCCGGCGCAGATTTTAGCGCAGTCTCCGATTCTTACTTTTCCGACAACAATGGTATCCGGGCCGATAAGCACCCCGTTTCCGATTACCGGATGCCGGGCCCCCTCCTGGCAGGAATCGGCATGGCAGCCCAGAGTTACATTCTGGAGAATGGAAACATTGTCACCAATAACCGTGGTTTCTCCCATGGTGATGCCCGTGGCATGATCCAGCATAATCCCCCTCCCGATGCTTACGGCAGGATGGATATCCACATGAAACACCTGAGAAATCATCCCCTGCAGAAACAGCGCCATTTCATGCCGCTGCGATTCCCAGAGCCAGTGGCTGCAGCGGAAGGCCTCCAGGGCATGAAAGCCCTTGTAATAAAGAAGAACCGAAACCCGGGATCCCCCCAGGGCAGGATCGCGTTCCACCACAGCCTCAATATCGCTGGCTGCGATCTCCAGGGCATCAGGGCGGCATTCATAAAATTCCTGGAAAATGCCCCGCATGGTCAGTGCCGGCATCACAAATGACGAAAGCCGGCTGGCCAGCTGGATGCTCAGAGCCTCAGCCATGTTTCTCTGATTAAGAATATACTCCTGAAAAAAGCTGGAAAGCATCTTTTCATGCTGCAGTGTTTTCCGGGCTTCAGCGACTATTTTCTGCCATTCCTCATCTGACTGTTTCATATAACCTTAAAACCTATCTGTATAATTCCATATCCGGAATTATACCTGCATTGCATCATAACGGATACTGCGAACGCATTTTTGAGACCATATTGAAACCAGCGGTCCGGGATCCGGAGATTATGTACATCCATGTTTTTCCAAAAAGCGCCAGACGGAAGCACTAAAAAGGCCGCTCCGAAAGCGGCCCTTCATCATTCTGCCCCCCGGAAAAACCGGGAGCGGCACAGGCCCGGCCTAATCCACCTGCATAAGTTTCATATTGTTGGTCTTGCCCTGCTCGTCGGTATCTCCGTGGGTAATGATAATCCAGTCCCCATGAGCCAGATAGCCCTTGTTTTTAAGGGCTTTAAGCGCCTCTCTGGTAGCCTCCACCATAGTACCGTACCTGGAAGCGTCGAAGGAAAGCGGATAGACCCCCCGGTAAAGGGCGCACCAGTTAAGGGTTCTCTGCGAGGGAGACAGCGCAAAAATCGGCAGCGGAGAATGCAGCCGGCTCATCAGAAGCACAGTACGGCCGGTTTCTGTCAGTGCTACAATGCCCTTGATTCCCGGCAGATGGTTGGCTGCAAACATGGCGGACATGGCGATAGTCTCCTCGCCGCTGGCAAACTTGCTTTCGTTGCGGTAGGTGGAAACAACCATTTCCGGATACTGTTCAGCACCGCGGCAGACCTGATCCATGGCACAGACCGTCTCCACCGGATAGTCTCCGGCGGCAGTTTCTGCTGAAAGCATTACCGCATCGGTACTGTCAAGGATGGCGTTGGCCACATCCATTACCTCGGCTCTGGTGGGCATGGGAGACTTAATCATGGACTCCATCATCTGCGTGGCGGTGATCACCGGACGGTTCAGAGCCCGGGCTCTTCTGATAAGACGCTTCTGCACTCCCATAAGCTGGGAATCGCCTATTTCCACCCCGAGATCCCCGCGGGCCACCATAATGGCATCGGCAGCGCTGATAACATCATCCATGGACTCATCGGAGGCTACTACCTCGGCTCTTTCTATCTTTGCCACGATCTTGGCATTGGAACCGGACTGCCGGAGCAAGTCCCGGGCCAGCCCGATATCGCTTCCGGTCCTGGGGAAGGAAACGGCCAGAAAATCAACCCCGATTTCCGCCGCAGTCTGAATGTCCTTGCGATCCTTTTCGGTAAGTGCGGGGGCAGAAAGTCCGCCGCCCTGCTTGTTGATGCCCTTGTTGTTTGAAAGCGGCCCCGGAATCAGCACCGAGGTCAGAATCCGCGGGCCTTTCACCGACACCACCGAAAGCTGCACCCGTCCGTCATCCAGCATAAGCACGTCTCCGGTATGAAGATCCTTCGGCAGATTCTTATAATCGATGCCCACCGCCTCCTGGGTGCCCTCGCCCTTCGGAAGCTCAGCGTCCAGCGTGAACAGATCGCCGGTCTTCAGAAATATGGGACCATTCTTGAAAGTGGAGATCCGGATCTTCGGGCCCTGAAGATCTCCCATGATAGCCACGCACCGTCCCAGTCTGGCAGCGATTTCCCGCACTTTCCTGGCTCTGCCGATATGATCCTCGGCAGTACCGTGAGAAAAGTTAATCCGGACCACGTTCGCCCCGGCCTTAATCAGTTCCTCAAGAACACCTTCTCTGTCCAGAGCCGGTCCCATGGTACATACTATCTTGGTACGTCTAAACATTCTGTCACCTGTCTTTCATTTTAGTCCGATCCGGAATAATCCCGTTATCTTTAGCCGGAAAACATTGCTGTTCCGTTTCTTTCCCTACATGATACCCCAAAAGAATGCCCAGGGGGCAAAAAAACGCCATATTTATGAAAACGTATTCATCCCGGTTCCCCGAAAATTATTATCATCTGCCGGGAAGATCCTCCTGCTCATAGGGGACACTTCATCTCCGATGTGATAATATTACCTCAGCATGGTTTTTCGTCCGGGGAGACGGCATTCGCCCGCACCGGGGATCCCCCCGAAGAGCGGCGGTATCCGCCCCCTTAAGCATATGGAATTTTATATGGCAAAGAAAGTAGGAATTTTTTACGGCTCCGACACCGGTCATACTGAAGAAGCCGCACAGCTTATGAAGGAACTTCTGGGTGATGACGTGGCTGACGTGTTCGATGTGCGCTCCGTGGCAGATGCCTCCGTTCTCCTGAACTACGACCTGGTCATCCTGGGAACCTCTACCTGGTATCTCGGCGAGATGCAGGGCGACATGGATCAGTTCAAGGACAAGCTGGCCGATCTGGATCTCCAGGGCAGAACCTTCGCCCTGTTCGGTCTGGGCGATCAGATAGAGTATGCCGATTACTTTATCGACGGCATGGGGCATCTTTACCATCTGCTCCTCGAAAAGGGGGTTAAGCTGATTGGTGCCTGGCCCAATAACACCTATACCTTTAACAGCACCCTGTCACTTCTGGAGGGAGACAGCACCAAATTCGCCGGTCTGGCTCTGGACGAGGACAACCAGTCCGATCTGACCCCGGAGAGAGTGGCTCTGTGGCTGGATCAGATCAAGGGCGAAGCAGGAATCGCATAAGCCCCGAAATCTCGGCAGGAAAAGAGGTAGCAGCCCGGCTGCTACCTCTTTTTGCCTGCAACACCCCGGCGGCACAGAAAAAACTTTCTGGCCCGCCTGCTGTTTCAGCAGAGATCCTGGGGATATCCGGTTCTGAGAATTTCTTCCCGGTTCTCAGTAAGATATTCCGGCAGCGGTCTTTTTTTGCCGAAATCATCCACTGCCACATAGGTGAAGCCGGATTCGGCAACCTTTACCCGGGAGGCCCGGGCACTGCTGTTTCTCTTAGTCCAGAACTGCAGCTGAATCTTAAGAGAGGTGTTCCCGATATGGATGCAGCGGGCATAGACGCAGACCACATCCCCCACCTTCACCGGATTCCGGAACACAATTTCATCCACCGCCACGGTTACTACCTTTCCCCGGCACATTTCATAAGCCATCATGGCTCCGGCGGCGTCCATCTGGGACATAATCCACCCCCCGAAAACATCGCCGTTGGGATTGGCATCGGCAGGCATCGACATGGCTCTCAGCATCAGAATTCCTGCCGGAGTTTCCGGCTGATTAGCAGCTCCGGTACTAGCATCTTCCCGGCATTCGTTTGTCATAAAAAAGCTCTCCCTAGGTTATTCCGAACAGCAAGCATCCAGAGAATAGCGTCCCGGATTCCGGATACCGTCCTCCAGCACTGCAATGATCTCGGAAAGGCCCTCCCGGAGACACACCTCCCGAAACAGATCCTGAATCTCCGGCCGGGCCTTCCGGACATATCCCAGAAACTGCTTGATACGGGCCTTGCGGTAATGCTCCGCCATTCTTGAGGAAAGAATCTCCTCAAAACTGAGACAGGTCCTGAGCGAGGCAACTGCCGTCATGGGCTCTGCTCCGGTTCGGAGCACCCTTTCCAGATTAGGTACGGAAACCGCCTGTCTGCCGACCATGATATCCTGAAGCCCCGAAAGTCTTAAGGCCTCCCTGGCAGAATCAGGACCGGTAATATCCCCGTTTATTATCAGGGGAATTTTCGTGAGCTCAGAAAGTGGCTGCACCGCCTCCCATTTGACAGTTCCCGGGGTATAGACATCATTCCGGGTTCTGGCATGAATCGTAATGCGGCTGACCGCTGCCCGGTCCAGGTTCCTGATAATCTCGGGAGCCTCCGCGGCATCGTCCCATCCCAGCCGGATCTTGGCAGTCACCGGAATCTCCGGAGGTACCATATCCCGCACCGCCCGGGCCACATCGCCCACAAGCGCGGGATTCCTAAGCACTGCCGCCCCGCCCATGGATTTGTTTACCAGCCTGCTGGGACAGCCGAAATTGAGATCAATTCCGGGGGCACCCAGCTTTACGGCCACCATGGCACTTTCTGCCACGATATCCGGCCGGGATCCCAGAAGCTGTACCCACACCGGAGTTCCTGAAGCGGTGGTTCCGCCCTCCAGAAGCTCCGGAACTTCCTTGAAAAACACCTTCTGGGACACCACCACATCGGAAACCCTGACAAACTCGCTGACACACCAGTCGTAGCGGTTAATTTCAGTAAGAAGCCGCCGCATGGAATAGTCAAGCACTCCTTCCATCGGAGCCAGAACAATCATCCCGTCCATCATGATCTCCGGCAGCTGCACAGTACCGGACAGGCTCCGGCAGCACTAGTCATCATTAAAGTAGTCATCATAGCTGCAGCCCTGAAACATGGTAATCCTAAGATAGGTTTCCGAAGTAAATCTGTCCGTCTCCTCCGGTGTCAGATCCACCTTCATGATATCCGAAATCCAGGAGCTCCGGATCCGGGAAACGCTGTCCGGACCTGAATTACTGCGCACCCGGGAAACCGTGATTTCTCCCCTGAGATCCTTTTTGGTGAGTCCCCCATCAGCAGAATTTTCCCTGACGGTGGCTGTTTTTTTAGCCCAGGCGGACATCCTGGTGGGAGATTTGTTGTACTTTCCGGGAACAATCTCGCGCTTAATGCGCTTCCGGTACTTCCTGGCAAAGCAGTCAAACTCCTGACTGGTAATGGCGGGAAGGCGATCGGCATATGAGTAGACAAAAGTCTCGAAATCCCCTTCAGCATAATGCCAGTAATAATCGTCCCCCAGTCTGTCCCGGACATCATCCATGGACCGGAAGCTGCTCATAACAGTCTGATTGAGCTCCAGCACCCTGGAGTTATGAGCATCGGAAAACTCCCACATGGAAATAAAAAACATCGCCAGAAGCACGCCCGGAATATAGCCCCAGAGGCTGTCCGTCATAAAGCGGGGACACCTGGGAAACATTTCCCTGAGCATGCCGGACAGGGTATCCATAAAGGCCAGAACCCTGTTCTGGCCTTTTTCGGACACCCCCTCGGTATAGTCATCATACGGCGCATTGCCGGGATCAGAATTGTAAATCATGGACAGCTTCGCCTGTTTTTATAAATTCCGTGCCTCTCAGGCTCTTCGTCAGCCATGTTCGGATCAGCCCTGCGCTGTCCGGAAGATACCGCGAAAAGGCCTCGATTATTTCTTGCCTGAAGAGACGCCGGATTATTCTCCCGGCAATTATACCCTGTTATGAGCATCCTTTCTCCAGAAAACCGCTTCCGGATAATCATACGCACTCCCGCAGCAGTCGCAGGCGGCACCGCGGTATTTCCCCGGAAAAACCGGGAATCTCCTGAAAACAGACCAAAAAAGCAGCATGACAGAAAACGGGCTCGCGGATAAAAATCAAGAATTTTTTCCGAATGTACACACAATCCCGTGGTTATCCACAAGATTATCCCCAAAATCACTCTAACACCCTGTGTAAAACCGGACTGTTTTCCCGTTTTCTCCGGTAACTCCCGCTCATCCTGCCCCGTCCCCGGGGATTCGCATTTTTACATCCTGAAGACCCGGGAGAATCCGGCAAGCTGAAAAACCAAAAAACAGCTGTCAGTTTTGCGGAGAAGAAAAATTTTCCATTCCCGCCAGGGAGGAGTTTTAAGAGAAATGCGTAAAACTGACCATCCCGGCGATCAGGCTTTGACAAAAAGAACACCAATAACCGGAATCCGGTAACCCGGTACTGCAAGATATACGAAAAAAAACAATAGCGAGCGTCAGACTAAAATGAATAACCTGCACCGCATAATCAGCGAATCCCGCCAAAAAAACGCTCCTGCTATTTTTCCTTAATACTCTCCCTGTTTAAGAAAGTCGCTGGAATGTCAGATTACGAATTTACTGGCATCGGCACTCATTTCATCTGAGATCTCAGACATAACCTTTGTTGCCTGCAGGGTGCTGTCAGCACTGGAACTGACCTCCCTGGTGAGAAGAGCAATTCTGTGCAGGTTCGATGACATATCAAGAGAGGTGGCAGTCTGCTCTTCAGTAGCAACTGCAATCTGATTGATCTGGTTGTTTACGTTATTGACCTTATTCACAATAAGATTAAAGCTGTTTTCGATATTTTCCGTTTCAGCAGCAATCTCCTCCATCTGCGACACGGTATCCCTGAATGATACATTAGCAACCTCAACTTCATTCTGGATAGTCTTTATCATACTGTCGATTTCCTTAGTGGACTGTGCCGTGCGGCTGGCCAGAGCCCGCACCTCGTCGGAAACAACGGCAAATCCGCGTCCGTGCTCACCGGCACGTGCGGCTTCAATCGCAGCGTTCAGAGCCAGGAGGTTAGTCTGATTGGCAATGTCCTGAATAGATGCAATGATGGTGTCAATCAGTTTTGTTTCCTCGCCCAGTTTGGCGATTATGCAGGCATCATCGGCAGTTTTTCTTGAATGATTCCTGATTTTGGTAGCTGTCAGGCGCACTGATTCCATGCTGTTCTGGCAGGTGGTTCTGGTTTCCTCTGAGGCCATGGCTGCGGCGTTGCAGTTTGAGGCAATTTCCTTTGAGGTGGCTGCCATTTCCTCACTTGATGAGCTGATAGACAGCGTCTGACTGAGAATCTGCGATGTGGAGTCAGAAATTTTCCGGTTGCTGTCCTCAAGCCTGGTTACAAAATCGGTGATGGTCCGGGAATGCCCGCTCATTGCGGAAATAATGTTCTTTAAATTCTGGATCATGGAATTTATGGAGATGGTCAGTCTGCCGATTTCGTCCCGGCTCTTTGGTTTAACCGAAACTGTAAGATCTCCGGCAGAAACCCGGTCTGCGATATCAGCCAGGTGGTGCGTCCGGGCCCCCAGAGATTTTGAAAGCAGGTATGAGAACAGAACTGCAAGGGAAATTATGAGCACTGCAATGGAGATAACCATTAACGGACTGGTTTTTTCCCTGGCGGATATGTTAAGCTCCTGGAATCTTAATTTTTCGCGTTCCAGGATTTTTGCAATGTTGTCATCCGCATCATTGCCTATTTCCTTCATTTCCTTTTTAGTAAGGGCAAATGATGCCATGACTCTTTTTTCAAGTGGCTGAGATTCATCTCTGAGGATAGCATACAGGTCCTTGAATATGCCAGCGTACTTCTGATAGTCCTGTCTGATTGCTTCTACGTTTTCTTTGGTGTTTATATCTGTAGCTGCCGAGCTGACATCGGCAATGACACTGGCAGTTTCCTCAAGCTGGATGGCAATTTTGCTTTCATATTCATCGATGAGCTTCTGCTGCCCGGCAGCTATTCTGATGGCATAAATGCGCAGCTGTCTGAAATGAGCTTTCAGATCTGTTACAGGAATAATTATTCTGGTAGTAAGATTATTACCGGTTTCAAGATCCCGGGATACTCCATTCAGATATGCTGTACCTACTACGCCCTGGATAATGGATATGACCACAATCACTGCAAAGCATGCCAGAACCTTGTAGCCGATTTTAAGATCAGAAAAAAAAGTCATAGAAATCCCTGCCCGTCCTAACTCTTCGTTATCGTCATTGGAATTCGGGGAGTGTCAATTATCCAGTGCTGATTTTTTGCACACAGCGACAATAATTTAAGCATTGTATGCTGCGGCAAGCTCAGGTGGGTATTGATTTAGAATTAAATACTGTAATTTTTCTACCTGTTAAAATGTATTATCATATCATACGGATATACTTTAGCCAAAAAACATATCCTGAAACTTTTTATTAAAACACCTGAATTTACTAAAAACATTTCCTGTTTGTGATCTTGCTCATACCATTGCTTTTCAGTTTTGCCGGGGGTGTGATATAAACAGAAGAAGAATATTTACTTACGGCATGGAACACCTCCGTGCCGGCATTTTTAAATCGGCAGGAGATTTCAACATGCTGGTAGCAACACACAACGGCTCCTTTCATGCGGATGAGGTCACCGCATCGGTAATTTTTTACCTTCTTGACCCTGAAACTCGTTTTATCCGCACCCGGGATCCCGAAGCCATGGAAAAAGCGGACTATGTGGTGGACGTATCCGGACAGTTTGATCTGGAAAAGCATTTTGATCACCATCCCCGAGAGTTCAGGATTTTCCGGGAAAACGGGATCAAGTACGCCACCGCAGGACTTATCTGGAAAAAATTCGGCACCGAGCTTCTGAAAAAGCTGGCGGCAGAAACCCCGGATCTCGGGGAGGTTCCGGAAAACATTCTCAAAAAGGCCTTTGATACAGTGGATCGGAATGTCATGGAATATACCGACCTCACGGATAACGGACAGCTGGACAGCTATACCGCCCAAATCGCCGCTCCGGAAACCCCGGGTGAAACCGCAGTGTACCACCGGGTGAACCGGTTCTTTATGCACACCCCGGTTATCCCCTACCTAGTTGCCATGCAGAACAGACATGACGGTACCGACGAGGAACAGCTGGAACGCTTTCTGGACACCGTAAAGGCACTGGCAGTCCTGTATCGGAACATCTTTATAAAAACAGTCTCCGACACTCTCCTGGAAGAGGAGGTAATCAAAGCCTACGACGGCTCGGAAATTCTCCGCCTGGACAAAAAGCTGCCGTGGTTTGATGCGGTAATGAACAACTGGGATATCTTCACCGCCTGCAAAATCGCTATCTATCCCGACAAAAAGGGGTTCCGGATACAGTCTCTGCCGGGCTCCCTAAGTTCCCGCTTCATAAACCGCTGTAACTCTCCCCTGGCCTGGAGAGGCAAGGAGGGAGAGGAACTCCGCACTATCTCCGGTATCAGCACCATTACCTTTGTTCACAATTCCGGCTTCACCGGGGGCGCGGAAACCCGGGAGGACATCGATCTCATGGCCCGAAAATGGATAGACGGATCTGACAAATAAGCCTGTAACCGGCTTTGAATACCGTTGCATTTGAAGGGGGAAGCCGCGCGGCTTCTCCCTTTTTTCCGGCCCGGAGAAAACTCCCCGCAAAGCAGCCTGTAAAAAACGCCGGATCTCCGGACATCCGGCAAATCAGAAGCTGTAGCTCAGATCTCCGCGTAACGCCCTGGCACAGCCGGACCAGGCTTCCTCTGTATCCGGAATGTGATACTGTTCTTATTATTCATTTCCGAGGGACCAGAAAGCCGTATCAGTTCACGGGATTTGAATAATTATGCCCCCGGCTCCCGTCTTCAGAATATAATCGCCTGAGAGCGGGGTGTCGGCTTCGGGATCGGCAGAAGGATCGCCCAAAATACCGCTCCGGACAGTTCCCGGTAACCTTCAGGACGATGCTTCGTTTCCATACTGCGCCTGGAACTTTCGGGAGGCGCCGGATAATACAATCCTTTCTTCCGTTCTGAAATGCCGCCGGCAGATTCAGAAGCATGTTTGACAATAACTGAGACTAAAATGAATACTTTAAAATTATCGAGAATTACTGCGGAATTAGCGCTGGCCGGACTCCTCCTTTCCGGCATTTCCGGATGTGCTGTCATGTCAGAGGAAGAGTGCTACGCCACCAACTGGTATGAAAAAGGCTATGAGGACGGTACCCAGGGGAAGGCCTCAAGCATGCTTGGCGAATACGTATCCGCCTGCAGCAAATATGTGAGTGTGGATCGCAGCGGCTACAATCAGGGACGCCGGGAAGGTGCCGAAGTATTCTGCAATCCATCCAGAGCCTATGATCTGGGCATTCAGGGATACACCCTCACCGATATCTGCCGGGGTACCAGAAATGAAAGCGAGTTCATCAGAAAATATCAGGCCGGATATGTTATTTATGACATGGGCAAGCAGGTTGAGGAAATCGACAAAAAGCTGGAGGAAGTCAGCGAGCTTATGTCCAGCGGTGCTTACCGGGGTGACGTCTACGACAGACTGCGCAGCAACTACCGTTACCTGGAACAGCTCCGCTACCACGCCGCTGAAGACTACAACAAGCTGAGCACTGCCAACGGCAGAAAGGTTACTGTAAGAAACTACCGTAACGAAATTAACAGAATGCCTTACCCCGAGGCCCTGAGTGATGCCCGGACCATAAGGGACAACATTGCCGAAGCCGACCGGGAACTCGACAAAATCAGAAGGGACATGGATGATGCCCGCAGAAAAATGGACCATGCCGAAAATGACCATGATTACAAACGGTACAGAAAGCAGTGGGACTGTCTCAAGGATGCAGATCACCGGGTAAGAAGAAAGCTGGAAGACAGCAAGCATGACTACCATCCCCGGCGTATTGACTTCTCAAAAGAAAGAAAGCAGTGCCATTATTAAGGAAGCCTTCTCTTTAAGAATCCAGTGATCTGAGATTATTTCTGACAAGCCCGGTGCCCCGATTATTCGGCACGGGGCTTTTTTTATGAATCTCGGTTCATATCTCCGGAACACTAATCAATCATCTCGAGTTTCCCACACCTAAAATGAAACTTGACCTCTAAATCTAAGGGATTGGAAGAGAAAAAGAACTCTTATCGGGAAGCGGTATGAGGAATGTACAAAATCAAAGCCGGGAACAGTAATAACCATGATAAAGCGGGCTCTGAACTCCGGGCTTGAGGCTGATTGCGTACTTTTTGACACCTGGTTCGCTACGGCTCCGATAATCACCGGAATCCGGGAACTCGGGTTCCGGTGATATGTATGCTGAAACACATGAAGAATACCTCTTTCAAATACCAGGATAAGTACTGCTCCCTGAGAGACCTTGAAATCATGCTCAGGAAAAACGTCAGAGATTCCAATGACCTGAGGAGGTCATCCAACCCTGATATTTTGGGCTCTGTCATAGTTGAAACCAAAGAGACAGCCAAAGCTCCAAATACGATTAAGGCAAAGATTGTTATTCTCCGGCACAGAACCAATCCGCAAAAGACACTGGCGATACTGAGCACTGACATTGGAATGAGTGACGAGGATGTTGTTGTCCATTATTCCAGGCGCTGGCTGATAGAAGAGAATTTCTTCAATCAGAAACAGCTCCTGGGGCTTGTTAAGAAATGCCGGGCCAATCTGTATTCCTCGATCATTGCCCACGT
>NZ_KB899637.1:31850-114133 GCF_000378405.1 Succinimonas amylolytica DSM 2873 | reverse complement strand
GGATATCCGAACGTTCGGGGAGATATTTATGGAGAACTGCGAGGAGATACACAGGATATTCCTTTTACGGTTGCCATTGATAGTCTAATGCGCTGCTTCAGGAAGCTGGTTGACAGACTTCACGAGCTGAAAATCATTGCAGACAGGAATATAGAGAAAGCATACGAGGTAGCCCATGAGATGCTCAATGAATGGTTCCGACAACAGGGAGAATTCTTCCGAACTTTTATAGGAAGGCTCAGATCAGACATGAAAAGGCTGTTATGCCTACAGTAAAATTACCGGATTTGTCAGGGGATCGAATTGTTACATTTTTACTTCAGGCATGTCTGTAAGAGTAAGGGGCGACCTTTACTTTGGGTGTGGGAAACTCGAGTTAATTGAGTTTTTCAATTAGGCACTGGTGCTCCTTAGTTTTAGGATCGTAGTTAATACCTATAAGCAGCACATCGTTCGGATAATCGCCGTCACGGTATCTGCTGAAATATTCCTTTTCCTTAATCTGGTTCATGGCTTCTTCAGCGTTCAGACCATACTTGAACTCTATGAGCAGGATCGGAAGATTCATGCTTCTCTTAGGAGCATAAATCAGATCTGCGCTTCCTTTACCGGTCTGAAGTTCCCGGTAGCATTCGTATTCACGCTCGGTGCGCCACATAAGACCGGATATAAGGCAGAATACCATTGATTCTTCACGGTTGTAATTAAGCAGTGATACATTAGGAGAATTATGGATCTGAGTGATTATTTCCGCTGTTTTGTTGCCATCGAGAGAGGTTATCGCATTAAAAAGCAGCTCTGACCGCTCAATAATCGGCATGGAATTAAACCACGGCTGAGATTTTACCAGAGCGGCAAGAGCTGTTTTTATTTCCTTGTTAGGAACATAGGCAGCACGATCATTCCCTCCGTCATCCACGCACCCGAGATAACCAAGACATACCAGCAATGATAAAATATCATTCTCGTTCTTAATTGACACCATATCATTCTGGAAGGTTTGGCAATTAAACTGTATAACGTTGCCTTCAATAAGACGGATAATGTCATCCTTAATTCCGTCAAAATTCATGTTAATCAGATTTACAACTTCTTCATTTGAAGACGTTCCACTCCAATAGCTCTTGCATTTGCCATCATTAACAGCGGAAACTACTGAATTGGGATTATAAATATCAACGCCGTTAAGCTTATACCCTTCATACCATTCTTTCAGTTCTTGTAAAGATATGGCACATGAAGGGTTCTTAACAATTTCTGCAACTTCATCTTCTATAAAACCGAAATACTTCTCGTATGGCTCAGGAGAAAGCATGTTATATTCATCAAAACCGTTTAATGCAGATTGAGAGTTGTATTTTTTGATAGGAAGAATACCTGTGAGATAGGCAAATGCAAAACTGGCCTGACCTTTTTTGCCTTTAAACAATCCCCTCAAAAAATCAATAAAGGATTCCTGCAACTGGGTATCATTGCGATAATCACGGTAAATCAAATCCCACTCATCCATAATAAGAATAAATTGTTCTTTGGTGTGGTTACATATTTCCCTCAATGCTGATGAGAGATTTTTTTTACCTACTTTTCTGCTCTTACTGAGTAATTCTGCATAGCTTATATTTTCTTTCAGTTCTTCGATAACCGAGTACTGCAGATAATCAACAATAGTTGTGATTCCTTTAACCTGCAAATCTTCATCTTCTGTATAGGCAATATAATCATCTCTGATGGAGTTCATATCGATATAAATAACATCGTATTTGTTAAGGTGTTCAGTAAAGCTTTTTTCCTTGGAAATTTTCAGATTATCAAAAATCTTTTGTCCGTCATATTCTTTAGAATAGTAAGCTAGAAGCATATCGGCAGTGACAGTTTTTCCGAATCTGCGGGGACGAGTCAGAGACAGTAATTTCCCATCAGTATTAAGGAGTGTATTTATTTTGTTGATAAAATCTGTTTTATCAACAAATATCCTGGTATCTTTGGCTTCAACCAAATCAACAAAAGAATTACCTTCTACAGGATTTATAATATCACCCATAACTTTAACCTCTCCAAACTCAACATCATCAGCCATCATTTTACCACAGCATATAATTTTGATCCGTGATATGCAATTGAACTTAAAAGGAGTTGATGTCAAACCTTTATACTTTCTGCCATCTAATTTAACGGCTATACGCCGATTATTTAACATTTATCTGACGTTTATCAGAAAAGTATTAAATACAACTTTCCCAATTGTATAAGATCAATCTCCCCATGTTCTTCAAATGTCGCTATGAGTTTTCGTATTAGGTCTTAAACCCCCATTTTAAGGATACAGACAACAAAAGAAGGATAATTATGATGATAAGTGCGAATGGTAGTTTTTTGTGAGACTAAGAAACAACAGCAAACGTTGTTGTACTAGATTTAAAGCCGTTTTGATGTATAGATCAATCAATTGGGAAAGTTGTAATCAACTATTCAGCTACCATTCGATATAACTTGATCGGTATCTTGGTCGGTGACTTGGTCGGTCTCTACCGTTCAAGTTATTTTTTCAACCTGTATTTCTGATTCCTGCTATTGGGCTTATCCGGAATTGTCATTTCTATAACGCCACGACTGAGTGCAGGATTTAGATAGTTCTGCCTGAAGGTAGGTCTGTGAGATAATCCTAGACGCTTCATAATTTCAGTGGCAGAAAGAGCTTCTTTTCCTATAGCATCTCGCAGTTTATCAACCAAAGGATCTGTCTGCTCCTCCACGTCATCGTTTCCGACAACAGCAGTATTCTGCAAAGTGTCCAGAATGACCTGCAATAAAAATTCTACAAAAGCACTGCTATCAGCATCTCTGTCTGATTTGCCAAGAACATTATAATATTCTTCCTGTCGTGATCTTATAAGGTCTTCAACAGGTAACCAGTAGAATATCTCATTCCAGCGCCCAAGCAGCAGGCTGTGCCACATTCTCCCCAGGCGCCCGTTTCCATCGGCAAACGGATGAATAAACTCAAACTCATAATGGAAAATTGCACTTCTTATAAGCGGATGAATTTCTGATGTCTTATACCAGATAAATAAATCCTGAATCTGACCGGGAACCATATTTGCCGGAGGAGCCATATGAACCAGAGCTTTTCCGTTAAAAACTCCGACTCCGCCACTTCTGAATCTGCCATTTTCAGAAATAAGCTCTTTCATCATGGCTTCATGCGCCGTTAACAGATCATCAACAGAATAAGGATCTAAAGTCAGCATCATCTCATACGTGGTGTAGGCATTTTTAACTTCTTTGATTTCTACCGGATTGCCAAGAATTCTCTTGCCCCCAATAATAGCAGTAACCTGCTCTAAAGAGAGAGAATTATGCTCGATAGCTAATGAGGAATGAATTGTTCTTATACGGTTCTCTTTTCTTAGATGAGGAGTGAGGTTTCCCTTGGACAAAATTTTGATCTGTCCTAACTGCTCACTGATAGCGGCTACTAAATTTGTAATTTTGTCCGTCATGTGAAACGGAGGCTGGTACTTACTCACTATCTTATCCTTTTATTGGTGTAAAACTGTTTTAGCCGTAAACGAATCTCCAATGTTCGCTTTTTACCCGTGAATGTTCGCTTTTTCTTGCCTATAAAACGTTTTATTGGTTAAGAAACTGATGGTTTCCTTATGTAGCAGATTTCTCTGAAACAGTTATGACTATTTAAGTCGGAAATAACAGGTATTTTTTCCGGCTCCTTCGCGCTTTAATTCACCTGATGCAACCATATTTCTGAGAGCACCTTCAATTGAGCTTATACTTAATGAAGGACATTGTTCTCTGATATCCTGTTTTTTAAATCTGCCTATTTTATTCTGTGTTGCCATTCTCACCATGTCTAAAGCAGAGCGTCTGTTTTCAACAATCGCAAATCTGTCAGCAAAATCTCTATAAGCTGAAAGAATAGTACCAAGAAGGTATTTCACAAACGGAATAGGATCGTCCTGTCCTTCATGCCAGCCATCCTGCGATGCAGCAAGAGCATCATAATAAAGATCCTTATTTTTGGCTATTTTAGCCTCTAAAGAAATATATTTTCCTACATAAAATCCGCTACGGTAAAGAAGAAGCGTTGTCAGAAGTCTGCTCATTCTGCCATTGCCGTCATTAAAAGGATGAATGCACAGGAAGTCATGAATAAAAATTGGTATGGCAATTAACGGCTCCAGTTCCATATTTCCGATGACGCGATTCTACTCTTCACAGATACG
Source organism: Succinimonas amylolytica DSM 2873 (assembly GCF_000378405.1). GTDB lineage: Bacteria > Pseudomonadota > Gammaproteobacteria > Enterobacterales > Succinivibrionaceae > Succinimonas > Succinimonas amylolytica. The sequence goes on along the minus strand of NZ_KB899637.1, from coordinate 109,892 downwards.
ATCCAGAGCCTCAGGTGTTTCATAAGGAGCAGGAGGAGCAGGAGGAGTAAAGAGTGTTTCGGCGTGTCCGTCAGGATATGTTGCACTGATATAATTCTGTACCGTTTTTGTTCTGCCTGCTACAGGGTTATTCATGTGGCTGTACAGGATTTTATGCAGTTGCAGAATGTAGTTTCTGGTAATGGGGATTGCATCAAAACTCTCATGGATAATTCCCAAAACATCTCTGTATCCAGCTATTTCCTGTTCAGCGCGATTTTTAGGAGTCGTTTTTTCTTCGACAAGCTGTCTTATGCGGATACTGGTGGTTACTATTCCTTCTATGGCATTTGACGCTTCTGTACTCTGAATTTTTACTATTTCTACCAGTTTTTCCAGCTCTTGAGGGCGTTGTTTCAGATACATTTCCTGCTTTCCGGCTTCACGATATATAGCCGCAATTAATCCAAGAAGCTCAGAATCCCACTTTTGGTCTTTAATCATTGAATAATTAAATTGTCACATTCCCCTGCCTCTATATTTTTCCCTTAAATAGAACTTTCCCAAATCGTAATACTATACATTCTTTTTTGGTCTGCCAGGAGATCTTTTAGTTGGTACTTCATCTTGTGGTAAAAGAGACAACTTTTGAAGTACCTTAACCTGAGACGGATTCATATTTATAAGTTGCCAATCACCCGAGTTAATTCTGGCTTGCTTAGCTCTTTTTAAAATTGACATGATTTTTTTATAGGTAAAAGTGTTCAGTAATTCAGCCTTATCAAATTTGTTAATCAATTTAAATGATAGAACAGTTGACAGGAAATTGCAGAATTCACTTCCTATGATTGAGTAATCATCATGCACTCTGGTTTCATCAAACAGACACGCATTTTTATAGAATCTCATTACAATTTCGATTTGCCACCTTTCTTTATAGATTTTGTAAACCAGCTCAGGAGGAATATCCAGGTCGCATTCAAGGATAATAGTGCCAAACTTATCTTTGCACTTTTTAAATTCTTCCTCATTCATTGAGTCATTTTTTCGAGCCCGTTCAATCCATGATTTTTCTTCAAGTGCGGCTTCATAAGAATCTCTAAACGAATAGAGCCATTTATTTATTCCGGAACATTTTTCTTTACGATAAGTAATACCCTCAAAACCAGAAATAATCTGATTAAAGTCCAGAAGGTTGTGAGTTTTAATAAATTTTGAATTTCGCTTAACAGGATTTAGATAATGTAAATCCTTATTCTCATCAAACTGCTCCTGAACAGCCGAAGATGGAAATCCCTTATCGGCAACTATTATTCCTTTTTTTATACCGTTTTCAACAATGAAGTCCTTATAACTCGTAACATCGAGCATATTTCCCGGGTAACATTTTGAACATACCGGTTCCATTCTGTCAAAATCAAATGCATACAGTACAGAAATATCTCTTGCTCCTTTAATTTTGGCTTTACGTGAATATTCTGATAATGAATTAATTTTTGATTCATTGGATTTCAATGTTCCATCGATTAGTAAGTGATGCTCTAATCCAACTTCCCCGGCTCTTTTTTGCATGAATTTTTTAATAGTGTTGCAGAATTTACCAAGATTTTTAAAAAACTCGGAAACAATATTCTTTGAAAGAGATATATTAGGGTACAGTTCAGAAAGGAAGCTGTTATCATAATATTCCTTTAGCTCATAATCTTTTATTCCCGGATAACAGACTCTCAGTATAGATATAGCAAATATTCTGTGAGCATCATCTTCGCTATATAATTCTTTTAGTTCCTCCAATATTCCTGAAAACAGCTCGTTGGACAGCATAATATTTGCCCAGTCCTTTAAGTCCAAATTAAATTCCGGATTATCTTTTTTCTTTGATAAATTGATATTTGGATTTTGATTTTTAGGCACATATTTACCATTAATAATATGCCCGATAGTCGGTCCATTGAGCGGTATATTCTTTCCGTTAACACGCTTGCAGCCGACTCTTTGTCTGACAGCGTACTTATCTTTATTTACTCCGTAAACAATAACAACAGTATTTTTAGGTCTTTCTACATCAAGAATATCTCTAGGTATTGGCATATCAAACTCCGCAAACATATAGTCTAATTATAAGCTATAATTAGACTATACTCAAGAAAAATTTCACAATTTTGTCGATATTTTTTAATTTTTTTAGAGAGAAAACGGGATTTATGTCTACCTGAAAACTGAGGTAGTTATGTTGTTGATTGTATATTGAGTAAATAATGAGATATTGAGACAAGATGTGCTCAATATTTGCACATCTTATATAGTATTACTAATTGGGAAATTTCTACTTAAATTATAACTAGAAAAAAGGGAATAAGGTAAGAGCTAAGGGAATAAAACAAACTATGCTACTCGTTTTTTAATTATCCTAATAAAACCGTAGCCACAACCTCTGTATCTCCCGGCTAAAGTGTGTTTTCAGATACAGCCCGAAATGCCTTTTTTCCCTCTCCCGTTCAAAACCACAAAACTCGTTAAACCCTTGATTGTACGGTCTTTTCAGCCGTTCTGTTCCCTTGACAGTAAAACCACCGTCTCGACGTGCCTGTTTTGAAAAACCTGAGCCTCTGTACCGAAATTACGGAACGCTCCCACGAAAAAGCCCGCTCCGGATTTTCCGGAACGGGCTCGTTTTATATTTGGCTAATCAGAGAGCCGGAACTCAGTTCTCCTGCTTCTCAGGCCGATCCTGACCTTCAGGCTGAGCCTCCTCACTGGCCGGCTGGAACACCGGTTCGCCGTCATCTTCAGGCTGCGGAATCGGATTTTCCTCATTAGCTTCAGGTACAGCTTCCGGGACGGCCTCTTCTTCAGAGGAAACTACCGGAGCTTCTTCGGGGACGTTCCCGGCAGAAGCTTCCGGAGCAACCGGGGTTTCGGTTTCCGGAACATCATCCTCATTGATCATGCTATTGATCTCTTCCTCGCTGGGAACCGGCTGAGCGGCCTCTGCTTCCTGAGGTGCTTCAGGCTGCGGAATAAGTTCCTTAATGGAAAGCTTGATGCGGCCCTGTCTGTCCAGAGCAAGAACCTTGACATCAACCTGCTGGCCAACCTGGATATAGTTGTTGATATCCTCAATTCTTTCCCAGGCAATCTGAGAAATATGCACCAGGCCGTCCTTGTTGGGCAGAATGTTCACAAAAGCGCCAAACTCGGCAACCTTGGTAACAGTACCGTGATATACAGCTCCGATTTCCACCTCGGCAGTGATTTCCTTAATGCGGCGCACTGCTTCCTTGGCCCGGATGCCGTCAGCGGCGGCAATCTTTACCACACCGTCATCAGAAATGTTGATATCGGTGCCGGTTTCCTCGGTGAGAGCCCGGATTACAGAACCGCCCTTGCCGATAACATCCTTGATCTTGTCCGGAGAAATGGTGATAGTGGTAATCCGCGGAGCATACTGGGAAATCTCCGATCTCGGAGCCGGCAGAGCCTGATTCATTACAGAAAGCACATGCATTCTGGCTTCGTGGGCCTGCTTGAGAGCAATCTGCATGATTTCACGGGTAATGCCTTCAATCTTGATATCCATCTGGAGAGCGGTAACACCCTCGGAGGTTCCGGCAACCTTGAAGTCCATATCACCCAGATGATCCTCATCACCGAGAATATCGGTGAGCACCTGGAATCTGTCCCCTTCCTTCACCAGACCCATGGCAATGCCGGCAACTGCAGCCTTACAGGGAACACCGGCATCAAAGAGCGCCAGTGAACCGCCGCAGGTGGAAGCCATGGAGCTGGAGCCATTGGATTCGGTAATTTCCGAAACCACGCGGATAGTGTACGGGAAGGTCTCCGGATCCGGAAGAATAGCAGCCAGACCGCGCTTTGCCAGACGGCCGTGGCCGATTTCACGGCGCTTCGGAGATCCGATACGTCCGATTTCGCCCACACAGTAAGGAGGGAAGTTGTAATGAAGCAGGAATCTGTCGGTTCTCTCGCCGCAGAGCTCGTCAATAATCTGAGCGTCTCTTTCGCTGGCAAGGGTACAGGTAACCATAGCCTGGGTTTCGCCACGGGTGAAGAGAGCTGAACCGTGAACGCGCGGCAAAAGTCCGGTGCCTACAGTGAGAGGACGAACCATCTTGGTGTTACGGCCGTCGATTCTGGGCTCCCCGTTAAGAACCCTCTCGCGCACAATGCTCTTTTCCAGAGAATGGAAATACTGACCGGCACGGGATTTGTTAAGCTCTTCGCCTCTGCCCTGGGCTTCGCTTTCCAGAGTGGCGATTACTGCATCCCGAATCTCGGCAATCTTGTTCTGACGTTCCAGCTTGTCAGTAATACGGTAGGCATCTCCAAGAGAAGCACCTGCCAGTTCGCCGATTCTGTTCTTAAGACCTTCGTCCACTTCAGGAGGCTGCCAGTCCCAGGGCTGCTTGTTCACAGCAGCAGCAAATTCCAGAATGGCATCAATAGCCACCTGCATCTGCTCATGTCCGTACATTACGGCACCGAGCATAGTATCCTCAGGAAGAATAGCAGCTTCAGATTCCACCATCAACACGGCCGGCTTAGTGCCTGCCACCACAAGATCAAGCTTGCTTTCGGGCATCTCGGACTTCAGCGGGTTAAGAACATATTCTCCGTTGATATAGCCCACCCGGGCAGCCCCAACCGGTCCCCGGAACGGAATTCCGGAAATCTGCAGAGCAGCGCCGGTACCGATAAGGGAAATGATGTCGGTAGGAATTTCCGGATTGGCGGATACCACGGTAACAATTACCTGAACCTCATTGGTAAAGCCGTCCGGAAAGAGCGGACGAATGGGTCTGTCGATAAGACGGGCAATGAGAGTTTCTCCCTCTGACGGACGACCTTCGCGCTTGAAATATCCGCCAGGAATACGGCCGGCGGCATAGGAGCGTTCCTGATAGTCAACGGTAAGCGGGAAAAAATCCTGATCCTCCTTGAGGGGATCCTTATCCTTCTTGCCCACAACCGTTACAAATACCGAAGTATCATCCATACTTGCCATAACAGCAGCATCTGCCTGACGGCCCATTGCCCCGGTTTCCAGGGTAATGGTATGGCGACCGTACTTAAACTGTTTAACTATAGGGTTCACTCTGATTACCTTAAATGTTTGCAAAATCACGTTTTTTTACGTCGGCAATAGTATAGTTTTAACCTTTCTCTTCAGCAACAAAAAAAGGGAGCAAAATAGCTCCCTTTGTGCGGATCTTAAAAAAAATCTACTAGCCGCGGAGACCAAGCTTCTTGCAAAGCTCGGCATGGCGGTTTTCGTCCTTGCGCTTCAGATAGGCAAGAAGGTTGCGACGCTCGGCAACCATGCGGAGCATGCCGCGACGGCTGTGATGGTCCTTCTTGTGAACTGCGAAATGACCCTGCAGATGATTGATCTGAGCAGTAAGAAGAGCTACCTGAACTTCAGGAGAACCGGTATCACCCTTGGAACGGGCATATTCGGCTACGATCTGAGCCTTTGCTTCGGTGCTTAGTGACATTGTAAACCTCTGTAAATGTTAAGTTGAGATACACCCGCGGCCGATCACTAACTCAGCCGGGGTAATAAAAGTGTGCGAATTCTATCAGAAAAAAACAGGATTGGCAAGGTATCAGTAAATTCTCCCCCGGGCATTTCCCTTGGTATTGGAATAGCCTCCTATGGAAAGACCAATAAGAGTGCCCACCGTACTGGCATGACAGATGGCCCCGGCCAGAGCATCGGCGGCGTCAGACTGCGGACAGCCGCTGAGACGGAGAGTTCTCACCACCATCTCCTGCACCTGAAATTTCTCCGCATTGCCATAGCCTACCACCGATTTTTTTATCTGCCGGGCGGTATACTCATAAACGGGAATGCCGCTGTTTACTGCGGCCACCACGGCAGCTCCCCGGGCCTGTCCCAGCTTGAGGGCGCTGGCAGCGTTATTGGACATAAAGACCTCCTCCACTGCCACATAGTCCGGATGCCACTCGGCGATAACCTCGCAGATTCCCTGATAAATCTGTCCCAGTCTCAGGGACAGCGGCTTGTCATCCATTCTGATGCAGCCGGAATCCAGGTAGGTAAGCTCCCCGCCGGCGGATTCAATAACCCCGAAGCCCGTTACCCGCGAGCCGGGATCAATTCCCATGATTATTGCCATTTCATAATTTCCAGAAAATCACTCACCGGAACCGGACTTAGCGGCCTCCTCCTTCCGGACCTGTTCCTGTTTGGCCTTCTCCTTGCCGGCCCGCCGCTCTTCGAAATAGCCGTCCACGCCATCGCGAACATTATTCCAGCCGGACTCCAGGGCATCCCCTGCCTCGGAAAGGGCATTGTCAATGGTCTTGCCGGCCTCTGTCATCGCCGCACTCAGCTCCTGGCCGGCCTTTCTCCAAGAATCCCGGGAAGTCTCGGCATCGGTTTTGTAATTCCAGTCAATGCCGTTCACGAGATCCGGAGCGAGAAATGCCGTCAGGTCGTGGGTATTCTTGTCACAGAGCTCCTGATCCATGGCATTGCCGAGGCCGGATTCCTGATGCCTGGCCTTGAGACGCTTCTTCACCTCAATGGCGGCACTGGGGGATCGTGCCCCCAGATCCCGGAATACGGCATCCAGGCTTTTCTGGTAAAAATCTCCGTAACGGCAGTCTACTTTCGGGACGGTATAGGTTTTAACACTGTCTCTCGAAAACTCGCTCCTGGGGTTCCCGGCTGAAGCTCCGGAGGATTGGGCAGGTTTCACAGGATTTTCGGTGCTGTTACTGTCCCCTTTCAGAAAATTATCCACCGCCTTTCCGGCCTCGTCGATCCCGGAGCTGACCGTATCCATAAGCTGTCCCATGGTGCCCTTTCTGGCATATTTCTCGCCCAGAGCGGCCAGATGCTCGGCATCCAGATCGCACACTTCCTTTACAACAGTGGCGCTTCCGGATTTGTCATGAAGAAATTCCCTAACGGCAGCAGACTGCCCCGGATACCGGTCGTCAACCCGGGAAAGAACATCCGCAAGACTGTGATCATAGGAACTCTGACTGGAGCAGTCCACCGCTCCGTATTCTCCGCAGCCCTGAAGACACGCCGCCAGAGCCGTCATACTGATAATCATTCTCCAACCCGGTAAATACTTCATATTCAGCCTCGCAGAAACAAAAAAGATTAAAGACACCCGAAAAGCGCTGGATTGCAGAATCCGGAAAAAAAGCTCCAGCCTCCGTTATCCGGTTCAGACAGTGGGAACTTACCACACTATTATCTTAGATACAAACAAAAACCGCAGGTTCTCCGGAATCGCATTCCGGCTGAAAATTCCCTGCTGCTCCGAGAACAGCCTAAAAGCGCGGAACCGCCCGGCGCCTTCTGCTCTCCCTACGGGAAACAGCAATTTTCGTTCAAAGGGACTCTGGATGAAATCCGGACAAGAGAACTGCATGACAGGCATTTCTGTTCGGGAGCTCTAAACAGCGGGTGCCGGCACGCAGAAATTCACTTCTCCGGACATCCGGCCCGGATACCGGACACTGGATATAAAAAAATTCAAAAAAGTGTTGACAGAGAATAAAAATAGAATATAATACGCCTTGTTTTCACAAACACCCTTTCTTCGAATGGGTCCTTAGCTCAGTTGGTAGAGCAGTTGACTCTTAATCAATTGGTCTACGGTTCGAACCCGTAAGGACCCACCAAGTCTCCAGTTTTCATATTTTCTCAAATCTTGGCTTTTCTTTCAGCACATTGCTTTGTTCTTCGTATTAAACCCTATGTTTTTAATTTGAATCCTGTTTACTCTGCGCCCCTCTGACCGGAACCATAATACCCCGCTGCCGCCAGTCCAGTGTTATATGACCTCGCTGAACACCTGCACACTGTCTGATCCCGTTAATTATGACCGGAATGGCATTCTGCCCTTTCGTTTGCACTGTCCCAGAATATTCTCATTGCCACATTCATAACTATCAGATTCATTGTCTTCGGCTGCACTTTACCACTCAGACACTATTTATCCCACCGCTTCCATACTTTTTGCATCAGAAACTCCCAAAACTCTCATATTGCGGTCACCACAGCTAAAACAGCCTCTAAAAGCCCATTATCTGGTTAAGGATTAACCATTTTTTAACTTTTTTCACCATTTTTTTAAAAATAACTTGCTTTATCATCAAAAAAACGTATCATGTGCACATCGCCAGACGCGATACCCTGTTATGGGTCCTTAGCTCAGTTGGTAGAGCAGTTGACTCTTAATCAATTGGTCTACGGTTCGAACCCGTAAGGACCCACCAGAACAGGTTCCCCAGTGGTCGCTTAGCTCAGCTGGGAGAGCATCTCCCTTACAAGGAGGAGGTCATAGGTTCGATCCCTATAGCGACCACCATTCTGATTCTTCTGAATTCTCACTTATTTTGTTTTTTCAGTCTTTTACAGTTTTTTTGCAGTTTTCTTTGGTTACCTGCTTCAGAAGCTGCTAATGACCTTTAGCAGGATACCCCTAGCCTTTTACCCGGCAAGATTCCGGAAATCCGGGATAGCCGGCCCTAATAAAGTCCTCTCCGGTGCGGTACCGTTATAGCCGGAAATTCCGGCCGTAGCAGGCTTCGGGATAAAATTCCAGAAATCCGCTATTCCCCGGGCATTGTACTCCCGTATCTTCGGATTCCGCCAGAGCTCCGCCACTGGATAAAAGAACGACGGCCCCGGGGGCAGCATGTCCTTAATCATTTTCATGGTTACGACCGCTGTCTGTACTCCCTTTTCCGCCGCTGAAGGTCGTCTTCGCCCGTATAAAGCCTCATGCCAAAGAAAAATCCTGAAAACATCCGGATTTCAGAGTCCCGCAAACTGTCAGCCTGGAAACGGCTCCAGCTTCTCCAGAAGATCCCTTAGCTCCGGCGGCAGAGGAGCAGTTACTGTCACCGTCTTCCCGGCTCCGGGATCCTGAAAGGTGATTTTTTCAGCATGCAGAAACATCCGGGACAGTCCCAGGGGAACAAAAGGGGCATCGTTTTCCCGCCGGCCGTACTTTTCATCACCAAGAATAGGAAATCCCCGATAGGCCAGGTGCACTCTTATCTGATGGGTTCTCCCGGTTCTCGGAAAGCATTCCAGCAGAGTGGCTGAGCTGTAGGCCTGACGCACTCTGAATTCCGTGACCGAGGGCTTTCCCGCCGCTTCGTTTACCCTGACAATCCGTTCTCCAGAAGAGAGCGTAATCCGTTCCAGAGGAGCCCGTACTGTACAGCCTCTTTTGTTAAACGCTCCCGGTACCAGTGCCAGATACTGCTTCTGCATCTCCTTCTCCCGGAATTCTTCATGAAGAAGTCTGAGCACGCTTCTCTTTTTGGCAATGATAAGACAGCCTGAAGTTTCCCGATCCAGTCTGTGGGCCAGCTCCAGATAGCGCAGCTCCGGACGGAGAGCTCTCAGAGCCTCAATAACACCGTAGTCAACCCCGCTGCCGCCGTGCACGGCAATATGAGCCGGCTTGTTAAGCACCAGGAGACCATCGTTCTCATAAACAATGCAGTTCTCCAGAACCGCAACCTTGTCCAGATTTCTGGAGGGCAGAATCACCGGCGCATCAGAAACTCTGACAGGCGGAATTCTAACGCGGTCTCCGGCCATTACCTTGTATTCCGGCTTCGTTCTGCCACCGTTCACCCGCACCTCGCCCTTTCTGATAATGCGGTAAACCATGCTTTTGGGAATCCCCTTGAGAACCCGGATAAGATAATTGTCCAGGCGTCCGCCCTCCTCCTCCGGAGAAACCTCCCGAAAGCTTACCTCTTTTCTGACCTCTGATATGTCCTTCATAAAACCGCCATCCGTGCCTCATATTCCAGAAACTCCGCTATTGTCTCACAGATGCCAGGGATCAAGATAGTGGCAGGAATAACGATTGATATAAACGGCGGGGCTTTTCCCGCAATTAAAAGTTAAAAACCGCACCGGTCTCAAAGTTAAATTGTCAAAAAACTGCTAGACTCGTAAATATGCTGTTTTGCCGCAGGTTCCGGCACTTATCCGGATCTCTCCCAGCATGACCTGTCAGACAACAGATAACACGCTGTTTGTCAGAATGTTGTTCCACGATAAAGGCGTGGTAATAGGGTAATAGAAGTTATCAAGAAAGTGAGGTGCGTCATGCGTTGCTTCCCCTGTTTTTTAGTACTGCTTGTGCCATTCATAATGAATGAAGCCTTAGCTCAGACCACTGAAGATCAAAAATGCGGCAACCTGCTTTCGAAGCTGGCTCCATCGGAAGGACATCTCAAATATGACATCGCCACCGCCAGCGGCCGGGAAAAATTTGTAAAGGAGCTGTACAAGGCCTGCTTCAACCAGACACTGCAGGGAAATCATGGCAGCAGCATGAACGGGGATTTTTTTAGAGCAACTCTTCCGGTGCTGACGGAAATCGCCGCAGAAAATCACCGCTACGTCTACGACTGGCAGAAAACCGACGATAAATGGCTCGCCCAGAGCGGAAAGCAGTGGAACTTCAACAGCTTTACCTATTCCGAAAACAGCGGCACAGACAGAGCCGGTGACTACACTTATCCCAGACCCGGACATTCCCCGCATGTCAGGGTATCTGAAGTGGCAACGGGACAGATTAATGCCTTTATCAGGAATGTTCCCGCCTGGAGCGACGGATCCGGGGAAAACTCTATCGTTAAGACCTCTGATACCCTCCGTATCAGCTTTAAGGGACACCCCGAAATCATAATCACCACTGCCCCGGAGAGCGTCATCACTCATACAGTACCGGTTACCGCCGGGGATATTGTGGCAGACGAGAAAAAGCTTTACCTGAGTTCAGGAAAAACATCCTACAGCCTGACTCTGAACATTTCGGGGCTTTCAGATGCTGAAATCGCCAGAAGCCGCAGCATTTATGCTCATCTGGCGGCAAACACCCACATCTTCGATTTTACGCTGAACTGCTCCGACTCGGCTTCCGAAAACCGCTGCCGGAACCTTAATCTCGCCGGAGTAAAATTCTCCAGCAGATACCAGGAGGCGGATGAAAACGAATTTTTCCGGATTTCCGGAAACACGGAAAACGGCTGCTCTCCCTCGCAGTTCAGCTTCGAGACCTGCAATGACAGCTCCTGTTCCTCAGCCACTCCGTATTCCGGCATGGTTACTCTGTCCAGCGATCTTTATTCCACCGGCTCCTCCGGAACGGTCTGGCTTAATCCGTCCTACGGAAACCGCCATATCTCCGTCTCCATTACCGGAAAAAACGGCAGCATCTACTACTGCGGTACCGCAGCCTCGCCCGCCGAAAGCTGCACCTTTGATATTGCTGGCTGCCATACCTCTGCAGTCACCAAAACCGAGCAGTACATAAACGAACCTAACAGCACCCTTAAGGTCTCCATGGCCGGAAGCCTCAGCAGCGACACCGTAACACCGGAAAACATGAGCCTAACCTTCAGCGCCGGCAACACCCCGCTGACCGTAAAAACAGCTCAGGGCAGTACCACCATCCAGGCCGGACGAACTGGTACCGTGGAGGTCCCAGTGGCCATTACCGAAAACGGGGATGCCGTTCTGACCCCGGAATTCACCATTACCTCCCCGCATTTCCCGGACAGTAATACCAGGGTCACCGGCATGACCATCAAATACCGGACAAAGACCGAACCTGCCGAGGTCATTGCGGTAAAGCTCGCTCCGGAAAGCGGAGATCTGTTTGACATTCAGGTTCTCAGCCTCCCCTATGCCATCTGCGGCAAAGCCGACGATACCGAGGGACATACCGTAACCCGTCTCGATATCGGAAGAGAATACCGGCTCAGTACCTATGCCGTGAAGTGTCCGGACTCCGGCTGTCCGGCAGAACCAACCGGCGAAAAGCTTAAAAGAATCTGCGTGCCGGAAAACAAGGTGGCCGTTACCGGCAAAAACTATAGCAGGATTCTCTCCGACACCTTCAGCGTCATCGATCCCGGCAAGATTTTCCGCTGGCAGCAGAATCCGTCTGACAGCAGTACCGGTGCCTTTATTGCAGGCAGTTCCGAAAACGGGGAGAACAGCATTCTAAAGCTGACACAGAACTGTTCGGCTCCCCCGGCGCCCGGTTTTAACACCGATTCCGAATACTGTCTCAGCATCAGAAATTCAGCCGGCTGGTTCAGCATGACATCGGAAAAGCCCTTTACAGAGATCTCCACCCTGAAGCCCACCCACTTCTTCAGCCCGGTTTTTGCGGCCTACCCGGTTCACATGGCAATAAACGAGGGCTGGCTTCACATAACCGATGATCTTTACAGAAGGAAGTCTATTTCCCAGACTCAGGCAGATTTTGAAAACTTCACCGGCATAAGAGAGATTTCTGCCACCTGTCCGGCCTATTACGGGGAACCTCTGAGTTTTTCCGGGTTTATTACCGGCACCGACAGCTCCGGAGCCTCTGTGGATTATATTCCGGATGCCTACCTGAACACCGGAGCTTCCGAGCCCCCCTTTAAGGCGATTATCACCAGAATCACCCGGGATGAAGCCGGAAATATCACCGCCGGAAAGAGCATAAGATCCCCCAAGGACTACACTCTTGATTTCAACAGTACCCTGGATGCCCACTGGATGCGTCCGGTATATCAGGCCTACACAACAAAGCACGGCTACCCGCTGAGATTCACCTTTACCACCTCCCGGGCGGAACTGACCACTCCCGAGGAAATCCGGGCCGGAGGCTGGCTGAACTTCAGCTACTGTCTCCCTGACAACGACAATTTCGGCAACGGGTGCAGCGGCTATCTGGAGATTACAGGCCGGCCGAATATCAGAAGCCTGCTTCCCGACGGCAGTCCCCTGGAGGCAAAATTTGACGGGACCATCTCAGACAGCGACAGGTTCACCTTCTTCACCCCCATGTCCTTTGCCCCGCAGCTTCATTACGGCAGGCTGGTATCTCAGATTACCCAGGGAGAAACGGATGTCATTCATACTCCGGTATCGCTGCAGTACTACGCGGGCGACGGCAACTGGAATATCAGCGACTCCGATTCCTGCACCGAGCTGCATCTCCGCAATCCGGACTCCAAAGCTGCGGAAAATCTGATTTTCAGCAAAACCATCTCGGACTACACGGATTCGGGAATCCGGGCTGCGCTTAGCGCCTATGAAAAAATAGAGCTCATACCGGTATGCCACGGCACCGACAGTACCACCGGCTGCCAGCAAAACGTAAACAGCTTTATTGAAAACACCACCGGCAGATTTAACAGGGGATATCTGTGGCTCCAGGGAACCCAGATCAACTGTAAAATCAGAGATAACTGCGCGCTGGAGTACCGCCTTAAAAGTTCAGGAACCCTGGGAGAAAACTCCCTGGATCACCTCTATGACAGTCAGACTTCCAACGGCGGCGTGATCTTCAAAAGCCATAAAAGCTCTGCCAGAATAATCGACCGGAAAGAGGTCTATAACTGACAGAGGCCGGCGCGGGACACACCCCCGCGCTGTTCAGCATTTTCGCCGGCCAGTTCCGGCGTTTCTTTTTTACTTACCTGCTCGCTCCGGAGTTTTTATGAAAAATTCACTTATTGCCGCCGGATTCCTTCTTCTGGCCCTGTCAGTTGCCGGACTGGCCTTTATTCCCGGAATCACCAGAGGAGCGGACTCCTTTTCTGAAAGACTCGAAGGCACCTGGGCTGAAACCTTTCAGTATAAGGACAGTCCCCGGATGCTACTCCTGTTCAGAGGAAAAGAAGTAACCTTAAGGAATTTTTTTAAAAATGACGTTACCACTGACTACCGGATCTCCGAAGTCTCCCAGGAAGGGTTTACCGTTTATTTCGAGTTTACCCACAAGGTTAAGCGGGGCAACGGGAGAATTATCGACCGGAGAGAGATTTTTGAATATCTCTACCATACGGATCAGGGACATCCCATGCTCTCCTCACGGGATTTTGAGTACGACGGCCGGGGCCCCATTATTCTCACAGAATTCATGCGGGAAAAGGAGCTTATTGACGGTTATGAATCGGAGATGCGCAAAACTCTGAACTACAGAGATCCTGTTCCGACATATGTGGAAGAGAATGCCGGAGGCCGTACAGAAGATAAGGCAGCGCCCGAAAGTACAGAATAAACTCTGAAAACCGCGAATCCGAGCCTAAAAACTGTTTAATTATTCAGCAATTTGATTAAAAAAGCACCGCTACCGCTCGGATTTTAAGTTTTTTTTAAATAAATCTTGCATAATAAAAAAAATCGGGTATCATAAGCACCGTTGAAGCACGAAGCACAACGGGTTACCGCGGGTCGTTAGCTCAGTCGGTAGAGCAGCGGACTTTTAATCCGTTGGTCGACGGTTCGAATCCGTCACGACCCACCACCGTGCGGCGCACTTCACATCCCAGACTTTGGGTCCTTAGCTCAGTTGGTAGAGCAGTTGACTCTTAATCAATTGGTCTACGGTTCGAACCCGTAAGGACCCACCAAAAGTCGATTTGTATGGTCGCTTAGCTCAGCTGGGAGAGCATCTCCCTTACAAGGAGGAGGTCATAGGTTCGATCCCTATAGCGACCACCATACAAATTTCCATCTCACGATGGTCGCTTAGCTCAGCTGGGAGAGCATCTCCCTTACAAGGAGGAGGTCATAGGTTCGATCCCTATAGCGACCACCATCTAAATTTTTATCCATCCATTCTGTTATTTCTCAGTTCGTTTTCTGTCTGTTTTCTGATGTCATAACGGCTGTTTTGTAATTTTACAGTTACTCTGAGAGCAGCCCGTATCAGACCTCTGAACAGCAGAACCGGGATTTGCTTCCCCTGCCATTTTTACTGGCAGTCTCTTTGATAAAGCACGCTTCCTGTACCTGCCGGGAAAAGCCCGGCCTAAGCCCCGGAAGTACGTCTCTTTAGCGCCCCTGGAAATCCCCCGGCATAACATGACAAAATGCGGGTTTCCTGTCAGTCCAAGAATATATTACAAAACTTCCCAGGGATTCTTCCGGACAAATAAAAAGAACCGGCATTACTGAATTCACAGCCTGCCGGTTCTCTCTCATCTGACGTTCTAAGTTCCCCGGAAGGAACTCTCAGTCATGGATTACTTAACGTCGCAATCCTTCAGACTCCAAATGTTGTCCGCATAGTCCTGGATAGAACGGTCGGAATTGAACTTGCCCATGGTAACAGAGTTAACAATGGCGGCATGAGCCCACTTCTTCTTGTCCTTGTAAAGCGCGTCGATACGGGCATGAGCTTCGCTGTAGGAAGCAAAGTCAGCCAGAGCCAGGAAGGCATCGCCGGCACCCAGAAGAGCGTGCTTGATAGAAGCCAGCTCGCCAGGACGGCCCGGAGTGAAGTAGTCACTGTCAAGCCAGTCAAGAGCCTGTCTGATCTCGTTGTTGCTGTTGTAGTAATCCCAGGGGTTGTAGCCTCTGGACTTGAGCTCTTTAACCTCAGCAACGGAAAGACCGAAGATGGCATTGTTCTCAATACCGGCCTCTTCAACGATTTCGATATTGGCGCCGTCCATGGTTCCCAGAGTAATAGCACCGTTCATAGCCAGCTTCATGTTGCCGGTACCGGAAGCCTCGTATCCGGCAGTGGAGATCTGCTGGGAAACGTCGGCAGCCGGAATCAGCTTCTCAGCCAGGCTGACGCGGTAGTTAGGCATGAACACCACCTTGATCTTGCCGTTAATGCGCGGATCGTTGTTGATGCGCTCGCCCACCTTGTTGATGGCAAAGATGATATCCTTGGCAGTCTTGTAGCCCGGAGCAGCCTTGGCACCGAAGATGAACACATGCTTGCAGATATCAAGATCCGGATTCTCCAGAAGCCGGCGATACAGAGCCAGAATGTAAAGCAGGTTCAGCTGCTGGCGCTTGTATTCATGAAGACGCTTAATCTGAATGTCGAAGATGGCATCCGGATCAACCTCAATTCCGGTTTCTGCCTTGATTACCTTGGCAAGCTTAACCTTGTTGTGATGCTTGATATCCATGAACTTCTTCTGGAAATCGGCATCATCAGCAAACTTAACCAGATCCTTAAGCTCGTCAAGATGTACCGGCCAGGAATCGCCAATCTTGGAGGTGAAGAGCTCGGCCAGTTCCGGGTTACAGTTGCAAAGCCAGCGGCGCGGAGTTACACCATTGGTTACGTTGCAGAACTTTTCCGGCCAGATTCTGGCATATTCAGGGAACAGATCGGTGCGAACCAGATCAGAGTGCACCTTGGCAACGCCGTTAACCTTATTGGAGCCGATAACTGCCAAATTGCCCATTCTGACCTTCTTGCAGTCGCCTTCTTCAATAATGGAAAGCTTGGACTTGACATTGTTGTCGCCCGGGAAGACCCTCTCGCACTCGCCGTTCAGGAAGCGGCTGTTGATCTCGTAGATAATCTCGAGATGACGCGGCAGAACCTTTTCAAAGAGGTAAACCGGCCACTTTTCCAGAGCTTCCGGGAGCAGGGTGTGGTTGGTGTAGGCAAATACCTGGTAGCAGATACCCCATGCAGCATCCCATTCCATGCCTTCCTCATCCAGGAAAATACGCATGAGTTCGGCAATGGCGATGGTCGGATGGGTGTCGTTCAGCTGAATGGCCACCTTGGCAGCAAATTCGGAGAAGTCTACCACGCCGTCCTTGCCGGTATGAGCACGCTTGTAACGACGGAGAATATCCTTGATGGAGCAGGAGCAGAAGAAGTACTGCTGGGTAAGACGGAGGATCTTGCCTGCTTCGGTAGAATCGTTAGGATAAAGAACCTTGGAAATGGTCTCAGCCTTGTTCTTTTCCACCTGGGCATCCACGTAACCGCCGGCATTGAATACGTCCCAGTCGAAGGACTCGGTGGAACGGGATTCCCAGAGACGGAGAATGTTAACGGTCTCGCCGTTGTAGCCCACTACCGGAATATCCCAGGGCACACCCTTCACCATGCTGGAAGGATGCCATATCTTCTTGATGGAGCCGTCTTCCTGGAATACAGTCTCCACATGACCTCCCAGAGGAACTTCCTGAACAGACTCTGGACGGCAGATTTCCCAGGGATTGCCGTATTCACGCCAGGTATCCGGACGCTCGATCTGCCGGCCGTCACGGATTTCCTGACGGAACAGACCGTTCTCATAGTGGATGCCGTAGCCGATGGCCGGCATGTTAAGGGTGGCCAGGGAATCCAGGAAGCATGCAGCCAGACGGCCGAGACCGCCGTTGCCGAGGGCCATGTCCGGCTCCTGCTCGCAAAGATCGGTAAGCTCGATACCCAGAGACTTGAGAGCCTCCTCGCAAACCTTGTAAAGGTGCAGGTTGTAAAGATTGTTGGAGGTCAGACGGCCCATCAGGAATTCAGCTGAAAGGTAATGAACAGCACGGGTATCGTGCTTGAAGTGAGTCTGCTGAGTCTGGGTCAGACGCTCGTAAACCAGGCTGTTTACCGCAGCACAGGTAGCCATCCACCAGGACTGCTTGCTGGCCTTCTGCTCACTGGTTCCGAGAGTGGAATGCAGATGCTCGATAATCTTTTTCTTGAAAGCGTCAGGAGTAAGATCAAAGAAACTGCTGGTTACATTCTTTGCAGCAGTCTTCTTAGCAGCAGTTGCGGCCTTCTTTTCAGCAGGTGCAGCCTTCTTCTCAGCAGCAGGTGCAGCCTTCTTCTCAGCAGCAGGTGCGGCCTTCTTCTCAGCAGCAGGTGCGGCCTTCTTTTCGGTAGCAGGTGCAGCCTTCTTTTCGGCGGCAGGAGCAGTTTTCTTCTCAGCAGCAGCCGGAGCAGTCTTCTTCTCTGCTTTAACGGCAGTAGCTTTCTTAGTTGCCATAAATAATTTCCTTTTTTTAGTCTGGGAGAAACCCATCTCATGCAGAAGTGCCCATTCTCTCCTCAGGACAAGGAGTTCGAATATTCAGATACACTCCCGCACAGTTAACACGGCAAATAGTAGCCAATAGCAGATGTTATGTATTTGATCTGAATCAATTTTTACTTATTTTTTTGACTTTTATCACCAAAATTCGCCGGTGCGGGATTTTTTTTGAAAAAAATTGCCTTAAAATGCGCTATTGAGTTTAATAATGTGACATTAATCACATTTGGTTTTTTTATGGTTCTCCGACCCTGTAACGGGGGATTATCTCTCCTCCGTTTTCCCCTGTTTCTTTCTTATCCGACCTTCCGCTCCAAGCCAGGATCCCGCTCCGGTATACCGCTCCGGTATACCGCAAATTCCTTCACCTGCTTTCAGAAACCGTTAAGGCTTTAACAGGCCGGATCGCCTGAACCCCAATAGCGGTCAGGCAATGGTACAGCTTCCAGGACACTTCAGCACTGTTATCCAGCCGCTTCAGACTCCCGCCCTAAGAATGCCGCGGGCTAGTATTTCCCACCGCAGATAATAGCTCCCGGCCGTCCCGAAGCCAGGACAGTATTTTAACCTTTGAAACAGCACCAAGGCCGCAACTCGTCATATTCCGGAAAACTGACACTGCCCGGATAATCCTGAGCCGCTGTTTGCACTGTGCCTCCGGTTTCCTTCCCCGCGGCGCTGCTAATGCGGAAAGTCTTCCCGAAATGCGTGCCGGATGACTCAGCCGGGTACTGGCATAAAACCAGCCGGAATTCCCTTCATAATCCCGGGAATTTCACACCTATTCCGGACAGAGATCCGGGATCCTCTTTCAGATCATGACGAAATTTTCTGATCAGCTTCCGAACTCTGTGCATAAAAAAACCGGGGAATCCCCCGGTCTTTTCTGAATTATGGCACTGAATGCCCCGCAGACTCCGTCTTACACTCCGGCCTTCTTCAAAGCGGCGCTGACAATTTCCTGAGCCTCCTTCTGGATCTGCTTAAGGTGTTCCTCGCCTTTGAAGGATTCCATGTAAATCTTGTAGATAGCCTCGGTGCCGCTGGGTCTGGCTGCAAACCAGCCGTTTTCGGTTACCACCTTAAGACCGCCGATAGAGGCGCCGTTTCCAGGAGCACTGGTCAGCTTGGCAACAATCTTTTCTCCGGCCATGGTCTCGGCTTCAACCATTGCAGGATCCAGCTGGGAAAGCACCTTCTTCTGCTCGGTATTGGCGGCAGCATCCACCCGGTTGTAGACGGATTCGCCAAATCTGGCACTGATTTCATTGTAGAGAGTCTGGGGATCCTTGCCGGTTACCGCCAGGATTTCTGCTGCCAGAAGACACATGATGATGCCGTCCTTGTCGGTGGTCCAGACCTTGCCGTTACGGCGCAGGAAAGACGCACCGGCAGATTCCTCGCCGCCAAAGCCGTACTCGCCGGTGAAAAGTCCCGGAGAAAACCACTTAAAGCCTACCGGAACCTCCTTCAGGGGCCGGCCGATGCTCGCTACCACCCGGTCAATAATGGAGGAGGATACCAGGGTTTTGCCGACAGCCGCATTGCTGCTCCATTCCGGTCTGTGGGTGAAAAGATACTGAATAGCCACTGCCAGATAATGATTGGGATTCATGAGGCCGGACTTGCAGACAATGCCATGCCGGTCATAATCGGGGTCATTGGCCACAGCGATGTCAAACTTGTCCTTATGACTGATCAGACTGGCCATGGCATAGGGGCTGGAACAGTCCATTCTTATCTTGCCGTCCCGATCCAGGGTCATAAAGCTGAAGGTCGGGTCCACCCGATAGTTGACCACCTCGATGTCCAGACCATAGGTCTCGGCAATAAGATCCCAGTAATAAACACCGGATCCGCCCAGAGGATCCACACCGATCTTGATGCCGGCCTTCTTTATGGCCTCCATGTCAATGATATTGATAAGATCATCCACATAGGGCTTTCTCATATCAACCTGCTGCACGTTAGGCATGGCAAGCGCCTTTTTGAAGGGAACCCTCTTAACATCGCGGAGATCGTTCTCCAGAATCGCATTGGCCCGATCCTGAACCCACTGGGTAATCTCGGTGCCGGCCGGTCCGCCGTTCACCGGATTGTACTTGATACCGCCGTCTACCGGAGGATTGTGGGAGGGAGTAATTACAATGCCGTCAGAAAGATCGCTGTCCCGGCCTTCGTTGTAGGTCAGTATCTGGTGGGAAATCACCGGGGTAGGAGTGTAGCCGAAGTCCTTTTCGATGCGCACCTGACAGCCGTTGGCAGCCAGAACCTCCACCGCAGTGGCCAGAGCAGCCTCGGAAAGAGCATGGGTATCCATTCCCACAAAAATGGGTCCGGTAACCCCTTCCTTTGCGCGATATTCGGCAATGGCCTGACATACAGCCAGAATATGTGATTCGGTAAAGGCAGAATTCAGGGAGCTGCCGCGATGGCCGGAGGTGCCGAAGCTCACCCGCTCCTCCGCTTTGGACATATCGGGCTTGTTAAGATAATAGGCCGTCATGAGACGGGGAATATTAGTAAGATCTTCCAGTCTGGCAGGCTTGCCGGCAAAGGGATGTAATGCCATTTTAAATCCTTAAAAATAGGTCTGATTCTGCACTTTAGGTCTGTAGTCAGCTTAAGCAGCCGGTTTCAAAGGCTTTCCGAAAAAAGGTTTTCATACCGGCCGCCGATTATTGTTGTAATGCGCTAAATATACCACATCGGGGATATTCTGTAACATAGTATCCGGACTCCGGGGCATCAAAAAAACTTTACAGGCCCCGCAGAACGGAGTTTTCAGGAACTCAGCTGGTCAGCTTCCGGAAGCCGTCCTGGTTTTCCTTTCCCAG
The DNA here is from genome assembly GCF_000378405.1 of Succinimonas amylolytica DSM 2873. Taxonomy (GTDB): domain Bacteria; phylum Pseudomonadota; class Gammaproteobacteria; order Enterobacterales; family Succinivibrionaceae; genus Succinimonas; species Succinimonas amylolytica. The sequence goes on along the minus strand of NZ_KB899637.1, from coordinate 89,241 downwards.
CCGGCCTCCTCCATATTATGAATGTTTTCACGGGAGGGAGAAAGCCGTACCGGTGCCCCGCCGTCATCATCCTCAAGAACAAAGTCCTCTCCGGCATTGGCCTTGGGATACAGGCTTCCGGCACATTCCTCGAAGCATATCTGGGCTCCGGCCGAGAGATGATCCGTCAGAGTAACAAAGGTATCTTCAAACTCCTCGCCGTCCTCCGCCTCGGACGAGGCCCGGCAGTAGCCGTCCAGATCCGACAGAAATTCCTGTGCCTCCCTGGAAAGCTTCCTGCCGCCGGGCTTCCGGCAGGAAAACCCGGTCAGAAAGCCGTGAGCCAGTTCTATCAGGCATGCCGCCCGATCCATAGCCGGAGTTCCGTCCCCGGGCAGCAGAAGATGCATCCCCTCTCCGGAAAGATACTGCTCTATGATGCCGCTTACGGTTTCTCTCAGCCAGGTCCGGACATTCCTGGGAAACTGTTCGCCGTCATTGACCAGATTGCGCACCAGCTCCTCAAAATCCCGTCCGTCCTCCCGGAACCCGGCCGCTATCAGTCCCATCAGGAGGCCGTAAACATCGGAAGGAGAGCCGTATATTCCGGCGCCCCGCATAAGATCCTCGGCATCCCTGTAGTTAAGAACAATTTTCATGAAGTAAACAACTCCGCTTTTTCCGCTGCATATGTCTTTATGCATCCTGTGCCGTCCCATTATAAAGCATCTCAAAAAAACTTAGTATAATTTGCTCAGGATCACATTATTCATGTATAATTCCGGCGGTGGTCAATAACTGTCCATCCGATCTTTAACCGTTTTTAATCAGCATCGAGTTACTATCATGGAAGCAACGTCCAAAGATACCCGCGGTTCCTTTGCCGCAAAGAAAACCCCCGCCACTCCGAAGGGACTTTTAAATATTGCTGTCAGAGCTGCCCGCGCCGCCGGCGAAATTATCAACAGAAACTTTGAGGATCGGGATCATATTACCGTACAGGAAAAGGCCAAGGACGATCTGGTAACCAATGTTGACCGGGAATGCGAGAACGCTATTAAAGGCGTGATTTCCCGCTATTATCCCGAGCACGGCATTCTTGCCGAAGAAAGCGGCAGCTCCAAAAACACCGCAGATTCCGACTATCTCTGGGTTATTGATCCCCTTGACGGCACCACCAACTTCTGCAAGGGCATTCCCCACATTGCAGTTTCCATCGGCGTCAAAATCAAGGGCATCACCTCTGTGGGCGTGGTGTACGATCCTATAAGAAACGAACTCTTTACCGCCACCAAGGGCGAAGGAGCCATTCTTAACAACAGAAAAATCCGGGTAAGCAATATCAAGGGGCTGGATACCGGTATTTTCGCCACCGCCTTCCCCTGCCGGAACCGGGAGCATCTGGAACATTACCAGAAGATCTTAGCCAGAGTATTCAGCCGCTGCGCTGATATCCGGAGAGCCGGTACCGCCAGTCTGGATCTGGCCTACGTGGCAGCCGGCCGCATGGATGGCTACTTCGAGCTCTGCCTGAAGCCGTGGGATTTCTGTGCCGGAGAGCTTCTGGTGCGCGAGGCCGGCGGTGTGGTTACTGATTTCGAGGGCAAGCCGGATTATGCCAAAAACGGCAACATCGTGGCAGCCAATCCCTATGCAATTCAGAATCTGCTCCGGGAAATCAAGGCAGCCGGCTGATAATTAAGCACTTGCGAACAAGGCCGGATCTTCCGGCTTTTTATTTGTCCCCTTAATCCGTCCTTGCCGGCATTTCCGCCTTCGGCTGCACAAGATACCGGATCAGGATATCGTTCTGGCGATTATCTGAGCGAAAAGCTTCTGCAAAAGCTGCGGCACTGCCTTCCGTCCTCTCCTCCGGGCTTCGTCTACAATAGCCAGTGCCATTCCAGGCTTGGTCATTTTCTTAAGAGCAGTTTCAATGATCCTGCTTTCCGTCTCCCCTCTTCCGGTAAGCCGGGAGGCCTGGCGGTAAACGGACTCGAAGCCGTTCTCGTAAAGGAAATGCTCAATGTCCCGGCACGGCAGCAGGGTCACCTGGTTGTTATGGCCGCCCTGAGAAGCCTGGGAGGCATACTTGATTCCGGCTTCGTCGCCGTCCGCCACCAGATGCCAGAAAATCCCCAGATGATTGGCCAGCTTGATAAGGGGGGCGGCACCGCACTGGGCGTATTCCACCAGCCGCACCCCTTCCGCCGGCAGCGAAACCCCGACGATGGAGGCGAATTCATTAAGAAGCCAGATTTCCGTTTCCCCTTCCACAAACACCCAGGATCTGGCAAACAGCGTCATGGGGCGGTTCAGGCGGACATGAAAGGCGATCTTCCGCAGATCGTCGCTGGTAAACTTCCGCTCGTCCACCTGGTAGCAGGCCGTCATATCCGATTTACGGGCACAGCGCCTGATATCCTGAAGGCTGACCGTGGAAAGAATGTCCCCGGAATTGGTAGTGATAATCTGCTGCATCGGAAGAAGATCCAGAATATTCCAGACATTGAAAAGCACCGTGGGATGCAGCCGGCTCTCAATATCCTCAAAAATCACAATGGGCTTGGCCAGTCTGTCAATCTTCCTTCCTCCGGCGGCGTCCAGCAGGGAGCCGGCCACATATGCCAGCAGAATACGCACCTCCCGGGGATTGGAATTCCGGATCAGCTTTTTAAGAGATCCCAGGGATTCACTGGAAATCGGTTTGGCAACAATATCCGTCAGAGTACGGTGGCGGACACCGATTCTCTTGCCCATAAGAGGCGGTATAAACGAAAAATAGTGGTCAAACAAACTGCTGACGGCCTGAATCCCCTCCTTGATAATCCTGACCGGAATCACTTCCCCGTCCGTGGTGCTTACTGCCCTGAACAGCTCCATCAGCTTTTCCTCGCTGGCCGGAAGGCCGTCAGGAATGCCGTCATCCCGGGAAAGGGGCTCGTCACCTCCTCCCTCCGTCAGGGTAACCTGCCTGCTGTCCCGAATCCGGAATACCGGGCTCAGGGACAGCAGGCAGCGCACCTGTCTCATGGTATTCCCGGGAATCATGACGCCGTTCCGATCCAGAAAGCCATGGGTGGTAAAAATGGTGCCGTTGGCATTCATGGACGCTCCGGCGTAGTAGTAGACGCGGCAGAAGCAATCCTTTCCCCGCACCCAGCACGGTTTCAGACGCGTCAGCTTCGGAGAGTTCATGGCGGAACCTAGATGCCCTTCACGGAAGGTCAGCACGAAGCTGAGCTGCCGCTCCCGGGGGATCATTCCGCCCTTGCGGTACTCCTGCCGGTATTCCTGATAATCCTTGTGAAAATCATCCTCGGTAAATTCATAGGGAACGTCTCCGTTTCCCAGAAGCGAAGCCAGTCCCCTGAGCAGCGAGGTCTTGCCCCAGGCGTTTTCCCCGATAAACACGGTTTTTTTGTTAAAGGGGACGGACATTCTTGCGATGCCGCGATAATTCTTGATTTCAATGCGTTCCAGAAACATATCGGCCCTCCAGAATTTCCCGGTTCCGGGATCCGTACCGGCAAACTCCGGAACCGGAGTTACAGCGACGGGAGATCACTTCAATTCTATCACGTTACTTACCCACAGCAATTTTCCGGAGCCGCCTCCGGAAACGGGAAAGTCGCGGCCCCGCTTCCGGAGACCGGAAGAACCGTTTTTCGGGGACTGCAGAACAGAGACTTCGGAAAACTTAAAAAGTGACAGACAAAATCGCCTTATTTCTTAAAAAACAACAGCAATTTTGATATACTTTCCAGTGTACCGTAAGAGGTACGGTCGGCATCTGGCTATCAGACTTAAAATGTCCCCGCTGTCGCCGATATTCTGGAGAAACGGATACGGATTCTCATTTCTCATAAAAGGTCATCATGAAGATTATTTCATCATTTTTAGCGGGCTGTGCCGTACTGGGACTCTCTCTGTCTGCTGAAGCCGCAACATTTGCCGCTCCGAAAAACTACAGTATCATCATCGTGGACGGAGCCAAAACCGGCGGCGTGATCTCGGATCCCCGGGAGATTGAGCTGACTCCGGGACAGCACCAGATCGTTGTTTTTTTCAAGGGGCTTTTCAAGCACGGCGGGGATCAGATTATCGCCTCGGCCTCGGATCCCATCGTAATCAATATTCCCGATGTTCAGGAAAACGACTCCATCACCTTTACCTACCCCCGAATCCGCGACTACGGCAGTGCCCAGGATTTTGCCGATCACCAGACCATCACTATCACCAACAACGGGGAAAGCGTCTCCAAGGACAAGGCCTCGTATTTTATTCTTCAGTCAGACAAGGGATTTCAGCTGGATCGTGATTTTCTGACTGAACTTAATTCTCTGGGGCTTCTCTACGTATCTCCGGAAAACACTGCAAAGCAGAATCGCAACGATCAGAAACTCTCAAACTGCCGGGACAGCGGCTTCAAGGATTGCCCGGACACCATCAGATCCACTGCCGAGGCACGCAATACCTACCTCAAGAATACTGAAGGCAACAGTCTCCGGACTCAGGACGGCATCCCTCTTACCTCTGAAAACGCCCTGGAATCTGCACGCAGAAATGAACCCCTGAACAAGCCGGCCGAAACCCCGAAGGTCAACGGACAGATGCTTGACGGACTGAAATCAATTTACAATAGTGCCGATCCCGCCACCAGAAAGGCTTTCCGGGAATGGCTTGAAAAGAACTGATTTCTGACAGCATTCCCCCCGTATCCCGTTCCTCAGGAACGGGATTTTTTATTTCCGGACCGTCCCGGATCAGCCACAGCTGTTCTGCATTTTTTCGTATTCGGAAAACAGCATCTTCTGGCTTTCGGTGGCGTAGAAGATCGCGGTTTTTACCAGTCTCTCCGCCAGGGCCGCCAGATTATCATCGTGGCGATCCAGCCCCATCAGCCGCTAATAATCACCTGAAGCTCCAGAACATCAATCCCAATACGGAATTTTTCCGGCAGGAAATCCACCGCATTCATGCTGAGAACCTTTTTCTCCAGCTTTTTAAAGAGCGGATCGTACAAATCATCAATGTCCATGATAACTCCGCTGACCAGAAGACTTTTAAGGTCTTTCGAATAAGTCAGGGACACATGGATTCCGTTAAGATCGTTTTCGGAGATTCCGGTCTCCCGGTCAAAGGGGCTGAGCGGAATCCCGGCTTTGGCAAATATCCCGTTAAGGTAATCTATCATCGCATTCCTCCTCCCCGGGGTGCCCCATCATAAATATATTCTCATGGGGCTTTCTCCGGAGACTTCCACTCTCCCTGCTCTTAAAACTCAACCTCGTAGCTCTTTGTGCTGTTTAAGGTCTCTTCTGCCGACAGACTGAGCTTGATAACTCCTCCCGCACTGATTCCGGCAGAGGTTTTGTCAATCTTCTTAACAGTATTGAAGACAATCTTCAGCGGAGTAAAATCCGCATCCTTCATGGAATCAACCCTGGAGCCGAGCTTTGCCGCAAAGCTCCCTCCTTCCCGGTGCAGCTTTCTGGATATTTTGGCCAGAGACGCCTTCTTGCCGGCCCGGACAATCTCAATGGACTCCAGGGACTCGTCGCCAAGCTGGATAACATTAAGCTGCGCAATGGCCTTTTCCATCTGTCTTTTGGAAAAGCCCAGCTTTTTCATGGTCTGGGACAGGAAACGGACGTTATTGGTTTTCTTGGTACTGGCACTTCCCTTTTCCTCAGGCTCGATCTTGGTCGTCTGCTCAACGGATCTGAGCTCATTCTGCATGAGATTCGTCTCATAGGAAGTGGCAGTCTCGCATATGTAGCTGGCACCCACATTTACCGCCAGAAGCTCACCGGAATCATCTCCAAGCTTAAGCCCCAGATCATACCTGAAGTTCGGAGTATCCAGCTTGTTTATCAGCCCTTCAAAAGAGGTTACCAGCTCGGAAATCTTCTCCTTGAATTCCAGGGCCTGACTGATACCGGGGATCTTCTTGCCCAGATAGGTCAGAAAGCCGTCAAAATCAGCTACTGCCTTATCAGTTATGTTGGTTTGCGCAAAATTCACAATGCTTTCCGCAATGTAGCGTCCGGGATCATGCTGGTATTTCTCAAAGTCATCCTTGGCTTTCCAGCTGCTATTGTCCGTGGGCAGATATTTTCTGCCGGAGAAGCGCTTCACAATCATCTCCGAAAAGAACTGATCATTAAGCGCCTTCTTATGATTGGTAAAAAGGTGCGCAATCTTATCCGCAGAACCGATATCCTTGCTGTCATCATTGTATTTCAGAAGCTCCGGATCGATCTCATCACGGGATTTCTCCCCCAGATTCCTGGTATCAGTGCCGTCATCTTCGCCGCTGTCATCTCCCATCTTTTCGGGATTAGCCCCGTCCAGAAGCTTGTTTTTCAGCGAAAATATCGCTTCAACTCCGACAGAAGCAGTAACGGTGACATTCTTAGTAAACTTATGGGAAGAGGTGCCAACTTCATGAGCCCATTCCCTGGACACCCCAAATTCCGCACTGGCACTGAACTGCAGCGGATCATAGCCGCTGGAATCATCATTCCCCGTTATTACCTGCGCAGAGCCCTTGGCATTTCCCTCTGCCGCAGCGCTGAAATCAAAGTTTTTAACAGTCTGCTTTCTGATATCCTTCGAATTCCGGAAATCCCCCTGATTCAGATTGCTGGCCATGATTTTTGCCAGAAACTCTACGGCCTCTTCTTCTCCGAAAGTTACGGAATAGCCCCGCTGGTAATTGCCGCCGAATTCTACCTTGGCAGCCAGGGTGGGATCAGCAACCGACCCCAGAGTGGCGCCAATGCCCAGACTGGCACCGAGAGAAGCGGACATCCGGAAAGTATATTCCCGGGCGGAAGTGCGCTCAACTTCAAGATTGGAACCGGCACCCAGACTTATTCCGGCACTGGCCCCCACCTGCAGATTTCCCACATTGAAGTTCTTCCCGGCCTCAACGGAAACCTTGTTGTCCTTGGTATGTACCAGGGTCTGCCCCTCCGCCAGGCTGGTCAGCACCTTACCGGAAATCGCCTCATAGACCTTCGCATCCCTGGGGGTACGGGTGAACCAGGATTTCATCGCCTTATATCCGGCGGAAACAGAAGATACGACCTTAGTTGACATAAAGGCTCTTCCGAAGCTTCTGACGGCCCTCCTGGCATATTTGCTCTTAGAAGTGGTGTCATTGCTGTACAGGTCTGAAGAGGTAAGCTGCCTTATCATCTTCTCGAGCACCACGTCATCAACTGCCAGATCTGCCTTCAGATAGCCTACGGCCTCTTTGATAACAGCATCGCGCCCCTTTCCGGCAATATTCGGGTTCTGTGAAAACTCAAACTTGAAATCGGCATAGGTACTGAAGTTATTGCTGTAGGCCACCCGGCGCAGAGCCTTCTCCGCCATCATGGAAACCAGCTCATTCTTCATAAGCTCGCTGACCGCCGCATCCCCGCTCCGGCTGCCGGCACGGAAGGTGCTCATCATCCCGGTAATACCGCGGGACACCTCGGCGGAGGTGCTGACCAGAGAGTCGCGCAGTCTTTGAACCGTTTTGCCGGAAGAAAACATATCATTGAATTTCCGGGTGATAAAGTTCTGGTGACTTTCTATCTTTGCTCCCTGGAACTCCTTCTCAAAATACGGGGTCAGATATACCAGGGCACTCGTAACGTTATGAGTGTTATCCCGGGCCAGACAATTCGAAATCTGGGTATAGAGCTTCCTGAGAACAGTATGAACACTGGCATTATCGTCCTTCAGCGCCTTTCTGGCATTGTCTATCGCCTGCTGAATTTTGCTTCTGATAGCCTCTCCCTCAGCCTTGTTGCCTACAAAAATATTGTTCTCCGGAACAAACATGTCATCAGTCAGAGTGAGCTTCTTAAGAGCTTCCCTGCGATCATTGTCGGAAAAATGCGCATCATTGATACAGAATTTCAGGAGCGTATCCTCGCTGACATAGTTATTGTCCAGCACAGCGTATGTCCGGAGAACCGGATCGTTGACCCCGTTCCGGTTACCGCCAACAGGGGCATCGGCACGAATACTGTTAATTAGCTCCCTGACCTGACGCTTGCCGACACGGGCATCTATCAGCTCCTGTTCAGAAAACTCTGCCTTGCCCGGGTTTCTGGCTGCCAGCCGTGACAGCTTTGCATAGCTCAGGAAGGCAAATTTGAAATCAGCGGTTTCCCGCAGATCCTGGGGAACGCTTCTGAGGGCACTGGCAATATCATTAAGCCTGGCAGGCTTCCTGAAATCATCCGCGGACAGGCCGAAATAGGTGTGTCCCTTGGGCAGGATATCGATAACCGTCCGGGCAAACAGATTCTCCACCGAGGCTGCCAGAAATCCCAGTCCGGCACTGCCCTGCATCTTTGCCACCTCCTGGAGAAGCTCCTCAGTGCCGGCTACGGATTTGATTTCAGCTCCCACCTGGGAAGATGCGGCGCGGCTGAATTTCACAAGATCATCCAGATGGAGATTTTCCATAAGGCGCTGACTGTCCCGAAGAGCAGTCTCGTTATGCTGTTTTATGCTGTCCAGGGTCAGTTTGTTGGAAGCAATAAAGAGCTCCGTAAACTTCTGCGTGTTGTTCTCGAAAAACGTCATGAGCTCGCGGGAGGTATTGCAGCGCTTGAATGCCGCATAGAATTCGTTAAAGCTCGCAGGATTAATGGCGGCTCTAAGCTCCCTGAGCTTCGCCTCGTCGCCGTTTGCCTCCTGCTTTTTAGTGTTATAGAAGCTGATAATTCCCTTAAAGAATTCCTTCATCCTGGGGCCTAGAGACTCCGTAAATCTTTCCGTAAGGTGCACGGCAGGAATTTTGGCACAGCTGTCAATAAAGTCGCTGTGGCTCATCATGACATTGAAGCATTTCAGGAACGTGGCCATCTCGGTATTTCTGATATTGACGGCTGTGGGATCGAAACCGTTATATCTGGCAACATTGATCTTCCCGCCCATATCGGTATCCGAAATATTCATGGCCTGCTGGAACCGGACATTGTCCTTAAAGGGCAGCCGGAATCCGTCAGTTTCGTCCTGCGCTGTCGGATGATCGGCAAGAAACTGATGATAGGCCGCCTTGATGATGATATTTTCAACAGTTCTGAGATCCTGCTCGCAGTGATTGTCCCTGAGAAGCTTCACAAGTCCGGGACCCGGATTGCACACTCTCCGGTATGCTTTCTGCAGATCCTTCATACTGATATTGAGCGGAGAACGGTTTTCGTCATGGCCGCTGACAACATAGTTGAGACAGGAAAGAACGTCCTTAGTAAGCTCTATCCTGACCGGCAGGTTTTGCATGATAACCTGGGCCGACGCCGGAAGCTCCTCCTGTGAGATGCCCCCCAGCAGGGAGGCAAGCATCATACTGTCAAAATCACTGTTCGGACTGTGAATAAACTGCGCCAGGGTATTAATGCTCTGTCTTACGGTGTCATCGGAAGGATTATCCTGCCTGAGAGCCAGAAGAGCATCCACGGCTCCGGCATTTCCCAGAAACTTAAACAAAAGAGCCGGCGCATAGTCAAAGGTTTTAAGGACATGCGCAAAAAGCTCCGTATCGGCACCCAGCTTTTCCAGGGAGGTTCCCTGCGCCCCTCCCAGGGCATCGTAGATATATTTGAGACGCGCAACCTCGGCTGAAATCCGCTCCTCATGGGAATGTCCGGCCCCGGCATAGAGCTTTTCGGCATCGGTTCCGGTAAGGAATCCTTCCGCATCCTCCTTCACCAGATTAAGCAGCTTTACACGCTCCAGCACGTCGGCAGTGAAATCCCTGATATCCCTCCTGGCCTCCGCATTTTCGGTCCAGTTATGGGGAATGCGATTCCGTAAAGCGATTTTTTTGGCTTCGAGGCCGCCGGAAGCTTCATCCAGATCCCCAAGCTCTTTCTGGTATTTTTCAAGATTTGCCTCGGAAAACTCATTCATAAGAGTACGGCATCCGGGGCTGTTGCTGATAGCCTCCCGGACACTCATTTCACCGGAGGTTACCTTCTCTGTAAGATCGCTGACCCTGATTCTGGGCATGGTGGCCACCTTTTCCAGATCCACCTGGCACTTTTTCAGGAGACAGCCCATTCCGAGAATATTTTCCGGGCTGTTAAAGCTTACTTTGATATTTGACTTTAGCGCCTTAGAAAGGTTTTGCAGCGCGATACTACGGTTTTCGACAATAGCCGCAAAACGGTTTTGGATATCGTTCAGAAGAGCGAGAGCTTCATTCTTTCGCTCCCCGTTTCCGGAAACAACCATGGCCTTTACCCGATCCACCGCAGACGCCAGCTCGGAAAGCACCGCTTTTCTGTCTATATTCCGGTAATTCCCCTTCATTATCTTCGCAAGAACATTGTCAATTTCCGTTTTCAGAGGGGGAACCTGATTAGGAGCGTGCCCGCCAAAACAGGTGGCGCCTACCAGCTTTTTAACCATGTCCAGCATGAAATTATCCAGAGCCACGGACTCTTTGGCATCCCTGAAAAGCGCCTTGTACTTTCCGTCCTGGGATTTTACATTCTCGGAATGATCCAGAAGAAGGCGTGTCAGATCCGCCAGGGTCATGTTCGCCCGGTCGGCAACAGCGCTGTCAACCTGACTTTCAATAGCAGCAAATTTTCTGCTCAGGGTCAGGGAGGATACGGAACGTTCGCTGGCCTTTATCTTGCCGTTTTCCATAAAAACATCGAAGCCCAGTCTGAGAGCTTCGAGTTCGTTATTTCTGACATTATTATTGATTCCTCCGGCATTATTGCCGTTTCCCGGAGCATTAACAGGTATCTGATTCAGGACGTTTCCCGCACCGTTATTATTTAAGCTGTTGACTCCGGTCATACCTTCCCTCTGTTTTTGTCATAATCCAAGCTGTTTCTGCCTGCAATGGACAGCACATATTCACACTTCCCGGTTTATTCTCGGGAATTTCCGATTTCGGTTAGTCCGGGATTAATTCCCGGTACCCCTGGTTAGTCATAAAACGATTATTTTCTGTAAGAAGTTACAGCATTGAAAAAAGTGCTTCCGATTTTGCCTCCCGGATCACAGATAACTGGCACTTTTGCCGCGGAGAGACAGCGGAAGCAGAATTCAGGCCTTTCTGCTTCCGAATATATGGACATACCTTCCCAGACTGACGAAATCGGGATGCCGGCACATTTTCAGCTCCCAGGAAAGAATTTCCTCCCCCGGAATTTCCGCAAGATGATAACGGGCCATATAGTCATGAAAAACCCGGACTCCGCTCATTTCAGTATCCGGAAATCCCAGACCGGACAAGGCCCTTCTTACTTCCTCAGGCACCAGAGGATTCGGAGGAGTCATTCTCATTTTGCTTTTGCGGCGCAGAGGGCGCATGCCGTTTTCAAGATAACGGTAATTTCCTACCACAAGACTTTTAAAAAGGAGAGCTGTGCGGTTATACACCAGAAGAGAGAGCCAGCCGGACTCCCGCACCATGCCGGCAAGCACCGGAAGCGCGTCAAAGGGAGCCGCCAGCCACTCCAGCACGGCATGGCAGATAACGATATCGAATGTTCTCCCGGGGAAAAGCACCGGAAGATCCTGAATGGCTCCCCGCTGAAAAACGATAGAGCCGCCGGTTCCGGAAAAATCGTGTCCCGCAGTATCCCGTCTTCCGATTTCCAGCATTTCCTCAGAAATATCGATGACGGTTACCCGGTGCCCGGCATACGCCAGCTCCCGGGAAAAGGCTCCGAATCCGCCGCCGGCATCCAGGATATCCAGAGACCCGCCCTCCGGAAAGGCCCGGAGAATTTCCTGAAAATCCTGTCTGAGAACGGCAAGTCGGATAAGCCCTCTGTCGGAACCGTATATGCGTTCCCGGAATTCCGCCGCCCGGTCGTCAAAGGACTGATCGCCGCATGTGCTCAGTTTCATTAAAAAAATGCCCGGACTATCTGGGAGAGCCGCATTCCTGCTCGAAAATCTTTTTCAGATCGTGAATATCGCGTCCCTTGAGAAGAGCCAGAGGCTTTAAGCATTTCCCCTGCTTTTCACACCAGCTGAATCCCTGACCGCAGCGATTGTTCGGAGTAATCACTCTGCCCTCTGGAAGCGCATCTCTGCTGATCTCGGGCTTTGCCGGAGGATCTTTCTCATTTCCGAAGCATCCCGCAAGAGCCCCGGCCAGTAATAGCACTGCTGCCATAGATATTTTTGCTTTCATTCCGTATTCCGCCGTTTTCCTGTTCATCCCGGCAGCACCGTCCATCTCCTGTACCTGGTATGGCTCAGCTCTCCTGCCGGCGCAATGTCTGAACATCTGATTGCCTTATGACTTGCTTCTTCTATTCTATCACCAGATATCACTGTCGGGCTACAGGTTCGACTGGGTCTGAAATCACCCCCTAAATTCATTCCGATTCAAAAAATTTCGTTTCAAACGATCTGTTATCCCCGATACTGCGGTATATTGCGCTATATTTTAATTCTGATGATCTGACAGTTCTCCCCGGACTCCCGGAAAAAATTTCCGGATCCGGCACTGATCTTCAGGTTACGTCCCTGCAGAAATGTCACTCCGAAAATGAATATCGCCGAACTGAAAAAGCTGACCGCAAGCCCCCTCTCCCTGGAAGCCCGGCTTCTTTATGCTGTAGGCATAAAGCCCCAGAGTCTGAACGGCCGCATTACCCTTGACTACAACAGACTGACCCCGTCCCTCACTGTTTCCGGCAAAGGAGAACGGGGCACGATCCGGGAATATCTCCCCCGGGCCGGCGATCTCAACAGCTTCGTCTGCGAGCTCATAAATGCCGGACTGATCCGCCCGGCCCCGGGAGCGCGGCTGCAGTTTGAAAACTGGTGGGACGGGGTACTTATGATTCTTCCGCTTCACCAGCAGTCCCTGGTCACGGATCGGCACACCTACCGGATGCATGACAGCTGGCATCCTGACAGTACCTTTCCGGACACCGCAAGACTGGCAGGGCTCGCCGATATCAGCTATACTCCGGGGCAGCTGGCAGAATTCACCTCCTACTGGACGGGACGGGACGATCTTCTGGACAACCACCGCTGGAATCTGCGTTTCATCTCCTTTCTGAAAAAGGTTCACAACAAGTAGCATTTACCGGGGATCCCCAAAATGCTCCGGAGTCCTCAGCCGGATGCATCACCACTGGCGGTTTTTGGTATAATTTCGATATTGATACGGCATGCAGGCTTTAATATGCGCGATAATATTTTTGCAACCAAACAGGAACGTGTAGGGGATTTTGTCTTTGACGAAACGGTGGCCAGCGTTTTTCCCGATATGATCAGAAGATCCGTTCCCGGCTATCCTAGCATCGTAAGCGCGGTGGGGATGCTGACACGGAGGTACGCTCAGGAAAACACCTGTCTTTATGACCTCGGCTCCAGCCTGGGAGCCTGTGCCATGGAAATGGCCGGAAACGCTCCCGACAATACCCGGGTCATCGGCATCGACTGCTCCGCAGCCATGGTACAGCGCTCCAGGGAGATCATCTCCTCCTACAAATACCGGGTGCCGGTGGAAATTATTCAGGACGATATCGCATCCTGCAGTCTGGAACCGGCTTCAGTGGTAGTTATGAACTTCGTGCTTCAGTTCATCGCCCCGGAGCAGCGCCTCCCTCTTCTGGAAAAAATCTCCCGCTCTCTGGTTCCCGGAGGGGTTCTTGTGCTCAGCGAGAAATTCTCTTTTACGGACTCCTTCATGATGCAGGCTCTTACCGATCTGCATCTGGATTTCAAAAAGGCCAACGGCTACTCGGATCTGGAAATCAGCCAGAAGCGCGCTTCACTGGAAAACGTTATGATTACCGAATCTCCCGCAAAACGGCTCCGGGATCTGGAGCTTTCCGGTTTCAGTCATGCCGGTCTCTGGTTTCAGTGCTTCAATTTCGGCTCCATTCTCGCTGTAAAGGAATGAACATGAACTGCTATGCCCCCTGGGATGAATTTCTGGCCCTGATTGCTCCGGACGAAAATCTGGCCCCCTGGCTAAGGGTACTTCCTGCCCAGCTGGAAAGGTTTATGGAATCCGGAGAAGGCAAAATCTACCGGAACCTTACCAGAAGACTCCGGCGCTTCAACGGCAGAAAGGCCGCCAGGCTCGATCTGAACTCCCGGACAGTCACATTTCAGGGACCGGAGGATATCTCGGAAGGTGAAAAGGCAGGCATCCGGAAGCTCCTTCAGGAGTTTATGCCCTGGAGAAAGGGCCCGTACGAAATCTTCGGAGTTCCGGTTCCCACAGAATGGGAAAGCTGGATGAAATGGGAAAGGCTGGAACCGCATATCACCCCCCTCCGGGACCGGCTGGTTCTGGACGTAGGTACCGGGAACGGCTACCATATGTGGCGGATGCTGGGGGCCGGAGCCCGCACGGTTATCGGCATTGATCCCTCCGGGATTTTTCTGTCGCAGTTCGCAGTCTTTAAGAATCTTATTCCGGATCCGGCTCTCCGCGCGAGGATTCATCTGCTCCCTCTCATCACTGAGGATCTGCCCCCGCTGGAAGCCTTTGACACCGTGTTTTCCATGGGTGTGCTGGATCACCGGAGAAGTCCGGCGGATCACCTCATCCAGCTTCTGAACCTCCTGAAGCCCGGAGGCGAGCTCGTTCTGGAAACGCTGGTTACAGAGGGGGATCGCCATACGGTTCTCCTTCCTTGCGACACCTACGCCAAAATGCCCAATGTCTGGTTTATTCCGTCTCCGGACTATCTGAAGGTGCTCCTGCACCGGGCTGGTTTTGCTTCCGCCGCCATGATCAGCATGGAAAGAACCACCCCGGAGGAACAGCATAAAACCGAGCTTATGACATTCGAATCTCTGGAGGATTTTCTGGATCCCCGCGATCCGTCCAGGACCGTTGAAGGGTATCCGGCTCCTGCCAGAGCAATTTTTATTGCGAGAAAAGGTTAACTAAAATATGAAGCTTAAACTATCTCTGCTGAAGTCAGCAGTCCTGTGCATCGTCCCGCTGGCTTTTTTTGCAGTATCAGGCTGTCAGAGCACCAGAGCCCCGGCAGCAGCCGGAGACGGCACCGACCTGAAAAACACAGTTGACGAAAACACCCGTCTCATATCCGAACTGACCCGGGCCCGGGAGGAGGACGCCAGAAACATGAACGAGCTCAAGGCCGCCATGCAGGAAAACACCGAAAAATCCGTCAAAACCCTGGAGGCCTGCACTGCCGTCTCCAGAAAACTCGAACAGGAAAACCAGAGTCTCCGGCAGGAAATCGGTGTTCTTTCCGGAGAGGTCCGGCAGAACCGGAGCCATGCTCCCAGAACCAGTGCCGGAGACACGGCAAAAGTCAGCAGCGATGCTACCCGTCTGGACAACGGCAAGATGATATTCGGAAATCAGGAATGGGTTTACATCGCCGAGGCTGACGCTTCCTTCGCCAGCCGTATCGACACCGGCGCCAGCGTTTCCTCCATCAATGCCATCAATATTGAAAAAATCGAGCGGGACGGCAAGGTCTGGTATAAGTTCGACATTCCTCTGGATGACGGCAATGTCATTCACCTCTCTGCCCCCCGGGTCAGAACTGCCGTCATTGTCCAGGCCTCATCCGACACCCCGGAGGAGCGTCCGGTGGTGAAGCTTACTGTGAAAATCGGCTCCTACACCGGAGTTAACGAGTTCAGCCTTAAAAACCGTGACAAGATGCAGTTCCCGCTTCTGGTTGGCCGGGAGTTTATCCAGGATATAGCCGTAGTGGATGTTTCCCGGGAAAACGTACAGAAAAAAATCGACGGTGGCGTGGCTGTGGAAGCCTACAAGGACGCAGGCCCCAAAAACCGGCAGAAGAAATCCTCCGGAAGCGCCCAGAAGAAGCCCGGGGCCGCTCCGGAAAAGCAGCCCCAGATCCTGGCCCATCCCAAGGATGACTCCGAAGACGGGGACAGCCAGGATTCCGATAACGGAAACAGGTAGCTTCCGGTTCCGCGCTCCCCGGATAAAACTCCGGAACGCGGAATTTTCCGCATGATTTTCAACAAGAGTCAAGAGGCAGAATTTATATATGATTAGCCGCGGAGTTTATTATATCGTAGTGGCCCTGCTCTTCATTATGGGCATATCCCTGATGATCTACGAGCATGTTACCTTCGATGTGCCATGGTTTCCTTCCTCCAAAAACATTGCCTGGGATATCGAGGCCAAAATCAGCTTCAACGCCCCCTACGATGAGAGCGTGCCGGTAAAGGTATCCTTGGCGATACCTGAAAGCCAGCCCGGTTTCAAGATCGTTTCGGAAAACACCGCCAGTCCGAACTACGGACTTTACTTCAATGACCGCGCCGGACATACCCGTGCGGAATGGTCCAACAGAGCGATTTCCGGGCATCAGATCCTGTACTACCGCATCGGGATACTGGCGGACAACTCCACCAAAAACAGCATGGTTACCGTCCCCAAGGTCGCCAGGGTAGTGCTGGAGGAGCCCTATCTCACTGCTATAAACCAGATCGGAAACGCCGCCTGGAGCAGAAGCTCTGACCCCATGTCCTTCACCCAGGCGGTATTTCAGGAAATCAGAACCCAGGAGGAAAACGCCCGCCTCCTGCTAACAAAATTCACCAGGCAGGATCTGCTAGTAAAGCTGCTGAACCTGCATGACATTCCGGCCCGCATTATCAGAGTGGTAAAGCTGGAGGACGGCCGCCGGAATCAGCATCTGATTCCCTACATCGCCATTTTTGATCCCGACAACTCCTACCGCATCATCGATCCGGAATCTGCAAAGGAACCGCAAAAAGGAACCTACTTTATCTGGGAAAGCAACGCCCATTCCCTTCTGGAAATCTCCGGCGGCGAGGATTCGCAGGTGGTATTCTCCATCATCAGGAACAACGTCAGCGAAAAGAAGGCCTTTGCCATGCGGCAGAACAGCCCGGACGCTGTGAGCCAGGACAAGTTCGATCTGTCGGTAAACGCCCTGCCGATTGAAGAGCAGGCCGTGTTTAAAAACATTCTCCTCCTTCCCATCGGCGTGTTCATCGTCGTTTTCCTGAGAATCATTGTGGGCATCAAGACCTCCGGAACCTTTATGCCGGTACTGATTGCTACCGCCTTCCTGCAGACCAATCTCGCCGTGGGACTTATCGGCTTTCTGACCATCGTCGGCATCGGACTTATCATCAGATCCTGGCTTTCCTACCTGAATCTGCTTCTGGTAGCCCGCATATCCACAGTAATCATTACCGTTATCGCCATCATCGGCACACTGAGCTTCATCACCTACAAGGTGGGGCTTACTGACGGCATCAAAATCACCTTCTTCCCGATGATCATCCTCTCCTGGACTATTGAAAGAATGTCCGTGCTCTGGGAGGAGGAAGGCTACAAGGAGGTGCTTATCCAGGGCGGCGGCTCCATGTTCGTGGCAGTAATGGCCTATCTCGCCATGTCCAGCCCCGCCATCCAGCACCTCTCCTTCAATTTCCTGGGCCTTATGCTGGTGATTCTCTCCGGCGTGCTGATCATGGGTAACTACACCGGATACCGTCTCACCGAGCTCAAGCGCTTCCGTCCGCTGGCCGAGGAAATCGCCCATCCGGTAAAAGAGGGAGAACTGGAGGCCGATCGGCTTAAAAAAGAAACCAAAGCCGTGAAGAAGGAGGCCTGAAATGAACCTCTGGCCGTTTAGGAAGTACTGCTCCCCGTTCAAGCTCAGCCGGCTGGGCATTATGGGGATGAATCAGCGCAACGTGAACTTTATCGGGAGATACAACCGGCGGGAGCTTTATCCTCTGGTGGACAACAAGCTCCTCACCAAGGAAATGGCCATGAAAAACCATGTCTCCACCACCGCGCTTATCGGCTCCATCAAGCATCAGTACGACGTAAAAAACTTTCCGGAAATCGTGAAAGGCCGGAACGGCTTCTGCATCAAGCCCACCCACGGCTCAGGAGGCAAGGGGATTCTGGTAATAGTCAGATCCGAAAACGGAGTCTACTACAAGCCCAACGGCCAGGGACTCACCGCTCTGGACGTGGAACGCCATATCACCAACATTCTGGCCGGACTGTTTTCTCTTGGCGGCAAGCAGGATTTCGCCCTCATTGAGGATCTGATAAACTTCGACGATGTCTTCAGGGACTACAGCTACGAAGGGGTGCCGGACATCCGGGTTATTGTATTCTGCGGCTATCCGGTAATGTGCATGATGCGGCTATCCACTGCCGCTTCCGACGGCAAGGCCAATCTGCACCAGGGGGCGGTGGGAGTAGGGATCTGCGTCCGCTCCGGAAAGGCCATCCGGGCGGTTCAGAAAAACGAACCTGTTCATATCCACCCCGATACCGGAGCCGACCTCTACAAGCTCCGGGTTCCCCTCTGGCAGCAGGTGCTTAATCTGGCCTCCAGCTGCTATGATATGTCGGGACTGGGCTATATCGGCACAGACATTGTTCTGGACAAAATCCGGGGCCCCCTGCTTCTGGAGCTTAACGCCCGCCCGGGGCTGGCCATTCAGACGGCAAACTCCGCCGGTCTTCTGCCCAGACTGCGCTTTATTCAGGCCTATATCAAAAAACACGGCAGTCTGCCTGCCGCGGAACGGGTAAAGGTATCCCAGGAGCACTTCGGAGTACTGGAAAACGATTAGCGGCTAATTTCCGGAAGTTCGTGCCCTGCTCTCAGTCCGGACTGTCTGCGCCGCGGGAGATTACTTCCGGAGATCCGGCGCCGCTTTCTGACTGCCGGATAAGATCCCGGATTTCCTGCACCGCCTCAAGAAAGCCCGGAGTCAGAAAATGCCTGTTATCACAGGACCATTCCGCGCCGTTCTCCCGCCGGAACAGATAATAACGGTTTTCCCGGTCAAGGATTTTAAAGGGAATCCGGGGGGAATACCTGAGAAGCCAGAAGACCTTTCGGTCAAAGATTTCCTGAATCCGGAGCAGACATCCTGCTGCCGCCGGAAGCCGCGTCTCCGTTATTTCCGGCTCCTCCCGGGGCATCCGGCTTTCCTCCCTGAAAACAGTCTCTGTGCCGTCCGGATTCCGGGAAACAGTTACCGCACCGTATTTTCCGGTCATCCCCCCGCCCCAGGATTCACGGTAGAATACCAGCCGGGAGCCTTTAAAGCTGCATAGTCCCATAATTATCAGTTACCTGTCATGCCCGGGTATCCCTATCAGTGCTTAGAAACCCCCGTCCTTCAAACAATGATTCTCCGCGGAACAGATAACCTCGTTCCGGATCTGAGTTCCGGCCTTCAGCCCTTCTTCAGCAATGCTTCTGACTTCCTTCATGGTGTTTTTAAAGCTCCGGGGCAGCACCCGCGCGGTGCTTACCGACCAGCTTACACCGTCCGAACACCGGAAATAATAGCTGGTATCCGGAGCATCCAGTACCTGGAATTCAGGATACGGGGCATCCTCCAGACGATAATCCACCCGGTTCCGGAAGATCTCTTCAATTTTTTTAAGATAGGCGATGTCAGTCTCATACACGCTTATGTGCTGCGGGGCACTGTGCCATTCTCTGACATCCCTGGTAATCCGGGCCCTGTCGGGGGAAATCCTTTCAATTTCGGTTCTGTCAAAGCCGCCCCGCATTCCGCCGCCGCTAACCACACGGAAGGCTATAACCTCGCTGTCCCTGGAACAGTAGTGTGCCGGCTTTCCGAACCGGGTTTTCAGGAGCCGGTACCCTATCATAACCGCTGCACGGTGCACCTCATAGACCGCCCGAAAACCGGCCGTCTCCTCCGCATGAGCCGGCAAAACTCCGGAAACCGCCATTCCCAGAACCCCCGCAAGGCCCAGAACCAGTAACCGTTTCATAGAACACTCCTGCACTTCACATGCGCCTTCTCCGGAGATCATCCGGGGCTGCCGGAACAACTACTGTTTATTGAAATACCTTATGCCGTTATTTGGCCGGAAATAGGTACGGATATAGCCATCCGCGGAAACCACCACAAAATCATTCCCGGATTCCAGATAGTAAACATCATCTCCGTCCTTTTTCTGAATTTTATGAAGGGCTGCCGGGTTTTGCACTACCCCCCGGGCTGCCCGTTCATACTCCTTCGGGGACGAAAACCCCATGGCCCGGCCATGGCGGCTGAAATGATCCTTGAGAAGATGCTCGTTTCTGAAGCGGAGCCCACTGGTTTTCCGGGAGCCTTCCTCTGCCGCTGCAGCCTTCGGGGGAGCACTGCCGGAAGCGCCCTCTCCGGTCAGATACTCCCTGGAAATGTTCTCCCGGGTTACGGGTGAAATGTAGAAATGGTACCCGAGAAAAAAAATTATCACCCCGAAAACCAGATAAATGCCATATAGAATCTTGCGCATGAAATTTCGAGCCTCCGGACTCTGAATCACTGCATGGCCGCCACGGAACGGCTCTGGCCAGAATACGCAAATTCTAGCACGGACAGGAAAATCCGGCCGGAAACAGTACAGAAGGAGCGGAGAACTTGAGACTGCTGTCGCATGAAAAAACCTCTTTTCAGGATATTTCCGGTTTATCCCCGAACCCGCCCAGCTTTGGAACTCCGCTTGCCGCCGGATCTCCGGCTTCTTAGGGAATGTGCTTTATCTGATTGTTTATGTAACCGGAATCAGGCAACACCGTTAACACGGTAAATAACGCGCCGGCTTCCTTTCAGGGGGCGAGCGGCACCCAGAAACTTCAAAAGGAGCCTATCATGTTCAATACCGATATCAAACTGGGAGATGTTCAGTCCCTCACCGCCAGTGACCTTGCCGTAAAAATGGACACTATCCGCGTAGACAGGGAAGGACAGAAACCCATGTTTGGCCAGACCGGCCGCATCATTATCGGCAAGAAGACCTATAACGTGTATATGAATGCGGATGCCAGCAAAATCACGGTATCCAGAAATTACGGCTTTTTCGGAACTCTTTTTGGAAAGAACGACCATACCAATACCGCTCTGGCCCTGGAAAGAAAAATTGCCGACCTGGTAAAATCCCGGGAGTACACCATTCTCCAGAACAATCTGACCCGGTTCAGACAGATTATCAGGGATAATCCCGATAAGAAGATCATCGAAATCGCCGACTACGGCTTCAAGCAGAACCGCGATCTGATTGCCGGATCCAGCATGATCACCCGGCTTAACGACTGCCTTGCCAAGGAAGGACGGATGATCCGCTTCAACAAAATCGACGAATACAACACCCGCTCGAACATCAGGCCGGACACCCTGACGATGGACAAGTATTTTCAGACAATGGACAAAATCGCCAGCAAAAAACTCGAGCTGAAGCCCGGAACTGCCGATCTGGAATACGTGCAGCAGGATCAGCTGGAAAAGTGGACTTCCTTCCTGGCAAAACCGGAAAATCTGAAAAAGATCAACATCCCTCTGAAAATCTACAGCCTGCTCCACCCGGAAAAGCCGGAAGACAGCGGCAAAGCCACCGGATGGCAGGCCGCCTTCAGCAAGGACAGCAAAACCGCCTTAAGAAGCTTTATCATCAAGAATCTTAGCTACAGCTACCGTAACCGGGTCTCTCCGGAGAAGATCCAGAAGCTGGCCGACAAGCTGGAGCAGTACGCTGAGCTGGCCGCCCTCCGCGAAAAAGATCCCCAGGAATACGAAAAGAAGCGGGCCGAATTCCTGCTAAGAAAAAACTGGGCCAGCAAAGATGAAGCCCTGGCTCATCAAAAAGACTCCTCAAAGTTCAAAAAGGTGGACAATATGGAGCTTTTCCAGATGTTCCAGAATGTCATTATCTATGCTACCTTCAGGCAGACCAGCAAGCTCGGACTCTCCTTCTTCAAGGAACAGCAGGTGCCGGTAATGTTCCAGTTTGCCGATTTCCACGGCAACACTCTCAAGGGTGAGGGCATAAACAAGGTTGCCAGCGACGATTTCTGGAAGGAGGGCAAATACGAGACAAACAGGATCGGATCCCCGATAACCCATTCCGAACTGAGACATGCCAGACGGATACAGCTCTCGGAAAAAGAAAACCATGTTAACGACGGCAGGCTTATTATAAAGCTCCCGGAAGGCGGCTCCATACCGGAGAATGCCCTTCCGGTATAGTAAAAGCTGTGGCCCAGCTTACGGTTCAGTCATATTTTTCTTTACACCAAAAGCCCCCGGACTATGATACCCGGGGGCTTTGCCGCATCCAGGCGACCGGCTTTAAGTCCCGAAAGCATAAGACCGGAAAGTTCCCGGAGCTTCCGGAGTCCCCTCCGGAAAACACGTTAACTGATTATACGGAAATCCCAATGACTGATATTATTAGCACACTTGCGAAAGCAAATGATTTAGATCCTGATGATTTCATCCTGAAAATTTCTGACCCAAACGGGAATTTCAGCGTCCCTGGCACTACCAACAAAAAAAGCGGTATTGTCATGGTAGGCGATAAATCCTATAAGGTCACTGTCAATACCGATTCAAAGAAGGTGCAGGTACTCAGACAGTTCGATAACTATCGGGATTTTTTCAGCCAAAAAACCAAAACTGCAATAGCTCTCAAGACACAAATAGAATCTTTTGTCAGGAGCTATAAATTTTCATTGATTACCAATAATCTTGCCAGATTCAGAAACATAATCACTGCCCCGCAGTATAAGGACGCTGACTCCATTGAGATCGCCAACTACGGATTCAGTAACTGTCGTTCCAATGTTAATGCGCCTCAGCTCATCAAACGTCTTGACCCCCAGAAGGAGATCAGTTTCAACAAAATTGACAGGTACAACTCCGGTATTAACATCAGCAGCACAACCCTGAAATTAGACAAATACTATAAAACTCTTGACGCGATAGCTCTCATTGCCTCAGACCAGCCTAGTGATGACAAACCGCAGCTTAAAGAATATCTAAACATTGATGAAGGTTCAAAAATCAGCCCAGAACAGCTTAAAAAATGGGCCACCTTTCTGTCCAAACCCGATAATTTCAGTAAAATCGATATTCCCCTGAAAATCTACCACTGGCTTCAACTCAATAATAACAATAATACGGCCACCGGAACCAAGGCCACAGGATGGGACGCCGCCTTCAAAAGTGACCCTGATAAAGCTCTTATGAGCTTTATAGCTAAAAACATTTCTACAAAAGATTGGCGTATTTCTGTCGACCAGGACGTTATCAGGGTAATCATAGATAAAATTAAAGAATTCGCCCAACTTTCAGCCATACGCAAAGATGACCGTGAAACCTATGACCAAAAATATCAGGATTTTATGAAATACGAAAGCTGGCTTCCAGAAAAAAATAATGAGAACGCTTCCAGTTCCAAAGATCAGACCCGCCGCGTCACAAATACTCCGACCTTCATGATGGTTCAAGATGTCATTATGTACGCCACCTTCAGAGAGACCAGTAAACTGGGACTATCATTCTTCAAGGAACAGGGGGTGCCGGTAATGCTCCAGTATTCTGACAATCACCTTAAATCGCTCAGGGGAGCAGGCTTTAACAGCATAATCAATGAGAATTCCTGGAAAAAAGGCACCCTAGATGGCGACAACAAGAAATCTCCCATCACCCACTCCGAGCTGAGACAGATTTACCGGATGCAGCAGCAGGAAGGCGTCAACAATAACGGCAATCCTGAACTCCAGGAAAACCTGGACGATAGCAACAGACTCCAGATACAGCTTCCGGAAGGGCTGACGGTATAGTTTTCCTTCTGACACCTTTTTAGAGAATGCGGGACAGCAGCAATCTGCCGCCTCATAATTACGCAATTTTTTTAATTTTCAGGTAATTTTAAATGCTTAATAACAATCATAAAGAAATATTCCAGAGTCTTTCCGAAAAGCTCGGCTGCGAGCTGGTTTTTGACGAGCAGGGGATCTGCGAGCTCACAGTCGGCGAGGAATTTATCGTTACCGTCGCCAGCAGAGAGGATGACGGACTCATCATTCTGTCCTCGGTGGTTGCTCCGGAACTTCCGGATCCGGTGGATTATCCCCTGGTGCTGGATCTTCTGAATTTCGGAATCGGTCCCTGCGTGTCCGGCGGCGGGAATTCTCCGGTAATCTCCCGGGATCCTGAAACCGGACTTCTGGTGGCCTACGAAGTTCTGACAGCCTCAGTGCTCGCAAGCCAGGACATTACTGAACTGTTTACCGGTTTTCTGGATTTCTGCATCGCGGCCTCCCAGAAAATCGCCGGGGCCGAAGAACAGGAAATGCCGGAGGATAGCGGCGAGGATACCGTACTCCATCCCGATCCGGCTGTCCCGCCCTCAGAAAACACCCCCTTCATGGAGGTGTGATCCCCTGTTCACCTGATGAAGGCTTTCGGGAAGGACGGCGTCTTTTTCCGGAAGCCCCGCCGGAACCGGTCCTCCGTACCGAAAATCCGGCTTCCGTCCGGAAGCTCCCGGATCTCCGGGAGATTTACCGGAAGAGCACCCTGAAGCTCCCCTTTCCCGAAAATCCGCTCCATGGCCGCAATCGCATTGCAGTTTCCGTCTGTCCGATCCGCGGTACCGCCTTCCCCGGCATCCGGAAAAATCCCCAGTCCCGATCCCATGTACGTGAGAATTATGGCATCGGCCTCAGGATAAAGAACGGCATCATAGGGGAGATGACCGCTTATGAGCACAAAGCGGCCGCCGCCGGAATGAGTAGCGGCAATGGCCCGGGAAATAGCCTGATATGAGGGGCTGCTGCGGTCCGGGAGTCTGCCGTTCCTAAGAGAAGAATAGCCGATAACAATATCGGACTCTGAAAGACTCTCCGCAAGCTCCGGAGGATAGTGAAGCTCGCTGCCCTCCGTTCCCTGCTCCAGGTAGTAAAAGGCGGCCAGCGCGGCATCCGGGCCGAGATACCCTGCTGCCTGAAGATTTTCTGCCGCATGGTTAAGCGTTGCCAGCGTCTCCCGGTCCGGAGCCAGCAGCGTCACCCGGTCTGCCCCGCCGTAGACCGGAATAAGGCCGGAGCGGTTTTTAAGGAGCGTGACCGCTTCCCCGGCAATACCGCATGCCGCCTCCTGGTGCGTCCGGGAGCCGACAGCAGCACCCCGTTTCCGGGGAAATCCTTCTGAAAAAAACGGCTGTCCGGAAGCCGGATTCCGGATATCAAAAAGCCCGTATTTCACCTTCAGCCTCAGAACCCTCCTGACGCTCTCGTTAAGCCGCTCCTCAGGAATAATTCCGGCCGTAATTCTGTCAGAGATGGCCGCAATGTAGTCATCATAAAATGCGGCAACCTCCGGATTTTTAAGGTCGGCCGGAAGAAGCAGCATATCGGATCCCGCATTGAGGATCGCTGCTGCAATATTGGCCTGGTATTCCACCGATCCCGGCGCCCCGGGCACCAGTCCGGCATTCAGAACCGCCTCCATTTCCAGAGCATCGGAAATCACCACCCCCTGATACCCCAGATCCCCGCGCAGAATATCGGAAATCATCACCTGAGACATGGTGGCGGGATAATACCCGACAGTAACACCGTCTCCCAAAACCTGAGGCTTATCTGCGCCGGGACAGGAAATATGCGCGGTCATAATCATCTCCGCGCCGTTACGCACCGCTTCCCGAAAGGGCAGAAGATCCGTTTTCATAAGCTCCGCCCGGTTTTTGAAGGACGAAGGCAGCCCCCGATGGCTGTCCGACACGGTATCGCCATGTCCGGGATAATGCTTGAAGGCGGGAATGACACCGCGCCCGGAAATGCCGCGGGCATAGGCAATTCCCAGTCCGGCAACCACTCCGGGGTCATCTGAGAAGGATCTGGTGCCGATCACGGGATTTCCGGGATTGCTGTTGACATCGATAACCGGCGCCAGATTCACGTTAAATCCCAGAGCGGAAAGCTCCTCTCCGATAATATTCCCGGTAAGCTCTGCATTCGCCACAGCTGCGGAAGTGGCGCCGATAGCCATGTTGCCGGTCATTCTGGTACCGTGACGCAGGCGGGCCACCTGTCCGCCCTCCTGATCCAGAAGCGTGAAATACGGAATACGCACGGCGGCCTTTCTCTCCCGGCCGTTTTTCTGAATATCCCGAAGCAGCCTGGCGGCATGTTCATTGTCCTTCAGGTTGGCGGCATAAAAAACAAAGCCGCCATAGCCATGGCGGTTAAGGACCTCTCCAAGCCCGGAAGCTGCAGCAAGCTCGGTAACCGGTTTATCGTTCCAGGATCTTGAGGCCGGAATAATCAGCTGCGAAATCCGCTCATCCAGGGACATCCCGCTGACCAGATCCGCAATCAGCTGTTCGGTTTTCTGATCCAGACGAAACAGGCTGCCCGATTCCCCGGTTCCGAATTTATCCAAAGTCTCGCGCTCCGGCCCTCCCGCAGGAGGCAGAATCAGGAGCAGTGCTGTCAGAAAAAGCTTTAGATATCCAGGCATTGCCATCCCCCGGTAGCATTCAGACAAAATCTCTCCTCTGATGATTATAGGAAATCCGGGACTGCCGGACAGCAGTCATGGCTCCGGGATTTGATTTCCGGCCGGATTTTGACATAAAAAAACCGCGGAAGGAGCCTCAAAAACTCCGTCCGCGGGGTTACCAGCAAATCCGGCTGCTGTCTCAGAAAACGTGCCGGAAATGCTTCAGGAAGCTATTTCTCTTCTATTGCTGCCTTCTGTCTTTTCATTTTGAGATTGTTGAAGTAATCCCTGGTATCACTCCAGATAACCTTCCTCAGCATAAAAAGAGCAATCAGATTCGGAAAGGCCATAAGACCGTTGGCAATATCCGAAAGTGTCCACACCGTGTTTATGGCCATCTTCTGGGTGGCATCTCCCATGTCAACAAAGAGCACAATGAGGATATAGGAAGCCACAAACATAATAAAGATAATCTTGAACGGAGTAACTGCCCGGGCTCCGAAAAGATAGATCACGCATCTGGAGGCATAGAAATTCCAGCCAATGATGGTGGTCATGGCAAAAAAGAGCAGGCTGATATTGATAATGTAAAGTCCGGCGGTGGATCCCAATGTCTGGGAAAACGCCAGAGTAGTCATAGCCACCCCGGTTTCCTCGGAAGACCACGCTCCGGTAAGTACCAGGGTAAGTCCGGTGAGCATACAGATAATCATGGTATCCAGGAAGGTTCCGGTCATGGAGATCAGTCCCTGCTCCACCGGGGAATTGGTTTTGGCTGATGCCGCAGCTATCGGAGCGGAACCCAGACCGGCCTCGTTCGAGAAGATACCTCTGGCAACGCCCTTCTGCATTGCCATGAGCACGGTGGCTCCGGCAAAGCCCCCTACGGCAGAAGTAGTGGTAAAGGCAGACTTCACAATCAGCATAATGGCGTCAGGAACCGCGCTGATATTAAGCCCGACCACCACGAGGCAGCAGACGATGTAAACCATTGCCATTACCGGCACCACAGTTCTGGAGGTATTGGCAATGTATTTCAGACCGCCGTAGATAATCCAGCCCACTATCAGTGTTACCGCTATAGCAGAATAAAGCCGATCCACTCCCAGCTGAGCCCCGGCTTCCACAATGGAATTAATCTGAGTGTAGGTTCCGATACCCAGACAGCCGGCCATAATACCGAATAATGCAAACATGAAGGCCAGCACTGCTGCAAGTCTGGGATATTTCTTTCCGATACCGTTGCGAATGTAGAACATCGGACCGCCGACATACCGGCCCCGGGAATCGGTTTCGCGGAAATGCACCGCCAGCAGACATTCAGCATACTTGGTGGCCATTCCAAAAAAAGCGGCTACAAACATCCAGAACAGTGCCCCCGGACCGCCGATACTGACCGCAGTGGCCACTCCGACAATATTTCCGGTACCGATGGTGGCGGCAAGAGCGGTGCACAGAGCGGCAAAACTGGTGAGATCGCCCTTTTTGCTGGCAGACTCCTTGTGCGGAGTAAACACCATTCTGGCAGCAAGAGGCAACCGCGAAACCTGAAGCCCCCGCAGAGAAACGGTCAGGAAAATGCCCACTCCCAGGAGAAGTATCAGAAGCGGAGGTCCCCAGACCAGATCATCGAACCATTCAAAACCGCCGGCTATGGCTGCAATTATTTCTTTCATGATAAAAGCTAACAAAAGAGGTTAAAGAACAAAAAACGTCCGTATTATACAAAATTCGGGGCCGGTAATGAACAAAGGAAGCCCTACGGCGTCAGGGGGGAACACTCCGGGATGCCGCATAACGGCGGAACCGCGCCGGATTCCTTTCATAATGCCTGAAAAGGTTCCGGAAAAATCCCCTCCTTAAAAAAATCCGGAATACTTTACTGCGAAACCTCCTCTGAGCGGCTATAATGCCCTCCTCAAATATCCGGCATTGCCAGAAACCTGCTTCTGGTGTCATGCTGACTAAAACAGGCAACTACACATGGTCGATAAACTGGCGCCCTTTGTAAAATGGGCCGGCGGAAAAACCCAGCTTCTTCATGAACTGGAACTTCGGATGCCGAAAACCTTTAAAAAATATTACGAACCCTTCGTCGGAGGCGGCGCACTCCTTTTTAGCCTGCATCCCGGGCATGCGGTTATCTGCGACACCAACGAACAGCTTATCAATGTCTACCGCCAGCTCAAGGCTGATGCCGCAGCCGTTATTTCCGAGGTCAGGAAGCTTGATGCCGAGCCATGCAGCAAGGAACGCTATCTTGAGGTGCGCAGCGCCTATAATGCCAAAATTCAGTCAGGCGATCTGGATGCGGCTTGCGCGGCTCTTATGATCTGGATAAACAAGCACTGCTTCAACGGACTTTACCGGGTTAACAGCAAGGGGCTTTTTAACGTTCCCTATAACAACCGGGTAAAGGGATCCTCCATCAGCGAGGAAAACCTGCAGGGAGTCAGCTCCTATCTCCGGGAAAACGATGTGGATATCCGGCTTATGGATTTTGCAGAAGCTCTCCATGACGTCTCTGAAGGTGACTTCGTATATTTTGACTCCCCCTATGTCCCCGTCAGCGACACCGCCAATTTCACCGACTATACCAAAGACGGCTTTACCCTGGAGGATCACCGGAGACTTGCCGGGGTTTTCCGGGATCTGGCGGCAAGGGGAGTCAAGGTGATGCTGAGCAACCATAATGTCCCGCTGGTTCACGAGCTTTACCAGGGCTTCCCTATCAGCGAAATCGCAGTGAAAAGATTTATCAACAGTGATGCCTCCAAACGTACCGGAAAGGAAGTCATCATTACCAGCTATTCCCCCGAATAAACTGGCCATCCCCGCCCGAAAGATCAGGGACGGCCGCCGTCCCTGGATATCAGAAGCACCGTTACAGATTCCCGACGGCACAGATCGTGAGTATTCTCACAGAATTAAACCGATACTTGATAAAAATCATACATACGATAATATCTCGTTCATAATAGATTTATGCCCTGAAAGCTTACCAAACGAACGAAGGAACTTCTATGCTAAAAAAGATTCTCCCGCTGGCCGCTGCCGTCGCCGCACTGGCCTTTTCAGCCGTTCCCGCCACGGCTGCCGCAGATGACACCCTGCGGCAGATATCCCGGTATGATACTTATTTCAGACCGTATTTCGGTGCCCGTCTGGGAACGGCCATAACCAGCGCCGATTCGGAATGTCACCGCTACAGCGTCTGCAACCTTGACGACGATGCCGTGTTCACTGTTCATCCGTATGTCGGCATCAATGTTCCCTATACCACCAGCGGCGTGGTAGGAGGCCGCTTTGAAGTGGAAGGCTTCTTTAACTCCAAGGCAACATTCCGTTACGACTCCCGGGACTACAACAGAATATACCGCGACCGTCTGGAGGTTTCCTCCAGCGGCCTCTTGCTCAATACCTACGTAGATTTCTACACCCTTGACGGCCTTATCGCCCCGTACGTGGGAGCCGGCCTTGGCATCGTCTGGCACAATGCCGACCTTTACAGTCAGGACAGACACTTTTCCGACCATCGGAATGACCTGGCCATGCAGGTAGGTGCCGGTGTCAATTTTAACTTTAATAAGCACGTGGGCGCCGAGCTCGGCATGCGCTACACCAGTATGGGAAGAGGCTGGAACAAAACCTATGTTGACGACATAGACCTGGATTCCCTGGATTTCATGGCCGGACTCAGATTCACCTTCTGACCTGAAAGGACTTCGTACTAAAAAGGGGCACTACATCGTGCCCCTTTTCTATCATCTCCGGACTCGCCCGGTCATCCCGCCATGGCGGCGTCCGGTTTATCCGGATCCGGCAGCTTCCCGACCCTTCTGAATACCAGCATGAAAATAGCCAGAGCGCCTGCCGAAGTGACCAGAATGTCTATTCCGAAAGGGATCATGGAGGATTCCCCCATAATTCCCATAAACGGCATGGCCACTGCCCCCATGGCATACACCAGAACTCCGAAAATCCCGCTGGCGGCTCCGGAATTCACTTTTCGGAAACTCATGATAACGGTGAAGGAACCGGCGTTAAAAATAACAGAAAGAAAGGTATAGCACATTACTCCAGCAATAAGCCAGACCGGATTCCCGGGAACAGTCACCGCCACAATAAAAATTTCCAGCGCCGGAATCAGGATTGCCATAAGAGCCGCCTTCACAAGCACCTTTTCAGAAAACTTTCTGGTCAGAAAGGCTATGACAAACGAAGCCAGCACCAGAATACTGGAATTAAGCGAAAAGAACAGAGCATATTCCCCCGGGGTAAATCCATAGGTTTTCTGCAGCAGAAACGGCGAGGCGGAAAGAAATCCGAAGAATCCGGCAGTCATCAGGCCGCTGGCAAACACCAGAACAATAAAATTCCGGTTCCGGAACTCGCTCAGGGGAGCAAGCATGCTCTCAGCAATTTTCCGGCCTGCCGGCTTAGCGGACTTTTCCGGAACAAAGGTTTCCGGAGCCCTGAAAAACGACAGTGCGGTAAGAATAACCCCCCAGAGTCCCATGGCAAAAAAGATGTACTCCCAGGAACAGTAGCTGATAATGAGAGATCCCGCCAAAGGCCCCAGCACCGGAGCAATAGAATGAATCCCCATCAGCATCGACATGGTACGGGTAAGCTCTCCGCCCTTAAAAACATCCACCGTCATCGCCCGGGCCAGCACCAGACCGCCGCCGCCGGCAACACCCTGAATGAAACGGCAGGCCACCATCATCGGAATGCCGGTGGTAAAAGCACAGAGCACCGAAGACAGCGCAAACAGTAAAAGAGTGGCCAGGAGCGGCCCCCGGCGGCCAACAGCGTCCGAAAGCGGACCGATAAAAAACTGACCAAAGGCAATACCCAGAAAGCAGGCAGTTAAAGTCAGCTGCACCGATGAAGGGTCGCTTCTGAAGAACTCGGTAATTTCCGGAACGCAGGGAAGATAAACATCCGTACATACCGGACCGAAAGCGGTAATAAGTGCCAGAACCGTTATATAGGTGAATCGCGACCAGAAGGAATCCCTTTTAAATGGCGGGTTCATAAACAAATAATAATCCTCAATTTCTCTAAAACTGCCTTCCCGGCAGCAGTCCCGGACAAACTATTTCCCGGCAGAATCTCTGCCGCTTCCCTGCTTCAGGAGCCGGGCCAGAACTCCGGCGTTCAGAAGATCCTTCCGGAGCGCCCCCAGTGTCAGCACCTCCGGAGTCAGCGGCACCGGCCGCACCGCCTTTACTGCCATATACCCGAGACGGCTGGAGTAAATTGCCGCTGCCACCCCCTGGCCCAGAGCCGCCGAAAGCTTGCCGGTAACACCGGCCCCCACGGCATCCACCACCGCATCAGTAGCCAGATCCGTAAGACCGATAAACACCAGATTTCTCGCAACTCTCCGATAGAGCTGCATCCGCCCCCAGACCCCGGGCTTAAAACCGTAAACCTCGGCCACCTCCCGGATCAGCCGGAGAGATCTGGCAAAGGTGAAAATCATATCCAGCCAGGCCAGAGGACTCAGCGCCACCACTGCACCGTTTTCTGCGGAACGTCTGACAATAATCTCCCGGGCCCGGCGATCCTGATCCGCCAGGATGTCGGTTTCATAAAGCCGGAACACCTCCTCTGCTGAAAAATGGCTCTCCAGCCGGGAAACAAACCCCTGAAAGGCCCTCCCGCGCCGGATTCCGGAGGCCTGGGCCATTTCCTCACAGAGCGCCAGAGCTTCATTGAAGCTGCCGTTTTTCCGGGCCTGCCTGACCTCTTCACGATGCTTGTCCGCCTCCTTAAGAAGAAGAACCGTGCCCAGCTCCCGGTACAGAAGCCACAGGGTAACCAGAAGGAGGAACCCCAGCCCTCCGGCGGCACCGTAGCCCAGATACGGAGACTGGGCATAGGCGTCGGCAATCAGACTTATGATTTCGAGAGCTCCCCATCCGAATACAAAGAGGAGTCCCCACAGCACCGGACTGGTCCAGAACCGGGCCTTTTCCGGTGCCGGATCCTCCTCGATGCCCAGATCTACGGTAGTGGCCGCGGAAAAGGTCTCCGCCGCCCCGGATACGTCTTCCAGATCCTCCGGAGCAGCATCTACCTCAAAGGAAGCAATATTGTCAGAAGCCGTTCTGTCCCGGGAGGATTCATTTTTAAGCCGGGACAGGAGATCCTCGCCAAAGACCTTCGGGGTATCCTTCTCGTCCTCTATTACAAAGCTCCCCCGCATTTCCTCCTTCATAGCTTGTCCCCCAGAATATAGTGCAGCACCACATCCAGATTCATTGCAGGAATAATTCTTTCCGGACCGAGCCTGGGCGGTCTCAATGTTCTGAAATCAAAATTCTTCTGAAAAAACTCCATATCGGCCCGGGTCCACTTTGAGGGGATACTCCCGGGAAAATACGGCTTCTCGTCCTCGTACCCGGTTACCAGAATATCCGTGTCCAGATCGCCCTTTTTATAGTGCCGGCATTCCGTGGCTCTGATGGACGACAGGGTGACAAACTCCGCCCGGGAGCCGGAGGCCCGCACATTCTGCATGGCTCCAAGCACCATGGATTTCAAAAGCGACAGGAGATTCTGGTGCTGATCATTGGTAATGTGATCCGCCTTGGAGGCCGCAAAAAGCACCCGGTCGATCTTCGGGAAAAACAGTCTGGAAAAGAAATCGCTGCTGCCGTAGCTGAAATGCTTGAGGAGCGTGTCAAAGGAATCATTGATGTCATAAAAGGTCTCGCGGCCGCCCCGGAGCGCCTTGAGGCAGTCCACCAGGACAATCTGCCGGTCCAGCCGTGAAAAGCATTCCTTATAGAACCTGCGCACAATACGATCCCGGTAGTAGTTGTATCTTTCCTTCAGCACGGCGTACAGCGAGGAGCTTCCGGCATCCCGGCCCGCCTCAGAAACAGGACAGGGGATAAACTCCAGGGCCGGAGCCCCCCGGAGCTCTCCCGGCAGCAGGAAACGCCCCGGGATCAAAAGAGCAAAGCCCTGCTCCTTGCATTTCCGAAGCCAGTCGGTATAGGCAGTAACCGCATCATGAAGCGCATCCTCATTAAGCTCGCCCTTCCAGTCCAGAGACATGGCTGCCTTAAAAAATTCGCCGCTGGGAACCACGCCGTCCAGAACCCGCAGTCTTTCCTGGCACTTGTCCGAAAAATCCTCGTACTCCATATCCAGCAGCATAAGATCCATCAGCCACTCTCCGGGATAATCCCAGATATCCAGAAATATGCGCTGCTCATCCCCCATGAGATACCAGTGGCTGTTTTTGTAGCGGATTTCCAGCCGGATCTCGCTTATGCCGTCAGTGGACTCCGGCCACACCGGAGGATCCTGCTCCAGCGACTTCATAATGGATCCGTAGGGAAATCTGGTTACTGACAGGTCGCGGGCCCTGGCAATGCCGCCGTAGGTAATGCCCATGGAGGTGTATTCCTGAAAACGGGGCATTCTTTCCTCGTATCCCTTGAGGCCGAATGCTGAAATGTTGTTTACAAGGGAGGTTATCAGCGCTGTTTTGCCGCCCCGGGACAGTCCGGTAACTCCCAGCCGGATTTCCCGATCCCTCACCAGGGAAATCCCTTCAGATATAGTTGCGCCAACCTTATCAAAAAGAAACATGATGCCACCACTCTATTATTTTCTGGAAAAAAGCTCCGGGATAATCCCCGGACTTCCACAGTTGATACCGGATTATCAGTAGTATTTTACAGTATTCGGCGGCCGCTTTCCCTCATTATGTCCCCTGAAAAGGGATATGCTCCCCCAGATATCCCGGAACTCATGTAAGATATTATTAAGATGTTTGTGAGATATTTGCCATAACAAATACGGAGATTTACACCAGAACCGTTTTCATAAAAATCACTTCATTTTCGGCATAAACCCTTGATAATCAAGGGCTTAAATGAATTATCAGGACTCTAGTGTCATAAAGTTATTTCAAAAAACGAGATCTTTGTCACAATGTATAGTCTGTCAAAACATATAGAATCCCGCCGTGCGGTGGAAGGAGCAGGGATGCTCCGGAGCGGATTTGCAGGGATGTAATACGCAACACCGGAAGTTTTCTGGAACAGGGACGTTCCTCCTATACGGGGCTTATGACAAGCCCCTTCCTTTTTTCAGCGTTACAGTTTTTCATTCTGACCGGAGTGGCTTTTCCTGCTGTTTTTCTCTTTGAACCGGTGAACCGGATATCCCTCCTTTAAGTATTTCCAGGACAGCCAGCAAATGAGCGCATTCCCGTCTCCGCCTTCCAAAAGCCTTTGCCAGATCTCTTTCTGACCGGAAACATCCCGGAAAAGGATCTATTACGGCAGTCTCCCTAAAAATGATAAAATATCCTGCGGCTCCGGATTTTTATTCTGAATTCTGAAACGGCTCCGGAACCTGTTTTTTCCGACACGAACCGGCAACTGGTACCCCCGACGATGAGATTTCTGCTGCTCCTTACTCTCCTGATCCTGCTTAACGGCTTCACTGGTAATGCCCCGGCCGCAGAGCATAACGGGGTGATCTACTGCTCGGAACACGCCCTTCCCTACATGAATCCGCAGCGCTACCAGTATTCCCCTATAGCCTCCACTCTTGCCAAGGCTGTCTATGAGCGTCTTATCGGCAGAGACAACAAAACCGGAGAAATCGTCCCCGGCGTCGGAAAACTCACCAGGCTTTCCCGGGATCAGGTGGAATATACATTTGTTCTGGACAAAACAGTCAGATTTCACAGCTACGGTTCCTTTATCCCCACAAGAGAGCTCCAGGCTGACGATGTCATTTTTTCCTTCAATAGAATGAGGGATCCCGGCAATCCGTTCTACGAACCGTTCGAAAACTTCCCCTACATTACCAAAACGGAAACTCTCAGCAATATCAAGGACATTGTGGCTGTATCTCCTCATATAGTGCGCTTTATCCTGAAGGAGCCGGACCCGGATTTCCTGGATTTTCTGGCCATTGACAACAGCGTTATTCTCAGCAAGGAATATGCCGACTACATACTGGAGCACGGACTGCCTCCGGAATATATCGACTACAACGCTGTCGGCACCGGCCCTTTTCAGGAAACCAGCTTCATAAGAGAGCGCTATGTTAAGCTGAAGCCCTTCCCGGAATACCGCTTTGATAAACCCCGGATTAGCAAGCTGGTCATCAACCGCTCCTGGAAAATCAATAAACGGCTCTCCCAGATGTTTACCAACGAGTGCCACATCATCTCCAACCCCTCGGCCAGTCAGCTGACCTTTATAGAACAGCACCGGGACCGGAATGAGCTTAATATCCTCAATCGGAAAACGGTCAACGCCACCTTCATTATCTTTAACACCAGAAAGGATGTTCTTAAAAACCGGCACACCCGGAGAACCATTGCCGATGCCATCAATATCCGGGATCTCAATGAGGCGGTGTATTTCGGACTGGGCCACTATATAATCGGAGCCCGGGCCGGAACCAACAACATATTCACCCCGGATACCGAACCCTCCAACGAGGAAAAGCTGGCCTCCGTACTGGAGCTTCGCAGAACTCCTCTCAGAATCTCGGTTTTTGAATCGGAAAACGGCGGCGGCAATTATCAAATCAAGATCGCCGAAATTCTGAAATCTGATCTGGAAAGCATCGGCGTCAAGTCGGAAATACATAAGTACCGAACGGATACCGGTCTGCGAAAACTCAGAAGCGGCAACTTCGACATGGCCATAATCAACGTTTATTCAAATCTGGATTCGGTCATTGCTCCGCTTCTGGCATGCCGGAAAACTGCACGCCGCAGACAGTCGGACACCGAGTTTATGAACAATTTCACCGGGTGGTGCAATGTTTATTTTGACAACATCATGACTTCTCTGAAAAACAGAAGACTCAGCGATCATGAAAAAATGAGCCTGTACCTCAATGCCAGACACATTCTTCTGGAGGAAATGCCCCTGATCCCGCTGCTCTATTCCAGTAACCGCTACGTGGCTCTGGGCAATCTTAAGGGACTTCGCACTACTGCCGCCGGCGGTCTCGATTTCAGGAATGTCTACTTTGATGATGAAAAGCCGGCTGGAAAATCCGGTACCGGTGCCTCCGGAACTTCTCTGAAAACGCCGGTAGTCCCCGGAGCCGGAGTCCCCGAGCCTCCCGGCACTGCCGCTGAAGCTCCGAAAACCGTCCCGGATTCCTCTCCCGGCACTCCTGCAGAAGATCCGAAAACCGCCCCGGGTTCCTCTTCCGGTAAAGACCGTCCGGCTCAGAAAACCGCCCCGGCCTCCTCTTCCGGCAAAGACCGTCCGGCTCCGAAAACCGCCCCGGCCTCCTCTTCCGGCAAAGACCGTCCGGCTCCGAAAACCGCCCCGGGTTCCGCTTCCGGTAAAGACCGTCCGGCTCAGAAAACCGCCCCGGCCTCCTCTTCCGGCAAAGACCGTCCGGCTCAGAAAAAAGGAGGCAGATGATGCTGAAGTTTGTTATCCGCAGAATTCTTATTCTGCTGTTTGTCTTCTTTATGCTGACCATAATCCTTTTTTGGATGCACATCAGACTTACTGAGTTTGATGCCGAAAGACTGGTCAGAGACTATCTGTATTTCACCAGTTCCATCGTACGCGGTAATTTTGGTATCAGCACCGGCTCAAAACTTCCGGTGATCTACGAGCTCAGGATGTATCTGCCCTCCACCCTGGAGCTGATATTCTTCTCATTTATCCTGTCCTTCGTGGCCGGCACAGTTACCGGAATCGCCGCAGGTCTCAACCATCACTCGATTTTTCTGAAGGGCGTAACGGCTATTCTGCGGCTCACCACCTCCTTTCCGGTGTTCTGGCTGGGACAGATGATGATAACCATTTTTGCCGTAGAACTGAAACTGGTGCCCACAGCCGGTAACATCAGTCTGTTCTGTGATGTCCCCCTGGTAACGGGAAGCATCTTCATTGATTCTCTCCTTACCATGGATTCCGAGAACATCAGCAGCATGCTGAAGCATCTGGTGCTTCCGGTAATAGTACTTTCGTTTATGCCGGCAACCCAGTTCTACCTTCTGGCGCGACGGGCATCCTTCACCATTTCCGAAATGGACTTTATCAGAATGGCTATTTCCCGGGGACAGAGTCAGTTTTTTCTGGCCCGAAAGCACATTTTTCCGAACATCATCCCCTCAATTCTTCCGAAAATAAAGATTATCCTGTGCAATCTGTTTTCGGCAACAATTCTGGTGGAGGTGGTTTTTGAATGGCCCGGCACCGGGATCTGGATCTCCACAGCCGTGGAGCATTCTGACAACGCTGTGCTGGAAACGGCGATTTTTGTACTGGCAATTATTTTTCTCCTGACAAACACCGTTATTGATATTATGGGAGAGGTGTTCTTTCCGGAAAAGCGCCGCATAAACCTCAATATCTGATAGCGGAAGGATGCCGTTTTTTTATGACACACTGCATGAAACAGCAAAACAGGCGTAAAATTATCAGGGGGGCGCCGGAACAGACCGCCCGGCGAAAAATCACCGACAACCTAACCGGGAGTCCGGAAAACAGGATACTTTCATGAAATACCAAAACTATGACAAGGTACTGTCCGACCGGCAGATTTTCTGGCATTTCTACAAAAAAAGCACTGCCGACGTCATCGGTCTTATTGTGCTGTTCCTGATCCTGACCGTGATTTTTGTAATCCCGTACTTTGTAAACATGGATCCCTATACCCAGGATATCACCAAAAGACTGCTGCCTCCCTCTTGGGTTGATGGCGGGGAACTGAAGCACTTTCTTGGCACTGATGAATTCGGCCGGGACTTTCTTTCCAGACTTTTGCACGGCGGAGCAAATACTATTTCCTTCGCATTTCTGGCCACTGCTTCCGCTGCCGTCGCCGGGATTGCCCTGGGCATTATTACCGGCATTGACAGACACCATATCCGCAGCAGTCTTATCAGACACTCCTTCGACATAATATTTGCGGTTCCTTCCATTCTGATTGTTTTTGTGGTGGTTTCCATACTTTCTCCGACACTTCCCCATACCGCTCTGGCCATCGCAATTTCACTTCTGCCGCGCTTTATCCACACCACCTACAATGCCGTAAAGCATGAAATTGTAAAGGACTACATCAAAGCCAACAACCTGGACGGCTCCTCATACCTGGAGCTTACCCTGGAATGCATTGTTCCGAACATCCTTTCAGTGATTACCATTAACTTCTGGGAGGCCTTTGCCGTGGCAGTGCTGGACATTAGCGCCATCGGCTACCTCGGTCTCGGGGCCCAGGCTCCGGAACCGGAATGGGGCAGCATGCTCATTTCCGGCATGGACCTCATCTATATCGGTAACTCCAAGGCCATCATTCCGGGTATTGCCATCGGCATTACCATTGCGGCCATCTCCCAGGTGGGACACGGTATTGGCAGAGTTCTGACCATGGGAGAAAAGAAATGGCTCTGATTGAAATTAAAAACCTCTCCATTTCTCTCAAAACCGCCAACGGCCTGGTTCCCATCTGCACGAATCTGGACCTTTCAGTAAACGAAGGGGAAATCGTCGGACTTATCGGAACTTCCGGATCAGGAAAAAGTCTCATCTGCAAGGCCATTGCCGGTATTCACAGCCGTAATCTGGAAATCAGCTTTGACCGCTACCGTTTTGACAATATCGACATAACCGGAAAGGATCTGTACCAAAGAAGAAAATTTCTGTCCGAAAGAGTTTCCATCATGCTGCAGAACGGCACCCGCAGTCTGGATCCTTTGATGACCATCCGGGAGCAGCTGACTGAGAATCTCCCGAACTCTGTCCGTCCCCGTAAAATCTGGAAACGGTTCTTTTGGAAAAAGCGGGAAATCGATATTCTGCTGCACAAGGTGGGCTTCAAGGATACCAGGGCCATCCTGAATGCCTACCCTCACGAGCTCTCGGAGGCCCAGTGCCAGAAGGTGAACATCGCCATGGCTCTGGGCCGCAAGCCCAGACTTCTGATTGCCGACGATCCCATAAGCACCATGACCACCCTGTCCCAGCTGCAGATTCTGCGGCTCATTGACAGTCTGAATCAGAATAATCACGTTTCAGTAATCTATGTGTCCAACGATCTGGGATCGATCGCCAGACTGATGGATCGCATCAATATGCTGTATTACGGAGAAATCGTGGAGCAGGGACCTACAGAGCAGATCCTTAAGAATCCGCACCATCCATTTACACAATTCATGCTGGACGCCATCCCGGACATGGGAGCCGGCTTCCACCGCAAAGCCTTTTTCAAGGCCCCCGGAGGCGATCATCCTGACTTTCAGCATCCGCCGGTAGGCTGTCCCCTGGGAAACCGCTGTCCGTATGCGGACCGGGAATGCAATATCAAGCCCCCGGTAACCCGGGTTAAAAACGGCTTCTACTGCTGTCATTTCCCTCTTAATATCTAGGATATGCGCCATGGCCTATAACATAACTCCGACATTTCTGCAGGTAAAAAACCTGTCAGTGTTTTTCAACACCGGCAAATACTTCTTTCTGCAGAAAAAGCGCTACGCCCTTTCTGATATCTCCTTCACTCTGAGTCAGGGGGAAACACTGGCCATCTGCGGCGACGCCGGTTCCGGAAAATCCACCCTGCTTCAGATACTGAACGACAGCTCTGCCGCCTCCTATGAAGGGGAAATACTGCTTTACGAAAAGAATATCCGGGATTATGACCGCCGGGATCGGGTATCCATCATCAGAATGATGTATCCCGACCCGGACACTGCTCTCAATCCTCACATCAGGGTATATAAAATCCTGGAAACCCCTCTTTCCAAAAATACCAGTCTTTCGCCCCGGGAAATCAGGAAGCGGATCAGCGTAACCACGGAATACGTGGGACTCCGGGAAGAGCACCTGAGCTGCTATCTCCATATGCTGACCGACATTCAGAAACTCCGGCTTTCTCTGGCCAGAGCTCTGGTATTGCGTCCGCAGGCTCTCCTGGTGGATTCCTCGGTGGAAAAGCTGGATGCCATGCTGCGCATGGATTTCTACAACATGTTTCTGGATCTCCAGAAACGCTACCGGATGACCCTGATAATCTGTCTCAACGATCTCTGCGCCATCAAGCATCTGGCAGACAAGGTGCTGATTCTGGATCGCGGCAAATCCGAGGAGATAGGCTCGGTGGCAAAGGTACTGGTCACTCCCGTAAGCGATCTCGCCAGAAGAATCCAGCAAAGCTACAATCATGAATATCGCAGCATCCACAGCTGATAGACTGCAGATCTAGGGGAATCCCGTTCGTTTTTGAGCTTGAAAACCGCCGGGATCGTCTTCATGCGGTTATTAATGCGGATTCACACCAGCATTGACGGAAATATCGGTAATTATCTGATACATCTCTAAAGCTGCTGAGATCATAGTTCATTCCATGATACTTATCTGGAGTCCCCTGGAAAAAGATTACTTTATCAGATAGCGTACCGGAACCTCTACCTCGTAGGCCTCACCCGGAATACCGGTATCAAAACCGGTGATTTTTTCAGCCAGATTCTCCAGAGCCTGATCCAGAAAGCGATTCCCGGTATTCCGAACTACCATGGCGGAATACACCACCCCCCGGGAATTGACGCGCGCCAGAAGGGCACCGCTCCCCTGAATTCCGTTTCTGAGAGCCCGGGGCGGATATTTCCGGAGTCGCTCAGCCTCTTTCCGGATCAGGGCTGCTCCTTTAAGATGCGAGCCTTCGGAAGATAAGGACCGGGAAGGAGGCTGCGGGGGGCTGCCGGAGGATATTTTTGTCGCATTCTCCGTCATCGCGGTACCAGGGATCGGCTTTTCAGGCAAGTTCCGCCGGACATCTGCATTAGCTTCCCGGAGGGGCTTCCGTTCCGAATGCGCCAACTGTCCGGAACGCCGGTTTTCCGGTTTTTCCCGACTCTGGCCCCGGCTCCCGCGGGCATGAGAATTCACCTGGGGTTTCGAAAGCGGCCCGGATCTGATTTCCATAGAAACATCTGGTTTCCGCGTTTCTTCCCTCGTTTCTTCCCTCTTCTTTTCCTGCTTCTTTTCCTCAGGTCTTTCCGCTTCCGGTACCGTCTTTTCTGCCACAGACTCCAATTCCAGGACAGGGGCTCCGGAATCTCCCGCTAGCTCAGTGTCTGCAGACTCCCGTACTACAGCCTCCGCATAAAAGCTCCCGGTTATCTCCGGCTGTGCAGTCTTCTCCTGAAGCACTGCCGGGACAGGTACAGCCCAAAGAAGCTCAGCAATATACACCGCCGGCACTGTTAGCACCGGAAACAGCGCCACCGCCGCCAGAGAGGCTGTCCGCTCCGGAAAATCTCCGGAAAAAAGCTTCACTTTGAACTCCCGGAACCGCTCCCGGCTTCCGGAGGATTTCCTGCCACAGCTATGGTGAACCGCCCTCCCCGTTCCCTTCCGGCAATCCGCATAACCTCCGCCACATGACGAAACGGAGCATCACGGTCAGCATGAATATCCAGTCCCCGATCCGGATACTGTCTCAGGAGATTCGTGAGCTCAGCAGGAGTGCAGGCGGCACCGTCAGCCAAAAGCTCTCCCCCGGCGGTGACCGCTACCAGGATAGCCGAAGTATTTCCCGGCCCGTAATCCCCGGAAACCTCCGGCAGATTCACCTCGAGTGCCGGTTTCATGAAGCTCGCGGTCAGCACCAGAAAAATAATCAGCATGAATACCACATCGATAAGCGGGGTCATGTCAATATGAAGATCGCTGTCTTCCTCCTCAAAATCCCATGGTTCAGTCATGCCCCGGGTTCTCCCGGCTCAGAAGCCCCCAAAGCCGCACGGATTCTGAAGGAGAAGCCCAAAGCCTCGGCCCGAAAATCCCCCAGCCGGCCGGAAAGATACCAGTATGCCAGACTGGCAGGAATCGCAATGAAAAGGCCCATCACCGTGGTAATCAGGGCCTGCCAGATACCGGCAGCCAGCACCGCAGGATCCGGCCGGGCCGCCCCGGAAAGATCCCGGAACACCGTCAGCATCCCCAGTACTGTGCCCATGAGTCCCAGAAGCGGAGAAATCACCGCTACCAGCTTTATAAAGCGCAGTCTGTGTGTTACCCTTCTCAGACTGCGGTTCAGAAAAAAAAACGCCAGGGTTTTAAAGTCCTCCAGTTTCCGGGGCTTTTCCAAAAAAGTATCCCTGATAAAAATAATCCCGGGATTCCGCCCCCGGTAATTCATAATGTCAGACATGAGCTCCGGAGATCCGGGAGTTTTTTCCCGGCCGGCACCCTTCTGGAAATCCCGGAAGCCGCGCCATGACACCACGGTATAGACCAGACACCACAGCGCCGCCAGAAGAAACAGCCCCCCGAAGACCAGCAGGATCAGTCCCACAGGACCAGCCATCTCAATAAAAAGCTCCACTTTCCCCCTCCCGTCTGTTTTTCCGGCTCCGCTTTCCCGTTTTCCCGCACATAAAAGCAGCTCTCCGTCTTCCCCGGTAATACAAAAAACACAGCCCCGGTCTGAAGCTGTGTTTCCGATTAATTATGCTGCCGGAGTTCGAAACCGTTACGCCAGTTCCCTGTCAAGGCTGGCACTGACTTCGTTAACCGGCTTGGTGCCGTCAACCTTCACAAAACGGCACTCGTTTCTGGAAGCCTTGGCATTGTAGAAAGCAACCAGTGGCTCAGTCTGGGAATGATAAACCTCAAGACGGCTTCTTACGGTAGCTTCCTCATCATCCTTGCGAACCACCAGATCCTCTCCGGTAACATCGTCCTTGCCGGGAACCTTCGGAGGGTTAAACACCACATGATAGGTACGGCCGGATGCAAGGTGCACTCTTCTGCCGCTCATGCGCTTTACGATTTCCTCATCAGGAACACAGATTTCCACTACGGCATCAATACCGATACCGCCGTTGTCAATAGCCTCGGCCTGAGGGATGGTACGCGGGAAACCGTCAAAAAGGAAGCCGTTCTTGCAGTCAGGCTCAGCAATTCTGTCCTTAACCAGACCGATGATAATATCATCAGAGACGAGCTGGCCCTTATCCATAACCTCCTTCGCCTTAAGTCCCAGAGGAGTTCCGGCCTTGATGGCCGCTCTCAGCATATCGCCGGTGGAAATCTGAGGAATATCGTACTTTTTTGTAAGATACTGAGCCTGAGTGCCCTTGCCGGCACCGGGTGCCCCGAGGAGAATAATACGCATGTTTCTGTAATCCCTTTTGGTAAAGCGTGACTAAAAGAACACCGTAAAAACCGATGTCTTCCTGAAAAACCGTACTATGATACTACAAAAACGCCCGGATTTATCGGAAAGGCCCGGAATAATTACCCGGAAAAATCCGCTATTTTTTTCAAAAAGGCGCATATTTCGGTTTAAACAATTATTTTATCTCTGATAAAATGACACCGGCATCGGAGATGCCGCACCTCACAATTACCGGTACTGCTTTTACCATATACCAAGGCTTTTTTTCAGATATGACACAAGAAAAAAATTCCTGCTGTCTTTCCTCCGAGGAAACAGCAAAAGCCGCCGAGCATATCACCGAGCATAAGGCCAACCGCCCCTCCTGGCAGGCCCTACTGATGGCAGTAAACGCCGGAGCCTTCATCGCTCTGGCGTTTATGTTTTACACCACGGCGCTGGCGGACGGCCACGGCAAGCTGGTGGGCGGTCTCTGCTTTTCACTGGGGCTTATGCTCTGCGTTATCCTCAGCGGAGAGCTCTTTACCTCCTCAACTCTGACTCTGGTGGCCCGGGCTTCGGGCCTGACCACCTGGCGGCAGCTCCTTAAGAACTGGGGGATTGTCTATTCTGGAAACCTTATCGGCGGCCTTATCATTGTCTCCCTGGTAATGCTGGCCCGGCAGTATGACGCCTTTCACGGACACTGGGGACAGGTGGTGCTGGATACCTCGCTCCACAAGATATCGCATTTCCGGGAGGGGGAAAGCTGGATTCGGGGCTTTCTGGAAGCCATGACCATGGGCATTTTCTGCAATATCATGGTCTGCCTGGCCGTCTGGGTAGGCTTTGCCGGAAAAACTCTGACCGACAAGATGCTGGCCATGATATTTCCCGTGGGCATGTT
This sequence comes from Succinimonas amylolytica DSM 2873, assembly GCF_000378405.1. GTDB lineage: Bacteria > Pseudomonadota > Gammaproteobacteria > Enterobacterales > Succinivibrionaceae > Succinimonas > Succinimonas amylolytica. The sequence goes on along the minus strand of NZ_KB899637.1, from coordinate 44,951 downwards.
TGTGGCCTCCGGATTCGAGCACAGCATTGCCAACATGTTCATGATTCCGGCAGGAATCAGCATTGTCAACTTTGCCAAACCGGAATTCTGGAGCAGTACCGGACTGGACATTACGCACTATGAATCTCTTACCGTAATGAACTTTGTTGTTAAGAACCTCATCCCGGTAACCATCGGAAACATTATCGGAGGCGGCATCTTTATCGGCCTCTGGAACTGGTATCTCAATGTGAAGGCAGGGCAGAAGCACTGACAGAAAACGCCAGTCCGGAAATCTTTCCGGGCAGATCCTGGCAAAGCTTCTTTCAAGAAGGTACTCCGGGCCGCTCTTCATAAGGGCGGCTTTTTTAATGCCATAAATTAAGCAAAGCAGGCGCTACCACGCGCCCCCTAAAGAGAATATTCGCGGAAATTCCTTCTGTGCCCGGATCCTCGCTTTACTAAAAGAACACCGCAGCAGAAGCGGGCAAGGGAGCCCCCGGAAAGAAATATCCGGGATAGCGATGCTACATCAGCGGATTAAGCTCTTCTGTTTTCAGGATGAAATTCAGTCCGGCCTTTTCAGCCTCCGGGGTTAACGCCTTTATCACAAAATCATAGATAACCGTGCCACCGTTTTTAAACACGTATATCGCGGTATGATCCGGACAGAACATCTTTACCCCGCCGGAATAGGGATGCTCCGGCTTTTTGCCGGAGGTGCGGATTTCAGTCTTTACGGGATTACCGCACTGATAGCGGTTCTTCAGACGCTCCACAACAATTTCTGCAGTATCTCCGTCAAAATAGAAACCGCCCTTCTCAAAGATCACCCGAGCTCCCGTATCTTCATGGAGATAGGTGTAGGACATATCATCCACATCCTGACGGAGCAGAGTCCATTCCGGGAAATGCAGTCCCAGCACCGTGGGATCCACGGGATCATTCCCGGCAATGCTTTTTCCGACAAAACGCATCTTCGCAAGCGATCCGGCACGGGATGGACGATAGAAAAAGGCCCGATACCATTTTCCCTTGCCAATATAATGACTGTCCTTAAGAATTTCCACAAGCTCCCATTCATCACAGCCGGTAACTTCGGAACCGGCTTCGGAAATACCGCTGGAACAGCCTTTTAGAAGACTTATCTGCTTCATATATTCCGGAACCCGATCGGCACTGAGAGCAAACACGGACTCCATTCTGATTTCCCCCAGAGTCTCATGCGATATAAAGGCCTCCGCTCCGTCAAAGGCCATCGTCCAGCCGTCATTGTCCAGCCCCGGATTCCTGGAAAAAGCCTCCCACGGAAATAGCAGGGGCATCAGTGCCAGAGCATACTTCAAAAACTTCATCTAAAGCGCCTCCGCTGATTTTCAGAAAAATACCGGCAGGTGTGTGTTCTGCCGGAAGTCCGTACCGGTTACAGTGCCGGATTAAAAATTTCTGTCTTTCTGATAAATTCCTGTATCAGAAGGTCGTATTCCTCCTGTCTGCTATCACCGGACTCATTCTCTGGAGACGCATTCAGGCCTTCGCTGCCGGCCTTCTGAGAAACCTCTTCGGCCCCGCTGCCTTCAGCTGACCTAGCCTTCTCAGCAGGGGAATCGCCCGTACTGTCAGCCCCCCCGGCTTCTGGAGTGCTTCCTTTACCCGCTGAGGCGGGTAAAGGATTCTGCCCGGAGCCAGTTTCCGAAGCTTTATCCGGAGTCTTTGCCGCAGTCTGAGAAGTTCCGGAAGATTTGCCCTCCGAAACGGGTTCCTGAGTTTTAAGATCCGCCGGCGGAGTCGGAAGCTTTACCACATAGTCATAGAAGATTCCGCCGCCGTTGTCTGCCACAAACACCCGGATATTGTTGAGACACTCCATGGACAGGAGTTCGGTGTAGGGAAACTTCATCTCCTGCTTCTTCCGGTCTCCGGTTTCCTGCTCATTTTTGAAAAAGGCTTCCGGAACCTGAGCCGGAGCATTGCAGCCGTATTTTCGGGACAGCCTTTGCGATACATTTTGAATAGTATCCCCGTCAATTAGATAGCCGGAGTTTTCAAAAATAATTCTTAATCCGGTTTTGCCATGACTGAACGTATAGGTGTAAACCCCCGGTTTTTTAACGTGGTATTCCCAGTAGTCAATCTGATCATATTCATCCCTGAGCTGTTCCACTCTGGTCTGTTCTTCTCTGATTACCGCTTCCCGGGGGGAAAGCTCAAGCTTCCATCCGGAAAGGAAATCCAGAAATTCCGAAAAGCGGCCATCCCGGTTCCCGGAAAGACTGGCAACCACAAAATAGAGCTGTTCCAGACCGGCTTTGTCTTTCGGATTCAGGTAGTAAATGCCGGAAGGATTGTCCTCACCCAGAATACGGGCACTCTGCACCGCCTCGATCACCCTGAAGCCCCGGCAGTTTTCAGCCTTGACATAGTATTCCTTTTCCACCACCCGGCAATTCTCATGCTCCTCAAGGGCGTGGATAAACCGATAGGCATCCAGTGAATAGCGGTATTCCAGCATCAATGAACCGTACTGGCCATGCTGCATATAAACGGTGTCCCCGGCCCGGTTAAAGCTCCATCCGCTCTCAGAAGCTGCTATGCCGAAGGATGACAGCAGAAAAAGCATTCCCGAAAACAAGACGCCAGAACCGTATCTCACAAAAACCTCCCCTGACACGACCGAAAACCGCTGATCGGTATCAGATACAAACAGATCACTTCTTGCCATTTTAGCCGTCTTTTGCTCTCCCATATCAAAAACCCCGCATCCGGAAGCCGCATATTCATAACAGTGTCACAAACTCCCAGTCAGAAAAAGGATTTGCAGGCTCTCAGGGACTTCGATAATTCTGTCTCCCGTACCCCGAAACAGCGGCACAGCCCCCCGAAAAATATCAGATTCCATCAAAATGTTACGAATTGTGTCTTAGGAAACTTATTACCGGAATTCATGTCATAATTAATGAAGTCAGAGATTTTGAGTTATTGTAAATCTCGAAGAATTCGGCATTTTGATTCAAGCCGGACATCACCCCCACTCATAATTGGAGGAATGAAGAAAATGCGTAAGTTTTTATACATCACGGCCCTTCTTTTCGGGCTTATGGCAGCTCCATCGGCCTTTGCCAGTGCGTATGTTTGTGCCGGCCCCTTCTGCGCCGTGGCACCGACTCCGGTTCCGCCGGTTCCGGTAGTATACTGGCATCGCCCGCCGCCCCCTCCGGCCCCCTATTATTATCACCACCACCGGGGATGGCATCATGCGCCTCCGCCGCCGCACTACCATCACCACCATCACCACCATCACGGGTATCATCACCATGGCGGACCGGGACCGAGATGGCGCTAAGGCCCGGAAGCGGGAAATAGCTTAATATTAGAATACGGGGTTGACTAGTGAATCAGGCAGGCACCGAAGGGTGTCTGTCTTTTTTTGTAAAAAACGCAGCTATCAGAATAATCATAAAAGCAGTAATCAGCACACTTCCCTAACAGAACCTTTTTTCAGATTTCCGAAGAGACTGCCACGAATCAAAAGACTCGATTTTCAGGCAGAACACCTAATTCAGCAGTTTTCTATGAAACAGGATAAGGCACACTGCGGCTGACTGGCCGGAGAGTACGAAGCACTGCTGGCAGTCTTTCCCTCCGGCTTTTCCGGTTTCTGCTCATTATCCCTGCCGCTCTTTAAACAATTACAGCAAAAAAAGACCGGAATATTTCATCCGGCCTTTCTCTAATGCTCAGGTTTATCCGCTACGGGAGATCCTCATCCCGCCGCGGCAACCTGTTACTTATGGAGGAGAAGCGAGTTAACCAGCTTCACGTATCTGGCGGGTTCCTTAAGAGCCCCCTGATCTGCCAGAATAGCCTCGTCAAGAATCAGCTGTGCCCAGTCCTTGAAACGGCTCTCGTCAGTTTCCTGAGCAAGCTGCTTGACCAGATCGTGATCCATGTTGATCTCCAGAGTATACTTCTCGTCCGGAAGCTTCTGACCGCTGGCTTCCAGGAGACGGCGCATCTGAGCGGTCATCATCTGGTTGCCCTGACCGATTACGCAGCTCGGAGTGTCGGTAAGACGGTTGGTAACCTTGACATCGGTAACCTGCTCGCCGAGTGCCTCTTTAACCTTCTTCAGGAAATCCTCGTTTTCCTTGGCCTGGCTTTCCTGCTTTTCCTTCTCTTCCTTGTCCTCCAGATCGCCCAGTTCCAGATCAGAGGCAGTTACGGAGATAAACTTCTTCTCCTTGTATTCGGTAACCTGGTTCATTACCCATTCGTCAACACGCTCGGTGAGCAGGAGCACCTCGATGCCCTTCTTCTTGAAGGTTTCAAGGTACGGGCTGGAAGCAGCGGCGGCATAAGTAGCGGCAGTCAGGAAGTAGATATTCTTCTGCTTTTCAGGCATGCGGGAGATATAGTCCTTTAGAGAAACGTTCTGCTCGCTATTGTCGTTATGGGTGGAGGCAAAACGGATGAGGTCAAAAATCTCCTCACGGTTTTCATAATCCTCTACCAGACCTTCCTTGATTACAGAGCCGTATTCCTTCCAGAAGGTCTTATAGTTGTCCTGATTTTCATCCTTGGCCATCTTGGTAAGCATCTGGAGAGCCTTCTTGGTACAGCCGGACTTCAGCTTGGAGGTCAGCTTGCTGTCCTGAAGAATTTCACGGGAGACATTAAGCGGCAGATCATTGGAATCCAGCACACCCTTTACAAATCTGAGGTAGCCCGGCATAAACTGCTCGGCATCATCCATGATGAACACGCGCTGCACGTAAAGCTTAAGGCCGTGCTTCTGCTCACGGTTAAACAGATCCCAGGGAGCATGCTTCGGAACATAAAGCAGGGAAGTATATTCCTGAGCACCTTCCACATGATTGTGAGCCCATACCAGCGGATCATCATAATCATGAGAAATATGCTTGTAGAATTCCTTGTATTCGTCATCGGTAATATCTTTGGCGGAACGGGTCCAGAGAGCCTTGGCCTCATTAATCTGCTTCCACTCGGTGTATTCGGCAGTCTCTGCTTCCTTCTCGTCCTTGTTTTCCTCGGCGTCGTCCTTCTTTTCAGGCTTAACGGTTTCCAGCATTTCTACCGGAACAGAAATATGATCGGAATACTTGGTAACAGCGGAACGCAGAGTCCAGTCCTCCAGATACTCGGAATTCTCTTCTTTAAGAGAAAGAATAACATCGGTACCGCGATCTGCCTTGTTTACGGTGCTGACAGTATATTCGCCGGTGCCGTCAGACTCCCAGCAAACTGCCTGATCCGGAGCAGCTTCGGCAGAACGGCTGATTACGGTTACCTTGTCGGCCACAATAAAGGCAGAGTAAAAGCCTACGCCGAACTGACCGATAAGCTGGGAATCCCTGGCCTGATCGCCGGAAAGGTTCTTGAAGAACTCGGCGGTGCCGGACTTGGCAATGGTCCCCAGGTGCTCGCAAATCTGATCGCGGGTCATACCGATACCGTTATCGGAAATGGTCAGGGTCTTCTTGTCCTTGTCAGCGGAGAGACGAATATGAAGATTGGAATCATTGCCGTAAACCGACTGATCCTGAACAGCCTTGAAACGCAGCTTGTCAATGGCGTCTGAAGCATTTGAAATAAGCTCGCGGAGAAAAACCTCCTTGTTTGAATAGAGACTGTTGGCCAGAAGATTGAGAAGCTGCTTTACTTCTGTCTGAAAACCACGCTTTTCGGTATTGTCTGTCATTTTGCTATACTCCCAAAATACATTCCCTGTCCCCGTTTTTTCGGAGGAGACCTTTCAGGGATACTGATCCGTTACTGCACCTTAAATGGGGACTCTTTTTTGAAATTCAAGATTCTTTTCGGGAAATGGAACAGTCACTTCTGCCCGGAATAGGAAAAGACCCGGAAAACCGGGTCTTCTGTCATCACCAGAGGCCTGAAATCAGGCTGACTGCTCCGGAAGCTCCTTCCGGTTTTCAATCCGGTACTTCATAATCAGCCTTACCAGAATAATCAGACTCCCGCCCAGAATCATGAAAAACAGCCCCATATTCAAACGTTCCCAGCAGTATTCAAAATACTTGGTATAAAGCTCAATGCCGATAAAGGTCGCCCCGAAGCCGATAAGCCGGCCGCTTTCCAGCCGGATCCCTCCCAGAAGAGCGCCCACCGCCGCAATAGCCATGATCAGGGACCAGGCAATAAGCTCTCCGGCCTGTGCCCGATGCTCGCCAACACCCCAGATGGACGCAATCCACAGAGGAATGAACAGGGCCAGAAGCCCCCAGACCTGGGTTACCCCGTGAACTTCCCGGGATCTGAGCACGCCGGCGGAATAAGGCAGTAAAGACAGTCCCGTAAGGAATGCCCCGTACACCATGGACTGCAGCGGGTGCGAATCCATAAGCCAGTATCCGCCCCAGGAATAGCCTGTTTTCACCCCCATCCAGGAACTGAAGGACATCAGAGCAAACAGCCAGGCCAGGGATGACTTGCCATACCAGCCTATCAGACCGTAAATCAGGCACGCCGCAAGAAAAATGTAATGAGCACTGACGTCATTCAGATCCAGAGCTACCGCCACCTGGGTAAATCCGAGGCCGATGAAGACACAGCCCAGAAAGAGCAGAATGCCGTAGGTTTTAATGTGGGGATGATCCCGGAGTCTGAGACGGAATCCGAAAAACACCAGAAGCCCGGCCGTGACAAAGGAACTCACTGCCCGGAGTGCCGCCGGAGCATTTTCCAGAAGCGCCACAATAATATCGCTGGCCAGAAGTGCCACGAGGCCCGTAACCAGACAGACCGCCGCAATCCAGGTGGCATGAAAGGCCAGCCGGGACCAGTCAAATTCAACCTCAATAGAATCTCTGAGAGTGTCATGCTGCTCCTGAGAGAGCATTCCCGACTCCTGCCAGAAATCAAGAGCGTCACGCACCGCCCCGGCTCGTCTCCTTCCAATACGGTATTTAATCATGAGAATCATTCCTCCATTACAGTTAACTCCGGATTGACCCTGTCCTGTCTGCCGCCGCTTAAAAAAACACTCCCGCCTGCTAAAGAGGACGTCTTCCCGTAAAGGAGCGCATCAGAGTGGATCCGTCTATGGCATCCAGCTCCCCGCCCACCGGAATACCCCGGGCAATCTGAGATACCGGTATCTGATACTTTGAAGCGATATGACCGATAAAGTGCGCGGTGGCATCCCCCTCTACCGTCGGGTTGGTGGCCAGAATTATTTCCCGGTAGCGATATTTGTCAATCAGCTGCTCCAGAACGTCCAGATGAAGCTCCTTGGGGCCGATGCCCTCCAGGGGGTTCAGATGACCGTGCAGCACAAAATAGGTACCGTTGAATTCGGAGGTTTTTTCAATGGCCAGCACGTCAGAGGGGGATTCCACCACGCAGAGAAGCTTGCTGGCCTTACGGGATTCGCTCTGGCATATTTCACAGATATCTCCCTCGCAGTAGCTCTGACATTCACTGCAGTAGTGAATGCGGTACATGGCCTTTTCCAAAGCCCTGGAGAGGCGAAGCGCACCGTCCCGATCCCGATCCAGCAGCGCAAAGGCAATTCTCTGAGCGCTGCGGGGACCGATTCCCGGCATTATCTGCAGTTCATTAATGAGATTCTCAAGGAGCGGACTGAATTTCATAAAAATATCTCTGAAATTCCGGAAGCATGTCCGGTAGTGAATGCGGAAGCAAAAAAAACAGGGGAAACTCAGTCCCCCTGCCCCGAAAAAAAATCAGAACGGCAAATTAAATCCCGGAGGAAGCGGAATGCCGTTGGTAACCTTCTTCATCTTCTCGGCGGAAAACTCGCGAATGCGTTCAGCAGCATTGTTAAGAGCGGTGACCAGAAGATCCTCACACATATCCTTGTCATCCCCGAAAACTGAATCGGCAATTTCCACTTTGGTAACCTTATGCTCACCGGTCATGGTTACCTTTACAAGACCGCCACCGGCCTCCCCCTCGGCAACATAGGCGGCGATTTCCTCCTGCGCCTTCTTGGCCCGATCCTGCATAGTCTGAGCCTGCTTCATCAGGTTGCCCAGATTTCCCAGATTTCCAAACATAGTCACATCCTTAAAAAATATTTGTGCACATACTGCGGCAGCCCGCGGGATTTCCCGGTACCGCCGTTAAAAAATCATCTGTCCGCGGCTTTAACGTCCTTCCGATCCTCCAGATAGAACTGCGCCGATCCCAGATTAAGCTCAAGCCCCCTGACCAGATCCTGAAAAGACGGATTCCGGAGCAGGGATTCCCGTTCTGAGGCATACAGATTCCGGCAGTAGGCCCGGGCCAGAGCATCCGGACACCTGCTGAAATCAGCATCCTGAGTAAATTCGCAGCTGATTTCCACCGGATGGCCCAGCGCTCCGGAAAACTCCTGACTCATATTGTCAGTCATATCCCGGGTAACCAGGAGCGCATAGCTGTCGGGAAGTGCCAGATGCCATTTCTCGGCAGTGGAATCAGCCAGCCGCACGGCGAATATGATAACAGCCCTTTCCGCCTCCTGCAAATCAGTGCGCATTATATCCTGAGTAAAGGAATCCTGAACATCCCCCAGATAATGCCGGTGGCTGGTAACCGGTTCGCCCGAAAACGTCACCTCATCCCGCACCTGCTCCGGAGCGGCCGGAGCAGGGGAACCTCCGGAACGGATATTAAGATCCACATCCGTAAACACCATGCTGTTGGTAATATCCGTTTCGTCGTCCCCGTCCTGGGCATAGCTGACAATCTCTGCCTCCGGCATGACTTCTTCTCCGGGATACGGCACCTCGTCCTCCGGATCGGGCTGAAAGTCATGGGGAACCTCATTTCCGGATACCGGGAACGGCGGCACTGCCTCCCTGACCGGCATCTCCGGGGGATAAGCAGGAGCGGCAGCCCGGAGCGGCGGCACAGAATTCGGAACCGGAGCAGAAGAAACCGCCGGAGGGGGCGCTTCACAGGGAATACTGCCGGAGGCGGAAGCACTGCCGGAACTATTTCCGGCCGCCCCCTGGGAAAACGGAGCTGCCGCTGCGGACGGCGCTGCCGCCGGGGCCGGAAAATTCTCGCCCGCATCCGGCGTCCTGAGCTCAGGCGGCACCTCTGGTCCCATATTGCTGGAAATAAGAGACTCCATGCCCGGAACTCTGGTGTAGGTGGGCTCCATGATTTTTCCGGCAGGCCCGGCAAGAGAATCCTGAATCCGCTTTTCGGTCTGCATGGCGGCAGCTATGGGATTGGCAGCAAAGGCAAGATCCTGCGTGGACAGTTCCAGATTTCCCCGGATCAAAGCAGCGTTCTTGCGGCTTATGCGCTCCCCTTCCTCCTGCTGCCGGCGCAGCTGATTCTTCTTTTCCTGGTTAAAGCGATCCTCACGCTTCTTCTCCAGATCCTTTCCGGCCCTGGCGATGGCGCTGTCCAGAAGCGCAATATAGCCAAAAAGATTGGCATAGCGCTGCTCCAGCTCGCTGAAAACGGTGTTGCGGGCACTGTCGCTTTTCTGACTGCGGAGAGCCAGGGACTGGTTCGACACCCGGGGCGGCTGCCCAAGCCGGTCCGCCATCTGAGTTCCAAAACCGCTCTGCCGATCCCGGCGGGATTCGGCAACACCGCTTAATGCAGACAGGGGAGCTTCCGGAGCTTTTTTGGGAAGATTTTTGTTTACGAGCCGGGCAACCTCAAGAAGAACCTGCTCCTGAGATGAGCCTGCCAGGTCAGGAAAACGCACCCGCCGGCTGGCTGCTATTCTCCTTTTTTTTTTAAATTGAAGGCCAGAAGCCGCAGCAGAGTCATTTCAAAAGCGGCCAGACCATCCGGAGCATAGGGAAGCTCCCGGCGCCCCTCCAGCACAATCTGATAGTAAAGCTGGAGCTCCTCGGGCGAGAACTTTTTGGCAAACTCCGCCATAAGCTCCCCCTTCAGACAGTAGTGATCCTCACAGGGACCGGCCACCTGGTAAAGGGCGAGGTCATGGAATATCTGAGCCAGACTCACATGGAGGGTATCAAAATCGGGAGTCACCCCGGAGACTGTTTCCAGAACTCCGGCCAGACGGGAGCCGCTGTTCTCGGCAATAACACTGAGAATCTCCGTAAGATAGGAGGTATCCAGGGTTCCCAGCATGCCGGTAACACCGGCTACAGTAACCCGTCCGCCCCCAAGGGCTATAGCCTGATCCGTAAGACTGAGGGCATCGCGCATACTGCCCCGGGCAGCCCGGGAAAGCTCCGAAAGAGCCTCCTCCTCAAAACCGATTTCCTCTCTGGAAAGAACGGTCTTCAGCTGATTTCTGATTTCATCCAGAGTCAGCGCCTTAAGCTGGAACTGCAGACAGCGGGAAACCACTGTGACCGGAAGCTTCTGGGGATCCGTGGTAGCCAGAATGAACTTGACATACTCCGGCGGTTCCTCCAGGGTTTTCAGGAGCGCATTGAAGGAGCCTCCGGACAGCATGTGGACTTCGTCGATAATGTACACCTTGAAACGGCCCGCCTGGGGGCTGTACTGCACATTGTCCAGAATGTCCCGGGTATCCTCGACCTTGGTACGGGAGGCGGCGTCGATCTCAATAAGATCCGGGAAGGTACCGTTCTGAATAGCCTGACAGTTATGGCAGACCCCGCAGGGCCGGGAAGTGATGCCGTTTTCGCAGTTGAAACACTTGGCCAGAATTCTGGCGATGGTAGTTTTACCGACTCCGCGTGTACCGGTAAGCAGATAGGCATGATGCAGGCGTCCGGAATCCAGGGCGTTGGACAAAGCCGCAAGAACATGAGTCTGTCCCACCACATCCTGAAAGGTCTGCGGCCGGTACTTACGTGCAAGAACTGTATAGGAAGCCATAATATTCCGTCAAAAGATGTCCGTTCCGGCCGGTATTCCCCGCACCGGATACGCGCATCGCTGAAAAGATACCGGGCATTTTACAAAATTTTTCGGAAAAAGTTTACCGCCGGACAGATTCCGGGAAAAATTTCTGAAGGCTGCCGCAAATATCCGCCCCTGAATTTATGCTCATTCTTGCAATCTCCGGCTTCCGTCACCTATTGTCCTGCCGGAACAGCTCAACAGAGGATGACGATCCGTTCCGAAAAACATGTCCCACAATGGTAAAGCCGTTCTTTTTGGAAATACTGGTAAAGGCCCGGAAATTATCATACCGGGGATACTTATCATCCGGAGAGGAGTTTTTAGCCAGCCGGTTCGGCTTCACCATCCCCTCGAAAATCACATAATCAGTATCGTCTGCAAGCTCCCCGTCATAGAAAATTCTGATATGCTGCCCCGTGATCTCCGCAACGCATTCCCGTCCGAAATGCTTTCCCTTCCAGATTCCCTGCAGCATCTCCACCGTGGGATCATCATAAACCGGCTCGCTGGATCCGGCAGTGGTAAAGTCATAGCCCTGCCTCCTGGCTGCTCTTCTGAAGGCCTGGTAAATTTCCCGGGTAGCCGCATCATCCAGAAGCGGAAAAACATTGTTGCCCCGGTATATGGCCTCGCCGGAATCATATCTGACGCTCAGGATAGATCCGTCTCCGGTGGGGAGCCCGTCGGTATGACTGACATGGCCATTATCCCTGCTCAGATTATGCTTTCTGACAATCGTCTGAAGCTCTCTGGGAAGCCCGTCATCGGAAATCTCGTAGCGCACCACAAACCGGGAGCCGTCCCGGTGTCCGGTATTATTGCCGCCCCGGGCCACCACTCTGACAGCTCCCGAAGGGGTCCGGTCAAAAAGGACATAAAAGTTCGGAAAGGGTTCCGACTCACTGTCCGGACGCGCTTCTAAGGAGACTTCCGGCACTATAAATCCCGGGCCGGGGAAACTGTTATACTCAAAATGAACAATAGTTTCGGATTTAATATCCGAAGACAGCGACTTGTCCCAGTATTCATGATGCTGTCCGCATTCGGGAGGATCCCGGAAATCATCCAAAAACTGCGCCATGGCCACCCCTGTAGCGGCGACGCCGGACAGAAGCGCCAGAAACAGGCTTTTCCGTAACACTGTCATACGGCACATCACCTCCCCAAAAACTGCAAACGGACTCCGGAAAAAGCGCCTCCATTTTTCTGAAGAAATCCTCCGGACTCATTCTGTATCATTCCCGGATACCGGCTTTACGCCCCCTCAAAATTCAGGACGGAATAGGACTTGATTCCAAATTCCCGCTCCAGCATCCGGGCTCCGCCCAGATCCACCAGATTGATGGCAAAGGAAGCGCCCATAACTCTGCCGCCGCATTTCTGAATGAGATTGATGGCGGCCCTGACAGTTCCTCCGGTGGCAATCAGATCATCAACTACCAGCACCCTGTCAGCAGCAGAAATAGCATCCCGGTGTATTTCCAGCGTACTGGAACCGTATTCCAGATCATAGTTTTCCTGGTAGACCTCCCGGGGCAGCTTGCCCTTCTTGCGGATCATGACAAAGCCGGCATTAAGAGCGGCGGCAATCGGAGCTCCGAAAACAAAGCCCCGGGCTTCAGTGGCCGCCACCTTGGTTATTCCCAGATACCTGAAGGAATCCGCCATGGCCTCGCAGAGCATGGCAAACGCCTTGGGATTCTCGCACACCGAAGTAATATCCCGAAAAATGATGCCCGGTTTCGGGAAATCGGGAATTGATTTCAGGCACCCCCTAAGAAAATCCAAGCACTCTTCGCTGACCACGGAACCTTCCTCCCTGTTTTTGCAAAACTAATCAATCATAAGACCGAACCCTGCACCAATAATATCACAACGGCAGAATCCGGACATGACCGGATCTCTGGAAAGAGGATACTTTTCTGACCGTAGCCGCAAATCCCTGTCCGGAATAAATTTGAGGCCTCTTCCTCCGCCCTCCTTCCTCGGGAAATCCCTCTCAAATCACCCAGGGTATGGCCGTTTTATCCCTGACATACCCCATGAAAGAAAGTACTAGACCGTTGTAAGTTCATGGTCCGGTACATAAGTTTTCGCTCTTGAAACCTATAAGGCCTTAGAGCCTGCCCATGCATTTGAGATGTGGCCTGGTGGTGAAAGGAAAAACTTGGAGGCCATCCACGGTAACGAAATTTGAAAAGTGATACGATCAAAGACGGAGGTGGACTTGCCTGTAAACCCTGTTCTTTTTTTGGCATTTATAAA
>NZ_KB899637.1:0-30205 GCF_000378405.1 Succinimonas amylolytica DSM 2873 | reverse complement strand
CCAGGGCATGCAGCGTTCCGAATGCGGCTTAAGGGCCGTCGCTTTCGTTTGTCCGCCGGGGAGCTTTCTTTCATAATAAAAAATTTAAAAAAATCTGTAACCTTTGTTTTTTGCCTGCGTTACACGAAATGTTTTTGAACAGTTTCATAAAATCGGAGAAAAAAATGCTTACTGCAGAACAGATAAACACCACCCTGAAAAATCTTGGCGATGGCGATCTTTGTCTTGACGAAAACAACTACTGCACCATCATGACCGGGGACACCGCTGACGCCATGGCTATTCACCTGTGCTTCGATTCTGCCGCCGGAGAGGTTTTTCTCATGACCAGTCTGGGGGAAGTCCCGGAGGAACCCCGGGTACAGAGCATCATTGCTCTTGCGATGCTCAAAGCAAATTTCTGCTGGAAGCTGACCGGCGGAAGAACCATTGCCTATTCGGATGAGTCCGAGGAATTTGTTCTTCAGGAAAAGTACACCCAGGCCTCCGAAAATTCCCTGGAGGACTGTCTTCTCAGGTTCGCCGAAGCCGGCGAGGCGCTCACCTCCTTTTTCCGGGACACCGTCGCCGAAATCGCAAAAACCTTCAGGGAAGAGGACGACCTGGATCGGAACGGCTTTACGGAGGCTGACGATGACGGCATGGAATACGATAGCAGCGCCGCCAGTGAAAATGAAGAGGCTGTCGCCCCTTTTCATTCCGCCCCTGCAAATGATTTTGCTATCGCGGTATAGCCTTCCGGCCTAACCCCGATAGCCCGTGTCCGGTGCAGCTCTCCCCGCCTGACACGGTATTAGGACTCTCCGGAGTCTTAAGGGAGATTCTTGATCTTTAACAATTACAGGAATTATCTATGACAATTGAAATTCATGTGGACCATGTGCTTCAGGATGTCTTTGACAATATGAACACTCTTAGAGCATCCAATGACAGCAAGATTAAAATCACCGACCAGGGAGCGTTAGTCAGTGACAACAGACACCGTTTCCGCATCCTAACCGGTGTCAATACGGTAGCTGCCGATACCCGCACCTCCATTAACACTCTGAGAAACGCCCTTAGCAGAACCTTTAACGACAACACCGCTAACCAGATTCTTGACAAGTATCTCACCGCTGAGCAGCGTGCAGGAACACAGAGACTCACCCTTAAGGATCTCCGTGCTATCAGACATTCCGTGGAAATCAGAAAAACCGTCCAGATCCTCAGGGAGAAATTTCAGCAGCATGTAAACGAGAACCCGGATCAGTACCGTGCAGAAGTAGCCCGGCAGAAGGCCTCCGGCCAGACACTTCAGAATGTCAGTCTGAAACTCGATCCGAGCGACGAGCAGATGCGGGAAATCGTTGACGTAAATACAAAGAAATCTGTCCAGCTTCTGGTAGCTCTGAAGAACCGGCTGCCCCACGACGTGCAAACAGCCAGTGCCACAGACATGGCTAAAAACCAGACGCTTCTGGAAACCGCCAGAATGGTTTCCGATAACTGCCGTAACGCCCTTAAGGAGCTTGACATTCTCAAAAGAGATAATCCAAACAATCCCGGTCTGGACAGGGTATGCAACCCCCTCAGGCAGCAGTTCCTGCAGATGAAGGTCAAGGCCGACCGGCTGAAGATTAACATCGAGGGCATCCTGAATCACAAGGCGGATCTTGTTAGAAACTTCAGAGATTCCTATACCGACCGTATAGAAACCGGCATAGCAATCATTAACAAAATCAATAGCAAAATCCAGACCCTTAACAACGATACCAGATTCCAGGCGATGCAGAATCTCAACAACCTGGCAGTCGCACTCGCTGGCAAAAGGGACAGCATGCAAGCCCGGAACGATTTTGATATTGTGAGCACAAATGATTTCGAATACTTTGCCCATTTTGCCTCCAAGCTCAGCAAGAAGCTCAAGGAATGCATCCCGGGAACTATCCGCACTGCGCTCAGCACCGTTCCGGATGCCCCCGGTCTCGGCAAGAAGGATATCAAGAGCATTATCGATAAAAGCATGGCAGCCTCCGGCAAGTGGGATATTATTGAAAAGGAGCTCCCCCTTCACATCAACGATAAATATAACAAGACCTTCAAATTCAAGCTTATTCCGCTCAACAAGATCCCTAATGTCAAGGTAAGCCAGGATTTCCAGGACCAGGATATCCGCGGCAGATCTGTTAACAACTATACCAGCGGGAATCGCACGGTAAGTCATATCACCAATCTTATAAAGACCGAAACCCGGGACGGCAACGGCAGCCTCCTGTTCAGCGGCTACCGGCACGGCACCACCGCCGCTTTCGAGGTTCCGGAAAACAGAAATGTTCCGGAAAATGAAAAATTCCGGGACAGAGAAGCTGCCACTCTTGCCCGTACCAAGGAGCTGGTAAGAACCATGGTTGAGGACAAGTATCTGGGAGAGCTGAATCAGAACCGGGGAACCCGGCAGAACCCTATTGAAATCAGTATCTCGGCTATTTCATTACTGACACCTTCCAGCATGATCGACAAAGGCGAAGAGGAAATGTTCAGACTGCAGTGCCAGGCCTGGGAGCGGGTATCCGGCAACGAACCTCTGGAGCTCACCGTAAAGGTTCCGGATCCCCATAATCCCGCCAATTCTGTACCCAGAACAGTGTATGTCCGTCCCCGGGTAAATATTTTCAACTACCCGTGCCAGTGGCAGTCAATAAATCTGAACATGGGATGGCGCAGGTCCGAAGAGAGGAATTCCGGCTCGCTGAATAACATGATCGGAAATGAGTTCATGAACAACGATGTGAAACTTGAGGATATTACCGCCAACAGAGCGGAGAGACTTAATACTGCCTTCACCCGCATGAACGATGATCAGAATTCTCAGCTTGGCAGGTTCCTCAGAGACAATAACATCCCGGAGGACAAGAAAAAAATCGCGCGAATTCTCGCTCTGGAAATCAACCTCCTTACCAGGAAGCAGCCACTGCTCCTTACCAGCAACATGGTTCAGAAGCAGCATAACATTGATGCCTACGCCCTGCCGGCCAGAATCGCCCTCCTGAACAGCATCCTTGGCAATGAAACCTGCTTCAACTGCAAGAGCGGCAAGGACAGAACCGGACAGCTGGATGCGGAAATCAGAACTTTGGCTGCCAATATGTCTGAAGTTACCGCCCAAACCGATATCGTCGCCTACATGAACAAAAACAGCGATGTTATCGACGTCCTTAGGAACGGTACATACACCAGCATGCAGCAGCAGAACAATATGACCTCAGTAGCCATTAACAGCGGTATCATGGAGGTTCACGAACTTAATACCGGACTTATGGGCAGCAAGCTAAAGGGCAGCACCGGGGTCATCAACATTGGTGGCGGGGTACCGCATCAGTTTAACACCGCGGCCTTTGGTTTCTACCAGGGCGCCTCTTCTCACGCCAAGTCATAGCAGATACTGTCATTCAGTCTGTCCTGAATGAAGACCGCTGCAGAACGGCATGGCTCCGGGAGCCTTAAAAAAACTCCCGGACCGCAATGTCTGACTCCCCAGTCTTCGGAAAACCTTTGGGGGATTCGCGTCCCCCTTTTTTTGTTTTCGGCGGGGCCGGTTTCAGCCCGGAGTACCGCTTCCCGTTTTTTTCTGGCTCAAAACCGCATCCGGCATATCAGGAGAGAACGACAGCTATACCGCCAGGGATCACTGGTTCAGAGGCACCGCAAATCAGCAGTCATCTGTGATTACGGCCATTTGTCAGGCTGAATCTGAAACTGCCAGGCCAGATTGCCTCGCATCCGGAATGACTGATTAACGCCTGATTCCCAAAAGGAATTATAATGAACTCCGTCCCGGCGGGATTATGCCCTCAGAATAAGCGGTATAACTGCCGCCGTCCGCTCAGCTTTGTCCGTTAATGCGCATTTTTCAGGAGCTCTCATGTCCGCCTCAAAACAGCAGTCCCGCTATTCCGCAGTGCTCTTCGATCTGGATGGCACCCTTCTGGATACCGCTCCGGACCTCGGTAACGCCGCCAATCATGTCATCAACAGGCATGGTATTCCCGGAGGCATCTCCGACCAAAGATCCCGGGAGCTGGCCTCGGACGGAATGCGGGCCCTCCTTCTTGAAGCCTCCCGGGGAACACTCACCGCCGCTGAAATCGAAAAGCTTAAACCGGAATTCCTGACATTTTATGAAGAGCACATCGCAGACCGCACCATGATTTTTCCGGAAATTCCGGCACTTCTGACCGCCCTTTCAGAAAGCAGCATCCCCGCCGGGGTTATAACCAACAAGCCGCACGGTCTGGCTCTCATCATCCTTAAAAAATTCCGGGAAACCAGCGGAATCTCCGCCGTCATCGGAAGCCGTCCGGACATCAGATCCAAACCCCATCCCGATGCGCTGCTTCTGGCCGCACGGACCCTAAACGCAGTTCCGGAAACGGCAATCTACGTGGGGGATCATCCAAGAGACATGGAAGCTGCCAAAAACGCCGGCATGACAGCTGTACTGGCGGGCTGGGGATATATCCCGAAAAGCACTTCTCCCGAAAGCTTCGGCGCGGATTTTATCGCCCGTACTCCCGGAGATCTTCAGAAGTTCATCTTTTCCTGAGCAGACAAAGAGAGCGCGGACATCAGGAAACCGCAGAAAGCGGAACAGAAGAAAGCCCCCGGAGAAATCACGAGTCATAGGGGGCAGGAACCAAGATCAGGCAGCAGTCCTGACAGGAAATTCGGTCAGACTACCAGAGCCTTCTGGTATTCAAGCTTTACCGGATCTCCGGGGTTTTCGGAAATGTCCAGGCGGTAGACAAAGGCAGGGAGCCGCCCCTTATAGCCGCCGATAAGCCGGCGAAGCTCCGGAGAGGTCAGCCGGATATTCACAACGCCGTTCACCAGCGCTGCCAGGTCGGAATTTACTCCGACACTCACCAGAAAATACCCTTCCCCGTCGTCAGAGCTGAGATCGTGCAGCGCAAAAACATTGTTAAGAGCCCGCAGCTCATAGCCCTCCAGATCCGACAGAAGATCATAAATGGCCTGCCAGATGGAGATCTTGAGAACCTGGGCCGTATTGGGCACGGTTCTCTTGAAGGTAATGTAGCGCGAAAGAAGCTCCCCGAAAGCCTCACCGGCACCGGCGGCAAAAGACTCCGGCAGATCCCGGCGTCCTGCGGCGATAGCTGAAAGCCTGCTCACATAGGATTCGGAATCCTCTGAAAGCATGTCCGAAATTGACAGCAGGGTTTCCCGGTTAACGATTTCCACGTTCTCAAGATCATCATCAAACTGCCGGGTCGTGGTAACGAGCCCCTCACCGGACAGCATGCTTAAAAATCTCTTGGTAAAGCTGTAGATCTCAGTGGAATACTGAGTCCTCTTGCGACAGTCGTAATCACAGAGCTGATGCATGGAAACCGATTCGCCATTAAGCAGGCGGCAGACCCCCAGCTCCCCGCAGAGAAGAAAGGAACCGTAACCGGCCTCCAGAATCTCCTTTATGTACCACATGCCGCTGTCGATATTCACCGTCATAATGAAATCATGCTCGGCAATTGAGGCAAACACGGAAGCCGGACGCATCAGGGCCTGACCGTAATGTCCGCACCAGTCGTAAAGATCGCCCTCGTCCAGATCCGACATGCTGCCCTGAAGAATAAAGGTAAGCTCTTCCTGGGTAATGCCGCACCAGCCATACATATCCTCAATCCGCGGAAAATCCTTGTCGGTAAGGGAAAGAAACAGCCTGCGGGACGGATTGTCAGGGTTGCGGAGGAGCTCGGTCATTCCCGGAATATGCGCCCCGGCCACCAGCATATAAATGAAATCCTCCCGGGAATTAAGCTGCTCTATCTGCGCAAAAAGACGCTGCCAGGCGTTCAGGAAATTGAGATGCCGGATAGCATAGCGCTGCACCCGGTCAAAATTCTTAAAGGTTATTACCAGTTTCTTTCCGGCCGTTCTGCTGATGGCCAGAAGGCATCTTGCAAAATCGTATTCCGTTTTTCCCCGGGCCTTTCCCGGGAAAACCGTTTTAAGAACCCGGGAGGTTTCCTCGCAGAGTCTGGTAATAAGGTCATTGTAGCCGGTAGTGGCATTAACCTCCGCAAAATCAAAGGCCATCTCAAAAAAGGCGCCTCTGCCGGACATTACCACGGAATTTCTGCTGACTTCGGTGTCCGCAAAAAACAGGGACTGATAGCGATCACCGTAAAAAGCGTTCAGCATGTCAAGAAAAGTGGACACTCCCAGTCCCCGGGGGGCCGAAAGAGTCATAAAGCACTGTCCCTTCCGGGCCAGGTCATCCAGTATTTCAATATATCCGGTTTTATCCGCCCTCAGTTTCTGAGAACAGAGAGATACGTACAGATTATCCTGGGTTAGATCAATAAGCATTTTCCAACTGGCTCACAAAATTCCGGAATTTTCGAGCATGATAACAAAAAACGGTTTTTTTCTCAAAAAAAGTGCGGTCTGCCGGAAAAAATCTCCCTGCCCCGAAACGCATTATGCCGGCATCAAAAAGCCGGCTTCCGCCGGCTTTTCAAAACACTGTCAGAACAGAGTACCGTTATTCCTCATACTTCTTGAAAAGCAGGGAACCGTTGGTTCCGCCGAAACCAAAGGAATTGGAAAGCGCATAGCGAATCTCAGCCTTCTGAGCAGTGTGGGGCACCAGATTCAGACCGGCAACCTCAGGATCCGGATCGTCCAGATTGATGGTAGGCGGGCAGATCTGATCCCGTACTGCCAGAGTGGTAATCACTGCCTCAATGGCTCCGGCAGCTCCCAGAAGATGTCCGGTCATGGACTTGGTAGAGCTTATGCGGAGATTCTGAACGGCATCGCCGAACACGGAACGAACTCCGCGGATCTCGGCCAGATCTCCGAGGTGAGTGGAAGTGCCGTGGGCATTGACATAGGCCACATCGGCCGGAGTAATGCCGCCATCTCTGATAGCATTCTCCATAGCCAGAGCAGCTCCCTCACCGTTATCAGGAGGCGCAGTCATGTGATGGGCATCAGAACTCATGCCGAATCCGGTAAGCTCGGCGTAGATACGGGCCTTGCGGGCTTTGGCATGCTCCAGCTCCTCAAGAACCAGAACACCGGCACCGTCACCCAGCACAAAGCCGTCTCTGGCATTGTCCCAGGGCCGGGATGCCTTTTCCGGCTCGTCATTTCTGGTAGAAAGGGCCTTAAGCGCGCAGAACCCGGAGATTCCCATGGGGGTGGAGGCCTTTTCGGCACCGCCGCAGAACATAACATCAGCATCGCCGTACTGAATCAGACGGGCAGACATTCCAATGGCGTGAGTGCCGGAGGAGCAGGCAGTAACTGTGGCCAGGTTCGGGCCTTTGGCTCCGATGCGGATAGACAGATGGCCGGAAACCATATTGATAATGGTGGACGGCACAAAGAACGGACTTACACGGCGGGGACCGGATTTGATGAGAGTCTCGATATTCTGCTCGATAAGCCCCAGTCCTCCAATGCCCGAACCAATAGCGCAGCCAATCCGCGCCGCATTTTCGGGAGTAACCTCGAGTCCTGAATCCTCATAGGCCATGAGCCCGGCAGCGATACCGTACTGGATAAACATATCCATCTTTCTGGTATCCTTCCGGTTGATTCCGAAGGCTTCAGGATCGAATCCCTTAACCAGTCCGGCAATTTTTGAAGGATAATCAGTGGTATCAAAATGATCAATCTGGGAAATTCCGCTCTTGCCGGCAACGAGATTCTGCCAGGATTCCTGAACAGTATTGCCAACCGGAGAAATCATACCAAGACCAGTAACAACTACTCTGCGCTTCGACACAGGTCAGCCTCCGTGTGATATTATTCTGCTAAACAAAAAAAGCGTTAATTAAAACGCTTCCTCTCTATACTGCCAGAAAGCCTGGCCACTGAAGACAATTAAGCCTGATGAGCCTGAATGTAGTCTACAGCCTTCTGAACAGTGGTGATCTTTTCAGCGTCCTCATCGGGAATTTCGGTACCGAACTCTTCTTCGAGAGCCATTACGAGTTCAACAGTATCAAGAGAATCTGCACCGAGATCTTCAATAAAGGATGCCTCAGGAACTACATCGCTTTCCTTAACACCAAGCTGATCAACAATGACCTTTTTTACACGCTCAACAATATCGCTCATGTTTTGATTTCCTATAACGTTCACACGCTCAACATATGCCCCTCATCAGCGGGGGGACAAAAAACTCATTCAATTATAAATGGAATGAGCGGATATATCCACAAAAAAATTAATTCTTTGAACTAACGCTCATTCCATCTTTCCTAACACATATACATGCCGCCGTTTACGCTGATAACCTCACCGGTTATATAGCGCGCACCCTCAGAGGCCAGGAAAACCACAGTGCTGGCAATATCCTCAGGCTTACCCAGTTCTCCTGCCGGAACGTTAGCCAGAATAGCCTTTTTCTGATCCTCGGTAAGAGCCTCGGTCATATCAGTGGCAATAAATCCCGGAGCCACCGCATTAACGGTGATGCCGCGGGAGGCCACCTCCTTGGCAAGGCTTCTGGAAAAACCCATAAGACCGGCCTTGGCCGCTGCATAGTTGCACTGTCCGGGATTTCCCATAAGACCGACAACGGAACTTATGCTGATGATCCTGCCCCAGCGCTTCTTCATCATGCCCCGCAGAACTCCCTTGCTCATTCTGAAGATTCCGGAGAGATTGGTATTTATTACCGCATCCCATTCGTCATCCTTCATGCGCATAAGAAGATTATCCCGGGTGATTCCGGCATTGTTTACCAGAATATCGGGGGCTCCAAACTCCTCAGTTACAGCCTTAATACAGGCTTCGCAGGAGGCGGAATCTCCCACATTCAGAACCAGACCTTTTCCTGAACCGGCCAGAGCCGCGGAAACCGCCTCCGCACCGGATTCTGAGGTAGCCGTTCCAATAACGGTGGCTCCCAGATCCCTGAACGCCAGAGCCACAGCCCGGCCGATCCCCCGGGAAGCACCGGTTACAAGTACAGTCTTTCCAGTAAAATCCATTTTAAAACCTCTTATTTAACAGCTTCCAGCACCGCATTAAGCGAAGCCTCATCATTTAGCGTCAGGGCATTAATATTGCGGTCAATGCGCTTGGAAAGCCCCTGCAGAACCTTTCCGGGACCTACCTCTGCCAGCACAGAAACTCCGGCTGCCGCCATGGCCTGCTCTGTCTCCACCCACCGTACCGGACTGTAAAGCTGCCGCACCAGAGCGTTTCTGATAACGTCAGGCACCAGGGCTGGCTCCACATCCACATTGTTAATAACAGGAATCTCAGGCTCGCGGAACTGAATTCCCTCAAGCACGGACTTCAGCTTCTGAGCAGCAGGCTTCATAAGATCGCAGTGGGAAGGAACGCTCACCGCCAGTGGCAGGAATCTCTTGGCTCCGGCAGCCTTGAGAAGCTCACCGGCTCTGTCCACGGCTGCTTTGGTTCCGGCAATAACCACCTGTCCGGGGGAGTTGAAGTTCACCGCCGCACAGACTTCACCCTGACTTGCCTCGGCACAGGCCTTAACCACTGCAGCATCCTCCAGACCGATTACCGCCGCCATGGCACCTGCACCCTGGGGAACAGCCTCCTGCATATATTCACCGCGCAGTTTTACCAGATTAACCGCATCCTTGAATTCCACCGCCCCGGCGCATACCAGAGCACTGTATTCGCCCAGGGAGTGTCCGGCCATCATCTTGGGACGAAGGTCGGTTTTAGAACACCAGAGACGATAGAGGGCTACGGACGAGGTCAGCAGAGCCGGCTGGGTCTTAAAGGTTTTTCCCAGTTCCTCGGCCGGGCCTTCAGATACCAGAGCGTAAAGATCATAGCCGAGAACATAGGAGGCTTCCCTGAAGGTGTCCCTGACAATCTCATAGCTGTCATAGACCTCACTGAGCATTCCCACACTCTGAGATCCCTGACCGGGAAAGACAAAAGCAAAATCGGTCATCAGTCATTCTCCATTAAACGGTGTAAATAATTGTACAAAATCCGAAACAAAAAACCGTCCTGAGCGGCATCAGGACGGCATTACAGAAAATCAGTATCTTATCAGCGCGCTACCCCAGGTAAATCCTCCGCCGAAGGATTCCAGAAGCAGGAGATCGCCTCGCTGAATCTTCCCGGAGCGGATTCCCTCATCAAGGGCAATAATCACGGAAGCGCCGGAGGTGTTGCCGTACCGGTCAAGATTCACAATAACCTGGGACATCTCCAGATCCAGTCTTTTGGCGGTGGCGGTAATGATGCGGAGATTGGCCTGATGCGGTACCAGCCAGTCCAGATCTCCTTTTGAAAACCCGTTCTTGTCCAGGGTGTCGGTAACGAGAGAGCTCAGGGTCTTTACGGCGTATTTGAAAACCTCATGTCCCTTCATCATCATCCAGGCCGGCTCACGGGTTGTCCGATCTACATTTGGAAGCATGAGCAGCTCAGCATGGCTGCCGTCGGAATGAATTTCGCAGGAGTAGATTCCGGGATCCTGAGAAGCCTCCAGGATACAGGCTCCGGCACCGTCTCCGAAGAGAATGATGGTGGTGCGGTCATCCGGATCGCAGGCCCGGGAAAGAGAATCCACACCGATAACCAGAGCTCTCCGGATGCTGCCGCTTCTGATATAGGCATTGGCAGTGCTCAGGGCAAAGCTGAATCCGGAACAGGCTGCAGCCACATCGAAAGCCGGCTGTCCGGAGGTTCCCAGAATTCTCTGAACGTCACAGGCCACGGAAGGGAAAGCATACTGGGAGCTGGTGGTACCCACCACGATAAGCTCCACGTCATCCGCAGTCAGGCCAGCGGCCTCCAGAGCCTTTTCCGCTGCCCGGGCCGCCATAACGGCAACCGAATCTTCCTCTCCTGCAATGCGGCGCTCCTTGATGCCCGTACGTTCAGTTATCCACTCATCACTGGTTTCAACCATCTTTTCGAGATCGGCATTGGTACGCACCATGGCAGGCAAAAAGCTGCCAGTACCTGATATCCTGCTATACATTCCGCGGTTTACCCTTACATAGAGGTTAATTGTGATGCAATCAATTCCGGAAGGCGGTTGACACACTGCAACCGGGCCTGAATGATTGCGTTCATGAACGCCATCTGACTGGCGCTGCCGTGACTTTTCACTACAATCCCATTTAGACCAAGCAGCGTTGATCCATTATATTTATCAGGTTGCATTATACCAATTTTTCTTTTAAAAAAATGTAGGATCGGAACAAGTAACAAATTATTTCTGCGGTTCCCCGTCTTGCCGACAAGCCCCCGGTACAGTCCCTCTGCGGTCTTTAAGGCGATATTTCCGGAAAAGCCGTCAGTGACAATCACCTGGAATCTCCCGCTAAAAATATCGCACCCCTCCGCAAAACCCCGGAAGCTGCAGAAATCCGCGTCCCGGAGACAGGCGGCCGCCTCCTGAAGATAACGGGGGCCCTTGCTGCCCTCGGAACCCACATTGAGAATTCCCAGCACCGGCCGGGGGGCATTCAGAAAGCAGCGGGCAACAATGGAGCCGATAACGGCATTCTGCAGGATCATCTCCCGGTTCTGGGTCAGGCTGGCACCGAGATCCAGAAAAACTGTACCCGGACAACTCCGGTCAAACGAGGGAATTATTTTTCCGAGAGCCGAGCGGGATATTCCGGGAATTCTGCCCAGCACATAGTCGGAGATAGTGACCAGAGCCCCGGTACTGCCGGCAGAAACAACGCCGGAGGCCTCCCGCCCGCCCACAGCAGACACGGCACCGTATAAAGACGAAGAATCCCGAAGCCTTAAAGCCTCGAGAGGAGTCAGATTGTTGGTAACGACATTCGGTCGGTGCTTAAAAACCACACGGCTGTCCGCCGCAAGCAGGCTCGCCCGCAGATACGGAAGCACCATATTCTCCTGTCCGAATACCAGAAATCGTAAATCACCATAAACAGATAGTGCCCGCTTAATGGCAGGCACTATATTGCGGGGACCGTAATCCCCTCCCATTGCGTCTATGGCAAGAATAATTTCAGACAACAGAAAAATCCTTACCCTGCAACGTCAGAACAAATTACTCTGCGTCTTTCTTGGGGGCGTTAACAACCTTCTCGCCCTTGTAGTAACCGGTAGCGGTCACATTGTGACGCAGATGAAATTCTCCGGTAGCCTTATCATCGGACACCTTGGCAGCGGTTAAACTGTCATGAGATCTGCGCATGTCGCGACGGGAACGAGACTGATGATTTTGCTGAACGGCCATAGCCTTCTCCTAACTTTTCTTTAATTTACCCAACACCGCAAAAGGGCTGCCTTCCGTGTTTTCGGTAACAATTTTACCATAAACCCCGCCATCGGGAATCTCGCATACACCTTCCGGATGCGTGACCACCATGGGCACGGTCAGAATGAGTTCGTCTTCAATCAGCTTGTAAACGTCAACTTCGCCAAACTCATCCGCTTCGGCAAAATCGTAATCATCCTCCAGACCAAGATCCCTGGCCTTCTTTTCATCGACGGTATAATGAAAATCAGAGGACAACCCGAGTTCGCACGGACTGCCGCAGCGCTGGCATTCACACTTCACAGCGGCACCAGCACTGCCCTCAATTACGGTTAAACCCTGCAAATCGACACTAAAGGACAAATGAACCTCAGCATCACTTAAAACAGTTTCCACAACGCCAGCGAGCCGCTCCAGCAAATTCCTGGGAATATAGCCATCAAAATCGAGCTTTTTCGCTGCTGCCCGGACAGGATCCACCTTATGTGGAATTTTCACTTTTTGCATAGTGCGTGCATGATATAAAAAAAAAGTGACGAAGTCAAAATTTCTTTCATTTTCCGAAGCTGGTTATTTCCCCGAAAAATCATTCCTTTGCAGCCGCACCTGTCTGATAAGCCCCCACCGGCCGGAACTAGCGCCCGGAATTATCGCCCACGATAAGCTTTTCCAGTTCGGAAAGGCTGCTGACTATCGCTGCCGGGGCAAGAGCGGCCAGGCGCTCCCTGCCATGAACCCCTGTCAGCACTCCGGCACTGGGCATTCCGGCCTTTCGGGCCATGCCGAGATCCAGAGCTGAATCTCCCACCATGAGACAGGAGGAAACCGGAAGACCGAGCTCTCCGGCCGCCGCCAGAAGCATATCCGGAGCCGGCTTGGAGGGATATTCGTCACCAGCCACCGAGACATCTATAAGAGGCGACAGTCCGTAGCTTTCCAGAACCCTGACACAGCCTCTCCGGGACTTGCCGGTAGCCAGTCCGGTACGATACCCCTTCCGGCGCAGACTCTGAAGAACCGGCACAGCATCGCAGAAAAGCTCCGTAGGTTCCCGGTCCTCAAGCTCTGTGTAGATTTTCTTGTATGAGGCTATCAGAGCGGATCTCAGATTCTCCGAAGCCTCCGGAAGCAGCTTTTCCGCTACCTCCTTCATGGAAAGTCCGATAATGTTCTTTATCGAAACCGTATCCGGCTCCGCAAGTCCCAGATTCTGAAATGAAAGCCTCATGGTTTTGATAATTCTCCCCACGGAGTCCATCAGGGTGCCATCCACATCAAATATCACTGCCTTAACGGAATCAAAATCAAACATAACAGAGCCTGCCTCAAAAGAATATTCACCCTCCCGGAGCCGGACATCTCCGGGAACCGGAGGCTATTCTACCATTTCCCGGAGGTTCCTCCCCTATCTTTCAGCTCTGATTCTCCGCCCCCATTTATCTCTGCGGGCTCCAGCCGCCTCTGTCCTCCTCATCCGAATCGCCAATCACCGTACACCGCTTAAATTGAAATCCCTTTCCCGAAAAGCTATAATCGGATCTGCGGATTCTGCCGTCCGGAACAGTCATCCGGAGCTACCCGGAATCAAAAAGAAAGAGATTTGAGGCATGGATTCCTTTTTTCAAAGTCCGGCTCCGGTTCTGACCGGTTTTCCCGGAGAAAACTCTCCAGAAGTCACGGAGCTTTCTCCGGAGGACGTGCACCGTGCTTTAAAAACGCTCCCGGGGGAAATTCTCCGAAAATCCTTTCCTGACAGAACCATCCGGGTCTTCTCCCCCCCCGAAGATGGGCTTTTCCTGGGCTTCTTCAGATCCCGTGATTCCGGACGGAACCCGGAGCTCTCCCCTGCCCCCGTCTCCCCAGGGCTTTATTTTGCAGAGGCGCCCTTTTCCTGCCCGGCAGATATTGCCCTTTTCAAGCCGGATATCCTTTTGGAAATTTCCGGAAATCCCGCCGTATCTGCAAAGCTGCGCTTTTCTCCGGAATGCCCGCAGTTTCTCCGGGAAGCATTCCGAAAGGCTCTCCGGGAGGAACCGGAATGTCCGGATTCTGATTATGAGCTCCGCCCTGAAAAACTGGTCCTCTCTCCGGACTTTCCGGCATTCCGGGACATTATTTTCCGGACCCGGAAGGAAATGCAGAAAACCGACCTCCGCAAAATCGTTATTTCCAGAAAGGCAGCGCTGGAACCGGCAGAACCGGCAGATCCCTCCTGCATTTTTAGAACCCTTCTCCGGAAACGCCTCAGAAACATTTCAGACTCCGGAAAATCCTATTTTTACGCCGTACTTTCGGGCCGGGACAGCACCCTGTTTTTTTCCCTCACTCCGGAAACCCTTATAAAATCAGCCGGTCAGAAAATCCGAACCGAGGCTCTGGCCGGATCCTGTCCTCCCGGCCGCGGACAGGATCTTCTCCGGGACGGCAAAAACCTTCTGGAAAACAGCATTGTAGTCAGGGAAATCGAAACAGCACTCCGGGACTGCACCACAGCCCTTCATACCGGACCTCTGACCCTGAAGCAGCTTAGCTACATCGAGCACCTGAAAACCCCGCTGTCCGGCATTCTGAAGAAAGGCATTTCTCCCCTGGAGGTTTCCCGCAGGCTGCATCCCACTCCGGCGGTGCTGGGCTTTCCCAGAAAGGAGGCACTCCATTTCCTGGAAAGGGAGCATCTCCTCCCGGATTCCCTGTACGCCGGTCTGGGAGGGATTCTTAGAACAAAAGGCCCCGGGAACTCTAATGAAACACTGAATCTGGCCGTACTGCTCCGCTCGGCGCTGGCAGAACCCCGCAGAATCACCCTGTTCGGAGGCGCCGGAATTCTTCCGGAATCCCACCCCGAAAGCGAATGGCGGGAAACCGGAATCAAAATGCAGGCCGCCGCCGGTGCTATCGGCCTTCCGGAGGATCTCCTGGAGCTCATTGCCGCATCCCCCTGAACACGAGGTTATTGCCATGCTTGACAGCACTCTTTCCGCCCTGAGCATTCTCTCCCTGCTTTCTGACTGCGGGGTGCGGGATGTCTGCATTGCTCCGGGCTCCCGGAACGCCCCCTTTGCTCTTCTCCGGGAACGCTTCCCGCTACTCCGCTATCACGTGCATTTCGATGAGAGAGACCTGGGATTCCTGGCACTGGGAATGGCCCTGGGACTTCTGAGACCGGTGGCAGTCATTACCACCTCCGGCACTGCCGCGGGGAACCTGCTTCCGGCAGTCATGGAGGCCCGGAACAGCCATATTCCTCTGATCCTGATAACCGCCGACCGGCCATGGGAGCTTCTGGACACCGGAGCCAATCAGACCTGTGAACAGGATCGGATCTACGGCAGCTACGCCAGGTTTGTGCATGTGCCGGTGCTTTCCAGTGCCGGAGCGGTTTCCGCCGCCCGCCAGAAAATCATTAACGCCCTTTCCGAAGCTCTGCTATCGGGAATGCCGCTTCATCTCAATGTCGAACTCCGGGAGCCTCTTTATGAAGATCTTCAGGAAGCTGATGCCTGTCCTGATGCTTTGCCGGCTGACGTGCAGAGAGCCTGCTTCCCGGATGCGGAAGTTCCGCTATTCCCGGATCAGAGTCCGCTCCCGGATATTTTCCCCGGAGCTCCCCTGGCGGCAAAAATCCGGGAGTTTTTCAGGGGGGACGGGCAAACTCTGGTGGCGGCCGGAACTATTCACCCGCGTGACGCGGCCAGGCTTACGGACGTTCTTAACTGTTGCGGAGGCCCGGTAATCGCTGATATTCAGAGCAATCTTCGGGGCAGGATGCCCGTTCTGGCACCCTTTGATATCCTGACCGCACGGATCCCGGAGCTTTGCGAAAGACTCCGGAAATTTCCGCGGATGGCCGTAATCGAAGGACGCTTTATCTCAAAAAAGCTCCTGAACTTTATCAGGAGTTTCCCGGGAGAGGTGATTTTCATAACCGCATACGGGGACGGCATCAATGCCAGCGGCCGCCCGGGGCTGACTATCCGGATAACGCTTTCCGCTCTTTTGCAGCTGCTGCCGGAAGTTCCTGCCGGGGATCCTCCGGGAGCCACACTGGCAGACTTAACCCCCGAAATTGCCGCCGTCAAAAAGGAAACTGCTGCCTGTTCCTCCTTAGACGCAGAGCTTACCGAGGTCTCCGCCGCTGCGGGACTGTCCCGGCTTAGCACTCCCCTTCTCATCGGAAACAGTCTCCCGGCCCGGCTGGCGGACACCCTAATCCTCCCGGAACACCCTAAGCCGGTCTATTCCCTGCGGGGGGTATCCGGAATTGACGGTCTTATCGCCGCTGCCGCCGGGCTGTCCCTCGGCGATCCGGATTCCGGTATCACCGCTGTCATCGGAGACATGAGCGCTCTTTACGGACTTACCGGCATGGCCCTTCTTAAAAGATACCGGGTCCGGATTGTTATCTTCAATAACAACGGCGGCAACATCTTCCTGAAATTTCCCATAGCGTCAACCGCCATCCGGAACGATCTGTTTGTTAATCCCCAGAACGCAGACTTTTCCCATGCCGCTGCCATGTTCGGGATTCCCTGGCGCCGGCCCCAAACCCAGCAGGAGTTCCTGAAAATTCTGGAAGAACCGGTTTCCGGTGGAGAAATTGTCGAGATTCATTTTCCGCAGGGAGAGGGGCTGGATCTGCTCCGAAAACTGACCGCTCCCGGGGAGGCCTGAACAGTGAGCAATGCTAAAACATATTCCCGGGAAACCGCGGTGATCTTCCTGGCTGGTTTTCTGGGCGTGCCCGGCGAATTTGCTGCGGTCCGGGAGCATCTTCCCCTGCCCTCGCTGGAAATACTTCCCGAGGATCTCCTGCCCGCCCCGCCGGACGGGGATACTCCGCCTCCGGATTTCTGTTTCCGGGAAGCCCGCCGGAGGCTCCGGGAAATTATCGCCGGATGCGCCTATTCCCGGGTATGCGTCTACGGTTACTCCATGGGGGGACGCCTGGCTCTTTATGCGCTCTTCGGAGACGGTCCGAACGGAGGATCTCCCGATCCCCGGGAATTTCGGAAGGACTGGCCGAAAGTCTCCTCCCTTGTTCTGGAAAGCGCCGGAACGGGAATTCAGAATCCCGAAGAAAGAGCCCGCCGTTATCTTCATGACACGGAACTTGCCCGGAAATTTGCCCGGGAATTCTCACCGGAGCTTATGGAAAGCTGGTATCGGCAGCCGGTGTTTGCCGGTCTGTCCCCCGCCCTCAGGGAAAATCTCCTCCGGAAACGGCGGAATCTTCAGGGAACCACAGCTGCCGCCGTACTCCGGGGATTCAGCACCGGACTCATGCCCTGTCTCCTTCCGGCCCTTTCAGCACCGCCCGTTCCGGTACTGCTCCTCTCCGGGGAGCGGGATCCGAAATACACGGCGCTGTTTCAGGAAATTCACGGGCCCGGCATCGCCAGAATCACAGTTCCCGCAGCCGGCCACAACATTCATGACGAGCTTCCGGAAAAAACTGCCGCGCTCATCGCCGGCTTTGCTGCAGGATAACCGCTCCCCGGAACTGC
The DNA here is from genome assembly GCF_000378405.1 of Succinimonas amylolytica DSM 2873. Classification (GTDB taxonomy): domain Bacteria; phylum Pseudomonadota; class Gammaproteobacteria; order Enterobacterales; family Succinivibrionaceae; genus Succinimonas; species Succinimonas amylolytica. The sequence goes on along the minus strand of NZ_KB899637.1, from coordinate 12,448 downwards.
CTTCCGTTCTGTATCCCGCCTGCAGCGGGGGCTGATATGCCATACGGCAGCAGTAGTATAATAATCGCTCCGTTGCAGAGGATAGTTGATCCAGTAGGACTCTGATTTTTGCCCGATGTAAATATCTCTAAAAGAGGTTCAAAATGATTTTAAGCGCTTGCTTCTACATAGACAATACAAGATGGTTCAAAGAACAGTTTGAACTGTCAAGGTGCTTATTTAATCAGGCCAGATACTTCTTTAGGGATTATTACGACAAGAACAAGTCTATTATGAATCAAACTGACCTTGAAAAGGTATTAAGGACTCAGGATACAAAGCTGAATTATTACAGAAAACTCTGCAAGGCTAAACTTGCCCAAATGATTGTAATCAGTTTATATAAGAATTACTCCGGTTTCTTTAGTGCAGTCAAGGAATGTGGTGTAAATGGCGGCTCGCAGAAAAGCTCGGGACTTGACGAAATCCTCGGTTAGATGATGAAACGGCAGAAGAAAAGGAGAAATTGCGGGCTGGCAGCAAGATCAGGTTTTGAAACTTCAAAAAAAGAAACTGATGTAGGATAAACAGCAACACCAGTTTCTAAACAAAAATAGGCGGTTATATGGATATCACAAATGTTTTAGAAAATCAATCATTTGTTCATGTTGGCGTCGATCTTGCCAAGAATGTTTTTCAGGTTGCTTATATGGAACCGCGTACTAACACCTTGGTCAACCAGCAGATGAACAGAACCAAGTTCGAGAAATTTCTTAAGGACAGCAAGATTAAGTTCAAGGTCGTCATGGAAGCCTGCAGCACTTGCCACTACTGGGGACGCGAATGCAGGAAATACGGTCATTTACCGATGATTATTCCGGCTGAGATAACCAACAGCATCAACATTGGAAGCAAGGATGACAAAAATGATGCTCACGCAATCTGGCAGGCTTCGTTTCTGCCTGCCATAAAGACGATAAATGTAAGGTCTGAGGAGAATCAGGCCGAAGGATATTTGCTTAAAACCCGGGATTTTGTACTCAAGATTGATACCGAGACAAATAATAATCTCAAAGCTCTTCTGTCCGAATACGGGTGCGTGTGCAACACCACAGACTATGAAAAAACAAAGGCAGTGGCACAGGCCTTCCTGGATAAATCTTTTCAGGAAAACAAGCCATGGGCGTCTACATTGAAAGCATCTGTGGACGCGCTTAACAAAGTAAGAGAAGCAATCCATGAATCAGAGAAAAAACTCCATGAGAAGATTGAGGAGACTGCAAAAAACAATGACCTTGTTCAGAGACTTATGACAATACCGTATGTAGGTCCGATAACATCTCTGGCTTTTGCCAATGTGATGGCAGATCCTGCGTTATTTAAGAACGGAAGACAGTTTGCCGACTACTGCGGCGAAACTCCTTACCATACCGGAAGCGGAGGAAAGGTAACCATTCTGGGCATTGCCAGAAAGGGAAACCCTGTTCTGAAACGATCGCTGTATGAGGGGGCCAGCGGTCTCTATAACAGGGTTAAAACAGGCATAGAATCGAAAACCTGCCATTATTACCAGTCTGACTGGATATTAAATCTGGTGTGCAGAAAACCCCGCAAAGTGGCAATCTGCGCCATTGCCAACAAAATGTGCCGCATTGCCTGGGCAGTAGCCGCAACGGAAAACGGCAGATACGATCGGACGAAAACCTCGCTGGTTTCCGTATTGATGAAAAGCCCTGAGCAGATAGAACAGCAGAAAGCAGCAAAGGCTCAGGCAAAGGCCCAGGCAGCTGCCAAAGCATCTGCCAAAGCAGCATAATCAGGATTAAGCAATAAATGATTAACAGAAAGGAATTAATGAATAAGGGATTTTGACATACTGAGATAACAGCAGGATCAAAGAACTTTGTCTCTGCAGGTTAGCAGAGACGGTTTTCTCCAAAACGTCTGACCTCCATTGCAGTTTGATGCATAGATATAGAATTTGGCGGGAGAATACCTTAAAGACCTTTAGATCAAAATTGTGGAGCCGGACAGGCAATTTGCCAAGGCTCTTTTAGAAACAGAACATAGAAGTTAGCGAGTACTGATGCCTTTGTTTCTGCTGTTCAGTATGACAGCAACGAGTTTGCTCTGGTGGACAGGACGTTTTTTTCCCTCGCCTCATAGGCCGTTCAAGGAAATGTACCACCATCAGGGCAAGCCTAATCGGAGGTGGTTATGCCGACGATCTAAGATTTTGCTGAACCGCAGCGTCATAATTGAGAGCCCGAAAACTGGGGGGCAGCCCCCTTAGTTTTTTGCACCCTGAAAAAAGGCTGCATTCGAAATACATTCTTGAGAGGCAAACCCTTGAGCTGCCTACTCAGCACATAGGGATGGTCAGCAAAGTTTTGGTTTTGGCAGCACTATCAACAAAGGCCGAAGAAACTACTTGACCCCACCGCCATTTACACATAGAGTTTAAAGTTCATCCGGAGAAGTTTAATGGGGAACCCAAAGCGCCTAAATACAAGGAAAATCCGAATGTTCTGTATTTTGATTATCAGTCGGCTAAAATCAAAGATCAGTTTATAGTATTAAATAAAAATGTAAAAATTTATATTCCCCATAATATATTTGAAAAATACAAGGATAATTTAAAGAATTTTAAAACAATTAACTTTATTCCGAAATTCAATAAAATCAAGGTCTGCATTTCTTATGAAACGGAAGAGTTAAACTCTGATTTAAACCAGAATCAGTATTTAGGCATTGATCTAGGTCTGAACAACCTTTGCAGTTGCGTTTCGGAATTTGACTGCTTTATTATAAACGGAAAGCCTGTAAAATCAATAAATCAGTATTACAATAAAGAGTTTTCTAAGTTAAAATCTGAAAGACCTTTAATCGGAGATAAGCAGGATTTCAATTACAACAAATTTAATATTTTTAAGTTATGATTTAAACGAAACTTAAAAATTGAAGACTATTTGCACAACGCATCCAGAAGCATTGTGAATTTTTGTGTGGAGCACAAGATCGGTACAGTGGTTATTGGAAGAAACAAGCAATGGAAAGACTCCATTGCATTAGGTAAACGAACCAACCAGAACTTTGTATCGATTCCGTTCTTTAAGTTTATAAATATGCTTAGATACAAGTGCAAAATGGCAGGGATAAATCTTGCGGAGCAAGAGGAATCCTATACCTCCAAGTGCGATTCACTGGCATTTGAACCCGTTGAAAAGCATGAGGAATATAAAGGCAAAAAAATTTTCCGAGGCTTATTTAAGTCGTCTGCAGGCAAAGTTTTAAATGCTGATATAAACGGTGCTTTAAATATAGTCCGGAAATACTTGGCCAAGTTAAAAGTATCTGATGAGTCCTTTGTAAAAGGGATAGTTGGTAGAGGTCTATTCGCTAGACCGCATATAATAACTTTCTAGCTGTTTTATGGAGAGTTATTCCCTATGGAATGTTTCAGATCAACTACAGACTGGAACAGAGCGATAATAATATGGAAATAATTACCCCAGAGCAACATTAAAGGAAACACAACATGCTTAAGGACGATCCCTCTCTTTACGCCCCGGCCGAATGGCAGGACCTGACCCGGGAAAAGAACTTTACCGACATTCTCTACCACAAAACACCCGAAGGCATTGCCAAAATCACCATTAACCGGCCGGAGGTGCGCAACGCCTTCCGCCCCAGAACCGTCATGGAGATGGAACAGGCCCTTCAGGATGCCCGCTTTGATCCCTCCGTGGGCACCGTAATTTTTACCGGGGCCGGAGATCTGGCCTTCTGCTCCGGAGGCGATCAGAAGGTGCGGGGAGACTACGGCGGCTATCGGGACGAATCCGGTGTGCATCATCTGAATGTACTGGATCTCCAGCGCCAGATCCGCACCTGTCCCAAGCCGGTAATCGCTATGGTGGCCGGCTATGCCATCGGAGGCGGTCATGTGCTGCATCTGGTGTGCGACCTGACAATTGCCGCCGACAACGCAGTTTTCGGACAGACGGGGCCCCGGGTAGGATCCTTTGACGGCGGCTTCGGAGCCTCCTATATGGCCCGGATCATCGGCCAGAAAAAGGCCCGGGAAATCTGGTTCCTGTGCCGGCAGTACAACGCCGCTGAAGCCCTGGAAATGGGGCTGGTCAACGCCGTGGTGCCGCTCAGGGATCTGGAAAGGGAGACCGTCAGATGGTGCCGTGAAATACTGCAAAACAGCCCTATAGCGCTGCGCTGCATGAAGGCGGCTCTCAATGCGGACTGCGACGGCCAGACCGGACTTCAGGAGCTGGCCGGAGACGCCACCATGCTTTTCTACATGACTGAAGAAGGCCAGGAGGGACGTAACGCCTTTAATGAGAAGCGCCGTCCGGATTTCTCCCGGTTTGTCAGAAATCCCTGATACGTTCTGCCCTCATGAAAATCCGCCGCATCCTGAAATACCGGATCCCCCTGAATCCCCCGCTGATCCAGAACGGCTTCGAAATCCGGGAACGCCGGGGCTATATTCTGGTCTCCGCATCCGGAGCTCCGGGGGAATTCGCCCAGCTTTCCGGTTTTTCCCCGTCCCGGGAGGAGGATATCCTCCGGGATCTCGGCACTTTTGTCTGCTGCCGGAATTCCGGGGCGGATCTTCCGGAGCCGGAACTGAAAACTCCGGAGGCCCGGTTTGCCGCGGCCATGCTGAGAAATCCCCTGAACACCTTTCCCGAAAAGCCTCCGGTACGGAGTCTTTTCGGGAAACCTGCCGCCATAAGGGCTGCACTTCCGGAGTTTTTGGACAGTATCGCCAAAGCTCCCCCCGGACAGACCTCTAGCATAAAAATCAAGGCGGGAATATTCCCCGTGGCGGAGGAGATTTCCCTTATCCGTGAACTTACCGCAGCATGCGAGGCCCGGAAGCTCCGGGGACGGATTCTCATAAACCCTGACGGAAACAGAAGCCTTTCCCCGGAAAACGCCCGGATCTATATCAATGCCCTGGGGGAATACCTGGGATACTTCGAGGATCCGGCAGATTCCCTGGACGACTGCCTTAATCTCGGAATCCCGGTCGGTCTGGACATGCTCTGGCCGGAATATGCCGCAAAATACGGGGGCGGGGATCTTCCGGCATTCCTGCGGAAACACCGGGCGGTACCGGTAATCAAGCCGGCACTGACTCCGGACTTCATGGAGCTCCGGGAGCTTTCCCCGGTTCTGTCCTCCGCCTTTGAGAGTCCTGCAGGCATCGGCTGGATTCGCAGACTGGCGGCGTTTTTTGATACCGAATCGGGCACAGACACCCTGAAATACTTTCCCGTAGAGGCCCGGAAAACCGAAACCTTTATCAGGAGCTTTACGGAGGATCTGGAATGAACAGAAAATCCGCGGATTCCGCCTGTTTCCCGGTCGCGGTATCCGCAGCCTCCACCGCTCCCGGCTGCGGAGAGATTATATCCCTGAGGAAGCGGATACAGCTTACCCCGGATCTCCCGGCTCTCATAACCGGATCCGGAGTCCTGACCTGGCGGGAATTCGGCCTCCTGGCTGCCCGGTTCCAATCCCTTTTGCAGAAAATCCGGGAACGCACGCTTATTATGACCGCCCGGGCAGATCCGAACTATCTGGCAGCCTTTGCCGCCGCCATTCATCTGGGCAAAATCGTGCTTCCCCTGTCCCCCCGGGAATGTCCGGACCGGATCCGGGAGCTTTCAGAATTCACCTCCGGAAAAATTATCGTCCCCGGACGCCTGGCGGAAGCACTCCCGACAGTGGCTGAACACGGGGATTTTCAGGATCTCCTTTCAGAAAACGCGGCAGACACTCCGGTAAACTGTCTTTTAAGCTCAGGATCCACCGGAACCCCAAAGCTCATCGTTCATTCCCTGAAAAACCATCAGCTGAGTGCCGTAAATGCCGCCCGGGCTCTTTCTCTTGAAAGCAGCGATCGCTATGCCCTGAGCCTGCCCCTTAATCATGCAGGCGGACAGGCAGTATTTTTCCGGGCTGTCCAGACAGGGTGCAGCATGACAGTTCCGGAAAGGGAGCTGCCACTGGAAGACTGTGTTGCGAAGTACGGTCTTACTGCCCTCTCCCTGGTGCCTACCCAGCTGGTGCGGCTCATCGCTGCCGCGAAAAAGGATCCCGAGGCCGCCCGGGAGCAGCTAAAAACCCTGAAATGGATTCTGGCGGGGGGCGCTCCCCTGGCTCCGGAAACGGTGCGGGAGTTCCGCAGCTTTTATCCCGGAGTGCGGCTCTTTGTATCCTATGCCATGACCGAAACCGCCTCTCTGGCTTTTCTGGGAGAGCTCCGGGGAACCGCCACCGACTATGCTGGCACCCCTCTTCCTGGCTGGAGCTTCCGGATTTCGGAAGCTAATCCGGGTGAGACCCCGGGAACGGGGGAAGTGCTGATCCGGGGGCCGTCCCTGGCACAGGGCTATCTCCGTGCCGGAGGCAGTATCATCCCGCTGCCGCTCCGGGACGGCCGGTTCGCCACCGGAGATCTCGGAACAGCCACTCCGGCGGGCCTGAAAATTCTGGGACGCCGGGATAATATGTTTATTTCCGGCGGAGAGAACATTGTACCGGAAAGCATCGAACGGGAGCTTCTCCGCATTCCGGGAATCCGGGAGGCGGCTGTGGCTCCGCTGCCGGACCAGGAGTGGGGTTCAGTGATAGTCGCCGTGGTGAAACCGGATCCCGGGGTTCTTAGGACTTCCCCCTCCGGGGTTCCGGAGTTTTCCCCGGAAACCCGGGAATATTTCAGAACAGAAGCGGGAAAGCATCTGGACCGCATCCGGATCCCCAAAATCTGGCTCCCCTGGAACCCGGAGTGGGATCAGGGAATGAAAATAAAAAGAAAGGCTGTGGCAGAATATGTGCGGGACTCCTGCCGGAAGAGGAACTGCCCCGGAAACTAGAGGAAAGCCCCCGGAACCCCCGCTCCGCCGGGGGCGCCCTGCACTCAGAAATCTCCGGAAGATCCGACACAGACAAGAGAATCCGGAGTCACCTGGCACCGGAGAAAGGCAATGCGCACTCCGGCCCTGTCAGCATCCTCCCAGGCTCTGGCAAATTCCGGATGAGTCTCTCCGTCAGGCCGGACCTCCGTAACGCCGTTAATCTGAATTACAAAGAGAAGGGTCGCATCATAGCCGCTCTCCCGGGCTCTGATAAGCTCCCGGATATGACGCACGCCGCGATCGGTAGGCGCGTCAGGGAAGTAGCCAATGCCGTTCTTCTCCAGAGTGCAGCCCTTGACCTCCATCAGAAAGTCCTGCTCCCCCCGGCGCATGAAAAAATCCAGCCGGGACTTGCCGAAGGAATACTCCGGTCTGACCTCATCAAAGCCTTGCGTAGCCAGCCATTCTCCGGCCACCAGATTCGGAGCCTGACTGTCCATGTTGATCATGAGACGCCCGTCCCGGTACACGCTTACCAGATCCCAGGAGGTTTTTCTTAATGGCGCATCGGATCTGACAAGATACACGCGAGCCCCGGGAACCAGGAGCTCCCGGCAGCGTCCGGTATTCTTAACATGCACATCCACAGGCTGGCCGTCAATTTCCACCCGGGCCGCAAAACGGTTAAGCCGGGTAATAAAACGGGCTTCCTGAATATCCGGATATTTCATACTGCCTGACCTGTTAACAAATACTCGCTATCAGCAAAAAACAACAACCCAGAGCCGCCCGCAGTGAAACAGAGGCGGCGTCCCGGGATTTCAGCAGCCGCTGCCGTCAATGCTGCAGGCCGGGCCCGACACGGAAACCTCGGTCACTTTCCAGCCCTGCTCCCGGAAATACTCCCGCCAGTCCAGCCGGGGACTGCCGTCAGCAGTGACAATGCAGGGAATCCCAATCTCTCCGTTCTTTCTGGCGGCGTCAAAAACCGGAGAGGCATCGCGAATCGCCAGGAAAGCATGCAGATCCTGAAGCTGGCTGATATCATGCCCCTCAAAGGAAACCCGCCCCTCATTAGCCATAATGCTCGCCCTGAGAGATGCACAGTCGGGACATGCAGGATGTCCGAAAATTCTGATAGTCATATAAACTCCTAAAAACAAACAGGCAAAATAGGCAGCAGGAGCACGGCAGCGCCCGAACTGGCGCCTTGGCCGGGGATAATGCTCCGCCTCAGACGCATTATTCCGAAAAAAATCTCCCCCGGACACTCCTTTTATCCTAAAAACCCGCAGAACGGCATAAAATAATCTCAGAATCAAACCGCGATCCCAAAAACTGCCGTCCGGGCCCCGGATCTTTTCCTGTTAAGGAACTCCCTGCGAACAAAACGTGACAAAATCTCAATACGTGCACGATTTTATAAGTTACTTTGTGGTCAGTTCGGCGAAAACATGTGATAATTATCCGGCTTTTGTTTGGACTGAGATGCCCCCCGAAAATGAGGCATCACAAAACATGAAGCTGGTTTTGTTATTATTTTTTGACGGCAGGGTATCCTCTATTTGCAAAGGACGCCCTTTTCGCTTTTTACCTGTTTCTGTACAGTTTGAGCTGAATATCAATCGTGCTCACAACTGCGCTCCCGACCTCAGGGTAAGACTTGCGGCAGCAATGCCGGACATGCAAGCTCCGGGTCGCCGGGCTAAAGCAGTGCTGTACCGATAAGTTGAGCATTTTAATGAAAAGAATGTTAATAAACGCAACTCAGGAAGAGGAGATGCGTGTTGCACTTGTTGACGGCCAGAAGATCTACGATCTGGATATCGAGGCTGTCGGCCACGAGCAGAAAAAAGCCAACATCTACAAGGGAATCATCACCCGCATCGAACCCAGTCTCGAAGCGGCATTTGTTGATTACGGCGTGGATCGGCACGGTTTTCTGCCTCTTAAGGAAATCGCCCGGGAATACTTCCAGCCGGGATACTCCTTCACCGACCGGCAGAGTCTTAAAGACGCTATCCGCGAAGGTCAGGAAGTCATCGTTCAGATTGAGAAGGAGGAGCGCGGGCTCAAGGGGGCTGCCCTTACCACCTACGTTTCCCTGGCTGGTTCCTATATTGTTCTTATGCCGAACAACCCGCACGCCGGCGGAATTTCCCATCGCATTGACGGAGATGATCGCATCGAGCTCAAGCAGGCTCTGAATTCGCTGACCATTCCCGAAGGCATGGGAGTTATCGTCCGCACAGCAGGTGTCGGCAAAACCGCGGAGGAGCTGAACTGGGATCTCCAGATTCTGGTTAAGCAGTGGGAAATGATCCGCATGGCCGCAGAAAGCCGTCCGGCTCCTTTCCTGATTCATCAGGAAAGCAATATTGTCCACCGGGCAATCCGTGACTACCTCCGTCCCGACATCGGGGAAATTCTCATCGACAACCGGGAGGTTTATGACCATGTTCTGAAGCAGGTCACCATTGTGCGCCCCGATTTTGTAAACAAGGTCAGGATGTACGATGGCGAGGATCCGCTTTTCAATCACTTCCAGATCGAATCCCAGATCGAATCGGCCTACCACCGTGAGGTCAAGCTGCCTTCCGGCGGCTCCATTGTGATCGATCCCACCGAGGCCCTCACCTCCATCGACGTAAACTCCGCCAAGGCCACCAAAGGCGGCGATATCGAGGAAACCGCGCTGCTCACCAATATCGAGGCCGCCGAGGAAATCGCCCGGCAGCTCAGACTTCGTGACGTGGGCGGTCTTATCGTCATCGACTTTATCGACATGACCCCGGTTAAAAACCAGCGGGAAATCGAAAACAGAATGCGGGAAGCCACCAGACAGGATCGGGCCCGGATTCAGTTCGCCAAAATTTCCCGGTTCGGACTCCTGGAAATGTCCCGGCAGCGGCTCCGGCCCTCCCTGGGCGAGTCCACCTCCCATGTCTGCCCCCGCTGCGGCGGTCAGGGCGCTATTCGTGATAACGGATCCCTGGCGCTCTCCATTCTCCGCATCATCGAGGAAGAGGCCATGAAGGAAAATACGGCTTCGGTATATGCCAGCGTTCCGGTGGAACTGGCCGCTTTCCTCATCAACGAGAAGCGCAATGCCGTTCAGGCCGTGGAAAAGAGACACGACGTCAGAGTATATATTCTGCCGGACGAAAGGCTGGAGACCCCGCACTTCGAAATTAACCGTTCCCGAGAGGGCGAAGGGGATGACAACCTCAGCACCTTTATGCTGATGAAGCGTCGCCAGGATCAGGGCGGCCCTGCTCCCAGCAACTTCCCGGCCGCAGCTCAGGATCAGTCCGTGAACCGGCATGCAGCCCGGAGAAGCGCCCCGATGATCCCGGCAGTGGATTTCAGTTCCCTCCAGGCCGGCATTACACCGCCGCCGCCCCGTGCTGAAAAGATCGACTCTGCCGAGTCCGTAGGCATCTTCAAGAAGATGATGCGAACCATTGTCGGCTTCTTCAGAGGCAGCGAGACTCCGGAAACCATCCCGGAATCCCCGAAGGAGCTCCAGCCCAAGACCCGGACCAGCAGCAGAAAGCGTCCGGAGCCGGCATCCCGTGGTGGCCGGGGCAGAGATGCCGCACAGAGCGGCAAGCAGCGGCAGCAGCGCCGGAATCAGCATGACGCCGAATTCCAGAATCAGAAGTCCCGGAAGCCCTACCGGAATGAGGGACAGGATGAGGGAGTTTCCGCAGAAAGCACAACCGAAAAGAGCGTACGTCCGGTAATCGAGGAGAAGGTTCAGGTCAAGGGACGCAAGAACCGTTCCGAAAACCAGAAAGGACGCAGCACTCCCGAAGGACGTCCGGCCCGCAAAAAACGGCACGACAGCGGCGCTCCGGCTCAGGAGGCTCCGGTTATCCGCGAGAGCACCGAAAAGCCCGCCGTTCCGGAAAAGCCGGTACAGCCTTTTGTCTACACTGCTCCTGAAAAGGTCGGCTGTATCGAAAACGTAGCCTTCTCCAGTGTAGCCGCCACGGAACCGGCTCCCTGCGAGCTTCCCGAGGCCCCGGTTACTGGCGGCCGCGAGGAACCGGATTTTGCTCCGGAGGCTGCTCATGCCGGATTCAGCGCCATCACAAATCTCCATGAGGTTCCGATGACCGAACCGGCTTCCTGCGATCTTCCGGAGGCTCCGGCCAGTACCGGACGCGAAGATCCGGAATTCGCTCCGGATGCCGGGCACTCCGGATTCAGCGCCATTGCAAATCTCCGCGAGGTTCCGATGACCGAACCGGCCCCGGAAGCTCCAGAAACTGTTCCGGCTGAGGAAACTCCGGTCCAGACCAGTCCTGAAGGAGAAGCTCCGGCAGCGGATAATCCCGCGAATGCTCCGGAAAACGGCCCAAAGGAGGAGGCAGCGCTCCGGAAAGAGGATTCTGAAACCCCGGAATCCTGATAGCAAAACCGCTCTAGCTTATGAAAAGCCCCGGCCCCCCGGGGCTTTTTTTGTGGTCAGATTTTCGGATCCCGATACCTGCGCCCTCCCGCCTGTGTTATCAGAAAGGGCAGTGTTTGGAGGATTGTGCGCATTCGGTATTTAATAATGACCGGAGAAGTGTATAATACCCCCGCTGTCCGGCAGGACATCCCAATGTCCGGATTTCCCGCCGCAATTTCGTTTTATTATCAGGTATCAGGAATACCTACCACATGCTTCACTTGCTTGCTGTTGTCGCGATATTTTCCGGAGCGGCCTTTGCTCTTGGCGGGGCTCTCAGCTTTTTTGCCGCCAGATTCGCTGACAAAAATCAAAACCCTCTGGTTGACGAACTCGAAAAGGCCCTGCCCGGTGCTCAGTGCGGACAGTGCGGCTTTATCGGCTGCCGGGAATACGCCGGAGCCATTGCCCGGGGTGAGGCTCCGGTAAACCTCTGCACCCCAGGCGGGGATTCCTGTACCCGCTCCCTGGCAGATCTCATGCATGTACCGGTGCCGGTCCAGGGGGTAAGAGCCTCAGAAGAGCTGGTAGCCCTTATCGACCAGGAGAAATGTATCGGCTGCACGAAATGCGCCAAGATCTGTCCCTACGATTCCATTGCCGGCAAGCTCAAGGAAAAGCACTGGGTGGATCCGGCTCTCTGCATGGGCTGCGAGAAATGTGTTGACGCCTGTCCCACAAAATGCATTGCCATGAAGCCCCTGGAACCAACCACCGCTACCTGGAACTGGCAGATCTCCGGAGAACTACTGGAAATCAGAAACCGCGAGACGGAATTGTAGGCTGTTTTTTCATTTGATCTGATTTCCTCCGTCATCTCCTTCCGGTACGGAGACACAGTCCCGCTGTACCGGAAAGACCAGTGTCCTGCTGCCCAACCATCTCTTTTTATCACCCGGCACTTCAAAGAAATTGTTAAAAAATTACAGCGTAAATAATATTGTTATCCTCACAGAAAAAACTTTACTAATTCCTAAAACAATATAGGAGTTCCTTTGTTTGCACCATTTATTCTCCATCATTTGCCGGTTGCTGTGTTAGCAAATTAAGCTTTGTCTAAAAAATGCTAATAATTCAATTTACATTTGTCTATTTTGTTCAATTAACATTTGGATGTTATTTGAGA
>NZ_KB899636.1:2047026-2068667 GCF_000378405.1 Succinimonas amylolytica DSM 2873 | reverse complement strand
CATAGCTGTGCCTATGCATTGCCATCACATGATTTACATTATACCTCACATCCATGTGTATGCATAGTGAATTTCTAAATAGTTTTCAAAGGTAAAAAAAACGTTCAAGACTTATGTGAATTGAACGTATCGCTCATTGAATCTTAAGAATTACAGGGATCAGTTGCGGAACAAAGGAGATGAATCGCTGTCTGATGAAAGAAGAAATGCTATTCTTGAGCAGGCAATGCCATGGAAATTTAAGAAGGCCTAAAGTGCTGACTTTAGACCTAATACCTTATTAGTACAATGGTACCTAAAACAAAGTGGTTTTATCAGACCGTATATCTGGGAAACTTACGACGTATCGGCTGAAAGCCTGATGGTGCTGTCGTTCATTTTGATCTCCGTAAAAACGAAAAAAGGACCTCGTTAGAGATCCTTTGAATGTAAGTATTAGTATTGATTGGAATGTTTAATCAAGTTTTTCAATCAGGCACTGGTGTTCCTTCGTTTTAGTGCTGTAATTGATTCCGACAATAATGATATTCCGGTATTGTCCGGTATAGCGTTTGAAATATTCCTGAGTTTTAATCTGGGCAATGGCTTCTTCAGCGGATCCGTCATATTTAAACTCAATCAGAATTAACGGCAGTTTTCCTGTTATGGGTTCGTACACCAGATCAACACGTCCTTTTCCTGCCTGATCTTCACGATGACAGCTGTAATCATCAAGTGTTGACCACAAAAGTCCGGTCATCACGCAGTAAGTAAGAGACTCCTCGTCATTGTAATCAAGAAGAGATACTGCAGATGAATTATGGATCTCCTGAATCACTCCGGCTACCGTGGTTCCGTCAAGTTCCATGATCGCTTTAAGCAGATTATCTGAACGCTTGATGGTTTCCATTCGCTCATACCAGTTCTGCTCTCTGACAATATCCATCAGTACCGCTTTGATTTCGGCATTCGGAACATAAGCAACCTTACGGTATTTATTTTTGGTATCGGAGCAACCGAGGTAACCGAGACAGACAAGAAGACTGAAGACATCATTTTTATCTTTTATTGTTACCATATCATTCTGGAAATTGGCACAGCTGAAAGTAACTTCTTCACCTTCGATTAAATTGATAATATCTTCCTGGATGCCTTTAAAATCAGTATTTATGAGACGCACAAATTCTTCATTGGAGGACGTTCCGCTCCAGTAACTGATACATTCATTCCGGCTGACCGCTTTGCACACGGAATTAGGGTTGTAAATATCAACACCTTTGATTTTATACCCCTCATACCATTCTTTTAAATCCTGATGTGACACTTTACAGTTAGGTGATTTTACAATGTCTGCAACTTCATTCTCGGTAAAACCGAAGTATGGCGCATAATCTCCCGGAGAAAGCATGTTATATTCGTCAAAACCGTTAAGCGCAGACTGAGAGTTGTATTTTTTGATAGGAAGAATACCGGTAAGATATGCAAGCGCAAAGCAGCTAAGACCGTCATCAGATTTAAACAGACCGCGCAGAAATTCTATAAATTTTTCCTGCAGTACCGCTTCATTTCGATACTCTCTGCATATCAAATCCCATTCATCCATAATTAAAATAAATGGCTCACCGGTGTATTTGAATATAACTTCCAATGCCGATGACAACGACTTCTTTCCAATCAACGGATCGTTGCTGATTTGTTCAGCGTATTCTTTATTCTCCTTTAGATCACGAATAACCAAATACTGGAGAAAATCCACCAGATCATCAATATCTTCGATGTAGAGAGATTTGTCGGCTTTATACGAGATAAACTTGTCCTTTATAGAATTCATGTCAATGTAAATAACATTGTATTTATTAAGATGATCTGCAAAACCGGTATTCTCTGAAATTTTCAAACCGTAAAATATCTTTTGTCCGGCATACCCTTTGGAATAATATGCTGAGAGCATATGCGCGGTTACGGTTTTTCCAAATCTGCGGGGACGGGTTACAGCCAAAAGCTTACCATCAGTATTAAGGAGTGCGTTAGTTTTTTCTAAAAAATCCGTTTTATCAACAAACACTCTAGTATCTCTGGCTTTAACCAGTCTGGTAAAGCTGTTATCGTTACCAGGATTCAGAATATTGCCCATAACACTTAACCTCCCCGGACTTCATGACATCTCCATTTTAGCACAGCACAGAATTTTGATCCGTGATATGCAATTGAACTTAAAAGGCGCTGATGTCAAAACCTTTCTTTCTGCCATCTAATTTAACGACTATACACGGATTATTCAACATTTATCTGACGTTTATCCGCAAAGTATTAAACCGATATGCATTTTATGTCATCGGTATTTATCGTCTTCTCATCATTCGCTTAAACTTCTCAATCTCCCCGGCACAATCGCATTCAGTCATACCGCTTTGGTACATTTCATGCGGATATGCCTCATAGTATTCATCCTGAAAAACCACCGACCAGGAGTTGAACTCGGTGGTGGGGTATTCAAGAACTTCCGAGATCGGCCGGTGAAGCTCCCGGGCAAATTCCGGCAAACCAGCAGCCACACGGAACACATACTCACCGGGCTCAATAACACTGTTCCCGGCGGCTAGCACCGGAGCAGCCACAGGTGCCAGCGCGCTGACAGTATTCAGGGCAGCGAGAGCCTTCTCATGCTCCCGGACAAACCTTTGAAGATAGGCGGGGTTCTCCTTTCCTGTGTTTAATATCTGCTCCATACCTCCCCACGAAGTCATCAGGGGATCTGAAGAGAAGCTCATCTAAAGGGACCATTTGATTTCTTGCGGCATAAAGCGCATTCAGAATCCGCCTGCACCGGCTGTACCGCAGACGGCAGCAAGTTCCCTGCTGTGATTCCTTACCAAACGAATGAAATAGCCGGGATCCTCACCCCCTGCCGCAATAATCTCATTAAGGTATACTCTTTTGAGATAAAATAGTATACTGTCTACGATGTAATCAGTTTATTTTTGGAGAAATAAAGATGAATAAAGAACCAGACAATAATACTGGAATTTCAGAAGCATTAGCGTATGAGAAAGAATACATAGCTCTTCTTGACCAAGTCAAAGAAAAAAGCACGTCAGAAAAAATCGACTTCCTTATCCCGCGTATAGAGGAAATAAGAGACAGAACTGATCCATTAATTGCATGCGATGATTATGATGCCACAGTTGTATCAGGATTAACTCCTTTAACTGAGGAAAATAAGCTTATAAGCTATACAATGCATGCTTATATCATTGTATATAGATACGAGCATAATATCAGTATACTCAAAGATCTTCATCTTGAAATTTCAGGAGAACCTTTAAGAGAGTTTATGCGGGATCAAAGAAGTAAAAACCGTGAGCTTGAAAATTCAGAATCTGATTTCTTAAAAAATAATGAACCTGAGAAGTATAAATTAATGCAGGAATATAAGGTTAAGAGAGAACAGGATCGTTTGTTATTTATGCAAAAAAAACTAAATGAACTTCATAACAAAATGGCAGCTAAATAATTTGATAATAATTTGATTAAATTATGAGTAATGCAAAACTGCCATTACATCTAGCCAAATATGAAAAACAGCTAAGAGACAAGTTAAGAAAATAGTTGAAGGCTGAAAATGAAAATCAGAATATGATTATTCAGTCTCATTCAATTGATTCCCAAAAAAAGGACGTAGCAGATAATGTCTAACAAAGGAAATGTACGGATATATATCAGAGTTTCTGCTGAAGAACAGACTGTCGAACGTCAGGAGCACTTGATTGAGGATGCTAAAGCTCAGGGTTTTTATATTGCTGGCGTTTATCGAGAAAAAGCTTCTGGATCTGCAGAAGACCGACCGGAACTGCAGAAGCTCATAAGTGAGCTACAGCCCGGTGATTTTGTTGTCGCAGAAAAAATGGACCGCATAAGCAGGCTGCCAGTTCAGGATGCAGAACGGCTGATAGAACAGATTAGAGCCAAAGGTGCCAGATTACTCGTTCCTGGGATTGTTGATTTCTCAGATATCATTGACAGATCTGAAGACGGAATGTCAAATATTGTTTTAGAAGCAACGCAGGAGCTCCTTCTTAAGATAGCATTACAGCTGTCACGTGATGACTACGAGTTTCGGAAAAAGCGGCAGCGTGAAGGCATTGAGATTGCCCGGCAAAAGGGAAAGTACCTGGGCAGAAAACCTAATAAGGAGCTTCATAAGAGGATTATTGAATGTCATATTTTAAGCAATCCTCCGTTATCAATTTCAAAAACGGCAGAACTGCTAAATACTACTGTCAGTATGGTCACCAGAGTCTGTGGCTACTACAAAAAGGATAATAATTATCTTAAGTTGCTGGATAAATAAACTAATGATCATTAGTTGTGATAATTAGAGGTGAGGCTATGGGCGGAATTTTTTTAAATCCTGAAGGAAACAATGCTTTCACAGAAATCGTAAATAACCGTATCAGCAAAGTTTTTGTAGATAAAACAGGATTTATCGGAGAGACTATAGACAGACTTGATTCAGATCTAAAGCTGATAGCTTTTACCAGACCTCGCAGATTTGGAAAAACTATAATGGCCAGAATACTGGCTTCATATTATTCAAAAAGTGTCAGAACAACCCGGCCATTTTCCAGTTCCGTCCCTGCCGCCATTATACTCCGGCCTCCGGAAAAGTTCCTGCCCAAATACTGCCCGGCAGCATTTGCCATAACCGCGGTTTTCCGGGAAAATTCAAACAGAGACGCTAAAAGATTTCAGGGTCCGGTGCGGCCAGTGCCGGAGCCGGCTCCCTAACCGGAACAGACTCCCCCCGGAATCTTTTCTTATCGCTTATCATCCACCCGCCCAGAAGATTCCGGCAGTCGGTAATGAGACCGGAGATCTGCTCGCACTGCTTTACGAGAAGGCACTTCTGCTCCATGGCCATTACCGCCAGATACCCGATGATGACAGGCTCCGTCATGGCCTTTCTCTGACAGAAAACTCTTTCGGCATAAAGAGCCGGCTGCTTTCGGTCCAGCGGGGTTTCGTTGGCCCGGATAAGATATTCCAGCACGTTGAGGCTGGAGTTCTGGAGTCTCCCGGTGAAGGTAAAACGAAACTGTTTAGGGGATTTCTGCGTTACCGTGAAGATATAGGAGCAGAGCTCATGCACTCAGGTAATTACGGTAGCTCCGGCTACTGCTTTTTCCGGTACATGTTCTGCTCCTCCGGTTAGGAAATTAAGAGTCAGGCATTACAAAAGCGAACCTGGGTATTACACCGCCAGTCTCTCAAAAATAACGTGCCGCCCGCAGGGGCGCGGACTAGCCGCGCCAGCTACAGCGGCTCCGTCGCGGAGGCTGATTGCCAGATTAGAAGATTACAGATTCCAGATTAGCCGTAAAGCGGGCCGCACAGCGCAGCAATCATTGTTGACGAAGTTACCAAACGGTTGAAGCGCACCGACCGAATAAACGACCGAAGCGAAGTTCTTAAAGTTGCCCGGCGACCGCAACCACCAAAAACAGCAGCCGTTACTATCATTTACCCATGCACCTTGATTACGGGCATATGTCGTTGGCCGGCACTGTCTTTCACTGTCATTCTTAAAATACTGTTCCGCCTCCGCAAGGCTGAAGCAGAAAACCCGGTCCCGGGTATTATTTCCGCCGCGGGTACCGTATTCCCGGTTATCGTCATTAACCACCTCTGAGAGCTTAATCCTCTCCCGCTCCTCCTCCGAGAAGGCCTCCTTCAGAAAATCATTGTTAAGCCACTTCCGGAGATCGCAGTCTTCCCAGGTAATATCCGTTCTCTGATGATAATACTTTTTACAGTCAAGTCCGTAACGGCTCACTAGAAGCACTTCCTGGTCATTCACCTCCAGAACCAGCCATTCAATGGGCTCTTTTGTATTACCGTTGTTCTGGGGATAGCTCCCGAACCTTATATAACTGCCCTTCTTTACACTCTCAGGGTTAAAAAGCACCGGAAGATACCTAATACCATTAACCATAATGGCTTCCCCCTTTTCTCCGGAGTGTTCCAGAGTCTGGAGTGCTTTCACCACCGGAGCTAGCGCTTCAGTGCTCTTAATAGCCTCGAGTACCGCTTTATGCTCCCGGACAAAATCAGCCCCCAGGAGCGGCTTTTCAGTGTTTTCTCCCGCAAGCTCCCGGGCAAATTCTGTCAAACCTGCGGCATCACGGAACACATACTCATCAAGCTCAATCACACTGTTTCCGGCGGCGAGCACCGGGGCAACCACTGGTGCCAGCACACTGACATTATTCAGGGCAGTAAGGGCCTTCTCATGGTCCCGGACAAATCTCCGTAGAGAGGCGGGGTTCTCTTTTCCGGTATTTAAAATTTGCTCCATAAAGCTCCGGAACTCCTCAGTAGTCCCAAAAACCTGCTCATCTAGTACCACTATCCGGTTTCTTACGGCATAAAGCGCGTTCATAATCTGCCTGCACCGGCTGTCCTTACGCAGATCAGAGAGTTCCCGGCTGTGATTCTTAACATAACGAATGAGATAGCCGGGATCCTCCCGCCCTAACGCCA
This sequence comes from Succinimonas amylolytica DSM 2873, assembly GCF_000378405.1. GTDB lineage: Bacteria > Pseudomonadota > Gammaproteobacteria > Enterobacterales > Succinivibrionaceae > Succinimonas > Succinimonas amylolytica. The sequence continues at coordinate 2,062,148 of NZ_KB899636.1, read as the reverse complement.
TAACCTCATTAAGGTATGCCTCAAAGGCAGGCACGGTGGTAAAGATCCGGCTTCCCAGAACTATGAGGCTTTCGGCAGCGTCTGTAAGGGGCTTAAGAACAGCTCCGTGTTCCGGGCTTTTAAGGAGGCCGTCGATAGTGCTCCGGTGCCTTTTTACAAACTCTAGAAGATAGCCGGGGTTGGTACTCCCGCGGTTAAGAGTCTCGGTTACAAAGGCTTTAAAGGCCGGGAGATCCGGAAAGAGTTCCTCGTCAAAGACGATCACGGCATCATTTGCAGCATAGAGGTCTGCTACGCTTTTCCTGATACCCGGAAAGGCCTTTGCCGCACTGTCAAGGGAGTCACGGTGAGCCGTTACAAAGCCCTGGAGATAATGAGAATCCTTTCTTCCCCGCTCCAGAACTCCGGTAATAAAATCCCGGAAGGCCTGTTCTCCGGTAAAGAGGTACTCCCCGATCTGAATAAAGCCCGCGACAGTCTTTTGCAGGGTACCGAGAGAGTCCGTACCCCAGACCTTTTCTGAAACCTGCTTTAGGGGAGTCTTATAGCGGTTCAGGAGACTCCGGATCTCGTAGGGCTTTTCCTCATGAACGAGCTTTTGGATGTAACTCTGGAAGCCCTGACCGTTCTTGAAGCAGTACTCGTTATCGCCGAATACCGCCCATTTGGCGTCATTGCGCGCCTGGGCCAGGGACTCCCGGGATTCCGGATCCGGAAGCCGCCCTTCCAGAAAATCCAGGTCCGCCCTGGCAGTCTCCATAAGCTTCATGTAGGCACTGCGGTCTTTACTGACCAGAGCCGCCATTTCTTTCCGGAATGCCTCCGGGCTCTCATAGATTTTGCCCCCAATGGGAATTCTCCGGTCACTGCTCAGGGAGTACCCCAGAATGAGAGCAAGCTCCGTATCGGATTCGGCATGATCATCATTTTTCCAGAGGGCAGCTGCTTTTGAGAAGAGATCCTTTACCGTGTTATTCTTAAGGACAGAGGCGGCATAGTCCTCCGGAATTCCGGAGATCACAAAATCCTTTACCGCGCTGGTCAGGGGATAGCTCCGCCCCCGGAGGCCATGGTTCTGGAGAGCCTCCCGGGTTCCCGCATCAATAAAGACCCGCCCCAGATCCTGAACAGAATCAAGAATCCGGCCGTTAAAGCAGATCTCCCGCACCTCCGGATTAAGACTGTAAATGAGAGCGTAAAGAATTCTGGTACTGGCCAGCTGATTGCCCAAATCATTCCCGGCCAGCCTTTTCTCGGCATTTTCGCAGAGAGCGCCCTTTTTCTCGCTGAAGGCATAGTAGTGATGGGAAAGAAAACCCCGCCCGAGATCCTTAAGACCTTTCTCCGGCTGCTCCAGCATGGCTCTTAATAAAGCCGGCTCCGCAGTGTAGGTTCTGCCGTCAAAGCGGTAAGCCTGAAACGGAGCTCCGGATGCTGCTGAAGTCGCGGCAGAAGGTGCTCCTGGCCTCCCGGCGGAAGAACCGAAGCCGGAGGGGCTTTCCCCCGGCACCGGCAGTTCTTCCCCGCCAAGCCATCTCCGCACCTCGTCATAGCCCCATCTTCTGTTGGGGTTATCCTTCTCATCACGGTGGGAGATATCCTTGTAGGTAAGCCCCAGAACCAGCCTTTTAAGGTCTTCCGGGAAGCTTTCGGGGAACTCGATTCTGCTCACGGCGGCCAGTCTGGCCGCCTCTTCCGGCGCAATTCCGGGATTCTGAAAGGGGGTAAAGCCGGTAAAGAGTTCAAAGACGGTGATACCGAGAGCGTAGTAGTCGGTTTCCTTATGGAATATCCCCTGCATGGCCTCGGGGGCGGCATAGAAGGGAGTCATGCCGGTCTCCGTAACCACAAAGGTATTCTTCCCGGCGTCAGAACTGATCCCGAAGTCGATAAGAACAATATGCTCTCCGGTATCGTCCGGAATAAGATTAGCCGGCTTAAGATCCTTGTGGAGAATGCCGGCATCATGGACGGCGCGGAGGCCCTCAATGACAGACGGGATTACCAGGGCTTTCAGCTCCTCTGCCGTAATGGTGGTTCCGGAGGCCAGCACTTCTGACAGAGCCGGCATTTCATAATAGGGGCGTACTGCATACTGATGCCCCGCATAGGTGCCGAACCCCGCCAGAGGAGCAACACAGGGGCTTCTCAGGCCGCTGAGCTTTTCCAGCACCTCCTGCTTTACCGCATTCTCCCGCCGGTAGTACTTCAGAACGAACCTTTTTCCGGCATGACTTCCGGTACCGGAGCAGAGGTAGATATCCGCCTCGCCGGAAGGAAGATTCATCCTCCTGTCTATATGGAAGTCTCCCAGCGTTTTTCCGGTAATGTCCGGGATACTGCCTGACTTGTTAAGAACGGTGTTTTTAAGCCTGGAAAGAAATGATGAACTGATTTTGGTGGCGGACATAGAGCTTCCCCGGAAAATATTATTTCCATAAGTAAACAAAAACCGCCGCGCTCTGTCAAAACCCCCGCTCCAAAAGCAGTATCCCGCTAACAAAATCCCGGCAGCCAGGTAAAGTCACTGCCGGACTGGTCTATATGGAACGGATTATTAAGTCTGGAAAGGAAAGAAGAAAGAGGCAACAAAAAAAATAAATAAATAAAATAAAGACGGGGAAAACAGCGCTTTGAGCCGGTGCCACTGTAAAACGGGGCAGCGGGACAGCTTTCCGGAACCCCCGCAGGCGATCTTTACGGAGTCCGGCTTAGCATTTCCTGTAAAGTCTCCGGAGCTGTCATACAAAGCCCTGAGGTTCCGGAAGTCCCTGTCCGCTGTATTCCCTCACGGAGCGTCGGGAGAAATGCCCTGGCTCTTCAGAATATGACGGTACCTGACAATATGCTCGATCATGGCTCCGTAGGCACTGAAGAATCTGATAATCGCCAGGAACGCTATCAGAGCAAAGCCCCCGGAAAGAAGCCCGAAAAAAAGGCGCATGCCGATTTCTCCGAAATTCATAATAAGACTGGGCTCTCCCCCTTCTCCCGCGTTAATAGTCACCGCCACCACCAGCCCGATCATGACCGGGAAGCTGATGAGGATAATGATGGCCAGCGCCCAGAGCCAGTTTATGAGAGTCCTGACGCCCGTAACCTTTTCCTGATAATATCCGGAGTCTGCTTTCCGGAAGGCAGCGGCCGTCATGTCTATAAGGGGCTTTGACTGATACATAATATAAAAGAGGGAGTCCGGCAAAAACATTCACCAGCGGCACAAACTGGAGACCAATACCCCAGAGTATCCTCCGGCGCTGTTCCCGCAAAGGAGTCTCGATAGCGTAAAAAGCCTGCAGAAGCTCCCGGGTATGCCGGATTTCCTCGGGAGAAAGCTCCGGACGAACCTCATTCTGAGAACCGCTACGCGGAGCCCCGCACCGGGAACAGAAATTCTCCCGGGGCCCCAGAGAATTACCGCACTTTTCACAGAATCTCGCTCTAATGGTCTTACATCTCGGACAGACCTCATACCCGTTCGGGATCTCGCTTCCGCACTGCGTGCATTTCATAGCAGGCACTCCTGTTCTTCAAAACTGCCTTAAAACCATCAATCCGGTTTCCGTCCGGATCCGGTCTCGAGGATGACCGGCCGGTACTGCCGTCCGGGGAAACTGAGCTCCCGTATAGCCGGATCCGGTTCTCCGTCAGAATCATGATAGCAGAATTTTTCAGGAAAAATAAAAAAGAAGAGCCGAAGTCTTCTCATAATAAGACTTCGGCACCATACGAACAATTCAGGACGATCTCCGGAGTCGTCCGCCCCGGCTCGCTGACAGGCTGCTATACCCGAATCAGGTTTTCGGCAATAGCCTTCTTTTCACCGGGAGCTTCTTCTTTGTTAACGGAATCCGACTGTTTCTGCTGAACATTCTGCTCGTTCCGGACATCCTCTCTGTGCCGGTTCTGCACGGCCTCGTTCATAAGCCGCTCCTGCTCCTGACGGCGTTCCGCCATTTTCTTCAGGAATTTGCTCGTGGATTCGCTGGGATTCTCCTTCACTTCGGTAGCACGGATAATCTCATTGAGGTTTTCCATCATTTCGCATTTGGTATGGAAATCAATGAATTTGGCATCCGCAATAACGGTTCTCAGGTTTTCCATATGCGAGGCAATCTCTTCCGGGGTGGCCTTGTCAAAATCAAGTGCCTTCTCGTTTTCTTCAATAGCCTGCTTTTCAATACGGGCCCGGACATAGTCGCCCTTCTGGCTCAGAGAATCCAGACCTTCTGCCAGGCGTTTTGCATCAATACCGTTATTGTCATAGGTACGGACCAGCTCCTCGCGGGCCTTCTTAACCTGGGTGTCCACAGAATCGTAATCCCGGCATTCATCAATATGATCAAGCATTGCGGGCAAAGGATCATTGACATATTCCCCCACATTGCAGAGGGAATCCAGTTCCTGCTCTGTAAGCACTGCCGCACCCTCGGAAAGAGCGGCCAGCCGCTGAGTTACAGTTTCCATTTTGGCCTTTACCTCATCAGAGGGATTGGGGATCTGCGCGTAATTGGAATAGATATCTCTGAGAAGCTCCCGGGTTTCCTGGAGAGCCCTTGCGGCCTCCGGATTCTGAACGCCGCCCTTAGGCGCGTCAGGAACTTTGGGAGCAGCCTCCGGTCCCTCAATAGCATTTGTATCCAAAGGTCTGTTCTGAAGCTGTGTAACGTTCGCGGTCATGGTATACCTCCCTGGTATCTGTGTCTGTCTGCCGGATTCGTACAGATAACGGCCACTACCGGATATGGTTACAGATTATTACCCGGAAAACTGCTACCGGGATCTTAAAAACCAAAAGAGTGCCGCCATGGCCAGAACTCCCGCGATAACCAGGAGGATTCTGAAGACAAGCATTCTCCGGGCCCGGGCTTCCGCACGGAGGCGCCGTTCCCGCACGGTTCTTATCAGAAGCTCGGCGGCAGCGGTGGGGGTAGCTACGGAAAAATCCGCCGCCTCATCGGCAAGGGAGCGGTTAATCTCGTGCCCGATAGCCGCAATGACCGGGATCCCCGAGGAAAACACGGCCTCGGTTACCTCCTCGCTGCTGAATACCGCCAGAGATTCGCTGCTGCCGCCGCCCCGGGCCAGGATGACCGCATCGCACACACCCTCCCGGCTGATATATTCCAGACTCCGGGCGATGGAGGCTGCGGCGCCGCGCCCCTGCACCCGGGTGGGATAAAGCCGGAGAGCAAAGGGGATGCCGCTGTTTCTGACAGTAACCTCAATATCATGAATAACGGCTCCGTCCCGGGCGGTGGCCACGCCAATGGTTTTCAGCTGTTCCGGGAGCGGTCTCTTTGAAGCCGGATCAAAATACCCCTTTTCGCGCAGCTTCTCCCGGAGCGCCTGGAACCGGAGATGCCGCTCGCCGGGGCCTTCGGGCTTAAGATCCGTGATTTCCAGCTGGAGAGAACCCGCAGGAGTGTAAAAGGAAACCCGGCCGGTAGCCCGGACCATGATGCCGGAGGTGATAGCGCCGGAATCCGTCTCGGGGGAGCTTTCAGGAGAGGTGGCTCCATCATCCCCCGCCCCTGCGTCAGCCTCCGGAACCGGCTCAGGGTGCGCCCGGGAGTTTCCGGGGAATCCCGCGTCCGGGAACCGGGATTTCGGCGGCTCCAGAGCGGCAAACACCCGCCGGGGAACCACGCAGGAAATCATCCCGCTGTCGTCGGACAGGGTCAGATACCAGATACCGGGCTTCTTTTTTATGCTGGTGATTTCACCGTAGACGGTACGCTCCCCCAGAGACCGGGAAAGAAGGTCATTGATTTCCGCGCCGAGTTCCGAAACTGCCGGAAACTCCGGTGCATCGGGAGCAGCTGCGCCAGCGCCGCCCCCGAAAAGTCTCCTTAGACAATCGCAAATACCCACATATCCCCCGGCTTCCCGTTACTGCCCGGATATTGTACCCGGACCGGGCGGAAATGCCACCGGAATCCGGAAAAACAGTCAGGAGAAAGGGCCGGGAACCGCAGCTAGAGTTACTTAGTCCGGCGGTTCATGCGGTAAACAGGATCATCCGGGTCTGTAGGATACTTGCACCAGGGACAGACATCAATATTGCGCAGCTTAAGATGCAGTAAACTGTTGCAGTGGGGACAGCGCACTGTTTTTATCATCCAGATCAGGGAATAGATCAGAAAGACCATGGAAACCAGAAATAGCAGCACAAATTTCCAGTTATAGGGATCCGCCTCGGAACGGAATGACGATCCGAAAGCCAGAATACCAAACCCGGTAAAAAGAATCACATAGCCGGCCATCCGGTTCAGTCTGGGGTCGCGAAATTTTTTCATAAAGCCTCCGCAGCTTTTCTTCCTCCGGTATTTTTACTCCCGGGGCTTCCGCTGCTCAAGAATGTTCCGCCGAATCTGCATCCGAATACAGATTTTCATCCCGAATTTTTTTGCGAAACGGGAAGGACGGTTGCATCATCCCCGAAAACCGGTAAAATCCTGCCTGGCGGATCCTGCTCTTCCAGGCCGGAGTACCGCCGGAACGCACATAATTTACCATGGAAATAAAGATTTCCTGCAGGACAGCACAAGGACATTATTATGAAAACCATCCGGGTTGCGGCCGCCATCATTGTCCAGGACGGCAGAATATTCGCCACACAGCGCGGCTACGGCGCATTCCGGGACTTCTGGGAATTCCCCGGCGGCAAAATCGAAGCCGGGGAAAGCCCCCGGGACACCATCAGAAGGGAAATCCGGGAGGAGCTGGCCGCAGAGGTTACCCCGGTAAGACATTTTGCCACCGTGGAGTATGACTATCCGGATTTTCATCTGAGCATGGAATGCTATATTTCAAGACTGGACAGCGGAAAACTCACCCTGCTGGAGCACGAGGCCGCAAAATGGCTTTCTCAGGACGAGCTTGGAACAGTGAACTGGCTTCCGGCAGATCTGTCGCTTATACAGGATCTGAAAACCGCCCCTCTGGACATCTAGCGCCAGACGGAAAAAACTCTCCGGAGGATTTCCCGATCTGTAGACCGGTTCCTTTCCGCCCTTCGTAAAAACAAAAAAAGCCCTGGTTTCGCAGGGCAAGTCAAAAGACACGCCCTCATTATAATGTAAAAGCACCGATTTTGAAAGAGGGGGAGCCGGGGAGATGGACAGGAGAGATAGCAGGGAATGGATTCCGGAGGGAATACCCGGGGTGTCATATGAACTTCCCGGCTACCGAAACGGGCCGGAAAAAGTCCTTGTCGCGGTCTCTGTTTTTTAAACAAAAGCCCCCGGGAAAAGCGGCAGATTTGCGTCTGCCCTATTTCCAGGGAAGTCCCCGCCGCTCTTTTTTATTTTCCGGGGCCGGAGGGCTCCTCCGCTTTCCTGGGAACCTCCGGGGCTTCTTCCGGACTATCCGGAGCGGAGGCGGCTTCATTTACAGCTCTGGCAGAAACCCGGGCCTCCTCCTCCAGCTTACGGAGCTCTCCTGACAGTCTGGCAATCACCCCCTCCCGGTTTCGCCACCATTCCGGAGTCCAGAACCGGAGAATCTTCCAGCCCAGCCCCCTGAGAACACCGGGCTGCCCCGAAAAGCGGTCCTGCGCGCAGGGAGTGTTCCGGAACACGATGCCGTCTGCCATGATCCCCGCCAGGTAGCGATCGGGATTACCGGGATCCCGCACCGCCAGATCCACCCGGAATGAGGAAGTGCCCACTCCGCTTCTGCTGTCAAAGCCGGCCTTCCGAAGCTCCTCCGCCAGCTGCTCCACCAGGTAGTCCTTTTCCCGGCGGGAGGTTTCCAGCTGTCTGGCAATGGAGGCAGCGCCGTTTCTGGCATACTTCAGGAATTCAAAGAGCCCCGTAACGCCGCGGGAGGTGGAGGCGGTGATCCTGGCGTCCTCAGGCTCCAGGGAGGTGAATACCACCATTTCCTTTCTGGCCCGGGTGACCGCCACATTCAGCCGGCGTTCGCCGCCGTCGCGGTTCAGGGGGCCAAAATTCATGGAAACCTTTCCTTCCCGGTCCTTGCCGAACCCTACTGAAAACACGATGACATCTCTTTCGTCGCCCTGCACGTTCTCCAGGTTCTTGATAAAAAGAGGTTCCCGGGAATTCAGAGCCAGAGTCTCCAGATCCGGATTCTCCCTGAACATGACCGCCAGATCCTCCTCAATCTGGGCCTGCTGCTTCGTATTGAAGGTCACAATGCCCACAGAGGTCTCCCGGTTTCCGGGGTTCTTCAGGAAATCCCGGATGTAGGCGGCCACGGCCCGGCTTTCCTCGGGATTGGTGGATTTGCCTCCGCGGTCGTATACACCATTAACATAATGGTAGTGCACCCGGGAGTTCATGTCATCCGGAGACGGGAATGTATAAAGCCTGCTGTCGTAATACATCGTATTGCTGAAGGAAATCAGGCTCTCATGCCGGGAACGGTAGTGCCAGCTCAGAGTCCGCACCGGCATTCCCAGCGTCATGCAGTCATCCAGCACGCTCTCCAGATCGGCAATTTCTGATTCCTCAGACTGCCGGGCATCAAAAAAATCCGTAGGAGGCATCTGCTTCGGATCCCCTACCACAATAACCTGCCGGCCTCTTCCGATCGCTCCCACGGCCTCGGAGGTGGGAAGCTGGGAAGCCTCGTCAAAGATGATGAGATCAAAGCTGTACCGGTCAGGAGCCAGATACTGGGCCACCGAAATCGGGCTCATCAGCATGCACGGGGCCACCAGGGGCATGAGGTGCGGGATTCTGTTGAAGATCTGCCTGATGGAAGAACCGCGGCCGCGACTCTTCTTGATCTTCTCGAAGAAGGTAATTTCATCCCGGAGTGTCTCGTCCGCGTCGCTCTTAATGCGGTTTCTCGCAGCTGTCAGCCGTTCCACCAGAAGCTGTCCGGAAAGCTTCCTGAAGGCGGCGGCATCCTCATTGAACTTCGCAATGCGATCCTCAAAGATATCCGGATTAAACCCGGAAAGCGCCTCACTGGAGGCAAACTGCCATTCCACCAGCGATCTCGCAAAAAGCGCCATGGCATACCCCTCGCCGCCGGATACGGGAGCCCGATCCCGGAGGAGAGCATCGGCAAGCTCCAGAAAGCCCGCAGACCGGAGCCGCCCCAGTCTTCTGTTAATCTCCAGCCATTCCGCAAAATCCCCCGCCCGGGAAACCCAGCCGAGAGCCCGGGTGGCAAGCTTCCGTGCCCCTCCCGGGAGGAGCTCCCGGTTAATCCTGTAAAATTCCGCAAGCTTCCCGAGGTTTTCAGAAAAACCGGCCACGGGACCGGCAAAGGCGGCCAGCTTCTGAAGCCGTTCCCGGAAATCGGGCATGGCGGCATTCCCGGTCAGTGCCTCTCTTACGGACCGCTGTTCCGCAGTCTCAAGACCGCTGCCCAGAACCGCTGTAAGCGCCTTCAGGGTATCCAGAAGCCCCCGGGCCCGCTCGGGGTCCTTCTCCGTCAGGGAAGCAAAATCACTGTTTACGCGGGAGAGCTTTCCGGTCAGATCCCCTAAAGAATCTCTGAGCTCCTGAAGCCTGAGAGCGCTCTCCACGATTTCCTGATAGTTGTCGCTGGTTACCTTCACTTCAACACCAAGAGCCCGCTGCAGTCTTCCCACGGATTTCCCGTGAGCCAGAATTCTCATAATAAAGAACCGCTCGCTGTCCAGCTTCCATATCTTAAGCTCCTCCCGGAGGTTCAGGCTGAATACATCCGCGGCATTAGGACCAAGCTTTGCCAGCCCTTCCCGCACCTGAAGCGCCGTGCTGACGGCCTCCTCCGCCTGCCTGATAAACTCCTCGGGACTGGCCAGCGACAGAAGAGCAAAGTCCATATCCTCCCGGGAAAGTGCCTCGGAGATTCCGGAAAGCACCGCCGTAATCCGTTCCAGGGTCAGGGATTCCTCGGGATATCCCAGCACCGCGGCAAGACTGGCGGAGCATTCCTGGAGAGCCGCAGCATTTCCGGAAAAAGCTGCCGCATCCACCCCGGAAGCGCCCTCGGGAGCTTTCAGAAGCGTACTTTCAAAAAAGGTGTAGTCCGAAAGCTTTCTGCCCCGGGTCAGGATCCGGAGTTCCCGCATGGCCTGATCCGCCTCGGAAATCATAGCGGCATCAATGTCCGGAAGATTATCCGGAGTCAGAGTCACCTCGGGCTCCAGACCGGTTCTGACAAGCTGGCACACCGCTCCGTAAACGCTCATTCCGGCGGCCACGGGAGTATGGAGAGCCTTAACCAGGGCATTAAGATCGTTCCTTTCGGCATTAATGCGGTTCTTAACGATGTCGTATTCCGTGCCGGGACTGCTTTCAGAAGCCGGCACCTCAATATTAACCCGCTCCAGGAACCGGGACTTGGTGAGGCTGTTGGAATGGAGCTCCAGACAGAACGGCGCGAGTCCCAGCCGGTCCAGTCTTTCCTGCACCACCTCCAGGGCCGCCATCTTGGCAGCTACGAACAGCACCTTCCGGCCGCGGTCCAGAGCGGCGGCGATGATATTGGTAATGGTCTGGGACTTTCCGGTGCCGGGCGGCCCCTGAAGCACAAAGCTCTTTCCGGATTCGGCGGCCATAACGGCATCCAGCTGGCTGGAATCCGCCTGAATGGGCTGGCAGATCTGGCCGAAGGAAAGCCTTTCGTCAATAGTTTCGGGAACCTCATTATCACTGAAGGCGGCCACGGCGCCGAACTTTCCGGACGCCAGAGCGTCGTACACCGGACTGGTGCTCCTGAGATGGGCACTGTTATTGCTGAGATCCTGCCACATTACGAATTTGCGGAAGGAGAAGTTCCCGAGGCAGACGGTTTTAAGAATCCGCCACCCCGGAGGCAGCACCTCCAGAACGGCATCCTTGATAACATCCACCGCCACGCCGTACTCATCATCGGGAAGATTGGACAGAAAACCCCGGAGATCGATGCCGTAGCACTGTCTCATAAGCTCGATCAGGGAATAGTTAAGAATAAGCTCCTCGTCCCGTACCTTAATGGCATAGTTATCGCTCCGGGGTTCCTTCTTAATTTCCACCGGAAGGAGCATGAGCGGGGCCTCGTGAGTCTTTCTGGCCGGAGTTTCGTCGATCCAGAGCACGCTGAACAGCGACAGAAAGAGGGAGTTGGCGCCGTTCTCGTCATAGGAGGCCCGGGCTTCCTGAGCCAGCTTCCGGAGTACCTGCTCCAGAGATTTCCGGGTTTCGTTCCTGACAAACAGAACACCGTTATCAGAAAGGGCATTCCGGACCAGAGTATCCAGACTGGCCGTAAGCTCCAGGGTTTCGGGATTCATGCCGTTCCGGAAAATCTCGCCGGCTTCATCGGCGGAGGCCCGGAGCTTAAAAAACTTCTGATCATGCTTCCGGAACTCGTCCTCGAGAGCGTTGGGATCCGCAAAATAGATTCGCGCCACCGCCCCGGTGGAGGTTTTCATATTAAGAAGCCGGTTCCGGGTAGTGAGATCCAGCAGCTTGTTCTCCCAGAGCATCTCCCGCGTGATCTCGCCTTCCCCCTTAAAGCCGGTCATCCGGCGCTTTATGACCACGCTGCCGGATTCGGCGGAAAGATCCTTCACAAAGCGGGGATCCTCGGTGAGCACCAGACTGCCGGCGCTGTCCCGGTTCAGAAGCGGCAGCGGTCTTATCAGGCGATCCCGGCAGACCTGAATGCTGACACAGGCCTCGAATTTCTTCCCGGCAAAGCGGATTCCGGCCTCGGACACCGCCGCATTGAAGGGAGCATCAGAGGAGAATTTGGTGGTCTCCACCATCAGAATATCCTGAACCTCGTTTGCCCGGAACACCTCCTCCCGATCCGTGGTTACGGGAGTATGGAATACCGGCTGCGCTGCCAGCTCCGCACCGGCAAAGGCATGGCTATCCACCAGAAACAGGAGCGCCCGGAGTCCGGCAGCCTCCAGGAGCGTGGCATAGAGACAGGCGGTATCGAGACAGGTGCCGGTCCGCTCGTTAATGATTTCGTTAAAGGTGCGGATCCGCTGACCGATAAACGAGGCCGGAGGGATCCGGTAGGAAAGTCCCAGCTCCCGGGCCGCGACATAGAGAGCCTCAGCCTCCAGGGCCACATACTGGGGATCCTCTGTCTGATAGCCGTCAAAGCAGCAGGAGGCGGCGGAATCCCTGTAGCGGGAATTTCTGGCGGCAATCTCCCTGAGAATAGTCTCCGCCCTCCCGATAATTGCCGGCACTCCCGGAAAATTCGGGGTTACAAAGGAGGAAAGCAGCTCCTGCTGTCCGAGCCACTGATTATAGGGAGTGATCTCCAAAGGCCGGCTTTCCTGCGCAATCACCGCGCCGGCGCTGTCAAGAAGAGCCACCTCCACCGCGGTTTTTACAGTCTCCGTGAGCTCGGCAAACATGGCGGCCTTAAGAACAATGCGATCCAGGTAGCCGGACACCGAGATCCAGCTGCCATGCTGCAGGGTATCAGCCTTCAGCTCCAGTGGCTCGAACACCCCGTATTCGCAGGACACCCGGATAGTGATGTCATCAAAGTCCTGCTCCGGACTGAAAAACCTGATATCGGATATCAGAGGATAGCTGGCCTGATAAAGAGACAGATTCAGAAAGGTACTCATGGTCACCTGAATAGTGACTTTCCGGCTCTCCTGCACTCCGGAACCGGAGGGAGCATCTTCCCTGGATGCCTGCGCCTCCGGAGTATTCCCGGCAGATCTGATACTGTCTTCGGTGTGTGGTAAATTCTCGTCCATTTTCCTGTTTCTCCCGGACTCTGCTCCTGCCCCGGGGCAGGACTGAAAACGTGCGACGCGGCGTGTCCGACCGCCCCCGTCATTTCTGAGAGCTCTGTCCGCCGCTTCCAAAAGCAATCTTCTTGTATTCTCCGGATTCCGGAACCATTCGCGGTCAATTCTGAGAAACTGCCAGCCCTCAGATTCCAGAAACTCCTGTCTGGCTGCGTCCCTGTCCCGGTCCTCGGGCTTTGAATGATACGCGTGCCCGTCGTATTCTACCGCCAGAACATAGTGTCCCGTGGCCGGATTTTTTACCGCAATATCGATGCGGTATCTCCGGGACGCGTCCCATACCTGGGCATCGGCACAGTAGCCCTGCTGTCTCAGGAAATGAAGCACCTCAAACTCGGGCTCCGATTCCGGACGATCGCCTCTGCCCGGAAACCCCTGGGGGATCAGAGGCACGGAACTGGCAGCCGCCCCGCTGGCATTTTCCGCTGCTGTCACTTCAGAATAGCTCATCTTAAAAACAAAACGGCCCGAAAAGCCGTTATCCGGGGAATATTCCGGCGTGAAGAACCGGCATTTTCAGAAAAAAGACCTGCTTGCCATTCTCCGGCGCCCCTGCCGGGATACCCGTATCTCACGGCATTGCGGCATCACTATATCACACCGGACCGTGTTATGGCATGACCAGATGGAAGATATGACAGTCATCTCAGAGTTTTAAGGCTGCCTATCACCGCCTCAAAATGGAAATATCTCAACATTCCGGTATGCGCCGAAATTGTCAGGCTTTAACTGTCTCCAGATATTCATTACTGCAGACAGCATGGTTCTGCCTTCTCAGCGCCATGAAAAATATCCTGCCATGTAAAAAAGTTTCGTATTAGGTCTTAAACCGTCTTTTTAAGGCTTCAGGGATTCTTGACAAAAGTGCTGGTGAATCCGTACCATATCGCACACGAAAATCGGAATGTGCTGAAGGATTTTGCAATGGAAGCGAAGATCACAAATAACAATCTTCCTGCTAATCAGCACGATACTGCTCCTTCCAAACTGGACAACCTTTACTCGTTAATCGAAAAACTTACATCAACCATTCAAGAACAGACCTCAACCATTCAAGAGCAGACCTCAACCATTCAAGAGCAGACCTCAACCATTCAGAAGCAGACTTCAACCATTCAGAAGCAGACTGAAGCCTTTCAAAATCAAGCCAAAAAAGTTGAAGAACAGGAGAATAGGATCAGCGAGCTCCTGGATTTACTCAAAAAAGCAGATTCCGAGCTTTCAGACAGCAAAAAACTCGTTAAGACCCTGAAAACACTCCTGTCTTCCAAAGAGGTTGATCTTGACGCATTAAGAAGACTCCTGTTTCAAGGCGGCAGGGAACAGAAGAAGGATAAGAAAGAAGCCGCATCCCAGAATGCTGAAGAAAAGCAAACACAGCATCACGTAAACAGCCCGCACAGAAACAGACAGAGCAATTCAGCAAAGGCCGACTGCTGCAATGGCGAGAAAGAAAGGTTCTTTGATTTCAACGGCAACACCCTTGAGGCATCAGCCAGGGATGACGCCTCAAAAGAAATCGCTCAGACCATTGAAAAAGACGGATTTACACTTTCCATAGCGACACCAGAATCAAAAATTACCCGCAGTGCACACACTCGGAACCGGCAAACACCATGGCGTAGGCTTTAACCTCTCTGTCCCGGAATTCCAGGGCCGACTTGTATCTCTGAACCTGATCCGTAGCGTCCTTTATGAGAGTCTTAATCTTTGCTTCAGTGGCGTCGGTTTTGGTGGTGTACTTAAGCTCAAAGAGATAGGTGCATTCGTTATCCTGACCTACATTCACGGTAACCACCAGATCAGCAAATTTCTCTCCGTCTCCGACTACCCGAAGTGATTTCTGCATTTCTGAAAACACCGCGTCCATGGAATCCAGCTTGGTGAAGAGTGTCAGATTAAGAGCCATTTCACTCATGTGCGTCAGTACCTGATTGGTGAAAATACTGCTCAGAAATGCGGTGCAGGATTCTGCAAATGAGCTGATGTCATCCTGAACATTCTGGAGTGCCGCTATATCCAGTACGGAATCTGAAAAAACTTTGCTGGGTTTTAATTTCAAATCTGCAGTACACTGGGCAAACAGCTTTGACATGAAAAGATTCGGAATCCTAAGGGCCAGTCTGCCTATTCGGGAAAGTGCTTTATCAATGGTGAGATACCCCAGGTAGTAGAGCATGGACAGAAGCTGAATACGATCATATCTGGCTGTTTTATTCAGGTTGATGTTTTCCGCCAGATTCTTAATGAAAAATCTGCTGTCACTCAGATAGGTATTGATAATCGCATCTGCCAGCCCCGGTTCGGCAATTTCAAAAAGCTGCCTAAGTTTGGAGCCGTCATGATCTGATGCCGGATCCAGATAATCTTCCGGAGGGAGAAACTC
>NZ_KB899636.1:2040086-2041962 GCF_000378405.1 Succinimonas amylolytica DSM 2873 | reverse complement strand
GTAATTATCCCGCGCAGTGACTTCAGCTTGGTATAGAGTGTCAGATTAAGAGCCATTTCACTCATATGCGTCAGTACCTGATTGGTAAAAATACCGCTCAGAAATTCGGTGCAGGATGCTGCAAAGGAGGCAATGTCATCCCTGACGTCCCGCAGCGCAGTTATGTCCAGGACAGAATCGGTGAATACGCAGCTTGTTTTTAACCGCATGTCCGCAATGCACCGGGCAAACAGTTTTGACATGAAAAGATTGGGGATTCTGAGAGCCAGTGCCGAGCTGTCTGAGGCCTTACTGTCAATAGTCAGATAGCCGAGATAATAAAGCATGGACAGCAGCTGCTCCCGGTTATATTTTGCAGCCTTATTCAGGTTGATGTTTTCCGCCAGCTTATTCAGAAAAAACAGCTCATTTCCCAGATAGTTTTCTACGATC
The DNA here is from genome assembly GCF_000378405.1 of Succinimonas amylolytica DSM 2873. Lineage (GTDB taxonomy): Bacteria > Pseudomonadota > Gammaproteobacteria > Enterobacterales > Succinivibrionaceae > Succinimonas > Succinimonas amylolytica. The sequence continues at coordinate 2,041,530 of NZ_KB899636.1, read as the reverse complement.
TCATCGGTAATTCCGTCTTCAGCGATGTCAAAGAGCTGCCTAAGTTTGGAGCCATCATGGTCTGATGCCGGATCCAGATAATCTTCCGGAGGGAGAAATTTGTGTTTTTTCTGTACTGCTCTCAGGTAATAAAGACACATGGAGGAATTGAACACCGTGTGTTCTGCCTCCGGACTGAAGCAGTAGCCATCGTACACCGGTTTCATTCTGGCTATGATCTCTTCCGCACCGACTCCCAGCTGTCTGATATCGACGAGCTGAGGTATCAGAGTGGCAAGTTCATCTTCGGTAAAGCCGGCATATTCGTTAAAGCAGTCATCCGAAGTAACATTAAGTGCAATATTGAATCCGGAGGTTAGAGAATCAAGAGACACAGATGATACTCCGGTAATAAAGGTTTTGGCAACAACGCTTTTAGCACCGTCTTTTATGGCTGCATAGAAATCCTTAAGGAATCCGCCGGTGCCGGTAATGGCCCTGAACAGTTCTAAATCCTGAGAGAGAATACTGTTGGCAAAATTGTCATATTCGTCAACCATCAGGTAAAGTGACTTTTTGGAAGGATACAGCTTATAAGTATTAAAGAAGGACCTGATAAAGCTGGAAGGAGTTTCCATTTCTGCTTCTGCAGGCTTAAAGATAAAATCAGGATAACGACTTATGAAGTCTGTTATCCCACTTTTAACTGCAACAATAAAACTTCTCACCAGGGTATCTTCCGTATATCCAGATACTCCGGAAAAATCAAAATCAATTACATGATAGGTGTTATGACTGGGAAGATTTTTTGTATAGATACTCTTTCCCTTAAAGATTTCCTCATACCTGTCTTTGTATGAGATGTCGTAGAAGCATTTCAGCATCTGCACGAAGGTGCTTTTACCGAAACGTCTCGGACGCAGCAGAACCGGGTAGCGTGACATGTTTTTACTTTCCAGTTCTTTAATCACCGCGCTTTTATCTGCAAAGGCAAACCCAAGTTTACGAAATGATTCGTAAGCAACCTCACCGTACGGAGTGCTTAACAGTTCAGCCTTTTCTTCGCTCATAATGAATCCTTTATCCCTTCTTCCCTGAAATCGCCTGGCACTGCATTTTAAGCTCAGTCCGCTAACGAACAAAATCTATGCAGTGCTAATTTATTGCCGATCTTCACCAGAAATCGGAAAAATGCCTAACCCTCACTGTCAGATATTAAAGGCATTTACCCCAAATATCAATATCGATGACCGTTTTGCGGAATGTAATCCGCCGCCGAATTGCAGTGAAGGCATAGCTGTACCTGATAACCGGCTCTCCATGCCAGGCATGGCAGCGGCGGCAGACCCCGGAATGAAAATTACCCGCAGTGCACACACTCGGAACCGGCAAACACCATGGCATAGGCCTTAACCTCTCTGTCCCGGAATTCCAGGGCCGATTTGTATCTCTGAACCTGATCCGT
>NZ_KB899636.1:2016252-2033332 GCF_000378405.1 Succinimonas amylolytica DSM 2873 | reverse complement strand
AAAGCGGTCAAGTACTCTCACAATCAGTGGGAAAAATTCACCAGAATTCTGGAGGACGGCTCTATTCCTCTGGATAACTCGGCCGCCGAGAGAGCTATTCGTGACTTTGCAGTGCTAAGACATTCAATGCCCAGCGGATTTGGCTCTATTGAGGGAGCTAAGTCTACGGCTGTGTTTTCATCATTTCACGAAACCTGCAAAATCCATGGAGTTGACCTGGAAGATTACCTTGAATTTCTGTTCAGATATATGGGTATTCACAGAGACGAACTGAAAGATGAATCGCTGTCTGATGAAAGAAGAAATGCTATTCTTGAGCAGGCAATGCCATGGAAATTTAAGAAGGCCTAAAGTGCTGACTTTAGACCTAATACAAAATTAGTTATACCCCGTTTGATAGCAATGATAAAGCTGTCTACCAGTGTAGACTTGTCTTCTCCAGATACTCCAGAAAAGTCAAAATCAATAACATGGTAGGTGTTATGGCCAGAAATGTTTTCCTTATAGATGTCCTTTCCGGAAAATATCTCCTCATATCTGTCCTTGTATGATATGTCATAAAAGCATTTCAGCATCTGAACGAAGGTGCTTTTGCCGAAGCGCCGCGGGCACAGCAGAACCGGGTATGGCGACATACTGCTATCATCAAGAGCTTTTATAACGTCTGTTTTATCTGCAATAGCCAGATCAGCATCTCTGAATGTTTCATAACTGACCTGTCCGTACGGATTGTTTAGCAGTTCATCCTGGTGTTCGCTCATAATGAATCCTTTATCCCATCTTCCCTGAAATCACCTTTTAAGTTCAGTCTGCTAACAAATAAAATCTATGCAGTGCTAATTTATTACCAATCTGCACCAGGAATCGGAAAAATGCTTAATCCCTCACTGTCAGATACTAAAGGCATTTGTCACAAATAGCAACATCGATGACCGTTTTCTGGAATGTAATCCGCCACTGGATAGGGGGTGAAGCCGTTAGTTTTGGATAAAAAGAAGCCAGGAACAGAAAAAGCGCATGCCGTAATGGGTATGAGCCCAACAATATTATTGATTTCCTTTCCGATGTCCTCCAACTCTTTAAGTCTGACAATTTCATACCTGGCATCATCGAGTTCCAGATGAGTGCAGACGTCCATGGTTACTGCAATTTCAGAATGTACCGTCAGGTACTGCAGAGTTTTAGAATCCCTTCCTGCTCCGGACTGATTGTTTAAGCAGGTAGGTGGCATACAACATGAGGTGTTATTTGACGGCTGTGAATGTTGGAAAGCAGTTATACCGCTTAACGCTCTCTAAGTAGCGGCATGATTCTTACAGTTTTCAGGTTCCTGCAGCGGGCTCGCAAAACGCCCCTGAATGTCATAACCAAACCACGTCAGGCGTCAACCTAAAAACTATAACCTTCATATCACTCTGGCTAATTCCAAACCATGCCAGACAGCAGAGGATTCTCTTTTCGGGAGAATCCTCTGACCGGACGGATCTATGACAGACTGATATCGAAAAGCTGGGTGATCATCACCGTCATAATCAGTATCGGAATCACATAGCGAAGCAGGAACAGAAAGACCGGGAGCCAGATAAACCGGACGGTTCCCCCGGAGGTAAGCTCGTCCAGCACATCGTTCCGGGACATGCGCCACCCTACGAAAAGCGAGGCCCCGAGACCGGTCAAGGGCAGCACGATTCTGGAGGTGGAATAATCCAGAAACTCAAAGAAGTTCATGCCGAAAATATGAATATCTGACCAGATTCCCATGGAAAGCGAGGAAACCACGCCCAGGGCAGTACCCAAAAGAGTGATCACGGTAGCCGCTCTGCGACGGCTCATGCCGCCCTTGTCTGACAGGAATGCCGTGGCCACCTCATGGAGGAACATGGCGGAGGTTACCGCAGCCACAAAGAGGATGAAATAGAAGGCCACGGGAATCAGCCAGTTCAGAAAGGCATGATCATGAAGGGAAGAATTAAACACGTTAGGCAGAGACACGAATACCAGCCCGGGTCCCGAGGCGGGGGATGCATTTGCTACGGAAAACACCGCCGGGAAAATGATAAGTCCGGCCATCACCGCCACCGCAGTATCCATGAAGCCGACTGAAAACGCTGTGCGGTTCAGCCTGACGCTTTCCGGAAAATATGAAGCGTAGGTTACCAGCCCCATGCCGATGGAGAACGAATAGAAGCACTGGCCAATGGCTGACAGAAATACCCCGGGGGTAAGATAATCGGGATTAAAGCTGAACAGAAATTCGCAGGCCTTGCCGGCACCCGGCATGGTGAAAGCGAAAAACACCATCAGGATCATCATGAAGAACAGGGTGGGCATGAGCAGCCGGGAGGCCAGCTCAATCCCCTTTTTGACACCGGCCACAATAATAACGTGAATAACCAGCATAGTCAGCCCCAGAACCACCAGAGGCTTCCAGGGATGACCTATGAAATCCCCAAACTTCTGAGCGTAGATCTCTCCGGACAGCGCTCCGGAAGCCACCTCGCGCCCGATATCCTGAAAGGAGCCGTTCAGGGACTCCCAGAGGTAGTAAAGCACCCAGGCCACCACCACATTGTAGTAACAGAAGATCACAAAGGCCACGATAGCGGAAGCCCACCCCACAATACCCCATGATGAATGCGGGGCCAGCACGGAATAGGCATTGCCGACATTGGCCCGGGAACGCCTTCCAATAATAAATTCGCTTAGAAGCAGCGGGATTCCGAAAATAAAGATTACCGCCAGATAAACAAGAAGAAACGCCGATCCGCCGTTTTCTCCGGTCTGGGTCGGAAACCGCCAGATATTGCCCATGCCGACTGCAGAGCCGGCTGCCGCCAGAATGCCGCCGATCCGGGTGGAAAATTTAAGGCCGCCTTGGGATTCGCTCATTTTGAAAACACCTCGAAGATAATCCGGAAGAAGTGAAAGCGGGAAGATTTTAGCAGACTTTGAGGCTACTTCTCCATAAAACTGCCCGATGGCTTTCATTTTTGAGAGCCGTCCGGGTGTCGCCATAGGAAAACCTAGCCCCCAGGGCCGTGTGACAGGTGCCGGAAATCTCCGCTTTTCAGAAAAAACGGAAGATCTCCGGCAGTGTTCCCGGGAAAAGCGGAGGAAAATTCAAAAAAACGCCCGAAACATTTGAAAACGCCCTGCTTCCCTCTACAATATATGAGCTGCGGTGGCTGCCAAAACCGGTTTTCCGCTGAAAAGCAGCAATTTGCCAGAACGGGCGCCAGTCCATTTTAAGTCTACTTAACAGGAGATCCTGCCATGAAATTCAAATGCAAAGAATGCAACTTCATTCACGAGGGTGAAAACGCCCCTGATACCTGCCCGAAGTGCGGCAAGGCGGATGTTTTTGAGCCTGTCAGAAGCAAATACGCCGGCACCAGAACCGAAAAGAACCTTCTCGAGGCATTTGCCGGAGAATCCATGGCCCGGAACAAATACACCTACTTCGCCTCTGTGGCCAAGAAGTCCGGCTATGAGCAAATCGCCGCACTGTTCCTTAAGACTGCCGAAAACGAAAAGGAGCATGCCAAGCTGTGGTTCAAGGCTCTGGGAGAGCTGGGCACCGTGGAGGAGAACCTTCTGGCCGCAGCAGCAGGGGAAAACCACGAATGGACCGACATGTATGATCGCATGGCCCGAGAAGCCGAGGAGGACGGTTTTCCGGAGCTGGCCACCCAGTTCCGCGGCGTGGCAGCCATTGAAAAGCACCACGAGGAACGCTACCGCAAGCTTCTTAAGAATATCGAAAACAAAGAGGTGTTCGAAAAGGCCGGGGTGCATATCTGGGAATGCCGGAACTGCGGTCATATCGTGGTAGGCACTGCCGCTCCGGAGGTTTGTCCGGTATGCAACCATCCCAGAAGCTTCTTTGAGGTGGCGGCAGAAAACTACTGATCCGGTTTCCGGAACCGCTCGGGGCTTCCTGCGGGGGGCCCTTCTCATTGCGGCTCCCCCTCCCTGTAAAACCCGGCAGCCTCCTCCGCTTAAATACCGCAAAAACCGGCGTTCCTGAAGTACCCGGATCCCGACCCTGAAAAGAAGCTATCACAAAGCTTTCAGGAGATTCCCGGCAGAAAACGCCCGGAGGATCGCTACAGAACACACCTGAAACTCTCCGTAAGGCTGGCAATCCCGGTCTGCGACTCGGAAGTATTCTCAGAAGGACGGCAAAACAGAAATGAACAATAGCGACAGAAACAGAAACAGCCGTAATTCCCGGAACAGAAACCGCGCTCAGGATCAGAATGCCACCAGGATCATTGCAGCTCTGATGGTTCTGGCAGCGGGGGTTATAGCCGGAGCCTTTGCCTATACCGCCCTGGAAAACGAGGCTCCGTCATCCCTTCCGGAGTCAGAAACTCCGGGATCGCCGGAGCTTCCGCCCAGAGAATCCCCGCCTAAGGAAAAGCAAATAGCGCCCACAGCACCGGAGCCTTCGGCAAAAGAGGAGTCTCCCGCCCCGAAAGCCGAAATGCTTCAGGACGCAGCTGTTACCGATAATCTCACGGCATCCGGAAATCCCCCGGAAAATGACTCCCCGGCGGCTCCCGAACCTCCGGCAGTGCCTGAAAAAACCGCCGTCACCGAAGTCTGCAATTCCCGTGACAGCTGCTACAAATCAGGACATGATCTTTACATATCCGGCAACACCAGAAACGCCCTTCCTTTTCTAAAAGCCGGATGCGATCTAAATCATCGCGAAAGCTGCTACCTTGCCGGACTCAGCAGCGATCACGGAAATATCTCCTACGAGGAAGCCGCTGCATTTCTGACCAAAGGCTGCACCATGAATCACGGAGACTCCTGCCTCTCTCTGGAGGAGCTGATAGCAAAGCGTTTCCCGGACAATGCCGAAATGAAGCATAATGCCCGGAAACTCCGTAACGCAGCCTGTAACCGGGGAGCCGCAAAGGCCTGCGGCAGGGACAGGCCCGCTTCCGGAACCACTGCTGACACCCGGCGGGATGGCATTAAGGAAACCAGGATCGTGCGCCACAGTTCCGACAGGCCAACAGACTACTACGGCTGCGGGGATCTGGATTTTGAAAGCTGCTTTGAAACTCTGGCCGAAGCCAAGGCAGCTAAAAAGCCCCTCCCGTTCGGGATGCACGAGTGGCGCATTCTCGAGGATTCATGCCGGAAATTCAACATCGGACGGGGCTGCAAGCTATATGCGGAGAAATTCCGGGAAGACGACACCGGGAACATCAACTACAAGAGCCTCATGGGACGGAAGCAGTATTATCTTGACAAGGCCTGCCATCTTCTCAGGGATACGGCGTCCTGCAATGCCGCCAAAAGTTTCCGTACCCGTCATGGCTATGGAAATAATGCCTACAGCTGGAAGAGTGCCACTGAGGGAGAATGCTACACTGATATCAAAAACTGTCTTAAACGGGCAAATGCCTACGAACACAACGAGAGCCTCGCTCCGGAAATCAGGAGCTGGAAGGCCGCCCAGCTTTATGAGGAGGCCTGCCTGAGGGGTGAACCGGAAGGCTGTCAGGAACTCCGGAGACTGAACCCGCCCTGGTGGTAGGAACGGCAGAAAGCGGCAGAGCATCTCCTTCGGAAAAACCGGTTTTGGGCCGGCTTTCTTCAGGGTCCTGTATGGGCGATGGAACTGTTGTGTAGAGGCTGTGATTTAACCACCACCCGGGTTCGCCACCAGATCTTCTCTGCACGGTAAATCAGAGATAAGTACCCGGAAGGACGTCTCGTTCACAGAGACAGAAACGCCTTCTTTCCGGAGGCCCCCGGATCAGAGAGCCTCCCTGCCGCCGCACATATCCATAATGCGTTCTGTTTCCTCATCTGGCTCCTTTATCTCCGCCAGAATGATTCTGGCCTTTCTGAGATCATGAACCGGATTGGTTCTGAAGGTGCCGGCGGAGTAAATAAGCGCCAGAGTCTTCCGGCAAAAGGTCTCATCGTCAGGCAGATGTCTTCTGACACAGGAAACAAGTTCCTTTACGCGGGGGGCCAGATCCCTGAAGTGCACCCGGTAGTACACCGCCAGAAGCCGGAGAGCCTGAATAATCCCGGCGTCAGCTGCCCTGATAAGACAGTCCATCCTTCCGGATATCTTTTCCGGGCCGTCATCAAAGTCCAGTGCACCTTCCGCAAACACCATAAGAAGCTCGGCAGCCCCGGTCCTTTCCAGCGCCTCCTCCAGAAGCTCCTCGGCCGCTGTCAGGGAGTCCTCATCTCCCAGAGCCAGGTATGCTCTGATGGCGGTTTCCGCTGCCATGATATAGCCATACTGGCGATAAATCCTGAGAGACTCCTCGGCGTAGGCTATAACGGAACCGTTATTGCCCTCCTCTGCGGCCGCCCGGAGATATTCCCGGATACAGAAAACCCGGGCATAGGAATTGCCCAGACAGATGCTCCTGAGAATCCAGTCCCGGAACATTCTGAGGCTTTCAGGGCTGTCCCTTCTGACCCCGTATTCCGTGGCCACAAAAAGAGCCTTGACCGCATCTCCGCGGGAAGCCTCCTCGGTACACTTCTTAAAATATTCCGCAAAATCCTCCTGTTCCGGAATGGCGGATCGTCCGGTTTGGGTGTTATATTCCAGCTCAAAACGGCCGGTATAAAGCGTTTCGGGTATCTTCATAGTGCTTTTCAGAATCTCGTTTCATTTGTGGTGGTCCGGACTGCGCTTTCGTTAGGCGGATATTTTCATAAAACAGGTGCGGAAGATCCGTCTCTGAGCTTCACAGCATTTCCGGACAAAGTTGCGTAATGGAGCAATTCTATCACAATGTTCGCATTTCCTGAGTTGTACTGACCGGAAGGCTGCCCGCTCTCATTTCTGACACAGCTCTTTCCTGTTCCAGAACGGACTCTTCTCATTTTCCGGAAAATTCTCATCAGATATCCGATATGCAGCTTCGGAACCTTCAGGGATTTGAAATGTCACAGTTCCCGTCATCATTTTTAAAAATCTCTCATAAATCCATGATGACATAGAGTAAACTTAAAAAATTTTTATCATGTCAGGAAAGACGGTATGTGCCGCACCCCCTGACAGCCTGGTCCCGTAGCGGCAAGCCTCCAGGTTTCCGCACGGAAAAACAACAACTTAAAAGCACTGAGGTTATGAATGAAAATTCTTAAACCGGGTCTGGCAGCCATCCCACTGATTCTGGGACTGACTGCATTCGCTCCTCTTCCCTGCGCCGCAGAGACCGTTGACTATGCAAAAATGAAACGCGAAATCGGCCAGGCAGACTACTATGTCAAGGAGTTTGAAAAGGAAGTAGCCCTGCAGCACGGCGGTGAAAAAATGGTCTGGCGTTCCAAGAATGACGCGCTCCGCAAGGTGCAGGCCCTTAAGGAAAAATATCCTGACGATCCCGATGTAGAGGCACTGTTTCAGAGAACCAAAACCGCCCTCATGAAGAGCAAGGGCGACTACACCGAGGTTCATCCGGAATGGGTAGCCTACAAGAAGAAGGAAGAAGAGCTCCGGAAGACCGTTTCCGAAATCGGAGACCGGGAATGGGACAGCTTCATAGGCTCCCATAAGGCCGACATCATCCCGGCCGCCCCGATTCCGAACCCGGACAGCGTGTCCATTGCCGACGTGCGCGACAAATACGTGGTTCTGGAAAATGTGGAATACCCCTCCAACCAGTTTTACGGCCTGACCGGCGAATACCTCTGGCAGGGAAAACCCTCCACGGGCTACTACTTTATTAATATTTCGGAAAGGAACTGGCTGGGCCCGTATGAGGCCGTGAAGCGCTTCCGCCGCACCGTGGACTCCTCCATCGGGGAAACCGTTAAGTTTACCATTCTGGGCAAAATCACCGAGGTCGTGGTCGAAAACCCTGATCCCGCAAAGAAGAAAGTCGGGGTTCCGCATCTCGGCTGGGTGGTAATGCCGGTGGCGCTCAAGATTCCCGGACACGTTTCTGCCTTCTATAAGGAATCCGCCGATGCCTCAGGCTACTTTGCCGGCGAGGATCAGATAAAGCAGCTTAAGGATGGCTGGTATACCATAAAGAGCGTCCCGGAAAATGTAACTCCGGAAAAGCTGATGGAAATCTTTATGACCGCCATCAAGGAAAAGAACTTCGATCTCTATCTGGACTGCATCAATCCTGACCGCAAGTCCGGTCCCCGCGCTCCGGATCAGGTGCGCTACCACTGGGATCTGCATCAGGAGCGTTTCCAGAAGGAATATGTCCATGCCACCTTTGACAAGGCCGAGATCAAGGTTATCAAGGGCTTCGACAACACCGACGAAACCGAAAACTTCTTCCTGGATGACGAACAGCGGGCCATTCTCAATAAAACCCAGGGCGAGGTGGTGAAGCAGGCCATTGTCAACAGCCGGGCCTTTAACGAAAACGGCAAGCAGATCGGATCTCCGCATCCGCACGTGCTTGTTAAGAAAGGTAATGGCAGATGGTATGTGGAAGACTATGCAGCCCGGTTCTGATACCGGAACAGCTGTTAACGCACACAGTAACGGATGGAAATATCAAATGAAATTTAACAAGTTGTCTCTTGCCCTGCTGTCCGTATTCGGGCTATTGATGAATGCGGCATATGCGGCTCCGGCAAAGGAAGAAAAGGAGCCCACCGACACCTTTACCGTAAACGAGGTAATCGATTCCCTGGCCAAGGGGGGGCAGGCCTTTCTCAGCAACACCAAATCCCTGGCCATGGTAAGACTGGGACCGGCTCCCTTCGAACAGTACCGTCAGGCCGCCATTGTGATGTCTGACTGGGACAAGGACATGCTTCCGAAAAACATGCCGGAAAGTGCTGACAAGGTACATGCCCTAAACGCACATGAAAAGGAGGAGCTAAAGGTAATTCTCACCCTGGCCTCTGAAATCCGTTCCCTCCGCAGCCAGGCTTCACGAATTGCCGTTTCCGTCCAGTCCAGCAAGCTTCCGGACTACGGCCGGATCACGGAATTAACCTACGGATTCCTCAACGGGTCCTACGGTGACGAGTTTATCCAGGCGGTACAGGGGGCCGACGAGGCCGTGGACAAGTGCCTGAGCTACGTGGAAAGTGCCCGCTCCTCACCTAAGAATGCTTCCTGGCAAAAGCTTCTGCAGTATTCCGGAATTCAGCAGTACGCCTTCGGCAGTAACGGCAAGGCCTATAACACCATTTCCGCCGGAAACGCCATGATGCGCTACTACCGTCAGGTGGACAAGAGCTTCATGGAGAGTTTCCTGCCGAACCTGATCACCAGGGCCGAAAAACTGAAAAACGATCTTAAGGCCGAAAGACCCCGGATTATGTCCGTCAAGGATGTCCGCGGTGTCTCCACAGAGCTGATTGTCTACATTGACGCCCTTGATATCTATGCCGCCAAGGTGGAGGAGCATGCCAAACACACTCTGGCCACCCTGAAGGACATTTATGATAACGGCAAAAACTCCGGCAAGATCATTAACGGCCAGCTGAACCTCAGGCAGCTCAATGTCTCCGGAGTTCCCGCCACCTATGTCGCCCCGTTTTCACAGGGGATGATAAAGTGCAAGGACTCCTGGAACGCCCTGGTGGAGGAAGGTCTCATTCCCCTCAGCGAGAAACAGCGGAGCGTGAAGCTCTGAAAATGCAGATAATCCCTCACGGGTATTCATAACCCCCCTGCCGAAAGAGAGCGTATAAAACGCTCTCTTTTTCGTATAAATTCTAGCCGGTGAACGTTTTCATCGCCCTTAAAAGGCGATCGATACAAACCCTTATGCCGTAAAGCCGCCAAGCAAATTCCCCTTCAGTTAAAACTTTACGAAAAATATTTGGCTTTTTTGATAAAAAAAATCTTGCATGCTGAATCTTTTAACCTATAATTCCCTCAATTTATCAAACTTAGCAGTCCGACCTGGTATCGGACATTTCTTCGGCCTGTGGCGAAGCCACATTTGCGAGGTGCAATTAGAAAGTAATGAACAATCTGCTTAATACAGAACTCGACTATCAGGACCTTGTTTCCAAGTACGGCTCACCTCTCCTTGTACTTGACAAGGCTACTGTCAGACACCAGTATCGGTCTCTCAGAGACGCTCTTCCGGGAGTTACTCTGCATTATGCCCTCAAGCCGCTCCCGCAGGATGCCGTAATTGATGTCCTTGAAGAGGAAGGCGCTTCTTTCGATCTTGCCTCCAACGGCGAGGTTGATATCATGAGACAGCACAGAATCGATCCTGCCAAGTGCATCCACACCCATCCCATCAAGAAGCCGTCAGACATTGCCTACGCTCTTGACTACGGCTGCCGGGTGTTTGTTGCCGACAATGTCTGCGAGCTTGAAAAGCTGGCCCAGTTCAGGGATCAGGTTAAGGTGCTTATCAGAGTAAGCTTCCCCAACCCTGAAACCAAAGTGGATCTGTCCAAAAAATTCGGTGCACTCCCTGAGGAGGTTCTTCCCCTTCTGGAGAAAGCCCGTGATATCGGAATCGAAATCTACGGTCTTTCCTTCCACGTCGGCTCTCAGGTGAAGACTGCAAAGAGACACGTTGAGGCTGTAACTGCCTGCACTGATATTATCCGCGAGGCTTCTTCCCGCGGGATTGAAATCCGCGTTCTTGATATCGGTGGCGGTTTTCCTGTTGATTACGACAACGCCGGTGAAACCGACATCAGAGAGTTCTGCAAGCCGATTGTAGCCGCTCTGGCCAATGTTCCGGAAAATATCCGTGTCATCGCCGAGCCGGGAAGATTCATTTCCGCTCCGTGCATGGTTGGCATCTGCTCAGTAACCGGAAAAAGCATGCGTTTCGGGAAGCCCTGGTACTATCTGGATGACGGCGTGTACTGCAGCTACTCCGGCCAGATCTTCGATCACGTGGTATATCCGAAGTACACCCTCAAGGCTGGTGCCATTGCCTCTTCAGTACTGGCCGGTCCGACCTGCGACAGTATTGACATCATTGCCGAGGACATCCCGCTTCCGGAACTGGAAGTAGGTGATCTGGTTATCGGCAAGATGATGGGAGCCTACACCATTGCTACCGCTACTGACTTTAACTTTATTCCCAGAGCCAGGATTGTTGAGATTGACCTCGAAAGGGAGGCTCTCAGCGTAAATTTTCGAATGGTAGCCTGATCTGACAGAAATTTCTGTTCCGAAAAGGGCTCAAAACCGGGGATCGCAGGATTCCCGGTTTTTTCGTGCAAAATTGAAGTATAAGCAAGACCGGGGAAGATAGCACGCAAAAAGGAGCAGAAAAATGAACTCTCTCCATCCTCATCATTCCAGGAATTAAAACAGAATCCGTCCGTTAAATTGTCAGCTAGAAACAGCGCTCCCCCACTAAATAATTCTTTCCTGCTACAGCTTTTTGCCCCATCAATACAGAAATCACCAAAAAGAAAGTGGTCTATAGCATCATAAAAATTCCATCTATAATTTCGTCCCCAAGTCTGGAAATCATAAAAAAAGTAGTTATGGCAAGATTAAGAAATCAATGTGCTAAAAGTTTCCGTCCCCAAGTCGGGGAATCATAAAAAAAGTTGAGGTGCTCCAGCGTTTGCGTGAAATTACCGGGGGTTTCCGTCCCCAAGTCGGGGAATCATAAAAAAAGTCGAGATTGCCGATGGAATCGATGGTCTGGCTCATGTTTCCGTCCCCAAGTCGGGGAATCATAAAAAAAGCTGCCAAGTACCAAGGATATCTGGCTAAGTATTACTGTTTCCGTCCCCAAGTCGGGGAATCATAAAAAAAGACTGGTGCCCAAATGTATGGGGCCAAATACTTCTAGTTTCCGTCCCCAAGTCGGGGAATTATAAAAAAAGTGCTGAACAGCAGACCGCTGAGACCACTGTCGAGTTTCCGTCCCCAAGTCGGGGAATTATAAAAAAAGACGAAATAAGCTTCCAGTAAAGTTGAGCTCCCTGGTTTCCGTCCCCAAGTCGGGGAATTATAAAAAAAGTTGAAGTTTGATATATCAGAGAATCATGTGTATATCGTTTCCGTCCCCAAGTCGGGGAATCATAAAAAAAGAGGAGGGCATAGACATGAATGATAACGAGTATCTAGTTTCCGTCCCCAAGTCGGGGAATCATAAAAAAAGGGCACCTCCGCAAACCCTTACATCATAAGGGCCGATTTGGGCAAGATCGGCGCAAAAATTTTTTAAGAGAAGTTTTTAAAGAACCAAGACTTGTGACCATAAAGCAAGCCTTATAAATCAATGATCGGGGCAAAACTAGTCAACAAATGTGATCCGTGCTCTTCCCATATCATATAAAAGATTATTGTATATAGTACATTTACCCATGTGCGGCGTCAAGATATTACTGTACTTTTCGTGATTGTGTTTTTGAAATATTTTAGGGCTCAGCTGGGATCTGAAAATATCATTAGCCACCTGAAAAGCCCGGTCCTCAAAAATCTGATAAACAATGGACTTTGACGTAAAACCAGCCCCTCCGCCAAGCCAGATAGTCCCGTCGTGATCGTCACCAATATCCTCGCCAACTTTCTGATGAAAATACCTGAAAGCCTGCTTCTGGTAGAAATCCAGGGCTTTTCTGATATATTCAATATTAATCTCGCCAAGAGTATCAGCATCCAGAGAAATGGTAAAATCAAGCCTGAGCTTAGGCCGCAAAGCCTCTCTGAATATAGGAAGATAGGATTTTTTATCCTCCAGCGAATAATCAACCTTTTGCGCCAGAATCAAAGCATCCTTTTCCATTACCGGCTTACTGTCGCTAACAGTCAAACCTGATAAAAATTTCCTGTCTCCCGGACCGTCAAACTTCTTCTCCAGGTCTTTTGTAAACCGGCTGATATCCCGCTGACGGGGATCAAAAGATTCCATAAATGATTTTAAAGTATTGGAATGGTATATTCTGTAAGCAATCAGTGCCGATCTGATAGCCCCCTTCAAGCTGCTTCCGGGGATGTAGGGAAAGCCGTACGGATCCTTGATAAAGGCTTTGATTTCCAGTCTTTTAAAATCATCGCTGTTCAATGAATTATCAAGTTCATACCGAATCGCATCCTGAAGCCGGATGGAATATCTTCTGGCTAAATCCTGAACTGTCGTGTAAGTCATTTTTTTCAGGAGATAGTCTTCAAATTCCTTCTCGGCGGCGGGGCCCTTCCCCGAAAAAGCATTAAACAGTTTAGGAATGTCCAGAATCTGAATTTTGCCGTTACTGACAAAGTACTCCTTTTTGGTAATCGTGGTACCGTCTCCCACATGAAGAGGAGAACGCACATCCAGCTGCACATGATGAACCTTTGGAAAACTTCTCATGCTAAACTCCTATAAACATGGGCACTGCATAACGGTATACAGGATGAAGCCCGTCATCACCGGCGACATTCAGAATTCCTCCTTTAAAACGGGAGGTAAAGCAGGAACCGGCGGCAAACACAAACATGTCCTGCTTGCGCCGCTGCTCTCTGGCGTAATTATCTGACATCACAAAACCGGAGCGTTTTATCAGCAGATACGAGGAACCGGCTATCGCAGAAGAGAGCTCTTCAGCCTCAGGCAACGACACCGCCAGTGTCATGTACATATCGGAATTTCTTTCTATGAGCTTCTTCACAGCCTCAGACTTCGTATCGATTTCCACGGCAAATTTGCCATAACCGCTAGTACGCTTTCCGCCAATTCCGGAATACTGCAGCGCTTCAAACAGCACTTTTGCCAACTCAAATGCTTCCTGATTCTCATAGCCGACAATCACATAAAGACCGCAATTGTCGAGGAAGGTGCAAACTCCTACCCGGTAAGGTCCCTGGATAGCATCTTCCTGACGGATGGTAACCTTGGTGTCCTCGCTGAAATCACAGAACTTATGAGCCAGTGCCATTAAATCCAGCCGGGATTTCAGAAAATCGTCAATCTTGTCACAGGGAAGATATTTGATCTTTTTCAGAAGCTTCTTTTCTTTCGAATCACCCTGTTTACTGTTTTCAATATTCTTCATCGGCTTGGGAAGATAATAAACTCCGCCCATGTACGGAAACGAATCCGAAAAGCAAAGCTGACTCCCTGAAACAAGGCTATACAGCTTTTCGTGAAGATTAAGCTTCATAGCCTCAAGGTACAGCGCCGAAAAGAGAGTATCCGCCAGAAAACAGGAATTCGTCGAATTGAGTGTTCCTCCTCCGAAATGAACTGCAGTTCTAAATTTAAATTTAAAAAATGCATAGTTCATGGATGATACCCCTTACTCGGTAAAAATCTTCTTGCAGCTACTGAGAGTGGCGTCAGGCAATTCTCCAAAAACAACCTTTACATCAAGATTGCTAAACTTAACCTTGCCATAACCACGGGAGCCGCTGCCTCCGAGATAGTCCGTTTCAAGAAGCTTAAAGCCGTCCCGGAGAATTTTGCAGTCCTCCGCAAGTTCATCAAGACTGGAAACCTCGTAAATAATACTCAGCGGAAAAACTGCTCCTCTGATAACTCTTTCAATCTGTCTCGGATTGCTGGCCTTTGAGGTGAGACGGTCAATGGAGTTTTCAAACTTGATTTCCGTTCTGTTTCTGAGGCCTCTCTTCTTTAATTCCTCCCAGTTGCTCATAATCATGTCGGAAAAAAGCACCCGACTCATGCACCTTCTGTCAGAACCGGCGGCAGAACCAAAAAGACGGGTAAGAACCTCGCAGTCGCCGTCAGGGTTTTTGGCCACCTCGGTATTGTAGACCCGGGCCAGGAGCGAACGCATTTTACCCTTGAGAGAACTCCCCGGAATAATGGGATTCCCGCTCTGAGAATCCTTAATGACCGGAGAATCCACAGCACCGATAGCAGAATAGGAGGCAGAACCGCCAATATGCATTCCCGTAACAACTTCAATATTTCCGAAAATTTCAATTTTAGCAAACATAATTCGCGATCTCTCCTATTCATCCTTCTTGTATTTGAACTTCCGGAATGCTACCAGAGCCTCCAGATAACGGCTGAACAATAAATAACTGCTTCGTTTTCCCTGAATATGCTTAATATGCTCCAGAAGATGCGATTCCGTTACAAAGAACTTAACAGTTTCCTCTCTTCCCGCCTCATAGATTATCCTGACTCTCAGATAATTAATGCGCCCCTTGAACTCATCTGACAGATCTTCGCCGGGTTCGTTAAGGATATCGTTGTAGATCTCAGTATTCAGAGCCAGAATGTTCCGGATCTTTGAGGTAGTAAGAACATTTGGATTGCCCCGTCTGTCTGTGTGTTTTCCAAGGGCATCAATTGCCGCCTCGGCAATCTCCACGTAGTTGTCTTCTGAAAGATCCCTGTAAGGAGCGGCAGGCCCGGCATCGGAAACTCCGGCAGAATTTCCGCCGCCATTACGGTTACTGCTATAGCCGCCTCCGGAACTGCGGTTATTGTTATAGCCGTTTCCGGAACCTCTGTTTTGCTGATACACCATATCAATCGACCTCACATCTGTTAAGGTATACAAAAATCAGGAGCGCGCTTATAAACTGACGCCGGTCGCTGTCTGATTCTGACTGCGCCCAGGTATAAACGTTCTTCGCGAATTCACTGTACCTTTTCACGGCCTCCGCCCCGGCAGTTCTTTCATTCGGTTCAAGCCGGGACAGGAGATAGGCCAGTCTGGCCAGGTTAATCTTTTCAGACGAGTTGCGGAGAAGCTCCAGAATGTTATAGAGAAATGAATTTCCGTAGCCGCTGGTACAATCAGCAAAGCCGCGAAGCAGAGCCAGCTTTTCAGAAAGAACCTTTCCGGTAAAGATATCCCAGCTATAGCAGTTTTCTGCACTGAAACAGGTAATGGCATTTTTGCCGTCAACACTCTTGGAACAGTCCTCCAGTTCGGCAACCTCTTCGGCCATGACATTTATCGGGAAGGAATGATCATAAATACCAATACCTCCGGACAGTGTCAGAGTCCCCTGGGAAAATTTCTTCAAAGCATCCTTCAGAACAATAAAGGCATCAAGAACGCTGTTCCACGCACCAACCAGGAAGACGTCGTCCCCGCCGGAGTACACGATGGTAACCGCCATCGGAGCGGACTTTCCGGAAATACTCATCTCCTTCAAAGAGGCTTCCCTGAGAATAGTATTGATGTATCCCTTGAAAAACAGTGACAGCTGCCGGGACAGTACGGCACTCCTGGTCAGAGTCTCATAGCGGGAATCCTGCCCTCTCTTAAAGCCGTTTACAAAGGTATTGCCCAGATTGTCGACATCCGCTCTCAGCACTGCGATTTTCCTGACGCCCTGGGAGGCATTTCCCAGTTCCTCAAACTCCTTTGCGTAGCTGTAATCCCCGATCCAGAGATTCTGGGCCACACTTTTTCCCATATGAAGATTGTTTTTGACATAGGTTCTGACATAGTCAGGACTGCTGTCCATCATAGCCCGGGCAGCATTATCGCTCCGTGCTGTCAGGTAGCGCCCGAAAGGAAGCGCCAAAGCATTGTCACTAATCTTTTTCGAAGTAACTATAAAAACGTTATAGTTCATTACATCTGCGGCAAAACGCTCCAGTGCCGCACAGACAGGACAGCGTCCGTCATCGTTCAGAATACCGGTACTCCTGCAGACCCGGCATTCACGCTCGCCATGATGCTTCCTGCTGTTAAGCTGCAGAATTTCCTCGGCAGAATACCGGTGCAGCTTTTTACCGGATATCATTCTGGAAACATTACTGAAAATTTCGGCATAGGAGCCCGGAACAGCATTTTTCAGAGAAGCGTAGCTACATTCCGCATAGCCGATACCGATATACAGCGAGACATCAAAAAGTCTGCGGAACCAGGTATTGCTCTCCTTCTCGAATTCCGCCAACGCGCTTTTCGCCTGGGCGGTATTCGGAAGAATCATGTAGCAGTGTCCGCCGCCGGAATAGATAAGATTCGCCCTGGTAAGATGCAGCATTTCCAAAAGCTCGTCGATAAGATGCTCCATCAGAATTTCCAGATAGATGCTGCGGGATCTCAGCTGCTTCAGTGCCTTGTCCACGGCAATGGTATAGATGAAGCTCTGAATGCCGGAAATATCCATAGAAATCACCCAGGGTATGGCCGTTTTATCCCTGACATACCACATGAAAGAAAGTACTAGACCGTTGTAAGTTCATGGTCCGGTACATAA
>NZ_KB899636.1:1959569-2014737 GCF_000378405.1 Succinimonas amylolytica DSM 2873 | reverse complement strand
AGAATTATTTACGTGATAATAACGCGGAAGGTCAAATACGAAGACAGCCCGAACGATCAGTCGTTGGCAAAATTCCGGATGGATCAGGTCAAACGCGCCATCTCCAGAGCCAAAATTACTGAAGGTCTGTGTGTGCTGAGCGAAACCAGCAATCAGGGCAAAGTGATCTGTGCCAGCGTCAGCATGACCCAGCCAACTTAACGGGGGCCGGAACGGATCTTACCGAAGAGATCTGGGTCGCCACTCCATTCCAGGGCATGCAGCGTTCCGAATGCGGCTTAAGGGCCGTCGCTTTCGTTTGTCCGCCGGGGAGCTTTCTTTCATAATAAACAGGAGAAACATGTTCTCGCCATAGGTATCATCGGCGGCACTGAAGAACTTTTCCCGGTAGTTTGAGATGCCCTTCTCGGCGGTGTAGGCCTCCAGACAGGAGGCAAAGGCAGCCGTCAGCTTCAGATGATCATAGAGAGGAATATCGGTAAGCTCTCCGGTATTGGTGGATGAAGGCACATAGGAAAGATTGGCCTCCAGAAGCGACAGTACTGATGAAATGTTTTCCTCGGTACAGGAAATTCCGTGCAGATTCTCCTCAAAATTCCGGGTTATCCGCTGATAGAAGCTGTTATCAAGGACGGCCCTGTCAGACGAGGGATAATTTACCTTTTCCAGGGTCAGAAAATCCTGACGGTAGTGCTTACTCTCGTTATTGCCGTTCAGAATGTTAAACACCGATTCCAGTGGCACCGTTCTGTCAAAACCAGCCTCCGCACTGTCATCCCGCCCTCTTCTGTCAACTGCCGCGGCAATATTGTCGGCAAAGTATGCGAGATAGCACAGATCATCATCGGGCACCCTGGCAGATGACAGCATTTTCCCGTGATGATACCTGACGCAGTTAAGAATTGCGGAGTCCTTAATGCCCAGCTCCTCCAGAAACTGACTTCCGGAGAGACTGTGATTCCGGGAATCCTGTCCCGATCGGTACACAACCTTGCCAACATCGTGGAGAAGGCTTCCGATTACAAGTTTCACCTGGCGTTCAGTCAATGACATGTTTCATACCACCATTATTGTTTTCAATACGAATTGCCCCCATTCCGATAGAGGTCTTAACTCCCACCCCGGAAAACTCCCCGAATCTGAAAAGCATATGGGCAAAATTAATCATGGATTTGGAACCGGAAAATCTGAGGGATATGGTTCCGGAAAATGAAGGGATGGAAGCCCCGTCTACAGGAAACATCCGGCTTCTGAGGTTATAGCGTGTGATTGCTGTTGTTTCACAGAGTTCGTTCAGGGCGGACAGATCGAAAACCGTACTGCTGCTGTCCTTCATGGCTGTATCGTACCTGTTCATCATGCTCTTGTAGATCTTCCTGATGTCGGGGAAGATGCAGTAACCGCCCTCGCTCTTAAACGACATGGGGGTGATGATTCTGATATCTGTAAATCGGGGCAGAGGATCTCCGTAAAACAGCGCCGCCAGAGAATCATAGGACAGTTCACTGTAGGAACGCTCCCCTAGTCCGACTTCGGCGTTAAGCTTTTCAATAAAAACACTGTCCCTGCTCATCAGAGCCGCAATAATCCGGCTACAGGCTTCCTCATTGGTACAGCTTATGACCCAGTACACCGCCCCGTCTTCTTCACGGCTGATATACTGCGCATAGGGATGCAGCCGGCTTTCATGAAGAAAATTGGCATAATCGCTGTCAATCATGTTCATGAGAGCCCCGTGGAACAGCGATCCTCTGGTACAGGAAAGAGAAACGTTATCCGGTATCTGCAGCCGGATTTTCAGTCTGCTTAATTTTTGCATAAACAACAATGAGAGCCTGACAATATAACTTCAGCATGGAACAGAGAACACCTAAAAGCGCCATGTCTCGCGCATTTTAAGCGTTGCTTTCCGCACGTTTAAAAAAGTCTATAACAAGGTTAAATTAACAAAAACGATAACCATTACTTTTTGAGAGCCTGAACACAGTTATAAAGATACTTAAAAATAAAAATCAAAACCTCATCTCAAAAACACTAAAGAGAACCGTATTAAATCTCAACCGCATACATTTACCGTAATAACATTAAGAAACGCCTAACTATAAACATACAAAATATAAAAACATGACAAAATTCTCAGTTTTCAGCAGCATAATAAATACCGCCTAAGCAGTTATGTATAATCGGAGACAGGAAAGATAACATAAAAAGGACTCCGCCTTGGCCTATTTATGCATTTCAGAACAGGGAGCCTTCCTGGGTATTTCCGGTAACAGATTTACCGTAAAATCGAAGGGAGAGGTAATTAAAAGCGTTCCCGCAGAAGTAGTTGATGTGATCGAGATCTTCGGAAATGTTCAGGTATCCACGCAATGCCTTACAAAATGCCTGCGGTCCGGAATTGACGTCATCTATCTCTCTATGAACGGCTCCTATCAGGGCCGGCTGATTTCTCTTAGCCACGCCAATTCAATTAAACAGAGAAAGCAGCTCTGCTATTCCAATGACAGGGATTTTTCCTTAACCATCAGCAAAAACATCATCGCAGCAAAAATTTCAAACCAGATTGCCATTCTCCGCCGCTACGGCAGGAACAGGAATACGGATTTGTCTGCGGGGTTCCGAAATATGAGACTGGCTGAAAAGGCGGTCATGAAATGCTCCGTCATCAGCCAGATACTGGGACACGAAGGATATGCCGCAAAAGAGTACTTTAAATATCTCGGGGGGCTAACCGATCCGCAGTTTGCCTTTAACGGGAGAACCAGACGCCCGCCCAGAGATCCTTTTAATTCTCTGATAAGCTTCGGGTATACCCTGCTCTTCAACGAAATAATCGGCATTATCGAGCTTAAAAATCTTAATCCGTTCTGGGGCTTTATTCATCATGATCATCTTAAGCACCAGAGTCTGGCCAGCGACTTAATGGAGGAATGGCGGGCGGTAATAGTTGATTCCCTGGCCATGTCATGTCTCAACGGACATGAAATTGTGATGAGCAACTTCAGGCAAAATGAAAACAATCAGGGAATCTATCTCAATCAGGAAGGAATCAGGCTCTTTCTTTCTAAATTTGAAAATAAAATGAACACCAAATCCAGGTATCTTGATTTTATAGATTACGCCATCAGCTTCCGAAAGGCTATCGAATATCAGATCGAGAGACTGATTAAGGCAATAGACAGAAATTCTCCGGAATATTATATCCCGGTACGTATAAGATAATCTGCATAAAACCGCGAACAGCAGCTTTTTAAAAACGTCATCATGAATCAGTATGTTCCTAAAAATGACAACAACTGCGTATATGCTCTGGTGATTTACGATATCCAGTCCGATAAATTGCGGGACAAATTTGCAAAAATGATGGAAGGCTTTGGCTACCGGGTACAGTTCTCAGCGTTTGAGGTTTTTCTCCCGGCCAGAAAATTCAATGATCTTCTGAAGCAGATTCCCAAAAACATGGATCTGAACAGGGACAGCGTCCGTGTTTACGTATTAAGAGCAGATGGAAAATTTATCTTTTTCGGCCAGAACGTTCGTATTGAAAAAGACTCCCTGATTATACTGTAAGGTTCAGATTCTGATTTTTGCTGCAAAAATCAGGACAGCATGAGCAGTGTTTTATTATTAAATGAGGATGGCTACTAATGAATAAAACCATACTGTTTTCACCGGTGGGCGGTACTGATCCCATTTCAGAAAGCAACAAGAAGGAGGGCTCTCTCCTCCATATCTGCCGTTTCTACAGACCTGATACCATCTATATGTATCTGTCAGGAGAAATGGTCAGAAAGCATCATGAGGATGACAGATACCGGTACTGCATAAACAGGCTTTATGAAAATTTCGGAAAAACTGCCGACATCCACGCAATTGAAAACCCGGAACTTCTGAATGTTCATGATTTCGACTACTTTTATGAGGAGTTTCTGAAGCACATAAAAGAGATTCTCGCCACCATGGACGAAACCGACCGGCTTATCATAAACATTTCCTCAGGAACCCCGGCCATGAAAAGCGGCCTTCTGGTACTGTACACTCTGGGCGGCTTTGCAGCAAAGCTGATCCAGGTTGCCACTCCTGTCCAGGGAATGAATGAGCATCATCACAGCAGGAATCTCAATGTTCAGGATCTCTGGGAGTGCAACATTGACAACACTCCGGACACTCCGAACAGATGCCGGGAGGTGGAGTGCCCGACACTGGAGGTGCTTACCCGGGAAAAAATCATTGAACAGCATTTAAGGGCCTATGATTACCCTGCCGCACTCGCGATAGCACAGTCTATCAAAGAAAAGTCGTCCGGCTATCGCAAATATATCGAAGCCGCGATTTTCAGAAACACCTTAAAATTCAACGATGCCAAAAGCATCTTTCCCAAAGAACAGCTGAAATTTATATTTCCGGTACAGGACAGCAATTTAATACAATCTTTTGAATATGTTCAAAATCTGGTAATCAAATACCGAAGGAAAGAGTTTGCTGATTTTATCAGAGCAACCACACCGGTAATTGTAGAAATGTTCCTGCTGGTATTATTAAAACAGGCCCATATCGATATAAAAGGCAGCTATGCCCGAAAAAATAAACACAATGCTCTTAAATGGGATGGTGACAAGGTGATAAATTCTGATATTTTTGATATTCTCAGCAGGTCATTCAATAACAACTTCGATCCAAATTCTTATGTTAACTCCACAAGTATTCTCCATATAATTAGGAAAAAAATATCAGATCCTCAGATTATTAAACTGGCAGAGGATATCAGAACCGTAGAGGAAAGCATCCGGAATAGCGCAGCTCATCAGATAGTGGCAATTGATGAGGATTACATACTCAGGGAAACCGGAATAAAAGCTTCTGCTATTGTTGAAAAACTGAAAAAGCTGTTTGAGCTGTCCTGCAGGAGTGTTGATAAGGATTCCTGGAACAGCTACGATCGCATGAATGACTTTATCATTTCCCAGATTAAAAAGTAACTCCTGTGATTCTGCCTGACAGGCACGGACGAATTCCCCGGAATGTTGCGCTCCGGAGAGTTTAGTACGCATTCTGATTCCGGAAAGAAATCACTCCCAAAGATCAGCACCGGGATTTTATGACACTGTTTCTCTTCTTAATTGCCGGTGGACTTTTTACACGGGATCAAAAAAGCCGTCCGAAGACAGCTCTTTCGTAAAATCCTGCTAGCTGAGATACCCCTCAGCCGGCCTTCCGGAGTATACTGAACTCCAGCACTGCGGCCTTTTGCCGTTCCCAGTTCTCAATCCTGAGGAAAGCAACCACCCCGGGAGTGCCCAGCACCAGAAAATCGCCCTTTCTGGCAAAGCTTCTGGAAAGATCAGCGGAATCCTGAACATAATCAAAATCTGTAGCAGCCAAAGGCTCCAGAGTGCAGCACTCGCCGCACTCATCCACCATCAGGACATGATTCTGTTCTCCTTCATATACTACGGGATTACTGATAACTCCGTAGCACACCAGCCCGCCGATATTCCTGAGAAACAGTGAGAGCTCCGAAACATCGGAGAACATCAGAACCCCGATATCGGTTACACCGCTGCCAATCTCCTCAACCCGGGAAACACACTGCAGAAAAACAAACCTCTCCCCGGTGCCAACCTTGAGAATACCGTTTTTGAGCCTCACGGTTCCGGCAAGAATTTTGGACTCATCCATCCGGTCAAACTGCAGCGGCCCCTGTGCCATAAGAACATAATCAGGATACAGGAGATTCCCCCGCACCCCATTCATGTTGTACGGGACATTCCGTAAAAAACGCTTATATACCAGATCCGGGGTTGAGACTCCGGAGGTAATCAGCTCGCTAAGCTCCGTTATTCTGTCAGGACTAAGGTTTTTCATCATCAGCCGTGTTATTTTTCCAGATAATCCGTTTCCAGCCATAAAAGTAAGCAGTAGTGGCATCATTAGAAACAGACATGTATGCAAACGTTTTCTAAATTATAGCCTATCACCCGTTAATTGTTAACATAAAACCGGAGCGGACCAAAAAAATTGTTAACTTCGCCATATCGGATTATGCGGAATGAGATCGGGGTATCACTCCGCACAAAATTCTGCCAGGAATCGCCCTCTCTGAAAATCACCGTCTGATGATTTCCGGAAGGAGATTTCAGAAAACTTCGCTGACGCCTCCTGTTCCCCGGCGCCACAGCAGGAATTTATGCTTTACAGTTACCTTTCGGATACCTGGCATTAAAGATACAGGAAGAGACCGCACCGGTCTTAAAACTGCTTTTATGATGACAGGGAGAGGATCGGTCAGAAATCCCCGGGCCCCAGGAACAGAAGCGGAATCTGATCTCCCGGGGCTGATATTAATGCCATCTCCCCAAAACGCCGGCAGATCTGCCATTTCCCGCCGGAATATTCCTGACAGAAAAACGGAAGTAAAAAAGGAAAACCATATCTTCAAAAAAAATTTTCGGAAGATTAATAAATATCATTGACTTTGAAAAAACTGTAATCCATAATTGCAGAAGCAGTGCACCGGAGGGACTGATATCTCCTTTCTGAAAAAAGTCCCGCAGCCGTTACCGCCAGACCTTCCCGGGCTCAGTATCTCCCGGTGAGGGAATTTTCAGAACCGGACAGCAAAGGAGGATTTTATGCGCAGCGCTTCATCATTTTCAAAAGATCTTTCCGTTACCATCAGGGACTGCGGTGTTAGGGAACTCTGAGACCCCCTGAGTCCTTCAGGACTTTTTCTCTCTCTGTTTTCTCTTCTTCCGTCCCGGCTTCATCGCCCGGCGTTTCGTATGTCATACGCTGATATTGCGTAACCGAAAGCATCATTCTTCAGTCTTTTTGCTTTTTAAATAACTGTTTTTTAGTTTCTGCCGTCTTAAAAGCGACAGTACCGTCGTCTGTACGCCCTGCGGGCACTCTGCCCGTTACGGATTCCGTACAGGAAAAACGGTGAGATCCCAGGCCTGGTATAAAACTTCCCGCTCTCAGGGCGGAAGGTATCCGGCACAGTTCTCCCGGACGGTACTCCTGCACGAACGGCAGCTTATCAGGAATATTCAGACGTATGCATACTGTAATTAATGGCGCCTGCGCTTCCGCCGTGGTCTATACCGTGACGGATCCCGGCATTCAGATCGATACCTGGGCCCGCAGTCAGATCACTGCCCTCTGCAATAACGAAGCCTTCTGGGAGAGCCGGATCCGGGTTATGCCGGATGTCCACGCCGGAAAGGTCTGCCCCATCGGTTTTACCGCCACCCTTGGCGACCGGGTTATGCCGGTGCTTACAGGAGCGGATATCGGCTGCGGCATCTCCATGGTCAGAATCACCCGTGGCAAACCGGACTGGATCCGTCTGGACCGGGTAATCCGGGAGTGTGTTCCCTCGGGCTTCGCCGCCCGGACCAGGCCGTCCGTGTTCGCAGGCTCCTGGAATCATGACGATCTCCGGGCCGCCCGGCATATCCGGAGGGATCGCGCCCTGCTTTCCCTGGGAACTCTCGGCGGCGGCAACCACTTCATTGAAGCCGGTTCAGACGGCGACAGTCTCTTTCTTGCCGTGCACAGCGGAAGCCGCCATCTGGGCCGGGAAATAACCGAACACTACCTGAGTGCCGGACAGCGCTGCCTCAGGGATGCCGGCATCACAGTCCCCTACGAACTCACCTGGCTCACGGGAGATCTCCGGGAAGACTGGCTTTATGACACCGCTACAGCCCAGAAATATGCAGCTCTTAACCGGAGCATCATTATCCAGGAAATCCTCCGGGGAATGAAGTGGAAGGCGGAGGAGATTCTTTCCTGCGCCCATAACTGTGTTACCGCGGGGCCGGAACCAGGCTCTCTGATTTTGCGGAAGGGAGCCATCTCCGCCTTAGCCGGAGAAAAAGTACTGATTCCGGTCAGCATGAAGGAGGGAATTCTTACGGGATTCGGCCACGGGAATCCGGAATGGAACTATTCCGCCCCGCATGGCTCCGGCAGAATCGTGCCGCGGAGCGAGGTCAGGCAAATCTGCACCGTAAACACCTTCAAAAAGGATATGCAGGGAATCTATTCCACCTGTATCCATGCCGGAACCCTGGACGAATCCCCGGCTGCCTACCGGACCATGGATGCCATCAGGGAGGCGGTGGCGGAAAGCGTTACGGTCACCGGAATTATAAGACCGCTCTACAGCTTCAAGGCTGGAAATGCAGAATAAGGAGAAGAAACACATGCTGGTGCAAATTAGTTCCGGTCAGGGACCTGCCGAATGCGAACTCGCCGTCAGTCTGCTGCTTCAGGCTCTCAGGAAGGAGTTTCCCGACCTTGAGGTAGTGGAATCCGGCAAAGGACGGGAAAAAAACTGTCTCTCCTCGGTGATCTTCAGAACCTCCGGAGATCTCGCCGGACTTGAAGGCAGTGTGCAGTGGATCTGCCAAAGCCCCTTCCGTCCACGGCACCGCCGGAAAAACTGGTTCATTGATGTTCACATCATTCCGGAGGCAGCCGGGGTAATCCCGGAAGGGCCGATCCGTTTCGAGCGGTTTCATGCAGGCGGTAACGGCGGTCAGAATGTCAACAAGGTGGAAACCGGGGTACGCCTGGTACACCTGCCCACCGGCACCGTGGTAACCTCCACCGCCGAGCGCACGCAGGAACTGAACCGCCGCGATGCCATGAACAAGCTCAAGGACATTCTCAGAAAAATGGCGGAGGCTGCCCGGGCGGATCAGAAGAACAGTGCCTGGATAAGACACTACAGGCTGGAACGCGGAAACCCGGTTCGTATCTACGAAGGACTGGATTTCAGAAGACGGAGGTAGCAGAAAGGCCGGAGGAAGCCAGCCCTGAAACAGAGGGCGCTTCCTCCGGTTTATAAAAAGGATCCGGAATTTTTTTGCGGGTGCCGGGATGTCAGCAGACAAAAAACAGAACCCCTGCAGAGTTCTCCCCCTGCTGTCGCTGATTTGTTAGTTTGTCCGGTTATTACTAAACTGATCCCGAAAATCGGGCAGTAAGTCTGACAGGTTGAAGACGTGTCAGAACTTTTTTTCCCTGGACAGCTTTTAGGAGCTGTTATGAGTTTGAGTTGCGTATGGACTAAGGAACAGAACAGGCAAAAATCCGCACGTTTCTTGTTTTTCGAAAAATGGCAAAATGTACTTAAACAGGGATGTTAGAAAACAGCCGGTAACTTCATTTCATTTTCTTAACAACAGCCGAACATAATTTTTTATGAAAACAGATACCATAGGCGTATACATTCCGTACCAGAGGATCCTTCATATAAACCGTTGCATAGCCTTTTTCAGCAATCTGTTTCACTGCTTTTTCAGCAGCAATCAGCCTTGCCCCAAACGGCCTGTCAGTCTGTTTAAGTTCCAGAATAGCCACGGTATCACTGTTTTTTGAAGCAATTATGATATCAACGTAGCCGTCCCCGGATTCAAAATTGGACTTATGCTCCTCTATGAATGACGTGCCGTTGACCAGCAGTCCGTTCATAAAACCGTGATAATAATTTTCTTTAGGTGCGTTCGCGGCAAAATCTCTGATTGAAACGTATTTGCCAAGGAGCGTGTTAAGGTTGTCCTGCACCTTTTCGGCATCACCTTCAAACAAACCTTTTACCAGTTCAGCGGTACTGGCTTTCATAACTGAATTAGTCTTAAAGTAATTCAGAATTTTATCTCTGAAGCAGTCTCTTATCTCTTCATTTGGAATGTACAGGCTGTATTCCGTTTTTATTGATGAACGGTATGCCGGATCAAAGGTGAGATAGCCGGTATAAAGCAGCAGAGTCCAGAAATCATTGATGTCATGATTCTGCAAGTCGCCGTAGCACAGCGCCGCTCTTACTTCCGCGGTTATTGATTTACCGTCCAGAAGATCCTGCATCAGATCAACATCTTCAGGCTCGATAAGGCCCATGAATTCTTCGATAACATCGTTACCGCTGGTATTTATCCAGTAGTTGCCGGCCTGAATGAGATTTTTGTTTTTACTCAGTTTTCTGTAGTTGTCATTACAGAAGTTCATGACATCCCACGGGCAGTACATTTGAGTTGTTCCAAAATGGTACCCGTCGTAATTGTTTCCTGCCTCTTCGTAATAGTCTGAAAGTCCGTAGTATGCGAGAACTTCCTGAGTTTCTTCTTTGGTAAAGCCTATTCCAGTGGATAGATCATCATCTCCGGAATCAAGAACCGAACAGACCAGAAGATTATTAAGCCCGGTAAAAATACTTTCCCTGGCTGCTCTTAAACACCCGGTAAGCACGGCTCTGTCCAGATACGTATTTGTTTTTAAGGTGTCGTTATAGAAAGGACTGATAAGATCTATCATTTCATCGTAGTAGCCATGATAAGCCGCCTTGGCAATAGGCACATCATATTCATCAATCAGAATTATCGGTTTTATCTTATGATGTGCTTCGAGAAGACAGGAAAGCGTCTGAAGGGATCCGGTCAGATAAGATTTATTGGTTCTGTCTGTAAGCTTTTCATAGTTACTCAGACAGGCATACTGTTCCTTCTGCTTATCGGATAATTCCTTACTGGTGGCCAGATATTCAAACTGCAGTACCAGTCTGTATATCAGCGTAGCAAACTGATTATACGCATCGTTAAAATTCTGATGAACGATGGATTTAAACGACACAAAGATTACCGGAAACTTGCCCATGTATTTACTGCAGAATTCCTTATCTTCAAAGATCTTGGTGCCCTTGAACCATTTTTCCTGAAGTGACACATCGCCGGGATTTTCGATATTCAGAGACAGAAAGTCATAGAAGGTGGACATGGTTAGCGTTTTACCGAAACGCCTCGGTCTCATAATGAGAAAGGCATTGGTAGCTGATTCCTTAAACACGGTTCTGATGAGCGGAGTCTTATCTACGTAATAGCAGTTATTTTCAATAAGCTTATGAAATAATTCAGTTCCGATACCTATAGACTTCAGCATTCTGTTCCCCCCTGAATACGACCATCCGGAAGGCAAACCCCAGATTTCTGTCGAGAACATTATTAATCTGATTGAAAACACGACCACAAAAACAGGCCTGACAATCAAGTGAAAATTGGATACCAATAAGTATGAAACGGCCACAATTATAACAGACGGTATGATGGAACGAAGAAAAGATAATTCCACGCCCAGCAAAAGATGGTGAAGAGGAAAAATGTGCAAAGAAACTGGCTATCTGGAACTATACAATTCAACCAGGGAATCAGACAGAACAAGAGATTGCAGCCCGGCTTGACAAGGAAGAAATGTTAGCTGAGAAGACACGTATAAAAAGAAGCTGTACAAAAAATCAGCAGACACGAATTAAAGGGGGGTTTGAATAAAAGTAAACAACCCTGCAAGCTGTAGTAATTGCAGGGTTGAATAACTTAAGTTTACCGAACCTCGTCACACTGGAAGGAGGCCCCCTATGCTCAAAATTCAGTTTTTTGGCCAGTAAAAGGGGAGGGAATGGAACATGCTGAGACTTCTGTCTCTTCTCGTTACCAGGAAAGCAGCTTCCCCGTCGTAATATCAGCTCGGAATAATCAGACGGGATGCACTGTTGGCAACCTCGGAAGGATATACCTGCTCCAAACCGGTCATGTCGGCATTGCGAACCTGAGACTCGATCTTGCTGCAGGCCTCTGACAAATCGGAAATATTCCGGAGCAGATCATCCTCACTGAGTCCCGGAATCTCAATCTCATCCCTGGCCTTCTGAAGCCTGATGCGCACCGAAAGAAGTCTCGAAGCCAGACGCTCCAGCTTAACGGATATAGCACTCAGCTGCTCCACCTCATCCCGGTTGGCAGGATTAACGGTAGGCAGGGGATTGTAGTTCTCTTTATCTATCATGAAATCCTCTTTTAATAGTAGCTCTCGGTTAGTCGGCGAGCATTGTATGCCGAAATTTAAGAAGTCTCAAACACAAATTTCCGAATGGCTGGGTTTTTCGCAATATTGAATTTCGGGTATTGAAACATCTTCAATTTTATGATTATCCTCTCCCGATCCCTGTTCCTTACAGCAGAAAAAACGCCTGCGATCCGGGAGTCCGCAGTATTACGCGGCTTCCTGCATGATCCCGGAACAGAACAGGAAAGAAGCTCGGAGTCCCGCCCCCTCCTGCCAAAACCCTGTCAATGCGCTATAATGCCTCTCCGTAAGTTTTGTTTACCGCCGGAGCTGGAAAAAATGGCCCTTAGCAGCACAGACATCGGAAGCCGGACAGAATTCGGTTCCTATTTCCTATCTGAAAACGCCACAACCAAGGATCCTCTGACCTGGATTGTTCTGGATCGGGATGCCGAATCGGTACTGCTTCTCACGGAATTCGGCATCGACTGCCGCTGCTATCATCCCGGATGCGGCGATATCACCTGGGAAAACTCGGAATACCGCAGCTGGCTTAACGGCGAATTTTACAGCACGGCATTTTCAGCGGACGAGAAGGAGCTTATTCTGGAAACCGTAAACCGGAATCCCGACAATGAGCTCTACCATACCAGGGGCGGCAATGACACCCGGGATCGGGTATTCGCCCTGAGTCTTGATGAGGTAAAGCACTATCTTCCGGATACCAGGAGCCGGCAGACTACACCTACCCCGTTCACCCTCGCCAAAAATCTCTGGACGCACAAGGATAAGACATGCTACTGGTGGCTCCGCTCCCCCGGAATTATGCAGTACAACGCAGCTACCATCTACTACTCGGGACTTGTCAGCGACATCGGCTGCTTTGCCGGTGACGAAAAGGTTGCGGCACGGCCGGCAATCCGGGTGCGGATCTGAAAAGCAGAAGCGCGCACATCTGCGGCGGAGCATCCCCGGACTCCAGCTAGCAAAAATCCCCCGGAAAGCCGCAAAGGCTTCCTGTTTCCCTGGCCCTGGGTTCCGGGGAGATTTTCCGGACAGCCTTCCTCAGGGAAAGCCGAAAGCTGCAGAAAGGCCGCGAAAAGATGATTCCGGTACTGTTTCCCGGGAGAAAGGCGAGAAGAGAGTATCCAGAGCCGGGCACAAAACAGAAAAGGGCAGTCTCCAAAACCGCCCTTCACAATGGTCATACCGCCTCCCGGAAGACAGCCAGATTTCCCGGTCTCAGCAACCGTCCAGTGCCAGAGTATAGGCCGGAGGGAAGACCTTTTTCACCTTCACATCTCCTTCCTTGTACTCCAGATATTCCGCGGAGGAATACTTGAAATAGCAGCTTTCCTTGGCAGAGGCATTTTTCTGATAATACTTGAAGCCCTTCGGAACAATATACTGGGTATCCCGTCCCGAGATACCGTCTATGGTTTCACTGCTGCTACGGCACTGACAGAAATCATGACCGGTGCAAACAGCGTTTTTGTCCTTATCACAGCTGTAATTAAGATCCCCCAGACTCGAATCCCGCTTCGGCAGCTTGATTTTCTGGCCGGTGGTTCCGTGATTGAGCTCCCGGGTTTTGATACCGGAAATATCGGCATCCAGAATAAAGGCCACAGAATTCCGGTCAACATAGGCATACTTCAGGTAAACCCACATATCCCCGATGCTGACACAGTTATCTTTTGCACAGTTCTCAGACCAGTCCTCACCGGTTCCCTTTTCGGTATAGCTGGTATTCGCATGATTGATAAGAGCCTTGGCAAACACCATGGAGTTTGCTGACTTAATGCTGCCCTGCATATTTCTGAGAATATTCGCCCTGGCATCACTCTGGAGAGAAACAAACTTGGCTGAAGCCGTTGCTGAAAGGATGCCCAGGATAACAATAACCGCCACCAGCTCCACCAGCGTGAAGCCGTTTCTCCCAGAACCATGTCTGCCGGAAATACCGTGTGCCATAGATACCTCCAAGATCTCTGATACACCTGATTTATGAGATTCTTGTCTTGCGAATATATTCCTCGCGCCTTCATTATAACACGCCTCGCCGCATTGTCGTAGCAAAAAGCACCGTGCGGACTCCGATTTTGCTACGCGAACGGAATTTTTACCGGAATCTCTCTTTTCCTCTATGCGGAAGTCCTGTTTTTCTATTCGGGATCCAAAGAAATCAGTCTGACAGAACTGAACGGAAAATCCCAGATTTGCTCTCCATTAGCGTCTTCCCCTTCTTCCTAATTAATTGTTTAGCATTCCCCAATCCCGCAAAAGCGGCCTTTGGAAGTAATAACAAGGGCCTATGCGGAGATCTCTCATATACGGAGACAGAGCCAGAAAGCAAAAAACGGCCTGCCTCACAGAGCTTCGGCCCAGAGCCTGAAAGCACTCCCGGGATTACTGCAAAGAAAAACTGCCCTTCCCGGGGAGCCTGAAACAAGCTCTCAGTGCTTTGCCGCAAAAGGAAGAAGACTCTCGCTTCCGGGATTTCGGAGACAGGCCTGAAAGTTTTTCTCAGCCATATTCCGGGAGGCGTTGGCATAGCAGTAAACACAGCCGTGAGGACAGGTGTTGTACATCCCGATATCCTTGCTGGCCACACAGCCGCAGACCTGACGCTGCCCCCTGTCCTTGAATTTCCGGTAATCAAAGGCACCGGAATTATCATTAAAGAGATCCGTCTCCCCCTGGCCGATACGGAATTTCGCAAGGTGGTTCTGCAGAAGGATGTCATCGGGAAACGCCCTTGCCATAAGATCCGGATCAATGCAGCGGTTATGCTCGACGCCGTAGCAGGTCAGATCCGCCCCCTCCGCACAGGTGGCCAGCGCGAAGTCCCAGCCGTGCCGGCTCCAGTAGTCACGGAGATCCCTAAGCCCTGCCGCAATAATTCCCTGTTCCTGAGAAGTGGCCTCGGCGGAGGGCAGATCCCCGGGCGCCAGAATTTTTTCCTTTACGAGATTCCGCTGCACCTTCTGGTAGGCATTCACGTCAATAAAGCTGAAGACCAGCTTCCGGGTCAGTCCCCGCAGTCTGGCACTCAGGGAGCTGATTCTGGTGAGAATTACCTCCGGAGTCAGCGCGGGGGTAAGAATTATGGGATCCGCCCGCCAGATCACCCGGTCGGGCCCAAGTCTTTCCGAAAGCTTTCTGAAGGTCTCAATCCGCTTTTCCAGAGGCGGCACGCGGGGTTCCAGTTTTTCCGGTTCGTAATTATTCAGAGTAAACTGAAAATAGTAGCTGAACCCCATAGCGTCCAGTTCGTCAAGATACGGCAAAAGCGGCGCCGGATTTTTAGACCAGAACACGATCACCCGGGTGTTCCGGAAGGACACATAGGACGGTCGCTGATTAAAGGGATTTACCCATACCGAATATCCCGCCCGCAGCCGGTTCATGAACCACCCGGCAAAAAAAGCCGGAATATCCGTGGATCTGCTGGCTGAAACAATAACCGGGGCCAGAGCCTCAGTCCGGGTTCCGTCAGGAAGTGTAATTGCGATTTTCTGTTCCATAAATATTCCTTTAAATGCCCGGAGGATTTTATCAGAAGTCCTCCGGAGTTTAAAAATGACTGACCGGCATGATTCTGCCAGAATTTCCGGCCGGCTTAGAACACCGGCCTTCGGACAGAGTTCAGGAATTATCAGGCCTGAATAAAATCCGCCCTTACATAGCAGTTCTGGTTACTCGAGGAATACGTGGCATTCACAAAATATTCTCCGGCCCGCACCACCGGAACCAGTCTGGCCGCATACTCCTTCCGGGCCAGCAGTCTTGCGGCGTAGCTGTAATTCGTGGCTTCACACCAGATTCTGGTGTAGCAGCAGCTATTTGAACACTGCGGCTGGGCTCTGCAGGGCAAGGGGTAGACTGTGGCGATTTCCGCATTAAATTCCCGACTGGCCAGATTGGTCTCCCTGTTAAGAATGACCGGAATGAAATCGCTCCAGGACTGAGAACCACTAGGCTTGTCAACCGTAGTAAGGATAATCAGAAGCCCCGTATCCGAAAGATTGTTTCTGAAGGCCTCAATAAAACCATAATAAGGCATGTCTTCAGCCAGCTCCTGGAGAAACTTGGAGGCAACAATGAAATCATACTTCCCGTGCTTGCCGGCTTCCTCCCTGAATCCGTACTCATCAGAAAATCTCCGGATGAAATGATTTACGGCTATAGAACAGTTAAACCTTCTTCTCAGCTCCGCAAGCATATATTCCGCCAGAGAAACAGCATCACTGTTACCGTCCACCAGATCCACGGTGATATTCACTTCTGGGGCTTTTTCCGGGGCCTTGTCATAACTGAAATTATGAGCCTGAAGAATCAGATCCACAAGTCCCAGCACATCACCGCCGGTACCGCACCCCACAGATAAAATTCTTAGCTCTTTCTTATCAAGAAGATCCGATCTGAACTGCGGCGCCTCGCTGTCCAGCCTGCACAGTACATCCTGAATCTCCCTAAAGCTTCTCGGAAAATATGTATGAATATAGTTCAGACTTTCCGCGCGGGAGTTCCTGATATTCAGGGCAGCTTTTTTATAATCAGGACATTCCCAGCCACCCAGTGCAGTTACAGTTTCTTTCAGCCATGCAGGAAGGGTATCGATAAGCATAATAAAGCACTCCTTGGTAACAGTTAAAGTTTCCGAACCACGGCAAGCGTGTATTCCTGCTTTAATTATCGGCAGGAGAAACTGCGTTTAGGGAACAAAAAAGTGCAAAGTGAAGAAAGCGGAGTGACGATGAAACTCAGGTACAGCACTGATCCGCAATTAAAAATGAACGAC
This sequence comes from Succinimonas amylolytica DSM 2873, assembly GCF_000378405.1. GTDB lineage: Bacteria > Pseudomonadota > Gammaproteobacteria > Enterobacterales > Succinivibrionaceae > Succinimonas > Succinimonas amylolytica. Next base: position 1,998,086 of record NZ_KB899636.1, on the reverse strand, counting down.
CGCCATTACTGCTGGCAGAAGTGAGAACGAAAAAGGTGCTTTTCAGGAACAAAAGCAGTGTTTACACAAAATAGCAGCTACCGCCCTCCTCCATTACTCTCATGCCATGAAATTTTAAAAATGCCTGTGGTACAGCTTTGAATCTAATACAGATTATTGAGGACTGCGGCACCGGGAAAAATGGAGAAAAATCCGGGGAATGCACAGAAGAAAACGCTGGGTAAAGTGCAGAGGGAAAGCGGCTAACCGGCTACAGCCTAGCGGTCTTCAGGAGTTTTGGCATAAGAAGCCCCGCCGGAGCTCCGGTTCTTGAAATAATCCAGATCGGCAATTATCTTGTGGGCCCGTTCCAGACTCACCGGCACATCGTTGGAGAAAAACTGCCCGTTCGTCTCCTTTCTGAGAAGCTTTCTGGGCGAGATGCCGGAATTGTCCACGATAAGACAGGTGGAAAACAGCTCCAGGGTTCTGTAGATGGAGGCCATAATATTGCTGTAGTTATTCAGGATCTCCTTTTCATTAAAGACACTCTGGTCAATGATGGTCTGGCCGAGACGGGATTTAAAGGCCCGGTTTCTGATTCTGGTGATATTAATATAGGGATCCTTGGTAAGCACAATGGCACCGGAAACCATATAGCCGGCGTTTCTGGCCTTGCGGATTATAGGATAGAGTCCGTCATCGCCGGTAGTTTCAAGACTGAAGCTCTGGCGGCGGGAAATCAGATCCTCGGCCAGCCCCATAATGACGGATCTTGTAGTCCAGTTCAGGCTGTCAAAAACCGCAGCGGGCAGTGCGCAGAGACGGGCTGCGGCATACTGCGGCTCCTTGAACTGGGCTTTCAGAGCATGCCGGTATTCATCAAAATTCAGATGATACGGCCAGTGGCCGGCATCAAGCCGGAAAGCCACTCTGGCCGTGGTCTTCCCGGCCCCGGCACAGCCGACAATTACATTGATTTCAGGGGTATCAGCGGTTTTGTCTGCCATCTTCACTGCTCCTGGTTTTCCTGAACAATCATGCGGAAGGCACACTCTCTCTGTTCTTGCCGCTCCTTCTTCGTAAGAATCTCCCGCACCATCTTTTCATTAAAGGAATGCATGGAAACATATAGCGCCTGAAGCTTCTGACTCATTTTCAGGGCATCTCCCTGAAAAAGATCCTGCGGCACCCGTCTGAGCGGCCCCTCAAGGCTTTTTCGCAGCCGTGCCACATCCTCCCGATCCGGATGAATATTAAGATAGGACCGTACTTCCGGATTCCAGCAGAAATCGGATTCCTGATCATTTTCGGAATGCTGCCGGCCCTGCATACCGGTCAGCTGTTCGGCAAAATCGCTCACAGTGCTGTTCCGGTTCCGCTGCCGCCGGAGAAAGCATCATTCCGGGGTCTGAGAGACATATCTCCGGCGGCAATCTGCCGCAGTCCCTCACCGGTCTTCAGAAGGAGCGCCCCGCCGGAGGAAATCCCCTGACAGATTCCGCTAAGCTCCTCCACACTGTTTTTGAGGACCACCTCCTGTCCCCGAAAAATATCCAGCGTATCATAATCCTGGCGCACTCCGGAAATACCGTCCCGGACAAACTCCTGAAGCACGATCCGGAGATTACGGTAGAGCACTGCCAGAATCCGGTTCCGGGAAAGATTTTCCGCTGTGGCATCCGGCGAAAGCTCCAGGGCGGTGATACGCTGATCCAGAAGGCCGTTCTCCGCCATACGCTCCAGAAATATCTTCCGGATATTGACGCCAATACCCACTGTGGCAAAGACCCCTTCAGATCGGGCAGTGGATTCAATAAGGATGCCGCACAGCTTGGCTCCCTGAAGATAGATGTCATTAGGCCACTTGATACCCGCATCATGAAAGCCGAGTTGCCGCAGCCCCCGGGCCACGGCAACACCGGCCGCAATGCTCAGCCCCTGCATGGCGGCAAGCTCCCGGAACCTGACGGCACAGGAGAACATTACCTGACTGGCATAAAGATTAAAATACTGACGTCCTACCCGGCCCCGGCCGCCCTTCTGAAATTCGGCCGAAATCAGAGAATATTCCGGAAGCTCCGGATGCCTGAGAACATAAAGATTGGTGGAATCCACCACGTCAAAGGATTCCATACAGGGAACGGGGAAATCCGAAAGAAACTCCCGCACCCGATCCTCGGAGATCCGTTCCGGAACATACTCCAGGGCATAGCCCCGTCTCTTTACCGGAAACACGGGAAGACCGCAGTCGTTAAGATGCCGGGCAATATTGGAAACCGTGGTGCGGCTTACCCCGATATCATCTGCCAGCTCCTGACCGCTATGAAAAACCCCGTCTGACAAAATCTCGAGAAAGCGGTTTTCATTAACGGAAAAACGCTGCTCCAGAGTCTTTACAACTGGCATTCTCCCTTTTCTCCGTAAATGCGCACCTCGGGATCCAGATGCACCCCGAAGGCATCCTCCACCCGGGTCTGAACATGCTTTGCAGCATTTACCAGATCGTCCGGGGTGGCTCCGCCATAGTTGACCAGCACAAGAGCCTGGTTTCTGTAGGTTCCGGCAGTCCCCAGATTGAGCCCCCGGCAGCCAGCCTGATCAATAAGCCAGCCGGCAGCCAGCTTGACCATCTCCGGATTGCTTTCAGCGGGATAGTGAGGCACGTTTTCAAAGGTCTTCTGAATAAGAGCCAGAGTCTCCCGGGATACCACAGGATTCCGGAAAAAGCTCCCGGCATTTCCCAGCACCTTCGGATCCGGCAGCTTGATTTTTCTGGTGCTGCAGACAAAATCATAAATGGCCTCGGGAGTCTCCAGGTTCTGGCTGCTGAGAGCATTGTAGGAGGTCTCCGGCTTCCAGTCCTTGGGAAGCGCCAGCTCCACGGCGGTGATAATGTAGCGGGCCTGGTTCTCCGGGGTACGGAACACCGAAGTACGGTAACCGAAACCGCAGTCTCTTCCCATAATCCGATCCACCTTGCCGGTCACCAGATCCAGCACCTCCACATAGCGGCAGAAGTCCGAAAGCGACACCCCGTATGCTCCGATATTCTGCACCGGCGCTCCGCCCACGGTTCCCGGAATCATGGCCAGGTTTTCCAGACCGTAGATCCCCTTTTTCATGGTAAGGGCAACAATATCATGGAAGGTTTCGCCGGCCTGGGCCTTCACGTAGTAGGTATTCGCATCCTCGTTGAACTCCACCCCCATAAGGCGGTTCACGATGACAGTACCGTCGTAGTCTCCCTTGAAAAGCACATCTGACCCGTGCCCCAGGGTAATAAAACCGGTACCATTCTTTCTGATCTTGTCAAAGGCCGCCGGAAACATGGCAAAATCACGTACCACAATGCCGTCTCTGGCCCTGACATCAAGGCCGAAGGTATTATAGGGCTTTAGACTGAAGGACAATTAGAACACCTCTCTTTTGAAATCCGAACCCGCGCCTTTTCCCCGGCGCCGCTGTCCGGGCACCGCAGCCCGGACTTTCTTTCCGGAAAAACATACTGTTTCCGGCCTAGCCGTTTATTCTTTCAATAATGCCGCCCAGGCCGCGGAACTTCTTCTCGATATTCTCATAGCCGCGATCCATATGATAGATGCGATCCACCACGGTTTCCCCCTGCGCCACCAGTCCGGCAATTACCAGCGAGGCACTGGCCCGGAGATCGGTGGCCATTACCTGAGCCCCGGACAGTCCGTCGCAGTCCCGGCAGATGGCATTGTTGCCCTGGATCTCGATATTGGCTCCCATGCGGTTCAGTTCCGGAACATGCATGAAGCGGTTTTCGAAAATGTTCTCAGTGACAATGCCGGTGCCCCGGGCCAGTGCGTTCAGGGTGGTAAACTGCGCCTGCATATCCGTCGGGAAGGCCGGATAGGGAGCGGTCGTAATGTTTACCGGTCTGAGCTCCCGGTTCCTCATATCAAGACGGATCCAGTCAGGACCGGTGGCAATGTCGGCCCCGGCCTCCTCCAGCTTTGCCAGCACGGCCTCCAGAAGCCGGGGATCGGTGTTGTGGCAGGTAACACACCCGTGGGTAACAGCGGCCGCCACCAGGAAGGTTCCAGTTTCAATGCGATCCGGTTCCACCGCATACTCGCCGCCGTGCAGGGCCTCTACGCCGTTAATGGTGATCTCGGAGGTTCCCTCTCCGGAAATATCGGCCCCCAGCACTCTCAGAAAGCGTACCAGATCCACCACCTCAGGCTCCATGGCTGCATTTCTGAGAACCGTGGTACCGCTGGCCAGAGTCGCCGCGGAAACCAGATTTTCAGTACCGGTAACCGAAACCACGTCAAAGTAGAAGGATGCTCCCAAAAGATGGCCGCTCACCCGGGATTTGATATAGCCGCCCTCAATCTGAATGTTAGCGCCCATCTGCCGGAGTCCCTGAATATGCAGATTTACCGGCCGGTCTCCGATAGCGCAGCCTCCGGGGAGCGACACATCAGCCGCATTCATTTTGGCAGTCAGAGGCCCCAGTGCCAGAATGGAGGCCCGCATGGTCTTTACCAGCTCGTAGGGTGCTGTGTAGTTGGAAACTCTGCCGGTAATCTCATAGGAGGATTCGTCCAGCTTTGTCACCTGCTTGCCCTGAATTTCCAGGAGCTTAAATGCCGTGGCAGTATCCCGGAGATTCGGAACATTGCGAAGCACCACCTTCTCATCGGTCAGAGTGGTGGCCAGAATAATCGGCAGAGCAGCGTTCTTGGCTCCGGAAATGGTGACATCGCCGATCAGGGCATTGCCGCCGGTAATTTTAAATTTCTGCATGATAACAACTGTTCAAAAGGTTGATAAAAGGAGATCCGGACAGAGACGGACAAACTCACGGACACCGGCCGCAATGCAGCTGAATATCCGTGAGCTAATTATACACTGAAACGAAAGGTGTTTATAGAGCCGCCCAGAGCTCGGGACAGCGGAACTACTGCCGCCCGGCGGCGGTACCGCCCGCTGCATTCATCGTTGCGGAAGCCAGCTCCAGCGCTTCCTCCAGGGTGGAGGTAAAACGCACCTCGGGATGCTTGGCGGCGAAGGAGGACTTCACCATGCAGCGCATCGGCTGGTACTGCACACCGCAGATCATAAGATCCACCCCCCGCTTCTTCATGTCGTTGCAGAACTGATCCAGGCAGTGATCCCCGCCCGCATCCAGCATATTCATGGCAGTGAAGTCCAGAATCAGCTTCTGACGGTTCAGACAGTCATGCCGGATCTTTCTGAAGGTTCTCTCGGCAGAGGCAAAGAAAAGCGGCCCGGAAATCCCCAGCACCTCGTACTGGCTGCCAACCTGTTCTGACACATGACGGTGCAGTGAAAGATCATGCACCTTGGTCATGCGGGCCATGTCTCTCATAAAGATCACCGAGGCCATGATAATGCCGAAGCTGATGGCCACCACCATATCGAACACCACGGTACAGAAAATACAGCACACCATAATAAGAACGTCAGAACGCTGGGCGGTACGGAAAAGACTGACCACCTTGCGCCACTCGCTCATGTTATAGGCCACCAGAAGAAGCAGCGCTGCCATGGCTGAAAGGGGCAGCTCGCTCAGAAACGGAGCCAGGAACAGGATCGAAACCAGCACCAGAAGAGAATGCACCACGGAAGCCACAGGAGAGGTCCCCCCGGCCTTGACATTGGCAGCGGATCTGGCAATAGCTGCCGTGGAGGTAATACCGCCCAGGAACGGAGCAATGACATTGCCCACTCCCTGTCCGAAAAGCTCGCCGTTGGAATGATGACGGGTTCCGGTCATGCCGTCCAGCACCACAGCGCAGAGCAGGGACTCAATAGCACCCAGCACCGCCATGGAAAAAGCAGCGACAATGAGTGCCTGAATAGTGGCAAAATCAAAATTAAGAGGGGCTCCTGAAGGGCCGGGAAGATTCCACGGCAGCACAAACTCCGGCAGAAAGGGAGGAATGCCGTTCCCCTGGCTGCCATCCGGATTCAGATAGTGAAAACGGGTGCCGATGGTAGCAATCTCCGATCCTGCATATCTGGTAAGAAGATAGGCAGTGAGGGTTCCCAGAAGCACCGCCGGGAGATGCCCCGGAAATTTGATCCTAAACTTTCCCCAGAGCACCAGCGTAAGCAGAGTGACGCCCCCGACAACAGCATCGCCCCAGTTGGCACTGCCGATATTGGTAGCCAGCACAAAAATCTTGTCGACGAAGGATTCGGGCATAACCACGTTAAGTCCCAGAAAATCCTTTACCTGCAGTACCGCTATAACAATGCCGATACCCATGGTAAACCCGAGAGTAACTTCAATGGGTATAAACTGAATCAGCCTGCCCAGTCTTCCTGCTGACATAATAAGAAGAAAACACCCCGCCAGCATGCTGGCCATGCAGAGGCCCGCCATGCCATAGGTCTGAGTCACCGGATAAAGGATGACCACAAAGGCTGCGGTAGGCCCGGAAATGCTGTACCGGGAACCGCCGGTAAGAGCAATAACGATGCCGGCCACAAGGGCTGTATAAAGTCCGTATTCCGGATTTACCCCGGTAGCAATGGCCAGTGCCATGGAAAGGGGGATGGCAATAATGCCTACCGTAATACCGGCAATAATATCCTTCAGAAAACGGGAACCGGAATACTTCTCGGCAATCATGGAATCCCGCACGGCACTGCCGAAATGGAACAGGGAATTTTTAAAGGTGACTATCCGTCGCCTGGTACTGATGGTGCTCATATGTTGCTACGCCGGGGCTGCAAATTAAATAACGGATCCGCTATCCCCAGAACCGGAAACTCCGGAAGGCATCTGAAAAGATGGTCGGACACTACCTGAAAAGTTCGGGAATTATACAACCCAGATCACATTTTTCAAATTATTTTTTGAAAAATCCGGCAATTATAGGAAAGGAGGCCGGCGGCGGTACCGCTTCCCAGATTGCCCGGCTAAATCTCCTGGAGAGGACTTCCGATGATCCGGGATCCCGGTGGAATTCCTGCGGAGTTTGCATTAAAATCCGCGCGCGGGAGTGGCTTTATCTACTTAGGATTAACTTCATCAGGACAACAAACAATGCTAAAAAAATGTTTTGCTGAAATTGCCGGCACCTTCTGGCTGGTATTCGGCGGCTGCGGCACCGCCCTTTTTGCCTGCGGCCTTCAGAATGTCGGCGTTGGCTACGTCGGCGTATCACTGGCCTTCGGTCTTACTGTGCTCACCATGGCCTATGCCGTAGGACATATAAGCGGCGGACACTTCAATCCGGCGGTTTCTCTCGGTCTCTGGGCCGGCGGCCGTTTCCCGGGAAAGGATCTTATCCCGTATATTCTGTCCCAGATTGCGGGCGGCATCATTGCTGCAGCGCTGCTCTACATTATCTTTACCGGCAAGTCCGGTCAGGTTCCGGGAGGCTTTGCGGCCAATGGCTACGGTGAGCATTCCCCCGAGGGCTACAGTTTCCTGGCCTGTGCCGTTACCGAAGTAATCCTCACCGCCATGTTCCTGTTCATTATTCACGGCAGCACCGATAAAAGAGCTCCTGCCGGCTTCGCCCCGATTGCCATCGGTCTCGGACTCACACTGATCCACCTGATTTCCATTCCGGTAACCAACACCTCGGTAAACCCGGCCCGCAGCATTGCCGCTGCCATCTTTGCCGACAGATGGGCACTCGAGCAGGTATGGTTCTTTATCGTATTCCCGATTATCGGCGGCATTCTCGGCGGTATCGGCTACAGATTCCTTCTGGAAGACAAGCAGTAACAGGTAAGCACCGCTCCCAGGAACCCCGGCCTCATGAACCGGGGTTTTTCATATCCGGAATTTGCAATATCCCTGAGGCCCGGGGTTCAGGAAGAAAAACCGAGAAATTCCCCGAGGCCGGAAACCCCTTTAAGATAATCCCGATCCAGACCGAATGCTCCGGGAACCATCCTGTTATACTGTTCCAGAAAATCATCAAATGAGCCCCTGAAGAATTCGGGCGGAATAAAAAACTCCCGGTTTCCGCCGGTAACCCGGTTTCCGGCCTGAACCATGGAGGAACAGCCGCCGAGCTCATGAGTGCGAAACTGATATTTTTCCAGAACCCAGTCGCTGCCGATACTGATCCCCGGAGGCAGCGGAATATCAAATACCTCCTTCACGGGATTGGCCCGCTCCACATCATAAACATTGTCAGAAATTACGGAGTCAATAAACGCTGCGGAGTCCAGATCCCGGACTTCGCGCACTGACTTATTCCCGGCACGGCAGTACCGGACAAACACCATTCTGCCGTTCTCCTCCTCTACGGCATAGGAAAAGTCCCGGGAAAACATTCCGGCTTCGGCCCAGGGGTGCGTGAGCCGGAGCTTCTCCAGAGCCTTTGCAAGATAGACGTCAGCACAAAAGCCATAAGGAAACCTGTCATTAAAGCTGTCTGTCATCATGAATCTCCTGAAAACAACAAAAAATTCGGCACAGGGGCCGGGAAACGCCGCCCCGAATGAGGATTCCCTCCTGAGGACGGGAACAAAAAAACGGGATCTCCGCAAAAACCCCGTTTCTATTGCTATGCACCGGCAAAAACGCCATGATCCAGGAAAGCTCCGGCGCCAGGAGTGCTATTCTGAAAACTTCGCAAACTGGTTCAGGGTCATTCTTTCCGACCTGAAGGTATTAATCTTGCTTTCCGATGCATAGCCAAGAGCGATGCCAATGGCCACGGCATAGGTATCCGGAATATTCAGATACTTTCTGATGACATCAGGGTACTTAACCATGCTGTAGGCAGTAATGGAATCCACACCCTTGTTGGTAGCCGAGAGCAGCAGGGTCTGTTCAAAACCGCCAAGATCCATAATAGCCCACTTGTTGGCATCCTTCGGAAGGGACAGATAAACCGCAGCCGGAGCGTGGAACAGAGCGTTTTCGGATTCGTCCCATTCCTTGCTGACATTAAGATCAGCCGCGCGCTGCATCAGGCGGGACATATTTGCCTGGGCCTGAGGAGACCAGGAGGTTCTTCTGGTTACCGGAAAGTCTGACTGCCCCTGAATGCCGGAGGCGGCTCTTTCTACAAACTCCCTGCGAATCTTTTCAAGCACGGCGCCGGTTGCCACATATGCCCGCCATTCCTGAGTATTGATCCAGGAAGGAGCAGCCCCAGCCTCCAGCAGAATCTCTTCCAGAATTTCTCTGGATACCGGTCTTTCGGAAAAGCTTCTGCTGGAGTGTCTCGCATGAATTACCTTTGAAAATTCCATACTGTTCGCGATCCTCTGAAATATTGACTGAACACCGGTTATTCTACTATATGAGGTATTGCACCGTACAAATAAAATCAAGGGATTTCTGTCCGAGGTGCCGCCGTATTCTCAAAACTGTTTTGAAGCCGGCATTCACGCATATCCCATTTCCCCTGCGGCACCCGGACCACCGGAAGAATCGCCGGCCGGAAGCAGAGATTTATCCGTCCCCGGCCGGAAGCAGAGACTCCGCCTCCCCGGAAACTGCCGGAGCTGTCACATTATTTATACAGGCTGACATACTTTACCCTGTTCTGTAACCTTTTGACATAAATGAAAGTGTAGACCATGGTATTATGTTATAAAATGAAGCAGGCAGAAACGGCACGCATCATTGCAGCTCCGTCCTGCCGTTTTCCAGAATCCGAGGGATTATAATGATTAAACTACTTAAAGCCACTGTCATTGCCATGACCTCCCTGGCTCTTATGAGCGGGTGCGTGCTGGTAGATGACGGTTATTACGATGACGGTCCGCACCACCATGGACACCGGCCGCCGCCTCCGCCGCATCACCATGGTCCTGACCATCATAAGCCGGATCACCATGGTCCTGACCATCATAAGCCGGATCACCATAAACCTGATCACCACATGAAGCCTCATCACTGATTATGAGGATATTCCCTGCGGAGATCCTGCCCTGCCGCTGTCTTCCCGATAATGTGCGGCAGAACCTTCCAGGGCTGTTTTGGAATGTTTAGTCCGGTAAACCTGAACACCGGCACTTAATGACAACACAGGAGGATTTATGCTGAAATCAGTAATTTCCGTTACTGGAATGGCAATAGCTCTTTCCATGCTGACAGGCTGCATTCTCGTTGATGACGGCTATGACTACGGCTACACCGAAACCGTAGTCGGACCTCCGGCGAATGTGACCGTGGTTGACGTAATAGCGCCGCCCCCGCCGCCGCCGAGATATCACCGGCCGCCGCCGCCTCCGCCGCCGCGGCATCACCATCATGCCCCGCCTCCGCCGCCGCGGCATCACCATCATGCCCCGCCTCCGCCGCCACGGCATCACCATCATGCCCCGCCTCCGCCGCCGCATCATCACCATGGCGGTCCGGGTCCCCGTCCGGTAGGACCGGGACACCACTACGGTCCGACAGGGCATCACTCCGGCCCTTCTCATGCTCCGGCCTACAAGCCAGGGCCAGGTGGCGGACACGGATCTTCCCATGGTCCGGCCTATAGGCCCGGGCCGTCCGGCGGATCCCGTTCCCATGGCGGCGGACACGGCCCGCGTCATTAATGCCGCAGCCGGTCTGATATTAAAGAGAGCGCCGGATCTCCGGGATTACGGTACAGTCTCTCCCCAAAAGCAGGCCCCCATTTCCGGGGGCTTCATTATTCATAGTGCTTACCTGTCTCTCAGGACCGTGATATCTGTCATATTTCAAATAATCTGTCATCCGCCGCTTTCGTTTTCGGTATCCGGTTCATTTTTTCCTGAAAGTCACGGCAGGATAATAGCCGGGGGACGATGACAGAAACCGCTAACTGCAGCAAAGAGGCATTCATGACAGAGACTACAGCCATTACCGGAGCTCTTCCCGGCACCGGCAACGATTTCGAGGAGCTGCGCCGCTCCGGCCGCACCTATGTGGACAAAACCGACTACATTTTTGAGATTGCGGTGTTCAACGGCCCCTTTATTCTGACCCGGCCGGCCAATTTCGGAAAAACCCTGCTCCTGTCTGCGCTGGCCTCGCTGTTTGCCCACGGCACGGAATACTTTGAAGGTCTTAAAATCGCCGGACACTGGAGAGATACCGGAGAATATAACGTAATCACCATAGACTTCGGCGGCAGCTACGAAAGCGTCAAAAGTCTGGACACCCATGTCTGCGCGGCTATTGAAGAGGCCGCCCGGCTGAGCGACACGGATCTCTATGCCAGAAAAGGCGACAGTCTCCATATCCCCCTGACGCACCGCGGTCCCGAGCTTATGGGAAGTCTTCTGGAGAACAGCAAAAGAAAAACGGTGCTTCTTATTGACAACTATGACGCCCCGCTGAGTCTTCCCGGACTTCCCGAGGAGCAGATCAAGGCCTTCAGCCTCTATCTCACGGAATTCTTCACCATCGTAAACAGCTCCATCGGAAATCTCAGATTCCTGCTGGTAACCGGGGTAATGCCGGTACCGCTTTCCGAAATGTTTGCCATTTTCAGCAGCTATATCAACCTGACTCTGGATTCTGAAAACGCCGCTCTTCTGGGCTTTACTCCCGATGATGTTTCCGGGTTCATGGGAAATGAACTCTCCCGGGCCGCCCAGGTTCTCGGCTGCGATCAGAAACAGCTGCTCCGGAGCATTAACCGGTATTACGGCGGCTACCGCATGACCATAGACTCTCCGGTAGAAGTGATAAACCCCCGCTCCCTCATGCGATTTCTGGCAAACCCCGCAGCAGGATTCCGGAACTACTGGCCGGAAAGCGGCGGGCGGTACGCCTCCCTGGCCGTAAACTGGCTCCGCAGCCTCCCGGAGGATATCCTGAGCAATATTATGGAGGTGCTGAGCGGCCCCTACTCCCTTAAGGAAAACTACGGCTACATCGGTACCCCGCCAGGCAGCGCTCTCTACCACACCGGATACCTGTCCGTGCGCACCATCAAGAACGAGCTGGGCCGCCGGAGAGTGATTCTGACTCCGCCGAATCTGAACACCACCGTAACCCTGCTGGCGATCTACTTCACGCTGGTCAGCGAGACCCCGGTATCGGAGGCGGATATCGGGGATATCGCCTCCGGAGTCCGGGAAGGTCTTACTGGCGGTTATCCGGAAGCCCTGGTGGCCGCTCTGAACCGCGGACTCGCCCTCCTTGCCTTTGACAGGCAGGATTCCTTCGAAAACAGCCGGAACCTCCGGGACATCGTCTTCACCATTCTTCTCCTGTCCGGACTGGCCGCGGAAAGAGCGGATACCGGAACCGCCAGTGCTCCGGATATTGCCGCCGAGTACCTTAAGAACTGGAAAAACTGCCGTACCGTTATCAGACTCCGGCTTGCCGGGCCCGGGGAGGATGCCGAAGCACTCCTTTCCGAAACCGGAACCGAACTCCGGAACGCCTTTTCTGAAAACGGATCCGAAAACACCGAGAAAATCGCCCTGGTGGTGTCCGCACAGGACAGAAGGATCACCAGGTGGCAGAAGATCTGACACTCCGGTGAAACTGAAAGCGTCAGGAACTGACAGCGCCGGAACCTCCGGGGACTTCCAGCCCCGGAGAATTTGCCTACATGCCCGCCGCCAGGAGTTCGTTCAGGAAAGCAGCCTCGGTTTCCTGCAGGCTTCCCAGAGAGGCGCTCAGCACACTTTCAATAACTGTAGGCGTGTTGTACATCCCGATACCGCCGCCAATACCCACTGCAAAGGCACTGATGCTCTGTCTGGCCACTCCGGCCACAATTCCCACCAGGATCATGCTGCCGGCGATAACCCGGCCGAGAGTTCCCTGTATCCATTCCTTAAGAGTATCCCAGACATCGGCAAACTCATCGCCTCCGGTACCGGCAAGAGCATTCTCCGCAAGGCAGAGTCCCGCCGCCATGGCAATCACCCGCCAGTTAACCTGCATTAGACACTTACACTTAGCAAAAGACTTCATCACAAATTCCTCCATAACCAAACAAACACCAATCAACGCCGGGCTGTTCCGGCTCCGGTCTCTTCCCGGAAGGGAACCGCCACTTCCGGACCGGAGCTTCCGTCCGGAATATCTGCATTGAGAACATAATCCGGGATCTTTGGATCCGCACCCCGGTACCAGTAGCCGTTGTCCAGACTGTTAAGCAGCAGGGACGTGGAATGCGCCGTGCCGTCTCTGTCGGTATAACCGTTTACCACGGTAATTGCCACATCCTCCGGATAGCGGTACAGCCGTCTCCCGAAAATCTCCGCCGGCCGGACAGATCCGGATTCAGGGACAGCCTCTGCGGCTGCCGGGATGCTTCCCGCCCCCGGGGATTCCCGGCCCCCAAAAAAATTTCCCTGACTCCGGTAAACCTCCCGGGCGCTGTGGCACTGTGTACCCTCCGGAAGTCCGCGGCAGCCGTACTCCTCGGATCCGATACCCAGTCCCGAACACCCGGCTGTCATTAGAGCCAGAACTGAAAAATATGCACTTTTCATAAAAATCTCCGTAAAAACTGCGCCATCATAAGACCTGTTTCTGACTTCAGCGTAAACTAAGCCTTAACACCCCGGTAATCCGCGCGCCGGAGAAGGGAGCAGGAGCAAGGAACGGAAAGGAATTGAAAGGGAACAGAAAGAAATCAGCCGGAGGAAATCCTGGCCGGAGGATAATGACACATTACAATACGCCTAAAACCGCCAGCCCCAAGACCATTCAGCACCCCGGCCGAGACAGTCTTTGCCGGACTAGCCGGATTAGCCGGGGATTCCTTGATAAACGGGGGCTCTTTGGTTTATCATTTAAAAGGTAGTTTTCCGGCCGTTTTCAGCCGGCAGATCCTCTGTCTCCTCCTATAGTAAAAGTCCCGAACATGCCAGATTTCCGAAAAAAAAGCGAATTCCTTGACGCCTATTCCAAGTTCTATCCCTTTCTCAGACCCTATCTTGCCATGGCGGTGCTGGGGCTCCTCCTGACCGCACCGGTAGGAGCGCTTGATGCCGTGATTGCCTGGTTTCTGAAGCCGTTCATGGACAATCTGATGGTGGAAAGGCAGGAGGAATTCTCCCGCTGGGTCCCCTTCATCATCGTGGGGTTCACCATTATCCAGGGAGTATTCATCTACCTGTCCGCCTGGGTTAACGGCTATGTGGGAAACCGCATTACTCTGGATCTCCGGAGGAAGCTCTTCGCCAAGCTGCTCCGCATGGACACCGGATACTTCGATGCCAACGATTCCGGCACTATTCTGTTCCGCTACTTCAATGATGCCGAGCAGGCGGCTACCGGACTCATCTCCAATATCAAGCTGTTTCTGACCAAGTTCTTCTCGTCAGTAGCCCTGGTTGGCGTGCTGATCTGGAACTCCTGGCATCTCACCATCATCGCCCTGGCTGTAATGCTGTTTATCATTCTCCCCATGAGCATCGTCAGGAAGAAAATTAAGAAAATCATGAAAAAAACCATGGTGCTCAGCTCCGCCATTCTCAATCTCTACGGCGAGGTGGCCAGCGGAAACCGGGTTATCAAGAGCTACAACCTGAACCGGCACATGATGGACAGCTTCGAGGAGGCGGCCCAAGGGAGCTTCAAAATGAGCATGAAGATGATCCGGGATACCAACTGGCTGTCCCCCTTCATGCATATTGTGGCCTCTGTGGGGGTGGCACTGGTAATTGCCTGCGGCGGATACATGATCGTTAACGGCATCATCACCAGCGGCACCTTCGTCTCCTTCCTGGCCGCCCTGATTATGCTCTATACGCCGCTGAAATCCATCGGCAACAACTACATTCAGGTACAGCAGTCCATCGTGGCTCTGGGGCGTATCTACGAAATCTTCGAGGTACAGACCGTAACAGATGCGGAAGAGCTTCAGGAACAGTCTGCCAGAAAACCGGAGCTCCGGGAAATCAGGGACGCCATCGAATTCCGGGAGGTGCATTTTGCCTATAATCCTGAAAACGAGGTGCTCCGGGGAGTCTCATTCCGCGCTCCCAAATCCTCCTCCGTGGCACTGGTCGGTAACAGCGGCGGCGGAAAATCTACCATTGTGAGTCTGCTTCCCCGGCTCTACGAAGTTACCGGGGGGCAGATCCTCATTGACGGCCGGGATATCCGGGAATATTCTCTGACCTCGCTCCGGGACAGCATCGCCTACGTCTTCCAAGACAACTTCCTGTTCAACACCACCATTGAAGAAAACATCAGAATCGCCCGGCCGGAAGCCAGCGACGCGGAAATGAGAGCCGCTCTTGAAGGTGCCTGTCTGACAGAGTTCATTGATGCTCTCCCCGACGGTCTCAGCACCGAAATCGGCGAACACGGCACCAGACTTTCCGGCGGACAGAGACAGCGCATCGCCATTGCCCGGGCCTTTATCAAAAACGCCCCTATTGTCATTCTGGACGAAGCCACCAGCGCTCTGGACAACAAGGCTGAAAAGATCGTTCAGGAAGCTCTGGCCAACCTGATGAAGAACCGCACGGTCTTCATCATCGCCCACCGGCTCTCCACTATTGAAAACTCCTCCCGGATTCTGGTGATAAACGACGGGCGCATTGCCGAGGAAGGCACTCATGAGGAGCTTATGGCCCGAAAGGGAGCCTATTTCAGCCTGCACAATGTAAAGGCAGCGGCGGCCGGACCGGCTCCCGAAAACGCCACGGCGGAGGTCTAGCCATGCGCCTGATTGAGCTTCTGGCCCCGGCCCGGGATCTGACCTGTGGCCTCACGGCCGTGGACAGCGGGGCGGATGCGGTCTATATCGGAGGTCCCGGCTTCGGAGCCCGGGCAAATGCCGGGAATTCTCTGGAGGACATTAAAAAGCTGTGTGATTACGCCCACCTTTTCCGGGTGAAGGTTCACGTCACTCTCAATACCATTCTCACAGACAGCGAGCTTGCCGCTGCCCGGGATCTGGCCTTCCGCCTTTATGAAGCCGGAGCAGATGCCCTGATTATTCAGGACTACGGACTTCTGGCGGGGCAACTGCCCCCGCTGGAGCTTCACGCCAGCACCCAGCAGGACAGCGAAACCCCCGCGAAGTTTGTGTTTCTGGAAAAGCAGGGCTTCAGTCAGGCTGTACTGCCCCGGGAAATGTCCCTGTCAGAAATCCGCAATATCTCCTCCCGCACCGGCATCAGACTGGAGGCGTTTGTGCACGGAGCTCTCTGTGCCGGTGTAAGCGGACGCTGCTATCTTAGCTGCGCCCTCACCGGAAGAAGCGCCAACCGGGGGGAATGCGCCCAGCTCTGCCGGGTAAAGCAGAGTCTCTTCCGGGCTGACGGAAGCCCTCTGGCCCGGGATCGCTACCTGCTGTCTCTGAAGGATCTCAGCCACCGCCAGAATCTGGAGGAGCTTATTGATGCCGGAATAAGCTCCTTTAAAATCGAAGGCCGCCTCAAGGATGCCGGATATGTCAGAAATGTTACCGCCTTTTACCGCCGGCTTCTGGACGATATTTTCAGAAAACGTCCGGATCTGGGAAGAAGCTCCTGCGGCAAAACCGTAACCGCCTTTGAACCGGATATCGAAAAGAGCTTTAACCGGGGCTTTACCGAATACAATCTGCATGAAAACAAGGACAATTACGCCAATTTCGACGCTCCGGGATTTGTGGGCGCCAGAATCGGAAAGCTGACAAAGCAGAACCGGAACCGGCTCTCCTTCAGAACCGATCCCGGAATCGTGCTGAACAACGGGGATTCCCTGAACTACTATGACAGCCGGAGGGAGCTTCACGGCTTCCGGGTAAGCCGGATGCTGGACAGCGTAACCGCGGAAATTTTTCAGGAAATTCCTCCGATCCCCCCGGGAACCGTGTTTTACCGGAACCGGGATGCGGCCTTTGACCGGCTGCTGTCGGGAGATGGTGCTGCCGTAAGAAGGCTGGAGCTTGCCCTGGAATATAGAGAGACGGCAGCCGGCGCGATTCTGAAGGCTTCTGACGAAACCGGATTTACGGGAAGTGCCGAGGTTACCCTGCCGGAACCGGCTCCGGCAAAGGATCGGGAGCTTCTGGAAAAAAATCTGCGGGATAAGCTGGGACGGCTGGGCGATTCCGTATATGAGCTTAAGGATTTCCGGACCGTTCTTGAGCACTGCTGGTTCATGCCGCAGAGCTTCATCAACCGGCTGCGGCGGGAGGCCCTTCAGGATCTGGAAAACAAAAAGCGCGCCGCCCGCCCGGAAATAGCCCGGACCATTTCCGGAGATAATCCGCTGCCTCCCGAGGAACGGGAGCTGGATTTCCGGGCCAACCTGCATAACAGATCTGCAAGAGAATTCTTTATCGCACACGGCGGTATTTCCCCTGCCCCCTCCTACGAGAGCCGAAAACCGGAGGAACCGGTGTCGGTACTGGTATCAAAGCACTGTCTCCATTACTGCTTCCACCTCTGTACCAAAAGAGATCATGCCAGGCCGCAGAAGCTTTATATGGAAATCGGCGGGAGCATCTTCGAGGTCAGCACGGACTGCAGGAAGTGCCGGATGATCCTGACTGGGCCTGTAAAAAAGGATCTGTTTAGCTGACCCTGTTTTGAATCTGAACAGCTTTTAAAGCTGCTCAGACTGTTACTGCGGTTTTTGGAGAAGTTTACGTGACTGCAGCATCAGAAGAAGCCGGCTCCTTTTTTATCTTCCGGCACCTAGCCTGACACATTTATCGGGAAAGGCGGAACACCGGAGCCCCCGACTTCCGGAAAAACAGATCTCCCGGGAAAGCCCCCTCGGGGTTACTTTCCGTCCTCATCATAAAGCATGCTGTCAATTCTTCTTATTATTCTGCCAAGAAGCTTTCTCTGATTTTTCAGATCTGCGGTTATCGCGGCGCTGACCTGACAGGAACTGTGAAAACAGTAATTCCTTAAATTCCTGACAAGATTCCACTCCCTGCCTTCAAAAATGGAACAGCCGATCATGGTCAGAATCCGGCCTTCAAGATTATTTCCGCTGACCTTAGACCTGTCCTTTCCCTGAGATTTCTTCTGGCCGGCAATAAAGTCCTCCGCCTGAAGCACCACGGCTGTCCCGTCATCAGCAGCCTTCTGTTCCTTTTTGTCAAGGCCCTGGTTTATGCGGGAAATGATATCCTTCTGTTCCTGCGGAAGATCCGCATCTGCGATAAAGCGATGCTCACTAATGCGGATCCGCCCCTTATTACAGTACATTTCAATAAACTGGCGTTCCCTTTTCGAAATCTTCTGCATCGCCTCATAGCAGGTTATATAGCAGAAAATGTAGTTGCGATTCTCCAGCGCGGTACTGGATTTCTGAAGAAGCAGCCGGATCCCGAAATCGGTATTGTCATCAGAAAGCTCCTTAACCCACTGAAGTCCCCGCAGCATATCATCCTTCAGCGTTCTGAGCAGCGGATCGCCGATGCCCTGCTCCAGTCTGGCAACCACCGGATTCAGAAATTCCGCACTGGCCCTGAACATGGAGATATTGTCAAGGATGACGCCGTTGATAAAGTCAACGTAGCTTGCAAAATCCTTCTTGCAAAACTCTGTTTCTATCAGCGGCCGCAAAAATTCCAGATTGCCGCTGGCGTGGTACTGATTAATCGCCGCCGCATACTCTACCAGCCGGTGCAGATTCCGCATATCATACACGGAGCCCGAGAGATTCTCCGTCCCGGAAACATCCCCCAGAACCGCCGTAATCTCCGCGGCTGCTCTGGAAAAGGACTCCTCATCGGGAAGCTGAGCCTTCTTAAGTCCGTTAAGCTCTTTAAATTCCGTCTCCATGGGCACATCACCGTAGAATATATGCTCAACCACGATCTGTCTGACAGCCGTGAGATAAAGGAGCGCGCAAATGCTGAGAATCGGGACGATCCGGTAGCAGTGGGTAATATCCAGAGATACCCGGTCACCGTTCCTGACGTTAGCTGCAATAACCCCGACAATGCTGTTCTGCACCTCAGGATTCGCGATACTGTCATCGGTAGCCGCGAGAACGATCTCCAGTCCCAGGGAATCCCTTGCTGTCTTAAAGAACGCGTTCAGCTTTTTAAGACACTCCTCCGGAAGCACTCCCCGGACATTGTCCTCCCGTCCGAGATTCTCCGTCACCTCCTGTTTGAGTGCCTGAAACGCGGCAGCAATACTGCTCTCTCCGGCAGCCCCGGAGCCGCCGCCGGAGACATTTTCTGAAAGGGAATGCTTTCTGATAAACTCCTGATCCAGCGATTCCAGAATAACACGCCAGTTGCTGGTTTGCGTGCCCAGGATCACAAAGCGGGTAAGGCCTGAAGCTTTTTCGGCTGATCCGGAAGAGCCTTTGCAGGAGAGCCCGCACATTCTGGCTGCCAGGGAAACCCCGATGGCTCCGGAGTTTTCCAGATCAAAATCGTGAGCATCCGGGCGGAAGGGATCGCGGTAGCGATACGAGGCATGTCCGTAATCCCCGGCGCCGATAAACGAAAACAGCACGTGCCCCCGGGATTCCGGCTGCGGGGCGCAGTCAACACCCAAAGCAGCAAAGCATTTTCTGAAATAGTTCCGAAGCTCCGCGGCATCGATAATATTATCGTTGTCAACCGCAATCATCCTATGGATAAAGGCTTTGGAATCGTCAAGAACTTCAGTCTTATCATTAAGATGCACCACCATAGCCCTTAGCTGCTTTATAAAGACATTTTCGAAATCAGATCCGTACCGCCTGCGGATCAGCCCCCGGAGTTCCTGCTCCCCCCCTCCGGTCTGACCGGCAAACTCAATTTCGTTAATGGCACGGTAGCAGCTGTTCACGGCATGAAGGTAGTCGCCGGCATCAAGGTACCGGGCGGCAAGCTTCTTTAAAGCCCGGGAGCGCACAGCAGGTTCCCGGCTTCCGAAATAGGAATCAGTCCAGCTGAAGGTCTGGTCCAGAATTTCGGATACCTCCTTTCTTCCGGCCCCGGACTTAATCCTTTCCTTCAGCGCCTGAAGCGGGCCGGCGGCATCATAATCGCAGACATTAAGGCGATAGGAGATTTCCCGAAGCTTCCTGGCTTCCTCCGGTGTCCAGCAGTCATTCCTGCCGGAGGTCCCGTTCCCCCGAAGCTGCGGCTCGAATTCCAGAGGATCCAGCGACACCCGGAAACGGTTAACCGCGGCGGCGTCCTGAAGAAGCCCGGCTATGGAATCCAGAAAGCAGACCCGGGATGGGCGCGGCTGCGACGGCCCGGACGGAGCATTCCCCTGACTCCGGGACGTCTGGGGCTGTTTCAGGGAATTCAGAATTTCCACCACCTCATGCTTTTTTTTCTGAAAGAGATCCGGGGCCGTCCTTTTCAGGAACCGCAGTCTGTTCTTGATGCCTTCAATAAAGGACAGCCTTTCTGCCGGCTCAGACCTTGGCATATACTCCGGGGAATAGCAGATCCCGGAGATCTTAATTCCGCTGGTATAGCAGAGGCTCTGGAAGCTCGTAAATATCATAAAGGACATGATTCTAAGGCCATAGGTGATGTCCAGATAAATCCGGGTATCCCCGGTAACCAGACCGGCATCCTGAATGGCATGCAAAAGATCTGTCTGCCGGTCGTAGGTGGAAAAGTCTTCAGCATGCCTTATCAGGATCGGAACCAGTCCGGCAGGCTGCAGTACCTGGGAAAGGTCGTTTTCAAAAGCTTTCAGCGCCTCTGAAAATTCTGCTCCGAAATCCGCCCCGCGCGAAGCGGAGGCAAGCCTGGCAAGTTCCCGGGCAGAAGCTCCCCGGGATACCTTCCTGAGTCCTTCCATAACCGCCGCAGGATCCTGATCTGTCCCGAATATCCGCGCGGCAAGATCCTCCAGATAGGAAGGAAGGAGAGTCCAGGAACTGGAGTCAGTACCGCATATCACCAGCCGGTTAATGGTGACATTTTTGTGCTCCTTAAGATATGCCATAAAGGCAACCGCACCATACCGGCAAGTAATGGGTTCACAGTCAGGATAGCTGTAGGAGGCCGGCCAGTATTCCCCTTTTCCCAGAAAGGAAATCAGCATGGCAGATAAAGGAGATGAATTCATATAGTTGTAATCCCGGTACTAGAAATAAAAAAATCATGATGGTGAAATAAATACGGACACAGCGGGCATTCCCCGGGGAGCCGTCTGCCATGGCCAGGCCGTACGGCACAGAATCGAAGCTTCCTGCCCGGCCGCAGCAAAAACTGCGGAACAGCCCGGAAACAGCCTCTTCATGACAGCAGAAACAGTTTAGCACAGCTAATTATTTCATATCCCGCAGGAACCTTAAAAATCAAAACACAAATTACAGTTCCGCCCCCTTCCCGGAAAGAAATCGTAACTATTTCCTCCCCGTTTATTACTGATGCTCAGGGAAGCGGGGGAAAACCACCGAACAGGCGGGCGCAAAAATACAGATGCGGCGGGGAGCTCATGGAACATGCCATTTAAATGTATCAGCAGAATAATAAAACGGGAACGTCCTCCTAAAGGAACAGTCCCCGCTTCTCCTAGAGATGCCCTCAGACCGTGACAGGATCAGACCTGAATGGCATTGCCGCCCGGCTGATTGACCAGAAAATCCTCATCATTTCTGATCTTGTCATAGCACTGTTTGGCCTTGGATGCGCTGCCGATAGACTTCATGGCGGCATAGAGATTCTGCTTCACCACATCAGTAATGGCATTTATGAGCGTCTTCGGCCTATAGCTGTCGGCACTGGCAATATTCTTCCGGACAGTCTCCTTTACCTCCTCGTCTTCAATACTGTCAATGTAAGGACTGATAAGGCTCTTCCTCTCGGCAGCAATTTCCTTCATGACCGCCAGGGTATCATCCATGGCATTCTGAAGGCGGCGCTGGCTTTCCATAAAATTATGGATGGCGGACGGCACCTCTATGGAATAATCCTCCTGCATAATCTTTATAACTGCCTGCAGACGGAGAGAGGTATCCTTAAGAGTGCCTTTCTGGAAAATAGCCGCTGCCTTTGCATTGATTTCATCCTTATTACTCTCGAAAATTCTCAGACTTTCCGGAGACAGAAGCTTCTTATAACCCTCAAGACAAAGGGAGGCGTCGTTGGTGGCAGCACCGGCCACAACCTTTACCACCGCAGCCCGGGAGTTCTTGTCCAGATGCGAGGCATTACCGAAATCAATAAGGGTAATGCCGCTGTCAGCCGGATTTCCTTCCTTCCAGCCGGCCTGGGTCATGATGTTGCCCTTGTGAATATCGCCGTGGTAAAAGCCTTCGGCAAACAGGCCCTCGTTAGCCCACATATAGGAAAGATTGACCAGGGCATCATACTTTTTCCTGACATCCGCATACAGCCTGTCAAGCTCCTGGACTGCATTCAGCGCCAGTGCCGGGGCATTTTCAGGGCCGCGGCTGGCAATTGCACTTCTGGTCTGGCCGGCAACCTCCCGGGTCTTATCCCGGGTTTCGTTCAGATAGGTTTCCATGGTTGAGCCCGGAACCTCCTCCAGCACCATGACATTCTTGGTGGGGGCGATGCCTTCCGCAAGCTTCATGCTGCTGACATTGCTGAAGGAACCGTAGGTCTGTTTCAGATCTTTGCTGTTATAGGTCTCCTTGCTGTACTGGTATACCTCATTGCCCTTCGCGACATTTTTGGCCTCGTTGGTCAGATCCAGCTCCTCGAGGATACTGTTAAACTGCCCCCTGAATGTTGCTTCCATGCCGTGCTTCACGGTTTGGGCGGCCTTGATAAATATGTCAAACTCGCGGCGGGCCTTCATTTCGGCATCGGGACGGAGAATCTTGATAACACATTCCCTGCTCTGACCGTTCGCATAGTGCACCGTGCATTTCAGAGCCTGCGCCACCGAGGCTGCGCCCAGTGCCCTGTTGACGTCAATTTTGGAAATAGCGCCGCCGGAATTCTTAACAATGTCATAAAGATAGGCATGAATGGCCTCCTGGGAAATCGGAGCCAGTTTGTCCTTCATGTCGGCAATGGCCATCTGAAAATCCGGGGATCCCGCAAACATTCTGGGATCAAGTCCCTGCAGCATCTTCTGCATAACCGGTCCGGCACCCTTCAGAATCGCACCGAGCTTCGCACCGTCGGAGGTGTTCTCGTCAATCATGCAGTAGCGGGCTTCCGCAGCCAGCATGGCCCGCTGATCCATTATCGGCATCTCGGCAAAATAGATCTTGAGAGCTTCCTTAATCATCTGGAGCTGATTGTCTTCCGCCGCGGTTCCGAGAATATCGGTGAGCGAGGCGTTATTGAGAGAATTCACATCATGGCCGACTCTCCCGGCCTGCTTCGGAAAGACGCTATCGATCATTCCGGAAATCTTCTTCTGGAAATCCCGGCAGCCTTCGTCCGCCGCCCGATTAAGACGGAGTTCCATTTCGGAGAAAAAGTGAGCGCCCAGGGTAAGCTCTTCCCGCTTTTCACTCAGATTGTAGAAGTCGCCTAGCTTTGCCTTAATACTCTCATCATCCTTCACCCGTTTGGTGAAGCCCAGCTGATCCATCTCCTCATTGCTGACATCATCAAGATTGGTGGTGTTAAAGGAATGCTTGATTTTATCTTCCTGCTTTTTCTGTTCTCTGAGCTCCTCCCTCAGAAAATTCGCTCTCCCGCCATTTTCATCATCCAGATAATTAAGAGCATCCTTGCGCCTTCTGAGCCCGTCCTTGAGATCCAGGATAAAGGGGCTGTTTTCTTTATTTCCCTTATTCAATGACTCTTTAATAGTGTTTTCGGTATCGGCAATCCTTCTTTTGATCTCATTTACCCGAGCATTATATCTGTCGTTAAGCTTGTCAAGCTCCGCATTAAGAGCATCGCGGAATTTCGGCTCCAGCGAGTCCAGAAGAGATTTGGTTTCCGGGTTCTTAAGAGACTCCTCGCGGTTCTTCATCAGCAGCGCTACGGTTTTGCCGTTATCGCTAAACAGTTTCCGGAGCCGCTCGCCGGAGGTGATCATCACCTTATCGTTAATGGCCTGCTTTGAGGCGTCATGAGTCAGATCCCGATCCTGCTTTGCAGTATTCAGGTCGGAAATAAGATTGGCGACAAAGTCATGAACCACCTTGTTTTCTCCGGCCGGAACCAGAGGGTTGTCCCCTGACTTAACATAGCCGTCCTTAAAGCTCACCGTGTTCAGCGGCACCCTGTCATTCCTGTCAGCATTAAAGATGTCAAGATTGCCGTTTCCCTTCTCCCGGGCCTGCGCCTCCTCAAACTGATCAAATATCCGGGCGCTCTCCACAGTGGTAAAATGAGTGGCAGAGGCATTGCGGTTGATAAATGCACGGGCATCGGCTGCGGTTCTGATCGTGCCGTTCATAACATTTTCCGCCAGCATGACCCCGATACTGCGATCGATATATTTGGTTTCTGACGGTTCAAGCCCCAGTCTTGATTCGAAGAGCTTGGCCAGAAGCCGGTCAAACTGCTCCTTGTATTCATTGCGCAGAGGTCTGATTTTGCTGAGATCACGTCCCATGTTAAACATTTTTACGTGGTTCATGTCCTGGTCATCATCATAGCGCCGATCCACCTCCTCGACATCCATGTAGACATTATTCTCCTGGCCCAGCTCTTCCCGCCCCTTGCTGAGAGCATTCTCATATTTTTTCAGAATGGTATCTACAATAAAGTTTCTGTCAAAAAACTGGGAATGAGCCATGATGTCGAGCTCAATATTTTTGGTGACCTGCGCGGCATCCTTTATCTCATGAGTGGACTTGTCGGAAAAGGTAACATAAAGCTGATCATTGGCATTCTTGGAAAAGGTCACATCCTCATGGCACATTTTGCCCTTAAAATCATTCAGCTCCACCCCCTTCTGGGATCTTTTCTTAATCTCGGCAAGATTATTATAAAAATCCTGAGTGCCCTTGCAGAGAGACTTCATCTCGCTCCTGTACTTGCTGTCCTTGCAGGCATGATAAATGGCATAGCCCCCAAATGTTATAATGCCAAGGAAAACTCTTTTGGCAGTAGAAGCGGTATTGCGCCGGTATTCCGCCTCGACCTGCTCAGCCGTTCTGCCAACCTTGATATTTCCGGAAAGCATGTCATTATTGATGTCTTGATAATTGGTATTCCCCACTGCACCAGGTCCGGACATAAATGTATTACCCCTCTAATCTGAAATACTGACAGCATTAGCTGCTAAACAAAAAAACTCACGAGCCCCATGCGGAACAGCACTATGCCACCCTGCACTCAGCTTTCTATGAAAACGGGAAGCTCTCACTCTGGTTACATCCTGCATCTGAATACAAATCACCTAAGACTGTCCGTCTCCCGCGCACTGCGCTTTATGTTTCCTGAAAAGCAGGACTGTCCCGAATCCCAGGCCAGGCTTTCCCCTTACGGGGCTGGCGGCCCTCCTGTCCTCCGGGACCCGCAATGCTGTTTCTTCATGATGATCAGGAAAGGGGATTTCCGAACAGGATGTCAGGAGTTCCGGCATTCTTCCGAAAACGCCGGATTCCCCTCATGGTGTACTCGTATACCGCATCGAACACCCCGGAATCCGCAAGTCCGGAATATCCGAAAATCAGTTCAAAAAACCGCACTCCGTGGGTATCCCGGATACCGCGAATCCGCTCCGCAGTATCGGGAGAACAGGTCAGCTGGCCATCGGTAAGACAGAGGAGATCGGCCCTCCTGAAGGAATCCTCCCGGGAAACAATGTCCAGAGAATCCTTCACCATTTCGTCAATGCTGGTACCGCCGTGAAAGGAGCGGGAAAGAAATTCGCTCAGGTTGGAAAGAGCTTCTGTTTTGCGATCCGGAGAAACCCGGAGCGCTACAGTCTTTACCGAGAAGTTTATCAGAAAGCACGGTCTCCGGTTTTCCAGACATCTGAGAGCTGCCATAAGAGCGGTGGCCTTGGCCAGGTTTTCATTCCGGCCCTTCATGGAGGCACTGGTATCCACGCAGATGATAAGAGGCCCCCGGCCCTTTCCGGCCCCTCTGCCGAACTCCGGCAGATTCTTAAACACGCCGGTCATTCTGTTAAAATCAAAGGAAAGCAGAGTACGTTCCAGATAATGAATATCAAACAGGATCTCCAGGTCGGGATCCGCCAGCCTGACAAACTCCTCCGGAAGAACATAGGGAATATAATTGTCGCGCCTTATGCCATTAATGCTGTCGGTCTCCGGGCGGATCCTGCTGCCCCGGGCCTCCTTCAAAGCCTGCCGGAGCTCTTCCTGCTCCTCCCGAAAAACCTCGTCAAGAGAGAGACTGCGGCCAAGCTCGTCCACCAGAGCGGCAAGCTCCGGATTCTTCTGAACCTCGTTTATATACCTGAGATAGCCGAAACCGGTTTTGGAGGTGCGCAGCTCCCGGTAGGAGCTGAGGACATAGGAGAGATCCCTCTTCCGGATATCAAACTGGGATACAAAATGCCGGGCTGCTCTTTCCAGCCAGTCCCGGTCGCCGTCCTGAATGGCAGTAAAAACATCGGAGGGAATGCCGTTTTCCATAGAGAACCGGATTCCGGAATACATATCCTCAAACTGGGTATCACCGGCATCGTTCAGAAAATCCCGAATCACCTGCTCCCGGGCCGCAACCCGGTTCCGAATGGCCCGGGAAACCCCGGATATCCGGATTTCCCAGACAGCCCGAAAGCGGTTCGCGGCAATAAGCAGCCGGTCCTCCCGTTCCCAGCGGGAGCCCGCAGTGTCAGGCTCTGCCGGAACAGCCTCCTCCAGGAGTTCCCGGTATACCCGAAAGCTCTCTGTCACACTGGCGAAATTCTCGTCAGGAGCATGAGTCTGAATAAGTTCCCGGAGCTGCTCAAGATAGGCCGGCTCCCGGACGATTTCCAGAGGAGAGAGCTGGGACAGCCAGCCGAGCCTACGGAGATCAAAAAGCTCCTCGGGACTGCCCTTTTCCTGTTTTTTCAGCCGATCCAGAATCTCGGTTTCCAGCTCCTGAATCACCTTTACCGCCCGGCTGACCGACTTCTGCTCCCGTTCAGATATCCATCTCCGGGGCTGAAGCCGCACCCCGAGATCCCGGATAACCCCCTCAAAATCCGTCAGAAACCTATCTTCGCCGGCAGAATTACATTCATCCGCATACATGGCAGCCGCTCCCTTCAGCATAAACCGGAAATCAAAGATTGCTGTGGTGATTTCTCAGCAGCTCTCTGATATCGATACGCTTGGGCTTAGCCTCCTCGCTGCCAGAACGATTACGGAATCTTTCCATGCGGGCCCGCTGTTCATAGCTCATCTCCTCTTCCGCTCCGGAAAGCTCGAAATCCATATCGCCGTTCTGCATCACTGAAGACACTGCCGGCTCCGGAGCAGGCACTGATCCGGAAAGTACCGGAGAATTGCCCTGCTGAGGCAGCGGAGACTGTACCGCCTCTGCGGACGGAGCTCCCCGCGATGCCTCTGCCACTTCCGAAACCGGATCCCGGGGTGCCGGCGCGGGCGGCGGAACACCTTCTGGAGATTTTTGAGTCTTCTTTTCCTGGAGCTTTTTAAGAAGTCCCGCCGGAAGAGCTCCTGATGAGGCCAGCGAAACCGGAGGTTCCGTTTTGTGCTCCGGGGGCACCGGGGCCGGCTGCGGGGGCGCGGAAACCGGGATTTCAGAAATTCTGCTTACCACTCCTTCATGCAGAGCTCCGGAATCCTCCGGGGGTGTTCCGGAAAGCACCGGCTTTACAGAATCCTGCGGCAAATCCTTCTGAGGCTCGGGCACCGGACTCATTGAAGCCGCACCGCCGATAACCGGCTTCCCGGGGGCTCCGGAAGGCCGCACTGCGGCAGACTGGGGAGAAGCAGGCTCAGAATCCCGAACCTTAGGAGCCGGCTCGAACCGGTACCGGAACTCGTCATTATCTCCGAGCTCCCGGGAGACGGATTCGTCAATATGCATGGGATCCTGCTCGGGACGAGGCTTTGGTGCCGGGGGTTCCGCGACTCCGGCAGCAGTCTCTCCGGAAGCAGGAACTTCACTGCTTTTAACGCCCTTGCTGAACAGATTCTTAAAGCTCCAGCCAGACTTTCTGGCCTGCTGCATCACCGGCTTTTCCGCCCGGGAGGCGGCCACATCCTGGTAAGGCTTCTCCGAAGAAGCTTCTTTTACGGGCCCTGACTCCGCTCTCTCTGCCCGGATTTCTTCCGGTTCCGAAAGTGTCTTTTGCGGCACAGGATCCGGAGCCTGAGGCCTGGGACGCGGCTTTATAACCTCACCCTCACAGAGAGCGGGCCCCGGTTTCATGATCTCCTCCCGGACTGCATTCATGATTCCGGCGGCTCCGGCCGGAGCGGTCTTTCCTGAGACCGGGGCGGACACGGAATTATCAGTTGCGGGCTCAGCTCTGGCCGGCTCCCTGGGAGCAATTCCTGAAGAAGCAGCCGCCTCGTTTTCCAGGGCCGCACTGGCAAGGGTTCCGGCAATGGCACCGGATACCGCTCCGGCCACCACCTCGGAAACCACCTTCTCCGTAGCAGCCTTCTTTCCGGACTCCTGCTCCAGGATTTCTTCACGCCGTACTTCCGCAGGTGTCTTCTCCGGTTCCTTAGAAATCCCGGTGGCTGCGCCGGAACCCAAAGTAGCGTCCGGATTCCTGGCTAAGGAGGCCGACGCTTCAGGAGCAGGCGCATTACGGGCCGATTCTTCCCGGGCACGCTTCTGGCGCTCCTCCTCCTCACGGGCAATCTGCTCCTGCAGGGCTCTCTTTTCCGCCTCGATACGCTCCGCTTCCTTCCGGACCTGCTCCCGGAGACTCATATCGATTTTCGGAATAGTGATTTTCTCATAACGGCTTAAAAGCTCCGTAAGCTGGATCTCATAGGTGGAGGAAACCGAGCATTCGTTAAAGTAGGGCTCGTAGATCTCCTTAAGAAGCCTGGTAAATTCGTATTTGTCGGTATTGGACAGGAAGATGCTGCTGTTAACCAGCTCCTCGCGGTTTTCCAGATCCCGGGTAACCATGGCCACCAGATCCCGGTTCAGAGACATTTTTTCGGACAGTCTTCCCAGATCGCCGCTAAAGTCCGAAAGAACCTTATAGGTTTTATCAATAAGAACTGCTTCCAGCAATCCCTCATCAGTCTTTATTGCAATACGGCAGTCCCCGTTTTCCAGTTTCGCCGACTCGGCCGTTCCGGACACCTCAAAATTCTCATCCCGGATATCGCAGGGGTGCATGGAAACAATCCCCTCATAGTTCATCCAGATACCGGTAAGATCCGCTCCGTTCAGCGAGGAAACCATCAGAAGACAGCGCTTCTCGTCAATGCCCTGAAGCCGCATGGCGACCACCGATGACATCATGGCGCTCAGCTCGTCATGATTCTGAATCCGGGAAAGCTCGTCGGAAATACAGCAAAGCCCCTTGTGAACCAGAATGTAGTTTCCTCGTCCGTCGGGCATAATCCGGCAGGAAATCTCCCGGCATTCCGCAAGCCGGAGCTCCTGTACCCGGTTATGAAACCACTTGCGGTAGGAATTAACCTCGCAGAGCTCATACCTGCTCCCCATAAAGCGGTTCCAGTATTCGCACACTTCGCCGCGGGCCGGAAGCGGTGTCTTGTCCTCAATGGACACAATGACGCTGTCATTGTTCTCCATCTGCGCAGAATAAAGCCGGAATCCGGGTTCGAAAAGAAAATCCCCGTAGACTGATCTGCCGTCAACACCCACGGAAACCGGTTTAATTTCCGTCATCTTGTCAGTATCACAGAACGGGATATCCTCCCGGAGATATCTTTCCGCAAAAATCCCCTCAAAATTAATCCTGACAGTCACCTGCAGCTTTCCGTCCAGAGTCGGATGCTGGGGAAGACCGCTGATACGGGCATATAGCTCCACCTCCGGATCCAGACAGCTCTTAAGGTAAATCTGCATAAGCTTCGGCAGAAGTCCGGCCTTGCAGGTAAAATGGTTATCGTCGGTCAGTGCGCCGTTGCTGCCCAGCATCCCCGGCACCGAAAAGCCAAAGCACTCCAGTCCGGGAAGATCAATATTGCCCAGATAGCCGTTGAGATCCCGGGTAACCACAATGCGAATAATATCCCCCACCACGGGAACAAAACCGGCTCTGCTGTTTTCCCGGGGATTCCGGACTTCCTTTCTAACACCCGGGGCCCAGATGCTGCTGAGAGAAAATTCCTCCATGACAGCATCATTGTTCCACATTCTGTCAAGAGCCCGATAGCAAAGGCCGGTATCATTAAGGAAGCGGAACCAGACCTCCCTTTCCGGAGTAAGTTTCACCTGAACCCCGGAGTTTTTGAAGGAGTCGGGATCCGAATAGCGCTTTATAAGCTCGCCAATCTCCCTGCCCGTATCTAGGAAACGTCCGGTGCTGCCATCCCGGATCATGCGCGAAAGCACGGTTCTGATACTGTTATACACCAGATCGCGAAAGGCAGAAATCTCCGCCGGAGCATTCCAGAGAGCGGTGACCGCCAGGGGAAGCTCGCTCAGAAGCACCCGCTCATGACCATTAAAGAATGCGGCTGCCCGGAGCAAATCCGCCACCTGTATCCACCTCCGGTCGGAAACGTAGGAAAAACGCGGTTCTGCATTCCGGGAAACTCCGGGGTCGCCCCCCTCCCGGAAATCATGATCCTTTACGGAAAGCGGGGTTCCGGAAACTCTGAGCATTTCCTCCCGGATAAGAGAAAGCGCCGCAACAGTATGTTCAGAAAGCGGCATCTGGCGGATTTCCCGCAGCCATGCCTGATATTCCTCCGGGGAAATTCCCTGAAATTTTTTCTCAAAATCCTCAAGGGAAGACTCTGCAGAATTTGTGATAAGACGCCGGAAAGCCCCCTCTCCCTTTACCGGAAAAACCGGAATCCTGACCGGAAAGCGATCATAGAGGGCCTCCATTCCGGACTCGGCATCCGGGATCTCATTGGAGGCTACGGCCAGAGAACGGAGCGGTACCTTCTCGACGCGGCTGCCATTATGAAAGGAGCGCTCATTTATGATTGTAAGAAGAGTATTGAGAACCGCGGGGCTCGATTTCCAGATTTCGTCCAGAAACGCAAAATCGGCATCCGGAAGGTAGCCGGCAGTTTTTCTCTCGTAATTATCCTTTTTAAGCTCCGAAAGCGACACCGGTCCGAAAATCTCCTCCGGCGTACAGAACCGGTGCATAAGGTGTTCAAAATACTTTCCGCCGCGGACAATTGAGGCCAGTCTCCGGGACAGCATGCTCTTTGCGGTACCGGGAGGACCGTACAGAAAAATATTCTGTCCGGCCAGTACTGCCAGCACTGCCAGTCTGACCACATAATCACGATCAACGAGATTTTCGGCAATGCAGTCCATGATATAACGAATCCGTTCGGCCAGACGGACATCATTAGTCTGCCGCCCGGAATCCGGAGTATTCAGTGAATCTGCCTGATCTTTAACAACCGGGGAGTTTAAAGCTTGATCTTCTTTGGACTGCATCTTCTATTCCCTAATTCTGCCGCTGAAAGTTCCGGTAGCCGGAAAACTGCGGACAGAATCACACAAAATACGTTTTCGAAAACAGGATAACCTTCAGAACTGCCGTAATACCGGAGAACCGAATCACGCGTCTGCCAAATACGTATAGTTAATAAACAATCTGTACCTTTGCAATTTTGCTTAAAAAGACACCAAAAAAATGCCTTATCACTCGCGATATTACAAAAAACTCCGGACAGAGATCACAAAAACAGCGTTACAGGAAATAAAGAATTAGGAAGAGAAGTGGTGAAAGGAAAAGACAGAACTAAAAAGATGATACCAGGAAGGAAACTTCATCAGTGGCGGACAGACTGAGATTCGAACTCAGGGACGGTGCGAACCGTCGCCGGTTTTCAAGACCGGTGCATTCAACCGCTCTGCCATCTGTCCGCGTCAACGGGTGCTATTATAATGAAAAATTTTCCTTTGTAAACAAAATCGGCAATTTTTTTAAATTTTTTGTAAAAAACAGGAAAAACCGGCTGTTTTTTAACCATAATCGGAGCTTTTTACGGAATTTCTGACTGCTCTGAAGATCCTACGGTGCCCTGCGAGGTGAATTGACCTGCTGTTTTCGAGTTTTTATGAAACAGCAGCACCGGAAAATTGCTGCCCCCGAAAATCCGCTTTCCGGAAAATGCCCGGGGAGAATTCCGCCTTCGCTTCAAAACGAACGGGGCATTTTTGCCGATTCCTGCCGGCTTTCGTATAATAGAGTCCTTTAAATCAGCTTTTCATTTTAAGGATTATTCAGATATGAGTGCAGTAATTCCCGTTATCACAGTGGACGGCCCCGGCGGAGCCGGCAAGGGGGAGCTCTGTCTCCGCCTCAGCAGAAAGTACGGCTTTGCCATTCTGGATTCCGGAGCCATTTACCGGGTACTGGCCTACGCCGCTCTGAAAAACAGCGTCAGTCTTTCCGATGAGCCAGCCCTGGTAAAACTGGCGGCCAGTCTCAGCCTCTCCTTCGAACCCCGCGATACCGGCGTTGCCGTCATGCTGGACGGCGAGGATGTGTCCCGGGCCATCAGAAACGAGGAAACCGGCGGTGCCGCCTCACGGATCGCAGCACTGCCCGGAGTCCGGTCCGCCCTTCTGGACCGGCAGAAAGCATTCAGAACCCTGCCCGGACTGATTGCCGACGGCAGAGACATGGGAACCGTGGTATTCCCTGACGCTCCGGTAAAAATCTTCCTGGATGCCAGCTCCGAGGAGCGGGCCAGAAGAAGAGCGAAGCAGCTGGAAGCACAGGGGAAAACCGCCGACTATGAGAAGATTCTGGCTGAAATAAAGGATCGCGATTTTCGGGACAGAAACCGGGCGACCGCACCTCTGAAACCAGCTCCGGATGCTCTGATTCTTGATTCCACCACCCTTTCCATCGAAGAAGTGGTAAACACCGCACTGGCCTTTGCTGAAAAAAAACTCCCGCAGCATTGATATCCGACTCCGGGGCCCCTCCTGTCGTCTGTCAGCCAGAAAGATGATGAAATAACGGTGCTCCGGTCTCTGAAATGTCCTCCGCTCTGATCAGCGGGAGGACTTTTTGCTGCCGCTTCCTGAAGCTCCGCCGCTGCCGCCGGCCTCACTGAAATACATGGCACCGATAAAGTTCTTTACCTCTTTCTCCTGCTGCGGATTTGAGAAATCACTGGTGAGCATCACCACCCGGCCGTTTCTTTCAAAAAAATAGAGCGTGAAATTATTGGCACAGGACAGCACCTCGGCCGTCCAGGCCTTTTTTCCTTTTTTGCAGGTATAGAGACCTATCGCTTCATTCACTGCATTTTCTACAGCCCCGTACTCCAGAGAATACAGCTCGGTATATCCCACCGAAACCTCCAGAGCGGCATTGGTGTACATGGCGGCATTATGCTTCCGCATTTCACTGAAAAAGTGATGACCGATACTCCAGCCCTGGGGCAGAGATGCTTTTTGGTACTGTTCAGAGAAAGTCCCGGCGGCCAGGCTGCTTGGGGGGATGGCAAGAACTGCCAGTACCGCAAAAACGGCCAGAAAACCTTTCAACATCGAACCTCCTCCCGGCACAAATAACCGCTAACATTTTCCTCGGAGCCATTATATTAGAACCGGATATTCCTGCAAATACAATCGGAAAAATATGACTGAAGGTACCATCATGCGACATGATTTCGCAAACACTTCCCGATGAGAATCATTTTAAATAGATAAAAATCACAGCAGATCGTTACCTGATACCATCTCTAAGATTTCTGAGTTCCTTTTGTAAACTCCAAAACTCTGGCTTCTGCTCTTTCTGTTCTTTCTGCCCTGGCTCTGTATTCACTTTCACTGATTCTGAGTTTTCTAATTTCTTCGTCCCTTGTTCTGATTTCTTCATCATAAACCAATTTTAAAGCCTGAATCCGGGCCTCCTGCTCAGCCCGAATCCGAGCCTCCAACTCAGCCTCAATTTTTTCCCGGTACTCATTCGCATACTTTTCCGCAAGAGATTCAAAAAATTTGTTGTGATATTCCATATAACCTCTCCAGGTATCATCACGCGAAAGAAATTCCATATCACGTAATATTATTTCTCTCATTATACCATCTTCATCCGCATTACATAAATCTCGCATCTCCTGATATGTGCTAGTGAGCAAAAATGACAGATAATAATCAAGCAATAACCTTGGTTTCTTTACTTGCTTTTTGAATTTTTCCAAATCTATCACCAAAGTATTTAATCCTGTAGGGATCAATTTACCAATTATTTTTCCATTGTCAGTATCAAATGGAAAACTGCCCGTTCCAAAATACCATTTTTCGGTACTGGCAGTTACATCAAGAGGCTGTCCGGCATTGGAAATGATCACCAGAAGCCGCTGCTTCATTCTCAGTTTATCAGTGGGAATACCGTTATCCCTGGTGGCAACACCGGCTGCCCAGTAAATAAAGAAGCGTTCAATTCTGTAGGAGAAAGTCTGCATCTCAATGTCGATATCAATATTGTCAGACTGAGAAAACATATCCATACTGTATCTTCTTTTACCTTTCTCAACAGAAATTTCATTTCCACCTTCATGAAAAATTTCAAAACAGTCAGCACAATTAAAAAACAGTTTCACCAGCTCATAGCTAACACTTTTAAGCACTTTCTCTCCTTTGATCACAAACTTGAAATAGCTGTCCTCCATCCGAAAAATTCGCGGAACCACCTCTTTAAAGGGCTCCTTGTCTGAAGAGTGTTTCCTGTAATATTCTTCTTCAAGTTCCATGAGCTTTTTAACGTTTAATTCCAAAGCCTGTTCATATAAAGAATCCATATATTTCTTTAATCATTTACGCGATAATTGCTGATAAGCAGCATCCCAGCGATCACCTGTTACCTGTCTGAAATAACTTTGCACCTCATGCAGCATACCGTCTGCATAAATACCTGATAATCACCTGCAAGATAGATAGATACAGACGCCCACTATAAAATCCGAAAAATTTAAATAATAATTATCATTATTCTGATTATCAAACCTGTCATTTTCAATGACAAAACCCGAACTTCAGAATTTCAAATAAAAATCCAGACTGATCATTAAAAACTATTGAATCCAGAGCTACTTCATCAGATATTTTTCCAAACAATTATTTAAAATCTTCAAAAACTGTCAAAAATATCTTCTAAAGAAATAACACCTTAAGAAAGAGTTGCCAATCCCTAATAAAAATACTGTCGGAAGGCAGAGGGAGATTTCAGAGAGAATTTCTCTGATAACGTGAACCGGGCACCGGAATATGAGGTACCTGCAAAAATAAAGGAATATAAAACGAACGCAATTATTTTCATAATCTTTATCTTTCGAACCTGATAATAACGTATATAACCACTTCTAAAGCTTTCGAATAATCGTTCATTATGAACGAACACCTGGATTCTACCAGTACTTATCCTCAAAAATCAATATTTTTTGTAATTTACATCTTATTTTATATACAAATGTTTAAAAAATAACCACTTATGACATATACTCAGAAATACTCTTCCAGCGTCATTCCGGTAAAGCGGAAGCTTCTTTCTCCGAAAATTCCCGTTACAAAGGGTGTTTCATCAAGGCACCGCTGACAGCTAGAGAGATCTGCTGAACAAATGCCGGTGTAGTCCGGGAGCCGTTTCTGACACGGGATTAGCAGAAATACTGCCCGCGGCATTCCTGGAGGCAGCCTATTTCCTCATAATCCGCACGCTTTCACAGGATAATCACCTAAAAATGCAGTTTCCTCTTGCATCCTGAACGGAAAAAGATATAATTGCGAACCGTGGACAGGTGGCAGAGCGGCTGAATGCACCGGATTCGAAATCCGGCAACGCGCAAGCGTTCATGAGTTCAAATCTCATCCTGTCCGCCATCTTCAGGCTTCTGCCGCACGTATTCTTTCTTCGTTGTTTCATTCTTTTTTGCAGTATCTCCTCTCTCCACATATATCGTATTTTCTTTCCGTGTTTCCGCTAGCTCCCTTTTTCCCGTACGGATTACGTTTTTATCAGTACGCATAATTCTGTTTTTATCCCGACCGGCACCAAAAATTCCAGCCCTCGGAAACGGTTGAAAAAACTGACAAAGTTTCAGAAAATTATCTCCGGAGACTTACAGTATCCACGAACCATAACGGCCTAAAACAGGAAACAGCTGTATTCCCGGCTCATTACGCCATGATTTTGCTGCATCAGGGAGAATAATCTTGCTTAACGTAAACGGACAGTGCATTGAAACAGACGAAAACGGCTATCTTAAAAATTTTCAGGACTGGAATCCGGAGGTCGCCGCGAAAATTGCCGCTGACCTTAATCTTCCCCTTACCCCGGAAAGAATGGAAGTGGTGCTGTTTGTCAGAAAATTTTACGAGGAATTCAATACCTCCCCTGCCATCAGACTTCTGGTAAAGGCCATGGCAAAGGAATTCGGCCCGGAAAAAGGCTCCAGCAGATATCTCTACAGGCTTTTTCCCGACGGTCCCGCACTTCTGGCCACGAAAATCGCCGGGCTGCCGCGTCCGGTAAAGTGTATTTAAAATCTGAAGAAGTCCCCAGAAGCTCCGGAACTCAGGACTGTTTTTCCGGAACTGCAGCTTCCATAGCCGGCTTGGGATCTCCGGCCGGCATCCGGCTTCCGTTTTTACGGTAGTGCGCCCGCATGCGGGAAAATTTTCGCATCATGCTGCGGTTTCCGGAAAGTCTCAGGGTGCGCTCCAGAATCTGGGTATACACCGGCTTCCCTCTGAGCCCCCCGGCTGTCAGTGTTGCAGCAAATACCGCCACCATCATAGGCAGCAGAAATTCAAAGTTATTGGTCATTTCACACACCAGAATGATTCCCGTCACCGGGGCCCGGACCGAGGCTGCAAAAAAGGCCCCCATGCCGACAATGGCCATAATCCCGGGGTCAAAGTTAATGCACCCGGTTCGCAGCAGCACCGCCCCCGCCAATGCTCCGCTCAGTGTTCCCAGAGACAGGGAGGGCGCAAATATTCCCCCGGGAATTCCGGAACAAAAGCAAAGCAGCACCCCCAGAAAGCGTCCCAGAAATAGCAGAACCAGCAGCGTTATGGAAAAATTACCGGTAATCCAGCCGGTTATATGCTGCATTCCCGAACCGGACAGCATGGGGAAGTACAGGGACAGCATTCCGAACAGCCCCCCCAGAACAAGCCCGGTGCCGATATGCCGTTTCAGACGGTCTCCGTTAATTTTAAGGTAGAGATCCTGCACAAGTCCGACACTGCGGTTAAAGACCACCCCGGCACCGCCCATCACCATGCCGAACAGTGCGAAAAACACCAGATCCCCGAGATCCGGCATATGATATTCCGGAAGCTCAAACACCGGAAAAGCTCCCGAAAAGTTATCCCGGGTGATAGTTGAGGCTATTACCGAAAAGGTCACTGCCTGCACCGAGGCTACAGTATAGCGAAACTGGCTTCTAAGCTCCTCCATTACAAAGATAATCCCTGCCAGAGGGGCATTAAAGGCACTGGCCAGTCCCGAAGCGGCTCCGGCAGCCAGAAGCGCATGAAACTCTTCAGGAGTCAGCCGAAAAATCCGGGAAACCATGGCTCCCAGATTGCCGCCGATCTGAATGGACGGCCCCTCCCGTCCCAGAATCATGCCCGAGCTTAATGAAAATATGCCCCCGAAAAACTTCACCGGTAGTACCCGCCAGAACCTGACCGGACGCAGATCCGCCATCGCACCCTCGATTTCAGGGATTCCGGATCCCCCGGCCTCGGGAGCAAAACGTTTAGTAAGATACATGGCAAAGCCGCCCAGAAAGGCACTAACTACAAAGGCAGCGAGGCAAGCCAGAAGCGGGCGCCCTGCCAGATGTTCCAGAGACGACAGCCGATAACCGGAAAGAGCCATGGGAATGGTCTCGAAAAACGAGCATACTGCTCCGGTAACAACTCCGGTAACAAGAGCACACAGCGTCAGCTTCAGGGAAATCATGTCCCGGTTGCGCAGTCTTTTCAGAACATGTCTGAGACCTGCAAAATTACTGTTGATTTTTACCATAGAAAATACCCTGGGAACTCCGGAAAGCCCCCCGAAAACACCGGAGAAGGCGCCACTCTTCCAAAAAAACAGCCGCAGAACCAGTATAAAGCTCTCTTATGAACGCCTGGGCTGTCAGCGGGGAGAATAATACTCCATCCCCGCAATTTTGGAGAAATAAAATGTTGTCCGGTATTCCCGGATCTTGCATTGCCCGCCCCGAAAAGGAAACAGCGGATGATATAAAGCCTGCTAACGGGGAAATGAAGCTCAGCCCCGTTTACCAGACCTGCATCCGGGAACCAGAAGCCCGGACACACCTTGAAGAATCTCTCATTTCCCCAAAAAAAGCGGGCGGAACCTGAATATCAGGGTTTTCCGGATCCGGCACTATTCCGGCATATCAATAAGCCTGATCCATAAAGCCGGACGTACCCCAAGCTCTGATGAAACGGGGCACCCGAAATATGATATGCTGCCGTCCTTAAGAACCCCCGCCTCCCAGCCTCCTGCGCCTCCGGGAGAGCGGAGCCACCAGTCGCAGAACCCCGTGGCCAGTTCCCAGGTTCCGCAGCAGCTTTTTTTGGAAGTAACCATTCCATTAGGCCGGCATTTCCGGAAAATACTGCCCTTAAAATATTGGTATTAGGTCTTAAACCGTCTTTTTAAGGCTTCAGGGATTCTTGACAAAAGTGCTGGTGAATCCGTACCATA
>NZ_KB899636.1:1953965-1955504 GCF_000378405.1 Succinimonas amylolytica DSM 2873 | reverse complement strand
GCTGTCTGATGAAAGAAGAAATACTATTCTTGAGCAGGCAATGCCATGGAAATTTAAGAAGGCCTAAAGTGCTGACTTTAGACCTAATACAAAATATTTTTCAGCCTCGTCAATGCTCAGAAAGAACACCCGATCCTCGGTTATCCCGCACCCGCCCCAGGCGGTGTCGTACTCCCGATTCTTCCCGGTTACCAGCCGTGTTTTTATAATATGCCGCCGCTCCTCCTCCGAAAACGCCTCCTCCAGAAACTCGCCATTAAGCCACTTCCGGATATCATGATTTTCCCAGCTTATCCCCGGTCCGGCCTCCGCAGTGCTGTGGTGGCAGGGACGAAAATCCAGAGCCTGCCGGCTGATGATAAGAGCCGCCTCAAAGGTACGATCCAGCACCAGCCATTCCACCGGAGTTTTCGGAGAGTCCGGCTCCTTATTCTGCTGCCGGAAGCTTCCGAACTCCAGATACGTCCCCGGTTCACCGGCCTGCACCAGGCACCGGGGATAGGAAATGCCGTCAATAAGTATGGTGCCGGGCTTTCTGTCAGGGATCGCTGCATATTCAAAAGCCCTGCCGATAATCCCGGACAGGGCCGGACGCTCCTTCAGACTTTCCAGAGCGTTCCTGTGCACCTGCACAAAATATCCAAGGTTTAGCGGAGTGTCCCGGTTTTCGGAAAGAAGATCTCCGAGAAACCCGGCAAATTCCTCTTCATTCCTGAAAAGATGCTCCCCCAGCTGAATCAGAGACTTAACCATCCCGTCAAGCTCCTCATAGACATCCGCATGCCAGACATTGACAGCAACATCCTTGAGAGCCAGCTGATAATTATTCATAAGAGACCGGAGCTCGTAGCATTTTCCAGCCTCATAAAGCCTTCTGATATGACTGCGGAGTATTAGGTCTTAAACCCCCATTTCAAGGCTTCAGGGATTCTTGACAAAAGTGCTGGTGAATCCGTACTATACCGCACACAAAAATCGTGGCATGCTGAAGGGAATTGCAATGGAAGTAAAGATTACAAATAGCGCACTTCCAATCAATCAGCACGATACCGATTCTGCCAAATCGGATCCTCTTTACGCACTGATCGAAAAATTTACATTAACCATTCAAGAGCAGAATACAGTCATTCAGGGGCTGAAGACAACTATTCAAGAGTTGAGATCCGATACTCAAGAGCAGAAAGTAGCCTTTCAAAATCAAACCCAAAAAGTAGAAGAACTGGAAAACAGGATCAGCGAGCTCATGGATTCACTTGAGAAGAAAGAATCCGAACTTTCAGAAAGCAAAGAACTCGTTAAGACCCTGAAAACGCTCCTGTCTTCCAAAGAGGTTGATCTTGACGCGTTAAGAAGACTCCTGTTTCAAGGCGGTAGGGAACAGAAGAAGGATAAGAAAGAAGTCGCATCTCAGAATGCTGAAGAAAAGCAAACACAGCATCACGTAAACAGCCCGCGCAGAAACAGACAGAGCAATTCAGCAAAGTCCGACTGCTGCGATGGCGAGAAAGAAAGGTTCTTTGATTTCAACGGCAACGCCCT
>NZ_KB899636.1:1945373-1952645 GCF_000378405.1 Succinimonas amylolytica DSM 2873 | reverse complement strand
CCAGAATTCTGGAGGACGGCTCTATTCCTCTGGATAACTCGGCCGCCGAGAGAGCTATTCGTGACTTTGCAGTGCTGAGACATTCAATGCCCAGCGGATTTGGCTCTATTGAGGGAGCTAAGTCTACGGCTGTGTTCTCATCATTTCATGAAACCTGCAAAGCTCATGGAGTTGACCTGGAAGATTACCTTGAATTTCTGTTCAGATATATGGGTATTCACAGAGACGAACTGAAAGATGAATCGCTGTCTGATGAAAGAAGAAATGCTATTCTTGAGCAGGCTATGCCGTGGAAATTTAAGAAGGCCTAAAGTGCTGACTTTAGACCTAATACACTGCGGAACTCTGCGGCATTCCGAAAACGCAGATCGCTTCCCTCAAGCACTGCCACTCCGGAACCGGAGGCCTCCGCGGTTCTGACGGCACTGCTCTCCGGAGGCGGCTCACGGCCTTTAACCGGGGAGACCTCTTCTGCTGTTTCCCCCTCCGCCCCGGGAACAGAAATTCCCGCCTCCCCGAGCCAGCACCAAATCTCCGCTTCACCCCAGCCCTTCCGGCAAAGCCCCGAAACCAGACATCTGAGATCCTGGGGGAATTTCTCCGGAAAAATAAGTTCACTGTCACGGTTTCTAAAACAGAACGGCGGGGGCAAAAAACCGGTAAAGAGCTCATATACCGTAAGTCCCAGAGCCTGGTAATCATCTCTCCTGGGAGTTTCCCCAGCTCCTAACGAGGAGCATCCGGGCCGGCCGGGAGAATCCGTAATAACGCCGGCCCCAGTAAGCAGAAGCCGCGTTCCGGAATTGTCAGGAACAATGGCCGCAGGCGAGAGATTCCCGTGCCGGATGCCGGCATTGTGCAGATCCCGGAGACCGGCAACGACCGCGGGAATGATTATTCCTTTCAGCACCTCTTCAGAAAATGTACCGCCCCCTGCCAGCACCCGATCAAGTGCGGGATACCGGAAAAAGGGGGTAATGGTATATTGCCGGTTATGAAAGGTACCGCACACCAGAACCGGCGCCACCCGGGAACACTTAAGAGTCGCAAGCACGGCAGCAGTCCCGGGGGCAATAGCCTGCTCCCGGCGGTAAAGCTTCAGAATAAAGGACGGCGAGTTTTCGTACGAAAACGCCGGACTCTCAGAAGACTCTGACACCGCCTTCTCCGGAACAGCTAAAGAAGGGGCCGGAATTTCTGTTTTCTCTCCGGAAAGACGGCAGCACCGGTAGACATCGGCCACCCCGGAATTAACCAGAATTCTTTCCAAAACCCGGTAGCCGCTCAGAACAAGTCCGGTAATGTCATAGTTACCCTGAAAATCAGCCGGGGCCGCAGTTTGCGAAATGAAGCTCAGAAAATCACCGGGCAGCGATTCCGGCACTATATGGTCTGACATTTTTGCCTCCGTATACTATTATTCTGACATCCGAAGCCCGGCCCAGTACGCCGGATATATGATTCCCGAGTTCCCGAAAACCGCAGACTTCCGGCTTCCTGAAAATAACGGCTGCCCTCTTCACGGGCGATATGGCTGAACAGTAAGAGGACAGGAACGGACCTCATGACAGGACCGGAATGATGTCCGTTCCGAAGGGAAAAACTATATATCGCAGAAATAACCGCAAACCGCAGATTTACGGCACTTCTGCAAGAGGATGGTAGCTGGCAGATGCCAAATTTGTATCACTGCACCACTAGAAGAAACAAAGCACATTCTACATGCTTACAGCCATAGTATAGCGGCAGTAAAACTGTAACTCTATACAGGCAGTTATTTACTTATTCTTCAGCTGTCAGACCGCAGTCCATGTTTTCCTGAGGAAATTCTGTGATAGAGGGTTGCCCTTTTCCTAAGCGGAACGGTCAGTTCAGGGCGCTAAGGTCTATTCTCATGGCAGGACGTACCGTGCCAATAGCGTTAAGAACACTTCCGCCAGCCAGATGAAGATCCCCTTCCGAGGTCACCAGAGCTGCCCGGTACTGATAACGCCCAGGAGTTCGCAGCCACCAGTAGCAGCAGCCGTTGGTATCGTCCACAAAGCAGTTCCCGGAAACGGCAAAGCGTGTCGGAGAACACTGGCGCGCCGCATCTTCCCGAAAATATTTCCGGGCTTCAGAAATGCTGAGGCAGAAGATCCGATCCCGGGTATCGGCACCGCCCCTGGTATGGTACTCCCGGTTATCTTCGTTGACGAGCCGGGATTCCCTTATCATCTGCTGCTCCCGTTCAGAAAACGCCATCCTCAGGAATTCTCCGTTAAGCCAGGCACGGAGATCGCAGTTCTCCCAGGTTCGATCGGCATACTCATGATGATACTGCTTGCAGTCCAGACCGTAACGGCTGATGACCAGAGCCTCGTTTCCGGATTTCTGGAGCACCAGCCATTCAAGCGGTGTTTTTACGCTGGAATTTTCCTGCCAGTAGCTTCCAAAGATCAGATACTCGCCGGACTTCAGCTCTGCTCGCGGATATCTGACCCCGTTAACTGTGATAATTCCGTTCCGGGGATCTTTCAGAGAGGTATACTTCATAAGACCGTTTATGGCTTCCTCCAGAAGCGGCCGGGCTTTAAGAGCCTCCAGAGTGAGCTCATGCTCATGAACAAAGCGCTTCAGATTAAGAGGGGTGTCCTGATTAGCTGCTATAAGATCAGTCAGGAAGGCAATAAAATCATTCTCCGTCCCGAATATCCTTTCTCCGAATTTCACACAGTGCTCTGCAAGTTTTTCCAGCTCCTCATGAACATCCGAATGCCAGACATGCTCCGCAATGTCTCTGAGAGCCTTGCCATAGCAGGAACGCAGATGCAGAAGCTCATAGAATCCGCCATTATCCCGGAGCTTTTCGATATAGCTCCGGAATTCCCCGGCATTCCGGAAGCTGTACTCGCCATCTCCGAACTCCGCGGTTCCCAGACCTTCACAGCAGGGATCCAGCTGGTACAGCAAATCCATCA
Organism: Succinimonas amylolytica DSM 2873; assembly: GCF_000378405.1. Taxonomy (GTDB): domain Bacteria; phylum Pseudomonadota; class Gammaproteobacteria; order Enterobacterales; family Succinivibrionaceae; genus Succinimonas; species Succinimonas amylolytica. The sequence continues at coordinate 1,949,685 of NZ_KB899636.1, read as the reverse complement.
GAACCTGCACCCGATCGGCGCCGGCCTCAATATCCCGGGCAGCTTTTTTGCATAGTGCTCCCTTCTGTTCGTCAAAGGAGAGATAATGATAAACCAGGGTACCTCGCAGGAGCTCCTCCGCCCCCATTGCCGGAGAAACGAACAGGGCCTTCAGAAGGTCTCCTTCATTATGATAGGTAATCCCCCCAAAACGGTACGGCGGAAAACCGGATTCCGGCCGGGAAAGCCGGGAGGCCCCCGGAACCGGAAGCTTTTCACCGTTAAGCCATCTTCTGACCTCGTTATACCCCCACCTTCTGTCGGGATTATCCGGATCATTCCGTCCGGAAAGATCCCCATAGGTCAGCCCCAGCACAAGAGTCCGGAGATCCTCCGGAAAATTCTCCGGAAACACCAGAGTGCCACCGGGTGAAGAATCTGCACCTTCCAGCTGGGGTAACTCCCGGTTCTTAGAAGGAAGGGAGCCGGTAAAAAGCTCGAATATCGTGATCCCCAGAGCGTAGTAGTCGCTTTCCCTGTGGAACACGCCCTGAAGTGCCTCCGGAGCGGCATAGAACGGCGTCATGCCGGTTCTGGTCACCACAAAGCTTTTGTTTCCGGAACTGCTGCTGATCCCGAAGTCAATAATGACAATGTGCTCTCCGGAATCATCGGGAAGGAGATTGGCAGGCTTGAGATCCTTATGAATAATTCCCGCGTCATGAAGTGCCTTAAGACCTTCGTTCACGGAAGGAATAATCACCTTTCGGAGATGCTCCTCAGAAAACCGGCCGCCGTCCTCCAGCACCCGGCCCAGACTCGGAAATTTATAGCAGGGCCTTATGACGTACTGATGATTATCATAAACTCCGCAGGCACATACAGGGGATACATAAGGACTCATAATTCCTTTGAGCCGGGCAATGACATCATCCTTCACGGCATTAGGTCTTCTGAAAATCTTCAGCACATACCGCTCATTGGAGTTCATGGTCCAGGAGTATTCCCCGCTGTCTCTGCGGCAGATATAAAGATCAGCCTCCCCGGACTCCACACGGAGCTTTTCCAGCACCCGGAAGCCGCTCAGCGTAAGACCGGTGACATCGGGACAGAACAGGGATTCGTCCTGTACCGAAGTCCGGTTTATAAGATTAAGAAAATCATTGCTCGAATTTGTTTCTGACATTTCCCGAGATTCCCAGACTCCGCGCTTCGCTCAAAAAAACAAACGGCCTCATTAGCCGAAAAAACGCTCCGTTCTGCGCATTTTTCCGGTACCGTCCTAATGCCGCCATCATTTTACCTGAAAACCGGCGCCGGTCAGATAATTATAACCGTTATCAGACAAAAATATACAGAAGCTTTTCCCTGCCATTGCCGGCACTGTTCACAGGAATTACGGAAAACGGCGCCCCCGAACGCCTTATCTCAGGTCATAATGACAGCCCCCGGACAGGAAATTATTTATGGTTTCGGAGGTATGCCTCAAACTCTGGAGTCCGGGACCAGTACTTAATCCCCCAGTTCTCAAAATTCCACTCGTCCATATAGCCGTTGCATTCATAGTCCACATACCAGATAAGGCCGTCCCGAACCACAAAATTGGTAGGGAAATAATCGATATTGAGACCGGCTGCCCGGGCCCGGGCAGCCATTTCCCGCACCTCCTCCAGGTAAGGATCCGCATTGCCCCGATCCCGCACGATATCAAACACAGTGTCCCCCGCAATGTACTCCTTCACAATACGTTCATTTTCCACATCCAGAGCCAGCATTTCAGGAATTCTGATCCCGGCGCTTTTCAGACGCTGATAGTCATTGCGTTCCGCCTCAATCTTGTTTCCGAAGGTATAGTAATCGCAGGGTTCATGATGAATCTGCTTCAGCACCACCTCCCTGCCGTCACACCTGGCAAGATAGGAATACCCGCCCTTGCCGTGTCCCAGAAGTCTTTTGATCTCGCAGATCTTTCCCGCGGCCGCTACTGTTTTTTCCATAACATGATCCTCCGTACTGCCCTGTTTGCGCCTCCGGGAAATCCGGTATCCGTCCCCGGAGAGCTGGGTCCATTGTACTCCAAAGAATCCGTCAGCAAAAAATAAGGCGGCATTTTCGAACAATTTGTCAAAGCTCTAACCTGGAACCCTTCCGGTTCTTCTAGAGTCTCTCTTCCCGGTTTTCATTCCCGGAACGGCGCCGGGGGACTTGGGAAGCCGCCGGCCTGGCAGATTTCATCAGTTTGCTGCTTTTCCCTTTTTGTCTTTGTGTCCCCGGAGTTCCGGCCTTACTGCAGGCATTTCCGGAAGCCTCCGGGAGAGCAGGCTTCCAGCGGCACAGATCCTGGGCCGGACATTCCCGGCACAAAGGACTCCGGGCCCTGCAGATATGCCGTCCCAGATAGATCAGCCAGTGGTGGGCATCATGCAGAAACTCCGGGGGAATCACAGCAGGAAGCTCGCTGCTGACAGCCTCGGGAGTTTTTCCCGAAACCAGACCCAGCCGGGAATTCACCCGGAAGATATGAGTATCCACGGCCACGGTTCCCTGGCCGAAAGCGATGTTTCGTACCACCCGGGCGGTTTTGATTCCCACCCCCGGGAGGGACACCAGATCCGCTTCAGATTCCGGCACCTCCCCGTTAAAGCGGGTAACCAGGGCCTCAGACAGCGCCCTGAGATGCCGGGCCTTATTCCGGTAAAGGCCGATGCTGGCGATTATCCTTTCGATTTCAGCATTGTCCAGAAGCCGCATGCTTTCCGGATCCGGAGCCACCCGAAAGAGCTCCGGAGTTACCCGGTTCACCGCCGTGTCAGTGGTCTGGGCAGACAGGAGCACCGCACAGAGAAGCTCAAAATTGTTCCGGAATGCCAAAGTGGGCCGGGGATCTGGCCATTTCTCCCGCAGCCGCCGGAAAAGCTCCGCTATATCCGGCTTTTTCATTGTCTTCATCATCCGGCTTTAAAGGCTCCCCTGATATTAAGAACGGAATCCAGAATGAGATAGACCTCCGGCGTTTCCCCCATCGCCCGGAACGGCGCTTCAGAAGCGGCATAGAGCGCCTCTTTTTCAGAAAATCCGCCGTACTGCACGAGATTCCTGACCCCTTCCAGCATGGTGAGCCGGGAGCCGCCCAGAGTGCCATCCTTATTGACAAGCCCGCGAACCGGATCATTGTATACCGTGGTCCCCGCAAAAAGGAAGCTCGCGAGAGGTTCCCGCACGCCGGCCGCCGCCAAAGCATCGGTTACCAGCACAAGGCGCTTTCCCAGACATTTTCGGGCAATCCGGATTTCCGGCCATGCCACATGAATGCCGTCGGCAATAACCCCGGCATAAACCGTGTCTGACGCCAGCACCGCTTCAACAGCCATGGGATCCCTGCCGCCCCGGGCATGAGACATGGCATTATGAAGATGGGTGGCCAGGGTGGCACCGTTCCTGAAAAACTCCCCGGCCCGGGCAGCATCTGCAGCAGTGTGCCCCAGGGACACCCGGATTCCGGCACCGACCAGTCTTTTAAGATATTCCGGAGGCACCGCTGCGGGATCCGCCGTGATATAGGACACGGCATCCCGATATTCCAGAAGAAGCTGAAGATCCTCTGCCGTCATGCTTCTTATAAACCTCTCCTCATGTATTCCCTTTTTGGCACGGCTGATAAACGGGCCTTCCAGGTGCACTCCGGGGATGCTGTCCCTGAGAAAAGGCTGGCATTCCCGGACGATTTTCAGAGTCTCCGCCATATGCTCAAAGGAACAGGTGATAACCGTGGGCACAAAACGGAACACGCCATCCTCCCTCATGGAAGCGGCAATGCGGCTCAGAGCCTCCCGGGAAATGCTTGCGTCCAGCATTATCCCGTCATAGCCGTTAACCTGGAGATCATAAAAAGCGGGACAGAGATAATAGGTCTCCGCAGTCTCCTCCAGTTCCGCCGGTTCCGGTTTAAACAAATCTCCGGAAGCACGCCCGGCAGGTCCGGCTTTGCATCCGGTCTTAAGAAATTCAGGGAAAGCACATCTGCCTTTCCGCCAGCGCTCCCAGATCCCGGCGGCAAATTCTCCTGCAGTTATAAGCATTGCTGTTTCTCCAGACTAAAAAAAGCCGGTGGCAGAACCATCGGCTGTTATACGGTATCAGGGCTTTATCAGGAGTTCTTCTGCTCGTTTAGAGCCCTGGCCCACTCGTCAAGCACCTCGTCGTCAGATTTCGGCTTCTGTTCCTCTTCCTTCTGTTCGCCGAGAGCCTTAGCCCACTCGTCCATAACATCGGCATCGGATTTCGGCTTCTGTTCCTCTTCCTTCTGTTCACCGAGAGCCTTAGCCCACTCGTC
>NZ_KB899636.1:1945096-1945353 GCF_000378405.1 Succinimonas amylolytica DSM 2873 | reverse complement strand
AGAGCCTTAGCCCACTCATCCATAACATCGGCATCGGATTTCGGCTTCTGGTCCGCTCCTTTCTGTTCCTCTTCCTTCTGTTCACCGAGAGCCGCGGCCCACTCGTCCATAACATCGGCATCGGATTTCGGCTTCTGGTCCGCTCCTTTCTGTTCCTCTTTCTTCTGTTCACCGAGAGCCGCCGCCCATTCATTCATGACATCGGCATCGGATTTCGGTTCAGTTCCTTTCTGTTCCTCTTTTTTCTGTTCACCGAG